>NZ_LJAL01000004.1 GCF_001419985.1 Loktanella sp. 5RATIMAR09 | reverse complement strand
AGCAGACTTGCCTATAATTCGGGTTAAACCAAAGCAAATAGATGCACCCACAAGCAAGACCATCCATCGGTAGTCGGACTAAACCGATTAGAAGCTGCTGACTAGTGCCATAAGACACGCAGTCAGACAAAGCAAATAGCCAATGCAGATACGGGCTTAAGGCAACTTCGGGTCAGTTTAGCCTGAGGAACGGTTTATCTGCTAGCCTGAAGCAGTTGGTGTAGCGACCATAGCCAGAGGGTCTGTTTCTGGCGCTTCGCGCCCACCAGATTTTTGCTCTTTAAGGATGCGATAGACGCTTGCCCTACCAATTCTGAGACGCCGGGCGATCTCTGCTGGTCCAATGCCCTCTGCCTTGAGCGTCAGAACCTGATCAGTCTTTGCGCGGGCTGTTGGGCTCCTGCCCTTGTACTTGCCCTCAGCCTTGGCCTTAGCAATGCCCTCTCGCTGCCTCTCAAGCATGATCTCACGCTCGAACTGCGCAACGCTGCCAAGGATGTTCAACATCAGGCGGCCATTGGGAGTGCTGGTATCAATCGCCATATCGAGAATGCGAAGGGATGCGCCCTTGGCCTCTATGGCCTCAAGTATCTCCAGCAGGTGAGCCACTGAGCGGGCCATACGGTCCAACTTGGTGACCACGATGGTGTCACTGTCACGGATGAACTCAAGGGCCTCAGCGAGCTTCTCTCGGGCCTTCACATCCACTGATGAAACCTGCTCAACAAAGACCTTCTCACAGCCAGCTTGGGTCAGGTCCCGTTGCTGGGCTTCAAGGCCTGCGGTCTGGTCCAGTGTCGAGGTGCGAGCGTATCCAACAATCATCATTCAATCCCTATAAGTGTCTCAATGACATCTTAGACTGTCTAGGGCGAATGTCTCAAAAGTGTCAATGGGTATTATGTGAGACACTTGCGAATGATTGTCGAGACATCCCGTATGACCATGCCCTGTGAGACATTGGGGGACCGTACCTCACCACTGCATGCTTGAAAGCCTGCATGTAACAAGCACCAAACGAGATAAGGTGAAGGGGTATGGGGGAAACGTGCAGAAGAGACGGTATAGATACCTGCCCGAAAAAATGTGTCAGGGATTTACAATGGCTAATAACTGACTTTGCTGCGGCTGCGCTCCGATACCGCGCTAACCCGCTCGATCTCGTCAAAGAGACACGCGAATCATTCTCTTCCATGCTTCAGCCCGTCCAAAAGCCTTTTGGAAGGGGGGAATGCACTCTTGGACGGCTACACCACTGAATTTGGATAGGGCTTAGCTGCCTTACCTTCAAACAAGGACTTCGCGCTAGGCCCGAGACGAATGGCTTCTCGCACTTCTGCGTTCTTCAGGTCGAGAACGCGGAAGTTATTATTCACCTCCGCAACCGCTTCAATGCGGCCAAAATGATCTGCATGGCTCTCAGCGTAGTTGGCCAAACCTACCAGTTTAGGCAATGAGTCAGCCAGGAATTGCCCGTGAGGATCAATGATGTTTGCCTGAACGGCTCCGTCATCACCAGTTGAGAAGAAGATGAAGTCGGGCCGCATGATGCTTTCATGTGCGTCATCCGGGTAAGTAATGCCCAGCGATTCCGGGCTGGCGGATGACGGATTGCGATACCATGCAAGGAATCCCTCGCGGTGGGATTCTTTGGTCAGCACTTCACGTTCCCATGAATTGAAGGCAGCTGGGAACTTGCCGTTCTCGCCACAAAGCAAGTGGTGATCGTGGAGCGGCAATGCCTGTTCGGTTCCGTCTTCCTTGACCTCAACGGTTGGCTGCAAACTGTTTCGCGGCATAGCCAACGACACATCAAGAGGGTTGGCGCTCAGTTCCCGCAGCTCGCGGTAGACGTCCTGCCGCTTGTCGCTCAGGGCTTTAATTGCGACCTCGTGAGCGGTTAGCCATTCGTTTGCAAGGGCTTCCGCTGCGGCTTCCAGATCATCCTTAATGGCCGGGATCAAGCCGAATGCAGCCACATCTGTATGGGCTTCGACAAGGGCTTCTTCCTCATCTTCGCCGTCCCCATTTTTCTCGGCCAAGTATTCGCTGTAGGTCTTGGCCACATCGGGTGAAATCATGCGGGCGGCCCGTTTGTATGCGTCTTCAATCACTGCTAGATCGGCATCTTCAACGAAGTCGTCAAAGGTCATCTCGGTGCTGCCAACTGCCGTGCTGCCTGTCTTGCCCTCAACTGTGAGGACCGCCTGTCGTGCCTTCTCAATGGCCTCGGCATAGTCGACCTGGGCCATATCCAGCAAAGCATGCAAATGTCCGTGGGCCATCTTTCCCGCATCGGCCAGGATCGCATCTGCCGCCAACTCGTGCGCCAGCCCTGTCAGCCTTTTGATGGGCCGAGCCTGTTTTTTGGGTTGGGTCTTAGACGGCAGCGACAACAGCTTTTCCCACACCTCTTGCGGGACCGCCGGATTTGGCGACATTTCCTTGGGATTGATCAGCACCCGACGTCCGGGCAACGTGTCGCCGAGATCGCCGCCGCTCATCAGGGATTGGACAACCGTCTTCACCGTCGCCTGATTGAAGTTCGGCAACAGACAATCGACAGCGTTCAGCCGCTCATTGCCGGGTATGCGTCGCGCAAGCGGCGTCCGCACCATACGGCCCAGCATCTGCGTGATATGCGTCTGATCGCTTGCCGCCCGGAACGACACCATCACCTCGGCGCGGGGACAATCCCAGCCGGTGCTGATTGCTTCCTTCGCCAGCAGGATGCGCACATGGTCGGATTCCTGTACCCGCTCGGGCGCGATGTAGGGAACGGAATGCCCGCCGAAGTTCTCGGTCTTCTTCTCGCCAAACACGTTGCAGACGCTATCGGCTGGCAACTCGGGCCATGTGTCAAAGATCGTTTGCAGCCATGTCCCAACATCATCCTTGTTCGGCGTGTTGGGTACCTGCAATACCATAAGCGGCGTCACCTTGCCACTTTCGCCCTGTTCGGCGGCATAGGCATTCCAAGCCTTTGTAATGTCACGCAGCTTCTGCGTTCCGCGCCGCAGCAGCACCGTGGCGAAGTCACCCACCTCATCCGGCACGTCCAGATTGATGGTGTCCTTCAACAGACCGGAATCCTGCACCAGCTTGGAATTCACCACCACATTGGGCAGCGCCGTCCGGTCCTGCATCGACTTCACCGCATCATCGAAACGCTGCACTGTGGCTGAGATACCCCAGACCACCGGCACACCTGGCACCCCGCCCTGACCGTTGATCAACTGCGTTACGATTGTCTTGGTCCCCTTTACCGGCTCTTTCATCCCCCGATGCGCTTCGTCCAGCACCAGATAGAGGGTCATGTCCGGGTCTTCGATGGTGTTGCGGATCGTGTCCCAGATCGTGTGTGAACGCGCATCGGGCATCAAGGGCAGCCCGTTAGCCACCTCCACCCCATTGTCTTCGGCGTCATGCCCACGGACAAGCAGGCTCGACTTGCCCAGCTTCTGAGTGTTGAGAAAGTAAATCTTGCCAGGTTCAAATGCTTCGCGAGAGAAGGTATTCTCAACCGTGATCAGATCGGAAACTGTCAGCTTGTCCGCTGCTTCCATGAGGCGATACTTGGATTGCTCGTTCAGGGACGGGTCATCGGAAAACCAGATCACCACCGCGCCGGGGTCTGGTTCAAAATCGTGATCGTCCGAACCAAAGAACAGCGCCTCGAACACCGCAGCCGCCATGACCGTCTTACCTGCGCCCGTTGTGGCGGTCAGGGAAAAGGCGCTGAGTTCCTTGTCCTCATGCCAGCGTTTGCGGCCCTTCTTCAATTTGTCCAGGACGCCAGATACGGCTTCTTCTTGATAGTCCTTGAGCGTGAATTTCATGTCTCAGCGCCCCATCGCAAAGCGGAAGTTGGTCAAATAGGATTCATACAGCCGCACTGCCTCTACCCCATCCGGCAGGCGCTGGGCGACGGACTGGAAGCGCCGGTCATCGTCGGTGACGATATACGCGACACGAATGGCCCCTGCAGCTTCCACGGCCTCTGTGAAGGGCGCTGCGGTGTCTAGATCGGTCAGCAGGCCGTAGGTGTCCGCAACGCCCCATCCGGTTTCTGGCAAGGCGTCAATGCGCCGCCCCTCGCTGCCCGCGCGCATCCAAAGAAGCGGGGCAATGCGGGCGAAGGCGCGGTTGTGGCTGATCGAGACAGGGGTTTCATAGGTGAGAGTGAAGAATTCGGCGTTTTCCTCAAATCCATCGGCCATCGGGAATTCGTCGGTGAACTTGTAGTCGCCCTTGATCGGCTTGCCTTCCGGCGTCTTGCCTGTGATCGCGGCTTTGATACGCGGCTTGGTGATGTAGTCGCAAATGCCCCATTTCTCCCAATCGGGATCACCTGGGCGAAGTGCGCCCTTCCCGAACGAGATTTGCTTGTCCGCTTCGACTTCATTGTTGGTAATAGAAATACATTGTCTTTTTTGCCCATCTTGGCGATTGAGACGCATGACGGCGTGCGCGGTTGTCCCAGACCCAGCAAAAAAATCAACAATGACCGCAGTGCTGTTCTCTTCCATGAATAGCCGCAACGCATCTTCGACAGCATAAAGAGACTTCGGAAACGGAAATGTCCTACCTGGTATAAGTGAGTTGATGACTTCTGTACCGTAATGCTCCGCATTGTGAGACCTGAGCGCCCACTGTGTTGTCGGGGTCTTCGCTTTCTCTTCCGGATACTCAGCTATCACTGATCCATCCTCCGCCTTTCCGAGGACTACCGCCCGACCCTCCTCAATGTCTTTTATGGAACCCCCTTTAAGATACTGTATAATGTATTTCTGCGGTTCTTCAGGCGTCGCTTTACCCGCTCTAGCGTATCCGTCTTTCCAACGCTCCTTGAAGGTTGGTGCGATGGCAGACCAGTTCATCTCTGTGCCGTCTTTGCGGATTGGAAAGACCGCTATACAGCCTTCTCTTTCCGGAGCCTGATCACGCGGGGTACCATGCGGTAGCGGTTCACCAATTTCTTCTATTTGTCCCGAAGCGACATTCACATAGACTGGATAGAATTGGCGTGGCCCGCCTTTCTTTGTGCCGCGTTTGGATGCTAAGTCGCGGCGTCTAAATGTCTGCCAATCTAGGCCAATACCTGACGTCGGTTCGCCAGCCTCATCTTCTCCATCGACTGGCGGCACAATCTCACGCTCTTCGTCATCCTCTTTGCCCTCATCGTCTTGCTTCCCGTAACTTGGGAGCTTTCCGAGCTTTGCGTCTCCGAACCAAAGAAAGAACACATATTCATCGACGCGCCGGAACTCATTCATGCGCCCAGTTCCCTTAGAGTTGATCAAACTGGAGATCATTTGCATCTTGGCTTCGGGGAAGACTTGCTCAAGAAGTAAACCGAACCGAAGGTATTCTTTTTCATCAATAGTTGCGACAAGCGCTGAGTTTTTTGGGTTCAATAGCTGCCGGGCTACCAGCAACCTCCGCTCAATAAACGCAAGCCATTTCGAATGCCGATATAAGTCGTCCTTCTCAACGTAATCGTTATTGTATTTCCAATCCTTCGCTCCGCTGTTGTAGGGCGGGTCAATATAGATCACGTCCACTTTCCCCCGATGGGTGAAGGTCAGCGCTTCCAATGCGTGGAAGTTCTCTCCGTTGATCACGGTATGGAATGGCTTGTCCCCGCCCCGTTCGACTTTTCCAGTGCTTACCAAGCCGGGGTAGATGTAGTCCCGAAACTCGGCCACCACGATCAGGTCTCCCACCGGAACAGTCTGCGTCTCCGACTCATCGGTTCCGATCAGGGCCAGGTCCGCCACCCGCTGCACATCGACTTTGGTGGTGCGCACCACCTTCCACAGCCGCTTGTCGCCCTTCTCCGTGCTGCCACGGGGCGGAAGCACCCGCACCTTGTCACCCTTGCGGATGGGCCTGCCGGGCAGTTCGACCGTCTCGGGCGTGTGCCGTTCAAAGTTCAGCCCGAATGACCGGCGACCGGCCAGCGCCTTGAACTCCCGCTCCAACTCCCGCCCCAGGTCCGCATCCTTGGCCTTCGCCTGAGTGATCAGGTCCGTCAACCGAGACATGGGCGCACCCCGTTAAGATTCACGTTATTCGGAGTAACCGTCCAATTGCCCATGCATTCTCTCTCGCGGCAATTTGGCCGCTTGCTTGTTCATTAATGAATTGAGGATGTTGCCCTGCCTCGCCCTACAATTGCAGACGAGACGGCCAGTCGCCAGCCCAAATTAAGGCATACCTACGCCAAAGGCCCGCGTTTCATCTTTCAAGACAGGATCGCCAACATCCGAACAGTGAGACATCGAGGCGGGACAATCCCCAACCTACGCTTCGCAGAACCACGCGTTTATAAGCACTCCTGATATTGGTGGCCGTTCCAGGGTCGCTCACCACCCGTCTATGTAGGGCAAGCGACTCGGGCAGACTTCTTGACCGTTTTCTGAGCACGACAAGCCATTATTCAAACGCCAATTATCCTCTGCTCCGCCTCTATCAGCAGACTGGGCGGTAGGATTACTGCAGACTTATCTTCATTGAGTATTCCGGAAGTCGGCCAACACCAGTCTTCGATTAACCCGTCCTTAGGAACTCTGAAATCTGGATAATGCTTACTTGCACCGTCAACAGCCCACCTCTGCAGCTTAATCCCATGGCTCCTGTCATGGGCAGTTCCATCCTTGTTGATGGCAGCAAATCTTGTCCCCTTGACCTCAAAATGGAGATGATCCTGATTATTGGGAATGTGCGCCTTGTGATGGATTATCGCTCTACCTTTACCTAAGTCTACACGGGGCTTAGCTTCATTCAGCAGTAATCTAATCACGACTTCTGCCGTACGGTCAGTTTCATCAAAGTGGTAGAAAACAACCGTTTCGGGCCGCTCGTCATTTTTACGGGCCTCCACCTCACTGATATAGTCCTTAAGCGTCTTCAACTCCTGCTCCTTTTTCAAGCGATCTGCCCTTATCCAATGGGTTGTGTCATAGCCAATCAACCCGTTAGGCTATGGGGGAAGATGGCGCGATAAGGCTAGTAGATAGCCCCTCGCAAAAATATGTCCGATATTTCCCTTAGTCACTTAGTTGGAAGCAGTATCGGCGCGGGATGTGATCAACTATCCGACAGTTTTTTGGCAGTACGGCGGTTGAGTTCCACTTTCGGTCCCTCCGGTCCGAAAGAAGCTGACGCCGTAAATCCGAGGAGGGCTTTGAGCGCTTGTACGCTTTCGTCGGTAGTGGACTGTGATCCCGTCTCGGTGAATAGACCTCGCGTAACTCCTTCGATCCAGAGGTTTGGTACAACGCTGTCATGCTCTTGCTTCACCTCAAGAACTGTTTCGATGATCCAACTGGCCCGGATCAGGTCGTAGTTGTATTTGTCAATTGAACGAGCAGCAGCTACTTCACTGTCATAGAATGAACGGAGCCATGAAGCAGCGTAGGCGAATGCACCGATCCCCACCAATGATGAAAAGATACTTCGGATGATTAGATACCAATTCGTCGTACCGAGTGCCGTATCAACTGATTGAACAACTTCAGCAGTACCAAACTCTGCGGGTAGGGATGCAATAATACCCTGGGCTAACGCCTCATCTGCTCCAAGCAGAGCGAGGCTTTGGTAGGTGATGAAGAAAGAAATCATACCTAGGAGAATTGCTGCGTAGAAAACGGCCCATCGTGCTCTGGCCGAACCTGTCGGTGCAAGTCCATGTCTCCGCTCCAGCGCCTCAGCGTTTGTAATTTCCTGCATTATCCGGCGGCGCTCAGATCGGTAAGATTGAAGCTGGAGTTGCTCACGTTCTTTGGCGAGTGCGGTTAGCGCTTCCTCATGCTTCGCTTGGCGTGCCTTGTCACGTTCGTCAGCCTCCTGCTCTAACTCTGTGCGTCGGTCGTTGGCATCTTTGACAGCCTTGTCCAAGCCCCCGAGCATTTGTCTGTGTGTAGAGCTGATCCCGCGCATCAACTCATGCAAAACCGTCTCATCGTCGGTATCTCTTGCATGCGGCGGCGCTATGTCTAAGGCACTGACAAGTCTTGCCACACCAGAGATTAGTTCTTTGTTTTCTTCCCAGAACGCTCCATCACCGCCACCAAAAGAAATATCAAACTCGTCGTAGCGTGCGGACGGTTCTAACTGATTGCTTTGCGCCTGCTTAAGGCTCCTTCTGAAGCTGACCGAAATTTGCCTGTTGGACCCGAGTTTGACTGAGAATGCCGCAGCTTGGAACGAGTAGATACCAGTCAATCCCTCAAGTGCAGAGGCTTCCTCTAAGTCGTAGTTCAGCCCCTGCAATACGGTAAATTTCGCGGAGGTAGGGTGCTCCGGAAACATGTCTGCCAGACTGGAGAAGAGACTGACCAACGTAGCATCGTCAATCTTGTAAACTCGCCTCGTGTCGGCCATTCCTATCTTCTCCTATCTTGCTTGATTAGTGCCTTCCAAAGCTACAATAAAGTGTGCTTTTTCACAACATATGGTTGAAGTTGCGTTTCCTAGTAAGTGCCTTAGGATCACCGCTGGGTGCATTGGGACATTTTGTTTGGGTGAGAATGAAACTCGAAGACGCGGAACAGCTTATTCGGACACTGTCGGAGACGCGCTCGGTTGAAGTGAAGCGTTGGTTTGACCCGTCCACTCCATCTGGAAAGGCAAAGCTGGTAAAAGGGCTACAGGCCCTTCGCAACTTTGACGGCGGCTACTTCGTTGTTGGCTTCGACGATACTACAATGCAACCCGACCTTGGAAATGTACCTTCAGACGTCAAAGCCGAGTTTCACCCCGATGTAGTTCAGGGAATTGCATCGCGTCATTCCTCGGAGCCCTTTGATGTAGAAGTGTTGTTTCCGGTTTTGGACGGGCAAGAGTTTGTTGTTATTACCGTACCTTCGGGTGTTCTCAGCCCCGTTGCTGTAAAGAAGGCAATAGACAACGGGTCGGGGCACCTCTTAGTCGAAGTGGACAATATCTACTTTCGCACTCTGCAAGCCAATAATCGCGTTAGTTCAGCCAAGATACCGCATCGTGATCTCCCTGAACTTGTCCGACTTTGTTTTGAGAACCGCGAAGCTGATATTGGGCGCTTCTTGCGACGTCATCTATCCGGTCTCACGCCTGACACGTTTAGGGCGATGGCAGGAGAGTTAGGAGGGCGATTAGACACGAGCCCTTCGGTTGACGAAGACCTCATGTCCTTCCTGTCAGAAGGAAAGACTAAATTCTTCAACAGAGTTAATGAGACGGGGGTGCAACTTCCGTCACATGGCAGTTTCGAAGTTGCGCTAAATTTAGTTGGCAGGTGTAATACGGGAAAACTCAATCGAGAGTTCCTGCGTTTGCTGGACAGTAGCAATCCTACTCTAACCGGATGGCCCATCTGGCTTGATAGTTCAGGATTTCAGGATGCATCATCCCAGCCTTATGTTCTCGACGGGGGCTGGGAGGCGCTCATCCTGTCGCTGAATGATGATTGGGGCGGCAAGCATCTGGATTTCATGCGCAAAGAGCCGTCTGGAAAGTTCTACTTAAGACGTGCGTTGGAAGATGATTTGACTAGTTCAAAGCGCGGGCCTCAACCCCTTACGAAACTGGACTTTGGTATATCAGTTCTTCGCGTGGCCGAGGCGATAGCAGTCGGTCGTGCCTTTTCACACGCAATGAGTTGCGATCCAGAAAGTACTACACTTGAATTTGCATTTCGTTGGAGCGGGCTGAAAGGCAGAGCACTTTCTTCATGGGCAAACCCTGCAAGGTATCTGAGCGGAACGGCAAGAGCCCAGCAAGATAGCGTAACGAGCCGGATTTCCGTGCCGCTTATAACAGCGCCCGAGACGATTGTAGATCAGACGCACGCGGTTGTGTCGGAGTTATTCGCTGTCTTCGAAGGCTATGAAATGTCTCGTGCCGTTGTCGATGATTTGGTAACGCGCCTTATAGAGCGTAAACTGTGAACGCCGAGTTCATCTTATAGTTTGAACTGCTCCACCGCCTCCTTGCACTGCTCCGCGCTATATCCGTGCATGTACACCCGATGGGTCACACCTTCTCGTTCATGTCCTATGATGAACTGGATGACCTCGGTCGCTACATTGGCTTGCCCAAGGCGAGTGGTAAACGTGTGCCGAAGTCCATGAAAAACGTGTGCCTCTGATTTGATGTCCAGTGCTTTAACGAATGTCCGGTTGAACCACTTGCTTAACTTATCGCCGTACCCGTGTTTTGGGTGGTATGAGTAGTCGGGGAAAAGTCTGTCGTGGCCATGTGCAATCATCTGCTCCCTGTATTGAAGTATGCCAAGTTTGATTAAGGTGCTGTGTAGCGGAACACAGCGTCGGCCTGCCGCTGACTTGATCCGCTTTAGTTCATCCCCATTGTCGTTGAAGTCGAAAATCCAAAGGCCGTTGTCTTCGACTATGTCGTTGATTTGTAGCTGGCAGATTTCATTCAGTCTTGCCCCTGTGAACATCGCTATCAGTGTTGCCCATCTGTGGCTGGATTTCTCATAGAACTTGCTCTCTGGGTCGGTCAGCGCTTTGTAGGCCAATTCCAGTGCCTCTTGAGTGAAAGGTGCCCGCTGCTTTGAACCTGAACCTTTCTTGCCAACTGCCATGTTCTGGAACAGCGCCTCCGGGGCATAGTCGTGTTTCTCGGACCAGTCCCAGAATACCTTGAAAACACTTAGGTGAGCGTTGATCGTTGCGTTGCTGATCTTTGGCAAGTCATCAACCCTAATCATTTCCCTCAGGGGCACGCCCCGTAGCTTGGCTACTTTTGAACGGTTGGCGGGGAGCGCGATTAAGACTTCCTTAAGGTCAGATGCATCCCGCTTCCTAATCTCGCCCATCGACCTATTAGGGCCAAACCATTCAATGGCGATGTCGAGGATTGCACGGCGCTTTTGGAGGGTGCCCGGCGTCCATTCTGAGGACTTTTCATGGACACGGAAGAATGCCTCTACGGCCTCGCTGATTGTGGGATGCCCGGACAGCCGCACTTGGTCGTCTGGGGAGGCTGTGGGTTGGGTGGTTGCATCGGTAAAGTCATACACCTCAAGACCCTTTGCATGGCTCAGGATCGCCTCATAAGCCCCAATTCGGGCTTTCCTAATCTCATCCAAGATCAGTGGCTGTATGTCGTGGCAATGCTCGGGCGACAGCCCGGTTGCTTCATAGAAGCTGGCCAATTCAGATCGTGCATACTCGCTTCCGAGGGAATGCCAGTAGGTTTTGTTCCCGTCCCTCATAAGCTCAAGAGACTGCTGGTAGTGCTCGATCTTCTGCGAGCTGAGTGGGCCAGTTTGATTAATCCGCTGCTTGCCGTCCACAAGTTGCTGCCGGAAGTATTTGTAAACCGTTGCCCGTATCTCTGAGTGATCCATGTTGGCTACTTCTACCTGATCCAAGAAATGATCCCCGCACGCTGCAAGATGTCTTGCAAGTCTTCTTGCTTCCCGTGGGCATCTTGTGCCGAGAGAAACCCGAATGGTCTTGCGAGGTTGATTGGGATTGTTCTGGGGTATGGGCCAACGGAAGTAAAACACTCCGTGGCGTGAGACAGAAAGATAAGCAGGTAGCCGCATTGTGTGTCACACTCATGTGTCACACCACTCGAGTAATCAGCTAACGTATTGATCTGTAGGGGATGGTGGAGCCTAGGGGAGTCGAACCCCTGACCTCTTGCATGCCATGCAAGCGCTCTCCCAACTGAGCTAAGGCCCCAACTTAACAGCTTGCGCTGATTGCCGCTGTCTATGCAGCGCGCCGGGCGAGATCAAGAGAAAATCGCGCCCGGTGCAGTCATTTTAATCATCGTCGTTCGTGGTGACGTCCGCAAGTTCGTCAAGCGAGACGGTGTCATCGTCGTCATCGTCTTCCAGAACATCATCACCGAGATCGACATCTTCATCATCGTCGTCGTCAAGAACCAGATCATCGTCTTCTTCGACATCCTTCATCTTGGCGGTTTGTGCATCCTCGGCATCCGCGACCATTGTACGGGTCTTGGATGTGTCAACGGTGACTTCATTGCCGGTATAGGGGCTAATGATTGGCGTCGCGTTCAGGTCGTAAAAGCGTTTGCCGGTTTCGGGGCAAAGGCGCTTTGTGCCCCACTCTTCCTTAGGCATAGGCTATCCCTTCAAAAATCTCTGTCTTCCCTTGCGGGTGATCGGTGCCAACTGCCATAAGCGAGGGGCTGTGTCAAAGCCTTTGGCACTTGAAAACCAAGAAGGTGGATATGGGCCGTCATACCCTGAAAGGCAACCCCCCGATCGAGGTGGTTTTGCGCCGTTCTATACGCGCCAAGCGCCTGTCGTTGCGTGTTTCGCGTCTGGATGGTCGTGTGACGCTGACGTTGCCACGATCTGCGCCCGAGCGTGAGGGAATCGCTTTCTTGCGCGCCAAAGAACCGTGGCTGCGCGGCCACCTTGCGGATATGCGCCCTGCGATGGTGGCCCAAGTGGGCCAGAGTGTGCCGGTGCGCGGGGTGGCAATGCCGATTGTTGTGGGTGCCGGCAAACGTGCGCGGATTGCCGAGGATCGCATTGAGGTCACTGCTGGTGCGTCCGCCGCGGTCCAGACCAAGGCGCTTTTGCGCCACGCCGCGCGCGACGCGCTTGCGCAGGCCTCGGACCGCTATGCGCAGCAACTGGGCAAGACCTATACGCGCCTGTCGATCCGCGACACACGGTCCCGTTGGGGATCTTGTTCAAGCACCGGCGCTTTGATGTATTCATGGCGGTTGATCATGGCCCCGCCTGCCGTGCTTGACTATGTGGCTGCCCATGAGGTCGCCCATCTGGTTGAAATGAACCATCAACCGGCATTCTGGTCTGTCGTTGAAAAACTCTGCCCTGCCTATGATCAACACAGGCAATGGCTGCGTGAAGAGGGCGACAAGCTGCATCGCATTGTTTTCGACGATTGACCAATCTGCTTTTTGTGATCACAAAAGCCCCATGATGATCCAGCCGCGCCCCCAAGAAAATACGACTGCCGCACACGAACGGGTGTACCGGGCTTTGCGGGCGCGGATCATGCACGGGGAAATCGCACCCGGCGAAGCCCTGACGCTGCGGGGTATCGGCAAAACCTATGACGTCTCGATGACGCCTGCACGCGAGGCTGTGCGCCGGTTGGTTGCCGAAGGTGCGTTATTCCTGTCGTCATCGGGGCGTGTCTCGACACCGGAACTCTCGAACGAGCGGATTGAAGAGCTGGCCACCTTGCGGGCCCTGCTGGAAGCCGAGCTTGCATCGCGCGCTTTGCCACGGGCGCATTTTGCGCTGATTGAACGGCTAGAGACGCTCAATCAGGGCTTTCATCAGATTATCGCGCGGCATGATGCAACGGGCTATATCCGCCTGAACCTAGAGTTCCACCGCACGCTTTACCTGCGCGCCCAGGCCCCTGCGATGCTGGCGATGACAGAAACGGTGTGGCTGCAATTGGGGCCGACGATGCGGGCGCTTTACGGGCGGCTGAACCGCACCGATCCGCCGGCACATCACAAACTGATCCTTGCAGCCTTGAAGGCCGGTGACGAGCCGGGTCTGCGCTTGGCTGTGCGCGCCGATTCGACCCAAGGTTTGCGGATGCTGAAGGGTTAGGTTCCGTAGATATCGAGATCTTCCAGCGCGAGGTTCATCACCCGCCGGAAATCTTCGCCGGGCATGCCGATCCCATAGGATAGATTGGTTATAAAGGCGTATTCGCTTGGAATGATCCGTCCACTCGAAAGCGCCACCAAAAACGCACCGCGCATCATGACATCTTTCTCGGAATCGCGCAGACCTTTGCCGAAGTTGATAAAGTCCTGCGGCGTCAGGTTCAGGTCAATATGGTCGGTGATGCGAATAACCTCTGTGGACGGAATGTTGGTCCGCGTCAGACGGCTTGCTGCTTTGGTGATCAGCGCAATTTCATTCGATGCAACAATCCCGTCGCATTTGCCCACATAACACATCGCCGTCAGGATGCGCTGTGTCGCCTTCTTGCGCATCGGTGCGGTGGGGTCGAGACCGAGCAACGATTTCATGCGCCGCCAGATGACGGCGATAAGGGCAAGGCTTATGGCGACCCAGATGCCATAGTTCTGAATGGTGCGTTGCAGGCTGTTGCGCGCCACAGAAGGCAGGCTCGCGTCAATCAGGTTCAGTGACTGCGCCGTTTCCATTTGCTGCGGGCTGAAGGGCCGTTCGATCTGTCCTGTGCAACGGTCCGTGGACAAAACATAGCCAAGGATGTTGCTGGAAACCGTATATCCCAAAATCCGGATATCTCTTGTTTCATGGCAAAGCGACAGGGATGCGCCGTTAGGGGCGTTGATGTCGGTGCCAGCGACATATTCGAGATCCGCGAAAAACCCCGAGTTCGCTGTCCATGCCTGCGCTGGACCAGTGATGAGGAAACTCAAGAAGAGGGCAACAATGAAACGCTTCATGCGGTGTTCTCGGACTCACTATTGACGGTCACCGCTATCAAGGCAGAAAACGACCGCAGTTGTCCCTGTTATCTCTCTGAAAACCCCCGAAAAGCAAGCAATTGCCCGTCCAATGTGCTGTTTTTGCAGCAAGTGTTCTCGGGTCACAGCTAAAATTGCCTGCCCGAGAACCGTTCCTCATCAGGAGCGGGGCCGGCATGGACCGGCACAAAAGGCCGGTCCGGCCCACGAAATCTAGGCGTGAATCGCGCCGTCACCGCAGGCAAGGGCGGCTTCGCGCACAGCCTCGGAGTAGGTTGGATGCGCGTGGCAAGTCCGTGCAAGGTCTTCCGCGGCTGCACCGAATTCCATGGCCACGCAGATTTCGTGGATCAGGTCACCTGCCATCGGGCCGATGATATGCGCGCCCAGCACGCGGTCGGTGGTCGCATCTACGAGGATCTTTACAAACCCGTCACCTGCGAAATTGGCCTTGGCACGCGCGTTGCCCATGAAGGGGAACTTGCCGACTTTGTACTTGCGCCCTTGTTCTTTCAGGGTTTCTTCGGTCTCACCCACATTTGCCACCTCGGGATGTGTGTAGATCACACCGGGAATGACACCGTAGTTGACGTGGGGGTGTTGGCCTGCGATGCCTTCGGCGACGGCCATGCCTTCGTCTTCGGCCTTATGGGCCAGCATGGGGCCTGCGATGGTGTCGCCAACAGCGTAGATGCCCGCCACATTCGTCGCATATTTGCCGTCGGTTTTGATTTGGCCGCGTTCGGACATCTCAACGCCGAGTTCTTCCAGACCCAGCCCTTTGGTGTAGGGTTTGCGCCCGGTGGCGACCAGAACGGTGTCTGCGGAAAGCGTGTGTTCGCTATCGTCTTTGCGCAGTTTATAGGTGACGGTGGCCTTGTTGTTCTTGACTTCGACGCCTTGCACAGCCGCACCAAGAGTAAATTTAAGCCCCTGTTTGGTCAGCATTTTCTGGAACTGACGGGCGATTTCTTTGTCCATGCCGGGGGTGATAGCATCAAGGAATTCGATCACCTCGACCTCGGCCCCCAGACGGGCATAGACCGAGCCCAGCTCAAGCCCGATGACGCCTGCGCCGATCACGACGAGTTTCTTGGGGATCTTGCCCAGTTCCAGCGCGCCTGTGGATGTGACGACGGTCTTTTCATCGACCTCGACGCCGGGCAGGGATGCGGCTTCGGACCCTGATGCGATAACGATGTGCTTGGCCTCGTGCACTTCGTCACCGACTTTGACTTTGCCTGCTTCGGGGATTGTAGCCCAGCCTTTGATCCAGTCTACCTTGTTCTTTTTGAACAGAAATTCGATGCCGCCAGTGTTCTGGGCAATCGTGTCATCCTTATAGGACAGCATTTGTTTCCAGTCGACGGAAGGCGCTTTGCCCTTCAGGCCCATGGTTGCAAAATTATGTTCGGCTTCGTGCAGCATATGGGTGGCGTGCAGCATAGCCTTCGACGGGATGCAGCCCACGTTCAGGCAGGTGCCGCCCAGCGTTTCGCGCCCTTCGACACAGGCCACTTTCATGCCCAACTGGGCACAGCGGATAGCACAAACATAGCCGCCGGGACCGGCGCCGATTACGATGACGTCATAGCTGGACATGGGGTCTCCTTTAGGGTGTCACAGGGCGTACACAGCGCGTGCACAACCCGTACATACATATGTCATATCAGGGCCGACAGTATCATCAGCATGGTTGAGGTGAACCCCACAAACCAAATTAGTGACCGCCACGGGGTGAGGCCGAAGTAATAAGCGGGGACATAAAGAACGCGGGCGGCCAGATAGGTCCATGCGCAGATGGCCGAAAATCCGGTGCCTTTGTCGCCAAGGGTGATGACGACAACGGCGATGGTGAAGAGGATGAGTGCCTCGAAATGGTTGTTCAGCGCGCGGAAAAGGCGCGCGGTCTTATCGCTGACTTGTTCGACCAAGGGTTTACCCATGCGGCTGGCGTCGCGGGGCGACATGGTTTTGCCGGGGCCGAGTTCGATATTGGCAGGGATCGCCATGAGGATGAACTGGACGCCTTGGAGCAGAGCGGCGAGGGCGAGGACGGTGAGTTCGGGGGTCATATCACAACAGCGGCAAAATCATCATGACCAATCCTGCCAATGACGCAAAAAATGCAACCGAGCGCACCAGCGGAACGCCGGAGGCATAGGCGGGGATATAGGCGACGCGCGCCCAGAACCAGATCGCGGCACCAAGAGCGGAGGTGGCGTTGCCCAATTCGGTGACGGCAAGCGTTAGGGCCAATGCGATGAAAGCCGGCAAGGTTTCCAGATAATTGCGTAAGGCGCGTTCGATCCGTGCAGCGGTGACATTTTGCTCACGTTCTTCATCCTGTGGACCCAACGCCCAGCCAAGGCCTTTGCTTAGATCGCTGAAGGTCGCCTGCACGAGGACGTGCACGATCAGCAGGATAACGGCGTAGACGAGGTATTGGAGTTCAGGTGTCATAGGGTTTCCTTTTGGTTTATGTGGCAAGCGTGGGTTTCACCCACCCTACGTAGGGTGGGTGAAACCCACGCGCGTGATCCATCACAAATCCATCAACAAACGGCGTGGATCCTCAAGCGCCTCTTTCACCCGGACAAGGAACGTCACCGCACCTTTGCCGTCCACGATCCGGTGGTCGTAAGACAGTGCCAGATACATCATCGGACGGATCACGACCTCACCATTGATCGCCATCGGGCGGTCCTGAATTTTGTGCATGCCGAGGATGCCCGACTGCGGGGGGTTCAGGATGGGCGAGGACATCAGCGAGCCGTAAACACCACCATTCGAGATAGTGAAAGTGCCGCCTTGCATTTCGGCCATGCTCAGCTTGCCGTCGCGGGCTTTGGCGCCCATTTCGGCAATCGCCTTTTCGATGGCGGCAAAGGACATCTGGTCGGCGTCGTTGATCACCGGCACCACAAGGCCTGTGGGCGTACCTGCGGCGATGCCCATGTTGACGTAGTTTTTATAGACCACGTCCGTCCCGTCGATTTCGGCGTTCACTTCTGGCACTTCATTCAAAGCATGCACGCAGGCCTTGGTGAAGAAGGACATGAAGCCCAGTTTGACGCCATGTTTTTTCAAGAACAGGTCTTTGTATTCGTTGCGCAGCGCCATCACCTCGGTCATGTCGACCTCGTTATAGGTGGTCAGCATGGCGGCGGTGTTCTGGCTGTCTTTCAGACGCTTGGCGATGGTCTGTCTTAGCCTTGTCATTTTCACGCGCTCTTCGCGGTCCGCTTGGGATGCGGCGACGGGCGCGCGCGGAGCGGACGTTGGCGCAGATGCAGGCGCGGATGATGAAAGCGCGTTGAGCACGTCTTCTTTCATCACGCGGCCGTCTTTGCCGGTGCCTTTGACGTCAGTGAGGTTGTTCTCTGCCATCAGTTTCTTGGCCGATGGCGCATCCTCAACGTCTTTGTCGCCTTCGTCTGTGGCGGCGGGGGCGGGCTGCTCTTCGGCCTTGGGGGCCTCTTCGCGCTTCTCGGCTTTTGGCGCTGGCGCGGCATCGCCTTCGCTGATCTGTGCCAGCAACGCATCAACACCAACGGTGTCACCCTCGTTGGCTACGATTTCGGACAGGGTGCCTGCAACGGGGCTTGGCACTTCGACAGTCACCTTGTCGGTTTCCAGCTCGCAGAGCATTTCGTCAACGGCCACGGCATCGCCAGGCTGTTTGAACCATGTGGCGACGGTGGCCTCGGTCACGGATTCGCCAAGGGTGGGGACGCGGACTTCGGTGCTCATTACTTTGTTCCTTCGATGGTCAACGCATCATTCACGAGCGCTGTTTGTTCTGCTTTATGTTTGCTGGCCAGACCTGTGGCAGGCGAGGCGGCGGCGGCGCGCCCCACGTAGGTAGGCCGGGTGTGTTTCGCTTTGGACCGTGTCAGCACCCATTCGATATTGGGTTCCATAAACGCCCACGCCCCCTGATTGCGCGGCTCTTCCTGACACCAGACCATTTCGGCATTCTTGAACCGTTCGAGTTCTTTCATCGCCGATTGCGCTGGGAACGGGTAAAACTGCTCGAACCGCAGGATGTACACATCGTTGATCCCGCGCGCGTCGCGTTCTTCCAGCAGGTCGTAATAGACCTTGCCGGAACACATCACGACCCGTTTGATTTTGTCATCCGCAACCAGTTTGGTGTCCGAATTCCCCTGCTGGGCATCATCCCAGAGCACGCGGTGGAAGCTGGAACCGGTGGTGAATTCCTCTTTCTTTGACACGGCCAGTTTGTGCCGCAAGAGCGACTTGGGTGTCATCAGGATCAACGGCTTGCGGTAGGTCCGGTGCAACTGACGGCGCAGCAGGTGGAAATAGTTCGCAGGCGTCGTGCAGTTTGCGACGATCCAGTTGTCGCCGCCGCACATTGTCAGGAACCGTTCCAGACGCGCGCTGGAGTGTTCGGGCCCTTGTCCTTCGTAGCCATGTGGCAACAGACACACGAGGCCCGACATCCGCAGCCATTTGCTTTCGCCAGAGCTGATGAACTGGTCGAACATGATTTGCGCGCCATTGGCGAAATCGCCGAACTGCGCTTCCCACAGTGTGAGTGCGTTGGGTTCAGCCAGTGAATAGCCGTATTCAAAGCCGAGAACCGCATATTCCGAAAGCATCGAATCGATGACTTCGTAATGGGCCTGACCGTCGCGGATATGGTTCAGCGGGTAATAGCGCTCTTCGTTGTCCTGATTGATCAGACCGGAATGCCGCTGGCTGAATGTGCCGCGTGTACTGTCCTGCCCCGAAAGACGCACAGGATAGCCTTCGGTCAGAAGCGAACCAAAGGCCAGTGCCTCGCCGGTCGCCCAGTCGATTCCTTCGCCTGTTTCAAACATGGTGGCCTTGGCGTCGAGCAGGCGCGCAACAGTTTTGTGCAATGGAAAGTTCTCGGGCGCGTTGGAAAGCGCGTTGCCGATGTCCGCGAAGGTCTTTTCCTCGATTGCGGTCGCGCCGCGCTGATAGTCGTCCTTGTTGCGGTCCAGATGAGACCACTTGCCGTCCAGCCAGTCGGCCTTGTTGGGTTTGTAGGTCTTTCCGGATTCGAATTCCTCGTTCAGATAGGCTTGGAACGCGGCTTTCATGTCTTCGATCTCGCCTTCGGGGATCAACCCGTCGCGCACCAGTCGCTCGGTGTAGAGCGTCAGCGTGGTCTTTTGCTTTTTGATCTTTTTGTACATCACCGGGTTGGTGAACATCGGCTCGTCGCCTTCGTTGTGACCAAAGCGTCGGTAGCAGATGATATCCAGCACCACGTCCTTATGGAACTTCTGGCGGAATTCGGTCGCGACGCGGGCGGCGTGGACCACAGCCTCTGGATCGTCGCCGTTCACGTGGAAGATCGGCGCCTCGACCATCAGCGCAATATCGGTTGGGTAAGGTGACGAGCGGCTGAAATGCGGCGCGGTGGTAAAACCGATCTGGTTGTTCACCACGATATGCATGGTGCCACCGGTCCTGTGACCCTTGAGGCCGGACAGGCCAAAGCCTTCGGCCACAACGCCTTGTCCCGCAAAGGCCGCATCACCGTGTAGCAGCACGGCCATGACCTTGGTACGATCCTTGTCCTTCTTCTGGTCCTGCTTGGCGCGGACCTTGCCCAGAACGACCGGGTTGACCGCCTCAAGGTGCGAGGGGTTCGCCGTCAGTGACAGGTGGACGGAATTGTCATCAAACGCACGATCGGATGATGCCCCGAGGTGGTATTTCACATCGCCCGAGCCATCCACGTCTTCGGGCTTGAACGACCCGCCCTGAAATTCGTTAAAGATCGCGCGATAGGGTTTCTGCATCACATTGGCGAGCACCGACAGACGGCCACGGTGCGGCATGCCGATGACGATATCCTCAAGGCCCAACTGCCCGCCGCGTTTGATGATCTGTTCCATCGCAGGGATCAGGCTTTCGCCGCCATCAAGGCCGAAACGCTTGGTGCCCATATATTTGACGTGCAGGAATTTCTCGAAACCCTCGGCCTGGACCAGAGAGTTCAGGATCGCCTTGCGCCCTTCCTTGGTAAAGGCGATTTCCTTGCCATAGCCTTCGATGCGCTCTTTCAGCCAACCGGCCTCTTCGGGGTTGGAAATGTGCATGTATTGCAGCGCAAATGTGCCGCAATAGGTACGCTGCACGATCGCCATGATCTCGTTCATCGTGGCCACTTCGAGGCCAAGCACGTTGTCGATAAAGATCGGGCGGTCCATGTCGGCGGCGGTGAAGCCATAGGATTTCGGGTCAAGCTCGGGGTGCGGCACGTTCTCGCGCATCCCCAGCGGATCAAGGTCGGCAATCAGGTGGCCACGAATACGGTAGGCGCGGATGATCATCAGCGCGCGGATGCTGTCGAGCACCGCGTTGCGGACCTGAGTCTCGTCGAGTTCAACGCCCTTTTCGGCAGCCTTTTCCTTGATCTTTTTGCCTGCAGCCTCGGGTTCGGCGGGCCATTGGCCGTCAAGCGCAGCGGTCAGATCATCGTTGGGGGCTGGGGGCCAGTCGCCGCGCGCCCAAGACGGGCCTGCAGCCTCGGCCTTGGCATCTGCAGGGGTATCACCCAAGGATCGGAAGAACGCCTGCCAGCTTTCATCGACAGCACCGGGGTTGTCGGCATAACGGGCATAAAGCTGTTCCACGTATTCCGCGTTATGGCCTTGCAGAAATGAAGAGGCATGGAAAACGTCGTTGGGGGAATGGTCGTTCATAAGTTGACCTCAGTGGGTTGCCGATGATGAGGTCCCGGATTTGCTCCGGGACTGCGTTGTATGTGGGGTGAAGTCCCGGACCTGATCCGGGACCTCGCGTTTATTTACCGATCGCTTCCAGCACAGCCTCGCCCAGCGTTGCGGGGCTGTCAGCCACAACGATACCTGCGGATTTCATCGCTTCGATCTTGCTTTCCGCGTCGCCTTTGCCGCCTGCGACAATCGCACCGGCGTGGCCCATGCGGCGGCCCGGAGGGGCAGTGCGGCCTGCGATGAAACCGGCTGTCGGTTTCCAGCGGCCTTTCTTGCGCTCATCGGCCAAGAACTGTGCCGCTTCCTCTTCGGCAGAGCCGCCGATTTCGCCGATCATGATGATGGATTGGGTTTCGTCATCTGCAAGGAACATTTCCAGCACGTCGATATGCTCGGTGCCTTTGATAGGGTCGCCGCCGATGCCGACGGCGGTGGACTGGCCCAAGCCGCTGTCGGACGTCTGCTTGACGGCTTCATAGGTCAGGGTGCCGGAGCGGGAGACAACGCCGACCGAGCCGCGCTTATGGATGTGGCCGGGCATGATGCCGATTTTGCACGCATCAGGCGTGATGACACCGGGGCAGTTTGGCCCGATGAGGCGGGACTTTGAGCCTTCCAGCGCTTTCTTCACACGCATCATGTCGAGGACAGGGATGCCTTCGGTGATGCAGATGATCAGTTCCATTTCGGCGTCGATGGCCTCAAGGATTGAATCCGCTGCGAAGGGTGGCGGCACGTAGATAACCGATGCGTTGGCTTCGGTCACATGCTTGGCTTCGTGGACCGAGTTGAAGATCGGCAAATCAAGGTGCGTCTGACCGCCTTTGCCGGGGGTCACGCCGCCGACCATTTTGGTGCCGTAGGCAATCGCTTGCTCGGAGTGGAATGTGCCCTGTGAACCGGTAAGGCCCTGACAGATCACTTTGGTGTTTTCGTTTACGAGAATGGCCATGTTGGTGGCTCCTTAAAATCTTTGCATCGCGTGGGTTTCACCCACCCTACGGGATTAACCTTTGACGGCTTTCACGATCTTCTGCGCGCCGTCTTTCAGGTCGTCCGCTGCGATCACATCAAGGCCGGAGTTCTGGATGATCTCTTTGCCTTTTTCGACGTTCGTCCCTTCAAGGCGCACAACCAGTGGGACCTGCAGGCCGACCTCTTTCACGGCCGCAATCACGCCCTCTGCGATGACGTCGCAGCGCATGATGCCGCCGAAGATGTTCACAAGGATGCCTTTGACCTGCGGGTCGGATGTGATGATCTTGAAGGCCTCGGTCACCTTCTCTTTCGTCGCACCGCCGCCCACGTCGAGGAAGTTGGCAGGTTCAGCACCGTAGAGTTTGATGATGTCCATTGTCGCCATGGCAAGACCTGCGCCGTTGACCATGCAGCCGATTTCGCCGTCGAGGGCGATATAGTTCAGGTCGTACTTGGAAGCTTGCAGTTCCTTGGGGTCTTCTTCGGTTTCGTCGCGCAGGGCGGCGATATCGGCGTGGCGGTAGATGGCGTTGCCGTCGAAAGCGACCTTGGCGTCGAGTACTTTGAGATCACCGCCGTCTGTGACGATCAACGGGTTGATCTCCAGCATCTCCATGTCTTTTTCAGTGAAAGCGCGGTAGAGGTTGCCCATCAGCGCCACGCACTGTTTGATCTGATTGCCTTTCAGCCCCAGCGCGAAAGCAACGCGACGGCCGTGGAACGGCTGATATCCGGTTGCCGGATCAACGGTGAAGTTGAGGATCTTCTCGGGCGTATTTTCAGCGACTTCTTCGATGTCCATGCCGCCCTCGGTCGAGACGACAAAGCCGATGCGGCTTGTCGCGCGGTCGACCAGCAGGGCGAGGTACATTTCTGTCTCGATGCCTGAGCCGTCTTCGATGTAGATGCGGTTCACCTGCTTGCCCGCAGGACCGGTCTGGTGCGTGACCAATGTGCGGCCCAGCATCTTCTTGGCTTCCTGTGCAGCCTCTTCGACCGATTTGGCCAAGCGCACGCCGCCGGCTTCGCCGGCATCGGCCTCTTTGAATTTGCCTTTGCCGCGTCCACCTGCGTGGATCTGGGCTTTGACAACCCACAGCGGACCATCAAGTTCGCCTGCTGCGGTTTTGGCGTCCTCGGCGCGGGTGACGGGGCGGCCATCAGAGACGGGCGCGCCATAGCTGCGCAGCAAGGCTTTGGCCTGATATTCGTGAATGTTCATAAGACAATTCCAATTTGGCTTCGGTTGACGGCACCTAAACATGGAAAATCTACGCTATATAAGCGAAAAATCGGAAATCAGGGGAAAATCGAACATTTGTGATCACAGATTTTTTTACTGTGATCACAAAAGGCAAGGTGTGCTCAGACTGTGCCTGTTTTAATCCATTTTGAAAGATTCGTGACTATGGTAGCAAAGTGCCGATGTTGACAGAAACACCTTCATGGGCCGTCGTTGCTACCGTTGATGAACCTCCTGCGTTGTTGCAGGCCTTCGTGGCGTGGCACCTGTCGCTGGGGGCGGCGCAGGTATTTTTGTATTTTGACGGCCCGACTGCGGCGGGAACGGTTGATTTTACCCACTTGCCGCAGGTGACGGTGGTGGCTTGCGATGCGGCGCATTGGGACCGCTTCGGAAAGCCGCGCCCGCATCGCCATGAGATCCGGCAGGTGCGCAATGCGCAGGATGCCTATCAGCGCACCGCAGCGGATTGGATTTTACATTGTGACGCGGATGAGTATCTGCGCGCGGCCATGCCTGTGGCGGATGTTTTGGCCGGGGTCGAGGCCGAGACCGAATGTTTCATTCTGGGGGTGGCTGAGCGTGTCCACCCGATGGGCAAGATCGGTGCGGAACTGTTTGATGGCGCGTTCCGGCGTCCGTTTCAGGGGCCTGCAAAGCGGGGGACGGCGGTCTTTGGCGCGGATTTCAAGATGACGAACCGGGGGCTGGCGGGGCATGCGCAGGGCAAGGCCTTTGTGCGGACGGGGCGCGATTTGAATATGTCGATCCACCGGCCAAGACAGCCCAAGTCGGCCCAAGAGGTTGTCAGCACACGTGCGACCAACGAGGTGCTGGAACTTTTGCATTTCGAAGGTCTGACGCCGCACCACTGGTTCTACAAACTGTCGCGGATGATACGGGCGCTGAACGATCATGACGGGATGCCGCCGTCAGATCACCGGCGGCGGCAGGCAGAGGCGTTGATGGCGGCACCGGACATGGCGGAAAGCCTTTATCACCGCCTGAAATCTGTTGACGCACCAACCATCAAGTCTTTGGTGGAGCGCGGGCTTTGGGATGACCGGGCCTTTGATCCGGCCCCTGTCGTAACACGGTATTTTGCAGGACAGGTTGCAGATGCAAGCCCGCAAGCCATTGATGGCTGGGTGGAGGTCAACAAGACCCATGTGACGGGCTATTTGCACAAATAAAAAGGGCCGCCCCGTAGGACAGCCCCTTGTATCGTTCATGTGCAGATTGCTTATGCGAGGCTGGCGTCGATGCCGATGCAGGCCTCGACAAGGCCTTTGACGGCGTCAACGGATTTGTCGAACATCGCCTGCTCTTCTTTGTTCATCTTGATTTCGACCACGCGCTCGATGCCGCCTGCACCGATGATGGTGGGGACACCGACATAGAAACCGTTCAGGCCGTATGCGCCATCAACGTGCGCCGCACATGGCAGCAGACGCTTTTGATCCTTCAGGAAAGCCTCGGCCATTTCGATTGCGGATGTGGCCGGCGCATAGAAAGCAGAGCCGGTTTTCAGCAGGCCGACGATTTCGGCACCGCCGTCACGTGTGCGCTGCACAATCGCGTCAAGTTTGTCTTGTGTTGTCCAGCCCATGTCGACCAGGTCGGGCAACGGGATGCCTGCAACTGTGGAATACCGTGTCAGCGGCACCATCGTGTCGCCGTGGCCGCCCAGAACAAATGCTGTGACGTCGCGCATGGAGACGTTGAATTCTTCGGCAAGGAAGTGACGGAAGCGGGCCGAATCTAGCACACCCGCCATGCCGCAGACCATGTGGTGGGGCAGGCCGGAAAATTCGCGCAACGCCCAGACCATCGCGTCCAGCGGGTTCGTGATGCAGATGACGAATGCGTTTGGCGCGTGGGCCGCGATGCCTTCGCCGACGGATTTCATAACCTTCAGGTTGATGCCCAGCAGATCATCGCGGGACATGCCCGGCTTGCGTGCGACACCGGCGGTGACGATGCAGACGTCCGCGCCTGCAATATCTTCGTAGCTGTTGGCGCCTTTGAAGCTGCCGTCGAATTTGGCCGCGGGGCCGGATTCGGCGATATCAAGCGCCTTACCTTGGGGGATGCCCTCTGCGATATCGAAGAGGACGACATCGCCGAGTTCTTTGACAGCTGCGAGATGTGCAAGCGTGCCGCCGATCTGTCCGGCGCCGATAAGGGCAATCTTGGGTCTGGCCATTGAAACAAGTCCTTTGGTGATTTGGCTTTCGGCGTTTGGGTAAGGCTTTGAGGCCGCGCGCGCAAGAGTGCTGCATCGCGGCATCATCCTCAGCACAGTAGCCAAGCCCTGTGGTTGGCGCTAACGATGCTGGAATGATGGGTATTTTGGACTGCTTGCGTGATTGAATTCGGATGGCAATTTTTTGCGGTGGGCATCCCCGCGATCATCTTTGGCGGTATGTCCAAGGCTGGTTTCGGGTCGGGTGCGGCCTTTGTCGGCGGTGCGATTCTGGCGCTGGTGGTTCCGCCGGGGGCTGCTTTGGGGATTGTTTTGCCACTCTTTATGCTGGTGGATGCCGCCACGTTGAAACCCTATTGGGGCAAGTGGCATTGGCCATCTGCCAAAGGCCTGATGATCGGGGCGGTGCCCGGGTGCATTATTGCGGCATGGCTCTATGCCTCGGTTGATGCTGATGTGTTCAGGTTGCTGATCGGCGCGATTTGTCTGGCATTCGTTGCTTTTCAATGGGCGCGCGCCATCGGTTGGCTCAAGATCCCGATCATGCCGTTTTCCGCGCCATTTGCATGGATTGCGGGCCTGGTGAGCGGGTTTACCAGCTTTATCAGCCATGCGGGTGGCCCACCCTCTGCGGTGTTTTTGCTGTCACAGGGCCTGAGCAAGACGACGTTTCAGGCGACCACGGTGGTTGTCTTTTGGGCAGTGAACTGGATGAAGGCGGTGCCCTATGCGTTTTTGGGTATCTTCAGCTGGGACACGATGATGGGTAGCCTCTTGCTGGCCCCATTCGCCCTGATTGGTGCGTGGCTGGGTGTGAAGGCCCACTATTGGATACCGGAGCGTTTGTTCTTTGGGCTGACATATGTGTTGCTGCTTTTGACAGGTGTCCGGCTTATCTGGATCGCGTTGACCTAAGCCGGACCACTGGTTCTCAGCTCTGGCTGTCGAAATTCGCCAATGGTTCGTTCACATATTGGTAGGCCTGCCCTGCGGCGGCAAGGCATGTCAGCCCGCCGGGCCGGGTGATCGTGATGGTCCAAGATCCTGTGTCCATGGAGGCAAAGACTTCCACCACGGAATTATCCCCTGCCAGCCCGATGGATTGGCGGCTTTCGCCATAGTGTTCGCCCAAGCCTTCAACGACCGTGGCGTGGTCCGCGCAATTCCCCTGCGCGTGCGCCTGCTGCGCGGCCAGCATCATGCCGCAGATCCCGAAAGACATCAGGAATAAGATACGTTTCATTTGGTTCCCCTTGTACAAAGCGGATCATGGTGATCCGTCGTGGGATCAAGTGTCGGGGGAGCTTACGCAAAATTGGTTAACACACCGTAACGATGGCGCCGGTCGCTGCGTTGCGGCAATTTGGGCTTGAATGATTGGATGGTTTCTGGCCTCTTCCGCGCAACATTATTGCGAGGAAGATTCGATGCATAGCCGCCCCTACCGTTCAGCCCTCTATATCCCCGGGTCCAAGGATCGGGCCTTGGAAAAGGCGCGCGGGCTGCCGGTTGATGTAATTCTGTTTGATCTGGAAGACGCTGTTTCGCCTGACGCCAAGGTCGCGGCGCGGGATACGCTTTATGCCGCCCTTGCGGACGGGGGCTATGGGCCGCGCCTCAAAATCGTGCGGATCAACGGGCTTGATACCCAATGGGGGGCGGCCGATGCGGCTGCGGTTGCGGCGATGGATTGTGACGCGATCCTGTTGCCAAAGGTGAATGGCCCTGCCGATGTGGATGCGCTGGCGGCGATGGTGCCAGATCTGCCGATCTGGGCAATGATGGAGACGCCGGAGGGGGTTATAAATGCCCAAAGTATCGCAGCGCACCCTCGGATTGCGGGCTTTGTTCTGGGCACGAATGATCTGGGAAAGGATCTGAATTCGCGCACCCGCGGTGCGCTGACGATGGCGTTGCAGCATTGCTTGCTGGCGGCGAAGGCTGCGGGGATTGTGGCGCTTGATGGTGTTTATAATGCCTTCAAGGACGAAGACGGGCTGCGCGCGGAATGCGAAGAAGGCCGCGATATGGGCTTTGACGGCAAGACCCTGATCCATCCCGCCCAAGTGGCGATTGCCAATGCCGCCTTTGGCCCGACGGCGGATGAGATTGATCTGGCCCGTCGCCAGATTGCCGCCTTTGAAGCGGCCGAAGCCGAGGGGCAGGGGGTGGCTGTGGTTGATGGCCGCATCGTTGAGAACTTGCATATCGTCACGGCGCGCGCGACGTTGGCGAAAGCTGAGGCTATCGCTGCATTGGAGACTGCATGACACTACTTATCGCTGGCGTTGCCCTTTGGTGGGCGGCGCATTTGTTCAAACGGCTTGCACCGGGCGCGCGGGCGTCTCTGGGTGGAGCGGGCTATCCGGTTATGGCGGTCGCCATTATCCTGAGCGTCGTTTTGATGGTGCTGGGGTATCGTGCCGCGGATGGCGCTGTTTATTGGGGTCGTGATCCGATGTGGGTCGGCATCAACAACCTGCTGATGATTGTGGCCTTCTATTTCTACGCCGCCAGTGCGGCGAAGGGCGCGAAAATTTGGCTGGGCACGAAGGTGAGGCACCCGCAGCTGACCGGTTTCTCGATCTGGGCGGTGGCGCATTTGCTGGTGAATGGCGATACTGCGTCGTTTATTCTGTTCGGCGGTTTGCTCGCTTGGGCGATTTTGGAAATTGTGCTCATCAATGCGCAAGAAGGGCCTTGGGTGCGCCCCGCACGCGCGCCATTCAAGAAAGAGATTGTGGCGGTTGTTGTGACCATCGTTGTGACCGTGGTTGTCATGTTGATCCACTACGCACTTGGCGTCGCACCTTGGGGGTAAGACTATGAAAATCTATCGTTTGTTGACCGAGGACGACACCTCGGCATTTTGCCACAAAGTGTCCGAGGCGTTGTCCAAGGGCTGGGAGCTTTATGGCGATCCGACCTATGCCTTTGACCATGCCAACGGGGTGATGCGTTGCGGGCAGGCGGTGACTAAAGAAATCGACACGCCCTATTCGTCCGAGATGAAATTGGGGCAGCAATGACCAAGACAAACGCAGGCCGGTTCTTTGAGGATTACGCCGTTGGGGATGTGATCACACACGCCGTGCCGCGCACGATTTCAGGTGGCGAACGTGCGCTCTATCATGCGCTCTATCCCGCCCGTGGTGCGCTTTATTCTTCGGATGAATTTGCGCGCGCTTGCGGCTTGCCTGCCTCGCCTATGGATGATCTGGTCACGTTTCACACCGTCTTTGGCAAGACCGTACCGGATGTGTCGCTGAACGCGGTCGCCAATCTGGGCTATGCCGAGGGGCGCTGGCTGCGCCCTGTTTATGCGGGTGATACGTTGGTGTCGCAGTCCGAGGTGATTGGCGTCAAGCAGAACTCGAACGGAAAAACCGGTGTGGTCTGGGTGCGCACGACGGGGCGCAATCAGCGCGGTGAAGAGGTGCTGAGCTATGTGCGCTGGGTGATGGTGCGCAAGCGCGGTGCAGGTGATGCGCCCGAGGCGATAATCCCTGATCTGGCGGACGCTGTCGCGGTCGGTGATCTCGTGATCCCTCAGGGGCTGACCTTTCAGGACTATGATTTCACGCTGGCGGGTGAACCGCACCGGTCGGGTGATTATACGGTGGGTGAAATCATCGACCATGTGGATGCTGTGACCATCGAAGAAGCCGAACACATGTTGGCGACCCGTCTATGGCAGAACACCGCGAAGGTGCATTTTGATGCGACCAACCGTGCGGATGGCAAGCGGTTGATTTACGGGGGTCATGTGATCTCGCTGGCGCGGGCTTTGTCGTTCAACGGGTTGGCCAATGCGCAGATGATTGTCGCGCTGAACGGGGGCGCGCATGCGAACCCGTGTTTTGCGGGTGATACGGTGCGCGCGTGGTCCGAGGTGCTGGACGTTGCCGAAACGGATGCGCCGGGTGTCGGTGCGATCCGGTTGCGGTTGGTGGCCACCAAAGGGGCGGCGGGGGTGCTGCGGGGGGACGATGGCAAGTATCACGCGGATGTGCTTCTTGATCTGGATTACTGGGCATTGATGCCTGCGTGACGCGGGCTAACCTCTTGTTAGAACAAAGCGGGATATTTGTGATCACAGTTTAGAAACGTGTGATCACAACTTGAAAAAAGGTGGCTTTGCGCGACCATTTTTCACGGTTTGATGGTCGCGCTGCGCGTGACTCTGTGCTGTGAATGGTGCAGAACATACTCCAAAGGCGTCGTCTGACCGACGACACAAGCCAACGAAGGGAACTGATATGGCTGACGTGAACCGGGGCAATCGCCCGCTTTCACCGCATCTGACGATCTATCGTCCGCAATGGACCTCGATGTCCTCAATTCTGGTCCGCATTACCGGCAACGCGCTCATTGTGGCGGCGTTGATGATCGTCTGGTGGTTCGTTGCCGCTGCATCAGGACCCGAGGCGTTCGCGACCGCCAACGGTTTTGTCACGAGCTGGTTTGGCGATTTGGTCATGACGCTGTCGGTGCTGGGCCTTTGGTATCACCTGCTGGGTGGCCTGCGCCATCTGGTGTGGGACAGTGGCCGCATGCTTGATGTCGATAAGTCCGAGTTGGCCGCGCAGATGATGATGGTGCTGTCGGTCTTGATGACGATCTTCACCGTGATTGTTGTATAAGGGGGCGTTGATATGGCTTTTTTGACTGATCGCAAACGCGCATCCGGCATGGGCTCGGCCAAGACCGGGACCGAGCATCACTGGCAGATGATGGTGACGTCTGTCGCCCTCCTGATCCTGACGCCGCTGTTTATCTTTACCTTCGGATCGATCCTCGGGTCTTCCTATGAAGAGGTGATCGCCTATTACCAGCGGCCTTTCCCTGCCGTGGTCGCGATCCTGACCATGCTGGTCGGCTTTTTTCATTACCGGTTGGGTGTCCAAACCCTGATTGAGGATTATGTTCACGGTTTCGCACGCAAGGCGGCGATTATCGGCATGATCTGCCTGTCCTATGCTGCGGCGGCTTTTGCGATTTTCGCAATCGTCCGTATCGCCCTTTAATTCCCGCGGAGCTTATCACTTATGGCTGCTTATGAATACGAAACCCATACCTATGACGCGATCGTAGTCGGGGCTGGTGGCGCCGGACTTCGGGCCACTTTGGGTCTTGCCGAACAAGGCCTGCGGACGGCCTGTATCACCAAGGTTTTCCCGACCCGTTCGCATACGGTTGCGGCCCAAGGTGGCATTGCGGCGTCTCTTGGCAACATGGGCCCTGATAGCTGGCAGTGGCATATGTATGACACGGTCAAAGGCTCTGACTGGTTGGGCGATACCGACGCGATGGAGTATCTGGCACGTGAGGCACCCAAGGCGGTTTACGAGCTTGAGCACTATGGCGTGCCGTTTTCGCGCACCGAAGAGGGCAAGATCTATCAGCGTCCGTTCGGTGGTCACACCACCGAGTTTGGCGAGGGGCCGCCTGTGCAGCGCACCTGTGCCGCCGCTGACCGGACCGGACACGCGATTTTGCACACGCTTTATGGCCAGTCGCTGAAACAGCAGGCCGAGTTCTATATTGAATATTTCGCACTTGATCTGATCATGTCCGACGATGGCATCTGTCAGGGTGTGATCGCTTGGAAGCTGGACGACGGCACCATGCACGTCTTCAACGCCAAGACTGTTGTGCTGGCGACAGGCGGATATGGCCGTGCTTATTTCAGCGCCACCTCTGCCCACACATGCACAGGTGACGGCGGCGGTATGGTCGCCCGTCAGGGTCTGCCGTTGCAGGATATGGAGTTTGTGCAGTTCCATCCCACCGGCATCTACGGTGCGGGTTGTCTGATCACCGAAGGCGCGCGTGGCGAGGGTGGTTATCTGACCAACTCCGAAGGCGAACGGTTCATGGAGCGCTATGCGCCCAACTACAAAGACCTCGCACCGCGCGACTATGTCAGCCGCTGCATGACGATGGAAATCCGCGAAGGGCGCGGTGTGGGGGCGAATGGCGACCATATCAGCCTGAACCTCAACCACCTGCCGAAAGAGGCATTGGCTGAACGTCTGCCGGGTATCTCGGAAAGCGCGCGCATCTTTGCGGGCGTGGACGTGACGAAAGAGGCGATCCCGGTTCTGCCGACGGTGCACTATAACATGGGCGGTATTCCGACGAACTATTACGGTGAGGTGCTCAACCCCACGAAGAAAGACCCGAATGCGGTTGTACCCGGCTTGATGGCCGTGGGCGAAGCGGGCTGTGCATCGGTGCATGGCGCGAACCGTCTGGGATCGAACAGCCTGATCGACCTCGTGGTCTTTGGCCGTGCTGCTGCAATCCGCGCTGGTGAGGTTGTGGACCGGAGCGCGCCCAATCCGACATTGAACCAAGCGTCGGTTGATGCGTGTTTTGACCGTTTCGACGGTCTGCGCCATGCCAAGGGCAACGTCGGCACTGCGGAACTGCGTCTTGAAATGCAAAAGGCGATGCAGGCCGATGCGGCGGTGTTCCGCACCGATAAAACGCTGGCCGAGGGTGTTGCGAAGATGACAGCGATTGCGGACAAGATGGACGATCTGTCTGTCACTGACCGCAGCCTCGTCTGGAACAGCGACCTGATGGAAACGCTGGAACTGACCAACCTGATGCCGAACGCGCTGGCGACGATTGTCGGTGCTGAGGCGCGCAAGGAAAGCCGGGGCGCACATGCGCATGAGGACTATGCAACGCGTGACGACAAGAACTGGCGGGTGCACACGATCAGCCATGTGGATGGTGCGAAAGTGAAGCTGAGCTACCGTCCGGTGATCACCGCTGGCCTGACAACCGAAGCCGAAGGCGGCATCTCGGAAGCCAAGATTGCGCCGAAAGAACGGACATTCTGATGCGTTTTCTGGCGACATTTGGCGCGGTGGCGATGCTCGCGGGTTGCATGCAGGACCTTGGTCCGACAGGCGACATGCTGGCGCGTGACGCGGCGAAAGGTGTCGTCAATAACGCAGTGCAGGCGCGCTTTCCCGGCGTTGATGCACGTCCGCTGACGGACTGTATTATCGACAATGCCTCATCGGGCGAGATCATACAGATCGCGCAGGGGGCTGTGGTTGGAGCCAATGACGCGACGACAGATCTGATTGTCCGGATTGCGCAGCGCCCAGAGACGGTGCGTTGCACAGTCAACAATTCGCTCGGGGTAAATCTATGATCCGCGCTGCACTCTTGTGGTCTGCATTGCTGACTGCGGCCTGTGCACCGGTCACACCGGAACGGGCGGCAGAGCGCTGTGAAGAGCGTGCGCGCGCCGCACAGGGACCAGAGATTGATCTAAGCATTGGCGCAAATAGCGAGAGCGGACTACTTACCAGCGGTACACTCAGCATCAGCGCAGATGCGATCCGCGGGCTTGACCCGATTGCGGTTTATGAAAGCTGCGTCTTCAATCTAACCGGCGAAGCGCCAATTCGGCCGCCGCGTTTACGCGCCATGTAAAGGTATTCGGGCGCAAGCCCTGACGGAAGGAACGAAAAATGGTACAACTGACACTTCCCAAGAACTCCCGCATGAAAGTGGGTAAAACCTGGCCCAAGCCGGAGGGCGCGACGAACCTGCGCAAAGTGCAGGTCTATCGCTGGAACCCCGATGACGGCAAGAATCCGCAGCTGGATACATATTTCATTGATATGGATAACTGTGGCCCGATGGTGCTGGATGCGCTGATCAAGATCAAAAACGAAATTGATCCGACGCTTACGTTCCGTCGCTCCTGCCGCGAGGGGATTTGTGGGTCCTGCGCGATGAATATCGACGGGATCAATACGCTGGCCTGCATTTACGGCATGGATGAGATCAAGGGTGACGTGAAAATCTATCCGTTGCCGCATATGCCGGTGATCAAGGACCTGATCCCGGACCTGACACACTTTTATGCCCAGCACGCCTCTGTGATGCCGTGGCTCGAGACAAAGACAAACCGTCCTGCCAAAGAGTGGAAGCAGTCTGTTGATGACCGTAAGAAACTGGACGGTTTGTACGAATGCGTCATGTGCGCGTGTTGCTCAACTTCCTGCCCGTCTTATTGGTGGAACGGTGATCGCTATCTAGGGCCAGCCGCGCTTTTGCACGCCTACCGCTGGATCATCGACAGCCGTGACGAGGCAACAGGCGAGCGCTTGGATCAGCTTGAAGACCCCTTCAAACTCTACCGCTGCCACACGATCATGAACTGTGCGAAAACATGCCCGAAGGGCCTGAACCCAGCGGCAGCGATTGCGCACATCAAAGGCATGATGGTCGAACGTACTGTCTAGACGAGAGCATACAGGGGGGCTGTCTGCCCCCCGCTGACGCTCCCCCCGAGGATATTTGCAGGCCAATAATATTGAAAAAGGGCCCGCGATCCATCGCGCGAGCCCTTCCGGTTATTACCGGCCACGGCCATCGGCGTCCCCGCCTGTACCGCAGCGCTGATCATCGCCAAAGTAGGTTAATTCTTCGTTATTATTGGCCCGAAAATATCCTGGGGGAGGCCCGCAGGGCCGGGGGCAAGGCCCCCTTTACAAGGTGGCCGGTGCGAAAGCTGCGGTCAGGGCAATTTCGACCATATCTCCAAATGATCTTTCACGCTCTTCGGCGGGAAGCGCTTCATGGGTGATCAGGTGATCACTGACCGTCAGGACCGCCAAGGCGCGCCGACCGTAACGGGCAGCGAGGGTGTATAGCTCAGCGGCTTCCATCTCGACGCCCAGTATACCGTGCCGGATCATTTGTTCGTTCAGGTCGGGGCGTTCGTCGTAAAAGACATCCGATGAATAGATCCCGCCAACATGGGTTGGTACCCCTTTCGCCTGTGCTGCGTTATGCGCCGCCGCGAGCAGGCTGTAGTCAGCGCAGGGTGCGAAACTAAGGTCTTTGAAGATGCCGCGAGACGGCGTTGAGAGTGTCGAGGCTGTCATGGCCAGGATCACATCGCGAATGCCTACGTTCTTTTGCATGCCGCCGCACGACCCGATACGGATCAGGGTTTGCACGTCATAGTCCTTGATCAATTCGTTCGCGTAAATCGACAGCGACGGCATCCCCATGCCGGACCCTTGGATTGTTACCCTATGGCCGTTCCATGTGCCCGTAAAACCGAGCATGCCGCGCACTTCATTAATGCAGCGCACATCTTTCAGAAAAGTTTCTGCCGCCCATTTGGCGCGATAGGGATCGCCCGGCATCAGAACGGTTGATGCAATGTCGCCCTTTTCGGCGCCAATGTGGATGGTCATCTCAGCCTCCTGTGAATGTGCCGCTCAGTCTATGCAGGGCGCAGCGCCGAAGGAAGCGGGATTTGTAGAAAGCTAGATTTCCATGTTGTCAGGCGAGGTGCCCGTCTTGATAGCCGCCTTGAACCACTGCGGTTGACGTCCTTTGCCCGTCCAGGTTTGCGTTGGATCAGACGGGTTTTTATATTTTGCCGGCGATACCGTTTTAGGGCCTGACTTTGGTTTGGGTCCTCTTTTTGCTGGTGCGCTATCTGTGATCTCCGCGAGTGAAAATCCATGCGCAGCCGCCGCTTTTTCTGCCGCAGCGCGCGCGGCTTTCTTTTCATTTTCTGTCACCCGCGCCAAAGCTTTCTCAACACTGGCTTGCAGTTTTTCTAGCTCTTTTCGGGTCATTGATTTCAGATCAGGATACATTTGTGTTTCTCCAATTCGCTCCTGAACGAATACCATAATTCTATTCAAACAGTATCTTGAAATCGTAATGGCCTATCCAAAAGCGCAGAGTTTCGGCTTTATTCCGCCGCGACTGATCGCGGGTCGACCAAGGTAACAATGTCGTTCATGATCTTGTTCAATTCGAAATCCTTTGGCGTATAGACCCGCGCAACACCCATTGCGCGCAATTCAATTGCATCATCCTCAGGAATAATACCGCCGGCGATGACAGGAATATGGGCTATGCCAGCGGTATGCAGGCGCGCCATAACATCGCGTACCAAGGGAATATGGGAACCCGAGAGAATAGAAAGTCCGATCACATGGACGTCGCCATTTTGTGCGGCTGTCACAATTTCTTCGGGCGTAAGGCGAATGCCTTCGTAATCAATCTCCATGCCGCAATCGCGCGCGCGCGCAGCAATCTGTTCGGCGCCATTTGAATGGCCGTCTAATCCCGGTTTGCCGACAAGAAATTTCAGGCGGCGACCGAGGGCCGCGCTGACCAGATCGACCTGTTCGCGCAAATCCTCTAGGCCTTCGGTACGGTTGGACGGGTTGCTGCTGACGCCGGTAGGCGCGCGGTACTGGCCAAAGACGCTGCGGATCACGTCGGCCCATTCACCGGTTGTCACACCTGCGCGTGCGCAGGCGATGGAAGGGGGCATAATGTTGCTGCCATCCTTGGCGGCGGTCCGCAGTGCGGCTAGCGCATCTCCTACGGCTGCATTATCGCGGCCGGCTTTCCATTGCGCGAGGCGGCGGAGTTGGTCGGCCTCGGCCCTTGGGTCAGAGACCATGATGGCATCTTCGCCTGCGGTAAGCGGCGAAGGTTCGCCAGCCTGCCATCTGTTGACGCCGACAACTGTCGTTTCGCCTTTTTCGATATTGCCGATGCGCGCTGCATTACTTTCGACAAGGCGCGATTTCATATAGGCAATTGCACCAACGGCCCCGCCCATTCCGTCAATTTGTGCCAATTCGGCACGCGCGCCATCTTTCAGTTCATTCACCTTGCGGTCAATTGCGGGGTTCCCATCGAAAAGATCGTCGAATTCCAGAAGATCGGTTTCATAAGCCAGAATCTGTTGCATCCGCAGTGACCATTGTTGGTCCCAAGGGCGCGGCAGACCCAATGCTTCGTTCCAAGCGGGCAATTGCACGGCACGGGCGCGGGCGTTTTTCGACAATGTCACGGCAAGCGTTTCCAAAAGGATACGATAGACGTTATTTTCGGGCTGCTGTTCGGTCAGGCCAAGCGAATTGACTTGCACGCCATAACGGAAACGGCGGTATTTGGCATCTTCGACACCATAGCGGGTGGCGCAAATTTCGTCCCATAATTCGACAAAGGCGCGCATTTTGCAAAGCTCGGTCACAAAACGGATACCGGCGTTCACGAAAAAGGAAATGCGGCCGACCATGGCGGGGAAATGTGCGGCGGGCACTTTGCCTTTCAGATCGTCCAGTACGGCGGTGGCAGTGGCCAGCGCGAAGGCAAGCTCTTCTTCCGGTGTCGCGCCCGCCTCTTGCAGGTGGTAGGAACAGACGTTCATCGGGTTCCATTTGGGCAGGTGTTCGCGGGTGTAGGCGGCCACGTCGGTGATCATGCGCAGGGACGGTTCGGGCGGGCAAATATAGGTCCCGCGTGAGAGGTATTCTTTGATGATGTCGTTCTGGACTGTCCCCTGCAGCGCGCTTACATCCGCGCCCTGTTCTTCCGCCACCGCGATGTAGAGCGACAAAAGCCAAGGCGCTGTCGCGTTGATCGTCATCGAGGTGTTCATCTGATCCAACGGGATATCGTTAAAAAGCGTACGCATGTCGCCAAGGTGGCTCACGGGCACGCCAACTTTGCCGACCTCGCCTTTGGCGAGGATATGATCGCTGTCATAGCCGGTTTGGGTGGGCAGATCGAAAGCGACAGAAAGACCGGTCTGACCTTTGGCAAGGTTGCCGCGATATAGCGCGTTCGAGGCAGAGGCCGTGGAATGACCTGCGTATGTGCGAAACAGCCAAGGGCGGTCTTTCTGCGGTTGCGACATTTACGGCTCTCCTGAATCAATTCGCGTAATTAAATTACGCCATGAGGGTGTTTATCGGACATTTTATGGCGCTGTCAATTCGCCGCAACGCGGCATGACGGGATTTACCTAGGCCAAGTTCCCTGTCACCTTCTGCGTATGACGCAAACGATCTCACTGCCCATTTGGGCCTTCGTTCTTATTGTCCTGTTCGCCGCAGTGACTTTTGCATCGCATTTTCTGTTCCCCTCGGTGCGCTGGTTTTTCCGTAAGCGGGCCGAACGGGTCATTGGCAAGCTCAACCAGCGCCTCCAGCGCCCGATCGAGCCGTTCAAGCTGGCGCGGCGGTATGACATGATCCAGCGTTTGATTTACGATCCTGAAGTAACGCAGGCCATTGTCGACCACGCCAATAAGGAAAAAATCCCCGAGAATGTCGCCTTTGAAAAGGCCCGCCGCTATGCGCGCGAGATTGTGCCGGGCTTTTCTGCGACCGCCTATTTCAGTGTCGGCATCAGACTGGCAAAGTGGCTGTCCAAATCGCTTTACCGGATCAAACTGGGCACGTTCGACCGAAAGCGGCTGGAAAAGATTGATCCTGATGCGACTGTGATCTTTGTCATCAATCATCGCAGCAATATGGATTATGTGCTGGTCACCTATCTGGCAGCAAATGCCGGTGCGCTGTCTTATGCTGTGGGAGAGTGGGCGCGGGTGTGGCCGCTGTCTTCGGTGATCCGCATGCTTGGCGCATATTTCATCCGGCGCAAATCGCGGGGCGCGCTCTATCGCAAAGTGCTGGCCCGTTATGTGCAAATGGCCACGCGCGGCGGTGTGAGCCAGGCGGTCTTTCCCGAAGGCGGGCTGAGCCTGAACGGATTATTGGCCCCGCCGCGTATGGGGTTGCTGAATTATATTGTTGAGGACTTTGATCCCAAGGCCCGCGAGGTGATCTTTGTGCCGGTTGCGGTGAATTATGACCGTGTGCTGGAAGATACGATCCTGATTGCCGCCGACAAATCCGGCACGCGCAGGTTTAAGCCGTCGTTGTTTTCGATTTTCGGGCGCGTTGCACGCCATATTGGTCTGCGCATAACAGGGCGGTTCAGAGGCTTCGGGGTTGCCTCCGTCAGTTTTGGCGAGCCGCTGGAGCTTTCGAAATATCATGGCGATACGGACAGTGATCTGACAGAACAGCTTGCCCGGGAGTTGATGAAGCGGATTGGCGATGTGACACCGGTTGTCGGTGTTCCCTTGGTGGCGCGGCATATCCTGTTGGCAGCGCCGGTGACCACTACCGATCTTGAGGCCTCGGTGGCGCGGTCCATCACGCTTTTGAAAGAGCGCAAGCTGCCTTGCCCCAGGCGTGAGGCGCATGAAGTTGTGCACGACGCGCTGAGCCGGTTGCGGGGGCGCGGCCTGCTTGTCGAGACCAATGGCGCGATTTCGGTCACGGCGGAAGGGCATGACGTTCTGAGTTTCTACGCCAATTCTATTGCGCATCATTTTGATGCAGTTGCAGCACACTCGGACGAGGTTTCTGCAGTTGCAGAGTAATTAAATTACAAAAATGATCTAAATAGGGTTGCAAAGTTGCTTTCTCATCCCGTATTCAATGGAAAACGCGCTTGATTCTGCGGCGCGGCAACATTGGAAGCTGACTGATGGAGACTGCGATGGCCCTCGACCAAACTGCTTATACGGCACCCGAGAAAGACCTGTATGAAGTCGGCGAGATGCCACCTTTGGGCTATGTGCCTGCAAAGATGCATGCGTGGGTGATCCGCCGTGAACGCCATGGCGAGCCCGAGAAGGCGTTCCAGCTCGAAGTTGTGGATGTGCCAAAGCTCGACAGCCACGAGGTTCTGGTTCTCGTGATGGCGGCTGGCGTGAACTATAACGGAGTCTGGGCGGGTCTTGGTATCCCTGTCAGCCCGTTTGATATCCATAAAGAAGAGTATCAGATCGTGGGTTCTGACGCTGCAGGGATCGTTTGGGCGGTGGGTGACAAGGTCAAGCGCTGGAAGGTTGGCGACGAAGTTGTGATCCATTGCAATCAGGATGATGGCGATGATGAGGAATGCAACGGTGGCGATCCGATGTATTCGCCCAGTCAGCGCATCTGGGGCTATGAAACGGCTGGCGGGTCATTTGCCCAGTTTACATGCGTTCAGTCCCAGCAGTTGATGCACCGTCCTCAGCACCTGACATGGGAAGAAAGCGCATGTTACACGCTGACGCTGGCGACTGCATACCGGATGTTGTTCGGGCATGAGCCGCATGATCTTAAGCCCGGACAGAACGTGCTTGTCTGGGGTGCCTCGGGTGGTCTGGGGTCTTATGCCATCCAGTTGATCAACACGGCTGGCGCGAATGCGATTGGTATCATCAGCGACGAGAGCAAGCGCGAGTTTGTGATGTCACTGGGTGCGAAGGGTGTCATCAACCGGAACGATTTCAACTGCTGGGGCCAGCTGCCCACAGTGAATACGCCCGAATATAATACCTGGCTGAAAGAGGCCCGCAAGTTCGGCAAGGCAATCTGGGAGATCACCGGCAAAGGCGTGAACGTTGATATGGTCTTCGAACATCCCGGCGAGGCCACGTTCCCTGTATCGTCCCTGGTCTGCAAGAAGGGTGGCATGGTCGTGATTTGTGCCGGCACCACCGGTTTCAATTGTACCTTCGACGTGCGGTATATGTGGATGCACCAGAAGCGTTTGCAGGGTAGCCATTTTGCCCATCTCAAGCAGGCGAGCGCGGCCAATAAGCTGATGCTGGAGCAGCGGCTTGATCCGTGCATGTCGGAATGCTTTGGCTGGGATGCGATCCCGCAGGCCCATACGAAGATGCGCCGCAATGAGCATAAGCCGGGCAATATGGCGGTGCTTGTCCAAGCGCCGAAGATGGGTCTGCGCACCTTTGAGGATACATTGGAAGCCTCGCGGATGCGCTAGGGTGCCCGCTATATTCCCACAAAGGGCGTCGCCGGAAACGGTGACGCCTTTTGCGTTTCCGCAGGGAAAGGCCGCCTGACCAGAAATTTTAATTATTCCTTAATACTTTGTAGGGACGGTGCATCATGGGACGCGATTGGATCATTGATGTGCTGGCCGATCTGCGCAGTTTTGCGCGCGACAATGATTTGCCAATGTTGCGGGCACAGCTGGAAGAGGCCGAGCTTGTCGCACAGGTTGAGATCGCGTCCAGCCCAGTCCACGATGCGTGTCACCATCACGCGGAACATGATGTGATGCGCGGCCTTGCTGTCAAAGGCGGACCGGCGCGCCGGTCCTGAACCTGACCCCGGCATAGCGAATGCGCTAGCAGCGCCTTTGCTGTCCCGATACAGTCGTCCCATGAACGCGCCCACCATCACATTCTCTGACGATCAGGCCGAGGCCTGGGATAATATCGCCGTCGCCTTGCGCCAATCCGGTGTCGATCTGGAAGATCATCTGCTGCAACCGCCACAGTCCGACAGCACATCTGTGCTGGCGGTCATCGGCAAGGCGGGGTCGGGCAAGACGATGCTTCTGGCCAAACTTTATCGTGCGTTGGAGGAAGCGGGCGTCGATGTGATTTCCGGCGATTGGGAAGGGCGCAAGCGCAAGGACCGGCGCACACTGGCTATTCTTGCACCCACCAACAAAGCGGCCAGCGTGTTGCGCAATCGTGGCGTCCCTGCGACCACGATCCACCGCATTCTCTATACGCCGGTCTATGACCCGGAATACGAAAAGGTCGCCGAATGGCTGGCGGGCCAAGGTGACAGGCCCGAGATCGAGGGTCTGAGCGATATCGCGCTTGATCGTGCGTTTGCGTCTTACCAGATCAATAAATCCGTGCCTGCAGCACTTGCTGCCGCGGGTCTGCGCGGGAGCGATTTCATCACCGGTTGGAAGCGGCGCGAAGAGGCGTTGGACATCGGTTTCGTGGATGAAAGTTCGATGCTGGATGAAAAGCAGTTCGAGGATTTGAAGGAAATTTTCCCGACGCTTCTTTTATTCGGTGATCCGGCACAATTGCCGCCGGTGCAATCCTCTGGCGGGATGGTGTTTGAAACTTTGCCAGCGCCGCGCGTGCTGACGCTGAACCGTATCCACAGACAGGATGCGGGCAACCCGATCCTTGATCTGGCCCATGCCCTGGCCGATCCGCAGCTGGATTTTCAGGGGTTCGAGCGGATGGTCGAAGAAGCGGCCAAGATGGACGATCGTGTTGTCATGGCCCAACGCGTCGAGGCCGATTTGATGGCGCGTTCGCCCTGTCTGGTGTGGCGCAACGCGACCCGTATCCGTTTGATCCATGCGTTCCGCGCCGCCTTTGCCGCGCCGGTCGATGAGTTGTTGGCGGGGGAGCCGTTGATTTGTGATGGTATCGAACTGCCGCTGAAGCACCGCAAGAAGCGCCTTGATCTTGAGGCGCGCGGTCTGATCAAGGGCGCCCAGGTTATTTACCTGGGGCCGGGCCGCAAGCCGGGGTTTTCGCGCCTGCATGTAATGGGGGCAGAGGACCCGCAGGTAAGTGCAGCAAGTATCGTGAAAATCGAACAAGAGGGTGATGAAGAGCCTTTCATCCCCTTCGCTGCGCGCATGGGGGCCACGTTTTTGCATGGCGCGGCTGTCACGATCCACAAGGCGCAAGGATCGCAGTGGGACACGGTACAGGTCTTTGCGCCAGATATCTACGCGGCCTCGCGGATGGGGCGGGTTGAGGCGGGACAGCCGCTTTGGAAGCGCCTTGCCTATGTCGCGATTACGCGGGCGGAGACCCAGTTGCGCTGGGTCGTGCGCAACCGTCTGGCGCGGCCGCAGGGTGTCTTGCGCGTCGATGATCTTGAAGTGCCGGCGGCACCGCTCGAGTTAAGGAGCGAAGAGATATGAAATCAATCATGATCACGGGCGCCAGCAGTGGCATCGGCCGGGTCACGGCAGAGCATTTCCTCTCGCAAGGGTGGCGTGTCGGATTGATCGCACGGCGTGCTGATGCGCTGGCGGAGATCACCCATGAAAATGCGGTTCCGATGCCGTGTGATGTCACGGATGAGGCGGCGGTTGATGCGGCCTTTGCCGGTTTCGGCCATCTGGATGTGCTGTTCAACAACGCCGGGATGTTCGGGCCGCAGACAACCATAGACCAGATCGCTTTGGCGGACTGGAAAAAGGTCATTGATGTGAACCTGACGGGCATGTTCCTGTGCGCCCGTGCCGCCTTTCGCCGGATGCGCGCGCAGACGCCGCAGGGTGGACGGATCATCAACAATGGATCAATCTCGGCGTTCACGCCGCGTGAGGGGTCGATCTGTTACACCACTACTAAGCACGGTGTCAGCGGGCTGACAAAGACGCTGTCGTTGGACGGACGCCCCTTTGATATTGCCTGCGGGCAGATTGATATCGGCAATGCGCGCACTGATCTGGTGCTGAACCTTGAAAAAACACGCGCGGCGCAAGGGTTGGATCCGCTGCCCAGCATGGCCGTTGAAGATGTGGCGCGGTCAGTATTTCACATGGCGACATTGCCACCCGAGGCAAATGTGCAATCCATGATGGTCATGGCGACAAAGATGCCGCATATCGGGCGCGGTTAACGGCGGAAGGCGCTGAATGCGGCGGATGCGCCCCAGCCTGCTGCGATTGCGATCGACAGCGACATCAACCCGTAAAGAAACGGGTTTTCATGCGCGAGGTTATAGAGCCAGCGTTCCAGCCCGACCTTTTTGACAGGAATGGTTGTGGTATAGAGGTCGATGATTTGTTTGTCGCGTGTCAGGTAAATCTCGGCGACATAATCACCTTCGGTCAGGTTTGCAGGGAGCGGGATCAGCACGCGAAACAGCGCTTCTTCTGCAACGGAAACCCCTTCGGGGATGGTTTGGTACAGCCCCTGCGCCCCACGGATGCGGATCAGTGCTTCTGTAAAGTTTTGCGGGTCATCAACGGTGGCCCCGACAGAGCGGATCGCGCGTTGCATGCTGATCCGCGTGTTCAGGTCTTCGGCAGGTGTGAGGATTTCCTCCAAGGGCCGGTTTGTTGCTACAGCATAGAATGTGGGTGCGACATCGACATCTACGGAGTCCGTGTTCACCCAGATGCCAAAGCGACGATCCTTCTTGCGCACAGTGACAGATTCATCAGGGCCGGCAATCGTGACGATCACACCCAGGTCGCCCGGAACCTCGACGGGGCGATCGCGTTTGATGGCGCCAAAGATCAGGATGTCCGAGCCTTCGAAGGTCGCCGTAATGGCGACCTCGTCCTGGCTTAGTCCCAGAACGATTTCTTCAGCTTTTGCAGGACTGGCCAGTAAAAGCAACAGCGCAACAAGGCGGATCATGGGTGCCCCCCTGTGCCCAATGAATAGAGCTCGGCTGGCATGACAAGCAGATCGAACGCCAGTTTGCCGCAGACGGCAAGCACCATGATGGCAAGCCAGATACGCAACTGCTCGGCCTTCATTTTCACGCCGATACGGGTGCCGATCTGCGCACCGATCACACCGCCCACAAGCAAAAGAACCGCAAGGACCACATCAACCGTGAAGTTTGTGGTCGCATGCAGCATGGTTGTGAAAGCCGTCACAAAGATGATCTGGAACAGCGACGTGCCCACAACGACCTTGGTGGGCATCCCCAGCAGATAGATCATGGCAGGCACCATGATAAAGCCGCCGCCGACCCCCATGATGGCGGCCAGAATACCGACAAGCACCCCGACCATCAGTGGTGGAATGACCGAAATATAGAGACCGGATACACGGAACTTCATTTTGAAGGGCAGGTTGTGAACCCAGTTATGCTTGCGCCGCTTGGGCGCACTCCCACCCGGTTTGGACGATCTGCGGATCGCGTTCAGGCTCTCGATGAACATCATTGAGCCGATCATGCCAAGAAAGACCACGTAACAAAGCTGGACGAGCAGTTCGACCTGACCCAGCGCTTTCAGGTAGTTGAAAAGCGTAATACCAAGGCCCGAGCCGATCAGACCCCCGATCAGCAACACGGTGCCCATCCTCAGGTCCACCGTTTTTCGCTTCAGGTGCGCAAGGACGCCGGAAAAAGACGAGGCGACGATCTGGTTGGCTTCTGTTGCGACGGCAACTGCCGGCGGGATGCCGATAAAGAACAGCAACGGTGTCATCAAAAAACCACCGCCGACACCGAACATGCCCGACAAAACGCCCACGATTCCGCCGAGTCCCAATAGAAGGAATATATTCACCGAAACCTCGGCGATGGGGAGGTAAATTTGCATGAGCTGTTCCGGACGTTTGAGCCGTTGCCAGCACCAAAAACCTATAAGGCGTTTATGTCAAACGATGCGAGCCGTTTTGATATGCAAACGCAGCAATTCTGCCACGTGGACTTATGATTGCGCTGATTTTGGACTTAGGGCAGGGACCGCAGATAACCGCGCAGAACTTTTTCCAGCTTGGCCGCCCCGATCGGGGCCATGGCTTTGGTATGTTCGTGGCTGATCGCTTCGTCGCTCATCCCTGCGGCCATGTTGGTGATGGTCGAGATTGCAGCGGCTTTGAGGCCAAGGAACCGCGCAAGGATGACTTCTGGGACGGTGGACATGCCAACGGCGTCAGCCCCCAGCATCTTGATCGCGCGGATTTCGGCAGGTGTCTCGAACGAAGGGCCCGAATACCACGCGTAAACACCGTCAGCCATTGCAACATCAGCGGCTTTGGCGGCGGCATGTAGCGCTTTGCGGATTGCAGGATCGTAGGCGTCTTTCATCGGCACAAAGCGCGCGTCGGTCTGCTCGCCGATCAGGGGGTTCAGGCCGGAGAAATTGATATGGTCGGACAGGCACATGATGGAGCCTGTGGGCATATCGACCTGCATCGAGCCCGCCGCATTGGTGGCGATCATCGTATCGCCCCCCAGTTCACGCAGGACCTCCAAGGGCAGGCGCATGGCGTCACCGCGCCCGCTTTCGTAATAATGCGCACGTCCGCCGAACACAGCGACGCGCACCCCCTCAAGGGTGCCGATCACAAGATTGGGGTTATGGCCCGACACACCGGCATGGGGAAAGCCGGGCAGGTCGGTGTAAGGAATGGCGGTGCCGTCCACTTCGTTTGCGATATGCCCCAGGCCCGATCCGAGGATCAGGCCAATACGGACGGGCGCGTCACCCGCCGCCTTTCTGATCAGGGTGGCGAGGTCTTTAGCGTTCTTTGACATAAGGCGCGCCCCCTGCACGTGGCGGGATCGCCTTGCCAACAAAACCGGCCAGAATGACGACCGTCAGGATATAGGGCAGCACGTCAAGGAACTGGCCGTTCACCTGGAAGCCGACAACATTCGCCACCACGTCCGAGCGTAGGGACATCGCCTGCAGGAAACCAAAGAGCAGGCAGGCATAGAGTGCATACCACGGCCGCCATTTGGCAAAAATCAGTGCTGCCAGCGCGATATAGCCGCGCCCCGCGCTCATGTCTTTGACAAAGCCCGCTTGCAGGGCTGTGGCAAGATAGGCGCCTGCGATGCCGCAGAGAACGCCACAGATGCCCACGGCGGCAAAACGCAGCCAGATCACCGACACGCCTGCGGTATCAACGGCGGCAGGGTTTTCGCCCACGGCACGCAGACGCAGACCAAAGCGGGTGCGGAACAGGATCCACCACGTCAACGGCACCATCAGCAGGGCGACATAAACAAGGATCGTGTGGCCGGAAATCAGTTCATAGTAGATCGGCCCGATGACGGGCACGTTCTGGAGTGCTTCGGCAAAGGGCAGTTGAATCGGATTGAACCGCGCATCCCCCGACAGTTGCGGGGTCCGCCCGCCCTGGGCGAACCAGCTTTGCGCAATGACAACCGTCAGACCTGCCGCCAGAAAATTGATCGCGACGCCCGAGATCAGTTGGTTCCCGCGAAAGGTGATCGAGGCAAGCCCGTGCACCGCCGACAGGATCATCGACGCGCCGATGCCTGCCAACAGCCCGAGCCATACATTGCCGGTCACTGCGGCGATGGCGGCCGATAGAAAAGCTGCTGCCAGCATTTTACCCTCAAGCCCGATATCAAAGATACCGGCCCGCTCGGAAAACAGACCTGCAAGACAGGCCAGAAGAAGCGGGGTTGCCAGACGCAACGTGGCGTCCAGCATCTGCAAAAGGGTCGCAAAATCCATTTAGGCAGCTTTCTCCATCAGGAAGGGGAAGAGGTCAAAGAAGCGGTCGGCGACCTCTGGATTGCGGCGCAGGGCGGCTTCGGCCTCGGCTTGGGTGATGTCCACGGCCTGTGTTTTGTCTTTGCGCAGAAAAAACTGCAAGCCCAGCATCGCATCGAACCGGTCATCTGTAATGAACGGATCATGCGGGACGCGCGGCATCACGTTTTCTGCTGGCATCAACACGCTTGTCGGGCGTTGCAGTGACAAAAGTGCCACCAGATGCGGCGGTACTTCGGCTGCGGGGGTTTGCTCAATCACATGGTGAACCCACTGGTGGAGCTCTTCCATCGAAATCATGCCGAGTGCCAAACAACTGAGCACAAAGCCCAGGTCTGCTCCGGTGTCATCATCGACACCGACTTTGAATTGTCCTGTCATGTTTTTGCTCTCCTCATTGCCAGGAATAGCCGCTCGAGCGGCATGCGCACCATATTATCCAGTGCACCCGTGAAGAGGATTACCAAAGCCTGTATTACAATAATCAGCTCACGGGGGATCGACGTCCATAGGGCGAGTTCTGCGCCGCCTTGATATAGAAAGCCGAAAAGAAGGGCCGCCAGCAATACCCCGAAAGGATGGCTGCGCCCCATCAGTGCGACGGCGATGCCGATAAAGCCCGCCCCCTCCACTGCGTTCAGGACCAGCCGTTCGGCCTCGCCCTGGACGTTGTTGATGGCCATCATGCCGGCGAGACCGCCGGAGATAAGCATGGTGACCATGATGATTTTGGTCGGGCTGATGCCCGCGTATTTTGCCGCCGATTCCGAGTGCCCGAAGGACCGCAGTTCATACCCAAGCCGTGTTTTCCAGATCAGGATCCAAAGAAACAGACAGGCCGCGATGGCGACAAAGAAAGTCACGTTGGCGGGTGCGCCACGGAAGAATGTCGTTTCGCCGAAGTTGAACATGTCCTGAAACGAGGGAAGGTGCGTTGCTTGTGGGAATTTGGCGGTTGCCGGTTCCATGCCGGGTGCTTTCAATGCACCGATCAGAAAGTAGTTCAGTACCGCAGCCGCGATAAAGTTGAACATGATCGTGGTGATCACGATGTGGCTGCCGCGTTTGGCCTGCAGGAATGCGGGGATTGCGGCCCATGCCGCACCAAAGAGCGCCGCGCCGATCGCAGAGCCCAAAAGCGCCAGCGTCCAATGTGGCCACGGGATGAACAGGCAGATGACAGCGACACCCAGACCGCCGATGAGGGCCTGTCCTTCCCCGCCGATGTTGAACAACCGCGCATGAAATGCGATGGCGACGGCAAGACCGGTGAAGATAAAGTTTGTGGCGTAATAGAGCGTATACCCCCAGCCATAAGTGGAGCCCAAAGCGCCATTCACCATCAGCTTGAGCGCGGCCCACGGATTTTCACCGATGGCCAGAATGACCAAGGCAGACAGGATCGCCGCAAGCAGGATCGAGATCAGGGGGATCAGGACGACGTCGGCCCACTTTGGCATCACATCCATTCCTCAGACCTCCTTGGCCGTGCCGCGGCCTGCGGTCGCCAGTTGTGCCGCGACAGCCTCATGGAGTGGCCCACGCGGTTCGGTGGTCATCCCGGCCATCAAGAGCCCGAGTTCTTTTTCGTCTGTGTCCTGAGGCATCCGCTCGCCCATTATTTTTCCGTCAAACATAACCGCAATCCGGTCTGAGAGCGACAAAATCTCTTCTAACTCCACGGAAACCAACAAAATTGCTTTGCCCTGATCCCTAAGTGCAACAATCTGCTGGTGGATAAATTCGATCGCCCCAATGTCCACGCCGCGTGTCGGTTGCCCGATCAGCAAAAGGTCAGGGTTGCGTTCAATCTCGCGCGCGAGGACGATTTTCTGCTGGTTGCCGCCTGAAAAGCTCTTCGCGGCAAGGCTTGGATCGGGCGGGCGGACGTCGAAACGCGCCATCTTTTCTTCGGTGTCTTTACGGATGGCTGCATTGTCCATCAGCAATCTGTTTTTCTGATAGCGCGCATCGTGATGATAGCCAAAGGCGGTGTTTTCCCACGCCTGAAAGTCCATGATCAGCCCTTCGCGCTGGCGGTCTTCGGGGACGTGACTGATGCCGCGCGCGCGTCTGCTCTGGCCGTTGGATTTCGCACCTGTCAGATCAATTTCATCGCCGTTCACCTTGATGCTGCCGGTGGCCTTTTCATAGCCGCCCAGCACTTCCAGCAACTCGGACTGCCCGTTGCCTGCGACACCCGCGATCCCGAGGATTTCGCCGGCATGTACGTCAAAGCTGACGCCTTTAAGACGATGAACGCCTTTGCTGTCAGTTACATTAAGGTCTTTGACCTCAAGGATTTTGCGCCCGATCTGCGCCGGCGCCTTGTCCACGCGCAGCAATACCTTGCGGCCGACCATCAGTTCGGCCAGCGCGGGCGGGCTGGTTTCAGAGGTCTTGACTGTTGCGGTCATTTCGCCCCGCCGCATCACGCTGACAGTATCGGTGATTTCCATGATTTCGCGCAGTTTATGCGTGATCAGGATAATCGTTTTGCCCTCGCGCTTAAGGTTCTCAAGGATGCGGAATAAATGGTCTGCTTCGGCGGGTGTCAGCACACCTGTGGGTTCATCCAAGATGAGAATATCGGCTTTGCGGTACAGCGCCTTGAGGATCTCGACACGCTGTTGCATGCCGACGCCGACCTCTTCGATCAGAGCGTCCGGATCGACGTTCAGTTCGTATTCTTCAGCAAGGCTTTTGAGTTCGCGCCGCGCGCGTGCCAGTGACGGGCGCAACAGGCCGCTGTCCTCGGCCCCCAGAACCACGTTTTCCAGAACGGTAAAGTTTTCTACCAGTTTGAAATGCTGGAACACCATCCCGATGCCTGCAGCGATTGCCGCCTGACTGTCAGGAATGGATGTTTTTTTGCCCGCGATGAAAATCTCGCCTTTGTCGGCTTTGTAGAAGCCGTAGAGGATCGACATCAGCGTGGACTTGCCCGCGCCGTTTTCGCCGATGATCCCGTGGATCGTCCCGGGCATGACGCGGATCGAGATGTCTTTGTTGGCCTGAACAGGGCCAAAGGCTTTGGAAATACCTTTCAGCTCAATCGCGGGGGCTGTATCGGACATATTGGCACCTGTTCCTTATGCAAAAGGCCGCACCGATTGCTCAGCGCGGCCTTTGTTGTTTTGGCCGTCAGGACTGGCTTAGAAGCTCAGCGCGGGGCAGGTTTCGTCAGCTGTGTAGTCGTGGACAACCAGTTCGCCTGCGGCGATGGATGCGGCTGCTGCGTCAACGGCGGCTTGCATGTCGGCGGTCACCAGCTCTGCGTTGAATTCGTCCAGCGCGTAGCCCACGCCTTCGTTCGCAACGCCCATGACGTTGAAGCCTGTTTCAAGGTCTGTGCCTTGTGTGAAGGCCTCATAGACCGCGTTATCAACGCGCTTGAGCATGGATGTCAGAACCTCGCCCGGGTGCAGGTAGTTCTGGTTTGCGTCAACGCCGATGGACAGGATGTCTTCGTCAGCTGCAGTTTGCAGAACGCCAACGCCGGTGCCGCCAGCGGCTGCAAACACAACGTCAGACCCTTGGCTGATCTGTGCCAGTGTCAGTTCGGAGCCTTTCACCGGATCGTTCCAAGCGGCAGGAGTCGTGCCCGTCATGTTGGCAATGACGGTAGCGTCGGGGTTCACGGCCAGTGCACCTTGCGCGTAGCCACAAGCGAACTTGCGGATCAGCGGGATGTCCATGCCACCCACGAAGGACACGGTGCCGCTCTCGGAGGCCATCGCGGCCATCATGCCGACAAGGTAGGACCCTTCATGCTCGTTGAACACAACAGAGCGGACGTTGGGCGCGTCAACGACCATGTCGATGATAGCAAACTTGGTGTCTGGATAGTCGGCTGCGACTTCGGCCAGTGGTGTGGCCCATGAAAAGCCTGCCATAACGATCGGGTTTGCGCCGGATTCAGCGAAACGGCGGATGGCCTGTTCACGCTGCGCGTCAGACTGGATTTCGACCTCGGCGTAAGAGCCGCCTGTTTCGGTCGCCCAACGCTCGGCCCCGTTATAGGCGCTTTCGTTGAAGGATTTGTCGAACTTGCCACCAAGATCGAACAGGATTGCGGGGTCTGCAGCGGCAGTACCGGCTGTCAACGCCAGTACGGCAGATGCGCCGAGAAATTTTTGCATAAGTGTCATTCGTAGTCTCCCAGGTCGTTACGCGAGGTGTTTTGCGGGCGTGGTGCCCCCCTCAGTGAAGTCTGAGCCGATCTGATGCCGGTCATCGTAAGATAAGGCCTTGCCTTGCGGGGAAGATCAACCGCTTTTTAAGTGATATCAGGCGTCGAAAGGTCAAAATCACCGTTATCGACAGGCTGACGCCAAGTCAGATCACAGTCAGTGACTTGCGCAAGACGAGGGCGGCCAATGGTGCCCCATCTTTAGGCAGATAATAGCCGGGACGCCGCCCGATCTGGCGATAGCCGGACGCGGTGTAAAGTGCGATTGCCGGGTCGTTGTCTTCTGCGACCTCAAGAAAGAGTGTGACAGCGCCTTCTGTTTGCGCCCGTCTCTCACCTGCCGTCAATGCGGCGCGTGCAAGGCCCTGTCGCCGCATCGTGGGGGCGGTGGCGATCGTCAAAAGTTCGGCTTCATCCAGCACGGTGCGGATCAGCGCAAAACTGTGCGCATCACCGATCACAAAAGTGCCGGGGTGTTTGAGCAGGTCCGCAAATTCATCGGCCGACCACGCGCGTGTCGCGCTGAACGCGGCCGCATGAAGTGTAGCCAGCTCTGATGGCGTCATGGCAGCAAGACCGGTGCAGGATCGCGCGGCGGGGCGGCGTCCGCGCTGCGGATATAAAGGGGCGCTGGGCGCGGGTGGTCTGTTGCGAGGCGCGAAGCAGTGATTTGGGCAACGGCGCTGATCAGCACCTCTGCGCCCTTTTGCGCATGTGCGGGCTCTGCGCTCTGGACGGGATCGCTTGTCGTGCCATCGTCGCGGAATTCTTGGGTGTAGGACTGGTCGCGCGGGGCGGGAATGGTTGCCGTGTAGGGGAGCGTTTCGCCATGGGCGCGGGCGTCAAACCCGTTCACGCCAATTGCCGGTTTGCCAAGGCCGAGAGCCAGACCGCGTGCGGCAGATAGCGCGATGCGAATGCCTGTGAAATTCCCGGGGCCGACACCAACCCCGATGCCGTCAAGGTCGCGCCATGTCAGGTCTTCAGCGGTCAGCATGTCTTCCAGCATCGGCATCAGATGCTCGGCCTGCCCTTTGGCCATTTCATCGACGCGCGTGACAATCCGGTCGCCCAACAGCAAAGCGGCGGCGCAATGCGCCGCCGATGTGTCGAATGCCAAGATAATTGGCTTAGGCTGCAACTGGCCGCACCTCGACCACCTCGGGGATGTAGTGGCGCAGCAGGTTTTCAATACCCATTTTCAGGGTCAGCGTTGATGACGGGCAACCGGCGCATGCACCTTGCATGTGCAGGTACACGATACCGCGCTCAAATCCGTGGAAGGTGATGTCGCCACCATCCTGTGCCACGGCCGGGCGCACGCGGGTATCAAGCAGTTCTTTGATCTGGCCGACAATCTCGGCGTCCTCGCCGCTGTGTTCGGCATGCCCGCTGACCGGTTTATGGTCATCGGCCATCACGGATTGACCGGATTGATAGTGCTCCATGATCGCGCCAAGAATACCCGGTTTGATGTGGTCCCACGCGACATCGTCGGCCTTCGTGACGGTCACGAAATCAAGGCCAAAGAAGACGCCCGTCACACCACCGGCGGCAAAGATGCGCTTGGCGAGCGGCGAGTTTTCAGCCGCCTCGACACTTGGGAAGTCGGCGGTGCCGACCTCAAGCACGTTCTGGCCGGGCAGAAACTTGAGCGTTGCGGGGTTTGGTGTCGATTCAGTCTGGATGAACATGTGGCCAACCTTTTTTGTCAGGCTTTAGATATGCGACCGACAGACGCTGATGTCAAGGTTTGGAATGATTCTAAATCGGCCGTGCAGGGCTATGTGATCGCCTCGAGCCGTTCTTTGGACAGATCACCCGGCACAATCGTGATCGGGACAGGCAGGCTACCGGATTGCTTGCTGAGTTGTGACACCAGGGGCCCTGGGCCTTTGCTATCAATGCCGGCCCCCAGAACCAAAACGCCGATTTCGGGGTCTTCGTTCACATAGGCGATAATTTCACTGAGCGGCTCGCCTTCGCGGATCACGAGTTCAGGATCAACGTTCTGTTTGTCGCGCATCCATTTCGCAAAGACTTCAAAGTGGACTTCGATCCGCTCGCGGGCCTCGGCGCGCATGATCTCGCCCACGCCGATCCAGTGGTTGAATTCGTCAGGCGGGATGATGGACAGAACAGCCACGCCGCCACCGGTATGGGATGCGCGCATCGCAGCAAAGCGCATCGCATTCAGGCACTCGCGGCTGTCATCCAAAACGACCAGAAACTTACGCATGTTGCTCTCCCTCTTGGGGTAAGTGTGGCGCATCCTTCACGTGCTGGCAACGACAGATTGCGTTGCCTGCTATGCAGTGCCGGCCGCCCAGTCCCAATACATTTCACGTACTTGGCGGGTCACAGGACCAACCTGATATTGCGTATCCTCGAATGCGGTGACGGGCGTCACCTTGGACATGTTGCCCGAAAGAAAAACCTCGTCAGCGCCGCGGAAATCATCGAAGGTGAGTACGGTTTCATGCACTTTGACGCCTTCCGCACGCAGGTTCGAGATGTGCCGTGCGCGCGTGATGCCGGACAGGAAGGTGCCATTGGGGATGGGGGTGAAAACTTCGCCATCCTTGACCATAAAGACGTTGGCGGTTGCTGTCTCGGCCACGTTGCCCATCGCATCGGCGACGAGTGCGTTTGAAAAACCACGGGCGCGGACCTCGGCCAGCATCCGGGCGTTATTGGGGTAAAGGCAGCCTGCCTTGGCGTTCACCACCGCGTCGTCGATTACAGGACGGCGGAATTTGGTCAGGCCCAGTGTTGTCGTGGCGCTTGCCGCAGCAAAAGGGATTTCTTCAAGACAAATGGCAAAACCGGTTTCCTCGGCGCTGGGAACAATCGCTGTGGCATCGCCGTGGATTGCCCAATACATCGGGCGGATATACACGGCGGCGCCTGTGGCGTATTTTGCCAGACCCTCTTTTGTGATCGCGATCATGTCTTTTGTGCTGACGGTCGGCGTGATCATCAGCGCCTCGGCTGAACGGTTCACGCGGGCGCAATGCAGGTCAAGATCAGGCATGAGCCCGTTCACAAAGCGCGCGCCATCAAAAACCGTCGTTCCCAGCCACGCGCCATGATCCGCCGCGCGCATCACAGGGACGTCGCCTTCATGCCATGTGCCTTCGAAATAGGTGCGGATGTTTTTGCCGGTCGCCATGTTGCAATCTCCCTTTGCGGCCACCCTAGGCCCACGAAATGGGAGGGTAAAGTGGGGGATGCGTCCGATGTCGGGGGTACACCGGACGCATGAGCCGACCCAGGTGATCACGGGACGAGAAACACCTTTGCGGACAGTTGCGCGATTCTTCGACGCCCCCTTGTTGTGGGACCTAAGGGATTCAGTTTTGTGACGACGATTCGGCCAGCGCCAAGAGGGCTGGCAAATCAACCCGGTTATTGGTCATGGCGAGCGTGCCGTCTGCATCGCGGGGCCAGACCGCCACCGGGCGGTCATAGTATAGCTCAACGCCGTTCTGGTCAGGGTCACGCAGATAGATCGCCTCGCTCACCCCGTGGTCGCCTGCGCCATCAAGTGGAACGCCCGCATCGAGCACGCGCCGGACGACTTGGGCCAGCGACTTTCTGTCGGGGTACAGAAAGGCCGTGTGGTAGAGGCCAGTGTGCCCCGCAGGTGGCGGTGTTGCACCAAGGCTGTCCCACGTGTTCAGGCCGATGTGGTGGTGATAATCGCCAGCGGCAAGAAACGCCGCCTGATCGCCGTAGCGTTGGGTTAATCCGAAACCCAGAACGCCTGCGTAAAAGGCAATAGAGCGTTCAAGATCAGAGACCCGCAGGTGAACGTGCCCGACGCGGGCTGTTGAAGGTGCAGACATGGTGTGCCTCTTGTTTGTGCATGACATTAAGATACGTCATCTCATATTTGCACAAAATACGCATTTCATAATATTCGATGTGCAGAAATGCACATTTTCGTTCCGCTATGCAGTTTGGGGCAGGTCACAGAGATGCGACGCAATGAAAAACGCAAGAAAACGAGCGTTCCACACCACGCAAGGGGTGAGGTCCGATGAACGGCTGCATTGCACTCAGGTTATCGGACGCAGTGATCACCGATTGCCAATTGGGCCGCGCGGGTCTTCACCAAGAGCTTGAAGTCCGGAGGAACGGACTAAGTGTTGGCGTAGCAGTTCGAGAGTGCATTTATGATCATGGCCAAACGACATATGTTCCGACTCAAGTTAAGCGCGCTGTGCGTCCTGACAGCATTTTTTGTCTTGTGGAGCAGCCAGACCACTGCACTTGATAGACAGACCCCGTTCGACTCAATTGATGGTGGGACATTGACCCTCGCGCAATGGGAAGGGCAGCCTGTTCTTGTGGTCAATACAGCCTCGATGTGTGTCTTTACAGAGCAGTATCGCGAATTGCAGGCGCTTTATGACCGCTACCGCGATCAAGGATTGGTGGTGCTTGCGGTCCCCTCGGACGATTTCAACCAAGAGCTGGCAAGCAACGCCGAGGTCAAAGAGTTTTGCGAGCTCATCTATGGCATTGACATGCCCATGACTGTGATTACCGGAGTGAAAGGGCGCAATGCACATCCGTTTTATCAGTCACTCCGTCAAGAGGCTGGATTTTCGCCCAGATGGAATTTCAACAAGGTCTTGCTTGATCGGCAGGGACAGGTTGTCGACACTTTTGTCTCTCGTGTAAATCCGCTTTCGGATCAGATCACACGGCAAATCGACAGCTTGTTGTCTGACGCAACTGTCACGCAGTAGTCTGCTTTTGATACGTGGCGCGGATGCAACCAATGGGTTAGCGGCATGTCTGCCAAAGGCCCTGCAGTATCAAGCCCTGCCAGCAGTATTTGAGGCCTCTGTCGCAGCGACGCGTTGAAACCAGACCGCACAGCCGCCGCTTATGCTGCCTGCGCTGCGGTTTGCGTTAGCTGCGCAGTAGCCCCACGATATCATAGGTATCCCGCAAGATCGGATTGGCGATGGCCCGCGCTTTTTCCGCGCCCGCGCCAAGGATCCGGTCGATCTCTGCCGGATCAGCCATGAAGCGTGCCATCTCTTCTGAAATCGGGGCCAGTTTCGCAACCGCCAGATCGGCCAGCGCCGGTTTGAATGTACCCCAGCCCGCGCCGGGGTATTCGGCAATGACGGCTTCGGCAGTCATGTCATTGAGGGCTGCGTAAATCTCGACCAGATTGCGGGCTTCAGGGCGGTCTTTCAGGCCCTCGACCGTTTCGGGCAGCGGCTCTGGGTCGGTTTTTGCCTTCTTGAATTTCTTGGCGATCTTATCGGCATCATCGGTCATGTTGATGCGTTCCATATCGCTTTCGCCCGACTTGGACATTTTCTTGGTCCCGTCACGCAGGTTCATAATGCGCATGGCGGGGCCTTCGATGACCGGTTCGGTCAGCGGGAAAAAATCGGTTTTGAAGTCATGGTTGAACTTCGCGGCGATGTCGCGTGTCAATTCAACGTGCTGTTTCTGGTCCTCGCCCACGGGCACATGCGTGGCGTGATAGAGCAGGATGTCTGCCGCCATCAGCGCAGGGTAGGCGTAGAGACCCAGCGACACTTTCTCGGCGTTGCTGCCTGCCTTGTCCTTGAACTGGGTCATGCGGTTCATCCAGCCAACGCGGGCGACGCAGTTGAAAATCCATCCCAATTCGGCATGGGCTGCAACCTGGCTTTGGTTGAACAGGATGGATTGGCTGGGGTCGAGGCCCGCAGCAAGGTATCCGGCGGCCACTTCGCGGGTCATATTGGCCAGTTCCTTGGGATCCTGCCAGACGGTGATCGCGTGCATATCGACGACGCAATAGATGGTTTCCATCTGGCCCTGCATGCCGACGAACCGCTTGATCGCGCCCAAATAGTTGCCAAGTGTCAGCCCGCCTGAGGGTTTGATCCCCGAGAAGACGCGCGGTGTGAATGGTGTTTGGCTCATGGTGCAATGTCCGCTCTGGATTTCGGGGCAGGGGTCGCATACCCATGTCCGAGCGATGCGTCAACGTCAACAGCCCTGCGAGACCCCTTATGAAGCCCGAAAGCCCGTTCAACACTCTGCCCGTCGTGATTATCGTGCTGGCGCTTGCGATCGTCGGAATCGAAGTTGTCTTTCAGCTAGCGAATGCAGGGATCATCGGTGGCCCGCGCGGATTGGGCTGGCGGATTGCCGCGATTGAGGAATTCGGCTTTGCCCCTGCGGTGCTGGACCGAGTGCTGGTAAGCGGGGACTACAGCCTTGATATGCTCAAGCGGTTTTTCACCTACACATTTATCAATGGCGACCTGATCCAGATGGCGTTCTGTGCGGCTTTGGTCCTCGCTTTGGGGAAGTATACAGCCGAGTATTACGGATCGCTCAAAGTGCTGGGTGTCTATGTTGTCACCAGCATTGCCGGTGCGGTCGTTTTCGGGTTGCTGGCGGCTGACACCACATTGCTTATTGGGGCCTTTACGCCGGTTTACGGTCTGATCGGGGCCTATACCTATGTGTTGTGGCTGCGGCTTGGAAGTGCCGGAGAGAACCAGATCATGGCGTTCCGGCTGATCGGGTTTCTCTTGGCGATCCAGCTCATCTTCGGTCTGATCTTTGGCGGCAACAGCCAGTGGATTTCCGAACTCACCGGATTTGTGACGGGTTTCGTCCTCTCGACACTGCTGGCACCCGGCGGGTGGGCCAGTCTGGTGCGCCGGATGCGGGAACGGGCCTAGCGGCGCAGGTTGCGTTTGAACTCGGACAGTTTGAACGCGCCCAGCAGATGACCGATGCCAAAGTAGCTGACGATGCCGATCAGCACCAAAACCAGCAGTGCCAGATAACGCAGTGTTGCGATGCCGAAGAAGGGCGTCATCACCGTAGCACTTGCAAAGAGGATCGCGCCCATCACGAGTGCTGACAGGATGATCCGCCCCAGCCGCTTTTTGAAACGCGCGTCGAATTTTCCTGCGTCACCCATGGTTCGCGCGCCGCGCATCAGCATCACAACCATCGCCCAGCCCGTCAGGGACGTGCCGATGGCCGCTGCAATAAAGCCGATTTGCGGTGATAATCCGATGGCTAGTGCCGCGTTCAGAACCATGGCGGCAAGGGCATAGTAGAAGGGCCGTCTGGTGTCTTCGCGGGCAAAGAACAGTGGTTGCAGGGTTTTTTGCAACACAAAGGCAGGCAGGCCTAGACCGTAGACTGCGACGGCCAGAGCTGTCGCGGCGGTATCATCGCTGGTGAATGCGCCGCGCTCAAATAGGACGCTGACCAGCGGGATCGGGATCGCCATGAGAGCGACGGAAGCGGGAATAGTCAGCGCAAGGCTGATTTCAGAGGCACGGTTAAACGCATCTTGGCCGCCTGCATCATCACCCGCGCGCAGACGGCGTGACAGATCGGGCAGCAGCACAACCCCGATTGCGATCCCCACGACGCCAAGGGGCAATTGATAGAGCCGGTCGGCGTAATTGAGCCATGCAACAGCGCCTTCAAAGAAGCTCGCGACTTGGCGGCCAACAAGAAGATTGATCTGCACGACACCGCCCGCGAGAGCTGCGGGCGCTGCGATGATGGCAAGGCGTTTCAGTTCGGGGGTGATTTTGGGCATGCCGGGGCGCAGGGAATAGCCCGAACGCTTGGCTGCGACCCAAACCAGCGCAAGCTGCGCGAGACCCGCAATCGGTACCGCAATTGCAAGGGATTGGCCGATGCTGGATTGGGCATCAGGTGCCGTAGCATCGCCGGTCAGGCCGGTAATGACCAGTGCGACGATAAAGATGACATTCAGCAGAACGGGTGCGGCTGCCGCCGCTGTAAACCGGCCCACGGCATTCAGAACCCCCGACAGCAGAGCCGTCAGCGAGATGAAGAGAATATAGGGAAAGGCGATGCGTCCGTAGTAGACTGCAAGATCAAACCGCTCAGACCCGAGAAAGCCGCTGGCCATTAGTGTGACAAGTGCTGGCATCAAGATGATGCCGATCACAGTGAAGACTGTCAGCACGCCCGCAAGACCGACAAAGGCGTCTTGTGCAAAGCGCTGGGCATCTTCACCGCTTTCGACCTTTTTAGAGAACATCGGCACGAAGGCCATGTTGAACGCCCCCTCGGCAAAGAAGCGGCGGAAGAGATTGGGCAGCGAAAAGGCGACCAGAAATGCCTCGGCCACGGGGCCGGTGCCAAGGTAGGCGGCAATCATGATATCACGCACAAAGCCCATCACGCGGCTGAGTAACGTCCAGATGCCGACGGTGAAAAAGCCAGCCATCAGCCGGATGGGTTTCATCCTGCCACCGCCTGCTTGGCGCCTTGGGCGATGGCTTCGCGCAGTTTGCGTTCCAGCGACGCGCGTTTGGCCTCGTTGTAATATTTCAGCCCAACCATGTCTTTGACATAGAAGGTATCCACGACCTGCTCACCGTAGGTCGCGATTACGGCAGAGGCGATATAGACGTGATTATTCGCCAGCGTCCGCGTCAGGTCATAAAGCAGTCCCGGACGGTCGCGGGTGTCGACCTCGATGATCGTATAGATTTCGGAGCCTTCGTTATCAAAGCTAATGGTCGTGGGAACGCGGAAGGCGCGTTCGCGCTTCTTGATCTTGTCTTTGTCTTTCAGCGCTTCTTTGGCGACGATTTCGCCACGCAGGATGCGCTCGATCATGGTGCGCAGGCGTGGCATCCGTGCGGCCTCATAGGGGTTTCCGTCATCGTCCTGTATCCAGAACACGGCCGTCGCATAGCCGTCTTTGGATGTGTAGGTGCGCGCGTCCACGACGTTCGCACCGACTAGCGCCAAGGCACCCGTCATGCGGCTGAAGAGACCGGGATGGTCGACCATGGCAAAGCAGGCGCGGGTCGCGTCGCGGTCTTCGTCCAGCATAAGGTCGATCTTGATTTCATCGTCATTGATCTCGGACAGCAGTCTTGCAAAAATCGTCTGCGCAGAGAGCGGAAGCCCCTGCCAGTAGGTGCCATAGTGGCGTCCGATCTCGGTCTTGAGCGCTTTCTTGTCCCAATCGGCAAGCTCGGCGCGCAGGGCGCGTTTTGCCTCGGCCTCCTGGCTCTCGCGGTTGAGATCTTCAAGGCCGGTTTCCAGCGCTGATTTGGTCGCTTTGTAAAGGTTGCGGATCAGAACCGCCTTCCAGTTGTTCCATGTCCCGGGACCGACGCCGCGAATATCGCAGACCGTAAGGGTGGTCAGAAGCTCGAGCCGTTCGACCGACTTTACCGCCTTGGCAAAGCCGCGCACGGTGCGGGGTTCCGAAATATCGCGCTTTTGCGCCACATCGGACAGCAAGAGGTGATAGCGGATCAGCCATTCGACTGTTTCGCATTCCTTCTTGTTCAGCCCCAGCCGAGGTGCGACCTTGCGCGCAATCTGGGCGCCAAGGATGGAATGGTCTTCGTCACGCCCTTTGCCGATATCGTGCAGCAGGAGCGCCACATAAAGCACCTTGCGGTTCACGCCGCGTTCTAGAATACCTGAACAGACCGGCAATTCCTCGTTCAGTTCCTTGCGTTCGATCTGCGCCAAGTTGCTGATGCATTGGATCGTGTGTTCGTCCACCGTGTAGTGGTGGTACATGTTGAACTGCATCATCGCGACGATGGGCGCGAATTCGGGGATGAATGCGGCCAGCACCCCCAATTCGTTCATCCGTCGCAGCGCCCGTTCGGGGTTGCCGTGCTTCAGCAGCAGATCAAGGAAGATCCGCCGCGCCTCTTTGTCGTTGCGCAGGTCTTCGTCGATCCGGTGCAGATTGGCCGAGATCAGCCGCATCGCATCAGGGTGCAGTAATGTGCCCGTGCGCAGCGCCTCTTCAAAGATCCGCAGCATGTTCACCTTGTCGGCAAAGAAATCCCGCTCGTTTGCAATCGTCAGCCGGTTCTGTTTGATCGCGTAGGGCGGCTTGGCCTTTTTGCGCCGCGCAAGAAGTCGTACGAGCACGGGTTCTTGCTTGGTGTGATTGGCTTCAAGTGCCGTCAGGAAAATGCGCGTCAATTCACCCACATGGGTGGCCTGCCGGAAATAGGCCTGCATGAAATGTTCAACCCCGCGGCGGCCGCCGTGGTCTGTGTATCCCATTGCGTCCGCCACCTGAACCTGCATGTCAAAGGTCAACTGGTCGACAGGGCGCCCCGCGATCAGGTGCAGATGACAGCGGACCGCCCAAAGAAAATCTTCGGCGGTGACAAAGGTTTCGAATTCTTCGGCTGTAAAAACCCCCAGATTGACCAGATCGGCCGCGTCTTTCACGCCATTGATGTATTTGCTGATCCAGAACAGCGATTGCAGATCACGGAGCCCGCCCTTGCCTTCCTTTACGTTGGGTTCGACAACATAGCGTTGCCCGCCCTGTTTGCGGTGGCGTGTGGCGCGTTCTTCCAACTTGGCTTCGATAAAATCGCTGGCAGTCGTTTTGAAAAGGTCGGTCCAGAGGCGCTGACCAAGTTTCGCTGCCAGATCGGCATCACCGGCCAGATACCTGTATTCCACAAGAGAGGTACGGATCGTGTAATCTTCTTTCGCCAGACGCAGGCAGTCTTTGACGGTGCGGCTCGCGTGTCCGACCTTCAGTTTCAGATCCCACAGCATATACAGCATGGATTCGATGACGCTCTCCGCCCAAGGCGTGATTTTGTAGGGCGTCAGAAACAGCAGATCGACATCCGAATAGGGTGCCATCTCGCCCCGGCCATACCCGCCCACAGCGATCAGTGACAGGCGTTCGCCTTCGGTGGGGTTAGGCAGCGGGTGGAGGTGGTTTTGCGCCACATCCAGCACGGTCTGCACGATCTGGTCGGTCAGCCAGCTATAGGCCCGCGTCGTCGGGCGCGATGCAAAGGGCTGTGCTTCGAAGGCTGCCGCAATCTGGGCCATGCCGCTTCGGCGTGCTTGGGCCAATGTAGCAACGGTCGCGGCGCGGATGTCGCGTTCGGATGAAGCGGCGGCGATTGCCGCGTCGATCTGGGCTTGCACGGCGTTGTTGTCAAAAATGACGGACGCCGGGCAGATCAAACTGTCCGGCGTACTTTGTGTTGATGCTGTTTTGGGTTCAGAGGCCTGGGGCGCCAAAACTTCTTGGGGCTTGGTCAAGGATTACAACCTGATTGTTTTGAAATGTAGCAACGGCAAGGCCGCGCTGGTTAAGGCCATTGGGCAGCAGACGGAAGACACCGGACGTGCCGCGGAACCCTTGTGGCTGGATGAGGGCCTCTTTGGTCACGGCCCGTGTGTTACCTGCCGCGGCAAGTGCTCCGATTGCAGCGATGCCGTCATAAGCAAGGCCTGCCAAAGGATGCGGTGTTTCGCCATAGGTCGCGGCATAGCGGTTGGCAAAAAGTGTCGACGGTCCCGGATCGGGGACCGTGAAAAGCCCGCCTTCAAGGCCTGGCAATGCGGCCATCTGGGGCAGCGTATCCCAGCGTGTCAGGCCAATAAAGCGGCTGCGGTCTGTATCCATGCCCGCGTCGGGCAGAGCTGTTGCAAGGATTGGCAAATCGGCGTTTGCGCTGGCCGTGGTAAACACGCCCTGCGCGCCCGAACTGCGCACATTGGACACAATCCGGCGTGTGGCGGTAAAGATGCCTTGCTGTGACAGCTGGTAGCTATCCACGCCGGAAACCTCGCCACCGTTTCTTTGGATGGCCGAGGTGATTGCATCGCGGCCGACGCGGCCGGGCAGATCGTCGCCGTGGACGACAAAGTAGCGGCTGATGCCCTGACGTGTGCCAAACTGGACAAGACGATCTGCCGTATTGTCGAATGTCGGCCCCAAAATGAACACGTTGCCACCCGCAAAGGCGCTGTTGTTCGAGAATGCGAGCACGTTCACGTTTCGGCCAGCGATGGCGACACCGGCGGCATTTGCCGCCTCGCCGTAAAGCGGCCCGATAATGATCTTTGCGCCTTCGTTGACAGCTTGCGTCGCCGCCAGTGCGGCCTGTTGCGGGTTGCCACCGGCGGTATTGTAGACACGCAGGTCAATAGTTGCGCCTTGCAGGTCTGCGATCGCAAGGCGGGCCGCATTTTCAAAATTCCGTGCCAGTTGATTGTCGGTTTCCTGTGCTGAACCGCCAGGCACCAGCAGGGCCACTTCGATCGGTTCATCGGGGTCGATTGCGCGGCCAACATTGGCTTCAGGTGCCAAAGTGACATCACAGGCTGCCAGCCAAAGCAGGGCGGTAAATGCAAAAAAGCGCGCGAGCGACTTGCGGGCGTTGCTGAAACGAGCAAACATGCGTGGTATTCCTCCTGTTTCGCGCGAACGGCAGTTGGCCGAGGCCTCATGTCCCGCCGCGATGTTGAGGTCCATCATAAAGCAGGGGGCCAGCGGGTCCAGAGATGAATTTTATAAGCAAGCCACTCTCTGCCGGTCTGTATTTTGTGGCCACGCCAATTGGATCGGCGCGCGATATCACGTTGCGCGCGCTGGATATTCTGGCGTCCGCTGATCTGATTGCCGCCGAAGACACGCGGACAGCGCGCAAGCTGATGGAAATACACGGCGTTCCGCTCAATGGGCGCAAGGTTGTGGCGTTTCACGATCACAGCGGTGACGGCGCTGTCGCGCGGCTGGTTGCGGATATGAAGTCGGGGAAATCAGTGGCTTACGTCTCCGAGGCGGGCACACCGTTAGTGGCGGATCCCGGGTATGAATTGGGCCGCGCTGCGATCAAAGAGGGGGTCGCAGTGACGACCGCGCCGGGGGCTTCTGCGGTACTGGCAGGTTTGACGGTGTCGGGGCTGGCCACGGACCGCTTTGCGTTTGTCGGTTTTCTGCCTTCGGGCAAAAAGCAGCGCGAAAACGAAATCGCGACACTGCGCGATATTCCGTTTACTTTAGTATTTTACGAAAGCCCGAAACGCGTTGGGGAAATGTTAGCTAATTTGCGCGATATTCTGGGGGATGAGAGAGAAGCGGTGGTTTGCCGCGAGTTGACGAAAAAGTTTGAAGAGATCACGCGGGGATCGCTTGCGACGCTGGCGGATGTTTTTGCTGATCGGGCGGTCAAAGGCGAACTCGTTGTGTTGGTGGGGCGTGCCGGTGCCGTTGCGGTCGCTGATGACGATATTGACGGGGCGTTACGGGAAGCGATGAAAACCATGCGTGTGAAAGATGCGGCGACTGTTGTGGCCGGTGCATTGGGGCTGCCGCGCCGGCAGGTCTACCAGATTGCCTTGCAGTTGGGGGATGATGAATGACCGGTTCTGTTGGATATCACGCAGGTTTAGCGGCGGAGGAGATTGTCGCCAATGACTATACCAAACGACATCATGCGATTGCTGCGCGGCGGTGGCGCGGGAAAGCCGGTGAAATTGACCTCATCACACGCGACGGTGACACGGTAGTCTTCATCGAGGTAAAGAAAAGCAAGACCTTTGCGACGGCCGCGGCGCGGCTGGGGCAACGCCAAATGGCGCGGATTGTAGCCAGCGCTGGCGAATTTCTGGCCAATGAACCGCGCGGACAGTTAACCGATGTGCGGTTTGATCTGGCTGTTGTGAACGGGTTTGGTGCCCTCAAAGTGATTGAAAACGCCTTTATGGAATTCTGACGCCCATTGCACCTGCGCGCAGGCTGGGCCATCAACACGCCAGCTTGATAACGCAAGAGGTCCGCCATGACGCTTAAAATCGCTTTCCAGATGGACCCGATTGGGCCGATCAATATTGATGCCGACAGCACGTTCCGCATTGCCGAAGAAGCGCAGGCGCGGGGACATAGCCTGTTCTATTATACGCCGGACAAGCTCGCGTATGATCAGGGCCGCGTGATGGCAAAGGGCTGGCCGCTCGAGGTGCAACGCGTCAAAGGCGATCACTTTACGCTCGGCGACGAGCAATATGTCGATCTGTCGGAATTCGATGTTGTCTGGCTGCGCCAGGACCCGCCATTTGACATGAGCTATATTACCACAACCCACATTCTGGACATGATCCACCCTGAGACACTGGTTGTGAACGATCCTTTCTGGGTGCGCAACTATCCGGAAAAACTTCTGGTGCTGAATTTCCCGGATCTGACGCCACCGACGATGATTGCGCGCGATCTTGAGACGCTGAAAACGTTCCGTGCGCAATATGGCGATGTGATTCTGAAGCCACTTTATGGCAACGGAGGTGCGGGCGTGTTCAAGATGAAGGGTGGCGACAGTAACCTTGCGTCCTTGCACGAGCTGTTTTCCGGCATCAACCGTGAACCGCTGATCATGCAGCAGTTTCTGCCGGATGTGTCCAAGGGCGACAAGCGTGTGATCCTTGTCGATGGCGAACCGGTTGGCGCAATCAACCGTGTGCCTGCCGCAGGCGAAACGCGCTCGAACATGCATGTGGGCGGGCGGCCCGAGAAAGTGGATTTGACCGACCGCGACCGCGAGATTTGCGCGCGGATCGGGCCGCTTTTGCGCGAGAAGGGCCAGATTTTCGTTGGTATCGACGTGATCGGACAATGGCTGACCGAGATCAACGTGACATCGCCCACTGGGATTCAGGAGTTGGAGCGTTTTGACGGTGTCAACATCGCCGAAAAGATCTGGCAGGCGATCGAGGCACGCAAGGCGGGCTGACGTGCGCCTTGCGCTTTTGAACCTTGTACTGCGCTATGGTGTCAAACCTTTGTTGGGCCGTGCCAACAATCCTGAGCGAGAGGCGCGGAAATTTGAACGGCTAGGACCCTTGGCCTGCCCGCCACCGCCGTTCCTGTGTCACCTGACCGAAGACATCTGCGGGTTGCGCCTGCATTGGATCAGTGTAGGGCGGCCTGCACCGCGCAAAGTGATCTTCTATCTGCATGGTGGTGCCTATTTTGTCGGGAGTGGTCAGGCCTATCGCGGTCTGTTGGGCCGTTTATCCAAGGTCACGGGATTGCGCGTTTGTGCGCCCGACTATCGGTTGCTACAGGTGGCGCCCTTTCCTGCTGCCTTTGAAGATGCTGTTGCGATATGGAAGGCGCTGCTGGCCAAAGGCTATCGCCCCGGCGATATCGTTTTGGGCGGTGACAGCGCGGGCGGTGGTCTGATGCTGGCGCTTTTGGCCTATCTTTGTGCAACGGGTCAACGCCCTGCAGCGGCTTTCGCTTTCTCACCTTGGGTCGATCTGACGCTTTCGGGTCAAAGCCTGCACGAAGCGCCGGAGGTCCTGTTGCCCGTTGCGCGGATGCCTGAGGTGGTAGCACGCTACCTTGCCAGCGGGGATCCGAAAGACCCGCGTGCATCACCCCTGTTTGCTGTTTTCGATCAACCACCGCCAGTACTTATCCAGGTTGGTGGCGATGAGGCACTCTTTGACGATGCGCATCGGATGGCCGAAAAGCTGGGGCCTGCCGCGCAGTTGCAAGTCCTGCCGCGCGCCCCGCATGTTTTGGTGTTTTTCGCCCGCTTTGTGCCGCAGGCGCGGGTGGCATTGCGCGACGTGGCCAGCTTTGTTCAGACCTCTTTGGTCATCGCCAACCGGTAGCTGACGGCTTCTGCCACGTGAGGTCTGTGAACATCTGTTTCACCGTCCAGATCCGCGATTGTCCGCGCCACCCGCAAGACGCGGTGATACCCACGTGCCGAAAGCCCAAACCGTTCCGCGATTTTGAGCAAGAGTGCGCGTCCTTCCGCGTCAGGCGTTGCAATTTCGTCGAGCAGATGGCCTTCGGCGTCGGCGTTGACCCGCGCGGTGCCATGCCCCGCAAACCGTGCTGTTTGGATTTCGCGGGCTTTGCGCACGCGGCGGGCAACATCGGCCGAGCTTTCGCCGGTTTCGGGGAGGTCGAGATCGCTAAAGGCGACGGCAGGGACTTCTACCCGTAAATCAAACCGGTCCATGAGCGGGCCTGAAATGCGCCCCAGATAATCCTCGCCGCAGATCGGTGCGCGGGTGCAGGCGCGGGCCGGGTCGGCGAGGTAGCCGCATTTGCAGGGGTTGGCGGCCGCGACCAGCATGAAACGGCAGGGATAGCGGACATGGGCATTTGCGCGGGCCACGACCACTTCGCCGGTTTCAATCGGCTGGCGCAGCGTCTCAAGCACGGTGCGCGGAAATTCGGGAAATTCATCCATGAACAATACCCCGTTGTGCGCGAGGCTAATTTCACCGGGTTTGGCGCTGCGGCCACCACCGACGATGGCCGCCATCGACGCCGTGTGGTGGGGTTCCCGAAAGGGGCGTTCGCGGTTGATCCCGCCTTCGTCCAGAAGCCCCGAAAGAGAGTGGATCATCGAGGTTTCAAGCGCTTCGGCAGGCGACAATTGCGGCAATATGCCGGGTATGCGGGCGGCGAGCATGGATTTGCCGGAACCGGGAGAGCCCACCAAAAGCAGGTGATGCCGCCCGGCGGCGGCGATCTCAAGCGCGCGTTTGGCGCGTTCCTGTCCTTTGACTTCTGACAGGTCGCGTGCACCGGTCCGGGCCAGAACCTCGCCCGGCTGTGATGGTTGCAGCACGGTCTGCCCTGTGAAGTGTCGCACCATTTCGGCCAGAGTGCGGGGGGCGATCACGTTCACCGAGCCGACCCAAGCCGCCTCTGCTCCGCAGGCCCGGGGGCAAAGCAGGGTGCGCTCGCCTTCGGCGGCGGCCATGGCAGCGGGCAGGGCGCCGGCCACAGGCACCAATGTCCCGTCGAGGGACAATTCGCCCAAAGCGACCGTCTGGGACGCGACATCCTGTGGAACGATTTCGAGAGCGGCGAGCAGGGCCAGCGCGATTGGCAGATCGAAGTGGGACCCCTCTTTGGGCAAATCGGCAGGGGACAGATTGACGGTGATTCTTTTGGACGGCAGGGCGATGGCCATTGCGCTGAGCGCCGCGCGGACCCTTTCGCGCGCCTCCGAAACGGCTTTGTCGGGCAAACCCACGATGGCGAAGGCCGGAATGCCGGGTGTCACGGCGCATTGCACCTCGACCAGGCGCGCCTCGATCCCTTCGAATGCAACTGTATAGGCCAAAGCGACCATGGCGTTTTCCCCGTTTATGGTTAACGGGTACGGCGTGGGTCTTTAAGAAAGGTTAATGTGCCTCATCGGGCCAAGGCTTTTGTGCAAGCGGCAAGGCATAGGGGAATGGGCTGTGCGTTTCCTTCAGCGCTTGATGCCGCCATGCCAGAAAGGCCGGGTCGGACAGATGGGCGGCGACATAGGCGCGGGACTGATCGCTCACGGGTAAATCATAGGCAGTGATCCGCATGGCAACAGGCGCATAAAACACATCGGCCAAGGAATAGTCGCCAAAGAGCCATGGTCCGTTCTGTCCGTGCCGCGCGCGGGCAAGTGACCACAGGTCTTCGATGCGGCGCAGGTCTGCCTTGACAGCGTCGGATGGCACGAATCCCTCCCAGACAAAGCCGAGCATCATCGGGCAGGCGTTGCGCAATGCGCCAAAGCCACTGTGCATTTCTGCGGTCATTGAACGGGCGAAAGCGCGGGCAGCGGGATCGCGGGGGTAAAGCGCGCGTTCGGGGTGGTTCTCGGCAAGCGTTTCGGCCATCGCCATGCTGTCGGTAACCACATGTCCTTCGGCGGTTTGCAGCACGGGCACGGTGCGGGCAGGGGCGAGATGCGCCAGATCCCTCTGCATCGTGCCAGCATAAAGCCCGACCATATGCGCCCGATAGGGCAGCCCGAATTTTTCCAGCATCAGCCAGCCCCGCAAGGACCAGCTACTGAAGGTGCGATCACCGATGTACAGTTCATATGTCATGCTGGATTTCTAGCAGCATGGGGTGCGTTCCGGCGATCAGTATTCTGTGACGTCCTGCATCACGGTTTGTGATTGATGTGGTCGGCGCTCCAACCCGTTGCCGTGCAGGACAATGCTGTGACCGACAAGTTGTCGATCTTGTGCCCAAAGGCCTCAAAGGCGGTGATGCCCAATGCGCGTTGGAGTTGGGTCAGGATAACGCCAAAATGGGCGACAACAATCAAATCGGGGTGACCCGCGCCGAGGTACTCGTCAATCGCGCGATCGACGCGCGCGCGGACCGCGTTCCAGCTTTCGCCGTTGGGCGGGGCGATGGTGCCGGGGGTTTCCCAGTAGGCGCGGATTCTGCGTGGGTCTTCGGCTTCGACGTCAGCGAAATTGCGCATTTCCCAGTCACCAAAGTTGATTTCGCGCAGATCGGGTGCGTGTGGCAGGCGCACTTTGGGGGCCAGTGCATCTGCGGTGGCAATCGCGCGGCTGAGGTCAGAGGACACAACAGGGGCGTCGGGCAGAAAGGTGCGCAGGCGGCCGATGGCTGCGGTGTCGGACAGATCAGCGGGCAGGTCTGTCCAGCCGACCATCGCTTTGGCATGTGTCGGCCCGTGCCGGACCAGCCAGAGCCGCGTCACGGAAGGGTTCCCTTGAGAGCCAGTGGCAGGCCGGCCATGACGGCAACAACCAGACCGGCCTCTGCCGCGATCCGCTGGTTGAGTGCGCCTTGGGCGTTGCGAAATTTGCGCGACAAGGCGTTGTCAGGCACGATGCCTTGGCCGACTTCGTTCGAGACGACGACGACAGGGCCCTCACAGGCGGCGATCATCGAAAGGAGCGCGTCGGTGTATTCGTCCACGTTGTGTTCGCCCAGAATCACGTTGGTCAGCCAGAGTGTGGCGCAGTCGATCAAGACGGTCTGTCGCGGTGTGATTGCCGCCAAAGCGGGGGCAAGATTCAAAGGTTCTTCGATTGTTGTCCAGCCTGCACCCCGCATGTCACGATGCCGCGCGACCTTTGCGGCCATTTCATCGTCAAACACCTGTGCGGTTGCCATATAAACGGGCGCATTCCCGCTTTGCAGCACAAGGTTTTCCGCGAATGCGGATTTGCCAGAGGCGGCGCCGCCCAGAACAAGTGAAAGTTTTGGCAAGGGCATTCTGTTCACTTTTTTTGATCCATTTTGGAAACGCCTTCGTAACTAGTTCAAACAAAGAAGTTAATGCAACAGACTGCGACGTGGGAGAATTACAATGGGCGTGACCGGTTTTTCTGATCAAACTTTGTCTCGGACAGCGATGAAAGCAGAGTTGCTTGACGCTGAGACCGAATTGGCCTTGGCTTATGCGTGGCGTGACCAGCGCGACGAACAGGCGCTGCACCGGCTTATTACGGCTTACATGCGTTTGGCCATTTCGATGGCGTCCAAGTTCAAGCGCTACGGCGCACCAATGAACGACCTGATCCAAGAGGCCTCGGTTGGCCTGATGAAGGCCGCTGACAAGTTCGACCCTGATCGCGGCGTGCGGTTTTCGACCTATGCCGTATGGTGGATCAAAGCGTCGATCCAGGATTATGTGATGCGCAACTGGTCGATGGTGCGGACCGGCTCGACCTCTTCCCAGAAATCGCTGTTTTTCAACATGCGCCGCGTTCAGGCGCGGCTCGAGCGTGAGGCGGCGGCCGAGGGCCGCGAACTGGATCGCCACGAAATGCGCGAATTGATTGCGATCGAGGTCGGGGTACCGTTGCATGACGTTGAGATGATGGAAGGGCGCTTGTCCGGCTCGGATTTTTCGCTGAACGCCACCCAATCTGTTGATGACGAAGGCCGCGAGTGGATTGATGCACTCGAGGATGATGGCATGCAGGCCGCCGAGAAGGTCGAGAACACGCATGATAACGAGACCCTGCGCCAGTGGTTGCTGACCGCGCTTTCCGGTCTGAATGATCGTGAACAGTTCATCGTACGGGAGCGCAAACTGCGTGACGAGCCGCGTACGCTCGAAAGCCTCGGAACCGAGCTTGGGCTGTCGAAAGAGCGTGTGCGTCAGCTTGAGGCGGCTGCCTTTGGCAAGATGCGCAAGAGCCTTGAATCGCAAAGTTCAGAGGTGCACGCATTTTTTGCCTGATTGCGGACATTGTGTTTCCGGTCTGATTTGACCTAGTGTCGGACGACCCTGACCGGAGCACTCTGATGCTGGCAAACAAGCATATCCTGTTAATTGTCGGAGGCGGCATTGCCGCCTTCAAGTCGTTGGAACTGGTGCGCCGCTTACGCGAACATGGCGCACAAGTGACTCCTGTTTTGACCAAGGCGGGGGCCGAGTTTGTCACCCCGCTGAGCCTGTCGGCGTTATCCGCTTCGAAAATATATCAGGACCTGTTCAATCTGACCGATGAGGCCGAGATGGGCCACATTGAATTGTCTCGGGCCGCCGACCTGATTGTAGTGGCCCCTGCGACGGCGGACCTGATGGCCAGAATGGCGGGCGGTTTGGCGAACGATCTGGCCTCAACCCTGCTTTTGGCGACCGACAAGCGCGTGTTGATCGCACCGTCAATGAATGTCCGCATGTGGATGCATCCCGCAACCCAGCGCAATCTGGCAACCTTGCAAGGTGACGGTATTCGCGTCGTTGGTCCAAATGAGGGCGGTATGGCTTGTGGTGAATATGGTCCGGGCCGGATGTCCGAAGTGCCCGAGATTATTGCGGCAATTGATGCGGCACTTGCCGATGGTCCGTTGAAGGGCAAGCACATCATTGTCACCTCTGGTCCGACCCACGAACCGATTGATCCCGTGCGCTATATCGCGAACCGGTCGTCCGGTGCGCAAGGCACCGCAATTGCCGCCGCACTTGCGGCGCTGGGCGCTGATGTGACTTTTGTAACGGGGCCTGCGGATATGCCGCCGCCAATGGGTGTGAATACGGTGAAGGTCCAGACTGCGAAAGAGATGCTGGCGGCGGTGCAGGCGGCAGGCACTGCTGACGCGGCTGTTTTTGCGGCGGCTGTCGCGGATTGGCATGTGGCAAATGCAGGCAACAGCAAAATCAAGAAAGATGGTGCAGGACTGCCACGCCTCGATTTTGCAGAAAACCCCGACATCTTGGCAACCGTCTCGCAGATGATCGCGGGGCGGCCAAAACTGGTGGTGGGTTTTGCTGCGGAAACTGATGACGTGACCGCCAATGCCACAGCGAAACGTCTCCGCAAGGGATGTGACTGGATCGTCGCCAATGATGTATCGCCTGAAACCGGCATCATGGGTGGGTCGGAGAATGCGGTAACGCTGATCAGCGACGCAGGGGCGGAAAGCTTTCCGCGCATGTCGAAAGCTGAGGTTGCCGCGATGCTTGCCGGCCGGATTGCAGAGGCGCTTGCGTGAGTGTGATAATGCAATTTCGATGGGTTGAGGGGGCGGATCAGAGCCTTGGCTTGCCCGCGTATGAAACGGCAGGGGCGGCAGGGGCGGACCTGCGGGCAAATTTGGCGGACTGTCGGGCCTTGATGCTTGCGGTTGGTGCGCGGGCTTTGGTGCCGATCGGTCTGCACATGGCGATCCCTGCGGGATATGAAGTGCAAATCAGGCCGCGATCTGGCTTGGCGCTTAGGCACGGGGTGACATTGCTGAATACCCCCGGCACGATAGATAGCGATTATCGGGGGCCGTTGGGCGTGATTATGGTAAATTTAGGGGGTGCACCTTTCGAGGTGACCCACGGGATGCGCATTGCGCAGATGGTGGTTGCTCCTGTTGTACGAGCAGACTTTGAGATTGTTGCACGTCTGGACGAAACCGCGCGCGGCGCGGGTGGATTCGGGTCGACAGGCCAATGATTATGGTCGGTACAATGGCGATAACCCTTTGGGTTATCGGGTGGGCCATGAAAGTGCCTTATGCCGTGCGCTGGAATATGATGGCGCTTTTGCTGGTGGGTGTCATGCTGGTGCATGTGATCCTGCCGGATGGGCACCCATTGCGTATGGCGACCGGCGGTGATGCGCGGCTTTGGGCGATCTTCTTCGGCTTTGGTGTCATCATCTGGGGGTATCGTAAACTGCTGCGCCGCCTGCGGTCGCGGGTGACGTCGCACGAGGTTGCGCCGGTAAAGTCAGAGAGCTTTTCACCGACCGAGCTGGGCCGCTATGCGCGCCATATCATCCTACGCGAAGTGGGTGGGCCGGGGCAGAAGGCCCTGCGGGACGCGAAGGTTCTGGTTATAGGCGCCGGGGGGCTTGGGGCACCCGCGCTGCAATATCTGGCGGCGGCAGGTGTCGGCATGATTGGCGTAATTGACGATGATATTGTCGAGAACGCAAATCTGCAGCGGCAAGTGATCCATCTTGACCGGAATATCGGGGTGCCGAAGGTCCATTCCGCAGCCGAGGTCATGCGCGCGCAAAACCCTTTTGTCATCGTGCGCCCCTATCACCGCAGGCTTGAGGCGGATATCGCCGAAGACCTGTTTTCCGACTATGATCTTGTGCTGGACGGTACCGATAATTTTGCGACGCGCTATCTGGTGAACCGGACCGCGGTGGCGACGGGCAAACCGCTGATCGCGGCCGCGCTGACCCAGTGGGAAGGCCAGATCAGCGTCTATGATCCGGCCCATGGCACACCCTGCTATGAATGTGTGTTTCCCAAAGCACCTGATCCATCTTTGGTGCCCAGCTGTGCAGAGGCGGGTGTGATTGGCCCGCTACCCGGTGTGATCGGGGCGATGATGGCGGTTGAGGCGGTCAAAGCAATCACAGGGGCGGGGCAGGGCCTGACGGGGCGTTTGCTTATTTATGATGCGCTTTACGCCGAAACCCGTACCATTGCCGTGAAACCGCGTGCGGACTGTCCTGTTTGCCATGGCAAGGGCTTGCACGGGGCTGCGCCACGTTGATAGTGGCGCAGAATTTATCAACTGGGAGCCTGCTATGAAATTCCTTGCAACACTGGCCGCGTGCCTGATGGCGACAACCGCCGCTGCGGACGCACATCTGCCGAACCTTGAAGGCCGCGAGATCGTTGTCGTGACCGAAAACGCCTATCCGCCGCTGCAATTCATCGACAGCAACGGTGAGGCGGTAGGCTGGGAATATGACGCGATGGCCGAGATTGCGCAGCGTCTGAATGCGACGGTTGTCTACGAAAATATCAGCTGGGATGCGATGATCCCTGCCGTGTCCGAAGGGCAGTTTGACCTTGGCATGACAGGTATCACGATCCGTGAAGATCGTGCCGAGGTCGTGGATTTTTCCGACAGCTACATGACGTCTGAAATGGTGATGATGGTGCGCGGTGATGAGAACCGTTTCAGCGATGCGGCCAGCTTTGCTGCTGATCCGGATCTGCTGATGGCCGCGCAACCCGGCACGACTCCGTTCTATGTTGGCGTTTATGATGTGCTTGACGGTGATGAGGCAAACCCCCGTATCAAGCTGATGGAAACCTTTGGGGCGACAGTTCAGGCCTTGCGGACGGGCGATGTCGATCTGGTGTTGACCGATGGGACCGCAGGCAACGGCTATGTTGATGCCTCTGATGGCGGGCTGAAGATTATCGGTGAGAAGCTGGGAACCGAGGATTTTGGTTTTATTTTCCCCAAGGGCTCTGATCTGGTTGAGCCGATCAATGCGGCGATTGCCGATATGCTGGCCGATGGCACGATTGCGGCGCTGAACACGCGTTGGTTCCTTGATTACAAACTTGGTGAGTAAGCCCTGAACGGAAGGTCCCGGGTCAGGCCCGGGACGCGCGCCGATGATCCCTACTTCCCCCAACGACAAGGATTTTCCCTGGTGGCTGGTCGCTGTGGTGGCGATCGGCCTTTACCTGTTTTGGCAGGTCCTGACGGTTGAGACATACGCCCGTGTGCTGTCGACGCTGCAGCGCGGGATCTGGGTCACGATCTATGTCACCTTGGTTTCTTATACGATGGCCTGTGTTTTGGGATTGCTCTTGGCGCTGGCGGCCTTGTCGCGATCACTGGTCATGCGGCAGCTGGCGCGGTTCTATATCGAGGTCGTGCGCGGCATCCCGATTATTGTATTGTTGCTCTATGTGGCGTTCGTGGCGGCCCCTGCGATGGTGGCGGGGTGGAACTGGGTCGCCGAAACTGTCGGGTTCGAGCCTGTCCGCACACGGGATTTTTCGCTGCTGTGGCGTGCGGTGATCGCCCTGACCATCGCTTATTCCTCCTTTCTGGCCGAGGTGTTCCGCGCAGGGCTGCAATCCGTCGACGAAGGCCAGATCGAAGCGGCTGAGGCACTGGGCCTTAATCGTTGGCAGCGGTTCCGGTTCATTGTGTTTCCGCAGGCGCTGCGCACGATCCTGCCGCCTTTGGGCAATGATTTCGTCGCGATGGTAAAGGATTCCTCGTTGGTATCTGTGCTGGGCGTGACCGATGTGACCCAATTGGGTAAAGTCACAGCAGCAGGCAATTTTCGCTATTTCGAGACCTATAATGTCGTGGCGCTTGTCTATCTGACGATCACGATCACCCTGTCCATTGCCTTGCGCCGGTTCGAAAGACGGATGCGCACGCGGTAAGCGCGAAATCTGCGTTTCGCGGCCAAGATGAAGCAGGGGGGTGGTGCCAAGCGCTATCGCGCACTACCTCTTGTTGCAAAGGAGAACACTGATGACAAATCCGTTGCTTGCTGACTGGGAAACGCCCTTTGGGTTACCGCCGTTCGGAGCGATTTCCGATGAGGATTTTGCGCCGGCTGTTGATGCCGCACTCGCCATATCGCGTGCGAATATTGCCGCTATTGCGGAAAACCCCGATGCCCCTGATTTCGCCAATACGATTGAGGCGCTGGAGCGGGCCGATGAGACGCTGGGCCGCGTTCTGGGGGCGTTCTACAGCCTCGCAGGGGCTGATAGTAACCCCAAGCGCGAAGCGTTGCAGCGTGATTTCGCCCCGCTTCTAAGCGCTTACGGTTCTGAGGTCTCAGAAAACAAGGCGCTTTTTGCGCGGGTGGAGGCGGTTTGGGAAAACCGCGCGGCACTTGACCTGACAGCTGAGCAAGAGCGCGTGTTGATGCTGACACGGCGCGGGTTTGTGCGCTCGGGCGCGCAGCTTGAAGGGAAGTCCGCCGAGGCCCTGCGTGATGTGAAATCACGTTTGTCGGTTTTGGGGACCCGCTTTACCCAGAACCTGCTTGCGGATGAGCGTGGGTGGTTCATGAAGCTGGGTTTGGATGATCTGGACGGTCTGCCGGATTTTGTGATCGCAACAGCGAAAGCGGCGGGTGAAGAGAAGGACGCGGGCGGGCCTGTTGTGACGCTTTCACGGTCACTGATTGTGCCGTTTTTGCAGTTCTCCGACCGCCGTGATCTGCGCCAAAGGGCCTATGAGGCCTGGGGTGCGCGTGGCGCGAATGGTGGTGAGACGGATAACCGTGCGCTTGCCGCCGAGACGCTGAAGCTGCGCGAAGAGCGGGCGCAATTGTTGGGCTATGACAGCTTCGCTGATTTCAAGTTGGAAACCGAGATGGCGGGCACGCCTGCTGCGGTCCGTGACTTGTTGATGCAGGTCTGGCAGCCCGCCAAGGCCGCCGCCGAGGCCGATGCCGCGGTATTGGAGCGGATGCTGCATGCGGACGGGTTTGATGGCCCGCTCGAGCCTTGGGACTGGCGGTTCTATGCTGAGAAGCGGCGTAAGGAATTGCATGATCTCGATGAGGCAGAGTTGAAGCCCTATCTGCAATTGGACCGGATGATTGAAGCGGCCTTTGCTTGCGCAAATCGTCTCTTTGGGCTGGAATTCGCGCCGATTGAAGGGCCGGTTTACCACCCTGATGTGCGTTTGTGGAACGTGACCCGCGACGGTGAACACGTCGCGGTGTTTATCGGTGATTATTTCGCACGCGGCTCCAAACGCTCGGGGGCGTGGTGTTCTGCGATGCGCGCGCAGCAGCGGTTGAGCGGCGATATTCGCCCGCATGTGATGAATGTGTGCAATTTCGCCAAGCCGGAGGCGGGCAAGCCTGCGCTGCTGTCTTACGATGATGCGCGCACCTTGTTCCATGAATTTGGCCATGCGCTGCACCAGATGCTGTCGGATGTGACCTATGAAAGCATCTCGGGCACATCCGTAGCACGGGACTTTGTGGAACTGCCCAGCCAGCTTTACGAACATTGGCTCGAGGTGCCAGAGGTGCTGGCCGAATTTGCAACCCATGCCGAGACGGGCAAGCCGATGCCGGAGGATTTGTTGAACCGGATGTTGGGTGCCGCGACCTATGACATGGGTTTCCAGACGGTGGAATACGTGGCCTCTGCGCTTGTTGATCTGGGCTTTCATGACGGTCCTGCCCCTGCCGATCCGATGCAGCGGCAGGCGGAGATTCTGGAAGAGATCGGGATGCCCCGCGCCATTCGCATGCGGCACGCGACACCGCATTTCGCCCATGTCTTTGCCGGTGACGGCTATTCCAGCGGTTACTACAGCTACATGTGGTCCGAGGTGATGGATGCGGATGCTTTCGCGGCATTCGAAGAGACGGGCGATCCCTTTGACAGCGCCACGGCCAAGCGGCTGGAAGAAACCGTGCTGTCCTCGGGCGGGTCGGTGGATGCGGCCGATCTCTACACCGCATTCCGTGGCCGCTTGCCGGGGGTAGACGCGCTGCTGAAGGGCCGTGGTCTGGACAAGGCTGCCTAGGGGCGGTCGTCGTCGGGGTGTTTGGTCACCCCGACAGGGTCTTTGTGGATCAGAACATCGGCGCGGGGATAGGCTGCAATAATCGCGCGGCGCAGGCTTGCGCCGATCCGATGCGCCTCGTGCAGGCTCTGGTCGCCATCAAGTTCGATATGCAGGTTTACGAACACACGACTGCCTGCGACGCGTGTTTTCAGGTCATGATAGCCATGGATGCCGTCGAAATTCGCGGCGATGTCTGCGATGCCTGCGATCATTTCGGGGTCTGCCTGGCGGTCCATCAGCGCGTCCCATGCCGCTTTGCCAATGCGGATGGCGCCAAAGCCAAGGAAGGCGGCGGCAGCCAGTGCAACGACGCTGTCAATCTGGTGCAGGCCGAAGGCGGCGGAGGCCCAGAGCGCGATGATTGCGCCGATATTCGGGATCAGGTCACCGATGTAATGCAGGCTGTCTGCCTTGACGACCTTGTTGTCGGTCTTGGCTGCGACATGGCGTTGCCACAGGACCAAGGCCAGTGTCAGACAGATAGAGAAGACAATGATCGCAATGCCTTGGCCTTCGCGTTCGGGCAGGACTACAGTGTCATCCAACAGGCGGAATATTGCGGCAAACGCGATGACACCTGCGGAAATCATGATGAAGGTGGATTGCGCTAGTGCAGCCAGATCTTCGGCGGACGTATGGCCAAAGTTGTGGTCATCATCGGCAGGTTTGGCCGCATAGGCGATAGCGATCAGACCGCCCAGCGACATCATCAGGTCAAGCGCACTGTCGGCCAAAGTGGCGGCCACCGCCAGCGATCCGGTTTGCGACAACGCCCAAAGCTTGGCCAGCACGAGGATCAGTGCGACCGAGACAGAGAGAACTCCGGCGGAAAGGTTGAGACGTGCATCGTTCATGGGCTCTGTGCTAACGACAAGGTCCGCACAACGCTAGCCCGCGCATGCGTGTTCAGTCACGGATTTCCGCGTCGGCAACACCCCAGATTGCGGTCTTCGGGACCCAGCCTTTGTAACCACCTGCGGTCAATTCGCACCAGTCGGGGTTGCAGTCGCCAAGCCGCGCCACGACACCTGCTTCCAAAATTGCGTTCTCGGTCGCGTTAGGCTCGGGTCGGCTGCGCAGGATCAGGTCATCTGCTTCGACAATGGCTGTGCGGGCGCCTGAAAGCATGCGGTAATGCACCCAGCCGCCTTGGCCGTCGCGGTCAATGACCCGCCGCCAGTGGCCGTATTCCGCGATGATCTGAAGCGGCATATCACGGCGCTGAAAGACCCAATCAATGCGGTGTGACAAGGACGGGCCGCGGCGGACGTTGGCCTCTCCGGCGCGGAGCGACACGTAGCGGGGCAAAGGCAGGTTCGTTTCGGGGCCTATTGCGGGGCCTGCGTCACTTTGCTGGGCGACGCCTGCGCTCGTACAGATAACGATCGCGAACGCCGCGATCCGGAACACGCGAAACCAATGCGCTATTGCACCCATTGTTTGCCCTTACTACTCATTTTTGCGGCGCGCGGTTCTTGTGCTGCGCGTCCCTTTGGCGCAACCTGCCATGACAAGTTGAATTTGAAAAGCTATGGAGTGCAACAGATGCCAGGTAAGCAAATGAGTGTTGTCGTGACGCGACGGTTGCCTGAGGTTGTCGAGACCCGACTGAAAGAGCTTTTCGACGTTGAATTGCGTGATGACGACATGCCGATGACGACCGAGCAACTGGCCGATGCGATGGGCCGCGCGGATGTTCTGGTCTGCACCATCACTGACAAGATTGATGCGAAACTTTTGGGGCGCGCGGGCGATCAATTGAAGCTGATTGCCAACTTTGGTGCGGGTGTCGACCACATTGATGTGGCCACCGCCCGTCAACGGGGCATTCATGTGTCGAACACGCCCGGTGTGGTCACAGAAGACACCGCCGATATCGTGATCGCGTTGATCCTCGCCGTGACCCGCCGGATGGCCGAAGGCATACGTGTCGCGCAGTCCGACAGTTGGGGCGGCTGGGCGCCGACAGCAATGTTGGGGGGGCGGATCAAAGGGCGCCGCTTGGGCATTCTGGGTATGGGCCGGATCGGGCAGGCCGTGGCGCGCCGCGCGAAAGCCTTCGGGATGCAGGTCCATTATCATAACCGCAGGCGTCTGCGCCCCGAGATCGAGGAAGAGCTGGACGCGACCTATTGGGAAAGTCTGGATCAGATGGTGGCCCGTGTGGACATCCTGTCGATCAACTGCCCGCATACGCCATCAACATTCCACCTGATGAATGCGCGGCGGCTTAAGCTGATGAAACCCACTGCGGTGATCGTGAACACGTCGCGCGGTGAGGTGATTGATGAAAACGCGCTGACGCGGATGCTACGTGCGGGTGAAATCGCCGGTGCCGGTCTGGATGTTTTCGAGCGGGGGCATGAAATCAATCCGCGCTTGCGTGAGCTGTCCAACGCGATCCTGTTGCCGCATATGGGATCGGCCACACTCGAAGGCCGGATCGAGATGGGCGAGAAGGTGATTGTGAACATCAAAACCTTTGCCGATGGCCACAGGCCACCTGATCTGGTCGTGCCTTCAATGCTTTGATCTGACTTTGATTTGGGCTTTGTCGCTTTCGCACCGAAACGCGTCGGCTGGTTCTATCGCTTTGTGACGGTTTCGCGCAAATTGGCGTCAAAGATGCCTAGGGAGTCGTCATCATGAAAACCCAAGTTAAAGCTCTGGTCGTCGGTGGCGGCGCGGTTGGTACGTCAATTGCATATCACCTTGCCAAAGCGGGTTGGGATGATGTGATGTTGCTGGAACGCGACGAGCTGACCTCGGGCTCGACCTGGCATGCCGCGGGGCTGCTGCCCTTGTTCAACATGTCGTTTGCTACGACACATATCCATAAATACTCGGTTGATTTTTATAAATCGCTCGAGGCGGAAACGGGCCTGAACGCCGGTTTCGCTGTCGTAGGCAACCTGCGTATGGCGCAAACGCAGGAGCGGATGGATGAGTATATGCTCTATGCGTCCACGGCCGAAACTTGCGATGTGCCCTATGTCTGGATGACCCCTGACGAGATCAAGGCGAAGTGGCCCTTGATCCGGACCGAGGATTTGAAGGGCGCGCTTTATCATCACACGGACGGCTATATTAACCCCGCTGATGTGACCCAAGCGATGGCCAAGGGTGCACGCCAGCGCGGTGTCGCAATCGAGCGGAAATGGCAGGCGGATGTGTTTCACTGGAATGGTGAAGCGTGGGAAGTGACCTGCACCAAGATGGTCGAGAAGGGCGGCAACCTTGTGCCGTCGGAGGAGCAGGTGGTGATCACGGCCGAGCATGTCGTGACGGCGTCCGGAAACCATGCACAGACCACCGCCAAGAAGCTGGGGATCAAGATCCCCGCGATCCCCGTTGAGCACCAGTTTATCGTCATGGACCAGGACCCTGCGCTGGTGGACTTCCGCGCCGAAGGTCACGTTGAACACCCTGTCATCCGCGATGCCGATGCGCAGTCTTATGTGCGCGAGGAACGTGGCGGCTGGATTTTGGGAGTTTACGAGAAGAATGCCCCGGCGGTCTTTGAATATGGTGTGCCCGAGAGTTTCCGCGCCGATCTGTTCCCGCTCGATCTGGAGCGGATCGAGGAGCAGTATATGGCGATGATCCACCGGATTCCGTCCTGCGAGGAAAGCGGTCTGAAGGACGATTTCAACGGCCCTATCTGTTATACACCCGATGGCAACCCGCTGGTTGGCCCAGCACCGGGCCTGCGCAACATGTGGCTGGCGGAAGGGTTTTCCTTCGGGATCACAGCGGCGGGTGGGACGGGCTATTACCTTGCCCAGATGATGGTCGAGGGCGAGGCCGAGATCGACATGGCGTCGCTTGATCCCAAGCGCTACGGGAGTTGGATGACCACGGAGTGGGCCGCGCGCAAGAACGAAGAGGCCTATGAGCACGTCTATATCCTGCACCACCCCGACGAAGAGCGCCCAGCCTGTCGTCCGCTGCGCACATCACCTGCCTACGACCGTCAGGCGGCACGCGGTGCCCAATTCGGCTTTGTGAACGGGTGGGAGCGTCCGAATTATTATGCGCCTATGGGCTTCAATGATCACGACAGCCGCTCGTTCCGCCGTGGTGGCTGGTGGAAATACGCCGTGCAGGAAGCCCGCGCGATCCGTGAGGGCGTTGGTCTGATTGATGCGACGGCCTTTACCAAACATATCGTCAAAGGGCCCGGTGCCACGGCGTTTCTGGATTGGTTCACCACCAACAAGCTGCCGCGTGTGGGGCGGATCAACCTGACGTATGCGCTGACCGATCATGGGACAACGCGCACGGAATATACCATCGTGCGGCTGAAAGAGGATGAGTATTACCTTGTTTCGGCAGGTGCCTGGACAGACTATGACGCGGACTTCCTGAATAAGGCCGTTGCCGATAAGGAGCCGGAGTTTGACCGCATTGACGTACAGAACGTAACCACCCAATGGGGTGTGTTCGCGATTGCAGGGCCGAAATCGCGTGATGTCCTGAACGACGTGATCAAGGATGCGGACCCTGCGACGGCATTGTCGAACAAGCGGTTTCCCTGGCTTTCGGCCAAGCAGATTGAACTGGGCATGTGTCCGGTGAATGCGATCCGTGTGGCCTATACAGGCGAGCTGGGATGGGAGTTGCACCACCCCATCGAGATGCAGAACTACCTCTTTGATCTGCTGGAAAAAGCGGGTGAGCCGCGTGGCATGAAACTGGTGGGCGCGCGTGCGCAGAACTGGTTGCGGCAGGAGAAATCCTATCGCGCTTTCGGCACCGAGCTGGGACGTGACGCGACCCCGCTTGAAGCCGATCTGCCGCGTTTTGTGGACCTGTCCAAGGACTTCAACGGCAAGGCCGCGATGGAGGCGAAAGGTATTCGTTCCAAATGCGTGACCCTGCTGATTGACGGGCCCGATGATGCGGATCCTTGGGGCCGTGAGGCGCTCTATGCGCTTGATGGGACCCGTGTGGGGCGTTTGACGTCGGGGGGATATTCGGTGGCCTTCGCGAAATCGATCGGCATGGGATACGTCAGGCCGGAGCTCGCGGTCGTTGGCACAAAACTGCAGGTCAAGATGCTTGACCAACTCTGGCATGCAGAAGTTGTCGAAGACAGCCCCTATGATCCCAAGAATATGACGATCCGTGTGGATGGATAGCGGTAAGGTGGGTTTTAACCCACCTTACGCAAAGCGCCGTGGCGAGAGTGCGGCAACGGTGTCTTTTGGGAGTTCCGAAGCTGCCCCGGCGATCAGGTCTTGCAGCAATTGTGAGGCGGCAGGGGCGGACTGCATCCCGTAACCGCCTTGGCCTGCGCACCAGATAAAGCCGGGGTCGCCTGCATCGGGCCCAAGCACCAGTGTCCGGTCGCGCGAGAATGTTCGCAAACCCGCCCAAGAGCTGAGCAAACGTGTGACGGGTTCGGTGACATTGGCCTCATAGCGGGCAAGACCTTCGGCCAGCACCATGTCATCGGCATAGGCGTCATGCGGGGTTACAGGATCTTCCTCTGCGGGTGATACGATCAGCGCACCTGCATCCGGCTTCGCGTACCAGTTTTCGCCCGGTCCGAAGATCATAGGCCAGCCGCTGACATCATGGCCGCCAGGCGCGGGGATCCGCGCCATCGAGCGGCGCAGAGGGGTAAAGCCCAAGGGCGTAATCCCCGCCATCACAGCGATTTCATCAACCCATGCACCCGCAGCATTGACCAGATGGCGTGCTTCAAAAATTTCGTTTCCCGCATCGACGGTCCAACCTGTGGCGTTACGGCTGATATTCGCGACGCGCGCCTTGGTGCTGATGGTCGCGCCGTTTTTCCGCGCCATCCGCGCAAAGGTCTGTACCAGCCTATCGGTGTCGATGTCAGACGCCGCCGTATCAAAAGCCGCACGATCAACGACCGTACTATCGAGGATCGGGACCATGGCCTTGGCCTCTGCGACAGTGATGCTGTCAAGATGCATGGCCTTCTGATCGGCAGCGAAGGCTTCGCCAGTTTCCGCATTCCCGATCAGCATCAAACCACGTGGGCTGAGTACATCGGCGGCTTTGTGAAAGGCATGGCTGGCTATGTTGAGCGCGACCGTAGAGGGCTTGCCGTAGTTTTGTTCAAATAGCGCCGCAGACCGGCCGGAGGCGTGATAGGCAAGTGCGTCCTCGCTTTCCAGAACTGTGACACTGCCCAGTTCCGAAAGACGGGCTGCAGCCGAAACACCGGCAATGCCGCCGCCTATGATGAGAAAATCAATCATGCTTCTTCGAGCCGGTCTGTGGCGGGTGGGGGAGTGATGCTGAGTGCCGTGATCCGGTCATAGATCGCCGGTGTCATGGTGAATTTTTCGGCCAGCAGAGAGGGGCGCAACTGTTCTTCAGAGCGGGCCGAGATGATGGGAAGCGGTTTGACCGCATGATTTGCAGCCCATGCAACGGCCAGCGTTGCCGGATCGACGCCAAGCTCTGCGCCGAGCGCGGTCAGTTGTTTTGCCGTTTCGTGCATCCAGTCCTGCGCATAGCGCGCCTGATACCGCATATCGGTGGTCAGACGCCCCGTTCCACCCTTGGCATATTTGCCCGTCAACAGACCGCCACCCAAGGGTGAATAGGGGACGACTGTAATGCCCTGATCCGCGGACATGGGGAAAATCTCGACCTCGCTCTGGCGTTTGACAAGGCTATACATCGGCTGGATCACGTCGATTTGCGTGCCAAGTGATTTTGCAACGCTTTGGGCCTTCATGACCTGCCATGCGGCGTAGTTCGACACACCGATGTGGCGGATCAGGCCCCGGCTTTGCAGTTCCGCCAATGTGTTGAATGTTTCTTCAAGCGGCGTGTCGTCGTCGAAACGGTGCATGTAGAGCAGATCAACAGCGTCTTCCTGCAAGTGCTGGCGGCACATATCGAAATGCTCGGTGATATTGGCGTGCGAGGCCCCGCCTGCGTAACCGACTTTGGTGGCCAGATAGATATCGTCGCGGTTCGCTTTGATCATCCTGCCAAGCAGCGTTTCAGACGCGCCCCCCGTATAGAGCACAGCCGTGTCGAAGTGGTTGATCCCACCCGCGCGGGCCGCGTCAAACATGGCTTGACTGGCCGCCGCGTCGGCGGTGCCGCCGAATTGCATCGTGCCAAAGGTAAGTCGGGAAAGCGGGGCGCCAGCGCGCGTCGTCAGGATGTTCATGGGCTGAGATTGGCATGCATTTGTGACGATGAAAAGACAGCGTGGAAGCCGATGCTGACGTTTGCGTGCATTGACAGGCGGGGTTATGAAATGGCTACTACGGCCAAGATGGAAATGATCCTTGAGAAACCGATGGTAACGCAGTTTGCAGTCGCCGACATGCATCCGATAGGGCCTGCGCGATGACTGCGCGGCCTGTCGCAAGGCGCGGTCAGGTGATCGGTTTGCTGGGGGGCTCTTTTGATCCGCCGCATGGGGGCCATGTCCATATCTCCAAGGCTGCGCTGAAGCGGTTCGGGCTGGACCGGTTGTGGTGGCTGGTGTCACCCGGCAATCCGCTGAAAAAGAATGGACCGGCACCTTTGCCCGACAGGATGCAGGCCGCCCGCGCGATGATGGATCATCCGCGTGTCACGGTCACTGATATCGAGGCGCAGTTGGGAACGCGGTACACGGCGCAGACGCTTATGCAATTGCGTCGCCGCTATCCTGGCGTGCGGTTCGTGTGGATCATGGGCGCTGACAATCTGGCGCAATTCCATCGCTGGCAAGACTGGCGCTGGATAATTGAAACGGTTCCGATTGGCGTCTTGGCCCGTCCGGGCGACAGGATCGCGGCGCGCATGTCGAAAGCGGCAAAAGTCTATGCGCGGGCGCGTATCCCGGGACGGGCGGCGCACACGCTTGGCAGAGCAGATGCGCCTGCATGGGCCTTTGTCAATTTGCCGATGTCGGGCCAGTCCTCGACAGCGATCCGCAAGCGAGGGGAATGGTGATGCGCCTGACCCGTCGCGCAATGCTGTCAGGGGCGGTTTCAGCACTCGCAACGACAGCCTATGCCGAGGCCCCTTTGACGTCCCTGCGCCCGCTTGCGCGCGTGCCTGCCGGCGATGCTATTGCCAAGATGGTGGCATCGCGCGCGACCTCTGGCGCGGTGGGCGTTGTGGTGGCGGATACGCAAAGCGGCGAGATCCTTGAGGATATTGACGGGACGATGGCGCAGCCACCCGCAAGCGTAACGAAGGCATTCACGGCGCTCTATGCGCTTGAGGCGCTGGGTGCAGAGCATACCTTTGAAACGCGTATATTTGCTGATGGTCTAATAAATGACGGTATATTAGATGGTAATTTGATTTTGGCCGGAGGGGGTGATCCCAACCTTGTGACGGATCAAATTGCGGAACTTGCCAAAAGGCTAAAGGACACCGGCCTGCGTGAAGTGCGGGGAGATTTTCTGGTTTGGGACAATGCGCTGACCAATCTGGATGAAATTGATGACAGTCAAATGGATCATCTGGGCTACAACCCCACCGTGACCGGTCTGAACCTGAATTTCAATCGTGTGCATTTTGAGTGGAAACAAAACGGCGCGGATTATGTCACGACGCTGGACGCCCGCAGCGCAAATTACCGTCCCGAGGTGACCACGGCGCAGATTGCAATTGTGGATCGTGCGGTACCGGTTTTCACCTACCGCAACGGCGGTGGTATTGACCAATGGACTGTGGCGCGGGGCGCACTCAATAAAGAAGGATCACGGTGGCTGCCTGTCCGCAATCCGGCACTTTATGCAGGCGAGGTTTTCGCCGTCTTTGCGCGCAGTCACGGGATCGTTCTGAAACCGCCACAAGAGACGACGAAGCGCCCGGAGGGCGTGCCGCTTGTGCGCTATGCCAGCGCGCCGCTGAACGAGATGATGCAGGGCATGTTGCGGTTTTCGACGAATATCACCGCAGAGGCAGCCGGTCTGGCGGCGACCGCGACCCGCGTAGGCGCGCAACGTGGGCTGCGCACTTCTGCGCTGAGTATGGCGCTATGGGCGGCACGTCGGGCAGAGGGTATTGCGCCGCAATTTGTGGATCATTCGGGTTTGGGCGATGCGGCGCGGGTGTCGCCCCGTGACATGGTGCGTTTGTTGATGGCGCAGAATGTGATGCCTGCCTTGCAGCCCATTCTGCGTGATATTGCATTGGTGGGCGAGGATGGTCAGGCCATCGACGATCCGCAGGTGGCTGTGAAGGCCAAGACCGGCACGCTCAATTTCGTGTCAACGCTTGCCGGATATGTGCGCACCAAAAGCGGGCGTGATCTGGCCTTTGCGATTTTTGCGTCCGATCTGGAAGCGCGCGAGGCTGGCAAACGGCAGGGTGATGAATCTCCGCCCGGTGCGCGCAGCTGGAATACCCGGGCGCGGCGCCTGCAACAGGATATTCTCAAGCATCTGGCGTTGCGGGTCTGATCAAAGCGTCATGTGGCGCGCGCGTGCTCCGCGTTCGATCGCTGCGGCGTGCAGGCGATCAAGGTTCAGTTCTTCGCGAATCTCTTCCAGCATACGGACTTCGGTGCCGACAATGTGTCCGTCAGCGGCCGCGACATCACACGAAAGCGCATAGGCGGTCTCATAAAGGCGTTCTGGCAGCGCGTCGCGGATCAGGCCGAAAAGCGTCTCAAGACCGTCTTCCTGCTCAAGTAGCGAGAAAACCGTCTTTGATATGCGTGGCAGACGTTCGAGATCATAGTCAGAGAAAACAGGCAGGTTGTTGATTGCGCTATTTATTTTCACAAGCTCTGCGGTGCGGATGTTCTCATCCGACGCGGAGACCGCGATCATCAGGGCGGCAAGGGCGTCTTGCGCGGTCATGGGGGCGTCTTCAAGCATCCGGAATTCCTTTACATATCAAGCCACATTTATTGACGCCTCGGCTGTCTCGCAATAGGGAGTGCGCGTTGCGGTGATCACAATGATTTGCCCCCAGAATGTGAGATGAGACATGAGCACTATGCGTGAAGCAGCGATGACGTCGAAGGCCTGGCCCTTTGAAGAGGCGCGCGCATTGCTCAAACGGTATGAAAAAAAGCCGCCCGAAAAGGGGTATGTCCTGTTTGAAACAGGCTACGGTCCCTCGGGTCTGCCGCATATCGGAACGTTCGGCGAAGTCTTACGCACGACGATGATCCGCCGCGCGTTCGAGGTGATTTCCGACATCCCGACCAAACTGATCTGTTTTTCCGACGATCTTGACGGGATGCGCAAGGTGCCCGGCAACGTGCCGCAGCAAGAGATGCTGGCTGAGCATATGCACAAGCCGCTGACATCGGTGCCTGATCCTTTCGGGACGCATGAGAGCTTTGGTCACCACAACAACGCGATGTTGCGCCGGTTCCTGGACACCTTCGGGTTCGAGTATGAATTCTATTCCGCCCGTGAATTCTATCAGACCGGCCAGTTTGACGAGATCCTGCTGCGTGCAGCTGCCCGCTATGACGACATCATGGCCGTCATGCTGAAATCCCTGCGCGAAGAACGTCAGGAAACCTATTCCATCTTCCTGCCGATCCACCCCGAGACAGGGCGGGTGCTATATGTACCAATGAAGCATGTGGATGGCGCAAAAGGTGAGGTGACCTTTGACGACACCGATGGTCGCGAATGGACACTGCCCGTTACGGGCGGCAACGTGAAATTGCAGTGGAAGCCCGACTTCGGTGCGCGCTGGGCCGCGCTCGATGTTGATTTCGAGATGTACGGCAAGGAACACGCCACGAACACCGCAATCTATGACCGGATTTGCGAGATTTTGGGCGGACGCAAGCCGAACCACTTCTCTTACGAGCTGTTTTTGGATGAGAAGGGTCAGAAGATCTCCAAATCATCCGGCAACGGCATTTCGATTGATGAATGGCTGACCTATGCCTCGACCGAGAGCCTGAGCTATTTCATGTATCTCAAGCCCAAGACCGCCAAGCGGATGCATTTCGATGTGATCCCGAAGGCGGTGGATGAGTATCACCAGCAATTGCGCGCCTATGCGACACAGGATGATGCAGGACGCGTAAACAATCCGGTGTTCCATATTCACGGCGGTGACGTACCGACCTCGGACATGGTCGTGCCTTTTGCGATGCTCTTGAACCTCGCTTCCGTGTCCGGGGCCGAGGACAAAGAGACACTTTGGGGCTTTATCCAGCGCTACGCGCCGGAGGCGTCAGCGGCGAAAAACCCCCAGATGGATCAGGCCGCGGGCTTTGCCGTGCGCTATTACAATGACTTTGTGAAGCCGACAAAAGTGTTCCGCGCCCCGACCGATCAGGAACGCGCGGCACTGACCGATCTGGCGGATCGCCTGAAGGCGTGGGATGGCGGTCTGGATGCGGAAGAGCTGCAAACGATGGTCTTTGCCGTTGGAAAAGAGCACGGGTTCGAGCCGCTGCGCGATTGGTTCACGGCCCTTTACGAGGTGCTTTTGGGTGCATCCCAAGGGCCGCGTTTTGGTGGTTTTATTGCGCTTTACGGCGTGAATGAAACCGTCGCGTTGATCGAACAACAGCTGGCAGCCTAGCGCTGCGCGCCAAGATAATTGAAACTAATCTTCGCTTTCCTGCGTATCTTCTAAGACAGAAGATCACAGGAGGGCGCGGATTATGCGCATTTTGGCACTAGTATTCGGGTTCTGGATTGCGGCCACAGCGGCTTTTGCACAGGACGGTGACGCGATTGAGAGCGTCATTGGCAACCAATTGGACGCCTTTAACGAACGCGACATCTCCGAGGCATGGGAATACGCCAGCCCCAATATCAAACGGCTTTTCGGCGATCCCGGTAATTTTGGCATGATGGTCCAACAGGGCTATCCCATGGTCTGGGATAACGCCGATGTGCGCTTTCTGGAATTGCGCGATCTGGGTGGCATGGTCTGGCAAAAAGTGATGGTGCGCGATGCGCAGGGCGGTCTGCATATTCTGGATTATCAGATGATCGAGACGGCACAGGGTTGGCAGATAAACGGTGTGCGCTTGTTGCCTGCGCCCGATGTCGGGGCCTAAGGCGTTGCGCGCACCTGCGTGACGGTGCCCTCAGCCGCTGTTTAATTCTTGACGTTACCCCTTGCACAGGTGGCCCGGTTTGCGCCGGGCCTTTTGTTTTTCAGCTTCAGGGGCCATTTCATGAACAAAGCTATCACTGACGGAATCGTATTCGATCCATTGCCGTTTTCTGCCGGTCTCGCGCTCTGGTCGAGCACGGACGGCACGCCCGGGTCAGATTCTTACGCCGCGAGCGGGTCCGGTGTGTTCGTTGCGGCAGATCAGGATTTCGCAGGATGTCTGGAACTGCTGAAAGCAGATCCGACACAACGGGTACGCTATAAGGGTGAAACACCAATCATTCCGGGCTGCTATTTGCAGGTCACCGCGCGGGTCAAAGCGGTTGCAGGCGCTTTGCCAGCGGTCCGGATTGCCGGGTGGCCCGGTGAGGGGGGTGGTGTGGAACTGGCAGGTGTCACGACGTTCGGTGCGGCGAAACAGCTGACAAGCTATGGTCAGGTGGTTGAGGTGTCGGCCATTATTGCCACTGCGGATCGTGGCGGTGTCGATCTGGTGTGGACCGGTGCCGAGTATGGGCATTTCGGCATTGACCTGACCGGACCTGTGGGTGGCGTTGTGCGGCTTGATGACATAACGATCACCGATGTGACGGCGGCCTTTACCCGCGATCTGATCAGCATGGTTGATGTGCGTGATTATGGCGCCAAAGGGGACGGCGTCACCGACGATAGTGCTGCTTTCAACGCGGCCGATGCCGCCGCAAATGGCCGAACGGTCATGGTGCCTGCGGGCGATTATCTTTTGGCAAGCAGTATTACGATAGATAGCCGTATCCAGTTTGAGGGCCGGATTGTCCAAGCCCCCGAACACCGGTTCATTTTGCAGCAGGATTACAATTACGACACCTATTTCAAGGCGTTTCAGAACGAAGAAGTCGCGTTCAAAAAGGCCTATCAGGCGCTGATCAACTTTGCCGATCACGATTCGCTTGATCTATGCGGTCGTCGTGTTTTGTTGACCGAACCGGTTGATATGCAGGCAGCGGACCCGTCACGCACCCGCTTTGAAACCCGCCGTGTGATCCGTAACGGCCAGTTCCAGCCTGCCGATGGTGCGGCTTGGGATACGATCGAGGTCACGTCGCAAGCGACCTATTCAGCCAGTGATGACAAGCGCCTGACCAATGTGGTCAATATCGCAAGCATCCCTGTGGGCTCTTTGGTGCAGGGCAACGGCGTGGGCCGCGAGATCTATGTGACTGCGGTCAATGAGGCGGCACAAACGCTCGAGCTCAGCCTGCCACTTTTTGATGCAGAGGGCACGCAGGCTTTCACCTTTTCGCGCTTTCAGTACATGCTTGATTTTTCAGGGTACGAGAAGTTCAGCCAATTCATCCTTGACGATATCGAGTTTCAGGGCCGTGGCGTCGCAAGCGGGATCATGTTGGCCCGTGACGGGTTTACGTTTCATGTCCGTGATTGTTTCATCAACCGGCCCAAAGACCGCGGGATCACGTCGCCGGGGCGTGGCTGTCAGGGGATGATGATTGACCGCTGCCAGTTGATTTCGGATGAACAAGCCGTGCCGGTCGCGAACCGTGTCAGCATCGGGTTCAACGCCAACGCCAACGACGTCAAAATCCGCGACAACCGCACCAGCAAGTTCAAGCATTTCTGCGTGTTGGCCGGATCCGGTAACCTGATGACGGGCAACCACTGGTTCCATGGCGATGATGAGGTCAATGGCGTGCGGATGGGCGGGATCGTCCTGACCTTGCCGAACCCCAAGAGCATTTTCACAGGTAATTACTGTGACAACAACTTTATCGAATGGACAAACGAACATGACGCAACACCGGCCTTTGGTGCGCAGTTTTCCTTTGGCGGATTGACGATTACGGGCAATATGTTCACGACCAATGATGTGGCCGACTGGTTCAATTTCATCGTGATCAAACCCTATGGGCCCGGCCATTTCATCAATGGCTTTGCTGTCATCGGTAACGTGTTCCGCTCGCTTAACGGGCGCATTGATCGGGTCGAGCATGTGGATACGACCTTTGCCGATCTGGATTACGGCCGGACCCGCAGCTTTGTCTTCACAGGCAATACATTCCACAATGTGAACGAGCCTGTGTCCAATCCGGCGGTCCTGACCCATACGCAGGCGACCGAGGCCACCACTTGGGTGATGGAAACAGCCACGGCTTTGCCCTTTGCGGGGCGCGCGCTGACGGTTGAAAGCGTGATGCCGGATGGGGCGATTACGAATACTGGCAACACACGGGTGCATGATCTGCCTTGGGCCGAGGGTGAACAGGGTTCCAGCCTGCGCGATGTCCATCTGAATTGGAGCCAGCCTGTGAAAGGGCAGGTGCGCTATTCCGTGCGGATGGACCAGACGGACTAGCCTGAACCAGCACACAGCAAAAGGGGCTTCATCGGCACCCTTTTGCTGCGTCGCAGAATAATGCTGCGCTTGCGAAGGAAATGGTGTATGCTGTCTGTGAAATAGGGTTTTGCCAAAGAGGGAGCCATTATGACACCGGCAGTGACACTTTCAATGACAGCGCAGGGGATGCAGATCGCCAGTGCAGTGATCGGCCAGCAAATGCGCCTGACGGATACCATGATTGACCAGATGGTGGTTGCGCAGCGCGCACTGATGGGGGGCAGCGCAATGTCAGCGCCTGCCAAACCTGCCGTCAAGGCGAAGGCCCCGACAACCAAACCGAAGGCCGCCAAAAAAGCGAAGGCCGCCGTCAAAAAGGCAGCACCCGGAAAAGCGGTGTCCAAAAAAGCTGCGCCAAAGAAAGCAGTGGCCGCCAAGGCTACCGCTAAACCGGCGCCTGTCGCGAAAGTGGTGGCCCCGGAACCAGCCAAAGCAGCGCCCAAGCCAGAGGTGCAAGCCGCCGCAATTCCCGCACCTGCGCCTAGTGTTCAGGCAACTACGACCCCAACACCCGCACCGGTAAAAACGGACAAGCCAAAGCCTGCCTCAAAAAAGGCAGCCCGGAAGGCAAAGACCATGCGCGCGGCCCAAAAGACCGAGCCCGCGGCTGCTGCTGCGCCGACGCCGGTTGCACCAAAGCCCGAAGCGGCAACGCCCGCCGCAGCCAAGCGCGCAAAGACGGTCACTGTTCCCGATGCCCCGTGGGATGGGAGCGCTGCCGTCAAGAAATGATGCATTTATGAGCCTCAAGCCCTGAGAACACAGCCCACCATGCAAGAACTGCATGGTGGGTTTGCGTTTTTGGCCGTTGCCGTCCCGTCGTCCCCACCCTACCTCTCTGCGTGGGAGGACAGACACAATTTGACGAGGCGCAACATGGCTCTCCAACCCGACAACACACTGATTTCCAACCGCGAAATTCTCATCGAACTGGTGATGAAACCACTTCGCGCAATCGGCTCTATGCTAGAGCATATGGCTGTCAGCAATTCACGGACGCTGGCGGTGCAGGCGATCTGGGACATTCCAGAAGAAGAACTGCGCGCCAAAGGCCTGACACGTGCTGATGTGGTCAGCATGACATTCCGCCACGACGCATAAACGTTTTGCGCTTGGGGCTGCCGCGACACACGGCGGCCCAATTGCACGCAACATCTGTAAAAAACTTGACGAACGCAACTTTGCAAGCGGTGCTGTTTTTACAAACCGTCTGAGTTGTCCCCGACGAGACTTGGATTCGATCACATTTTCGCCATGATGCACGGCGAGGAGGCCGTAGGGCGCGTGCCCGCGGTTGTTAAGAAGTGATCAGGGGGGACATGCCATGACCGATCAATCAGCCGGAATCTATCCACCATCATCCGCAATGGCGGCAGGGGCGCATGCCGATAAGGCGACTTATGATGCGATGTACGCTGCGTCGATCAATGATCCCGAGGCGTTCTGGGGCGAGCATGGCAAGCGGATCGACTGGATCAAACCTTACACCCGCGTCAAGAACACCAGCTTTGCCCCCGGTGCTGTTGATATAAAATGGTATGAAGACGGTACGCTGAACGTCAGTGCCAACTGCATCGACCGCCATCTTGCAGCGCGCGGTGAACAGACCGCAATTATCTGGGAACCTGACAGCCCCGATGATGAGGCGCTGCACATCACCTACAACATGCTCCACGAAAAGACCTCGCGGATGGCCAATGTGCTCAAGGAAATGGGCGTTGGAAAAGGCGACCGTGTTGTTCTGTATCTGCCAATGATCCCCGAAGCCGCCTATGCCATGCTGGCCTGTGCGCGGATCGGTGCGATTCACTCCATCGTGTTCGCGGGTTTCTCGGCCGAGGCATTGGGCGCGCGTGTGAACGCCTGCGACGCCAAAGTTGTGATTACCGCTGACGGAGCGCCGCGCGGTGGCCGCGTGACCAACCTCAAGGACAGCGTGAACCAGGCGCTGCTGAATGACTTTGACGAGGTGAAATGCCTTGTGGTCAAGCGCACCGGCCAGCAGATCGCATGGCGTGGTGATCTGGATTACTGGCTGCATGAAATGGAAGAAAAGGTCAGCGCTGATTGCCCGCCCGAGGAAATGAACGCAGAGGATCCGCTGTTCATTCTCTACACCTCAGGCTCGACCGGTCAGCCCAAGGGCGTTGTCCATTCCAGCGGAGGTTATCTGGTCTATGCGGCCATGACACAGCAATACACTTTTGACTATCACGACGGTGATATCTTCTGGTGCACGGCGGATGTGGGCTGGGTCACCGGCCACAGCTATATCGTCTACGGGCCTTTGGCGAACGGGGCCACGACAATCATGTTCGAAGGCGTGCCGACCTATCCCGATGCGGGCCGGTTCTGGGCGGTTTGCGAAAAGCACAAGGTAAACCAGTTCTATACCGCTCCGACCGCGATCCGCGCGTTGATGGCGCAGGGCAACAGTTTTGTCGAAAAATACGACCTGTCCGACATCAAGGTGCTGGGCACCGTGGGCGAGCCGATCAATCCCGAAGCGTGGAACTGGTACAATGATGTTGTCGGCAAGGGCAAAGCGCCCATCGTCGATACATGGTGGCAGACCGAAACCGGTGGCCATTTGTTGACACCGCTACCGGGCGCGACAGCGACCAAGCCGGGGTCGGCGACGCTGCCTTTCTTTGGTATCCAGCCGGTGATTCTGGAGCCGACAACCGGCGAAGAAATCCACGACACGGCTGCTGAAGGCGTGCTGTGTATCAAAGAGAGCTGGCCTGCCCAGATGCGCACCGTTTGGGGCGATCACAAGCGGTTCGAGAAGACCTATTTCAGCGACTACAAGAATTACTACTTTACCGGCGACGGCTGTAAGCGCGATGAAGACGGCTATTACTGGATCACCGGCCGCGTGGATGACGTGATCAACGTCTCGGGGCACCGGATGGGTACGGCCGAGGTGGAAAGCGCGCTTGTCGCCCACGCCAAGGTGGCCGAGGCCGCCGTGGTTGGCTATCCACACGCGATCAAAGGGCAGGGCATCTACGCCTACGTCACGCTGATGAATGGTGAAGAACCATCGGACGAACTGCGCAAAGAGTTGGAAGTCTGGGTCCGGTCCGAGATCGGCCCGATTGCAAAACCCGATCTTCTGCAATGGGCACCCGGCCTGCCGAAAACGCGCTCGGGCAAGATCATGCGCCGCATCCTGCGCAAGATCGCCGAGGATGATTTCGGCGCGCTGGGCGATACCTCGACACTGGCCGACCCATCGGTGGTGGATGATCTGATCGAAAACCGGATGAACCGCGGGTAACGCCAGCTTCCGAAGAATTTCAGGAAACTGCATGTGATTATGCGGTTTCCGACCTTTGGGCAGTTAGGACAGAGCTCGCTCCAGCGCCGCAGCGCAATGAACCCGTGTTGTGTCAAAAACCGGCAACGACACATTGCTTTCATTCAAAAGCATGCCCACTTCCGTACAGCCCAGAATGAGGCAATCTGCTCCGGCAGTCGCGAGGCGATTTGCGATCTCGATATATGTCGCCTCGCTTGATTTCGTGGTGATGTCTTTGCAAGGCTCTTTATAATAAAGCTGCGTTGAAGCGGCCGACATACCGCCGAGAATTCCTATTGTTTTCATAAGGGAGCGTTCCAAAAACTGTGCCTGTCACGTTGTTCATACTGTTCGGCAATACCCGCAAACCCGCGCGATATAGCCGCCTATGATCCGTCTATCCGCACATTCACCTGTTCGCTTTCCAGCAGCTTCACCTCGCGCTGCGGGAACGGGATGCTGATGCCGTGTTCTTTGAACGCGTCCCAAAGCGCCAGATAGACGTTGCCGCGGATGTTCGTCAGGCCCCCTGTGGGGTCCCTGATCCAGAAGCGCAGGATATAATCCACCGAGCTGTCCCCAAAGCCCACGATGTGGCAGACTGCGGGGCGGTTTTTCAGCACACGATCCACGCTTTGCGCAGCCTCGATGGCGATGCGGCGCACCTCGTGGGGGTTGTCGTGATAGGCCGTGCCGAAATGGATATCCAACCGGACAAATTCGTTGGAATGGGACCAGTTGACCACCTGTCCGGTGATCAGGTCCTCGTTCGGGATCAGATATTCGCGACCATCGCGCGTAACCACTGACACATAGCGTGCACCCAGCGAGTTGATCCAGCCGAAGGTGTCACCAAGGCTGATCACATCGCCTGGTTTGATGGACTTGTCCAGCAGGATGATGACACCCGACACAAGGTTCGAGACAACCTTTTGCAAGCCAAAACCAAGACCCACACCGATCGCACCCGACAGCACTGCAAGGCCCGTCAGATCAATCCCGAGGGCGCGGACGCCGACAAAGAACGCTGCGCCATAAAATGCGATCTGTACGCCTTTGACGATCAGCACCTGCATCGAGGGGCTGATGTCCTCGTTGGCCTTGATCCGGCTGGCGGTCGTGGTCGTAAAGAAACGCGCCAGAGCGATCAGACCGCCAAGGATGACAAGCCCCTGCACCAGCAAGAGCAGCGAGAAACGGATTTCCCCGATTGTGAAACCGATGCTGTCCAGCAAACGTTCGGCCACGTCCAGCAGACCCAGAATTTGCAAGGTTGCCCATGTCCATGCGCCATAGCGGACAAATCTGCGCAGAACGGGGCTTTTGATCAGGCGCGTGGCAAAGACGATCAACAACCACGCCAGCGCGAGGGTGCCTATCACGCTCAGAAGATAGCTCCGGCTGGGCCAAGTGACCTCGCGCATGACAAAGACCACGAACCAGATCAGCGATACAAAGAAAATTGCGCGCAGCCGTTGGTGCACCACAACCAGAATCCGCATCCGCCATTTCGGCCAGTTTTCGCGTGAGCCCATCCACGCCCGGATCCGCGGTCCCAAAATGGCGCGCAACAGATGCGCCACGGCGAAGACGGCCAAGGCAATCAGGATCTGGTAAAGGTTCCACGTGCGGAACATGCTTTCGACAAAGACCTGCGCCTGCGTGAACAGATCAGTGCTGATCGTGATGACCTCTTGAAGCGGTGCCTCGAAGGTTTCGCTCGCGCTTGGGCTGGTCGGAAGGTTCGTGTGCTGGGCCATCTTGGTCCTGATCTATTGGTCCTGGACGGTAGGGTCGCATGTGGTTGCAATACGGGCAAGTGGCCTATCTTTGCAGGGCGGATTTGTTGTCTTTTGTCAGGTGTTTGCAATCTTGCGACACCGCCATTCTGACGCTAGTGTTTTCGTAGATTTTTGATTTGGTGAAAGAATACTTGGATGGAAATCGGTTTTCTTCTTTTGTTGCTTGCCGGTGGTGCCTTGCTTGTTCCGCTTTTTGGTGGTGACGACAACGATGAGGCCGGAACAGGCCAGATCAATGGAACATCAGAAGATGATGAACTCGAGGGCACAGCGGGTCCTGATTTTATTCAGGGCTTTCTAGGGAGTGACACCATAAACGGAAACGGCGGACTTGACACGCTCAGCGGTGGTGGTGGCGAGGATGTGATCACAGGTGGTGAGGATCGGGACGAGATTTTCGGTGGTGCCGACAACGATGAATTGTTCGGCCTTGGCGGAAACGATACGATCGAAGGCGGCGGTGGCGATGACTATATTGATGCCGGCGCGGGCAACGATATCGTTCGCGCAGGTGGCGGCAACGATACAGTGTTCGGCAACACCGGTACAGATATACTACGCGGCGAAGACGACGACGATGACATTTTCCTGTGGGGTGAGGAGGGTCACGCATTTGGTGGAGATGGCGACGACGATCTGATTATGGTCACCGGACGCGGTATTCTGGAAGGGGTTGCGGGCGACAACACATTCTATGCTTTCGCCAATGACGACGATGCCCAGCAAACTGTCGCGGTCATTGATGATTTCGGTATTGGCGATGAAATCGTCATGACCATTGATACAAGTGATGCGGGCGCGGAAGATACCGATATTCTGGTCACATTGACCGAAGGGACCCTGAACGGCATCGCCGGTTACAATATTGAGGTAGCTTTCGCTGATCCGAATGCCGTGGACGGCTCCGAGACCGTGGAAACGTCACGGGTCTTTCTCTATGGCACAGCGAGTGTGACGCCGCAGCAAGTGATTGATGCGCTTCGTGTGGATGTCACGGTGGACGCGGAATTGACAGTTGAGGGTGCCGCGGAAACCTTTGCCTCCGTCGCCTCAGGTGCCACGAATTCCTTTGCTGTAAATTCGCCGCTTCTGACGGTGTAGCCCCTGTCACAGCGTCATGTCACATCTGGCAAGGGGCGCGAATGATGCCGTCAAACGGTGACTGTCTCTTGCGGCGGCCCATTGGCGCGTGTAATCGTTCTGTTATGAAAAAGTTTTTTGACATGGATGATCGCGCACGGCTGCCTTGGCGGTTCTTTGGTGCGCGCAGCACAATCCTTGCTCGCCGGTAACGGTCGCCCGTTCCCGCACGCCTGACGACCACTGACATTTTGATACGGGAGAGGACAATGTCCCCCAAAACGCTCTATGATAAAATCTGGGATGCGCATGTAGCCCATGAGGCCGAAGACGGTACCTGCCTGCTCTACATCGACCGCCATTTGGTGCACGAGGTGACCAGCCCCCAAGCCTTTGAAGGCCTGCGTATGGCCGGTCGCAAGGTGCGCGCACCGGAAAAGACGATCGCTGTGCCGGACCACAACGTGCCGACCACACCCGGCCGTGATGACCCCAAGAACATGACCGAGGATAGCGCCATTCAGGTGGCCGCCCTTGATACCAACGCCAAGGATTTTGGCATTCACTACTACCCCGTGTCCGATGTTCGTCAGGGCATCGTGCATATCGTCGGGCCAGAGCAGGGTTGGACCTTGCCCGGCATGACCGTGGTTTGTGGTGACAGCCACACGGCGACACATGGTGCCTTTGGCGCGCTGGCGCATGGGATCGGGACCTCCGAGGTTGAGCATGTGCTGGCCACGCAAACGCTGATCCAGAAAAAGTCCAAGAACATGAAGGTCGAGATCACGGGTAAGCTGCGCCCCGGTGTGACGGCCAAGGACATTACCCTTTCTGTGATCGGGGCCACCGGCACCGCCGGCGGCACCGGCTATGTGATTGAATATTGCGGCGAAGCGATCCGTGATCTGTCCATGGAAGGCCGCATGACGGTCTGCAACATGGCCATTGAGGGTGGCGCGCGCGCTGGTTTGATTGCGCCCGACGAGAAAACATTCGCGTACTGCAAAGGCCGGCCGCATGCACCCAAAGGGGCCGCATGGGAGGCTGCCGAGGCCTATTGGCGTACACTCTTTACCGATGAAGGTGCGCATTTCGACAAGGTCGTCACGCTCAAAGGCGAAGACATTGCCCCTGTGGTGACATGGGGCACCTCACCCGAGGATGTGCTACCGATTACCGCAAATGTGCCTGCTGCCGATGATTTCACCGGTGGCAAGGTGGGTGCGGCCCAACGCTCGCTCGATTACATGGACCTCAAACCCGGCACACCGCTCAAGGATATCGAAATCGACACTGTCTTTATCGGCTCTTGCACAAATGGCCGGATCGAGGATTTGCGCGCCGCAGCGGAAATCCTGAAAGGCAAGAAGATCGCCGTGAAACGCGCGATGGTTGTGCCTGGCTCGGGTCTTGTGCGCGCGCAAGCCGAAGAGGAAGGGCTGGCAGATATCTTCAAGGAAGCCGGCTTTGAATGGCGGCTTGCCGGGTGTTCGATGTGTCTGGCAATGAACCCTGACCAGCTTGCGCCGGGCGAGCGTTGCGCGGCCACGTCGAACCGCAACTTCGAGGGACGGCAGGGACGCGGCGGACGCACGCACCTGATGTCACCGGCGATGGCAGCGGCAGCGGCCATTACGGGTAAACTGACGGATGTGCGGGAACTGATGTAAGCGGCGCGCTCATCCGCCCCTTGCGGGGGCTTTCTTTGCGAAGAAGGCGCGCAAGGGGCTGATGAGCAGCCCGAAAGGAAAAAAGATGCAGAAATTTACAAAACTTAGCGGCATTGCAGCACCTATGCCTTTGGTCAATATCGACACCGATATGATCATCCCCAAGCAGTTCCTGAAAACGATCAAGCGCTCTGGGCTTGGTGTGAACCTCTTTGATGAAATGCGCTATGATGATGACCGCAACGAAATCCCTGATTTCGTTCTGAACAAACCGCAGTATCGCGAGGCGCAGATTCTTGTAGCCGGCGATAACTTTGGTTGCGGGTCCTCGCGGGAACATGCGCCTTGGGCAATTGCCGATTTCGGCATCACCTGCGTGATCGCACCATCTTATGCCGACATCTTCTACAACAACTGCTTCAAGAACGGCATTCTGCCGATCGTTTTGCCGCAAGAGCAGGTAGATGTGTTGATGAAAGATGCTGAAAAAGGATCGAATGCGCGGATCGAGGTTGATCTGGAAGCCCAGACTGTAACCACATCGGATGGTGAAACCTTCAGCTTTGAAGTCGACAGCTTCAAAAAGCACTGCCTGATGAATGGTCTCGATGACATCGGTTTGACGATGGAAAAGGCGGCGTCAATTGATGCCTTCGAAACCGAGGCTGCCGCAGTCCGTCCTTGGGTATAGTTTTTTAAATCCGACCGACAGGATGGGCCGCTCCTTCGGGGGCGGCCCATTTTCGCGCCCTGTCTTTGAGCATCGCCTCTGCAAAACGGTATGTTTGCGATAGAATTGATACACAGTGGTGGCATTCTCGCATCACTTTCTGGCCAAAATGAAAGTTTCCCCTGCGTTTCCTGCGCCCGCCCGTTGAAGCGTGAAAGAGGATTTGTTCACATTCAGATAATGCATATAGATGGGTGTGAAGGTTTGCGGGTTGACTGGCGAAAAATTACGTCCTTCCGTCGGCCCAAAGAAGGATAAAGCGCCGTGTTATCTCGTTTGCCCGCAGCATTGGTAAGAGCCATTCTGGTCGTGATGCTGGTCATCATGCCCTATGCGCTGGTGCCAAGCAGTGGGTCTGACAGCACGCAAATTATTGTGCTGGTTGCGATCTTCGGGGCCCTTTTCACGATCGTTGAGTATAGCTCAAGCAGCCCCAGTCTTGTGGAATTCCGCGACGCTCCGCCCTTCAACAGGGTTCGCTTTTCGGCACTGTTCGCGACTGTGTTTTGTCTTGCGATGATTTTCAAAGGGGTCGAGTCCCCAAGTGCAATCTCGACTTACTTTCAAAATAGCGGGAGCGTGATTGGCGCCACGATTGATTTCCCTTACTCACCGGTGCGCCTGATGGTCGTGATGATGCCTGACGGCACGGATCCCACGGTTATCCAGCACCTGCGCGATGCGGCAGGGCTGAGCTATCTGATCTCGGTCTTTTCTGTGATCTGGTTCATTATCCTGCTGCGGCTTTATCGGTGGCCGCGCCGGACCGGTGCATTTAACGTCTGGATCAATCTGCCGACATTCGACCCCACAGCGGGCGGTGATGTCGTTAAGAGGCTTCAGCGGGACGGCCGTGTTAACATTATCTTAGGTTTTTTGCTGCCCTTCTTGGTTCCAGCGGTTCTGAAACTGATCTCGTCAATGGGCACAGCGATCAATCTTGATAACCCGCAGACTTTGATTTGGACGGTTTCTGCATGGGCGTTCCTGCCAGCCAGTATTCTGATGCGCGGTGTGGCCCTCAGCCGTGTCGCACAGATGATCGAAGTGCAGCGCAGCAAGTCTTACGACTACTAGATCTTTGGATTGCTCTCTTGGTTGGCCTTTGCATGGCTGACACGGCCCGAGCCGAGACGTTTCGCGTAGCAACATTCGCCGCCCCGTTAAGCGGCGATGGACCCGGGCTCTTGCTGCGTGACATCCAAAGCGGTGAAACGGCACAAATTATCGCAATTCAAAATGTCATCTCACGCAATGCACCCGACATTCTGGTTCTAACGGATTTTGACTATGATCTGGATGGCATCGCGCTTGCGGCCTTTGCAGCCTCCTTTGCCGATCCCTTTCCGCATGTCTTTGCGTTGCCGTCAAATGCGGGCTTGGCAACGGGTCTCGACCTGAACGCAAACGGTCGGCTGGGTGAGGCGCGCGACGCCCACGGTTATGGCAGGTTTGCCGGTGACGGCGGTATGGCGATCCTGTCACGCTTTCCGATACTGGCGGGGCAGGTCACGGACTTTTCCGGTCTACTCTGGAAAGATCTGCCCGACGCCACTTTGCCCCAACTTGCAGGCGCGCCGTTTCTCGATTCCGCAGCGATAGATCAACTGCGCCTGTCTTCTACCGGACACTGGATTGTGCCGGTCGCAGTACCGGACGGCCCCCCTATTTCTGTCATGGCGTTTGATGCGACACCACCGGTTTTTGACGGGCCCGAGGACATGAACGGGCTACGCAACCGCGATGAACTGCGTCTGTGGGAAATCGTGTTGGATGGGGGCTTTGGCCCCGCTCCGGACAGCTTTGTCGTTGCGGGGAATGCCAATCTCGACCCCAGGGGCGGTGACGGGTATCGGCAGGCCATGACAGACTTCTTGGCGCTTGCGTCGCTGCAAGACCCGTTGCCGGATTTGCCAACGGCGGAGTGGCCAGACGACGGGCCGGGGAAACTTCGCGTCAGCTATGTTCTGCCATCACGGGACTGGCAGATCGCGGGCGCAGGCGTATTCTGGCCTGACCCAGATGATCCCGACCGTGCCCTTCTGGGCGAGGATGGTCTGGCCGCTGGTCCACACCGGCTTGTCTGGGTTGATATCAGCCGCTAACGGCGTGCTATCTTGAACCTGACGGCCCATCGCGGTAGGGCGTTTGCAACAAATTCAAGCAAGGACCAACACAATGGCAAACCCTTCTCTTTTGATCCTCGCCGGTGACGGCATTGGCCCCGAAGTTATGGACCAAGTGAAGCGGATCATCGGTTGGTTCGGCGACAAGCGCGATCTGACGTTTGACGTCTCTGAGGATCTTGTCGGTGGCGCTGCCTATGACGCGCATGGCGTGCCGCTGCATGACGACACGATGGCCAAGGCGCAAGAGGTGGATGCCGTTCTGCTGGGGGCCGTTGGCGGGCCAAAGTACGATAACCTCGACTTCAGCGTCAAACCAGAGCGCGGGTTGCTGCGCCTGCGCAAGGAAATGGACCTTTTCGCCAACCTGCGCCCTGCACAATGCTTTGACGCGCTGGCCGATTTCTCGTCACTCAAGCGCGACATCGTGGCGGGGCTTGATATCATGATCGTGCGCGAACTGACCTCGGGTGTCTATTTCGGTGAACCCCGTGGTATCCACATAGAAGACAACATGCGCGTGGGCATCAACACCCAACGCTACACAGAAGCCGAGATCGAGCGCGCAGCGCGTGCCGCATTTGATCTTGCCATGAAGCGGGGCAAGAAGGTCTGCTCGATGGAGAAGGCCAATGTGATGGAAAGCGGTATTTTGTGGCGTGATGTCGTCACCGAAGTCCACGCCGACTACCCCGAAGTCGAACTCAGCCACATGTATGCCGACAATGGCGCCATGCAGCTGGTGCGCGCGCCCAAGCAGTTTGACGTGATCCTGACCGACAACCTGTTCGGTGATATCCTGTCGGATTGTGCTGCGATGCTGACGGGCTCGCTGGGTATGTTGCCCTCTGCGTCGCTGGGTCTGCCGATGGCCAATGGTCGCCCCAAGGCAATGTATGAACCGGTGCATGGTTCGGCACCCGATATTACGGGCCAAGGCAAGGCAAACCCGATTGCCTGCATTCTCAGCTTTGCGATGGCGCTGCGCTATTCCTTCGACGAAGGCGCAGAGGCCGACCGTCTGGAAGCCGCGATCGAGAAGGTGCTGGCCGATGGCGCACGCACCGCGGACCTGATGGGCCCCGAAAGCGGCACCCCGCTCAGCACCACGCAAATGGGTGATGTGATTCTTGCGGCACTGGACGCGAGCCTCTGATGTCACCGAATGTCAAAGGCGCATTATTTGCTTTGCTTGCCTTTGGCATATTCTCCACGCACGACGTGGTGGTAAAGGTTCTGGGTGGGATTTATTCGCCCATCCAGATCGTCTTTTTCAGTGTTCTGCTGAGCTTCCCGCTCGCGATGGTGATGCTGATGCGGGATGCGTCACCCGGAACCCTGGTGCCGGTGCATCCATGGTGGCTGGCGCTGCGGACGGTGGCAACGGTGGTGACAGGGGTATCGGCGTTCTATGCGTTCTCGGTCCTGCCGCTGGCGCAAACCTATGCCATTCTTTTCGCAGCGCCATTGTTGATCACCGTGCTTGCGATCCCTGTTCTGGGTGAAACCGTCAGGCTGCGCCGCTGGCTGGCTGTTCTGGTGGGGCTTGCGGGGGTTCTGGTTGTGCTGCGGCCGGGCGACACGGATTTGTCTTTGGGGCATCTGGCGGCGCTTGCGGCAGCGGTGGGCGGGTCTTTGGCGTCTATCGTTGTGCGTAAGATCGGTGCGGACGAACGGCCGGTGGTGATGCTTCTTTACCCGATGATGGTGACCTTCATTGTCATGGCCTGTGCCTTGCCTTTCGTCTACAAACCGATGCCGATTGAGCACCTTGGTCTCTTGGGGATCATCGCGGCCTTTGCGTGGGTTGCCAGCCGTCTTGTGATTTCTGCCTATCAGGCGGGTGAAGCCGCGATTATCGCACCGATGCAATACAGCCAGATCATCTGGGCCAGCATTTTCGGCTACCTTTTCTTTGACGAAAGCATTGATCGGCCCACCGCCATCGGTGCAGGCATTATCATTGCCAGCGGCCTATACATCGTTCTGCGCGAGAGCAGGAGCGGCAACTCGGAAAACACGCCGGTGTTGCGCACACGGTCACGTTCCGAGACAGGGACAACCCCGCGCGTTTCGCTCTTCATGCGGGCGGCGGGCAAAACACCCCCACGACCCGACGATCACAAAGACGACGGCGCTACCTAGCCGCCTCTGGCGGCGCAAAGCTGTTGGGATTGGCGCGCGCCCAGCGTTCGCGGTAGATCGGGTTATCAGTGCCATCATCAAGCAGGAACCCTTCACGCAGATAGGTATAGACGTCTGCCGCCTCGGTCATCTGCCCATCGCCTTTGCGGGTCATGAAATGGTAGGGCAAGAAGCCGCAAGGATCGTCCAGACCAGCCGCGGCCGCCATCTCGCCCAAGGCTTTCAATGTATTTGCATGGAACCGTGCGACGCGCTTGCTTTTGTCGTTCACGTTGAGTGCTCTTTGCCGGATCGGATCCTGTGTGGTCACACCCACGGGGCAGTGGTTGGTATGGCAGGCTTGCGCCTGAATGCAGCCGATCGCAAACATATAGCCGCGGGCCGAGTTGCACCAATCGGCACCCAATGACAGGGCCCGCGCGATGTCAAACGCACTGACAACCTTGCCGGCCGCGCCAATCTTGACGTGGTCGCGGATCCCGGCACCGCGCAGCGTGTTATGGACAAAGGTCAGCCCCTCAACCATGGGCATCCCGACATGGTTGGCAAATTCCAAAGGTGCGGCACCTGTGCCGCCCTCGGTCCCGTCAACCACAATAAAATCAGGGGTAATGCCTGTTTCCAACATAGCTTTGACGATGCACATGAATTCGCGCCGGTGCCCGATGCAGAGCTTGAAGCCGATAGGTTTGCCGTTCGACAATTCGCGCAACTGGCCCACAAATTTGATCAGACCCATCGGCCCTTTGAAGGCGCTGTGACTTGCCGGCGAGACGCAATCGACACCCATGGGGATATCGCGGGCCTCGGCAATCTCGGGGGTGATCTTGGCCGCTGGCAACATACCGCCGTGGCCCGGTTTTGCACCTTGGCTGAGCTTGATCTCGATCATCTTGACCTGTTCGTCAGCGGCAATTTGGGCGAATTTTTCGGGGTTGAATGTGCCGTCATGATTGCGGCACCCGAAGTAACCCGAGCCGACCTCAAAAATGAGATCGCCACCCTCACGGTGATAGCGGCTGATGCCGCCTTCGCCGGTATCATGAGCGAAACCGCCCATCTTGGCCCCTTTGTTCAGGGCTGAAATCGCATTGGCAGAAAGGGACCCAAAGCTCATGGCCGAGATATTGTAGAGCGAGGCATTGTAGGGCTGTTTGCAGTCTGGACCGCCGACTTTGACGCGGAAATCGGTGGTTTCGAAGTGGGTCGGTTCGACCGAGTGTGTGAGCCATGAATACCCCGCCTCGTAGACCTTTTCCTGCGTCCCGAACGGGCGTTTATCCTCTGCCCCTTTCGCACGCTGATAGACCAGTGAACGTTGTTCGCGGCTGAATGGCTGCTCGTCCTGATCGCTTTCAATCAGGTACTGGCGGATTTCAGGGCGGATTTTCTCAAAGATAAAGCGGAGATTTCCAAGGATGGGATAGTTGCGCAAAATAGCGTGGCGGTCTTGGCGAACATTATGCACGCCCAGAAGTGTGAAGGCACCGAAGACAGCGGCCAGGATGAAAACCCATGTTGCCCAAAACCCGATGATAAAACAGACCAGTGTCAGAATGGTAACAACTGCAAATGTGCCGTAGCGCTGCAGCGAAATCAGTTTTTGCAAAGCAAACCCTCCAAATATGAGTGGTACAGTATGCGGCTGATTTGCTTAATAAAAGGGCAGTTTTGCGCTGTCAGCGCTCACTTTCGCGTTTCCGGCCTAGAAATTCGGGGTCACACCGGGCAGATCAAGCGCTTTGATCAAATCGCGCAGTTCCTGCCGGGCCGCGACGTTAGAGATATTCATCCCCTTTACGCCAAGATCGCGCAGATCAAGCAGCGTCATGCCACGCGGAAAAAGTTCGCGGAAGATGACACGCTCATTGAACCCCGGCGCTGTGCGGAAACCGATCCGTTTGGCCAGCTTTTCGATCACGTGTTCCATCTTTTGTTTGTTGACCATGGCTTGCGCGCCCATCCGGTTGCGGACAACGATCCAGTCAATTGGCTTCAATCCGGCTTGGCTGCGCAACTGGCGCGCGTTCCAGACCATTTCGGAATAAACCGATGGTGAGGTGATTTCTTCGCCGTCGCTATCGACGTGTGCAAGAAGATCGAAATCTACAAAACTGTCATTCAGCGGCGTGATCAGCGTATCTGCCAAGGAGTGGGCAACCTGGCTGAGGCGTGTGTGCGACCCGGGGCAGTCAATCAGGATGAATTCGGCATTGGCTTCCATCTTGGCCACAGCCATCGAGAGCCTGTGATCGAAAGCATTTTCGCCGGGCTCTAGTATATTTTGGTCAATATCGGGCAGTTCATGGTAAGTGGGCGAGGGCAGGTTCAATCCCTGCTGTTCCATATAGGTCTGGCGGTTCAGCACATACCGCCCGAGTGTCTTCTGGCGCAGGTCCAGATCAAGCGTGCCAACGCGGTGCCCCATGCGTGCAAGGGCCGTCGCCACATGCATCGAGACCGTCGATTTGCCCGCGCCGCCCTTTTCGTTTCCGACCACGATAATATGCGCCACAGATCGATTCCCCGTCGTTTCTTGCCTCGGACCACTATATGATGTGGGTAGAGCAAGGGAAAGCACATGCAACACTTGGACCGGTATTTTCCCGTCCCCTTGACAGATGGCCCGCAAAGCCTCATGTGATCCTCAACCGACGCAAGCTGCCGCGTGAGCAGAGCGAGACCAAGGGTCTATCCGCAAGGCGTCGTTTAAACTTCAGGTTCCCACATCACGCAGGGGTCCCGCGCCACATCGGCGCCCGGACAATGCGGTCTTGGCTGTCAGCATATTGGCGCAACCTTGCACAGGATCATGGCGTTTTGCCGTGGTCTCAATGATATGCGCGGACCGCAGGTTCGCTAAAAAGTTAGGATATCCTTCTATGGATTTTGACATGCTGGGCCTTGCGCCCCGTCTCGTAAACGTTCTCAAAGAACAAGGGATCACCGATCCCACCCCAATTCAAACCCAAGCCATCCCGCACGCCATGAACGGCCGCGATGTGATGGGTCTGGCGCAGACCGGCAGTGGCAAGACCGCGGCCTTTGGTTTGCCGATGATTCACGCCCTTTTGAAGGCCGGAGTTAAGCCGAACCCGAAAACAACGCGTGGTCTGATCCTTGCGCCGACGCGCGAGTTGGCCAAGCAGATTTCCGATAACCTGACCGCCTATACCAAAGGCAGCCACCTGAAGGTGGCCCTTGTGGTCGGCGGTGCGGGTATCGTTGCCCAGACCAAGCGTCTGGCCGGCGGTGTTGATCTGCTGGTCGCAACGCCCGGTCGTTTGATCGACTTGCTTGATCGCCGCGCCGTGCGTCTGGATGAAACCATCTATCTGGTGCTGGATGAGGCCGATCAGATGCTCGATATGGGCTTTATTCACGCGCTGCGCCGGATCGCACCACTGCTGGCGAAAGACCGCCAGACGATGATGTTCTCGGCGACGATGCCAAAACTGATGGGCGAATTGGCAGGCACCTACCTGACCGATGCCGTACGCGTGCAGGTGAACCCTCCGGGGCAGGCAGTGAAGAAGATCAACCAGTCTGTGCACTTTGTCGCGCAAGCTGCGAAAACCGATCTGCTGATCGAACTGCTGGACAAACACCGTGACGAATTGGCGATTGTCTTCGGGCGCACCAAACATGGCTGTGAAAAGCTCTATAAAGTGCTGGAGAACAAGGGCTTTGCTGCGGCTTCTATCCATGGCAACAAATCCCAAGGCCAACGCCAACGCGCGCTTGATGCGTTCAAGGCGGGCAAGACCCGCGTTCTGGTCGCTACAGATGTTGCGGCACGTGGTCTGGATATTCCTGATGTGCGGTTTGTCTATAATTACGACCTGCCCAATGTGGCTGAGAACTATGTTCACCGGATTGGGCGGACCGCGCGCGCCGGGGCAGACGGGAGTGCCGTTGCACTGGTCGCGCCGGATGAGATGATCGAGTTGCAGGATATCGAAAAAGCGATGAAGGACACGATTCCTGTCGCTTCGGGGCGTCCTTGGGAAATCCAGCCCGGCCAGAAAAAGCGACCGAACGGTGGTGGCGGGGGTGGCCGTCGTGGTGCCGGTGGCGGTAGCCGCGGGGGCGCGCCTCGTGCCGCAGGCAAGCCAGCAGGTGGCCAAGGCAAACCTGCCGGTCGCCGTCGCAATGGTGGCGGTGGTGGACGGGCGCGCAGCCAGTCTGCGGCCTAGCCGTATGCACGCATAGCGCTGTGTTCAATGGCAAGCTTTGTGTGAGACGCTGACAGGCGCAGTCACACAGGCTTGCGGTTAGCGGACCTTTTCGGGACTTTCAGACTTTCCTGCGCTGCCCGTATCTGGTGGCGCAGAAGGACCACTGTTGGTCGTGCAGCCGCCTCTTGCATGATGCGGTCAAAAGAATGGCGTCTTTCGGGTTGTCGAGCTGTGTCCTCGTTGTCCCCGCACACGGCAGTTTAATAAGGACGTCACGCGGCTGTGCGTTTTGGGCGCTCTGATCAGGCATGGGACTTTCCCGTCATTTGCCGCCTGTGTTTAGAGGCCAGGTTAAGAATAATGTAACATTTCGCCACTACGGTTTCGCACGGCGACGGTGCATGCTTTTTCTCGCCATCGGTTGTTGGTGGGGTGCGTAGTGGAAAGATTTGTGAGGCTAACCGCGCCGACAGGCAAGTTTGATTTTCTTGTTAAGCTCACAATTTTCATCCTCATTTCCGGCTTGATGAACCATGTCCGTCACTTCGTCGTCTACGGCTTGCCCGGGCAGAAAACCTATTGGGAGAACCTGGGCGATGCGACCTTTACGGCGCTGCCAATGTGTACATTCGCATTATTGCTGATCGGGCATCTGAACGCGCTGCAAAAACGCCTTTACCTGCAAGCGACGCGCGATGCCCTGACGGACCTGCCCAACCGCCGATGGTTCATGGACAAGACACCCGAACGGATTTTACCGACGCAGGCGATCATGATCATCGACGTCGATCGCTTCAAAGACATCAACGACACTTTCGGGCATGATATCGGCGATCTTTGCCTGCGCCGGATGGCGTCGCATCTCAATACCAGCCTCGAACAGGGCGACATCCTCGCCCGTGTCGGGGGCGAGGAATTTGCAGCGTTCCTGGAACAGGCGGATGACGCAAAGCTGCAGCGGATCGCCACACGGATGAGTGAGGGGATGGCCTTTGGTACAAGTCAGGGTTCAATCCAGCGTGTGACCGCCTCTGTCGGGGTTGTAAGGTCCGATGAAATAATTCTCCGTCGTGATGCGATGCGTCTGGCCGACAAAGCCGTCTATGAGGCAAAATCTGCGGGCAGGGCGTGCTACCGGATTTGCCTGGCCGGTCACCGCAACGAGATGCAGCAAGTGGTCCCTGCGGCCTTGTCCACCACATCGCTTTCCTGACGCCTGAAACGAAAAACGCCGCCCCCATCGGGAGCGGCGTTTGTAATCGTCAGGGTGGGTGAACCCCGCGCCTATCTTAGAAACCCAGACCGGCGTATTTGTTCTTGAACTTGGACACACGGCCACCGGCGTCCATCAAGCGTGTCGAACCACCGTTCCATGCAGGGTGCACGGATGGGTCGATATCAAGCGACATTGTATCGCCTTCTTTGCCCCATGTGGATTTCATCTGCACCACTGTACCATCGGTCATTTTGACGTCGATGATGTGGTAATCGGGATGCGTATCTTTTTTCATGGTCGTGATCCTTACGCTTCGGCGCCCTTGGGCGCTTTGTAGTTGGTGACCTCTGCGATACGCGCGGATTTGCCGCGACGCGAACGCAGATAGTACAGCTTGGCGCGACGCACGCGACCACGGCGAACCACGGTGATGCTGTCGATGTTGGTGGAATGCAGCGGGAAAACACGCTCCACACCTTCGCCAAAGGAAATCTTGCGCACTGTGAAAGACCCGGCAATGCCTTTGCCGTTCTTGCGGGCGATGCACACGCCTTCGTAGTTCTGCACACGGCTACGTGTGCCTTCGGTTACTTTGTAACCAACGCGGATGGTGTCACCCGCCTTAAAGTCGGGGATTGTTGCCCCAAGTGCGGCGACTTGTTCCGCTTCGAGTTGTGCGATCAGGTCCATCTGAAACGCTCCTTTAAAATGCTTGCGGTACTCCGCAATGTTTCTTTGTGGCCCAGAGCTCTGTGTCGTTACCGGGTCCAGTTGCCTGCCCGCCAGAGATGCGTCATCTTTTCTTTTGTTGTGGCTGTCCGGCCTGTCTGGTGAGGGCTGCACCAACGAAGATGCTCTCATGCTCCAGATGGTTCCATAAACCAACGCCCGGAATCAGCACGCTGACCGGGAATGATGCCGTATAAGCGGGCCGGCCTGATGGATCAAGCGCTTTCCGGACCTCACAAAACGCAAACGCTTCCTTGATTTTCCATGTCCATTCAAACTTCGGGGTGAGGCGCAGCCGAGGGGCAGCGCCCCTATTTCTTCTGATGTGCTGCCCACAAATCAGGCCGCCGCTCGCGGGTAATTTTCTCGGCCATCGCACGCCGCCATTCTGCAATTTTGGCGTGGTTGCCAGACAGCAGAACATCAGGGATCGTGTGGCCCTGCCATTCGGCGGGTTTGGTGAATTGCGGATGCTCCAAAAGCCCCGATGAAAAGCTTTCTTCAACGGCGCTGTCGGCATTTCCCAACACCCCCGGCAACAAGCGGACCGTCGCATCAATCATTGCCTGTGCTGCAATTTCACCGCCCGTCATGACAAAATCACCTAGGCTGACTTCGTGAATGCCGAAATGCTGCAAAACACGTTCATCCACGCCTTCAAAGCGCCCGCAAAGCATCGTCACCCCGTCCATTCGCGCCCAGTCGCGCGCCATGGCCTGATCGAAACGGCGTCCGCGAGGGGACAGATATATCAAAGGAGCGACACCTTTGGTGCCAGCCCGCGCATCCATAATCGCTTTTTCGAGCACATCGGCGCGCAGCACCATGCCGGCACCACCCCCTGCGGGCGTGTCATCGACGTTGCGGTGTTTGCCAATGCCATAGGTGCGCAGATCAAAGGTCTGCAATTGCCACAGCCCCTCCTGAAGAGCCTTGCCGGTCAGGCTTTCGCCCAGGACGCCGGGGAAGGCTTGCGGAAACAACGTGATGATTTGTGCCATCCACGCCCCCGCAATATCAGGTGTGTCCGTCATCAATTCACGGGGTTGCAAGGTGGGCCGGACAGCGATGCGTCCGGCAGCGCGGGGTGGTTTGGTCATTGCCGCCCCCCTTCACAATCAGCGAGGAACTGTTGTTGGGCCGCAGTGCGGCGCGGGCTATGTTGCTGCATCGGCAAACAGCCCGTCCGGCGGGTCTGCCACGATCCGCCCCGCGTGCAGGTCGACAGTTGGCACAACGGCTTGCGTGAAGGGCAAAAGTACGGTTTCCGACTGACCGGGGACGATGACCTCAAGCAGATCACCCGCCCCGTGATCCATCACGTTCTTGACAGTGCCTAACGTGACACCGCCTGTGTCAACGACGGTCAGGCCAATCAGATCGGCATAGTAGTATTCATCATCTGGCAGTGACGGCATCACATCGCGCGGCGCGTAAAGGTCTACATTGCGCAGTGCGTCGGCGTCTTCTTTTGTGACAACGCCATCAATGCGGGCCGTAAATCCGTTCTTGAGCTGCCCTGTCAGGACAACCTGCGCAAAACTGCGGCCGTCTTCGGTATAAAGCGGGGTATAGTCGGCGATGGCTTGCGGATCGGCACAATAGGACTTCAGGCGCACCTCGCCCTGAACGCCAAATGCGCCACCAACAGAACCCACAATCACACGATCGCTCATCAGTTAAACTCCGGTCCAACGCAGATATTCTCGATCCATAGCCCGCCGCCACCTTCGCAGGTTTCCTGACGTCCTTCACGTTCAAACAACATGCCAGCCACAAAGGCAAACATCACCAGAATGATCGTGCGCAACAAGCGGAACATGAATGTCGTCCCAAAGGGGAGGGGGTGTTGCCCCGGCGCGAACCGGGGCAACGATGTGCGGCTTACTCTTCTGCTGTGGCTTCTGCGGGTGCTTCTTCCACAGGTGCGTTTGCTGCTTCTTCAGCAGCGGCAGCCTTGGCCGCCTTTTCTTCGGCGCGTGCCTGCGCGGCTTTGCCGGGTGTGCCCTTCTTGGGGTTGCTGCGGTCTTTCTTGGGCAGCTCGCCTGCGGCTTCCAGCATACGCGATACGCGGTCAGTTGGCTGTGCACCTTCGCCCAACCAGTACTTGATGCGCTCGACGTTCATTTTCACGCGCTCTTCGCTGTCTTTTGGCAGCATCGGGTTATATGTGCCCAGTTTCTCGATGAAACGGCCATCGCGCGGCATGCGGCTGTCAGCAGCAACAATTGCGTAGAATGGACGTTTCTTTGAGCCGCCACGGGCCAAACGGATTTTCATAGCCATCAGATAGTCTCCTTAAAGATGATGCTTGTAAGGTGGATCAGGATCCACCTTACGATTGGTGTTGTTTGTGGTGTTGGATGACTTCCTGAATAATGAAATTCAGGAATTTCTTGGCAAACTCAGGATCAAGATCAGCCTGGTTTGCAAGCTCGGTGAGCCGCGCGATCTGTTGCTCTTCACGCGCGGGGTCGGATGGGGGCAGGTCGTGTTCGGCTTTGAGCCGCCCAACAGCCTGCGTATGCTTGAACCGCTCGCCCAGTGTATAAACGAGAATGGCATCAAGCCGGTCGATACTTTCGCGATGTCCCTTGAGGATCTCGGCAGCACGGGTTGCGGTGTCGGTCATTGGACACTCCTTGGCGTAGCATTGGGAAAGTGGCGGTAAACAAGGGTACCCTCGTCCTCGGGTGCCGCAGCCTCTGGGTCCATCTTGGCGCCCAGTTTCTCGGCCACGCGGATCGAGGCGGCATTGCCTTCGCCGATATAGCTGACAATCGTTTCCAGATCGGTGGCGGCAAACGTATAGTCGAGCATCGCACGGCCTGCTTCTTGGGCCAGTCCAAGCCCTGTGAACCCGTCAAAGACGAACCAGCCACATTCCGGCTCGGGGAAGTGCGGCGGGTGCACTAGGCCCACACCACCGGCGAGCGCGCCATCCTTCTCGATTGCCAGCGTTCCAAAGCCGTACAGCGCCCAAGTGGCCACGTCGTTGGTGAACCATGCCCATGATGCCGCACGGTCCAGAGGGCCATCCATATGAACCGCGCGCGCGCTGCCCATGAAGGCTGCGTAGGTCTCAAAGTCGGCGCGTTGGTAAGGGCGCAACGTGAGCCGTTCTGTCTGCAACGTCGGGATCATGCGATGGCCCCCGCTGCTTGGGCAATTACGCGTGGATCATTATGCGACAGATGGCGGAAAATGATGACGTTCTCGCCATCTATGGTCTCACGGCGTTCCTCGACTGCGCCAAGCCGTGTGGCCAGAGCGATGGACCGTGTGTTCTTGGGCGCGATCATCGAGATCAGTGGCGCGAGCCCCAAGGTGCTGCCTGCCCATTCGCGCACGGCACATGCCGCCTCGAACGCATACGAGCGCCCTTCGAACCCGTCAAACATGTGCCACGCAAGTTCAGGTTGTGGCCAATCAATATGGTTGATCACGCCGACGCGCCCTGTGGCAATGCCTGTCGCGCGTTCGATCACCATGAAGAAGCCGTAGCCGTGCCAGTGCCAATGGCCGATCCCCGAGATAAACGCGCGCCACGCGTCATCCGCTGTCCCGCGACCGCCCACAGCATCCATACGCACAGAATTCGTGACCATTGCGGAAAAGGCCGCAAGATCGCGCTTTTGTGGGCCGCGCAGTGTCAGCCGCGCTGTGGTGAGTGTGGGGGCGGGGGTCATCGGTTATTTCTTTTTCCCGAAACCGGACAGGCCAGGGGGCAGTTGCATGCCGCCGCCACCCAAGCCGGGCAGGCCACCGGGGGGCATTTTGCCTTGCAGCGCCTTGGCGGCTTCGGCCATGGCTTTGGGATCGTTCATGTCGGGCATCCCGCCCTCTGGCATGCCGCCTTTGCCGAACATGCCTTTCATGGCCTGTTTCAACATCCCGCCTTTGCCCATCTTCTTCATCATATCGGCCATCTGGCGGTGCTGTTTGACCAGCTTGTTCAGTTCGGACACCTCAAGCCCTGCGCCTTTCGCGATCCGTTTTTTGCGCGACGCGGCCAGCAGATCAGGGTTGGCGCGTTCCTTTTTGGTCATGGAATTGATGAGTGCGATTTGACGTTTCAGGATGCTGTCATCCATGCCAGCGGCGGCCATCTGTTTTCCCATCTTCTGCGCACCGGGCATCATGCCCATCATGCCTTCCATACCGCCCATTTTCATCATCTGCTCAAGCTGCATCTTGAGGTCGTTCATGTTGAAGCGGCCCTTCTGGAAGCGCTTCATCATGCGTTCGGCCTGTTCGGCCTCGATGGTTTCTTGGGCTTTTTCGACAAGGGCCACGATATCGCCCATGCCGAGGATGCGGCCCGCGATGCGATCAGGTTCGAAGGTCTCGATCGCGTCCATCTTTTCGCCGAGGCCCACAAAGCGGATCGGCTTGCCGGTGATGGCCCGCATGGACAGCGCCGCACCACCACGCCCATCACCGTCCATACGGGTCAGGACCACGCCGGTCACACCGATCTTGTCGTCAAATTCCTGTGCGACGTTCACGGCGTCCTGACCGGTCAGGCCATCGACCACCAGCAGGGTTTCGCGCGGGTTGGCCACGTCGCGTACGGCAGCCGCCTGTGCGATCAGTTCCTGATCGATGTGCAAACGGCCCGCCGTGTCGAGCATATAGACGTCATAGCCGCCAAGGCTCGCTTGCGTCTTGGCGCGTTTGGCGATCTGGACGGGGTCCTCGCCTTTCACGATGGGTAGCGTGTCGACACCGATCTGCGCGCCCAAAATTGCCAGCTGCTCCATCGCGGCAGGGCGGTTTGTATCAAGCGAGGCCATCAAAACCCGCTTGCCTTCGCGTTCTTTCAAACGCTTTGCCAGTTTCGCGGTTGTGGTCGTCTTACCCGAACCCTGCAAACCCACCATCAGGATAGGCGCAGGCGGGTTGTCGATTTTCAGCGCGCCGGGGTCTGCGTCGCCGGTGAGAACGTGCTTGAGTTCGTCATGGACAATTTTGACAACCTGCTGCCCCGGCGTGATCGATTTGGTGACCGCCTGTCCTGTCGCCTTGTCCTGCACCGCCTTGATAAAGTCACGCGCGACAGGAAGCGATACGTCCGCCTCAAGCAGGGCGACGCGCACTTCGCGCAGTGCTGTTTTGACGTCATCATCGCTGAGCGCACCCTGTTTGGTGAGCTTGTCAAAGACGCCAGACAGGCGTTCGGATAGGTTCTCAAACATCGGCCAAGGCCCTCGTTTCGTTGTCATTGCCCCACGTATATAAGAACGCAAAGCATAAAGCAGTAGCGCCCCCGTGGGCGCGACGCGCTGACGGAGGGCGATCCCCTGAGAGCGGGGACCGGAAAGCTGCTGCTATCCGGATATTGTGGGGCGTTTACGCCTGTGGCGCGGCTGAGTCAACATCTTGGGCAAGCCATGCGTTGATTGCTGCCACCCCGCGTTCAGGGCCCGGCCCGTTTATGTAGATCGGCGTTACCGCATGCGTGCCTGCATCCATCCCGCCGTCGAGGACGAGTGCGATCCTGTAGGTATTCGCATTTTTATTCCGGCTGCTTTGCAGTTTGGCCTCTCGAAGATGCTCAAGTCTGTGTTGCACGCGTGTCCGGCCCAGAAAGGTAGAGTGGCGCAGTTGCAGCAAGTTGCTGTCACGATCAAGGATAAGGTCATCGCGACGCACGAAGATAACCAGAAACAACAACACAAACATCGGGATTACGAGCAAACCCCAGAATGCCCCGCTGACATCGCCGGTAAAGAGCGCATTCAGTCCAAACCCGACCACGCCAAGCAAAAACGCACTCAGGACCGTGGCAAAAACCCATGGCACAAAAGTAAGTACCAGTTTTTCTGGCGTATTGTGGACAATCCTCATGCCGCGAACGTTACGGTCGCGCGGTCAGCGGATCAAGGCGATGACCTGATTGCGATAATGGACCGCGACCGTGCCGGTGCCGAGGATCAGCATCAACATGTGCCAGTAGGGTGGCCCGACCCAGATCAACAAAGCGCTCAGTCCGATAATCATGGTGCCCAAGAGCATGAGCCCTGCGATCCCTTCCCAACCACGCCACCAAAGCAGCCCCGCGCCAATCACTTCGACGGAACCGGTGATATAGCGGGGAAACTGGCCAAAGCCGATGGCCTCATAGATCGCGACATCCGTACTGAAGCTGCCGAGCTTGCGCAGGCCGAAGTAGAGGAACGCCAGCGTCAACGCGGCGCGCAGAATGGTCAGGGGGCGGTTTGTAATATTCATGGGATCAAAGATAGCGCGCAGGGCATGATGTCCAGTGTCGGGTGGTTTTCGTCCCTGCGCCAATGCGGGGCCTTGCGCTGGCGAACGAAATGGTCGAATTTGACCGCAATATGTTTGCCAGCGCACAGGATGGAAAATGGACAACTGGGATGAAATCAGGACCGCTTTTCAGGTTGCGCGCCAAGGCACCGTCAGCGGCGCGGCCGAGCAGCTGGGCGTCCACCATGCCACAGTGATTCGCCATATCGATGCGCTGGAACAGCGGCTGGGCGTAAAGCTGTTTCAGCGTCATGCGCGCGGTTACACCGCGACCGAGGCAGGACAGGATCTTTTGCAGGTTGCCCAAGCCACCGACGATCAGTTCACGCAGCTTGCAGGACGCATCAAGGGGCAGGGCGAAGGTGTCTCGGGTGATCTGGTGGTCACGTCACTGGGGACGGCCTCGCGTATTTTGACACCCATTCTGGTGGGGTTCCAGATAGAGCACCCCGAGGTCCGTGTGCGCTATCGCACCGGCGAACGTGTGTTCCGGCTTGAATACGGCGAGGCGCATGTGGCCATCCGCGCCGGTAAAATGCCGGATGAACCGGACAATGTGGTCCAGCCCTTTATGCACCAGCAAATGGCGCTGGTTGCGTCCGAGGCCTATATCGCGCGGCACGGAATGCCAAAGGACGAGGCCGATCTGAAAAACCACTATTTCGTCACCCAGGACGATGACAATAGCCGCGCGCCCTTTACCCGCTGGTTGCGCGAGGTCGTGACCGAAGATCGGTTTACCTATCGGGCTACGGATGACCGGAATTTGCACGATGCGATCGTTGCCGGAGCGGGGATCGGATTTGTTGTGTCGCAGGCTCTGATCGCCCATCCCGAGTTGGTCGAAGTGGTGGAGCGGCGCGATGTCTGGTCTGCGCCGCTTTGGATTGTAACACATGTTGATCTGCACCGGACAACCAAGGTGCAAACCTTCCTGCGCTATCTGAAAGACCGCATCAAAACGCTGGAGTGTTAAGGTTGGCCCCTCGCGCCGGACATCTGGCGATGCTGGCCTTTTCAATGCTGGTGGCAGGTTCGTTTGCCTTGGGTGCATTGGCTGCAAATGAAATCACGCCTACTGCGCTGAACGCGGTGCGGTTTTGGATCGCGACTGGTGTCGTAGGGGTGGCGTTGTTGCTGACGACGGGTGTGCCACGTGCCGCCGGACAAGCGCCTTGGCGCTATTTTCTGCTGGCCGTCTTCTTGTGCAGCTATTTCGTGTTGATGTTCGAAGGCTTGAAAACGGCGCCCCCCGTCAGCGCTGCGGCGGTCTTTACACTCACACCCATCATGGCGGCCGGCTTTGGCTGGCTCTTGCTGGGCCAGAGACTGACCCCGCGCATTGGCTTCGCTTTGTTTATCGGAGCCGCTGGGGCGGTTTGGGTGATTTTTCGCGCTGATGTCGCGGCGATCCTGCGTTTTGAAGTGGGGCGGGGTGAAGCGATTTATTTCATGGGCTGTGCGGCACATGCGCTCTACACGCCATTGGTGCGCAAACTGAACCGCGGAGAAAGTGCGGCTGTGTTTTCCTTTGGTGTTATGCTGGCGGGATCGATTTTGCTGACCGTTTGGGGCTGGCGGGATCTGGCGGCCACGGATTGGGCGTCCTTGCCTGCAATTGTTTGGCTGACAATCCTTTACACAGCGGTCTTTGCCAGCGCCTCTACCTTTGTGTTGTTGCAATTCGCGGCGATGCGGCTGCCAAGCTCCAAGGTGATGGCCTATACCTATCTTGTCCCGTCATGGGTGATTGTCTGGGCGCTTGCTTTGGGCGGTGCACCGCCGCCTGCGTTGGTCTTGGCGGGTCTGGGTTTGACGATCTGGGCCTTGGTTCTGCTGCTGCGTGAAGAATAATGTAAGGTGGATCCAGATCCACCTTACGTGCAGAGCTGCTGCGCCAGAAAACTCTCGAACGCATCCAGATCAATCGCGTCCATTTGCCCGAAGGCCTGCATCCAGACCGAAGCTTCGCGCAAGGCATCCGGTTCCAGCTTGCACCATTTCACGCGTCCGCGTTTTTCTTGAGAGATCAATCCTGCGGCGGTCAGCACGCCCAGATGTTTGGAGATCGCGGCCAATGACGTCTGGAACGGTTCCGCAACGTCGGTGACGGCCATGTCGTCCTCAAGCAGCATCGCGAGGATCGCGCGCCGTGTCGGGTCGGCCAATGCCGCAAAGGTCTGGTCAAGTTGGGCTGTCATGGCGTCGATTAAGCGGCAGGCAATGGAAACGTCAACCATTTGGTTGAATATCGGATTTTCGTTCAGTTATGTCGCGGGCCGGAAATTGCAGGGTTCAGACATTCTCTAATCTGTTGTTATCAATAGATTAATATGGGTGTTGGGTTCTATTGACTCTAATTCCCCAGCGCCCTAAACCAGCCGCAACCTTCCGAGGGGTTACACCAATGTCTGAGACCGAAGACGCAGCGCGCCTCAAAGCACTTGAAGCGAAGATTGCTGCGCTCAAGGCGCCAGCTGAAGTAAAAGACCATTCGGAGGAACACTACTCACAGGTGCAACTTGCCTGGCGGATGGTGATAGAGCTTGTTTCCGGTCTCGGGATCGGATTTGGCATCGGATACGGGTTGGACACCTTTTTTGGGACCATGCCGATATTTCTGGTGCTGTTTATATTCTTCGGCCTCGCGGCGGGTGTGATGACCATGGTGCGATCAGCCAAAGAGGTTCAACGAAAGCAGCTGGTGGCTGCGACAGAAGAGGGTGAAGCACGTGGCGACTGAAGAGTACTCCGAAGGTGGTTCCGCATTCCAATTCCACCCGCTGGACCAATTTATCGTCAAGCCGTTGTTTGGTGATGGTCCGGTAAGCTGGTATACACCGACAAACGTAACGCTCTGGATGGCTATCGCGCTGTTGGCGATTGTGGCTGTCTTTGTTCTGGGCAGCCGTGGCCGCGCGATCATTCCAACGCGCCTGCAATCCGTCGGCGAGCTGCTTTACGGTTTCATTTACAAGATGGTTGAGGACGTCACCGGCAAGGATGGTGTCAAGTATTTCCCCTACATCATGTCGTTGTTCCTGTTCATTTTGTTCTCGAACTATCTCGCGCTGATCCCGATGTCATATTCGCCGACTTCGATGATCGCAGTGACGGTGATTTTGGGTTTCGGCGTGTTCATCGCGATCACCATTCTTGGCTTTGTCAAAAACGGCCCTGCATTTCTTGGCCTTTTCTGGATGTCGGATGCGCCTGCATTCTTGCGCCCGATCATCGCAATCATCGAAATCATCTCGTACTTCGTGCGCCCCGTCAGTCTGTCCATTCGTTTGGCCGGTAACATTGCTGCGGGTCACGTCGTTCTGAAAGTGTTCGCCACTTTCGCGGCAGCGGCAATCATCAGCCCCGCTGCGATCCTTGGCATCATCGCGATCTATGGCTTGGAAATCCTCGTTTGCGGGATCCAGGCTTATGTTTTCACCATCTTGACGTGCGTCTACCTCAAAGACGCGCTTCATCCCGCACACTAACAACGGCGGGTTTTCCCGCCACTCTACTCAACTTCCAATCGTAAGGAGAATTCACATGGAAGGCGATCTCGCACACATCGGCGCAGGCATTGCGGCAATCGGTTCAGGTCTGGCTGCACTGGGTGTTGGCAACGTAGCAGGTAACTACCTTGCAGGCGCACTGCGCAACCCATCTGCTGCTGCTGGTCAGACAGCAACACTGTTCATCGGTCTGGCATTTGCCGAAGCTCTGGGGATCTTCGCGTTCCTCGTGTCGCTTCTGCTTATGTTCGCAGTCTAAGAACACACCCATATCCTTACGGCCTGATGGGCGCGTGATCGCGGCCATCAGGTAAACATTCAAGGTATTCGGGGGCCATAATGGCAACAGAAACAACAGACGTCGCAGGAGTTTGCGTTGATGCAGGGGGCTCTGCCCTTGGCATGCCGCAGCTTTGCGCAGATTGGATGCCCAACCAGATCTTCTGGCTGGTTATCACGCTTATCGCAGTCTATTTCGTGATGTCCCGCGTCGCGCTGCCCCGTATCAGTGCGGTTCTGGCAGAACGCTCAGGCACGATCACCAATGACATTGCTGCGGCTGAAGAGCTGAAGAACAAAGCAGCGCAAGCAGAAGCGGCATATGACCAGGCGCTTTTGGATGCGCGCGCCGAAGCCAACAAGATCGTGGCTGAAGCGAAAGCGGAAATTCAGGCGGAACTTGATGTCGAGCTACAGAAAGCCGACGCACAGATTGCCGCCAAGACGGCCGAGAGCGAAGCGGCAATCGCCGAAATTCGCGAAGGTGCCGTCAAGAGCGTAACAGAGGTTGCCAAGGCTACAGCCAAGGAACTGGTTGCTGCCATGGGCGGCACTGCGGACGCCAAAACGATCACCGCTGCGGTGACTGCACGGATGAAGGGATAATTTATGAGACTGATGCTCACATCCCTTTTCGCCCTTGCTGCAAGCCCTGCGCTTGCTGCGGGCGACAAGCCGTTCTTCTCACTGGCGAACACTGACTTTGTCGTCACGATCGCATTTCTGATCTTCATCGGAATTCTGCTCTACTTCAAAGTTCCCGGCCTTGTTGGCGGTATGCTGGATAAGCGTGCGGACAATATCAAAGCCGAGCTGGACGAAGCCAAGGCTTTGCGCGAAGAAGCACAGGCCCTGCTGGCCAGCTACGAGCGCAAGCAAAAAGAAGTGCAGGAACAGGCTGCGCGGATCGTATCGGCTGCGAAAGAAGAGGCAACCAATGCCGCTGCTGCAGCAAAAGACGATATCGCCAAATCGATCACGCGTCGCCTTGCTGCTGCTGAAGAGCAAATCCAGAGCGCGCAGGCCTCTGCTGTGAAAGAGGTCCGCGACCAAGCCGTGTCTGTCGCTGTTGCTGTCGCCAAAGATGTGATGGCGAAACAGATGGACGCAAAAGCGGCTGGTGCGTTGATTGATGATGCCATCGGCACGGTTGCTGAAAAACTGCATTAAGCCCGAGACATATTTTTTGAAAAGCCCGATTGCGCCTGCCGCAGTCGGGCTTTTTCGTTGACACAGGCAGGGGTGTCTCTGAGACTGGCATTCGGGGCGCAGTGCAGGAGTATTGACGATGCCTAGCCTCCGGCTCGGGATAATGACGGCAGTTGTCTATACTGCGATTATCGCTGTCGGAACGGCTTATGTCTTTATTTTGCGCCCGGCGCCGATCACCCTCGAAATTGCGCTGCTGTCGTTGTTACCCGTTCAACTGTGTGCCGTTTTCACGTGTGGCGCCGTTGTCGTGCGTTTTGCAGGCTGGCGTGCTGTCGGGTTCGGGCGGTTGCAATGGTCTGGTTTGCTCTGGTTTTTGCCAAGCTGGGTGGTGCTTGGCGTGATGGGCGCGGGTATTGCGCAAGCACTCACCGTGCAGACGATGGCAGGCTGGGGCGCCTTCGGGATCATGCTTCTGACTATCATGACATTTCTGATCGCTTTCGGTGAAGAAATTGTTTTTCGGGGCATCCTGTTGCGGGGGGCGATGACACGCCTCGCGGTGCCCGTCGCAATGTTTCTGAGCGCCTTGTCGTTCGGACTTTTCCATTGGGTGAACCGCATCGCCGGGCAGGGGGCGTCGGAAACATCGTTGCAAGTACTTTTTGCGTTTCTCGTGGGGTTCTTTCTTGCCCCGATCGCGATCCGCGTTGGCAACCTCTGGCCTTTGGTCATCTGGCACTGGTTCTGGAATATTGCGGTGATCCTGGGACAGATTGCTGTGGTCCTGCACCCTTACGCGCTAACAGGCATGGCCATTCAGGCCGTCATCTCGATCTGGCTCTGGACAGGGATGATCCGCAAAGGCCGTGCGGACTAGCGCCAACCTTCGTGTTCCAGCCGTTTTTGGGCAAAGACTTCGTTGCGTTCGGATTTCTTATGATCTGACAGCGAGGCTTCGACAAAATTCAGATGCGTCTCAACCGCTTTGCGCGCACCCGCGGCGTCACGGTTCTGCAAAGCCGTATTGATGATCCGGTGATGTTCCAAAAGCGCATCACGGGTCATGCGCTGTTTGAACATGATTGTACGGTTATAGAACACGCCTTCCCGCAAGAGCTCGTACATCGAACGCATCATATGCAGCATGATGATGTTGTGGCTGGCCTCAATGATGGAAAGGTGGAAATCCGCATCCAGATGCGCTTCATCCGCGGGGTTCCGCTTTTGGTGTGCAGCCTCCATTTTTTGAAAAATGGCGTTGATCACCTGAAGATCGGTATCGCTAGCGCAACGTGCGGCGCGCTCTGCGGCAAGCCCCTCCATATCGCGGCGAAAGCTGATGTAGTCGAAAACCGCCTCGTCATGGGTCGAGAACAGCGCGACCAGCGCAGGCGCAAAGGCAGAGCCCAGCACATCGGCAACATAGACGCCTGCACCTGCCTTGGACGCAAGCAAGCCACGTTCCTGCAATTCTGACAATGCTTCTCGCAGGGACGGGCGCGACACGCTCATCCGTTCGCTGAGTTCACGCTCGGAGGGGAGCCGTTCGCCCGGGCGCAGGATGCCGCGCAGGATCAATCCTTCGATCTGGCGCACAACGCCATGCGAGAGTTTTTCTTGGCTGACCGGTTCAAAAGGCATGTGAGCTTTCGCGTTATATTGGTCAAATGATATGACCAACGTTGCGCATCCACAATAAGAAAGAGGAGCCGCATCACTGCGGCTCCTCGGGTGGATCATGAAACAAGCGGCGCCTTAGTTTGGCGTAATCACGATTTCCACGCGGCGGTTCATCTGGCGGCCCGATGCGTTCAGGTTCGACGCAATCGGATTGTTCTCGCCTGCACCGATCGAGCGGATACGGGCCGGTGACACGCCACCACCCATCAGGATCGCAGCAACAGCTTGCGCGCGGCGTTCGGACAGGCCTTGGTTAAATGACGCATCACCGACGTTGTCGGTATGGCCGATCACGTTGACCGTCGTGTCCGGATATTGGTTCAATGAATTCGCAACGATACGCAACTCGTTTTGCGATGTGCCGGACACCTGTGTGCTGTTTGTCGCGAACAACAGGTCCTGGCTGAGAACGACAACAAGGTTGCGGCCGTTATTGGACACACCAACATCGTTGCGTAGCGAGCGGCGCAGGTCTTCTGCCTGACGGTCAAGGCTGTTGCCCACGCCGGCACCAACACCGCCACCGAGGGCCGCACCGATCAATGCGCCGCGCTGGCGGTCTTCGACAGAGCCGCCGCTATTGGCAATCACACCCAAAAGCGCACCGGCGCCTGCGCCGATGGCGGCGCCCTGTTGTGTGTTCTGCATCTGGTTCGGACCGGTTTCATCGCAGGCGGCAATCAGGGTCAGTGACGCTGCGGCGACAACGAGCGGGAATTTGGTAAGTTTCATGGTCATGGTTCCATTTAATATCGGTGCAATAGGCGCACCATCTGTGATGGGTCAGCTTATGCCCATTTCTGCCATGATATCCAATAACGGCGCCGGGACCAGCAGGGTTTTGCCTATTCTAAGGGTTTCGGGGCGCGGCATCGGCCCTTGCGGATTCCCACGCCAGCATGGCGCGCTTGACCGGTAGGCCCCAGTGATACCCCCCAAGCGCCCCTGATTTGCGCAAGGCACGGTGACAGGGGATCAGCCAGCTTACCGGGTTTCGCCCAACGGCTGTGCCAACGGCGCGCACCGCTTTGGGGCTGCCAACCGCTTGCGCGATTTCGGAATAGGTGGTCACATGGCCTGACGGGATGGTCAGCAGGGCCTCCCACACCTTGAGCTGAAAGGGCGCGCCGATCATGTGCAGTTGCGTTTCACCCGTCATGCCAAGGGCGGCGGTGGCCCAAGGGTGCAGGGCCGCAGGATCCTCGATGAATGTGGCCTTCGGCCAGCGCGACGTCAGATCATCCATCGCCGCATCCGGCCCTGCCTCGGCAGCAAAGGCCAGCCCGCAAATGCCGCGATCGGTGCCCATGACCAGCGCAGGACCAAAGTGACTTTCAAACCACCCCCAGCGGATCGTCAGGTCGGCGGCGTCGCGGGCATAGTCGCCGGGGCTCATCGCCTCCCAGCGCACAAATAGATCATGGAGGCGGCTGCTGCCTGACAGGCCCACGGCATGTGCCGTTTGCAGCGTTGTAAATCGGTCGCGCAAAAGCGTTTTGGCATGGCCCAGCGTCAGATATTGCTGATAGCGTTTTGGTGACACGCCCACCCATGCCGAAAACAGCCGCTGAAAATGCGCAGGGCTCATGTTCATCTCGGTCGCCAGATCAGCCAGCGTACGAGGCTCGTCGCCTGCGGCATCAATCGCTTCGATTGCGCGGCGCATCACTTGATAGTGGTATGTGTCACTTTGTTCCATGCGTTCAAACTATGGGCAAGGCACCGGTGAAGCGACCCGAAAATTGCGCATCCGCGCTTGCTCCCCTACGGGCTTCAAGGCATACCGGACGCCATGGCCAAACAGCTTGATTATCATACCATCCGCGCGATCTTTGAGCGGTTCCATGCAGCAGAGCCTGAACCAAAAGGCGAGCTTGAGCATGTGAATGTCTACACGCTTGTCGTGGCTGTGGCGCTGTCGGCGCAGGCCACTGACGCAGGTGTGAACAAGGCCACGCGGGAGCTGTTCAAGATTGCCGATACACCCCAGAAAATGCTCGACCTCGGGCTTGAGGGGGTGACCGAGCATATCAAGACCATTGGCCTGTTCCGGCAAAAGGCCAAGAACGTCATCAAGATGAGCCAGATTCTGGTTGATGAATATGGCGGGGTTGTTCCCAATTCCCGCGCGGCCCTGCAATCGCTGCCCGGTGTCGGGCGTAAGACGGCCAATGTGGTGCTGAATATGTGGTGGCAGCAGCCCGCCCAAGCGGTCGATACCCATATTTTCCGATTTGGTAACCGCAGCGGTGTAGCACCGGGCAAGGATGTGGATGCGGTCGAGCGCGCGATCGAAGACCATATTCCGGCTGATTTTCAACTCCATGCACATCACTGGATGATCCTGCATGGCCGCTACACCTGTGTGGCACGTAAACCCAAATGCGCGGCTTGTTTGATCCGCGATCTCTGCATGTTTGAGGATAAAAACCTATGAAAAAGTATCAGGTCGTGGGCATCGGTAACGCGATTGTCGATGTTTTGGCGCGCGCCGAAGATGCGTTTCTGGCCCAGGCGGGTGTTGAAAAAGGCATCATGCAACTGATCGACATGGACCGTGCGGTTGATCTGTATTCCCGCGTTGGCCCCGCAAAAGAGATCAGCGGCGGATCGGCGGCGAACACGATTGCAGGGATTGCCCATCTGGGTGGACGCACCGCCTATGTGGGGAAGGTCAAGAATGACCAGCTGGGCGCGATCTTTGCCCATGATCTGCGGGCGCAGGGGGCAAGCTATGAAACCGCGATGGCACCCAAGACTGATGAGGCCGAAACGGGCCGCTGCATTGTGATCGTCACACCCGATGGCGAGCGGTCAATGAACACCTATCTGGGCGTCACTGAATTTCTGTCCGCTGACGATATTGACGAAGACCAGATGGCCGAGGCCGAATGGATTTATCTGGAAGGTTACCGTTTTGACGGGCCAGACAGCCATGCGGCTTTTGCCAAGGCGGTTGCGGCCTGCAAGGGCGCAGGCGGGCGTGTGTCCCTGACGCTGTCTGATCCTTTCTGCATAGACCGGCACCGCGATGCGTTCCGCGATATGATCCGCGATCACGTTGACCTGTTGTTCTGCAACCGCGCTGAAATGGGGTCGATGTATCAGACGGATGATTTTGACGGTGCTTTGGCGCGGGCAGCGTCAGAGGTGGCGATTGTGGCCTGTACCGACAGTGAAAATGGCGTGCATGTCTTGGCTGAGGGCCAGCACTGGCATGTGCCTGCGGTACCGACCGACATTGTTGATGCCACTGGCGCGGGTGATCTTTTTGCCGGTGCGTTCCTGTGGGGTCTGACCAACGGGTATGACCTTGAGACATGCGCAAAGATGGGTAATTCCGCCGCTTCCGAGGTCATCAGCCACATCGGTGCGCGCCCCGAGGCGGATCTGAAAGCGTTGTTCAAAGGGCAGGGGCTGCTTTAAGCCAGAGCGCATCCAGCGCATCAATCGCGCCTATGTCAAAGCGGCTTTCCTCTTTCCAGTATTTGCCGGATGGGACGTAATACCCCAAACGTTCCTCTTGGGCCAAAGCGGCGTCGATGACCGCTTCGTTAGGTGACAGTGGCTTGGCTTCTGCTGCCGCTTCTGGCGTGGCGCGCGGAAACACCAGTCTGCTTTCGTCGGTTGACAGGTTGACCATCGCGCAGCCTTGGCGTGCAGCCAGTGCCATCAGGCGCGCAGATTTTGCCTCAAGAGACCGCAGAGAGACGTCTTCGCGCAAGGGATCGGCTGTGCCTTTACCGTAGAAGTGGGTTTTGCGGGTGTCGCGGTAAACCATATCGCAGCCCAGAACGGCAATCACCTTTGGTTTAAGCGCGGCCAAAGCCCAGTAGGATGCCGTAAAGGCCATCGTGCCACCGGCATAAACAAACCCACCCAGCGTATTCTGGAGCGGCACATAGTCTGTTGCGCGGATGATCCGTTGGCTGGCGGACATATCGACCGGCATCCGCTCAATCGGAAAGTCGTCAGGATGGATCAGATCATCCCAATCAGGGCGCACGGCCCACGCGTTATTGATGGCAACGATCCGATCAAACGGATCACGCGGCCATTCACGGCATTTTACGACATTCGGGCCACTGCCCAGGATCAATACGACCGACATAAGACCACATCCTTCGTCTTTACGATCAAAGAGTTAGGCCGTGCCGCGCAAATGTCGAGTGTCAGCCGAGTTTGGCGTGAACCTCATCCAGATCAATGTCGCCAATTGGCATCTTGTTGGCAGGATTTTCGAAATCGTATTTGAAGATGCGAAAGTCCTTCTTGTAGATTTCATAGACGATATGCATGGACAGATCGTCGAAGTAATCCTCGACAGGATGGGCACGTTTGGGTCCGTGTCCTTCGCTTTCGTTAAAGCGCGGGATTTGCGCCAGGTCGACAGGATGCTTGGTTTCGATACCGTCCAGCACCTGCTGCATCCCGTCATTGAATTTCTCGGTCCAGAAAATGTTGTCGTAACGCCCGCCGTTTACGATGAAGGTGGAGATATGGCCGGACATGGCCGACCAATGGATGTCAGGCTCCATCGGGCGGCGCCAGCGGATGGTATCACGCGCGAATAAAAGGAAGCGCCGGAAACTCTTGATCTGGTCGAATTCAAAGCCGCTTTCGGGGTCGCCCACCTCGATCCCGTACTTCTGGATCAACAGTGGCACCAGATTGCCGCGATAGTATTTGCCGTTGCGCTGCACGCCGCAAATCTTGTCAAAGAAAGACGACAGGATGCGCGTGTAGGGATTGCGCACGCAGGTGAAAGCATAGCTTTGATGCGCCGCCACGTTCCGTTCGATCAGCGGCTTGCTTTCGTCATGTGCCCATTTATGGATGCCGGACTTGGCGTCGTGGATGTCGCCGTCAAAGAAATTGCCATGGTCGGAATAATACATGATCTGCCCGATCGTCGAGCAGGCGCATTTTGGCACAACGCGGTAAACCACGCTTTCGCTCTCGGTCATCCAGGTTCCCGGAAAATTCGCCACGCAAAAATCCTTTTCAAATACTATGCTCTTTCAAAGCAAAGAAAGCCTGTAACTTCAATGACTGTTCGCGTTATGACAGCTTTGAACACGACTTGTGAAAGAGGATCGAACGAAAACATGGCACGTGTCGCTTTTATCTTGCTCTGCCACAAGAATCCTGCGGCGATAATCCAGCAGGCAGAGCAGTTGACGGCAGCGGGTGACTATATTGCGATTCACTTTGATGCCTCTGCGGCGGCGTCGGATTTCAGCGAAATCAAAGCGGCTTTGGCCGAAAACGAGAATGTCGCCTTTGCCAAACGACGGGTGAAATGCGGTTGGGGCGAATGGAGCCTCGTGCAAGCAACATTGCATGCCGTGGAAGCCGCTGTCACAGCCTTTCCGCGCGCCACCCATTTCTACATGGTGTCGGGCGATTGCATGCCCATCAAGTCTGCGAAATTCGCCCATGAACTGCTGGATGCAAACGATGTGGATTACATTGAAAGCCATGATTTCTTTGACAGCAACTGGATCAAGACGGGCTTTCGCGAGGAACGGCTGGTTTACCGCCATTTCTTTAACGAGCGGACCCAGAAGCGCCGGTTCTACACCGCGCTAGAGTTGCAAAAGCGGTTCAGGATGACACGCAAAATCCCCGAGGATTTGCAAATCATGATAGGCAGCCAATGGTGGTGTCTGCGCCGTCAGACCATCGAGGCGATACTGGACTTCGCCTATACCCGCCGTGATGTCATGCGCTTTTTTCGCACAACTTGGATTCCGGACGAGACGTTTTTTCAGACCCTCGTGCGCCATCTTGTGCCCGCCCGCGAGATCGAGAACCGCACGCTGACGTTTCTGATGTTCACCGACTACGGCATGCCGGTGACCTTCTATAACGATCATTACGAGCTGCTTTTGGGGCAAGGATCGCTCTTTGCCCGCAAGATCAGTGTCGAGGCAGAAGATCTGCGCACCCGTTTGGGCGCGTTATACGCCAGCGACCGGATGGACTTTGTGATTTCGGACGAGGGGCGGCAACTGTTTCAGTTTCTCACAGGGCGGGGTCGGGTCGGGCGGCGCTTTGCACCGCGGTTTTGGGAGAATGAAACAACATTGGGCCGCAGCCGCGAGTTGATGATCATCGCCTGCAAGAAATGGCACGTGGCAAAGCGACTTGTCGCGGGAATTCAGCATCATACCAACGTGCCTGCGTTGGAGTACCTTTTCAACGAAGACGCGACGCCTTTGCCGGATCTGGGTGGCATTGAGACGTCGTTGCAGAAACGCGGGCGGCATCGCCGGGCCCTGATGCGGTTGCTTTTTGACCATTTCGACAGTGACCGCTTGGTGATCTGTCTTGATACCTCCAGCCTCGATCTGATTACCGATTTCTACACCGACCGCGCGACCGTGCGCTTGCTGGAGATCGAATGCGGTTTTGATGATGATTATCTGGTCGGTCACGCGATGCGGGTGGGGCTTGCCGGTCCGCAGACCAGTGAAGCAACGTTCGCGCGGCTTTTGCCAACGATCCGTCATGACATGGTTTATGAGCGCGAAGCCATTCGCGATGCGCAATTCGTGAATGCCAGCCGCCTCAAGGAAACCGCGACGACGGATGAAAACGCCTCTGCACTTGCGCAGTTTCTGAGCGTGTCACCGGATGTAGCACGCACGCTTGCCGATACCCCCCATCTTTTTGTTGATTGAGGACCCCCATGGAATACGCCTACGACGATCAGAATATCTTTGCCAAAATCCTGCGCGGAGAGATCCCCAATAAAACCGTCTATGAAAACGAGCACGCGCTGGCCTTTGAAGATATCACGCCGCAGGCGCCCGTGCATGTGCTGGTCATTCCCAAAGGCCCCTACATGAGCCTCGATCACTTTGCCCGCGACGCGTCGGCAGAGGAACATTCAGGCTTTATGCAGGCTGTGGCCGAGGTCTGTCGCCTGACTGACGTTGAAGACGGTTTCCGCGCCATCGCGAACACCCGGATGAATGGTGTGCAGGAAGTGCCGCATTACCACATGCATATTCTGGGCGGTCGGCCGATGGGGCGGATGTTGGCGAAGTAATCAAAATTCAAGAATTTTGATGCCCTCCGGGGGAAGTTTGATTGGACATAGAAAGTCCATGCCTATTTCGAAGATGTGAGCGACAAGAACACCTCTTCAAGATGGGCCTCTTCGGTTTTAACATCCTTGATGGTGATCCCTGCGTCGCGCACGATGTTGAGGATTTGATCCGCTGGGGTGGTGCCGCTCGTATAGGTGAACGTGAGCGTCCCATTTGGTAGCTTATGGCCTGTGATATTATCGGGCAGGGCGGGCAGGTCGGCCTCGGTTTCAGGTGTAATCACAAGCGTCTTGCTGTCCAAACGCCCCAGCAGGTTGGCGGTGCTGTCGCGCACGATCACCTCGCCATGGTTGATGATGGCGATATCGTCGCACATTTCTTCGGCCTCTTCGAGGTAGTGGGTCGTGAGGATGATCGTCATGCCCTCATCATTCAGCTTGCGCACGTTCTGCCAAAGCATGTTGCGCAGTTCGATATCGACACCTGCGGTGGGTTCGTCCAGCACAAGGATCTGCGGTGAATGCACCAGCGCCTTGCCCAGTAAAAGCCTGCGCCGCATGCCGCCCGAGAGCGAGCGCGCATAGGCGTCGGCCTTGTCTGTCAGCCCGATCAGGTCCAGAATTTCGGCTGTCCTGCGCTGGCTTTTGGGCACACCGTAAAGCCCCGCCTGCACGTCGAGCGATCCTGCCGGTGTAAAGAACGGGTCCAGATGCGGCTCTTGCGGCATGATCCCGATGGCCGCGCGCGACTGGCGCGGATTCTTGTCCTGATCAAAGCCCCAGATATTCACTGTGCCCTCTGTCTTGACGACCAGACCTGCCAGAATATTGATCAGCGTCGATTTGCCCGCGCCATTCGGCCCCAAAAGGCCAAAAATAGATCCGCGCGGAATGTTCAGGTCGATGCCTTTCAGTGCCTCTTTGGCAGGGCTGCGTCCGGTCGCGGCATAGGTTTTTTTCAGCCCCTGAATTTCTATGGCATTGTCGGTCATGTTGTCTTTCCCCTGCGCCGCAGCTGCGGTATGTCTGGTGCAGACTTAAGGCGGGGCGTGCCCCGCGGCAACCAGACAGGTAAGATGATGTCCACACCAGCCCCCGAAACAAAGATTGTTCACGATTGGCGCGTGGCCTGTGATGGCGGTGAAGGTGCACTGGGCCACCCCCGCGTATGGCTTCAAATCCCGCATGATCAAGGCTGGATTGAATGTCCCTATTGCGATGCAAAGCTTGTGCACAAGGACTTTGAAGGCAAAGTCTGACCCATCCTGTTTTTGCGCTAAGTGTCGCTGCAAGGCAGATGGTCACTGGAACCATGATGCGTAGCATGGCACATCTGCGTCCAGGACATGAGGGGATGAAACGATGGAAACGAAATTCGGCAAAGGCTGTCACCTGCATCTGATTGACGGCTCGGCCTTCATTTTCCGCGCTTATCACGCGCTACCGCCCCTCACACGCAAATCAGACGGGCTGCCTGTTGGTGCGGTCAGCGGTTTCGTCAACATGCTGCAACGCTATGTCGACGGCAACAATGGTGACGATGCCGCCACCCATGTCGCCGTGATTTTCGACAAGGGCAGCCATACGTTCCGCAACGATATGTACGACCAGTACAAGGCCAACCGCGACGCGATGCCAGAGGACCTGCGCCCGCAAATCCCCCTGACCCGCGTGGCGACCAAGGCGTTCAATATCGCCTGCGAAGAGATGGAAGGGTTCGAGGCCGACGATATTATCGCAACCCTTGCCCATCAGGCCCGTGATGCCGGTGGGCGTGTAACGATTGTGTCATCCGACAAGGATCTGATGCAGTTGGTCGGTGACGGTGTTGAGATGCTGGATCCGATGAAGAACAAGCGCATCGATAGCGATGGTGTCGTTGAAAAGTTCGGCGTCGGCCCCGACCGCGTCGTCGATGTGCAGGCTTTGGCAGGCGACAGCGTGGATAACGTACCGGGTGCGCCGGGGATCGGGATCAAGACAGCCGCACTTTTGATCAACGAGTATGGTGATCTGGAAAGCCTGCTGGACCGTGCGGGCGAGATCAAACAACCCAAGCGGCGCGAGACGCTGATTGAGCATCGTGCGCAGATCGAGCTGTCGAAAAAGCTGGTCCAGCTTGATTGCAATATGACATTGGATTTCGATCTTGATGATCTGGAGGTGCGCGATCCTGATCCAGAGGTTTTGATGGGCTTCCTTGCCGAAATGGAATTCCGGACGGTGACCAAGCGGATCGCCGAGAAGCTGGGAGTTGCACCACCCGTCATCGAAGCGGCAGCACCCGCCGCAACCGAAGTGGCCGCACCCGCGCAGGTGGGTTTTGATGCTGACGCTTATGAGTGTGTGCGCGATGCGGCGGCCCTGCAGGTCTGGATAAACCGCATCCGTGAGCGTGGCTATGTGGCGGTGGATACCGAAACCACGGGCCTGAACGAAATGATTGCCGATCTTGTCGGCATCTCGCTTTGTGTCGCGGCGGGGCAGGCCTGTTATATCCCGCTGACCCATAAATCCGCGTCCTCGGATGATCTGTTCGGGTCGGATGACATGGCCGAAGGGCAGATGGATTTGGCGGAATGTCTGGCGATGCTGAAACCCGTGCTTGAGGATCCCGCGATCCTGAAAATCGGGCAGAACATGAAGTACGACACCAAGATTTTCACCCGTCTTGATATCACAGTTGCGCCTATCGACGACACGATGCTGATGTCTTACGCCATGAATGCAGGGTTGCATAATCACGGCATGGATACCCTGTCCGAACGGTATCTGGGCCACACGCCGATCCCGATCAAACCCTTGTTGGGCAGCGGCAAATCCGCGATCACCTTTGATCGTGTCCCCGTTGATGACGCGGTGAAATATGCCGCCGAGGATGCCGACATCACCCTGCGTCTGTGGCAGCAGTTCAAGCCGCAACTCCATGTGAACCATGTGACGACCGTTTATGAAACGATGGAACGCCCCCTCGTGCCTGTGCTGGCGCAGATGGAGCGGAACGGGATCAAGGTGGACCGCGACACGCTCAGCCGGATGTCGAATGCCTTTGCGCAGAAAATGGCAGGGCTTGAGGCGGAAATTCAGGAAATGGCAGGGCGGCCTTTTAACGTCGGTTCACCCAAGCAGTTGGGCGAAATCCTGTTCGACGAAATGGGGCTGGAAATGCCCGACGGCAAAAAACCGGCAACCGGCAAGACAGGGGCCTATTCCACCGGTGCCGATGTGCTTGAAGACCTTGCCACGTTGCACGACTTGCCGCGTCGCATCCTCGACTGGCGGCAACTGTCGAAGTTGAAATCCACCTATACGGATGCCCTGCAAGAGCATATCAACAAAGAGACAGGGCGCGTGCACACCTCCTATTCGATTGCGGGTGCAAACACAGGCCGTCTGGCGTCAACCGATCCGAATTTGCAGAACATTCCGGTTCGGTCCGAGGAAGGGCGGCGCATCCGCGAAGCCTTTGTCGCTGAACCTGGTAAGGTGATTGTGAGCCTCGACTATTCCCAGATCGAGCTGCGAATTCTGGCGCATATCGCAGGGATTGATGCGCTGAAACAGGCGTTTCTGGACGGTATCGACATTCACGCCATGACAGCATCGGAAATGTTCGATGTGCCGCTGGACGAGATGACGCCCGACGTGCGCCGTCAGGCCAAAGCGATCAACTTTGGTGTGATCTACGGCATCTCCGGCTTTGGCCTTGCGCGCAACCTGCGCATCCCGCGGGCCGAGGCGCAGGGGTTCATCGACCGCTATTTCGAACGCTTCCCCGGCATCCGCAATTACATGGATGACACCATCGCTTTCGCCAAAGAGCACGGGCATGTGCAAACGCTATTCGGGCGTAAAATCAATACGCCCGAGATCAATGCCAAAGGACCGCAAGCAGGCTTTGCCAAACGCGCCGCCATCAACGCGCCCATTCAGGGAACAGCGGCAGATGTGATCCGCCGCGCAATGATCAGGATGCCTGCGGCGATCGAGGGGCTGCCCGCAAAAATGCTGCTACAGGTGCACGACGAACTGATCTTCGAGGTCAATGAAGAGGCGGCTGACGATCTGATCGGCGTGGCGCGCGAAGTCATGGAAAATGCGAGCAATCCGGCGGTGAAGCTGGATGTGAAACTGGCCGTGGATGCAGGGCAGGGCGCGAATTGGGCTGAGGCACACTAGCCGGATAGCAAAAAGCGCACCATTGCGGATGCAAGGCGCGCTTTCGTTTGCTTAGGTTGCTGTCGGCTTAGTTAACCGACTTCGCCTCGACCAGATTAGCGTCTTTCTTTGCGTCAGACGTAATCTCGATCCGGCGTGGTTTCAGCGCCTCGGGCACTTCGCGTACCAGATCAATGTTGAGCATGCCGTTTTCGTGGCTCGCACCCGTCACGCGCACGTGGTCGGCCAGATGGAAGCGGCGCTCGAATGCGCGGGTGGCAATGCCACGGTGCAGGTAGGTGCGCTCGCTATCATCAGAGGCTTTGCGACCGGTCACAAGAAGCGCACGGTCTTTGACCTCGATCGAGAGGTCGTCATCGGAAAAACCGGCAACAGCGATCGAGATACGCCATGCGTCATCATCGGTTTTTTCGATATTGTATGGGGGGTAGGTGTTCTGGCCAACATCGCTGGCAAGGGCGCGATCCATCAGATCGGCGATCTGGTCGAAGCCAACGGTGGCACGGTAGAGGGGTGTCAGATCAAATGCACGCATTTAGGTCATCCTTTTTCTTAAGCGATAACAATGTTTTGACCTTCCCATTGGGGACAGGCCGGTTGCGCGGGACCCAGCATTGGCATCCCGGTACACCCTATTTGGGGGCGGTTGTTTTCGCTTTCAAGAGGCTCAGGGCTGGATGAATTTCGCGCCTGTGTCATTGCGCACACCGCCCGGCATAAGCCGCTGGACGCCCCCGATCCGCGCCGGACCAAGTGTTGCAAAATGGCTCAGCAAGACATTCAGTGGCCCCTCAAGCGAGGTACCAAGCGACACTTTCTGCCCGTTGATTTGCGCCATGGCCGACACAACCGAAGCAATCCGTGTTTCGCCATCATTCATGATGAAAACGGGTGATCCGCTTGATCCGTATTCAACATCGCAGGTCATCACGATCACGCCGGTCTGCCGTCCGAGCACATCGCAGACCTGTTGCAGGCTTGGCGCATCTTCGCGACCGCGCCCGTAGGACACAACGCCAACCTGATCACCCGTGATCGGACGCCGGGCAATGGCATAAGGCAGGATACGTGTATTGCGGATCGGTCGGTCCAGTTCCAGAACGGCGATATCAATGGCCACTCCGCTTGTATCTGCTGCATCGCCGCTGTGGGAGTATTCCGGATGCGCCACTGCCCGTGTTACGGCGCGTGTGGCCTGCGCCCGTCCGTCACGTAGTCCGGCCTGAAAGGAAAACCGGTCTGGCGTAACCAAGGAACCGTCGATGTCATAAAGGCAGTGCGCCGCTGTGAGGATCAGGCGGTCGCGGATCAGCGCCGCCGTACAGAACCCCTTGCCACGGATATCAAGTCGCCCGACGGCTTCCCATCCCTGGCTGTCCTGTCGCGTCTGGAGCGTCACAAGACCTGCGTCTTGCGCCTGCGCTGCAAGCGTCGTTGCGACCCCGAGGATCGCCGAGACCAGAAGCTGTCGTATCATCCCTGTCCGTATCATCAGATATTTCTTACGGATAGATAGGGCAGGATTATGACATCAGCGCAAGATCGGAATTTGCGGTTCGGTTTTTCCCGGTGCGGTCAATGCGGGCGGTTGCGGCCCGCCTGTTGCCCAATCCAGAAGCTCGACGGTATGCACAATCGGCACGTCGGTGCCGCTACCGATCTGCATCATACACCCGATATTGCCCGCCGAGATGATATCGGGTGTCAGTGCCTCAATCGTCTGTACCTTGCGCGCCTTGAGCTGCTTCGAGATTTCTGGCTGCATCAGGTTGTAAGTGCCTGCTGATCCGCAGCACAGATGGCTGTCGGCAGGTTCCAGCACAGTAAAGCCTGCTTTTTTCAGCAATTCCTTCGGGTAGGTTTTGATCTGCTGGCCATGTTGCAGCGAACACGCGGCGTGATAGGCGACTTTGGTGCCTTTGTCTTCGCCCTCGGGCAGGTCCAGCTTCATCAGGATTTCGGACACGTCCATGGCAATGGCCGAGACGCGGGCGGCATCCCCGGCCAGCGCGTCATTGCGGAACATGTGACCGTAGTCCTTCACAGTGGTCCCGCACCCGGAGGTGTTGATGACGATGGCGTCGAGGCCGTCGTTGTCCATCTCTTTCGCCCATGCGCGAATGTTCTTGGCGGCGGTTGCATGGCTCTCTTTCTCTTTGCCCATATGGTGCGTCAGCGCGCCACAGCATCCGGCCCCTTCGGCTACCACGACCTCGGCCCCGAGCCGTGTCAGCAGGCGGATGGTCGCATCGTTGATGTCCGTGTTCAGCGCCTTTTGCGCACAGCCCGTCATCAGGGCCACACGCATCTTTTTGTCCTTGGCGGGGAATGTCTGCGGGTCGTCATTGCGGCTGACGGGCGGGATCGTCTTGGGCGCCATTTCCAGCATGGCGCGCAGGCGTGCATCGGGCATCAGCCGCGCAAAGGGGCGACCGATCTTGGCGCCCAGCAGGGCGACACGGAAGCGCATGGGGTAAGGCAGGATACGTGCGAGGATCCAGCGCAGCGCGCGGTCGGAAAACGGGCGGTCATAATTCTTTTCGATATAGGCGCGGGCATGATCGACAAGATGCATGTAATGCACGCCAGAGGGGCAAGTCGTCATGCAGGCCAGACAGGACAGGCAACGGTCAATATGTTTGACGGTCTTTGCATCCGGCTTGCGCTCATTTTCGAGCATGTCCTTTATCAGGTATATCCGCCCACGCGGGCTGTCGAGTTCATCGCCCAGCACCTGATAGGTGGGGCAGGTCGCGGTGCAAAACCCGCAGTGCACGCAGGACCGCAGGATTTCGTTGGAACGTTTGATTGCGGGATCGGTCAGTTGCTCTGGTGTGAATGTAGTTTGCATCAGGTCATGATCCCGGGGTTAAGAATGCCGCGTGGGTCGAATTTAGCGCGCAGGCCGTTGGTGAGAGTGGCGAGCGCGGGCAATTCGGGGTGGAAGGCCGGCACTTCGGCATGGCCTCGAACCAGCGTGGCGTGACCTTCGAAATCGCCCAAAGCGGCGCGCAGGTCGCGGCCTTCATCGGCCAACGCCCAGATCAACCCGCCGCCCCAGTCGTATTGCACGGCTGTCGCGTCCAGTTTGGCCACCAGTTCCGGCGCGGCAGATGGTTTGGCCGAAATGCGCCAGACATTGCCGGGTTGATCCGCAAATGCGGTGACGTCACGAATAGCTGTCCATGTCGCGGCATCATCCCATGCAACATCAACAGTGCCAAAAGGTTTCAGCAGCGCCTGCAATTTCTCTGCGCGGTACTTGATCGACGCCTCAAACCCTTCGATCCGCAGCATTGTCACCGGATCGCCATCGGCCCCTTTGGGCAGATGCGCAGCGCCTGTCGCCTCAAATGGTGACCCGAGGGCGGCCGACAACGCCTGAACCGCTTGTCTGTCTGTCAGCCCATGAAGCCGCAGCGTCGCGGTTGTTTCAACATTCGGCAGAACTTTGAGCGACACTTCCGTCAGTACACCCAAGGTGCCGTAGGACCCCGCCATCAGCTTGACCAGATCATAGCCGGTGACATTCTTCATCACACGGCCCCCGTTCTTGATGATCGTGCCCTGACCATCGACAAAGCGCACGCCCAGCATGAAATCACGGCAGGCACCCACGGAAATACGGCGCGGACCGGAGACATTGGCAGCGGCCATGCCGCCCAGCGTTGGCGTGCCTTTGGTCCCCAAAAGCACACGGTGATCCATGGGCTCAAATGCAAGGCGCTGGTTTTCCGCCGCAAGAGTTTCCTCAATCTCGGCAATCGGGGTGCCAGCGCCCGCCACGATAGTCAGTGCGCCGGGCTCATAGAGGCTGATCCCGCTCAGGGCCGCGGTGCTGAGCGCGTCACCATCGCAATGCCCGATGGGGCGCGTGCCGCCGCCGGTGATCCGCAAGGGGCCGTTGGCCCCTATGATCATCTGGGACAGGTCTTCTTCGGATTTGGGCTGCATGACGATCTTCTTATATCTTGGAATATTTACGCGGCGCGGCGGGGCTGCGAGGTGTCCAGCGGGAACACTTTGGCCGCATTCAACAACCACGCAGGATCAAAGATGTCTTTGACCGCCATCTGCGCTTCAAGATCGGCAGGCGCGAATTGCACATTCATCAGATCGCGTTTTTCGATACCCACGCCATGTTCACCCGTCAGGCAACCGCCCACTTCGACGCAGAGCTTTAGAATCTCGGCGCCGAATTCCTCACAAAGCTCCAGATCACCGGGTTTGTTGGCATCAAACAGGATCAGCGGGTGCATATTGCCGTCGCCTGCGTGAAAGACATTGCCCACATCAAGGCCAAACTCTTTGGACATCTCACCAATGCGTTTCAGCACGAATGGCAGGGACGAGACAGGGATGGTGCCATCAAGGCACATGTAATCGTTGATTTGCCCCATCGCGCCAAAAGCGGATTTGCGGCCCAACCAGATGCGGCCTGCTTCGTCCGCGTCTTTGGCTTCGCGCAATTCAACGGGGTTATGCTTGGCGGCAATTTCCATAATCAGTTTCAGTTGCGCATCGATTTCCGCGTCTGATCCTTCGACCTCGACGATCAAGAGCGCCTCACACATGGGATAGCCCGCTTTGGCGAACGCCTCGGTCGCCTCGATGCAAGGGCGGTCCATGAATTCGATGGCAACGGGCAGGATGCCGGCCTTGATGATGTCGGTCACAACCTGTCCTGCGACTTCGGAATTGTCATAGCCCATCAACACGGGGCGCGCGCCCTCGGGTTTGTGCAGGATGCGCAAGGTCGCCTCTGTCACAACGCCAAGCTGGCCTTCCGAACCGCAGATGACACCCAAAAGATCCAGTCCGCCCGCATCAAGATGCGCACCACCAATCTCGACCACGGTGCCATCCATCAGCACCATCGTCACACCCATCAGATTGTTCGTGGTCACACCGTATTTCAGACAATGCGCACCGCCCGAGTTCATCGCGATATTGCCCGCAATGGCACAGGCCAACTGGCTGGAGGGGTCGGGGGCGTAAAAGAACCCGTCGCCCTCAACCGCGCCAGTTACAGACAGGTTTGTGCGCCCCGTTTGCACGCGGATGTAGCGGTCATCATAATTGGTTTCGATCACATCGTTCATCTTGGCCACGCCAAGGATCACGCAATCGGCAGTCGGCAAAGCCCCGCCTGCCAGCGAAGTGCCCGACCCGCGTGGCACAACGGGCACGCCCAATTCGTGACAGATGCGCAGGACATCCGACACCTCTTTGGTGCTGGAAGGCAGCACCGCGCAAAGCGGCGGGCATTTATAGGCCGTCAACGCATCGCATTCATAGGCTCGTGTTTCATGTTCATCCGAGATAACAGCATCACGGGGCAGCACCTCGGATAGCCTTGCCACAATCTGATCTTTGCGGCGAATGACGCTGGCGCTGGGTTGTGGCATTTGCATGTGACGACTCCCTGATCGGATGATTGGTAAAAATATATTACCAATTTTGAAAGATAGCAAGACTGAACACAAGAGAATAGGTTTCCACGGATGCGCATACTGGACCATATGACACTTTTGAGCGCGCTCGACGGGATCGCGGCAGGTATCTTGGTGCTGTCCTGGCTCTTGCTTGGCTGGATGATTGAACATCCGGGCGCAAAGCACCCTTCCGTCACCGTTTTGATGTCAGAGCGCAGGCGCGACTGGATGAAGGTGATGGTTACCCGCGATCCGCGCATCTTTGACAGCCAGATTTTGGGCGGCTTGCGCCAGGGCACTGCGTTTTTTGCATCGAGTTGTCTGCTGTCCATCGGCGGTGTGCTGGCTCTGGTGGGCAATACCGAGCCTTTGCGCGGGGTTGCCGCCGAGGTCACGGACATGGCCGTGCCGGTTCTGATTTTTCAGATCAAACTGGCTTTGGTTGCGTTGTTTCTCACCAATGCGTTCCTCAAATTCGTCTGGTCCAACCGGATCTTTGGATATTGCGCAGTTCTGATGGCTTCAGTCCCGAATGACCCTGACGATCCGCTGGCCTATCCGCGTGCGGCGCAGGCGGCAGAGTTGAACATTCGTGCGGCGATGAATTTCAATCGCGGGCTGCGGGCGATGTATTTTGCTTTGGGGGCGCTGGCGTGGCTTTTGGGGGCGGTTGCCTTGATCATTGCCACGGTCGCTGTGGTCTGGATCGTGTGGTCACGGGAATTTGCGTCCCTGCCGCGCCAGATCCTGCTACAAGACGACGCATGAAGTTATCGTTTCTCTTTGCTCTCATCGCGGGTCCGGTCTTGGCCGATAGCCCTATTGTGGAAAACGTCACGGTCAGCGGGGACCGTGTGAGTGTCACGCTCTCGCATCCGGACACGGGCTGGGATCATTACGCCGACGCATGGGAGGTGCTGGATGCCGCTGGCAACAGTCTTGGCGTCCGCGAATTGCTGCACCCGCATGTGACCGAACAGCCGTTCACGCGTGCCTTGTCAGGCGTCATCATTCCGCAAGGGGCGACGGTGGTTTATGTCCGTGCGCGCTGCAATGTGGATGGATGGTCCGACGATCTGTTCGAAGTCGTATTAGGGAACTAGGGCCGCGACTGCGCCTCACCAAGGCGGTAGTCCGCAATCACGGGATAATGGTCTGTTGGCCATTCGCCGGCAAATTTTTGCCGCAAGACGACAGGTTCTGCCGCACGGGTGGCATCGCCAATATGTGCGATATGGTCGATCGCGGCAAAAAGGTTCAGTCCCCAGTTGAGGTGATAGGTAGCGCCTTCCACCGGCGCGAATTCCAGACCTGTTTCTTCCAGTACATCCATCACAGGGTCGCCAAAGCGCGCGTTGATGTCGCCAACAAGGAACAGGGTTTCATCCGCCGCGATCCACGGCGCAATGCGGTCCGCGACCAGTGCGACAGACTGCATCCGGTTGGACCGGCTGCCATAGTCGGTATGAAGATTGACGACACGAAACACCTCATCCGTCGCAAGATCGCGAAACTGCGCCCAAGAGGTGAACGCAGGATAGGAGCCGTTGAAGGTGCGTGAATAGATCACATCCGGCGTGTCGGAAAAGAAGAACCAGCCTTGATCGATAAGGCGCAGGCGGTCGCTGCGATAAAGGATCGGTTGGGTGGAAGGAAAGAGGGACGGATCACCAACAGCGGCGGCAGCGTAGTCCGGATTATTCTGGAGCAACCAGTCCAGCGTCAGGTTGATGTCGGCCTGATTGCCTCCGCCAAAGCTCTCCATTTCCTGAAAGCCGATCACATCGGCGTCCATTTCTTTAAATGCCAGATCAAGCGGTGTCTTGCGCCTGTCCCAGTCGGCTAAAGACCACGCGCCGGTTTCACGCGACAGGATGATGTAGTGCACGTTATATGTGGCCACCCGAAGCGTGTCAGGTGCGGGGTCTTGCAATGGTGTGACGCCAGAATGACGGAGTGTCTGGCAGCCGACGAGCGTGAGCAAGACAAGGACAATTGCGCCACCCAGTTTCAGGACAGTCGAAAGCAAAACGCTAGCGCCGCCCTTCGCGTAACCACGCACCAACCATCAACAGCGATGCAAGCAGCAGGAACGCCCAAGCTGGCAACAATGGAGTGATGCTAATCTCTGCCGTCCGGAAGGCGTCACGCGGGGTGATCCCGATCCAGCCGCGTCCGGCAGCAGGGCGTCCTTCGCGCACGCTGCGGATATCAATGTCACCGGCCGAGATCGGCATGATCCCGCCCCGCGTGCTGTCGATCAGCGGGGTCAGCAATGTGCCATCCGCGATAGTTTGTTCAAATTCACGCGGGGCCGCTGGCCCAAGGGCAATCACGGCGGTTTCTTCACCATCGTCCAAGCGGTAAAGCCCGATCTCCGGTGCGTTCCACAAGGTTTCAAACCGCCCGGGCGAGACTTCCTCCAATCGCAGCGTTGTTTCGGTCCCGTCAGGATGGGTCACAACGACATCGCCGGTGTCCAGATCAAGCGTGCGCCGGATGATCCGCATCGTTTGGCCAGCGGGTTCGACCCAAAGCGCCTCTTCTTCAAGCTCGGGTTCTTTCATCATCCAATGCGCCAGACGCCGCAGCAGTTCAAGCTGCGGTCCACCACCTTCATAGCCCCGATCCCAGAGCCATGAGTGATCGGATGCCATCAGCGCAACGCGGCCCTCACCAATGCGGTTCAGTGTCAGCAGGGGGCGCTCATCAAGGCCGGACATCACGGTCATCGCCTCTTGCGGCACCAGCACATCCACCAAACGGAACCACCGCCCCCAGCCTGGGCCGTCACCGTCGGGATTGGGCGAAAGTGCATCAAGCCCTTCGGTCACAGGATGGCGCGCACCCAGATCGGTGATCTGCGGCACGAACCCTTCTTCAAAGACACGCGCAGTCGGCGCACCCGGCAGGATCTGGCCCAATGGCGAGCGGTAGATGCTTTCGGCAGAGCCATACTCGGGGCCGGATGAAATTAGCACTGCGCCCCCTTGCTCGACGTATGAGCGGATATTGTCGAGGTAGGCGCTGGGCAGAATGCCGCGGCGGCGGTAGCGGTCAAAGATGATCAGGTCGAAGTCGTTGATTTTTTCGAGGAATAATTCGCGCGTCGGAAAGGCGATGAGCGAGAGTTCATTGACCGGCACACCGTCCTGCTTTTCAGGGGGACGCAGAATCGTGAAATGCACCAGATCGACGGACGAATCCGACTTGAGCAGGTTGCGCCAAGTCCGTTCCCCCGGGTGCGGCTCACCTGAGACCAAAAGCACACGCAGACGGTCGCGGACACCGTTGATCTGGACGACTGACGCGTTGTTGCGGTTGGTCAGTTCGCCCTCGGCGGTGGGGATTTCGAATTGCAGCACGTTCATACCGCCATGGGGCAGCGTGATGGGCAACTGGATGTCCTGACCAACCGGCACCTGCACCGTTAGCGGGGGGTCCCCGTCAATCGAAATCGACAGCGGCACCGATGCGGTTTCCGGCGCGGCACCCTGATCTTCGATCCGCAGTGTCAGGTTGACCTCTTCGCCGAGGATGGCAAAGGCCGGTGCGTTCTGTACGACAAGCCGCCGATCCCAATCATCAGGTTCGCCGGTCATCAGCAAATGGAGCGGCGCCGGCAATGCAGGGGCGCGTTCAAGGTCGTGCAAGCGCCCGTCCGAAACGAGGATAATACCAGCAATGCGCGCCTGTGGTTCTTCGGCCAATGCCTGTGAGACGGCCGTCATCAGCGTGGTGCCCAGATCGCCTTCACCGTCGCCAAGTGATACCTCGCGCAGTTCTGTGTTGGGCTGGCGTTCAATCTCGGCTGCGATATTGGCAATGGCTTGGGCGTTCTGCTCGGGGCGCGTGCCGATCCTCTGGCTGGCGCTTTCATCCACCACCATCAGAACAATATCGCTCAGCGGTTCGCGATCCTCCTGCTGGATACTGGGGTTCGCAATCGCCGCCAGCAGAGCCAGCCCCGCCAGCCCGCGCAGCCACCACCCCGGCAGGCGCCGCCAGATGGCGAGCGTTACGGCGACGACAACCAAAACGGCGATGGCGTAGAGCGCCAGAAGCGGGATCAGCGGATCAAGAAGCAAGGTGCCTGTCATATCATTGCCCCAGCCTGTCCAGCAGATCGGGCACATGGACCTGATCCGACTTATAGTTTCCGGTCAGCACATGCATGATGACATTCACACCGAACCGCAGCGCAATTTCGCGCTGGCGCTCGCCGGACATCCCGCGCCCGACGGGGAACATGCGGCGCCCGGCCTCGTCAACAGCCCATGCCCGCGCCCAGTCGTTGCCGCCGATGATCACAGGCGTCACACCGTCATTGAGATTGCGGAACGGCATCCCCTCAATCTGTTCGGCTGTGATCGGCGCGGCCTCAACCCAGACATCGCGGCTAGCGTAGCGCCCGGGGAAATCCTGCAGCAGATAAAAGGTGCGCGTCAGCACGTGATCAGGGGGGATCCGTTCGATGGCGGGAATATCCAGCGAGCGTGCAATCGCCTGCAGCTTTTGGCCTTCGGGAGAGCCCGAACCAAAGCGCGCACTATCACTGTCGCGCGTGTCGAACATGATCATACCACCGGTGCGCAGATAGCGGTTCAACTTGGCATAGGCCTCACGGCTTGGCAGTGGTTGATCGGCGGTGACAGGCCAGTACAGGAAGGGGAAGAACGCGAGCTCATCGGTTTCGATATTCACACCAATCGGGGCGGCGGGTTCGATCGAGGTGCGTCGGAAAAGTGTTTGTGACAGGCCCAAAAGCCCCGCTTCTGCGATCTCGTCGGTTTCCGGATCACCCGTCAGCACATGCGCCAAGACCACCTCGGATGTGGCGCGCAGCGCAAAGTCATCTGCCGATTGCGCCTGCGCATCCGGCGCCCACATCAAGAGTAGCGCAAGGGCAGCCGCGACATCGGCACGCGGACCACGCAAGCGCCCGCCAACCGCGAGCGAGGCTATCACGTCAATCAACAACAGCATGACCGCCGCACTCAGCAACCAGCCTTTGAGCGCAGTTTCACGGACAATCTGCATACCTTCGACCGCAATGCGCGCCGGCCATTGCGCCACATTCAGGACGGTTTCGGTGTCGATCACATTGACCGCAATTTGGCGGTCAGAACCCGTATAGAGACCCGGAAGAAGGTCGGGACCGGGCACACGCCCTGCCAACACCTCACCGGCGACACCGGGCAAGGCGCTGCCATCATCCAGCCGCCCGTAGGCATCCATCACTTCGTTTGGTAGCCACGTCGTGCCCGCAAGTTCCGTTTCATCGGGGTTCGAGGGGCGTGTCGAGACAGCAAGGCGTTCCAGCATCTGCACAAAAAGCCCCGACAGCGGCAGTGTCGACCATTCCGCATTTGCGGTCACATGGACGAGAACGATCTGTCCTTCGCCTACAATGTTGCGGGTCACCAGAGGGGTGCCGTCCGAAAGCTGCGCGATCACGCGGTCGGCCAGCGTCGGGTCAGGCTGGGCCATCACCTGCGAGGTGACGGTCACGTCATCGGGAACAGGCAGTCCGAAAAACGGGCTTTCCGTCGAAAAGGGCGCCAGCGTCTTGGGTTCGCCCCAGCTCATCGCGCCACCAACAGACCGCCCGCCCGAACGCAGCCGCACGGGCAAGAGCGGATCAATCTGGTTGCGCCCCTGATCCGATGCCGCAAGCCGCGGTCCGGCGAAGCGCAGCAACATGCCGCCGTTTTCGACCCACTCAAGGACCGTCTCGCTTTCGCTGCCCGCAAGGCTTGCCACATCGGCAAGGATGATGACATCGGGATTGGCCAGCAGAATATCTGCAAGCGTGCCGTCGATGATATCGGCAGTGGGTTCAAGTGCCTCGCGCAGGTAGTAGAGCGGCGACAACAGTTCGAGCCCTTCCCGATCATCGCGCCCTGCAATCAGTGCGACCTCGCGCCGTTTCAGCGCGTCATCGGTCAGGCTCACAGCGCCGGCAGACCGCGTGCCTGTGACTTCAAATCGTGTGATCCGGTTGCGCAGTTCGGGTGGCAGTACCATCACGGTCTCCGCCACAGGCTCTCCCGCGTTGAAAACCAATGGGACCGTGACCAGCTGGCGTTCAACACCGGCAGGGTCCAGCCCGACAGCGGTGATTGATGTCTCAAACGGGTTGCCGACTGGGGTGCGGGTTGCGGACACAATGACCTCTCCGTTTTCAAAGCGGGCGGGACGCAGCCCGATTGTCTGGCGGGGTGTTTGGAACACGGTCACGGACCCGCGGGCTTCCAGCTCTTCCAAAAGATCGGTGCGCCCGTCCCAGTCCAGCCCGTCGGAAATCCAGTATGTCTCGAACGCACCGTCGTTCTGCGCAAACCATGCGGCGGCGTCCCGGGGTTGCCATGGCTGCGGCAGGATATTGGGCAGGCGGTTCCGCCACTCGCTGGGGGCGGCAAAGGGAACATCACCTACCGGCAGATCGTTCAGGTTGATCACCGCTGTGCGCCTGTCGGCAAGGGCGGCTTCGACAAGCAAGGTGTCGACGCGGTCAATCCGGCTTTGCCAGCTATTTGCACCCGCCCAAGAGCCATCCAGCAGGATCACCAGATCACCGGTACCTTCGCGGGCGTTCTGCGGATTGAGCACCGGACCGGCAAAACCGATAATTGCCGCAGCGACGGCCAGAATGCGCAGCAGCAACAGCCACCACGGCGTGCGGTCGGTCTGGGTTTCGTCGTCGGTCAGGCCCAGCAGCAAGGCCACGCCGGGAAAACGGCGCTTGATGGGGGCGGGTGGTACGGCGCGTAGCAGGATCCACAGGATCGGCAGGGCAATGAGCCCCAGCAGCAACCAAGGTGCTGCAAATCCTATGGACCCGATTGACCACATCAGGTGTTCCGCTCCAGCGCGCCATAAAGCCACAAAAGGGCGTTTGTCGCGCTTTCGCCGGTGTGATGCGTCTGGAACCGCCAGCCCGTGATGCGGGCCAGTTGTTGCAAGCGGTCTTTGCGCTCGGCCAACCGGTCCAGATAGCGGGATCTCAGATCGCCCGCTTTGAGCGTTTCATGGCGCAATGCGCCCGACATGCTTTCAAAGATTGTCCGCCCGTCGAAGGGAAACGCTTCTTCCTGCGGGTCCAGCACCTGCAAAAGCGCGCCACCGACACCGCGGTCTGCGGCACGCAGAAGGGCTTCTTCGATGGGTTTGATGTCCCCTAGGAAATCGCTGACAAAAAGAGCGCGCGAGTGGGGTAGCATGCCTTGCGCTTCGGGCGCGCCATAATCGGTCTCTTCCTGGCGGGATAAAAGTTCTGCCATCTGCATCAATTGCGCTTCGCCCCGTCGCGGGGGCAGGCGCAAACCGGTCAGACCAACACGCTCCCCTCCGCGGATCAGCAGAATCGCGCAGGCCAGACCCAAGGTGCGGGCACGTGCGGCCTTGGTCGGCAGGTTGTCATCCGAACGGAAAGACATCGACGCCGCCTGATCGACCCAGAGGATAATCGACTGGGCGATCTGCCATTCTTTGTCCTGCACGAAATTCGCGTCTGAACGGGCCGAACGCCGCCAGTCGATACTGCGCGCCTCATCATGGGCCTGTGCGGGCCGGTACTGCCAGAATGTGTCCCCTGTGCCCGCACGACGGCGTCCGTGATCCCCCAAGAGCACTGTCGCGGCAAGGTGTTCTGCCTCCGCAAGAAGCGGTGGCAGCGGGGCGGCAAGCGCCTCGGCCTGTGATCTTAGGGTCAAAGGGGTGGTCATGCGGCAGAGGCCACCGATGTGATTTGGTCGGCGACAGTATTGATAACGTGGTGAATGCTTTCGCCGCGCGCACGTGCCGCGAAAGACAGTGCCATCCGGTGTTCAAGGACGGGCACCGCCATCGCACGCACGTCTTCGGCGGACGGCGCAAGCCGCCCTTCCAAAAGCGCCTGTGCGCGAACGGTCAGCATCAACGCCTGTGCTGCACGCGGTCCGGGCCCCCAGCTTACGTTCTGGCGAATGATATCGGGGGCGTTTTCATCCTGCGGACGGCAGGCGCGCACCAGATCAAGGATCATTTCAACAATATTATCGCCCACGGGCATCCGGCGGAGCAGTTTTTGTGCATCCAGCAATTCTTGCGCCGTAAAGACCGCCTGCGATTTTGCGTCTTCCACACCTGTGGTTGCGATCAGAATATCTTTTTCTGTGGCGCGGTCGGGGTAGGGGACATCAATCTGCACCAAAAAGCGGTCAAGCTGGGCTTCGGGAAGAGGGTATGTGCCCTCTTGTTCAATCGGGTTTTGCGTGGCCAGAACGTGAAAAGGCACGCCCAGTGGTCGGTGTTCGCCCGCGATCGTCACTTCTTTTTCCTGCATCGCCTGCAACAGGGCCGATTGGGTACGCGGCGAGGCGCGATTGATCTCATCCGCCATCAGAAGCTGGCAGAAAATCGGGCCTTCGATAAAGCGAAAACTGCGTGATCCATCGTTGGCTGTTTCAAGCACTTCCGAGCCCAGAATATCCGCAGGCATCAGATCGGGTGTAAACTGGATCCGGTTGCCATTCAGTCCCATCACCGTCGAGAGCGTATCGACAAGGCGTGTCTTGCCCAGACCGGGCAGGCCGATCAACACGGCGTGGCCGCCACAGATCAATGCTGTCAAAGTCAGGTCCACGACACGGGGCTGACCGATAAAGCGTGCCGAAATGCTGGTGCGGGCTTGCGCCAGCTTTTCACCCAGGTTTTCGATCTGGGTGACGAGATCGGACTCTACGGCCATGACTTTCCTCCGGTTGAACTATAGTCTTCATGAGAACAGATAATCCCAACACACCCAATGGCAAAAATAATGACCACACAAAAGATTGTGACTCCCTCCGCAGAGAGCCTAGCAAGTAGCGCACGTGCTGTCCAAAAAGGCGGTTTGCCGCCGGTTCATCTTTGGAATCCCCCTTTTTGCGGCGATATCGACATGCGGATTGCCCGTGATGGCACTTGGTTCTACATGGGAACGCCCATCGGGCGGCACGAACTTGTGAAGCTGTTTTCAACGATTCTGCGCCGTGATGGCGATGATTACGTTCTGGTCACCCCCGTTGAGAAAGTGGGAATCACTGTCGATGACGCGCCATTTGTCGCGGTCGATTTCAACCGGCGTGGCGATGGTCTGGAATTTGAAACCAATGTGGGCGACCGGATGATTGCCGGACCAGAACACCCGATCCGCGTGGTGCGTGATCGCGAAACGGGCGAACCTTCACCCTATGTGCTGGTACGTGCCAATCTTGAGGCCCTGATAGACCGCAAGTCATTCTACAGGTTGGTGGATATCGGTGAACATGCCGAGCATGAAGGCGAAGAATGGTTCGGTGTGACGTCGCAGGGCATGTTCTTTCCGATCATTCCGTCAGCGGAACTAAAGTAAGCTAGAGTGGCCCGCTTTCAGCCCACAGAAACAGGAACAGCCCCCAAAGGACGCCTGCGACCACCATTGCCGCACCGATCCATGCAACCGTGGCCCATTCATTTGTGATGCCCCATCCGGTCAGCGCGCCGCCGCCGCCGATGAGAACGAGAGGCATCAGGAGGGTCACAACAAAGCTAATCAAACGTCTCATTTCGGTCTTCCCATCGTAAGCGCGCCCTCACACAATAGAGGCCATTTGTTCACCTTGCAAAAGATCGTGAATTTCCGTCATGTGCCGGACAAGCTTGCGAGCAGCCATAAGGATATTCAATGCCGAAATTCTGTGCGAACCTGACGTGGCTTTTTACCGAACTTGATTTTCTGGATCGGTTCGCGGCCGCAAAAGAAGCGGGTTTTGATGCGGTCGAGGTGCTCTTTCCGTATGATGTGAATGCACAGGATATCTTGGATGCGCTGCGCAGGTATGATTTGCAGATGGCGCTGATCAATTGTCCGCCCCCGAATTACACTGGCGGTGCCCAAGGATTTGCAGCCATCCCCGGATTGGAAGAACGGTTCAAAAAAGACTTTGGTCGCGCGCTGCGCTATGCGCAGACGCTGGGGGCGCGGCATCTGCATATCATGGCAGGGGTAGCCGAAGGAGCGGCGGCAAAAGAGACCTTCATCAATAACCTGCGCTGGGCCGCAGCCGAGGCGCCTGCGCAAAGCCTGACGATTGAGCCGATCAATAGTGACACCATGCCGGGCTATTTCCTGAATGATTTTGATCTGGGCCGCGAGATTGTCACAACGATTGATGCGCCGAACCTGAGACTGCAATTCGACACGTTCCATGCTGCCATGATCACCGGTGATGTCCTGGGCACGTGGGACGCAATGCGCGATATTACCGCCCATGTGCAGGTGGCCCAGATGCCGGATCGCGGTGAGCCGGATCAAGGCGAGATTGATTTTTCCGCCTTCTTCGCGTTGCTGGATGCCCAGGGCTATGCAGGGTGGGTTTCGGGCGAATACAAGCCGCGCCGCACGACCGAGGACGGTCTGGCCTGGCTTGCGGGGGTGTAATTTTCCGCCCTGCTGAAAACATGCTGACATAATGCTGTCAGCAGGGGTATGTTTAAAGATGTCCATCAACCGCAATCAAGGAGATGAGACATGACAAAACGGACAATTATGGCTTGGGGCGAAATACCGGTCACTGACATGGACAAGGCCGTCGCTTTCTACAACGAGGTCTTTGGCTATCAGATGGAAATCGACCATTCCGGCCCGAACCCCATTGCTGTGCTGGGCAGTTTCGAGGACAGCGCAGGCGCGCATCTTTATCCCGGGAAACCTGCCACAGATGGGGGCAATACAATCCATATCGCGATTGAAGGTACGCTTGAGGACGGGATCGCGCGTTGCCAAAGCGCCGGTGGAGAGATTGTCAGCCCAGCGATCACGATTCCCGCGGGGCGTTTCGCCTATGCCAAAGACCTTGACGGCAACTCGATCGGCCTCTTCGAGGCTGCGCATTAAATGCGCCGCGCTGACCGCCTGTTCCAGATATTGCAGTATCTTCGGGGCGGTCGGCTGACCACGGCGGCGCAGCTGGCCGAAAAGCTCGAAGTGACGCCGCGCACGATTTATCGTGACGTGGCACATTTGATCGGCTCTGGTGTCCCGATTGAGGGCGAAGCCGGGGTCGGTTATCTGATGCGGGACGGATATGATCTGCCGCCTCTCATGTTCACGCAGGACGAGATCATCGCACTGGTATCGGGTGCGCGTATTCTGCAAAGCTGGGGTGGAACGAAAATGGCAGAAGCCGCGCAAGAGGCATTAATCAAGATTGATGCGGTCCTGCCCGAGACTGCGCGCAGACAGGTTGGTCAGGTCAACGTGCACGTTTTGGATGGTGCGGACCAGCGCGGTCAGTGGCGCGATTATCTGGACCGGTTTGAGGCCGCTTCTGAGGCGCATATCCGGTTGCAGATGAACTACAGCGACGAGGCTGGCAATCAGACCGCTAGAACCGTCCGGCCTTTGGGTGTGTGGTTCTGGGGCAAAGTCTGGACCGCAGTGTGCTGGTGCGAATTGCGTCAAGGGTTTCGCATGTTTCGTCTGGACCGCATTTCGGCCTTGCAGGAACTGGACAGTTTTCGGCCGGAAAAACACCAGACATTGCGTGCGTTTTACGAAAGCGAAGCCTATCACAACTGATCGCACAGGATTGTTAGTGGCGGTTTTCGGCAGATGCATTAGCTACCCCGATACTGATTTGAAGGATTTGGTATCGTGATGAAACGACGGGAATTTCTGGCGGGTGGTCTTGCAAGCTTGGCAACGCCCATGCTGGCGCAACCGAATGTCTGGGCGCCCGTTCTGGACGCGGGGCGCGCGCTGGACCAATTCCACGCCGTCATGATCCGGCAATCCGGCCGCACTGTCCTGCGTGAGCGGTTTCGCGGTCCGGGGCTGGAGCGTGCGGTACCGATCAAGTCGGTCTCGAAGACAGTCGTTGCGGCCTTGACGGGTGCCGCGCTGGATCGGGGCGAATTGCCGGACATCAACGCGCGGCTGGGCGATGTCGCCCCCGGTTTGATCCCGCGCGGCGCTGATCCGCGTGTAGCCGGTATCACCGTTGAAAATCTGGTGACCATGCAGGCAGGACTAGAGCGGACGTCGGGGCAGAACTATGGTGGTTGGGTGAACAGCAATAACTGGGTCGCAAATGCGCTGGGCCGCCCTTTCGTTGCCGAACCGGGCGCACGCATGCTTTATTCGACCGGTTCGTTTCACATTCTGGGGGCCGTGTTGTCAGAGGTCTCGGGCCAGTCGCTTTTGTCGCTGGCGCGGGAGCGGTTGGGCACACCTTTGGGCATTGATATCCCCGCTTGGACCCGCGACCCGCAAGGCCGGTATCTGGGGGGCAACGAAATGGCCCTCACGCTGGATGCGATGGTCCGTTTCGGAGAGATGTACCGGCTCAATGGTCAGTATGGCGGTGCGCGGGTGCTCAGTTCCGATTGGGTGGCACGGTCGTTGCAGCGGCGCACACAATCACTTTTTTCGGGGCTGGATTATGGTTACGGCTGGTTCTTGGGAACCGGTGCAGGCGTTGGCTATGCGCTGGCACGCGGCTATGGCGGGCAGATTGTTTGCGTGGCTCCGCAGGCTGCGCTGACCTTGGCGATTACCTCTGATCCGCTGCGTCCTGCGCGCAGTGGGGGATACTTCGGAGATTTGCAAAGACTGATCGAACAGCAGATCCTGCCGCTGGCGCGGGCGCAGATGGGTTAATTGCGTAAGGTGGATCAGGATCCACCTTACCTTTCATTCAGCGCGCGACAGGCTCTCGGCCAAGCGCATCAATTGCACAGCCTCGGTGCGATAGCCAAAGGCATCCTCGCCACGATTTGCCGCAGCAAGTGCAATCGCATCCGCGTAGCCCCAATCGCCCAAATGCGTGTCACCGCGCAAGAGCTGCCCGAAGCCTGCAATCGCAGTTGCGAAATTCGCCTCTGTTCCTGGTGCACCGTTTGCGGTGATTGGCAGTTCGATCAACCGGCTCACATCCGCGCCGGGTTCTTTGTAGCGCAGTTTCAGAAACCCAAGCTCGTCTGACGTCTCTGCAACGGTATTGGGCGCATAGCGCAGCGGATCACTGCGCTGTGCCGGGCTGCCGACCGGTGTGACCTCGTAGATTGCTGTGACAGCATGGCCTGCCCCCAACTCGCCCGCATCCACGGTATCATTGTTGAAATCCTTGCGTCGCAGCGCGCGCGTTTCATAGCCAATCAACCGGTATTCCGCGATCCGGGCCGGATTGAATTCAACCTGTACCTTGACATCGCTTGCAATCGGAAAAAGCGCGCCGGACAGCTGGTCCACAAGTACTTTTTGCGCCTCGGAGAGGGTATCAATATAGGCCGCCGTTCCGTTCCCGTTCTGGGCAAGTACCTGCATCGTGGCATCATCCAGATTGCCGCGACCAAAGCCCAGCACGCTCAGGTAAGTGCCGGTCGCGCGCTTGTCGGCAATAAAGGCCTTCAACGCTTCTGGATCGTTCAAGCCCACATTGAAATCGCCGTCGGTGGCAAGGATGATCCGGCTGACTTCGCCATGTGCGGCCATCGTTTCGGCAAGGCTATAGGCCTGCGCCAACCCGCCTTGTCCATTGGTTGACCCGCCTGCACCCAGCGACTGGATTGCTTGCAGGATGGTCGTGCGCTCGGTTGCGGCGGTCGGGGCCAGAACCTGACCGGCGCTCCCTGCGTATTCAACAATGGCGACCTGATCCTGCGGGCGCATTTGATCGAGCATCAGACTGAAGGATTGCTTCAGCAAAGGCAGTTTCGCCGGATCATCCATCGAGCCGGATGTGTCGATCAGAAAGACGAGATTCAGCGCAGGCCGTTCTGCGATCTCGGGCATCCGGCCCTGCAAAGCGATATGCACGAGCAGCGTGTCCGCATTCCAAGGCGTCTGGAATGTCGTGACGGTCGGACGGAAGGGCGCTTCTCCGGCGTCGGGCACAGGATAATCATAAGGAAAGTAATTGATCATCTCTTCGATGCGGACGGCCTGCGCAGGCGGCAGTTGCCCGCGCGCCAGTGATGAGCGGACGACAGCGTAGGCGGCGGTATCGACGTCAATCGAGAAGGTCGAGACTGGCTCTTCTGCTGCGATCCTGAGAGGATTGGTGTCTGCGTTGGCAAAGCTTTCGGTGTTCTGGGCTGACGTGATCGCCACATCATCTGTGGGCGCGGGCGGCGCAACGACCAAGCGCTCGGGCGCGACGCTGGGCGTGACTGTGGCCGTGTTCTCGGAAGGTGCGACGCCAAGGGTATGACGGCGCTCGGCCGTGGTCGTCTGCCGGTCCATCACGCCTTCGGCAATCTCGGCGTCTTCCATCTGCGTGCCAAGCGCGTCGCTTGCGATCTGCGGCAGTTCTTCGGGCTCGGCGCGTGAGCGATCCATGAAACCGCTGTCTTGTTCCGGCGTTTCGAGTGGGCCAAGCAACAGTTGTCCCTCGCCTTCCTTGGGCGCTTCCTGGATGACGACGCTTTCCGAAAGCTCCTCCGCCGTCAAAGGACCGTTTTCGATCCGCGGCTGCGGGATCGTGCTGTCAAACTCAGTCATCGTGATTTGCGGCGCAGATGGCGGGCGCAACAGATCCTGCCCTTGGGGTGTGATGAACAGAAAGCCGCAAGCCACAAGGGTGGTCGTTGTGGTCAATCCTGCAGGCGAGGTTATAGTATTCAGCATCGTCTTCACTCCTGTCCAGAGGCCCTTCGGCCCGGTTACAGCAGTTGGACGCACTTCATCGCGTGATCCTTGGAGGGCGGCGAATGTTTCTTTTGCCAGCGCGATATTCTCGGCCCGTCGCGCCGCATCGGCGCGCGGGGTTGCCTGATCCATCAACGCTTTGAGGTCATTCAGGTCGTCGGTCATACCATGTCCTCCTGTTCTTTCATGGCGCGCAGGGCTTTCTTCGCTTCAGAGATCCGCCAGCTGACCGTGCCTTCCGGGATTTGCAGCACCTCGGCCACCTCCGCGTGGGTCATATCGTCAAGCACAAGCGCAAGCGTGTCGCGCAGGTCCTCCGAGAGCGCATTCATCGCAGCTGTCAGCCAATCCAGTTTGTCGCGCGTCTCTGCAATGGCAGCGGTGCGGTTCACTTCCCAGTCCCCCCAGCCGTTCGTGGCTTTGGCATATGTCGCGCGCTTGCGTCGCCGATCATGAGCGGCATTCACGGCGACGCGGTAAAGCCATGTGGTGACCTTCGCGCGGCGCCCGTAGCTTGCGAGTTTCGCGGGAAGTGCGGCGCAGATGTCCTGTGTCAGATCCTCGGCCTCGGTGCGTGACCCGGTCAGCCGGAAACAAAACGCGAAAAGGCGATCATAGTGCCGATCAAGCAGGCTTGCGAACGCCGCCCCGTCGCCGGCGGCAGCTGCATCAGCAAGGTCTTCGTCGCTTGTCATCATACGCATCACGGTGGTTTGACGCGCGTGGATCGTCAATCCTTGGTGAGCGGTGAGAAATTTTTGAAAAAGGTTGCTTTTGCGTAAGGTGGATTAAGATCCACCTTACTTTTTGGCTCAAACACCCGTGCAGATGTACTTCAGTTCAAGATAGTCCTCGATCCCGTGGTGCGATCCTTCGCGACCCAGACCTGATTGTTTTACGCCGCCAAAAGGTGCCACCTCGGTCGAGATGATGCCGGTGTTCACGCCCACAATCCCGTATTCCAGCGCCTCGGCCACCTTGGTCACGCGGCTCAGGTCTTTGGCATAGAAATAGGATGCCAGCCCAAAGATCGTGTCGTTGGCCAGTGTAATCACATCATCCTCGTCCTCGAATTTGAACAGCGGGGCAAAGGGGCCAAAGGTTTCATCGGTGCTGACCAACATGTCCTTGGTCGCATTGGTGACGATCGTGGGTTCAAAAAACTGCCCACCCAGATCATGCGGCTTGCCGCCGGTCAGAATTTCCGCACCTTTGGACAAGGCGTCCTCAAGATGTGATTGCACTTTGGTGACTGCCTTGGGTTCGATCAAGGGGCCGAGTGTCGTGCCCTCGGCCATGCCGTCGCCGACGCGCAGGGCTTCGACGGCGGTTTTGAACTTGGCGGCGAAGGCGTCATAGACGCCGGCCTGCACGTAGATCCGGTTCGCGCAGACGCAGGTCTGGCCGTTGTTGCGGAACTTGCAGGCGATGGCACCTTCGACAGCCGCATCAAGATCAGCGTCGTCAAAGACGATGAAGGGCGCGTTTCCGCCCAGTTCCATCGAACATTTCATGACCTGATCGGCGGCCTGCGCCAACAGGATACGACCTACTTGTGTGGATCCGGTAAAGGTCAGTTTGCGCACCGCAGGGATTTCGCAGAACGCTTTGCCGATTGCAGGGGCGTCGGTAGAGGTGATGACCGAGAACAACCCGTCAGGCACGCCAGCCTCTTGTGCCAGCTTCGCCATGGCGAGTGCCGACAGCGGGGTCAATTCGGAGGGTTTGATCACAAACGCACATCCCGCAGCCAAGGCAGGGGCCACTTTGCGCGCGATCATCGCGTTGGGGAAATTCCACGGCGTGATTCCAGCGGCCACGCCAATGGGCTGTTTGATCACGGTGATCCGCTTGTCCGCCATATGCCCGGGGATCGTTTCGCCGTAGACGCGCTTGGCCTCTTCTGCGAACCACTCCACGAAGGACGCGCCATAGGCGACTTCGCCGCGTGCCTCGGCCAGCGGTTTGCCTTGTTCGGCGGTCATGATGATCGCCAGATCCTCTTGGTGCTTGATCATCAGATCAAACCATTTGCGCAGCACGTTCGCGCGTTCTTTGGCTGCGCGTGCAGCCCAGGGTTTGCGCGCGGCATCGGCTGCTGCGACCGCTTTTTCCACCTCTGCGACCGACAGGTCAGGGACTTTTGCAATCACATCGCCACGCGCAGGATTGACCACGTCAAAGGTTTTGCCGTCCGCTGCTTGCACCCATTCACCTGCGACAAGCGTGTCTTCGCAAAGCAGATCAGGACGTGACAACATGGATTTCAGGTTCGTCATTTCGTCAAGCATGGTGGCCTCCTATCGGTTTCAGCGCTATCTGAACCAAGCGGGCAGGTGCCGTAAAGGGGGGATATGATGGAATTGGACGAGGCATATGCGAATGCGGCCTATATTCCGGGTGGCGACACCTATCCCGCGCGCTGGGCAAAATCGGCGGCCAGCTTTCGCGAAAAGACACTTTGTGAACTTGATCTGCCCTATGGCGAGAGCGCGCGCCAGAAGCTTGATCTGTTTCACCCGCCGCGGCTTGCCAAAGGGTTAGTGGTGTTCGTGCACGGTGGCTATTGGCTGATGTCGGACAAATCTGATTGGTCCCATCTGGCAGCAGGGCCGCTGGCGCAGGGATGGGCCGTCGCCATGCCGTCCTACGATCTTTGTCCTGCGGTCCGCATCACGGACATCGGAAATCAGATCGCCACCGCAATCGCCTTTGCCGCGGGCCGCGTCCTTGGGCCGATCCGGCTCACCGGCCATTCTGCGGGAGGGCAACTGGTGGCGCGGATGACCGCCCGCCGTTTCGGGGCGCGTTGGCAGGAGCGGGTTGCGAAAATCGTCCCGATTTCGGCCTTGGGTGATCTGTCGCCGTTGATGCGGACATCCATGAATGCGGATCTCAAACTGGATGCAGCAGAGGTTTTGGCCGAGAGCCCGATCCACCTGCCCAAACCGCAGATACCCGTCACGGTTTGGGTGGGCGCGGATGAAAGACCAGCGTTCCTCGATCAATCACGGGGCTTGGCCGAGGCATGGGAATGCACACGCGTTGTCGCACCGGACCGCCATCATTTCGATGTGATTGAACCGCTGTGCGATGCGGATAGTGCGCTGACTGCGGCGCTGCTGGCGGACTAGTCTTTTGGATAGACCTGCGTCGGTAGACCTAAATGGGATCTCGACTTATAAACGTGCAAGTTTGATATCTGGGGCGCGATTCGCGCGAAACTTTGGGTGGTTTTGAATATGAATATTTTGCGCGGCGCAGTTGCTGTTTTGATCGCAAGCACATTGGTCGCTTGCGAGCGTTCGGGTGACGACAATAGCGTAACCGACGGTGGCCTTGATGGTGGCTTTTTGCGCGACGGCGTTGCAAACGTCTGGATTGATCCCGACGGGTGCCAGCACTGGTACATCGACGACGGGATCGAAGGATACATGACCCCCCGGCTGAACCGCGACGGCACACCAAAGTGTCAGGATGCCCGCGGCGAGATTATATTGAAAGACGGCAGCCGGGTTGCGTCTGACCCGGAACCAACCAATAGCTGATCCTGCCAGATTCTGTTCAGGCACTGCATTTGCAGTGCCTTTACTTTTGGTTATCGCATTGGATCGAACTGCGCGCTGGTCATCGTGCAGTCACGGCTGACGTCCCGCCCACAATCGCGAAATTCCAGATCACGCGTCAGACAAATCCGTGCCTCCTGAATGTAGCCGGATTTGCAGGTGATCGTTATCTGGTCGGCTTCAAGCGCCGCATTTTCCTTCACAAACGCCTCTTCGATCAGTGATGCGGGCAGCGTCACTTGGCGCGTCAAAGCGCGAAACACGTCGGGTCGGTTGATGCGGCCAAAAGCTTCGCGCGAGAGAGCGAAGTAATCTTCCGACGACAAACCTGAACACACCCCGTGTTTGCGCCATTGGTGCCAGGCAAGTCCTGATGTTCCCATGATGTCCGCCATGGCCGCGGTATCACCGCGGCTGGGCGATCTTTCGCTGGTAGGGCAGTTTGCCGGATAGCCGTTTTCGTACTGGGGCCAGAGCCCGTGCAGGATCCAGCCGAAGTCCGCCGATGCATCACATTGCGGCGAACCCCGCGCATCCCCTTCCAGTGCGCACCAGTTTGCCGACCATGACAAAGACATGACGTAGTAGTCAAAGTCACCCGCGCGGTCCTGGGCAGAGAGGGGGGATGCCACAAGGCAAAGCAGGGCAAGCAGACGTTGCATTTTGATCTTTCCAAATTTCATCAGCTTTACTATATAGCCTCTAAGTTCCCCGACAATGCGAACCCGGCTGTTACCACAGTCTGCCCGGATCAAGGGCGCGGGAAAGGCTTGTCTGCTGATAAGATGGAGATGAAAAGATGTCCGATAAACCGATTATGGCCAAAGCGACCGCTGTTTGGCTTTGCGACAACACAACGCTGACCTTCAAGCAGATTGCCGATTTCTGCGGTTTCCACGAGCTGGAAGTGCAAGGCATCGCAGACGGCGATGTGGCGACAGGTGTCAAAGGGTTTGACCCGGTTGCCAACAACCAGTTGACGCAGGAAGAGCTGGATAAAGCCGAAGCTGATCCCAAGCATAAGCTGAAACTGAAGTTTTATGCAGCCGCTGCCGGTGAGGAAAAGCGCCGTGGCCCGCGTTACACACCGCTGTCCAAGCGTCAGGACCGTCCTGCGTCCATCTATTGGCTGGTCAAATTCCACCCCGAGTTGACAGACGGTCAGATTTCCAAACTGGTGGGCACAACCAAGCCAACGATTCAGGCGATCCGCGAGCGCACGCACTGGAACATCAACAACCTTGACCCGATTGATCCGGTCGCTTTGGGGCTGTGCAAACAGTCCGAACTGGATGCTGCGGTGCAAAAGGCCAACGCCAAGAAAGCCAAGGAAGGCGCGGCGATGACCGATGACGAGCGCCGGAAACTTGTCAGCACCGAGCAGTCGTTGGGTATGCCCGCCGAGCCGAAGATGCCAAGCGCGATGGCCGGTCTTGAGACTTTCAGCCTGTCTGATCCCCGTGATACCGAGGAGGAGGAAGAAGAAGAAGACAAGCGCGACGTTTCAGATGCGGACAGCTTCTTCAATCTGCCGGATGATGACGACAAGGACGACTAGGTCGAGATCCAGTAAAGGGCGCCCCGAAACGGAAGGCGCCCTTTTTCTTTATTTACGATGGTCTGCGTGCGACAATGAACCGTGCTGACCTGTTTGTGCCGAAGTATCCCGTTTCGACCACGTCGAAACCTGCCTTGCGCACAGCTTTTTCCAGCCAGGCTGCGTCAAAAACAAGTACATGCGGCGCTTTGCCGATCATCTGCATCACTTTGATCATGGGTCTGACCAGTATATTCATATCGGCAAGGCAGGCGGTCTTGGAGATCAGGTAACCGCCCGGTTTGATCTGGTTGCGCAGATGCAAAAGTGTTTGGTCGAGGTCATCCACCAGGTGCAACAGGCTAAAGGCGCAGGCCGCATCGAATGGCGCCTCCGCCATAGCTACATTGATTTCTGACACCATAAAGTCGATATTTTGCGGCCCCTCGCCGGTGATCTTGCGTTTTGCGATCGCAATCATGTTGCCCGAAATATCAGTGGCTGTGATCCGCCTGACAAAAGGTGCCAGTTTGATCGCCGTGCTGCCCGTGCCGCAGCCCACTTCAAGCAGGTGATCCTGTGGCGTCAGATAGCTGCGCGCGCGCGCGAGCGTTTCTTCATAGGCGGCAATGTCCTTTATGGGCGACGCCGCGTATTTCTTTGCGGCTTTGTTCCAAAACGCGGCGTTGGCCATTGGCGTGGTTCCTTTGTCTGTCATGCGATATCCGATGCCGCAGCTTACCTATACAGAAATCAGTTATAAATTGTCTAAATTTGCCGTTCCGGTATACATAAATGCATGAATTGGCAGGCCATCTCATTTGACTGGAACCAAATTCGCGCATTTCTGGCGACCGCCGAGGAAGGCTCGCTGAGTGCTGCCGCGCGGGCATTGCGCGCAACCCAGCCCACGATCGGCCGGCAGGTCAGTGCGTTGGAGCGAGATCTCGGTGTGACCTTGTTTGAACGCGCGGGCCGGTCTTTGGTGATGACATCAGCGGGCCATGATCTTTTGGAACATGTGCAGGCGATGGGCGATGCCGCCAGCCGCATTTCGATGGTTGCATCAGGCCAGTCGCGTGATGTCGCAGGACATGTTTCGATCACAGCAAGCGATTTGCTGGCTGCGGGCTTCTTGGTACCGGTTCTGACAAAGCTGCGGCGGGACGCACCCGGGATTATCGTTGATGTTGTCGCCTCGAACCGGCTCGAGAATCTGACACGGCGCGACGCCGATATCGCCATTCGCCATGTGCGCCCCGACCAGCCGGACCTGATCGCAAGACAGCTTCGGGATGCAAGGGCCGTCTACTATGCGTCTACCGATTATATCGCGGCCCACGGCAGGCCGCAGACAGCAGACGACCTTGGGCGGCATGATTTTGTCGGCCCGCGCGATACCACCCAGATGCTGGCGTTCATGCAGGACCGCGGCGTCACGATTTCCCCTGACCAGTTCAAGGCAAATTCAGACAGTGGGGTGGTGATGTGGGAGATGATGCGCGCGGGTCTGGGTATTATGGTCGGGCCGGACAGGCTCTGGCCGCATGTGGACGGAGTCGAGACGCTGCTTCCGGATGCGACGCCGATCACCTTTCCGGTGTGGATTGTCACCCATCGTGAACTGCGCACCAGCCGCCGGATCAGGATTGTCTTTGATGCCCTGGTCGAGGCGCTTGGCGGTGACTAAAGCGCCTTGCGCGCGTTCAGCGCCGCCGTGATCGTACCGTCATCCAGATAGTCCAGCTCACCCCCCACAGGCACGCCCTGTGCCAGAGAGGTGACCATGATGCCGGGCAATTGATCGGCGATGTAATGTGCGGTCGTCTGCCCGTCGATTGTGGCACCCAAGGCCAGAATAACCTCGGTCACGTTTTCGGTCTTGATCCGGTCGATCAGCTTGGGGATGCGCAATTCGTCCGGTCCGATAGCATCCAGCGCCGAGAGCGTGCCGCCCAGCACATGATAGCGCCCTTTGAAGACTTGGGACCGTTCCATTGCCCAAAGATCGGCGACATCCTCGACAACGGCGATCTGTCCTGTGGCGCGGTTCTCGGAATTGCAAATCTCGCAGATATCCGTCGTGCAGACATTTCCGCAGTTCAGACATTCGCGCACCGTTGTACCGACCCGTTGCATTGCATCAGCCAAAGGCAACAGCACCAAAGACCTTTTCTTGATCAGATGCAGGACCGCACGCCGCGCCGACCGGGGGCCAAGCCCCGGCAGCTTGGCCATCAGTGCGATCAGATTATTGAGGTCTTCGGTACCGTTTGTCATTATGCTCACATCAGCCGCGAACGAATGTCGCGAAATTTGTTCTGGCGGCCTAAGTGTTTCCGTCGAAAGAGCGCAGGCTTTAGAAAGGCAGGTTCATGCCCGGTGGCAGGCCCAAGCCTTCGGTCAGTTTGCTCATTTCCTCTTGGGCGCGTTCCGTCGCTTTGCCTTGGGCGTCCTTGATGGCGGCAAGGATCAGGTCTTCGACGACTTCTTTGTCGTCACCGTTAAAGATAGACGGATCAATATCGAGGCCCTTGAGTTCACCTTTTGCGGTTGCGGTGGCTTTCACAAGACCCGCACCGCTGACGCCTTCGACCATGATGTTGGCAAGATCTTCCTGCATCTGGGCCATTTTGCCCTGCATTTCCTGTGCTTGCTTCATCATCTTGGCCATGTCGCCAAGTCCGCCTAATCCTTTGAGCATCTTGCGATCTCCTATTCTTTTTTGTCGCGTTTCAAGGGTGCAGTGTAGAGCACGACACCGATACACACCAGTGCGGCAAAGAGAATGAAAAGAGTGGAATTTCCGATGCAGCCTTCGTTCATTGCAAGCGCGCGGTTGTCCCCGTTGCTACCCCATCCTGTGGCAAGAAAGGTCGAGAGGCTCCAGCCGACAACAACGACAAGTCCGCCCCATTCACTGCGAAATCGCACCGCAAGGGCGGTGGCGATGATCAGGATCAGCACAATGGGCGTTTGCAAGAGGAACAACAGTTCGCCCAAAGCCGTGACCGGAACACCGTCCCAGCCGGGGCGTTGCAGCGTACAGACCTCGGCCCATGCGGGTGCCGGTCCCATGAAGGCAGCCGCCCAGATCAGTCTTCGTCGAACGGGTCCCATTCTTCATCCACTTCGGGCAGCGCGTCTTCCAGTGCGTGCTGCGCTTTTTCGGCCTCGGTCCGGATTTCGGTGATTTTGGCTTTGGGGAATGCCGCGATGACCGCTTTGACCAAAGGGTGATCTTCCGCCTCTTGCAGGATTGCGTTTTCGGCAGCATCACGCGTTTCCGCGATTGTCGGCCCGCCACCGTCTGCGACGCTGATCGCCCAGCGATTGCCGGTCCATGCCTGCAACCGCGCGCCCAGACGCCCCACCAGATCGCGTGCGGCGTCAGGCGTCGGGTTCACCTCGATCCGGCCCGGCTGATAGCTGACAAGACGCAGGCCGGTTTCGACTTCAACCAACAGTTTGACATCACGGTGCGTACGAATGAGTTCGACCACATCCTCAAACCGTGCGTAATGCTGGAGCGCGTCCACGTCCAAAGCGCGCGCGGTTTGCGCACCGGATGCCGAATGTCCGCCGGGGCTTGCATGGGTGGGGGCCGGCGTGCTGCCGATCGCTTGCGTGCTGCCACCTTGCGGGGCAGGGCGCCCTCCGGACGGGCCGCCGCCGCCCGCGGGTGGTGTGGCGTCCTGCAGCTTGCGCACCAGTTCATCAGGGCTGGGTAGATCGGCCACATGGGTCAGCCGGATCACCGCCATTTCGGCAGCCATCATGGCGTTAGGGGCGATGGCCACTTCCTCCAACGCCTTAAGCAGCATCTGCCACATGCGCGACAGCACCCGCATGGGCAGATTCGTCGCCATGGTCTGACCGCGTGTCCGCTCATCAGGGCCAATCGTGGGGTCTTCGGCGGCTTCGGGCGTGATCTTGATCACGCTGATCCAGTGGCAGACCTCGGCCAGATCGCGCAGCACCGCCATCGGATCGGCCCCGTCGGCATATTGGCCCGACAATTCGGTCAGGGCGGCTGCCGCCTCGCCGTGCAGGATCATGTCAAAAAGATCGAGTACCCGTCCACGATCCGCCAACCCCAGCATGGCGCGGACCTGATCGGCGGTCGTCTCGCCCGCGCCGTGGCTGATCGCCTGATCCAGCAGCGATTGCGCGTCACGGGCCGAGCCTTCGGCGGCACGGGTGATCAGCGCCAGCGCCTCATCGGTGATTTCGGCCCCCTCGGCGGTTGCAATCTTGCGCAGCAGGGCAATCTGCGTTTCCGGCTCGATCCGCCGCAGATCAAAGCGCTGGCAGCGGGACAGGACCGTGACAGGCACTTGTCTGATCTCGGTCGTGGCAAAGATGAATTTGACGTGCTCGGGCGGTTCTTCAAGTGTCTTCAACAGCGCGTTGAAGGCGTTCTTGGACAGCATGTGCACTTCGTCGATAATGTAGATCTTGAAGCGGGCAGAGGCCGCGCGGTAATGCACGGAATCAATGATTTCGCGGATGTCACCGACACCGGTACGTGAGGCCGCGTCCATCTCCATGACGTCAACATGACGGCCTTCCATGATCGCCACGCAATGTTCGCATTTTCCGCAGGGTTCGGTTGTCGGCCCACCCGTGCCATCGGGGCCGATACAGTTCATGCCCTTGGCGATAATCCGCGCAGTGGTTGTCTTGCCGGTGCCGCGGATGCCGGTCATGATAAAGGCCTGCGCGATCCGGTCAGCGGCAAAGGCATTCTTTAGCGTGCGCACCATCGCATCCTGACCCACCATATCGGCAAAGGTTTCAGGCCGGTATTTACGGGCGAGCACTTGGTATTGGGGCTGATCGGACATGGCTGCCTTTGAAAAGGATTCGGACGTCCGCACAGACTAGGGGCAGGGCCCCCTAAGGTCTACCACATCAAAGAGGCCAAAAACGGTTCCTTGTTCCAAGGCCGGCAGCGGTCAAAGTGCTGGCAGGTTTGCGTCATCTCTTAAGCGCGGCGGATTGCCTCTGCGCGAGAGCAGCATACAAGACGGGCTTTGTTACTTTTCCCTTGTTCGGTTTTACCGCTTATGGTCTTTCCTTGCGGCAACGGCTCTAGGGTGGCAGATTTTTTTGAGGTATTTCTTCGGATAAGGCCAATATGCTAGAATTTGTCATCCATAGCCTGCCTGTGGCAGGCGGCAGCTTGGCGATCACGCCCATGCCCGGCAGGACGCGGCATTATTACGCGGATTGGCTGAGCCTGATGGATTGGCGCCCGGATCTGGTTCTGACAATGACAACGCAGGCCGAGTTGGACCGCAAGGGGGCGGGGACTTTGGGCGCGGACCTTGCCGGTGCAGGGATTGGCTGGCTGCATTTGCCGGTGGCGGATTTCGGTGTACCTCGGGATATGGATTGGCCGGCGGTGCGTGATCAGGTTCTCGGCACGCTGCGCGGCGATGGTCGCGTTCTGGTGCATTGTTTTGGCGGTTGTGGCAGGTCGGGGATGATGGTGCTGCGATTGATGATTGCTGCGGGCGAAGATGCGGAGACGGCCTTGGCACGGTTGCGGGCCGTGCGCCCGTGTGCTGTGGAAACGGAACCGCAGTTGCAATGGGCAAATCAGGGGTAAGGTGGATCTTGATCCACCTTACGTATTGCGCGGTTTCTTCTTGATCGCCGACTTTACCATCTTGCCAAACTTGCGCGACCGATCCCGCGCTTGCGCAATTGTCTCGGTCGCCTGTTCGTTTTCGCGTTTCAGCTTCTTGAACCGCTTGAGGCGTTCAGGGTCAACATCGCCTGCGGCAATACCCGCCTGTACGGCACAGCCCGGCTCGCTCTCATGCGCGCAATCGCGGAACTTACAGGTGGCGGCCAGTTCCGATATCTCGGGAAATGTCGCGTCAATGCCATAGGCTACTTCCGCCACACCAAGACCGCGCATCCCCGGCGTGTCGATCAGCCAGCCACCGGTCGCCATCCGGTGCAGCGACCGCCCCGTGGTCGTATGCCGCCCGCGCGCGTCATCCTCGCGGATGGCTTGGGTCGCAGCGTTGCCGCCTGTCAGTGCGTTCGCCAGGGTGGTTTTGCCCACGCCGGATGATCCCGCAAGTGCAACGGTCTGCCCTTTGCCGCACCAAGGCGCCAAAACCGCCGGCACGTCGTCGTTTTTTGCATCCAGCGCGACGACTTCCAGATTACGCCCCAAGCTGCGCGCCTGATCGACGTAGCTATCGGGATCATCGGTCTGGTCGGCCTTGGTCAATAGAATCACCGGCGTGATCATCGCATCATGGGCAAGCGCCAGATACCGCTCAAGCCGAGCCGGATTGAAATCGTTGTTGCAGGATGAGGTAATGAACAGCGTATCAAGATTGGCTGCGATCAGTTGCTTTTCGCCAGTGTGATACTCCGTGCCGCGTGTCAGTTCGGTTTTGCGGTCCAACACACGCACCAGCCTGTGCTGCTCTGGTGCGCAAAGCACCCAGTCGCCCACCCCGACTTCTGCTGTCGTGATGCCGGGATCAAGCGTCAGTTCAAGCGTGCCGATATCGGAAAAGCCCACCACACGGTCGCGGTGGACCGTGGCGATGCGGGCAAGGGCAAGTGTTTCCAGCTCTTCTATTTCAAGCTGAGACATGAAGAAAGGCGACCAGCCAAAGGCGTCGCGTGTCAATTCCGTCAATGATCAATCCTCGTCAAAGGGAAGAAAGACGCTGGCGGTTGAAAACTGCCAGCTGCAACCGGACGAGGGGGCGGAAGTGCCTTCAGCGCACCCGGGCCGGGAGAGTGTTTTTTGCAACAATCATAAACATCCTCCTTAGCTGGATGGGTTTGCCATCAATTTGCGCCGCAAATCAAAGGTGAGAGGCTGACAACGACCCAAGCGGGGCTCGTTATGGCTGCTTCCTTCCGGACCTGACCAGGTTGGCGAGGCGCTCGCCCGCGCCAACCTCTCGACCCCGATATAGGCCTGTTTGCGCCGTTCCGCAAGACGTCAGAAGGTGATGCGATACCGCGCGCGGCCATCTGCATCCTGCCGGATGTAGGTGATCGGACCCGTAATGTGATCTTGTGCTGATGGTGCACTGACAAATGTCGCGGCGGTGTTCGGGATTGGCGCGAAAGCCCAGTTGAAAGTGGGCTTTGCGGTCACTGATCCTGCGGTTGCGAGGTCTTTGATCAAGATATCGCGGAGTGTTTGCCGGGACGTGTGGACGATGTCCTCTCGTGCGATCTGTGGAAAACCGCCGCCGCTCTTTGCGCGAAAGCTGTTGGTGGCGACAATAAAAACATCATTGTCTTCTACGGTCTTTCCCTGAAAGCGCATCTGCACGATACGGCTTGCGTCGGGGTTTATCTCTCGTCCTTGGGTGTCAAAGCGCGCGGGTTGCGTGAGGTCGATCTGGTAGGAAAGTCCAAAGATCGCATCGCAGTTATACCCTGCACTTTGCGGATTTATCAGCGGCTGATCATAGTGGCCCGGTTGCATCCGGTTGTAATGCGCGGCGGCACGTTCCAGCCAGAGCCGTAGTTGTTTCCCCGTGCGGCGCACTGCGCAAAGATGATCCGCGAAGGGGAAAATCGCAGCCCCGTCGCGCAGGGTGATCGGGCCTGCGGGGATGTCGATGTAATGCCCAAGACCGCTTCGCCCGCCAAACCGGAATGAAGATGTTGCTGCCAAAACGGGCGTGCCCGTGGCCGCAGCCACTGTCCCGATTGCCCGCTGCATCGCCTCCGCCAAAAGCTGTTGGCTCAGATCCGGTTGGACTGTCGCAAAATAGCTGGTGATTGGCACATCGGTCTGCGCAACCTTTTCTTGCATCTGAGCAACGGTCGCGGTGTGGGGTGCTGCCACAAGCGCGCGCAGGTCTTGGCACAGTTTGCTCTCGGGGCCTTTGCGCAATGAAGCCCTTTCAAGCCGGGCTTGATGATCTGTAATCTGCCAGCCGCCCTGCGCGCGGCGCAAAGCCAGTTCGATAACGCCGAATGATTGCGCACCAAATCCCGCCATCACTGCCGGTTTGTCGTGCAGGCGGCCGCCCGCGTAATCGGCAGGCCCGGCTGTGGTGATGGTGGCATCGGGAAAAAACTCATGGGTATGACCCAGCAAAAGTGCGTCGATACCCGCCACCTGTGCCAGAGGCAGGGCCGCGTTTTCCATGCACGGGATATCCTCGGCCAGACTGATACCCGAATGGCAGAGGGCGACAATGATATCGGCACCGGCGGCTTTGACCTGCGGGACAGTTTTTTGCGCGGCTGTGCGGATATCGGTCGCAGTGAAAGCTGGATTGCCTGCGTCGGCAAACTGCGGTGGGGTGAAGCCGAGGATGCCGATCTTGATGGGGTGTCTGATGCCGTCATCGCAGAGAATTTCACGGTCCAAAATCGTGAACCGCGTCACCAGATCGCCGGCATGCAGCGCAGGGACATTGGTGCAAACCACAGGAAATCTGGCCTTTGACAGTACGGACCTCAGAAACGCAGGCCCATAGTCGAACTCATGGTTGCCGAGGGTTATGGCATCGTATCGCAACATATTCAGTGCCGCGATCATCGGGTGGATCTGACCGGGACGCAGGTTTTGGGCCAGATAATCCGCCAACGGATTGCCTTGGATCAGATCGCCATTGTCACATAGGATCGTCGTGACGAAAGGATCGTCCCGTAACGCCGCTAGCTGGTCTGCCAGTCTGACCAATCCGGTCGTCGGATCCTGTCGGTCTGCGAAATAATCGTAGTCCAGCAATTGCATGTGCAGGTCCGTCGTCTCAAGCAGACGCAAGCGCCCTGACGGGGATTGCGCGGTTGAGGAACGGGGTCTCTTCATAGCGCAACCTTAGAGAGAAATATCAAGACCGCCACAAGAGATGGTCGGAAAAAAATTGTAGTTACGCAAGGTCCGTGGCATCTCGGCGCAATGAAGATTGCAGAAACAGTTACATTCGGCGGATCGGGCCTTGATCGGGCCGCAGAATTGCGGGGGCAGGCGGATCAGTTGCGCGGGCAGAGCGATGCATGCGCGGTTCTGATGTGGCGTGGCAAGCCGATGATTTCAGATGATGCTTTGGTGCGTTTGCCCCTAGATCACCCCGCGATGATGGATGCAGCGACCGACTTGATCCTGTTGGGCCGCGATGATGGCGCGCTGGTATTTGCTGCCGATTTATCGGCGTGGACGCCGGACAATCTGGATACAGACACGCTGAACACCTTTCTTGATCCGTCCGAGCAGCACCATCCAGCCGTTCCAGACGCCGCCTTTGCAGAACTTCGCGCGATCATGATCCGCCTGTCACCCCGCGATGCCGAACTTGCTGCGACGGCCAAGGCGGTAATGGATTGGCACAGGTCGCACCGGTTCTGCGCGCGCTGCGGTGCCGAGAGTGCAATGGCTATGGGCGGCTGGCAGCGTAATTGTGCGGCCTGCGGCGGGCATCATTTCCCCCGTACCGATCCGGTTGTGATTATGTTGATCACACACGGCAATGCGGTGCTGGTGGGGCGATCACCGGGATGGCCCGAGGGGATGTATTCCTTGCTGGCGGGCTTTGTGGAACCCGGCGAAACCATTGAGGCGGCAGTGCGCCGCGAGGTCTTTGAAGAGGCAGGCGTGCGTGTCGGTGACGTATCCTATCTGGCAAGCCAGCCTTGGCCCTTTCCGGCCTCGTTGATGTTCGGCTGCGCGGGTGTTGCGCTGAACACAGATCTCACGATTGATCCAGACGAAATCGAAGATGCCATGTGGGTTACGCGCGAAGAGATGGCCGAGGCTTTTGCGGGTAACCACCCCAAGCTTTTGCCTGCGCGCAAAGGGGCGATTGCGCATTTCCTGCTACAGGCATGGCTGTCGGACAGGCTGGATTAGTAAGAAGCGAAGGACACTGCCATGAAGTTGAGCACGCGCGAAGATATCGAGGCGCCAATCTCTTATGTTTACGGGCGCGTCAGCGACTTTGCCGGTTTTGAACGCCGCGCCCTGCGTCAGGGGATCGAGGTAAAGCGACGGTCGGACACAGCACCCGGGGTTGGTACGATCTGGGACATCGCGTTTGATTTTCGCGGTCGGGCCCGCAAGGTACAGGCGGAACTGACCACGCTGGATGTGGACCACGCCATCGTGGTCGAAAGCCGGTCGGACGGGCTGATCGCCTATACAGAGGTTGAATTGATCGCGCTGTCTGCCACGCGGACCCGTGTGATTGTGTCGTTCGACCTCAAGGCCAAGACATTGACGGCGCGTCTTTTGCTCCAATCACTCAAGCTGGCGAAAACCAAACTGAACAAGCGGTTCAAGGCGCGCGTGCTTGATTATGCCGAAACCGTCGAGGATGATTACAGACGCGGGCAGTGACCTGCCTGTCGCGCTATGCCCCGCTAGCAACTTTTTCGTGCCGTCTTGCCGCAGCGGGGTAGACCCCCATCACCAGCAGGTGGTCGGTAAAGTAGCCAAGCTCTTCCATGGCAAGCCGGACATTGGCGTCATCGGGGTGCCCTTCGATTTCGGCGTAGAATTGCGTTGCGGTAAATTCGCCGCCTACCATATAGCTTTCCAGCTTGGTCATGTTGACGCCGTTCGTGGCAAAACCACCCATTGCCTTGTAAAGTGCGGCGGGAATGTTGCGCACACGGAATACAAAGCTGGTCATCATCCCCGAGGGACCGCGGCGGGTATAGTCGGGGTCGCGTGCCATGATCAAAAACCGCGTGGTGTTGCGTGCATGATCCTCGATATGGCGGGCAAGAACCTTGAGCCCGTAAATTTCCGCCGCAAGCTCTGAGGCCAGCGCAGCAATACGGGGGTTATCGCCTGTCGCAACCTCGCGCGCGGCGCGGGCGTTGTCTGTGCTTGTGCGTGGTGTGATCCCGTTTGCGCGCAAGAATTCCCCGCACTGTGGCAGGATCACAGGGTGTCCGTGCGCTTCGATGATATCGCCAAGCGACGCCTCATGTTTACCGAGCAGATTGATATGCACCCGCACGAATGTCTCATCCACGATATGCAGACCGCTCTCGGGCAAGAGAGAGTGGACGTCGGCCACACGGCCATAGGTCGAATTCTCGACCGCGATCATGCCAAGATCAGCCACACCATTGCGGACGGCGTCGATCGCAGCCTCAAAAGTGGTGCAAGGCAGGGGGTCATAGTCCGGCCGCGCCGTGACGCAGGCCTCGTGGCCATAGGCGCCCAATTCACCCTGAAATGCGATTTTCTGCGACATTGGTGTGTTCTCTGTGCTGTTTCCCCCAAAAAGAGGCATTCGGTCGCGTCTCTATACCTTGCAACCTAGTGTTGGAAGCGGATAGATACCCACGAAACTTTCTACTGAATGGAACGCGACATGTTCGACACAATGACAACGACCAAAATTATCGGCGGTCTATGCAGCACTTTCCTCGTTTTCTTGCTGGGCGCATGGCTGGCCGAAGAAATCTATCACAGCGGCGGCCACTACGGAGAGCAAGCCTATGTGATCGAGGTCGAAGACGCTGATGGCGAAGAAGTTGAAGTTGTCGAAGAGGTGCCGTTCTCTGTCGTCTATGCTTCTGCAAGTGCCGAGGACGGTGAGGCATTGTGGCGCGGCTGCCGGTCTTGCCATGCGCTCGAATCCGGCGAGCATGGCACAGGTCCCGCGCTTTATGGCGTCGTAAACCGTCCGGTCCAGTTTTATGATGATTTCAACTACTCTGGCGCCTTGATCGAGGCGGCAGAAGTCTGGACCCCAGAGGAACTGAACGCTTTCCTCGAAAACCCACGCGGCTATGCGCCCGGCACAGCGATGAGCTATAATGGTATGCGGGCTGTCGAAGACCGCGCGAACCTGATTGCATATCTCGCAACGATCGGCGGCTGATTTCCAAACCGTGCATACATCAAGGCCGTCCGCGGGGGCGGCCTTTTTTCTTGGAATATTACAATTTTGTCATCGCGCGTTCACACAAACGCAACTTGAAACTTTGCCAAACTCTCCATTTACTTCATGTAGTCATGAAACCACGCCTATAGACCGGAGACACTGATGCAGAAGCCACCCCGTTCAAGTGCCCAAACCACGGTTCGAACCACCCAGACGCACCCTCTGCGAACATGGGCCATGGGATCGGTCATTGGCGTGGCGGCACTCTGGGCAGGCAGCGAGGCATTTGCGGATGCACATGAGACAATCACGGTCAGCCACGGATATACCAACTTTGGCGAACTGAAGTACGGCCCCGATGCGGTGCTGGACTATGTGAACCCCGATGCGCCCAAAGGCGGCGAGTTTTCGCAGTCCGCGCAGGGGACCTTTGACAGCTTCAATATCTACACACGCAAAGGCGTTCCTGCCGCCTTGGCCACGATCGGTTACGAATCTATCCTGACGTCGGCGCTTGATGATCCTTACGGCGCCTACTGCTATCTTTGCGAAACGCTTGAATACCCCGAAAGCCGTGACTGGGTGATTTTTAACCTGCGCGACGATGTGACGTTCTGGGACGGAACAACAATGACCGCCGAGGACATCAAGTTTTCATTCGAGTTGCCGCTGGAACAAGGGATCACCGAGTACCGCTCTGTCTATTCGCAGTTTATCGAGAGCGTCGAAGTGCTCGATACCCACCGCATTCGCTTCAACTTTACGCCAGAGGCCCCCCGCCGTGATGTGGTAACCTGGGCAGGCGGCACATCTGCCTGGTCGCAGGCATGGTTTGAGGCCAACAACGTGCGTCTGGATGAAACAGCTGATGCGCCATTTATGGGCACAGGGTCCTACCGTTTGGATCGGGTCGATATCGGGCGGCAGATTATCTACCGCTATGACCCGAATTGGTGGGCTGCTGACCTTCCGATCAATCAGGGCCGCAACAACTTTGAGACGGTGCGCGTCGAGTATTTCGCTGACAGCAGTGCGGCGTTTGAGGCATTCAAATCCGGCGTCTACACTTTCCGCAATGAAAACAGCTCTTTGCAGTGGGCAACAGGCTATGATTTTCCGGCACGCGCGCAAGGCTGGGTGACTGTTGAGGAATTGCCAGACGGGAATATCGGCACAGGGCAGGGTTTTGTCTTTAACCTGAACCAAGAGAAGTTTCAGGACCAGCGCGTGCGCGAAGCGATCACCTTGATGGTGAATTTCGAATGGATGAACGAAACACTGTTTTATGGTCTGTATGAGCGTCCTGAATCGTTCTGGGACAATTCCGACCTGAAAGCCGTTGGCGCGCCATCGCCAGAGGAAATTGCAATCCTCCAGCCGCTGGTTGACGAAGGCCTGCTTGACGCGGCGATCCTGACCGATGAGGCCGTTATTCCCCCCGCGTCCACCACGTCCGATCGCCCACTTGATCGCCGCGCGCTGCGCGCCGCCTCAGCTTTGCTGGATGATGCGGGCTGGATCACCGGTGATGATGGTATGCGCCGCAAAGATGGTGCGCTGCTTGAGGTGACGTTCCTTGAACGCTCGCCCCAGTTTGATCGTGTCATCAATCCGATCGTGGAAAACCTCAAACGCTTGGGCGTGGATGCCAAGCTTGAGCGCGTTGATACCTCGCAATTCATTGAACGCCGTCGCACAGGCACATTCGATATCGTCAATGCCTCACTGGGGCAGGGGTATGAACCCGGCCAACAACTTGCCCAGTTCTTTGGATCAGCGGCGGCAGAAGACAGCTCGCGCAACCCAATGCGCCTGAAACTGCCTGCAGCGGACCGTCTGATTGATCAGATCGTCGCGGCAGAGACACTGGAGGATCTGACAATCCGCACCCGCGCCCTCGACCGCGTATTGCGCGCTGAACGGTTCTGGATCCCGCAGTGGCAAAAAGGTGTGCACACCGTTGCCTATTATGACATGTACCGTTTCAAAGAGGTGCCACCACTTGGCTTGGCGCCGCTCGACAACTGGTGGTACGACGCCGAAGCGGGTGCAACGCTGCGCGCCGCCGGTGCATTCCAGTAAGGTACTGACGTGGGAGCATATATCCTCAGGCGTTTGCTGCTCGTGATTCCCACCCTTTTGGGGATCATGATCATCAACTTTTCGCTCACGCAATTTGTGCCGGGTGGCCCGATCGAACAGATCCTGGCCCAGCTTGAAGGCGGCGGCGATGTTTTTGAGGGCATTTCCGGCGGCGGCAGCGAATTGCTGGATAGTGGCGACAGCGACTATATCGGCGGGCGTGGTCTGCCTGCGGATTTCATCGCCGACCTCGAGCGGGAGTTCGGGTTCGACAAACCGCCGCTTGAACGCTTCCTTACCATGATGTGGAACTACATGCGGTTTGACTTCGGCGAGAGCTATTTCCGCTCGATCAGCGTGCTTGATCTGGTGCTGGAAAAGATGCCGGTCTCAATCACTTTGGGGCTTTGGTCGACCCTGATCGCCTATATGATTTCTATCCCGCTGGGCATCAAAAAGGCCGTCAAAGACGGCACGCCGTTCGACACCTGGACATCTGGCGCGATCATCGTGGGCTATGCAATTCCGGGCTTTTTGTTCGCGATCCTGCTGATCGTGCTTTTTGCAGGCGGCTCTTACTTCCGCATCTTCCCGCTGCGCGGTCTGACCTCGGCCAATTTCGAAGAGCTGTCGTTGATCGGCAAAGTGCTTGATTACTTCTGGCACATCACGCTGCCGGTGCTGGCCTCGACCATATCGGCCTTTGCCACGCTGACCTTGCTGACCAAGAACAGCTTTCTGGACGAGATCAAAAAGCAATACGTGATCACTGCCCGCGCCAAGGGCCTGTCCGAGAGCCGCGTGCTTTATGGCCACGTGTTCCGCAATGCGATGTTGATCGTGATCTCGGGCTTTCCTGCGCTCTTTATCGGCGTGTTCTTCGGCGGGTCGCTGATTATTGAAACGCTATTCTCGCTAGACGGTCTGGGCCGTTTGGGGTTTGAGGCAGCGGTTGCGCGCGATTATCCCGTGGTGTTCGGTACGCTCTTTGCCTTCTCGCTGATCGGTCTTGTGGTGGGGATTTTAACGGATTTGACCTATGTGCTGATTGATCCGCGTATTGATTTCGAGGCGCGGAACTGATGGCGAAACGTCCTTTCCTTTCCCCGCTAAACCAGCGCCGCGTGCGGAATTTCCGCCGCAACAGACGGGCGACTTGGTCGCTGATCATCTTTGGCATCTTGTTTGGCCTGTCGCTTTTTGCGGAATTTATCGCCAACGACAAACCTATCGCGGTCAGCTATCGCGGCGAAATCCGCATGCCGATCTTCAGCTTCTATTCCGAGCAGGACTTTGGCGGCGATTTCCCGACCGAGGCCGGATACGGCGAGGTTGAGGTCGATTGCCTGATCGTCACGGGTGGCTTGCAAGATTGTTTTGATGATCCCGAGACACTTATCGCTGCTGTCGAAGCAGGCGAAACGCTGGATGGTGACTTTCAGGCAGGATGGATGCTCTGGCCCATTATCCCCTATTCCTACAATACCATCGTTGATGTGGGCGGTGTCGCGCCCGCCCCACCGAGTGCCGATAACTGGCTGGGCACAGATGATACCAAACGCGATGTGCTGGCGCGGGTGATTTACGGGTTCCGTTTATCGGTCACATTTGCCCTGACGGTCACAGTTGCCGCCTCGATCATCGGGATCATGGCGGGTGCGGTGCAGGGATATTTCGGCGGTTGGACCGATCTGATCTTTCAGCGGTTTATCGAAATCTGGACAGGGATGCCGTCGCTTTATGTGATCATCATTGTCTTTGCGATCTTGGGGCGAAGTTACTGGCTCCTTGTGTTCCTCACAGTTCTGTTTGGATGGCCCGCCCTTGTGGGGGTGGTCAGAGCCGAGTTTCTGCGTGCGCGCAATCTTGAGTATGTGCGCGCAGCCCGCGCGCTGGGCGTGCGTGACCGGACGATCATGTTCCGCCACATGCTGCCCAATGCGATGGTGGCCACGGTGACGATGCTGCCGTTTCTGGTCACAGGGGCTATCGGTGGTCTTGCATCTCTTGATTTCCTGGGCTTCGGCCTGCCGTCCTCGGCCCCGTCATTGGGCGAGATGACTTTGCAAGCCAAACAGAACCTGCAAGCGCCGTGGCTGGGCTTTACCGCATTCTTTACCTTCGCGATCATGCTGTCGCTGTTGGTATTTATCTTTGAGGGCGTGCGCGATGCCTTTGACCCGCGCAAGACCTTTGTGGCGGATGGCAACGTGGTGAAGGACGACACGCTTTTTGAGACCGAAGCCGCAAAGGCCCGTGCATCATGACCACCCCTCTTCTTGATGTGCGCGACCTGCGCGTTGCTTTCCAGCAGGAAGGCACGCCGACACATGCAGTCAAAGGCGTGTCTTTTCAGGTGCAAAAAGGCGAAACCGTCGCGATTGTGGGCGAAAGCGGGTCTGGAAAATCCGTAACCGCGCTGTCCACTGTGCAATTGCTTGGCGATAGTGCTGTGATGGCCGGGTCGATCAAATACGCGGGCGAGGAAATGGTTGGCGCGGACGAGCGCGCATTGCGCCGTGTGCGCGGCAACGACATCAGCTTTATTTTCCAAGAGCCGATGACCTCGCTCAATCCGCTACACACGCTTGAAAAACAATTGGCCGAAAGTATTGAGCTGCATCAGGGCTTGCGTGGTCCGGCGGTGCGTGCGCGGATTATCGAACTGCTTGAGCGTGTCGGGATCCGTGACGCCGAAAGCCGCTTAGGGTCCTATCCGCATCAACTTTCGGGCGGGCAGCGTCAAAGGGTGATGATCGCGATGGCGCTGGCAAACGGGCCGGAACTCTTGATCGCGGATGAGCCGACGACAGCGCTGGACGTGACAATTCAGGCGCAGATACTGGATTTGCTCACGGATCTGAAACGCGACGCAGGCATGTCGATGCTGTTCATCACCCATGATCTGACAATCGTGCGCAAGATCGCCGACAGGGTCTGTGTAATGAAGGACGGGCTGATTGTGGAAACAGGGCCGACAGCGGAATTGTTTGCGCATCCCAAGCACCCTTACACTCAGATGCTCTTGGCTGCGGAATCAACCGGTGCCCGGCACCCGTGCAACCGGACGCGCCGGTAATTCTGGAAACAGAGCAAGCGCGCATCTGGTTCCCGATCCAGCGTGGTCTGCTCAAACGGACGGTGGGGCATATCAAAGCGGTGAATGATGCGACGCTGACGGTGCGTGCGGGCGAAACCTTGGGCGTTGTCGGGGAAAGCGGATCGGGAAAGACCACGCTGGCGCTCGCGGTGATGCGGTTGATCAGGTCCGAGGGGCGGATCACGTTTCGCGGAACAGATATCCAGCACCTGAACCAACGGCAGATGCGGCCCCTGCGCAGTGATATGCAGATCGTTTTCCAAGACCCCTACGGCTCGCTGAGCCCGCGTATGACAGTGGCCGAGATCATCGCCGAAGGCCTTGGCGTGCACGGGGTGGAACCCGGCCGCGACCGCCGCGATATGGTGGGGGAAATCATGGCTGAAGTGGGCCTCGATCCTGCTTTGATGGATCGCTACCCGCATGAATTTTCAGGTGGTCAGCGCCAGCGGATCGCGATTGCGCGGGCGATGATCCTGCGGCCCAAATTGCTGATCCTGGATGAGCCGACCTCGGCGCTGGATATGACGGTACAGGTGCAAATCGTGCAGTTGCTGCGCGAATTGCAGCAGAAGTACGGGCTGGCCTACCTGTTTATCAGTCATGATCTGAAGGTGGTGCGCGCGCTGTCCCATCAGGTGATGGTGATGAAACAGGGCGATGTGGTCGAGGCAGGCGATGCCGATGCGATCTTTGACGCGCCACAGACAGAGTATACCCGCGCACTGATGGCGGCAGCCTTTGAAGGCAAGGTCGCGTAACCAGAGTTTTCCAAAACTCGGGTTCAAAATCTTGCAAGATTTTGGGGCGTGGTTAACCCTCGGAGCCGATCATAAAACACGTGGTGCCGCGCGCCTGCAAGCGCCGACAGGCCAGATCGGCCCCTTCACGGGTCAGCCCCATAAAGTTGGCATCAAAGCCGCCGGACCGCTGCACAACGCGCCGGAGCGAGCCGTCAAGTGCGCTCATTTCGTTCAGCGCAACCCGCAGCAGGACCCGTTCGGCGTCATGACGGGTGTTATACCGTCCCACATTGACACCCCAATGCCGTCCTCCGGACGTCGAGATGCGCGTTACAACCTCTGGTCCAGTGTCTGTGATGGCAGTTTGGGGTGTCAAAGCGGCAACCTGTGTCGGTGGTGAGGGGCGAGTGACAGGTGTGACCGCGGGTACAGCGTTCGCAATGACTTGCGTTGGTGGTGCTGTTGGGGTCGCGGCACCAAGCGCTTCGGCGAGGGCCGCGTTGACGGAATCCGAGATGGCTGCGTTAATCACGTCTGTATCAACAGCAGCAACGAGCAATTCTTCCGAGACCGGCGCGGCTGTCGGGCGCGCAGTTGGGCGGATGCTGCGCGTGATCAGACCACTGACGCGGACGATCTTGCCGGGGTTGGCCTGCCCGCCACCGTCCGAGCTTGACAGCATCGGTGCCGGTGGGTTCGGACGACGGACGGTTGCGCGTGATGGGGCGCGGTTGAAACCCATATCCATAAGTTCTGTAATCCGCGCGTTGCGGGCCGCGGTGGATGAGCCGCCAAATACAGTCGCAATAATACGTTCCTGACCGCGCTGCGCCGAAGCGACGAGGTTAAAGCCGGCGGCACGGGTGTAGCCTGTTTTGATACCATCCCCGCCTTCATAGCTATCCAGCCAGCGACGGTTCGTGTGACGCACGGTGGCAACGCCTGCATCGGCAGAGCGGCGCGAGAACAGGTTATAATACTGCGGGAAATCATAAATCACGTGACGGCCCAACACCGACATATCACGTGCGGTCGACAAATGCCCGGATTGGGTCAGCCCGTGGGCATTGAGAAAGTTGGTGTCACGCATTCCCATCGCACGGGCGGTGCGGTTCATGCGGGTGGCAAAGGCCGCTTCAGAGCCCGATATCGCTTCGCCAATGGCTGTGGCGGCATCATTGGCGGATTTTACAGCAGCAGCCCGCAACAAGAAGCGCAGGGCAATTGTTTGGCCTTCACGCAACCCCAGTTTCGACGGGGGCTCGGATGCTGCAAGACGGCTGATGCGCACAGGGGTATCAAGCGTGATCTCGCCGCGCTCGATCGCCTGAAAGGCAACATAAAGCGTCATCATCTTGGTCAGAGATGCCGGATGCAATGGCGTATCGGCATTGCGTGAATGCAAAACCTCACCCGTTCGCGCATCCATCACCATGGCCGCATAAGGCGCCGCAATCGCACGGATCGGTGCAACCAGTAAGCATACCAAAATCATGCATAGAAATAGCCCGTGGAGGGCCCGCTGTCCCAGACGACTTGTCACGTCGCTTGCCTCTTTTTCTGCCTCAGTGACCCCGAATTTTTCCGGTGGTCTTATTGTTATGAAGAAACGCTAGCATAAGTCGCGTTTTCAGAAAATACCCTAAATTCAAAGACTTTTCTGGCGCTTCTCGCCTGTATTCGCAACATGTAGTAAGGTCGAGCAATCATGGCGCAAGATAGCTGATTTTCCCGTCTTTGACGGCATGCTATTGATTGTGACAGATGGGGTTTTCATGCCCCACCTGTGCCTTATATATAACGCCAAGCACACAGGGCGGACGGAATGCGCAAAGAGTTTTACATGATGGCTGACAAAAAGGGTGACGACGACGGCAACGTCGGCGTGGCTCTTGAGACGAAGCCGAAGACCAAGCGACCGCCGATGTACAAGGTGCTGATCCTGAACGATGATTTCACGCCAATGGAATTTGTTGTGCATGTCTTGGAACGTTTCTTTGGCCTTTCGCATGCGCAGGCCTTTGAACTGATGTTGACGGTGCACAAGAAGGGTGTCGCTGTTGTCGGCGTCTTCAGTCACGAGATCGCCGAAACCAAAGTTGCGCAGGTGATGGATTTTGCCCAGCGGCACCAGCATCCCCTCCAATGTACGATGGAGAAAGAATAGCCCCGTCGCTATTCGCACCCCCAGATGTCCCAATCCCGTCTCAGCACCGCTATCACAGATGGCCTGATCGCGTTGCCCTCTGGCAACATTTCTCTGATGCGTCCACCGGCGACTTATGATGTAGCGGCGCTGCCGCGCGGTCATGTTCGCATCGTGCACGGATTTTACCCTGATGTGGCGGCGTGGCAGGCAGCAGGCTATGACGTTTGCCAGGATTTGCAGAAAAGCGCTGTCGCCATTGTTGTTGTGCCGCGCTCCAAAGCGCTGGCGCGTGCGATGGTTGCGGATGCCTGTGCCAAGGCTGACTTTGTGATCGTGGACGGGCAAAAGACCGATGGTGTGGATAGTCTGTTCAAATCCTGCCGCAAGGTTTTGGGTGATCTCCCCTCGATCCCGAAAGGCCATGGACGGATCTTCTGGTTCGCTGCGACAGATGCTTTTGCCGATTGGACCGCACCGGAGCCTGCCAAAGGCCCGCATGGGTACTTCACCACCGCCGGTGTCTTTTCGGATGGCGCTGTTGATGCCGGTTCGGCTTTGTTGGCCGAAGCGCTTCCTGCGAAATTGCCTGCGCGCATGGCGGATCTGGGTGCCGGTTGGGGCTATTTGGCCGCTCCGGTTCTGGCGCGTGATGGTGTGAAATCACTTGACCTGATTGAGGCAGAGGCGCTGTCCTTGCATTGTGCCAAGCTGAATGTCAGTGATCCGCGCGTCCGGTTCCATTGGGCAGATGCGACGCAATTTGACGGCAGCGGCTATGATGGCATTGTCATGAATCCGCCATTCCACGCATCCCGCGCCTCTGATCCCAGCCTTGGGTGCAGTTTTATCCAAGCGGCGGCCCGCCTGCTTGCCCCGCATGGCAAACTCTGGATGGTTGCCAACCGTCATTTGCCCTATGAAGCGACACTGACCGAATGTTTCCGCAATGTGGAGATGATCGCAGGTAATGGTGCGTTCAAAGTATTCCACGCCAACCGGCCACAGCGCTGACCGGATCAAGGGAGAGCAAAGATGTCATTTTCCATTTCCGGAAAGACGGCAATTGTGACAGGTGCGGCCAATGGTGTCGGCTTGGCCATCGGACGGCACTTTGTCAGGATGGGTGCGAACGTTGTTTTCGCGGATATGGATGAAAAGGCACTAATCCACGAAATCGGGGATGAGGCCGAGAAAGAAGAGAACATCCTCATATTTGCCGGTGACCTGCGCAAAAAACTGACGATTGCCAACCTGCTTTCTGCCACGGTTGATGCGTTTGAACGGGTGGATATTCTGGTGAATGCTTCGCGGCAAGTGATGGAAACCGACCCGCTTGATCCTGACGACAACTCTGTCGAAGAACTGTTGCAGCAAAATGCGATGACGGCCTTGCGCGTCAGTCAGGCCGTTGCACGTCGCATGATCAAACAGGCCGACGGCGAAACAGGTGATCCGATTGGTTCTATCGTGAACCTCAGCTCGATTGCGGCGCGCCGCGCGCATCCCGATCTGTTGGCCTATTCGGTCAGCTCGGCCGCGTCAGACCAGATGACACGTTCCTTGGCTGTGGCCCTTGCACCACATGGCATCCGCGTGAATGCGGTGGCCTTTGGCAGCGTGATGAGCGCGAGCCTGAAAGGGTCACTCAAGGATCACGACGAAATGCGCGAGGCGATTGTCGAAAGCACGCCACTGCATCGTATTGCAAGCCCGGGAGAAGTCTCTGATGCTGTGCAATACCTTGCGTCAGATGCCGCAGCCTTTGTGACCGGACAGATCATCACGGTCGACGGCGGCCGGACCTTGATTGATCCGGCAGCGGTCGCAGCGCATTAATCATTCAGGATGCAGGGCAATACACTGAGCGACGGCCTGATTGGACGCCGCTTGTGATTGCTTGAAACGCTCTTCCAGCGACTCCAGTTTCGCGCGCTCGGCATTCAGGTCGATGGCGACAGGCACCGAAGTTGTGAAAGTATCGGTTTCATCGCAGCGGAACGTAAAGGTGGTGCCATCGTCGTTGCGCCCGCGACACGTCCTTCTGATCGTCCTGACGTCCTGCTCTTGTTCAATGGCATAACCACGCGCCAGATTTGCGCGGGTTTCGTTGATCAGACTGCTCAGAATGCGGGTGTCGCGTGTGACTTCGCTAATGCACTGCTCGCGCGGCGTGGCGCAGGCTGTCAGAACTGCAAATGGAAGAATGAAAAGAGCGGGGCGCATGGAGCTGTCTCCGGTTTTGTTCTGGATCATCGTTGCATGATCATTATGGTGCTTGAAGACAAACAATGCACGTTATTCAATATCAGGGACAAAGACCAAGTATGTCAGACGATTTCGAAGCGGAAAAAAGCAAAGCATCATCATGGTTCCGCAGATTGCGTGACGAAATCGTTGCATCCTTTGAGGGGCTGGAGGACAGCCACAAAGGCGAAGGTGATATTGGCCGTTTTGAGGTATCCGAGACGACGCGGACGTCCGATGATGGATCAGACGCTGGTGGCGGGTTGATGTCCGTCATGCGCGGCGGCCGCGTGTTTGAAAAGGTCGGTGTGAATATCTCAACCGTTTATGGCCAGTTGGGGGATGCGGCGCAAAAGGCAATGGCCGCCCGTGGTGTACCTGGTATGGCCGAGGATCCGCGCTTTTGGGCGTCAGGCATTTCATTGGTGGCCCACATGCAAAACCCCCATGCGCCAGCCGTTCATATGAACACACGGATGTTCTGGACACCGCATGCATGGTGGTTCGGTGGCGGTTCCGACCTCAACCCCTGTATCGAATACGCCGAGGATACCGCCCATTTCCACGCAACCCAAAAGGCGCATCTCGATCCGCATGGCGAAGGCCATTATCCCAAGCTGAAGGCGTGGGCGGACGAGTATTTCTATATTCCGCACCGCAACCGCGCGCGCGGTGTGGGCGGCATCTTTATGGACGACTATTGTACCGGCGATTGGGAGGCGGATTTCACGCTGACGCAGGATATCGGCAAAGCGTTCTTGCCTGCCTATGTGCCGCTTGTCGAAAAGCGCCGTGATACGCCCTGGACGGACGCTGACAAGGATACCCAGCTGATCCACCGCGGGCTCTATGCCGAATATAACCTTGTCTACGACCGTGGCACCAAGTTCGGTCTGACGACGGGCCATGATGCGAACGCGGTGCTGATGAGCCTGCCGCCTTTGGCAAAGTGGGTCTGACCTAGTCCACCTGAATAAAACGCGGCCCTTCGATATCACGACTATTTGGTGTGGTTGGCGATACGCGTGTCGAGGCGGGCAAGACATTGCCCGCTGCCATCTGCATTAATGCGAGCCGGACCATGACAGGTGGAATGTCCTGAGGCAGGCCCATCGCGAGCATGTCATAGGCCCGTGGTGGTGCAATAACGACAAAGACCTTTGCCGCGCGCATCATCTGCAACCCAACGGGATAGGCTTGTCCTTCAGGCGCACCAAGGGCTGTGATGTCTTCGGCCGTTGCCGGGATCAGAAAAATCCATGCGCACAGCAGCAACAGCCCCGCGCGAACAAAAGCACGAAAGCTGTAATAGGCAAATCGCAAAGTGAACGGTATTTTCAACGCGGGCTCCTGTCTGCGGGTCCAGACTATCCGCTCACGTTGAAATATCCAGTCTTAGGCCCCGCGCACCGTATCAATCATCAGCTGCACATTGGCCGGATCGGCATCAGGCGTGATCCCGTGACCAAGGTTGAAAATATGCGGTCCGTTCGAGAGCGCATCAACGATGCGGCGTGTCTCGGACACCAACATGTCACCACCCGTCACCATATGCGACGATTTCAGGTTGCCTTGCACGCAGCCGTCTTTCTGCACGTGTTCGGCGACCCAGGCGGCATCAACGCCGTCATCCACCGCGACACAGTCCGCGCCAGTTGCGGCATGAACGCCTGCGTATTTGGTGCCTGCACCGCGCGGAAAAGCAATCACAGGAATGCCGGGGTGTTTTTCTTTCAGCGCAGCGGTGATCCGTTGCATCGGCAGAATCGAATAGTTGGTGAAATCATCGCCCTCCAGCGATCCCGCCCAGCTATCAAACAACTTTACACATTCGGCACCCGCTTCGATCTGTTTGGACAGATAGGCAATCGTCCCTTCGGTCAGGCGGTTGATGATGCCTTCAAAAACAGGCTTGTTTTCCGCCTTCAATGCATGCGCCGGCCCTTGATCGGGCGTGCCTTGGCCCGCGATCATATAGGTCGCCACGGTCCACGGTGCACCTGCGAAACCGATCAGCGTGGTTTCCTTGGGCAGCTCCTCGGACAGGATTTTCACAGTCTCATAGACAGGGTTCAGCGTATCATGGATCGCTTCGATCGGTTTCAGCTGGCCAAGTTCATCGGCCGAGGTGATGGTCGAAAGCCGTGGACCCTCACCGGTGACGAACCACAGGTCGGCGCCAAGCGCCTGTGGCAAGAGCAGGATATCGGCAAAAAGAATCGCTGCATCAAAGCCATAGCGCCGGATCGGCTGCAATGTGACCTCGGCGGCCAGTTCCGGATTATAGCAGAGCGACAGGAAATCACCGGCCTGCGCGCGTGTGGCCTTATATTCAGGCAGATAACGCCCGGCCTGGCGCATCATCCAGATCGGAGGCGTGGGAAGTGTTTCGCCTGCGAGGGCTCGGAGAATGGTCTTTTGCTGCGCCATGGGATGTCCTTTTATACTGTTCCTGTGGTCCCAATTGCAGAAGAAGTTGTCAAGGGAGTTGTCAGGCTAGGTTTACACGTCTAACAATCCAGACATGACAGTGAATTTGCCAACACCCGCTTCGCCTTTCAACATCGGAACCCGTGGTTCGCCTTTGGCCTTGGCCCAAGCGCATGAGACACGCGCACGGCTGATGGCCGCCTTCGATCTGCCAGAGAATGCCTTTGAAATCTGCGTGATCAAGGTCACTGGCGATGCGATTCAGGACCGTCCCTTGAAAGAGATCGGCGGCAAGGGCCTTTTCACGCGAGAAATCGAGGAAGCCTTGCTGGACGGATCAATTGATATCGCTGTCCATTCGATGAAGGACATGCCGGTGGAACAGCCCGGTGGGTTGTTACTCGACACTTATCTGCCGCGTGAAGATGTGCGCGATGCCTTTGTCTCCCTTGGCGCCAAGGGACTGGATGATCTGGCGCAGGGGGCGACGGTTGGGACATCGTCCTTGCGGCGCCGGTCGCAACTGCTGGCCAAGCGTCCTGACCTGAATATTGTAGAATTCCGTGGCAATGTGCAGACCCGCCTGAAAAAACTGGGTGCCGGGGTGGCCGAGGCAACTTTCCTTGCGATGGCAGGTTTGAACCGCCTGAATATGGCGGACGTGCCACGTACTGCTATTGCCCCCGAAGACATGCTGCCCGCTGTCGCCCAAGGCGCGATTGGCATTGAACGCCGTGGTGATGATCACCGCGCCGCAGAAATGCTTGCCGCGATCCACGATGGCCCAACGGGTCAGCGGCTCGCGGCAGAGCGCGCGTTCCTTGCGCATCTGGACGGGTCTTGTGAAACACCGATTGGCGGTTTGGCGGAACTGGATGGCGGTTCGCTCCGTTTGCGCGGCGAGATTCTGCGCACGGACGGGACCGAGGTCTTTGCGGACGACATGACCGGTGCAATCGAAGACGGCGCCGAGATGGGCCGTGTGATGGCGGCCAAACTGCTGGCACAGGCAGGGCCCGACTTTTTCTGATGCCCTTACGCCGACGGGATCACCTTGCCGGGGTTCAGGATATTATTGGGATCAAGGGCTGCCTTGATCGCGCGCATCGCATCAAGTGCCACGGGATCCTTGCGGCGCTTCATCGTGTCCAGCTTTGACACACCGATCCCGTGTTCGGCACTGAACGATCCGCCCAGTTCCTGCACCACGTCCTCAACAGCCTCAACCAATGCCTTCATGACCTCAGGATCATTGCGGCTGATGTAGCTGGTGTGATGGATATTCCCGTCGCCAAGGTGGGCAACGATCACTTCTTCTGCATCAGGATCAATCGCCTTTATCCGTGGTGTCAGCATTTTCTCAAAGTCTGCGACCTTATCCAGCGGCACCGCAACATCGGTGTTCACAAACACCCCACCGAAAAACGCGACTTCACCTGCGTCTTCGCGCCGTTTCCAGATGTCGCGGCGTTGGGCTTCGTTTTGCGCGATGATCGCGTCGAGCACGGTGCCCTCTTCCAGCATCGCACCAAGGGTCTCTTCCAGCGCGCTGGCAACAGGCAGGCTCCCGTCAGGGGTGGGGATGGCGTCTTTGGCTTGGGTCGCGGCGACTTCGATCATGATGTTGACGTCATAGTCCTTCTCAAACGGCCCCGCGACGTTAGGAAACAGCTGCCTGTGTTTGTCGATATAGCTGCGCGGCATGTATTCGAAGGCCTCAACGCCGTTGCCAGTCTCGTCCTGCAATTTATAGAGCAAGGTGAGCGCATCGGATAGCGAAGCTACCGCAACCATCGCTGTGGCGTAGGCCTGCGGTTTCGGGCGCAATTTCAGGACCGCGGCGGTAATGATCCCAAGTGTCCCTTCAGCGCCGATCACAAGGTTGCGCAGGTCCAGTCCCGAGTTGTCTTTATGCAGCGCACTCATCAGGTCCATGATACGGCCATCTGCCATCACAACCTCAAGTCCGAGGCAAAGGCCGCGTGTGCTGCCATAGCGGACGACGTTAGAGCCACCCGCGTTGGTCGAGAGCAGCCCGCCGATCATGGCAGAGCCGCGCGCGCCAAGGGTGAGGGGGAAAATCAGATCATGCGCCTCTGCCGCTTCGTGCAGGGTCGACAAGATGACGCCAGCACCAACGGTTGCGGTGCGTCCATCCACGTTGATGTCATAGATTTCATTCAGTCGCTCGACCGAGAGCATGAGCGCGTCTTGAGCGAGCGTTGCGCCTGTCAGCCCCGTGCGGCCCGAGGCAGGCACGACAGGTGTCTTGGTGGCATTCGCAATCCTGAGAATGGCCGAAACCTCGGCGGTTGTGGTTGGGCGCAGCACCGCGAGAGGTGTCGAAGTGTAGGCTCCGGTCCAGTCTTTGCCGTAGGGGGCTGCGTCGGTACCTGTCAGGATGCGGTCTGCGCCGATGGCGTCTGCGATTTGGTCAAGAACTGTCATGGCTGCGCTTTCGATTATTCGCAGCCACGCTAGACAAAAAAGAAAAAAGGGGGAAGCGGGGCTGGGGTTGTTTCTAGAGGTCTGACTTTTCCAAAACATAGGTCTTACACGGCTCGTTGTAATGCGTTTCAACACCGCGAAAGCGCATGCCGATCCGCTCCATCACGCGGTGTGAAGCGATGTTCTTTTGGTGCGCAACGGCGATAATCTGATCCAAGCCGATGGTTTCAAAGCCATAGGTGGCGGCGGCTTTGCCGGCTTCTGTTGCGTATCCGCTACCAGTGGCGGTTTCTGTCAGACGCCAGCCGATCTCAAGCGGTGCGTCGGGGTCATTCGCCACGTGCTGGAGGCACGCGGCGCCGATGATATCTTCGGTGTCACGCCGAATTAGGGCCCACCAGCCAAAGTTCAATGTTTCCCAGCGTTCGCGAACAAGGTGGATTTTGGTCAAGGTTTCGTCTGGTGTCTCTGGTTTGCCGAAGGTCAGGAACTCCATGACCTGCGGTTCATTGTTGATGGCATTCAAGGCAGGCGCATGGCCGATAGCGAAGGGCTCCATACGAAGTCGCTCTGTCAGGATGGTCGCTGTATGGAAGATGTCGGACATTCCTTGATACTAGCGCCAGCAGTCTGCATGCCAACCCAAGATCGCCAGTCATTTAAGGGGGTGGTGGTGGCGTGGGGGAGATTTGAACTCCCGACCTAACGATTATGAGTCGTTCGCTCTAACCAACTGAGCTACCGCGCCAATCCACGAGCGTTCGATTACGCAATGGGGACAGGGGTGTCAAACCGATTCTGACAGTAAGGTGGGTTTAAACCCACCTTACCTTGTCTCAATCGGGCCACGCCCCCTAGTCGTACCGCAACTCGGTCGCTTTGCCGCGGAAGATAAAGTAAGACAGCACCGTGTAGCCCATGATTGTGGGCAGCACGATGCAGGTACCGATCAGGATGATGAACAGGCTTTCCGGCGCGCTTGCCGCCTCGTAGATCGTGATCTGTTCAGGCACCACATAGGGGTAGAAACTATAGGCCATGCCCCCGAACGCTGTCACCCAGAGCGCCGTTGCCGCTGCAAACGGCTGCCAAGACCGGCGGTCCTCTGCATAAGGCATTTTGCGCAGCATCGACCAAAGCCATACCACCAGAAGACCCGACAGGATTGGCAGCGGCGACAGGTAAAGTGCTTCGGGAAAGCTGAACCATTTGTCAAAGATACGGGTGCTGACAAAGGGCGTCGCAAGCGAGATTGCACCAATGCCCAAGACCAGCCCCCAAATGCCCCCTTTGGCCCACCCCACCGCTTTGGCTTGCAGCACGGCGGACGTCTTGTGAATGATCCATGTGGCTCCGATAAAGCTATATCCGACAGTCAGGAACACCGCCGTCAGAATGGCAAAACCCACATTTGCCAATGTCCACTCGAGGCCCATGACGTACATGCCCAGCATGAAACCCTGGCTGAGTGACGTCATCAGCGAGCCGGCAAAAAAGGCATTGTTCCATAGGTGTTTGTGGGGGGCTGGTGCCTTGGCGCGAAATTCAAACGCGACACCGCGCAGGATCAACCCGATCAGCATGATCGCCACAGGCAGGTACAGCGCCGTCAGGATCGCTCCATGCGCCGATGGAAACGCCACCAGCAACAGCCCGACCGCCAGCACAAGCCAAGTCTCGTTCGCGTCCCAGAAGGGCCCGATCGAGGCGATCATCCTGTCTTTCTCGTCGTCATTGGCGAAAGGGAACAACACCCCAACGCCAAGGTCGAACCCGTCCAGGATCACGTAGATCAGGATGGATACGCCCATCAACGCCGCAAAAACGAAAGGCAGCCAGATAGTAGGGTCACCGAAATAATTCATATCCACTTACTCCGCTGGCATGGCTTTGGGGACCGCCGCCGGCGACGGTGCGATGGTGGTGCCGATACTTTCGCCACGTGCGGTTTTCCGTGCCAGATAGAAGATGACAAAGACATACGCCAACAACAGCCCCGCATAGACCAGCAGATAGGCAATCAGTGTCGATAGCACCAAGGGTGCTGGCACATCGGCGACGGCTTCTTTGGTGGTCATGACGCCCTGGACCAACCATGGCTGGCGCCCGATCTCTGTTGTGTACCAGCCAGCCAGAGTAGCCAACCAGCCGCTGAAGCTCATGCCGATCAGCGCATAGAGCATCGGTTTCGGCAGCCCCTCGACCCCGCGCTTGCGACGCATGATCATATAGGTGGCGCTCCAACTGACCAGCAGCATCAAGAGCCCCGTGCCGACCATGACGCGGAAGGACCAGAAGACGGGTGACACGCGTGGATGCAACACTTCGCCATCCTCGGTTACAAAGTCGTTTAGACCCTGCACTTCGCCATTCCAGTCGTGGGTCAGGATGAAAGAGGCCAGTTTCGGAATACCGATCTCGAAGCGGTTTTCGCGTGCTTCTTCATCGGGGATCGCGAAGAGGATCAATGGTACCCCAGTGGAGGTTTCCCAGTTGCCTTCCATGGCGGCAACTTTGGCTGGCTGATATTCCTTGGTGTTCAGGCCGTGGAAGTCACCAACGAGGATCTGCACCGGGATCAACACAGCCGCAGCAATAATCGCGGTTTTCATCGCGACACGCACGCCTTCGGTGCGCCCGCCAATGAGCCAACGGAAGGCACTGACACCGGCAATCAGGAAGCTGACCGTCAGGAAGCTTGCCAGCACCATATGCGTAAAGCGGTACGGCATGGAGGGGTTAAAGATAATGGCCGACCAATCGGTTGCATGTGCGACGCCGTCAATCATCTCGAACCCCTGGGGGGTGTGCATCCAAGAGTTCAGGACAATGATCCAGAAGGCCGACATCATGGTACCAAAGGCCACAAGGAACGTCGCGAGCGTGTGGACCCAGTTAGGCACACGGCTGAAGCCGAACAGCATGATGCCAAGGAACACCGCTTCGAGGAAGAAGGCGGTCATAATCTCGTAGGCGAGCAAAGGCCCTGCGATATTGCCCACTTTTTCCATAAATCCGGGCCAGTTCGTGCCGAATTGGAAGGACATCGTGATGCCCGACACTACGCCCATGGCGAATGACAGTGCAAAGATTTTCACCCAGAAGCGATACGCTTCCATCCAGCGCTCTTCGCCGGTACGGTTATAGCGCAGCTTGAAGAACAAAAGCACCCAGCCCAATGCGATCGTGATCGTTGGAAACAGGATGTGAAATGAAATATTCGCGGCAAACTGAATCCGCGAGAGAAGTAGGGTTTCAAGTTCCATAACGTGATGTCGTCTTTCTGGGCGGCCTAATCCGCTTGTACTGCTAGATAGCATACCAAGGCGGTAAGTCAGGGGGGTGCGACAGCAAAGCGCGCTACCCTGTCCGGACCGCTTTTATGACGAAATCTATGCAAAAATAGAGAAAGAGATTGGAAACTTTTGCCAAGTTGAGCGGGCGCTTGTCGGTGATCAGGGCGCCCTTTCAAACCGCCATTGGGTCACTTGATGGTATGCTTTGTCAGGCGTGACCTTGATTGAAGGAAACCTGCTGTTGTTCGGCGCGTCCGGCCAATGCTGCGGTTCAATCACGAGGCCCTCGTAAACCGGCTTGCCCGGACGGTGTGATCCTGCGGCATCGTGGATCTGCATCCCGGGTTCTGTCGTGGCGAGGGTCATCTGTATGCCCGAGGCACCGGTGAGCCAAAGTACATCGCGCAGATCGGTCGCTTCGTGCGAGAGGCAGAAATTGTGATCAAGCGCCGGTGCCCCTTTTGCCAGTTTGCGGCTTGTGCGGAAATCCATGTCGGTGCCGTCGACGGCTGCGATCTCGCCTGTGGGGCAGGTGCGGTCGTCAATCGGCAGATAATGATCAGCGGCAAGGCGCAAGGCGTGGCCATCCCATGTCTCGCTGCCATCAAGGTTCCAGTAAATGTGGCTGGCGAAATTCATGCAGGTGGTCGCGTCGGTGGTGCCGTCAATCTGCATGGTCAGCGTTGCAGGGCTGTGACCTGATAGGTGACGCGGATATCGCGGTTGCCGGGCAACCCCGCCACGCCATCGGACAGACGCAAACCCAGCGTGACGCGATCAGTGGCCTGTTCCAGAACCGCCCAATTCTTGCGATGGACACCCTCACTGCCTGAATGCAGATGACAATCGCCGTTCTCGTTGCGTTCAAGTTCGTGCATCATCCCGTCAAGGCGCACGCGCGCATTGCCGATGCGGTTGGCAATCGGGCCGACAATCGCGCCGAAATAATCCATCGACGTGGCGTAATCCGCGAACCGCTCGGACCCCAAGGTCAGATTGTAGGGCACACCCGCCAGACGCACTGCTTGCACGGTCGCACCCAGCGTCAGAATATCAACGCTCAGCGCGCCGCTTGAAAGCGTGATCTGAAGGACGTCTTGCCCGTCTTTTGTTGTTCCGAACTGGGTCATCACAGTTCCTCCCAATGCACACCCGCCGGAGGTATGGTCACGCCTTCCCACGTCAACGGCACAGCGGCATAGTTGAAATAGAACCGGTGCGTTTCAGTGTCGCGCATGCGCAGACCTTCGGGCAGTTGTTTGGTTTCCAGACCGAGTGAGTCACACACCCCCGCAACAATCTGGTCAAACGTGCCGTCGTCCGGCCATCCTGCGAGATAGCGCAGGTTTTTGGTTCCCATGATCGCAGGCTGCCCTGCTGCGGTTGCCAAAAACGTCTCGGCGCTGCCTTCAAGGTGCTCGAACCAGTGCAGGAATTGTCCGCCGCCTTCCAATGGAATGCCGTCATCGGGTGGCATGCTTTCGGTCAAAGCCACGCGCACATCAAGCCCCGGCACATTTGGGCCAAGGGGTGTAGGGATGCTTAACTCGCCCGTCTTGGTGTCGCTGCGGGGGCCGATCAGGGCGATGCCCTCAAAACGGGCCAAAGCAGCGCGCAGTGGTTCTGACAGCGACATGATCCCCGGTGCCATGACCAGCTTGTAGGCCGAAAGATCAGCGGTATCGGGCGGCAGAATGTCGATGTTCAACCCCGCCCTGCGCAGCGCACGATAGGCGGCAAAGGCAAGGCGGAACATCTCGAAATCCGCGCCCTGTGGCTGGGCGTCCCAGCCCCATGCACTTTCATAGTCAAAGACCAGCGCGGCCTGCGCCTTTGCGATGCCGACGTTGGCCAGTGTTTCGATTTCATCAGCGACTTGGCGCGCTTCAGCCAATGCGGGGGCAGGCGCGCTGTCAGGACGCAAAAGGCCCGCATGCATCTGCTCTTGCGCAAAGGGTGCCTGCCGCCAGCGGAAATAACAGACGGTTTCAGCCCCATGTGCAAAGGCTTCCCACGTCCAAAGACGTGCCATGCCGGGCAGCGGGGCAGGGTTATAGGGGGCCCAGTTCACGGGGCCTGGTTGTTGTTCCATCACCCACATCCGTCCCTTGCCGACCGCGCGGTAAAGATCGTGGTGGAAGGCCTGATTGTCGGGGTGGCCCTGGCGCAGGAAGGCGCGTTTGAATTCCGCCGTCCCTTCAAGGCGGTCCGACAAAAACCCGATCGGATAGCTGTCCCACGACGCGATATCGAGGTCGGCACCGACTTTCCAATGATCGAACGTCGTGATCCGGCCCATGTAGTTGTGGATCAGTGGCGCGTCGGTATGCTTGCGCAGTTCGTCCACCTGCACTTTGTTGAAGGCTGCCACCTGATCGGAACTGTAACGCCGGAATGCAAGCTGGTGCGGGTGGTTGGGCTCGGTCACTGTCAGATTGGGCAGGTCGATCTGGTCGAACGTGTCGTAGTCCATCGACCAAAACACGTTCCCCCACGCACGGTTCAGCCCATCGGTGGACTGGTATTTCTGTGCCAGCCAGTCCTGAAACCCTTGGCGCGCCGCATCAGAGTAACTCAGCGTTGTGTCGTGGCAGTCATATTCATTGTCGATCTGCCACGCAGCGATATGCGGGTTTTGGCCATAGCGCCCGCCCATCAGGCGGGCAATGCGGCGGCATTCCTCGCGGTAGCCGAGATGGCTGAAGTCGTAGTGTCTGCGCGATCCGAATTTGCGGGGCTGCCCCTGCGCGTCAACGGCCAACATGTCAGGGTATTTGTCGACCATCCAACGGGGCGGTGTCGCTGTAGGAGTGCCGAGGATAATTTTCAGCCCCGCCTCTCCCAGAACGGCGATCGCACGGTCCAGCCAGTCCCACGTAAAGGTGCCGGGGTCGGGTTCCATCCGCGCCCAGGCAAATTCACCGATGCGCACCCATGTCAGGCCTGTCGCCACCATTTGGGCGGCATCAGTTGCCCATTGGTCCTCGGGCCAATGTTCGGGATAATAACAGACGCCAAGCGTGCGTTTCATGGTGAGGAACCTTTTTGAGAGATTTGGGTGCGGTTTAGAGGATAACCTGATGTTCGGCTTGTCCAGCAGCCTTCGTTGGGACTGCAAATGTTTTGCCCTGCTCGGGGCCCTCTATCCCAACTGCGGCACTGGTGCAGAACAGTGTTTGCAGATCGTCGCCGCCAAATGCCGGACAAGAGGTCTGGCGCGCAGCAAAGTTGTAGCTTTCAAGGAACCCTCCGAATGCGTCGTAGACGGCCACCCGCCCGACGCCCCATTGCGCGTTCCAAAGGTTGCCTGCGGCGTCGACGACCGCCCCGTCGGGACGGAAGGAGGTCCCGCTCAGGTCAATGTGTAGCATAGGGTCGCCCTTTGGCCAGCCTTGGTCATCAAGCGCCACGCGCATGATCTGTTGCGTCGGCGTGTCGGTGAAATAGGCGGTTTTGCCATCAGGCGCGAAACAGATCGCATTGGAAATGGTGATCTGCGCATAAAGTTGGCGCAGCTCGCCTTTGTAATAGCGATAGATCGCGCCTGCGCCGTCTTCCGCATCAATGCCCATGGTCCCGATCCAGAAACCGCCCTGCGGGTCCGCGCGCCCATCGTTAGAGCGCGTGACCGGGTTTTCGGCCTCCAGCGGCGCGATAGTCTCAGTTTCTCCGGACGTGATATCAAAATGCATCAAGGCGGTGCTTGAGGCAATCAGCAGCGTGCTTTCACTGGTCCAGCCCGCGGCGCTGACATAATTGTCAAACTGCCAGTGCTGGCCTTTCGTGTGCAGACGTTTTCCTAGAATATCAAACCAGAACAACTGCTTGCGCAAAGGATGCCACAGCGGTCCTTCACCAAGCTGGCACTGGGTATCATCGTAAATCATGATCCAGCCGCATCATAAGCGGCGACCATATCGCGCGCCCGTGCCGCGACATCGGCCACCGAAAAACCGGGCTTGTAAAGGGCAGAGCCGATGCCGAACCCGTCCGCCGAAGCGGCCATCCATTCCGCAAAGTTGTCAGCGCCTGCGCCACCCACTGCATAGACCTGCGTGCCTGTCGGCAACACCGCGCGGATTGCCTTGATGCCTTCAGGCCCAAGCAAACTGGCAGGAAAGATCTTGAGCCCGTCAGCACCGGCTTTCAGCGCCGCGAAACACTCTGTCGGGGTCATGACACCGGGCCAGCTTTGCATGCCGGCGGTCTTGGTGGCGACGATCACGCGCTGGTCGCAGTTGGGCGAAACCACGAGCTTGCCACCCGCTTGCGCCACGCGCCCCACATCGTCGGTCGACAGCACTGTGCCTGCGCCGATCAGGGCGTCCTTGCCATAAGCATCGGCCATCGCCTTGATGCTGGCAAAGGGATCAGGCGAGTTCAGGGGCACTTCGATCTTGGTGATGCCTGCGTCAATCAGGGCGGCGGCCATCGGAGCTGCCTCGCTGGGTGTCACGCCGCGCAAAATCGCGATCAGGGGGCGATGCATATGTTATCCTTTCAGGCGCTGATAGGCGGCTGTCAGGCCAGCCAATGTGATTGTTGCGGCATTGACTTGGGTTGCGGGGGCGGCCTGTGTTGCCAAAGCATCAACATAGAGTTTCGACAGCTTGCCTTCCCCGATCACGGCGATTTGTTGGCCAAGCCAATAGGGTTTTGCCGCGGCAAGTTCGGTGCCGATCAGCAAGCCGGACAGTTGCGCACGTGCCGCCGTCCCTGACATATCGTTCAGCAATCCGTTGGCGCGCAATGAAAACAGCCGCGCGGCAAGGCGTTCGGGGCGCGACAGCCCCATTTCGAGCCCTTCGGCAAAAGCGGCATCATCCCAGCCATCGGCGGCGATCGAGTGGCGCAATACCGTTTGCGTGGCGATAGTGTCGAAGAGTTCACCGGTCATGAAGGTCTGAAAGCTGACAACCTCATCCGCGCTGACGTGCACCCATTTGGTATGTGTGCCCGGCAGGCAGATCACGCCATCCCAATTCTTGTTACGCGCGAGAAAGCCGGTGACTTGCGTTTCTTCGCCGCGCATCACGTCAGCGGGGGACATCTGCTTGATTCCGGGGATGACATAGACGGTCAGGTCAGGATGCGTCACTGGTGCCTGGACCAAACCTTCGGGCAACGTGGCGCAAGGGACTGCGGCATAAGGCGCCTCGACCCAGCCCTGGCGGGATCCGACCATTCCGCAGGCAATGACGGTTGTCGGGCCGTCGATCCAGTCCTGGACGACAGAGAGCAAGGCGGCCTCGAAATCTTCGCGGCGCAGTTTGCCCATGCCTTGATCGGAACTGGCCTCAGCTAACACCGTTCCACTGCCCGACAAGGCCCAGGCGCGCATGTTGCTGGTGCCCCAGTCCACGGCGATCCAATCGGCTTTGATCTGTGCGTCGCTCATCCGGTTCCTACCACGCCTGCGTCGATTACAATGGTTTGTCCCGTCATCATAGCCGAAGCAGAAGACGCTAAAAACAGTGTCCCGCCCACCATATCTTCGGGACGCATGAATTCCTGCAAGCACTGCTTTTCCAGAAATGCCGCTTTGGAGGCGGGTGTCGCCCACATGGTTTCCTGCTTTTCGGTAAAGACCCAGCCGGGTGCAATGGCGTTCACGCGGATACCTTTCGGTCCCCATTCACGGGCCAGCGCGCGGGTCATGCCTGTGATGCCTGCATTGGCGGTCACATAAGGCACCATGCCCGCCAAGCCCATCAGATAGGTGATTGAGGAGTAATTGATAATGGACCCTTTCGGCGCCATCAGGGACGCGGCCTTCTGGCACGCAAAAAAGTAAGCCTTGGCGTTGATTGCATGCTGGCTGTCCCAATCCGCCTCGGTAATCTGTGCTGCGTCATAGCGCATGTCGTTGGCGGCGTTGTTGACCAGCACATTCAAGGGGCCTTGCACGGCAACCGCCTGATCCATGGCGGACTGAAGGGCGGGCGTGTCGGTAATATCGCACCGGATAAAGAGTGGCGCAACGCCGTGTTTGTCGCGCATCTTTTGCACAAAACCCGTCGCATCCGAGCGACCGACAAAGGCCACCTGTGCCCCTTGCGCAAGAAACCCATCAGAGAGCGCGGCACCAATGCCGTTGCCGCCGCCTGTGATAAAGATCGAGGCACCTTTGAGGTCATGGAAGGTCGCGTTCATAGCCGCGCTCCTTCCACGACCCACATGCGTTCGGGGAAGGACCATGGCAAGGTAACGCCATGGCGCATCAGATAGGCACCGGAGAGTTCAAGCGGGGCATCCTTCAGCGCAGGTGTTCCCCGTGACAGGTGATGCAAATCCTCGCGGTTGATCAGGTCGATGCGGTACATGGCGTCGGGGTCCAGACCGGTCAGGCGCAATGGTCGCGGAGAAATCTGGGCGCTGGTTGCAGCCTTTCCCGCAAATACCACAAAGCGGTCCTTGTCGCGGGATAGTTGCTGTTCGGCGATGACCGCAGGATCAGCGCTATCGAGGCGCAGAATATCAGCCGTCTGCATCCAGTGGCGGTTGGCTTTCCACCAGCCTGTGACCTGCGTGAGCACGGCTGTTTCGCGTGCGTCCAGTTCGCGTGGGTCCATCTCCAACCCCATATGGCGCTGGGCCGCAACCCATGCGCGGAATGAGATATCGAGGGTGCGCCCCGACGTATGGCAATGGCGTGGTCCGACGTGGCTGCCGGTGACGGACAATGGCAGGAACAAAGCCGCATCATGCTGGATGCGTAGCCGTTCCAGCGCATCGTTGCTGTCGGAAAGCCAGACACGTTGGGTGCGCTGCAAGATGCCAAAATCGATCCGGCCACCGCCCGAGGCGCAGCTTTCGATCTCGACGTCAGGAAAGTCTGCGCGGAGCCGGTCGATCAGCGCGTATGATCCACGTGTCTGTGACGCATCGGGCATCGGCAGAACACGGTTGTGGTCCCATTTGATGTAATCAATCGCATGATCGCGCAGGATTGCCGACATGCGACCGTAAAGATAATCGCGAACCTCGGGCAGTGCCATATTCAGCGCTTTTTGCTGGCGGCCAAGGGTCTGGTCTTCGCTACCCAACACCCAATCGGGACGCGCGCGGTGGATGTCGCTGTCTTCGTTGATCATTTCGGGCTCGAACCAGATGCCAAAGGTCATGCCAAGCTCGTGAATATGCGCAATCAGCGGGTCCAGCCCGTCCGGATATTTGCGGCGATCCACAGTCCAGTCCGAGAGGCTGCGGGTGTCGTCATCGCGATTGCCGAACCAGCCATCATCCAGCACAAAGCGCTCTGCCCCCAGCGCCGCCGCACGATCGGCGATGTCTTTCAAAACCGGCAGTTTATGGTCGAAATAGACGGCCTCCCAGCAGTTATAGTGCACAGGGCGCGGTGCGTTCGGTTTGGGCCATGTCACGATCCGGTCGCGCAGGTGGCGTTGGAACGCCACGGCGCAACCGTTCAGACCGGTATCCGAATAGGCGATATAGAGGGGGGCGGACTTGAACTGTGTGGCGGCTTCGGTTTCCATGCGGGCGGCGTGCCCCCATTGGATCTGGCGGCGACCGTCTTGCAATTCTTCGGCGATCATCTTGTGCCCGCCGGACCAGCCATAGTGGAATGCATAGGCCTCGCCCTTGGTATTGGTGGCGCCACGGCACGGCACGATCAGACCCGGAAAATGCTCGTGCCCCGTCCGTCCGGTGCGATTCTCGCGGTAACGCATCCCGGGTGCCCACGCGGTGCGGGACAGCTGGAACTCACCACACCACCGCCCCGACACATCAATCATTTCATCCGATTGTTGCGGTGCGGGCAGGACCGGAGCGGAAAGCCAGTGCAGATGCACAGGGCGGGTTGCATCGAGTGTGGTCTGGCATGTGATCACCTGCGTGTCTTGGTCGCTTTCAAAGCGCACCGTCAGCGTCAGCCCGTTTTCTTTGTCTGTGTAGGTGAGTTCGAGCGCACCGTTCTGTGCCACGCGTTCGAAACAGAACTTGGGCAGCAGGGGCGTGCCGTCGCTGTCACGCAGGATCAGCCCGGGTTGGCCGGGAAAACTGCGCGTCGCTTCGGGGCAGATCGACAGGTCCGGGTTTTCGTCCAGCATCCCGCCTGTCACATCAATCCTGTGGGCCGCATGCAAGGTATCAAGATTTTCTTCGGCGGGCAGTAGCGCCCCCCAATAGACAACTTCAGGCAGTCGGTCGTTGCGGGCCGCCAGCACAAGTGTCTGACGACCGTCGTCGATACGATAGGTTCGGTTCATCTTGGTTACTTTACTGCTCCGAGGGTGAGGCCCGCGATAAAGTGTTTCTGCATCAAAAAGAACATGGCGACCGGCGGCAGGGCGGCCACGATCGAGCCCGCGCTCATCAGGTGATAGGCGGCGCGGTACTGGGAATTGAACTCGGTGATACCGGCGGTGACGGGTTGTGCGTCCGGCCCTTGGGTCAGGACAACAGCCCAGAAATAATCGTTCCAGATGAAGGTAAAGATCAGCACGGCAAGCGCTGCGAGTGCAGGCTTCATCAATGGCAGGACCACGAAAAGGAAGATGCGCCATTCGGCGATGCCTTCAACGCGCGCGGCCTCGATCAAGGGGAAGGGCAGGGCGCGGATAAAGTTGCGCATGAAAAGCGTGCAAAATCCGGTCTGGAAGGCGATATGGAAAAGCACCAAACCTGTTTTTGTGTCATAGAGGTTCAGGCTCAGCGTCAGATCACGTACCGGGACCATCAGGATCTGGAACGGCACGAAATTACCGGCGATGAAGATGAAAAAGAGCAGCAGGTTGCCTTTGAATTTGTACACACCCAGCGCAAAACCGGCCATCGCAGACAGCGCGACCGCCCCGATCACTGTGGGGATCGTGATGAAGAGCGAATTCCACAAATAGCGCGGCATGTTCGATTCGAAGAACACGCGCCCGTAATTCGAGAAGGCCTCAAAACTGCTGGGGATGCCCCAATAGTTGCCGTTGACGAAATCGGACTCAGGTTTGATCGAAAAGTTGGCAACGGCGATGAGAGGCAGCAGCCAGATGATCAGCATCACCGGCAAGAGCGCCTGATAAGAGATCTGCCACGTGCGTGAGGTTTTAGCGATCGGTGTCGGAAACATCAGCGCGCTCCCTTTTCATCTTGGTACATCGCGTAAAGGAAATAGGTGATGAACCCGAGCATGATGAAGAACAGGATCACGGCAATGGCCGCACCATAGCCCATACGGAACCCGAATTCCGACAGCGATTCCTCGAACATGTAGAACGACAGCACACGGGTAGAACCAAAGGGGCCACCATTTGTCATCACACTGATCAGGTCGAACGACCGCAGCGCGCCAATGATCGTCACAACGAAGGCGATGAAGGTCGCAGGCTTGAGCTGGGGCAGGATCACATACCAAAGCATCTTGGGACCCTTCGCACCATCAAGGCGCGCGGCCTCGACCTGTTCGGGATCAACGGCGTTCAGACCCGTGAGATAGAGGATCATGCAATATGCCGTCTGCGGCCACAGGCCAGCCGCGATTATACCGTATGTTGCCAGTGTCGGATCGCCTAGCACGTTGATGGGGCCTGCGCCAAAGAAGCCAAGGATCGCGTTGAGCAGACCTTCGCGCGGCAGATAGAACCAGCTGAACACCAGACCCACAACGACCTGGCTGATGACAAAGGGGAAAAAGAACATCGACTTGTAAAAGCGGATGCCTGTGACGGTCTGGTTCAGGAACAGCGCGATAAACAGGCCCGCGGGGATCGCCAGAAGGTAAAGGACCAGCCATTTGAGGTTGTTCCAGAACGACACGGAAAACTTGCGGTCGACATTGGCGTCGCCCCACCCAAGCAGGCGTTCGTAGTTGGCGGTGCCGACCCATGTTTTCTCGCCCAAGCCGTCCCATTCATGCAGTGAAATCCAGAACGACTGGCCGATAGGAATGATCACGTAGACCGCGAAAAAAATCATCGCGGGCAGCAGAAACAGCCACGGCGTGATCGCAATCTCGTTGCGTTTATACCAGCCGCGTTGCGGCCGGCTTGCGCGGGTGCTTGGAACGGCGGGTGACACCGACATGGCGTTTCTCCTGCTGGGTCAACACATGTGAAAACCACAGGTGGGTTTGCAGATGGGTTGGTTTGGCTTGGGTTGCACCCACCCTACGCAAGGGTGGGTGCCGTAGGGTGGGTAAAACCCACCTTACCGTTAGTTGTAGATACGCTGACGTGTTTCTTCGAGGCGCATCAGGATGTCGTCGAGGTTATCCGGGAACACCATGAATTCCTGCAGGCCTTCCATGCCGACAGAGGCCATTTCCGCATCAAAGTCACGGTCAAAGAACTGCATGATGCCGCCACCTGCGTTGTTGGACAGCATGTCAAAGCCTTGCTCGAGGAACTTGTCCGCGTCGATGGATGCGTTCGCGTTCACAGGCAACTGACCCAAAGCGTCGCCGCCATTGATCGCTGTCTGCACCTCTGCAGAGGTGACGTAGCGCAAGAACTCTTTCGCGGCGTCCATGTTCTGTGCGCCCGATGCGATGTGGAACGTATCGGTTGGCGCGTCCTCGGCGTAATCAACGTCAGGGTTGATCATCGGGAACTGGTAGAAATCAAGTTGGTCATCAGTCAGACCACCATCACGCATCGCAGCAACCGCAAAGTTACCCATCAGGTAGGCCGCAGCTTCGCCATTCACCATGAATGGCAGCGCTTCTTGCCAGCTATAGGTCTGGTGGTCGTCGATGAAGGCGCCCATGTCGATCAGCTGACGCCAGTTGGCGAACGTCTGGCGCACGCGGTCGTCTGTCCACTCGACCTCGCCGCGGGCCAACGCCATGTGGAAATCATAGCCGTTTGTGCGCGAGTTGATATAATCAAACCAGCCGCCAGCGGTCCAAAGGAACTTGGTGCCGATGGTGTAGCATTTGACGCCGTTGTCGAGCAGTGTCTGGCAGTTTGCCAGCTCTTCCTCCCAGTTTGTCGGCTCGGACAGACCGTACTGGTCGAAGATGTCTTTGCGGTAATAAACGCCCCACTGATAGTATGTGTAAGGCACGCCCCATTGGGCACCGTCCAGTGTCATCGCACCTTTGGTTGATGCCAGCGCTTCGAACTCAGGTTCTGCCCAGAGATCAGAGATATCGGCAAACAGGCCTGCGTCGACGTAGGGGCGCATCCGGTTGGCCGCATACCAGTTCACAACGTCCGGCGGGTTGGCACCCAGCGCGTTGCGGATCTGTGTCTTCCATGCTTCGCGGTCAACAATGGTCAGATTGACCTCAAGGTTGGGGTGCAGCGCGTCAAAATCAGCAGCCAGGCCTTCCATCACTGCGCGCGGTGCAGGGTTGGACATATCAGAGATGATGTTCAATTCGCCAGACAGGCCGTGCGCGTCTGCAGCAGCAGACGACGCGGTGATGCCAGCAGCGACCAACGCCGCGAGCGACGTTTTCAAAATGGAATGCATGGTTTCCTCCCAGTATGCTTCCGTGTGTAAACTGGTTTCATTATGTGAAACTTAGTTTTGGATGTTGATACTAAACCGCGAACAGGCTAGCCTTGTCAACAGTCGAGGGCAGCACCATGAGGAGATCGGTGTGAAATGCCCGGATCGACCAAGGGAGGACATATGGGGCGAGTGACCGGTGACGGCACAGTTGGAAAGGCGCTTGAGGTGCTTGATCAGGTTGCGGCCTTCGGGCGGCCTGTGCGTTTCAGCGAGATTCTGGCGCAGTCCGACTTTCCCAAGCCGACCCTGTACAGGTTCCTCCAAACCCTTACCAATCAACAGATGCTGGCCTACGACCCCGAGCGGCAGACCTATACGCCCGGCCTGCGTCTCGTGCGTCTGGCCCATACGGCTTGGGATCAATCGACACTTGCACCTGTGGCGCGTCCGCATCTGGATGCCCTGAGCAAAGCCGTGGGCGAGACGGTCCACCTTGCGCAGTTGGATCATGCACAAGTGCTTTATATTGATAAGCGCAACGCGAATAACCCTGTTCAGATGTACAGTCAGGCGGGCAAGGTCGGACCAGCCTATTGTACAGGTGTCGGCAAGGTGATGTTGGCCTTTCTTGATCAGGATGCTGTCGAGACCGTGATCGAACAACAGTCTTTTCACGGCTTTACGGACCACACGCTTGATAGCGCGGATGCGCTGCGCGCCGAGTTGAGTGACATCCGTCAGAACGGCTATGGCTTTGATCGCGAAGAGCATGAGCCTGGAATCATCTGCGTGGCGATGCCGATCCTGACTTTGGCTGGCCGCGTCCTTGGGGCGCTTTCGGTCACCAGCACGACCAGCCGGACCAATCTAGCAGGGCTTGAGGCCTATGTGCCGATCCTGCGCGAGACAGCAGACAAAATAACACGGGATGCCCAGAATTGGAGCTTTCCCGACTATCAAACAAAAGAAACAACGGGGATTTAAGCCATGTCAGGTGTAACGCTGCAGAACGTCATCAAGCGCTATGGCGATGTACAGGTCATTCACGGCATCGACCTCGACATCGCGGATGGTGAATTTTGCGTTTTTGTTGGCCCGTCGGGTTGTGGCAAGTCGACGCTTTTGCGGATGGTTGCAGGGCTCGAGGAAACCACCGAAGGGGCGATGCATATTGGCGACCGCGATGTCACGCGCATGGACCCCTCTGAGCGGGGCGTCGCAATGGTGTTCCAGACCTACGCGCTCTATCCGCATATGACGGTAAAGGATAATATGGGGTTTGGCCTGAAAATGAACGGCCACCCCAAGGCCGAGATTGAAACCAAAGTGGCCGAAGCGACGCGGATATTGAAGCTTGAACCTTACCTGGATCGCAAGCCTGCGGCCCTTTCGGGTGGCCAGCGCCAGCGCGTGTCGATCGGCCGCGCGATTGTGCGGGGACCCGAGGTATTCCTGTTCGATGAGCCTTTGTCGAACCTTGACGCGGAACTGCGCGTCGAGATGCGCGTCGAGATCGCGCGTTTGCACAAGGAGATCGGCGCCACCATGATTTACGTAACACACGATCAGGTCGAGGCGATGACGCTGGCTGACAAGATCGTCGTGTTGCGTTTGGGTGTGATCGAGCAAGTGGGTGCGCCGATGGATCTGTACCGTGATCCGGACAACAAATTTGTGGCGGGCTTTATCGGGTCACCTGCGATGAATTTTGTGAGTGGTATAGTCAAGGACGGCAGTGTTGACGCACCGGGTTTGGCCGCCCGCTATGATGGTTTGGTGAGCACGGCCTATGAAGGCAAGGCTGTCAGCGTTGGCGCGCGTCCCGAGCACATCTCCATTGATCCTGAGGGGGATACGCATACGGTTGAATTGACCGAGAGCCTTGGTGGGGTTTCATTCGCCTATCTGACATCCGCAACGGGCGAGCGCATTGTCGTGGAAGAGCGCGGCGATGACCGGACCGCTGAAGGGGCACGCGTCGGGATCTCGATTGATCCGCACCGCATTTTTCTTTTCGACGCAGAAACCGAACTGCGTATCCGAAGCTGAGGGCAGAGGGGGCTTTGCCCCCGGCCCGTTGGGCCTCCCCCAGGATATTTTCGGGCCAGTAATAACGGGTCAGCGTTTGCCGTAGTAGAGGCCGACGACGTGTTCAGCTTGGGCGAAGAACAGCCAGCGGAGTGTGAGCACACCGGCGATGTGGCTGATGACCGCGAGTGCGGCCAGGACGTGGTTGAATGGCAGAAGTAGCAAGATGACGGGAAGGACGAAGGCCAACCCGATTGTAATGATCCGCAATTTTTCGCTGTGTTTGCGCCCTACCTGATGGATGAATTCGCGCATCAGGTAATTGGTGCCCGTGTGCGGTGGCTCAAACGCGCGGACCTTGCCGATATGGCCAAGGCCGGTCGCGGTCTCCATATTTGTGCCGGACGCTTTGAAACGCGTGTCTCCCGAGAGCCATGCAAAGATTTGCAGGGCAGCGCCGAGGGACAACAGGACAGTCGCTATCCAGACTTGCCCCGACAACAGCGCGCCGCCGCCGATGGACAAGAGCAGATACATCGCGGGTGTTGTCCAGTGCCGCCAGCGTGGCACGGTTTTCATCTGCGCGTAGATCATGGAAGTGGTGAAGACCACGCCGAGTGATGCGATGCCGCCGATGATGCCGACCAGCGCGAGGCGTGTTTCGGCAAAGACCAGACCGGCCCCGTAAATCGCCATGACGACCAGCGCGAAAACAGCGCAGATCCCTTCGCGGCTGAGCCAGCTTGTTTTCCATTGGCTGAAAGCTTTGATCGCGCGCTCGGGGTGTCCAAGGTGGAAGGTCGAGGCGATAAGCCCGCCGACGGCAAAGAGGTAAGCGATAGTGAACCAGATGAAGGCCCCCATACCGGTTGGGACCAGTGCGCCAAGGCCCAGCCAGAACAAGAGGCCAAAACCCAGACCTGAGAACGTGTTGAAGATAATAACAGACGCTGCGGGATGCATTATTTCGCTCCTCCGGGCAGGGATGAGAGGGCTTTGTCGAGCCAGCCGACGAAGCCTTTGCCGTCGCTGGCGATCGGTTCAAGGTAAGGGGCCAGCACATCGAATTCCGGCATGACGTCCTTGGGGCGTGGTGGCAGGTATTTGTTGACGGGCTTGGTGCCTTGTTCCGGCATCAGATCGAAACCGCCGCGTTCGGCTACCAGTTTTGAGACGTCGCTTTCGGCGTCGCCCAGATCTCCGAAGTGCCGTGCGCCTGCGGGGCAGGTCCGCACGCAGGCTGGCTGGCGGTCTTCTTCGGGCAGGTTTTCGTTGTAGATACGGTCCACGCAGAGGGTGCATTTCTTCATGACACCTTCCTTGGCGTCCAATTCGCGCGCGCCGTAAGGGCAGGCCCATGCACAGAGCCCGCAGCCGATGCAGTCGCTTTCGTTGACCAGTACGATACCGTCCTCAGACCGCTTGTAGCTGGCGCCTGTCGGACAGACCGTGACGCAAGGCGCGTCTTCGCAGTGCAGACAGGATTTGGGGAAGTGGATCAGTTGGGCCTCGCCCTGTGCCGGTTGCACTTCGTAGGAGTGGACACGGTTCAGGAAGGTACCGGATGGATCTGCGCCATAGGCGTTTTGATCCGACAGTGGCGCGCCATAGTTTTCGGTGTTCCAGCCTTTGCAGGAGACCACACAGGCGTGACACCCCACACAGGTGTCCAGGTCAATGACAAGACCAAGTTTCTTGGCAGATGGGGGGGGAAGTTGGGTCATAGCATTGTCCCTGTTGCAAGCGCCGGAGCCTCCGGCGGAAGTATTTCAGGCAAGATGATAAGGGTTGTCTGGTCGGTGCCTTTGCGGCTGTCCCAAGTGGCAATATACCAGATGAAACTGCCCAAGGTCAGCACCACGAAGACCGCGATAATCAAGAGCACTTGTCGGTTGGTCATTTGCCGACCTTCCAGTCCAGTTCTTTCGGTCCTTGACCAACCGGTGATTTGATCGCTGGCATGACCGGTTGCGCCTCATTCGGTACTGCGGATTTCTCGATCTTTACGCGCAGGTCGAACCATGCGGCCTGTCCGGTGATCGGGTCGGAGTTGGCCCAGCGCAGGCCGTCGCCTTTGGGTGGCAGCAATTCGTGGATCAGGTGGTTCAGCAGGAAGCCTTTGGTCGCTTCTGGTGCCTTTTCATCCAGCGCCCATGCGCCTTTGCGTTTGCCGATCGCGTTCCATGTCCAGACTGTATTGGGGTTGAGCGACGCCTGATGGGCGACAGGCACTGTGATCGCGCCATGCACCGAGGAGACGCGCGCCCAGTCGCCCTCCTGAAAGCCGTTGGCCTCCCAGATATTGGTTGGCACATAAAGCGGGTTATGCCCGTGGATTTGCCGTAGCCAAGCGTTTTGCGTGCCCCATGAATGGTACATCGCCATAGGCCGTTGGGTGAGCGCGTGGATCGGGTATTCGACCGGATCGGCGTGGCCGTCTTCAAGCGGGGGGTACCAGAACGGGAGCGGGTCCATCGTCAGTTTCAGGCGTTCGCGTAAATGCTCTGGTGGTTGCCGTGTCCCGATGCCTTCGGCGGCGGCCTGGAATTTGCGCAGGGGTTCGACGTACAACTGGAAGATGTAGGGTTGGGCTACATCATAGAAGCCCATTTTCACCGCCCAATCCTGGTACTCCATGCTGAAGGGTTTGTAGTAGGCGGCATTCTCGGGCACGTGCTCAATCCAGAAGCCGCCGTTGTCGATGTAGTTCTGCAACTGGCTGCCATTAGGCTGACCACGCCCGCCTTGCAGTTTGCCGTCTTCGCCAACACGCCATCCGGCGAGCGGCCCGACACCCGGGCGGCGCACGTGGTTGGTAATGTAATCGGCATAGTCTTCATATTTCTGGCTGCCGTCTTCGTTCACAAAACCCGGCAGGCCGAGCCGTGCGCCCAGATCGCACAGCACTGACTGGAAGCCGCGCACATCGCGGTCAGGTTCCACCACAGGCCAGCGGATCGCATCGGCCACCCCATCCGCTTCGCAGATCGGGCGGTCGAGCAGTGAGATACAGTCGTGCCGTTCCAGATAGGTTGTGTCGGGCAGGATCAGGTCGGCGTAGGCGACCATTTCAGAGGAGTAGGCGTCGGAATAGATGATCCGTGGGATCACATAATCCCCGTTTTCGTCCTTGTCGATCAGCATCTTGTGCACGCCGCCCACGTTCATGGACGAGTTCCACGACATGTTCGCCATATACATAAACAGCGTGTCGATCTTGTAGGGCACGCCGGCATGTGCGTTGGAAATCACCATATGCATCAGACCGTGCGCCGACATCGGGTTTTCCCATGAATAGGCTTTGTCGATGCGGGTCGGGTTGCCTTCGGCATCAAGCAACAAATCCTCTGGCCCGTGCGTGTACCCAAGGTGCGGGCCGTCAAGGGCCGCTCCCGGTGTGACTTTGCCATGTGGCTTGGGGTGCGCTGTTGCGGGCTTGGGGTAGGGTGGTTTGAAGCGCATGCCGCCGGGCACTTCGACAGAGCCAAGCAGGATTTGCAGCACGTGCAGCGCGCGGCAGGTTTGAAAGCCGTTGGAATGGGCCGAAATTCCGCGCATGGCGTGGAAGCTGACGGGGCGTCCGATCATCTTGTCGTGCTTTTTGCCGCGGAAGTCGGTCCAAGGGCGGTCCAGTTCGATCGCCTCATCAAAAGCAACGCGCGCGAGGTCGGCGGCAAGGGCGCGGATGCGCTGGGCGGAAATCCCGCAACGCTCGGCGACCGCCTCGGGTGCGTAGTCGTCAGACAGATACCGGTCGGCCATCTGGTGGAAAACGGGCCGGTGCGTGACGCCTTTGGCGCGATAGGTGGCGGCAAGATCAGGTTCGACCCCCTGACCGTTCCAAGGCGCGAGATTGCCGGTGCGCCGGTCGATGACTTGTGGTTGCCCGTCCTCATCGCGCAGGAACAGGCCGAACTGTTCGGAGTCTGGGTCTTCGTTGACCAGAACAGAGGCGTTGGTGAACCGTGCCAGATAGTCCAGATCGATCTTGCCCGCCTTCATCAGGCAGTGGACCATTGCGAGGATGAACAGGCCGTCGGTGCCGGGGGTGATGCCGACCCAATCGTCGGCAACAGCGTTATAGCCGGTGCGGATCGGGTTGACGCCGATCATGCGTGCACCGCGCGCCTTGATCTTGCCGATGCCCATTTTGATGGGATTGCTGTCGTGATCCTCGGCTACGCCAAAGAGCATGAAAAGCTTGGTGTGGTCCCAATCGGGCTGGCCGAATTCCCAGAACGCGCCGCCCATCGTATAGATGCCCGCTGCCGCCATGTTGACCGAGCAGAACCCGCCGTGGGCGGCGTAGTTGGGGGTGCCGAAACCCTGCGCCCAGAAACTTGTGAAGGATTGGGACTGGTCGCGGCCTGTAAAAAACGCCAACTTCTCGGGGTGCTTTTCGCGGACAGGGGCCAACCACTCTGTCGCCAGCGTCAGTGCCTCTTCCCAGCTGATTTCTTCGAACTCGCCGGATCCACGCTCGCCCACCCGCTTCAACGGTGCCCTTAGCCGCGAAGGTGCGTTGTGCTGCATGATGCCAGCCGAGCCTTTGGCGCAAAGCACGCCCTGGTTCACGGGATGGTCCTTGTTGCCTTCGATATAGGCGACCTTGCCCTCCTTCATATGCACGTTAATCCCGCAGCGGCAGGCACACATGTAGCAGGTTGTCTTGCGCACCTCGTCCGAAACCTTGGGCGATGTATCAAGTTGGGGCTGATCAAGTGACATATGTGTACCTTTCAAGCGAGTTGGGTGCGGACGAGGGCGGCACCTGCCAAAGCGCAAAGCAATGACAGGCAGGCAGGGCGATAGTAGGGGGCAAAACGCGGCGTGAACAGGCGTTGACCGAGGAACACACCAACCGTTGTCGGGATCGCAAGGCTGAGCCCGCGCGCGGCGGCGGTGCTGTTCATCACGCCAAACCAGAGCAGCATAATGAGCGATGTGAGCGAGCTGACGAATAAAAAGAGCACGAGGGCCGCACGCATTTTGGCGGCGGGGGCATCCTGCGATAAAACATAAACTGCGATTACCATGCCGCCCACGCTTGCAAGGCCGGTCACGACACCAGCGGCAATGCCCGATCCATAGAGCCCCGCTTTGGTTGCCAGAAAGGACAGCCGGATCTTGGCCAACTGGGTGAGTGCCAGCGCGATAATCAGCGTCAGCGCGACCAATTTGCTGGCTTCTACCGAAATGGATGTTGTCAAAAGCAATCCAAAAGGCACACCAATGGTGGAGCCGATTACCAAGCCCATCACGATCCCACGGTCGGCCTGTTGCCACCCGCCTTTGGCCATTAGCACCGAGGCGGTCATTTCAAGCCACCAGCAAATCGGGATGAGTTGTACGGGTGGCAGGATAATTACCGCGCTGGCCATGACAACAGCCGAGAGCGCAAAGCCGGAAAATCCCCGCACGATGCCTGCCACGATCACGATCACGGTCAGGATCAGGAATTCCCGTCCGGTCAGATCAAGCGTTGTGAGCAGGGCTTCGATCATTCAGCGCCCCTGTGCAATCAGCGCCAGCGCATCGCGGGCAATTTGTTTTTCTTCATCTGCGACGATCACATGGACCGGAACGGTCCCAAAGCAGGCCAGCAATTCCATGATTCTGTCGCGCACAGGGCCCGCGTTTTCGCCAATACCACCAGTGAAGGCGACGGCATCAAGCCCGCCCATCGCGACAATGGCCGATCCCGCGTGGCGCGCGGCCCAATAGCAAAAATGCTCAACCGCGAATTTGGCGGCATCGTCGGTGCGCTCAAGCAGCGTCTTCATGTTGTTTTCACCAGCAAGTGCCTGCAAACCAGAGGTTTTGTTGAGCATCCGGTCTGTTTCATCTTCGCCAAGTGATTTGGACATGCGCAGCACCGCCGCACCATCAATATCGCCAGACCGGGTGCCCATCGTCAGCCCCGAAAGCGGCGAATACCCCATCGAAGTGGCGATGGATTTGCCTTTGTGAATTGCGCAAAGGCTTGCGCCATTACCCAGATGAAAGGCCAGCAGGTGATCGGGCAATGTGTCGCCGAATTCGGCAACCATATTGGCATAGGACAACCCGTGAAACCCGTAGCGGCGGATGCCCGCATCGTGATGCACTTGCGGGATGGCATAGCGTGTGGCGACCTCTGGGTTGGTCGCGTGGAACGCCGTTCCGAAGCTGCAGTATTGCGGCAGATCGGGGGCCAGTTTCTGCAGGGCATAGACACCCGCAAGGTTGTTGGGGTTGTGCAAAGGGGCTAGCGGGATGACGCTTTCGATGGTTGCGATCACCGGTGGGCGCAGGCGCGCGGGCGCTGTCATCACAGCGCCGCCGTGGACGATGCGGTGGGCGGCGGCAGCAAATGCCGTTAGCGGATAGCCTGCTTCGCGCAAGGCTGCCAGCATCATATCAAGTGCTTGTGCGTGATCGCGTGCCTCGACCGCACGTGTTTTATCACCCAACCGCAATTCGCCCGTTGTCCCAAGGTTCGTCACGCGGCCAGAGATGACCGAGCGCAACGCTTCGTCAAAGACCTCGATCTTGAGCGAGGAGGAGCCAGCGTTCAGAACAAGGATCACTTTGGCAACCCACAGCTGATGGCGGCCAAGGCGGCAGAGGCGATACGGGCCGCAGGCGGGTCGGCGCGTGACGTCAGCAGGATCGGCACTTTCGCACCAGTGACAATCCCCGCAGCACAACCGCCGGTCAGATAGACAAAAGCTTTGAACAGTGCGTTGCCGGATACGATATCGGGCACAATGATTGCATCGGCATGGCCCGCGACTGGATCATCCGTCAGCTTCTTGGTCGCGGCCGCTTGGGGCGACATGATCAGGTCAAAGGCCAGCGGGCCAGACACATCAATGCCGGCAACCTCTGCGCGTGCCCAGTCGGCCAGTTCTTTGGCCTCCATTGACGAGGGAACGGAGGGAATGGCGCTTTCGGTCGCTGAAAGGATCGCAATTTTGGGGCGGTCATTGCCCAGTCTGTTCAGCAGTTTCCTGACTTCGATAATCGACGACTGACGGGTCTTGATGTCGGGAATCACGTTGACAGCGGCGTCCGAGATCAGGATCGGCCTGCCGCCATCGGGGTGGGAAATGTGGAAGATATGCACAAAGCGTTGGCCCGTACGCAGCCCCGCATCGCGGGCAACGGCGGTCTTCATAAAGACATCAGTGTGCAACTGCCCTTTCATCAGGACATCAGCCTGGCCTGCGCCACACAAGGCGGCGGCGGTGCGGCCTGCCTCTTCCTCGCCTGTGGTGTCGTGCAGGGCATAGCCCGAAATATCCCAGTCCAACTTGGCCGCTTCGGCGCGGATCATGTCGGCCTCACCGACAAAGACGGGGATCATAATGCCAGCCTTGGTCGCGTCTTCGGCGGCTTCCATCGGCAGCGGCGAACCCGCACGTGCAATGGCGACGCGAGGTGCGCCAAAGCTCTGGGCGAGGGCAATCAAATCTGCCGGCGCCTGTGCCTCACGGGTGGAAAGGAAGGGTGATGTCATTTTACATGCCTTTCAATGCGCGCAAGAGCCCCAGAACCGAGAGCGTCATCAGTAGCATCACCGCAAAGCGCCGGAATGTCGAAGGGGAAGCGGAAAGAAATTGACGCCCACCCAGCCACACACCCAAACCCAGCAAGGGAAAGGCCATGACAAGGCCAATGGCGGTATCCCAGCTGACCAATCCGCCTGCCCACAAAAGTGGCAAGGTGATGATGTCGAGCCCTGTGAGGTAGACAATCATCGTGGCCCGAAAGGCTGCAGCGTGCATCGGTTGCGCGGACATGAAGGCTGCGACGGGTAAACCGCCGATGCCCGCGCTGTTGCACGCCCCCGAGATTAGACCGACCCCGCCGTGCCCCAATGCCCCGATCCGCTGCTGCAATGTCCAGCCCGACAGCAGCACAAGTGACATCACCAGAATAATCGACGAGATCACGATCCGCGCGGTATCCGCGCCCACCGACAGCATGACCGCGACCGAAAACGGCAGTGCAATCGCGGCCCCACAAAGCATGTAGAGAACGCGGCGCCAGTCCACGTGCCCGCGGATGCCGCGGGCCTGAAAGACTGTCATCAAGATTTCGCATGCAAAGACCACCGGGATCAAAGGAAGCGGGTTTGTGACGAGGGCTGCAAAAGCGATAAAGATCGCCGAGAACCCGAAACCCGAATAGCCCCGGACAAAGGCGGCCCCCAGCAAAGCAATTGCAAGGGCCGCCGCTGTGCCGGGGCCAAGGTCGAATGGCAAACCTATTCAGCTGCCATGTCGGACGCAGAGATGCCGGCCACTTTGACAGGCTTCTTCATGGCGTCGCGGCGGAAAGGTTCACCCAGTTCCTGATTCAGGATCACTTCGATCAGCGTGGTTTTGTTGTTTTCCATCTGGTCTTTGATCGCCTGGTTCAACAGCGCTGTCAGCTCTTCCATCGTCTTGGCTTGCACCCCGATCAGGCCGCAGGCCTGCGCGATGCCTGCATAGGACACTTTCATGTCCAGTTCGGTGCCGACGAAGTTGTCGTCAAACCACAGGGTCGAGTTGCGCTTTTCCGCGCCCCACTGGTAGTTGCGGAAGACGATCTGCGTGATGGCAGGCCATTCTTCACGGCCAATCGCTGTGAGCTCGTTGACTGCGATACCGAATGCGCCGTCGCCGGCAAAGCCGATCACAGGCACATCAGGCTGGCCGATTTTCGCACCCACGATGGAAGGCAGGCCGTAGCCGCACGGACCAAAGAGGCCGGGTGCAAGATATTTGCGACCGGTCGGGAAGCTTGGGTAGGCATTACCAATCGCGCAGTTGTTGCCGATATCTGACGAAATGATCGCATTTTCCGGCATTGCCGCTTGAATGGCGCGCCACGCCTGACGCGGTGACATCCAGTCAGGGCGGGCCTGCCGCGCACGCTCGTTCCATGTTGTGCCGGGATCGTCCTGCTCGTGGTCGAGGCTGGACAGTTCCTGCGCCCAGGCCGATTTGGTCTGTGCGATCATCGCCTTGCGCGCGTCACGGCCTGCGTCGCCTGCTGTGTCTGCAAGATGCGCTGTGATGCCTTTGGCAACCTTGGCTGCGTCACCGACGATGCCGACAGTGACTTTTTTGGTCAGACCGATGCGGTCAGGGTTGAGGTCAACCTGAATGACCTTCGCATCCTTGGGCCAATAGTCGATGCCATAGCCGGGCAGGGTTGAGAAGGGGTTGAGGCGTGTGCCAAGGGCCAGAACCACGTCAGCCTTGCTGATCAGCTCCATGCCCGCTTTTGAACCGTTGTAGCCCAGCGGACCTGCAAACAGCGGGTGGTTGCCGGGGAACGCGTCGTTGTGCTGGTAGCCCACGCAGACAGGTGCGTCGAGCGCTTCGGCCAGAACCTTGGAGGCTTCGATGCCGCCTTCGGCCAGAACAACGCCCGCACCGTTCAGGATGACAGGGAATTTGGCAGTGGACAAAAGCTCGGCGGCTTTCGCGATGGATGATTCACCACCGGGGCTGGATTCAAACTCGACAGGCTCGGGGATTTCGATGTCGATCACTTGGGTCCAGAAGTCGCGCGGGATGTTGATCTGGGTCGGGCCGGACAGACGCTTGGCCTTGGCGATCACGCGGGCCAGAACCTCGCAGATGCGCGACGGATCACGGACTTCTTCCTGATAGGCCACACAGTCCTTGAACAGGTTCATCTGTTCCATTTCCTGGAAACCGCCCTGACCGATGGTCTTGTTTGCGGCTTGCGGCGTGACCAGCAGGCAAGGTGTGTGGTTCCAATAGGCGGTCTTAACGGCAGTCACAAAGTTGGTGATGCCGGGGCCGTTCTGGGCGATCATCATCGACATTTCGCCTGTGGCGCGTGTGTAACCGTCAGCCATCATACCGGCTGAGCCTTCATGCGCGCAGTCCCAGAATGTGATGCCGGCGGCCGGAAAAATATCAGAGATTGGCATCATCGCAGACCCGATGATCCCGAAGGCGTGGCGAATGCCATGTGCCTGGAGCGTTTTGACGAATGCTTCTTCAGTGGTCATTTTCATGGCGGTGGGTCCTTCCCTAGATTCCAAAGAAATTGGGAGCGCAGAATCCCCCCAGTTTCGCTTTCTTGACATTAGGTTCTGCACGGCATGGGCGTTAGGTCCAGTTGGGTAGCGTTCTTAAGGCCAGAGCAAATTATTTTGAGACACCAAGTCTCAAAAATCAGTATTTCTGGATTGCCTTGGCGATCAGGTTGATACCCTCTGGGATACGTGCCGCAGGGATTGATGAGTAGGCAAGCCGCAAATATTCGGTCGGTGGTGTTTCACCTGCAAAGAAGGGTGCACCGGGTTCGACCAGAACACTATCCGCTCTTAGGGTCTCGGCCAGCACCGTGGTATCAATGCCCGATGGTGTCTTGAGCCAAACGGATGATCCGCCATATGTTCCTTGTCCGGCAATGGTCAGCCCGTGCTGATCAAGTGCGCGAACCAGCAATTGCCGCCGTTCATGGTAGGTCTTGCTCATCCGGCGGATCAGCGCGTCATAATGCCCCAAGGACAAATAATAACTGACGGTACGTTGTATATGACCGGGCGGATGGCGCAGGACCGTGGCGCGCAGGGCGCGGGCTTCGCGGATGAAAGGGGCGGGACCAACCAGATAGCCAAGCCGCAACCCCGGAAACAGGGACTTTGAAAACGAACCGACGTAGATCACGCGCCCGTTCTTGTCCAGTGACTTGAGTGACGGTGATGGCGACTTGAGAAAGGACATCTCGAATTCGTAGTCGTCCTCGACGATAACGAAATCCTCGGCTTCGGCTTTCTCCAGCAGCGCATTGCGCCGGTCCAGCGGCATGGTTGCGGCGGTTGGGCACTGGTGGCTGGGGGTGGTGAAAACCACATCTGTGTCAACGGGCAGATCATCGGGCGGCAATCCGTCCTGATCAACGGGAACAATGCTCAGTTGGCAGCGTGATTGCGTCAGGATCGTGCGCAGTGCGGGATAGCAAGGGTCTTCGATTGCTGCACGCCTGCGGCTGTTCAGCAAAACCTGCGCCGATAGCCAGAGCGCGTTTTGGGCGCCCATTGTCACAAGAATCTCATCCGGGTTGGCGAGGATGCCACGCCTTGGCAACGTTTGGCGCGCGATAAAATCGACCAGTTGCGGGTCGTCGCCATCAAAGTAATCCGAGGTGAGCGCACTGAAATCCCGCATCCCCAGCGCCCGCAACGCGCAGAGCCGCCAGTTGGCGCTGTCAAAGAGTGTTTTATCGGTCTGCCCATAGATGAACTGATACCGGTAGTCGGCCCAGTCAGCGGGTTTGTCCATGCTCAGGCCGGGCGTGAACCGCTGGCCGATGGTGCGTGTCCAGTCCACGGTGCCGACGTTCGCACGCTGGGCCGGAAAAGCGGGTGGTTCGGGGGCATTGTCGGACACAAAATAGCCGGACCGCCCGCGTGAAGTCAGATAATCATCGGCGACCAGTTCGGTATAGGCCAGCGTCACGGTGATCCGGCTGACACCCAAATGCGCTGCCATCTTGCGCGACGACGGCAGCCGCTCACCCGGACGGATACGGCCCGCAAGAATACCCTGCGCGACCATTTGCTGGATGCGTGCCTGCAGGGTGCCTTCCGCGGAAGGATCAAGAAAGAAAGTTTCGACGGATAAAGACATGGTCTGGCCTTAGGTTGCGGCCCAGACTGGACTTATTTTGTGCCGGCGGCAAGTGCCGCTTGTGAATTTTGCATCGCATGCGCCGGAAACCCAAAGCCGGTGCGTATCACAAAGAGCGCAATCGGGAGAATGGCTATGAAGCTGCTGCAGATCGGATTTCTGGTTGTTTTGGGCACGCTGTGCTTTGCGACCTATGCAACCTCGAAGACACTTCAGGCGCCACAGGTCGGGTTGGTGCAGGAACAGACTGTCCCTGCACCGGATCTGTCTAGCCCAGAACGCGGGTAATGGCCGCATCAACGGCTGAGGTGATATGGTCCAGATCGTCGGCTGTCGCAATCAGTGACGGTGCGAACACAAGCGTGTTGTTATAGCCCGGCACGGACCGGTTGGTCGCCCCGATGATGACGCCCTGCGCCATACAGTCGGCCACGATCGCGCCCACATGCTTTTCTGACACAGGTTCTTTGGTCGTGCGGTCCTGCACCAGTTCGGCGCCTGCAAAAAGCCCCATGCCGCGGACATCACCGATCCATTTGTGCTTTTCCATCAACGCCTGAAGGTTGCCTTTCAGATGCTCGCCCATCACGGCGGAATTGCCGCGCAGATCTTCTTCTTCGATGATCTTCATGTTTTCGATGGCCGCAGCCGGTCCGCCGGTGCACCCCCCGAAGGTCGAGATATCGCGGAAGTAGCCCAGCGGATCGGTGTCATCCTTGAACATGTCAAACACGCGGTTTGTGGTGACACAGCAAGAAATGGCGGCGTAGCCTGACGCCACCCCTTTGGCCATTGTCACGATGTCGGGCTGTACGCCGAACTGCTGATAACCGAACCATGTGCCGGTGCGGCCAATGCCGCAGACCACTTCGTCGATGTGCAGCAGGATATCGTATTTCTTGCAGATTTCCTGCACACGGTCCCAATAGCCTTTGGGTGGCACGATGATACCGCCGCCCGCAGTGATCGGCTCAAGGCAGAGCGCGCCAATGGTGTCGGCACCTTCCGCAAGAATCACGTCTTCAATTGCCTGTGCGGCCTTCGCGCCATATTCCTCACCCACCGATCCATCCTGAGAGCGGTATTCGAGACAATGCGGTACGCGCACAAATCCGGGTGCAAAGGGGCCGTACTGGGCGTTGCGCTCGTCCTGGCCGCCGGCCGACATAGTCGCCAAGGTCGAGCCGTGGTAATCGCGCTCGCGGTAGAGGATTTTCTGTTTCTTGCCGCCATAGTGTTTGTGGCTGATCTGGCGCACCATCTTGAAGGCTTTCTCGTTCGCCTCAGAGCCGGAGTTCGCATAGTAGACCCGGTCCAGACCGGGCATTTTGTCGATCAGCATTTCGGCAAATTGTGCGCCGGGGATTGTGCCCAGAGAGCCGCCGAAGAAACACATCTTGGTCACGGCGTCCGAGATCGCTTTGCCGATCCGTTCGCGCCCGTAGCCTACGTTGACAGTCCACACGCCGCCAGAGACCGCATCGACATGTTCTTTGCCCTTGATGTCCCACAGGCGCAGGCCCTTGCCTTCAACGATGATGCGCGGATCAATCGTCTCGTATTGCTTGTGCTGGCTGAGGTGGTGCCACACATGCGCCCGGTCGGCCTCGATGACGGTTCCGGGATCATTTGCGAAGTTCAGCGTGTCCATATCCGATGCTCCAAAAGAATGCAGGTAGGGGCGGGACGAATCCACATTGGTCCCTGCCTCTCATATTCAGAGTGTGCCTACAGGCTGTGCAATCTCAATAGGGCCAGTTCGAACGCTTAGTTAAGGCCAAAATAAACGTAATGCCGACGCAATCTGAAGGTGGTTGTCAGCTAAGGCAATGAAACGCATGCAAGAAATTGCCTTATCCGTTGCCGTATCGTCAACGAGCGTATGAAAAAGATCGAGATTCCATCATTGACGCGCGCCTTTGAATTTCTTTCGCTGAAACGCGACTTGGCGCCAAATTGAGCATACGCTCGGGCGTCAGGCAAAAAGAGATGGCGGAGTGCCGTCAAATAACCGGCTGGGCCGATGTGACTTGGAACGTAGGTCATTTCATGTTCAGCTAATTTAAGGTGGCCAACCACCAAACGTATGGCCCACCAGCAAAGGGTCGCAACACGGGAGACTGAAATGACAATCAAGAAAGCACTTATGGGCGCTGCTGCCGGTGTCGCACTGATGACAGGTGCCACGCAGGCCTTTGCCGCCGGGCACGGCGAAATTACCGTTGCCTATTTTCTCGAATGGCCGATGCCATTCCAGTACGCCAAGGTAAACGGCACCTTTGACGAAGAGATGGGTGTCAAGGTCAACTGGGTCAGCTTTGACACCGGCACCGCCATGTCTGCCGCCATGGCATCAGGCGACGTGCAGATCGCCGTCAGTCAGGGTGTCCCCCCCTTCGTGATCGCCGCAAGTGCGGGGCAGGATCTGCAAGTCCTTGATGTTGCCGTCAGCTATGCCGACAATGACAACTGCGTTGTCGCCAGTATCCTTGAGATCGACAAGGATTCAGCGGGCGAACTGGAAGGCAAGAAGGTTGCTGTGCCATTGGGGACGGCCGCGCATTATGGCTTCCTCAGACAGATGGACCATTTCGGTGTGGATGTTACCACCCTTGATGTTGTCGACATGGCACCGCCAGAGGGCGCCGCAGCATTGGCGCAAGGTTCCGTTGATATGATGTGTGGCTATGGCGGTTCGTTGCGCACCGCGATGGAGTACGGGAACGTCCTTTTGACCGGCGCGGAAAAGACCGAGCTGGGCATCCTTGTTTTTGACGTGACATCGGCGCCTGCGTCTTACGTTGCGGAAAACTCCGATCTGGTGGCAAAGTTTCTGGCTGTAACAGCCCAGGCGAACGCGGACTGGAACTCTGGCACGATGGTCGACGAAATGCTTCCGGTGATCGCCCAAGACAGTGGGATGGATGAACAGGCGGCGCGTGACTTTATGGCGACCTTCACCTTCCCAACGGTTGAGGAACAGCTGAGCCAGAGCTGGCTGGGCGGCAATGCGGCTGGTTTCATGCAGGGTGTCGCGCAAGTCTTTGTCGATGCCGGTTCGATCCCGAGCGCGCTGAACAGCTATGAGGGTGCGGTGAACACAGGTCCGCTGCAAGCGGTCGCTGACATGTAACCACTTGTTGGGCCGGTGCGTCCGCGCACCGGCCCAACAAAGGGGCCGCCGCTTTGAAAATGATTGGGGACAGGACATGTCAGGACTTCAAATAGACAAACTCTCCATGCGGTTCGATTTGCCCAACGGGTCATCGGTGCAGGCGCTCAAGGACGTCTCACTCGACCTCAAGGCGGGCGAATTGCTGTCGGTGCTGGGCCCTTCGGGCTGTGGCAAGACGACACTGCTGAACATCGTCGCGGGCTTTCTGGCCCCGACCGCGGGGACAATTACGCTCAACGGCCATAAGGTCAGTGGTCCTGCCGCCGAACGGGGGATGGTGTTCCAGCAGGGCGCACTTTTTGAGTGGATGAGCGTGCGTGAAAACGTGGGCTTTGGCCCGTCGATGAAGGGGATGCCAAAGGAGGAAAAAGCCAAGATCGTTGACCATCTGCTTGATGTCGTGGGCTTGCAGGACTTCAAGGAAAAGGCGGTCTACGAGCTTTCGGGCGGTATGCAGCAACGTGTGGCCTTGGCGCGCTGCCTTGCCAATGAACCTGATGTGATCCTGATGGACGAACCGCTGGGCGCGCTTGATGCGCTGACCCGCGAAAAGATGCAGGGTCTGGTGCTGAAGCTATGGAAAGAAACCGGGAAAACGATCATTTTGATCACACACTCGGTGGAAGAGGCGCTTTTGCTTGGTGAACGCCTGATTGTCATGGCGCCGCGCCCGGGCCGTATTCACACGGAATACCGTTTGCCATTCGCCGAAATGGGCGTGGGCCAAGACCTCCGCGAGGTCAAGAAACATCCTAAATTTGCTGAAACGCGTGAGGAAATCCTGGGAATGATCTGGGACATGGAAGAAGAAATCATGGGCCGGTCGGAGGACGCATAATGGAATTGCTAGGAAACCTTTGGGGCGAATTCTGGGCGGTTCTGACAACGCTCTTTGTCGCCGCACCCTATATTATCGGCTACGTCCTGATCATTCTGCTGATGATGGTGATCTGGAGCGGCATCAAGCGATTGCTGACACCGAAACATGACTACAGCTCGCTCAAGACCGTGACTTTCGGCGATGAAAGCGCGGTGACCTCAAACACCGTGGCTTCTGTGGTGTCGATTGTGCTGATCTTTATCTTGTGGGGTGCTTTTACCGGCTCGAAGCTCTTGCCCGGGTTCATGCATGCACCGGGCCCGTTCAAAGGGGAAGGATCGTTTGAATATACGATCACGACGCCCGCAGGGGACAGCGATACGGCTACGGTGAGCGTTGTGGTGCACCCAACAGGTGAAGATGTGGCGGCCCCGCAGGTTGCACCGGGTGACGGGATCGCCAAAAACGACGCGGTCGCAATCCCTATCTATCGGAGCGAATTACTCCGGGTCGACAACAACGACGAGATGGGCCGCGATGAAGAAACATTCATCACCGCGGTAGATGGCCAAGCGATTGCGCCGGGCAATAGCGTTGATGTCAGTTTTGGTCGGGTCGCGATGTCGGACAAAGGGACGCTGAACATCATTCCCGCCACGGGCATGCAGATGGAGCCTATCTGGATGCCATCCCCCGAGGCCGTCTGGAGCAGGCTGGGCGAGATTGCGACGGTCGGCTATCGAAACTCGACCCTGGCCGAGCATCTGGGATATTCGCTTTTCCGCGTGATCGTCGGTTTTATGTTGGGTGCGCTGGTGGGTATTCCTTTGGGCTATGCGATGGGCCTGTCGAACTGGTTCCGTGGCTGGTTTGACCCGATCGTCGAATTCATGCGCCCTGTCCCGCCGCTTGCGCTCATCCCGCTGGTGATCATCTGGGCGGGTATCGGCGAGGTAGGTAAAATCATCCTGCTGTTCCTTGCGGCGCTCTGGATCATGGCGATTGCGGCCCGTTCGGGCGTGTCAGGCGTGCGGATATCCAAGGTTCATGCGGCCTATTCGCTGGGCGCATCAAAGTGGCAGATCATGCGCTATGTGATCATACCGAACTCGTTGCCTGAAATCTTTACCGGTGCGCGCGTTGCGATGGGCGTGTGTTGGGGCACTGTTGTGGCGGCAGAGCTCGTCGCAGCGGAAAAGGGTGCTGGCATGATGATCATGGTAGCGTCGAAATTCCAGAGCACAGACATCGTGCTGATGGGGATCATCCTGATCGGCATCATCGGTTTCAGCATTGATATGCTGATGCGGCAGGCCGAAAAATGGCTGGTGCCGTGGAAGGGCAAGGGTTGATTGCCTACAACCCTTAGGTGATAGTAAAGGGCGAAGGGTGCAGATCCTTCGCCTTTTTCTTTGAGCACGGGCCAAACATGCAAGATCTGGATCTGGTCGAACTTATCAGCATCGCAGCCCTGCTTTTAGTGCTCTTTTTGCGGTTCCGTCCCAAACGCAGGCGGCCAGAGCGTGCGCGAGCGCACAAGGCGCCGGTTATACCGCCACCAGCAGAAATACCGGTCCCAGGGAACGCCATTCTTGTGGACGGGTCCAACGTGATGCATTGGGGCCCCGAACCTTCTTTCAAAATTCTGGCCCAAGTGCTGCGTAGTCTTGAACGCGCAGGCTATACGCCGGTTGTGTTTTTCGATGCCAGCGTCGGCTATGTCCTTGATGATCATTATTATGATGAGGCGAAACTGGCCCCGCTGCTGGCTGTCCCGCAAGAGCATATCTGCGTTGTCAACAAAGGCGTGATAGCGGATGTGTCGATCCTGTCGATGGCCACGGACCACGGCTTGCGTGTTGTCAGCAATGACAAATACCGCGACTGGCGCGTCAAGTTTCCGCATGCCGCAAAGAAAGGTGTTCTGCTTGACGGGACATGGCGTGAAGGCACGGTTGTTTGGCGCGGGAAACTAAACGCGCAGGTCGTCCACGCCTAGGCTATACGCCTTGCCGAAACCACCGTTCAGATGCGCTTCTGACACCGAGAGCGCATACATCCTGAAGTCGCTGAAATCATAGTATAGTTTCGCCTTGGGAATGGCTGCCAGCCACGTCGCTTTGCAGGCGGATTTATCAACCTCGCCTGCCGCGCACATCACTGTCATGCGCGGATGTGTGAGGGGATCACCCTTGTCACCCGGTTCACCGATCAGCGCGGCACAAGCGGAGTTTGCGGCCAGCGCTTTGGTGTGCAGTGACAGCGTAGATACCAGTGTCAGAAGCGCCCCATTGTGCCAGAGCATCGCAACGCGGGCGACATAGGGTGCGCCACTGTCGGGGTGGGTCACGGCAAGGGCTGCGAAGCGGGTGTTTTGCAACAGATCTTGCGCCAATGCGCGGGCGCTATCGTCAGTGGGGTTAATCGGGTCGGCCATCACGCAAGGTTAGCGGCGGGGCAGTTGCGAAAGGCGGTCATGGCGGGGCCGATCCCGTCCAGATCAAAGCCCACGGTGATGTCGCCCAGTATCGCATAAGCGCGTGCGTTGAACTCCAACCCGTCGAGAACATTGCCAAATCCACGGTCTTTCACGGTGATGCTGCGGCCATCGGGGCTGACGCTATGGCGGTCGGTCTGGATGCTGATCGGGCGATCATTGGCGAAGGCCATGCCGAAGACCGGATCACCGGACCAGCGCCCTTGGGGCAGGGTCACGGTGACCGCATATTCGGTGATTGCAGGATCGTAGGTGACGGTGATTTCACCTGCCTCTTGGGTGTCTGTCAGGGTGCAGATCGGGGAGGCCGAAAACTCCCACGCGGTGGCGGGTGAGGCGAGGAGGAGGAAGGCGAGAGCGGTTCGCATGAGGAGGATGTAGGCGGCGCGCGGCGGTGGGCAAGGCCGCAGTGACGCAACGCGCGGTGGGGAAGCGAGCGATTGCGGCGGTGATGCGGGGCCTCGCGTGTTAATTCAGGGTTTTGCAGGGGATTGGGGCGTATGCAATCCGTACACAAGCCGTACACAAAGCGTATGTACGCGGTGTACGGTTTGGGCGGGTTAAGGCCGCGTGCGGTGGGATGTGTGAATGGGGCGTTAAGGTTTTGGGGGATGTTGAGGTCCCGGATCAGGTCTGGGACGGCGTGATGGTAGGGTGGGTGAAATCCACGGGGTTGCGGCGCGTGGGTTTCACCCACCCTAAATTTACGTCAACCTACGTGGAGGTTTTTTTGTTTGGTTGTATAGTTGAAGTGAATAGAATTGAACGTACCTCCGATTGGTTGTGGGCTCTTAATTCGGATAAGAAATCTTCGATGCTATCCGAGAGATCGCGACATCCATTGACTGTTGTTTCAAGTGAAATCGCATTGTTCATCACCGAAAATACGAAGTTTTCGGTGTACTTAGCTTCTTCACGGTCGAACCTCAGTGCAGGGACAGAGAAATCTCTTGCCCCAGAATTTATAGTCAACGTTAGACAACTGAGGTTGTCTACTTCGGATATCCAAGAAAGCGACCCAATGACGGGAGATGAGCTTCGGTCCATTTCTGAAACACGTCTGCTTAAATGGTGATAGAGATTTCTTAACCCATTTGCTTTGTCTGCAGCTGAGTTGAACCGTTTGGTTCGTGCGTCTTTAATATTTAGCGGTGCAAGATTTTTGAAAATTTGCTGGGAACGATACGTACAATCAACGATTTGCCAGCAGTCATTTAGTATGTCGAAAGCCTCCTGCAGCGTGCTTGTATTTCGATCCTCGATTTTGCGTATTGCGATAGAAATGCGAGAGAAGGCTCTCAGTGCTCCGTTAAGTGCATACCGGATGCCGTCGATGTAGATGGCGGTCTCACTAGGTTCAATTCTCTGTAATCCTTTCATAAATCACCGCTTCCCCCCATACCTGCTTTTCCCGCCGCGCATGCCGCCGCGTCCGCCGGTACTCCTGCCTGACGCTTTCTGTGCGTCGTCCACCGCCTTATCCACCGCCTGCTGCCGTGCCAGCGGGTCGTCGGAGATTGTGAGCTCGACGGTTTCAAGCCGTTTGACCTCATCCCGCAGGCGTGCCGCCTCTTCGAACTCGAGGTTTTCGGCGGCTTTGCGCATGTCGGTGCGCAGACCGTCGAGCACCGCTTGCAAATTCGCGCCTGCCATCGGTTTGTCGACCTTGGCAGTGACGCGGTTCATGTCGACGTCGCCTTTGTAGAGGCCCGCCAGAATATCCTCGACGTTCTTTTTGACCGTCATTGGCGTGATGCCGTGTTCTTCGTTGTAAGCCAGTTGCTTGGCGCGGCGGCGTTCGGTTTCTTTCATCGCGCGCTCCATCGAACCGGTGATCCGGTCGGCGTACATGATCACACGGCCGTCGGCGTTGCGCGCAGCGCGGCCGATGGTTTGGACAAGGGAGGTTTCCGAGCGCAGGAAGCCTTCCTTGTCGGCGTCGAGGATCGCCACCAGCCCACATTCGGGGATATCAAGGCCCTCGCGCAGCAGGTTGATCCCGATCAGCACGTCAAAGGCCCCAAGCCGCAGGTCGCGGAGAATTTCAATCCGTTCGATCGTGTCGATATCCGAGTGCATATAGCGCACACGGATGCCCTGTTCATGCATGTATTCGGTCAGGTCCTCGGCCATGCGTTTGGTCAGGGTTGTGACCAGCGTGCGATAACCGTCGGCGGCGACGCGGCGCACCTCATCCAGCAGGTCGTCGACTTGCATGTCGACTGGGCGAATTTCAATCTGGGGGTCGATCAGGCCGGTGGGCCGGATGATTTGTTCGGTGAACACGCCGCCGGTTTGTTCCAGCTCCCACGCGGCTGGCGTGGCCGAGACGAAGACGGATTGCGGGCGCATGGCGTCCCATTCCTCGAACTTCAGCGGGCGGTTGTCCATGCAGGAGGGCAGGCGGAATCCGTGTTCGGCCAGTGTGAATTTGCGCCGGTAGTCGCCTTTGTACATGCCGCCGATTTGCGGCACGCTGACGTGGCTTTCGTCGGCGAAGACGATGGCATTGTCGGGGATGAATTCGAAAAGCGTGGGCGGTGGTTCGCCCGGAGCGCGGCCGGTGAGGTAGCGCGAGTAGTTTTCGATTCCGTTGCACACGCCTGTCGCCTCAAGCATCTCGAGGTCGAAATTGGTGCGTTGTTCAAGGCGCTGCGCCTCGAGCAGTTTGCCATCAGCGACCAGTTGGTCGAGCCGCATGCGCAGTTCTTTTTTGATGCCGATGATGGCCTGCTGCATGGTCGGTTTTGGCGTGACGTAATGCGAATTGGCGTAGATGCGCACTTTGTCGAATGTGTTGGTTTTCTCGCCGGTCAGCGGGTCGAACTCGGTGATGGATTCCAGTTCTTCGCCAAAGAAAGAGAGTTTCCATGCGCGGTCGTCCAGGTGGGCGGGCCAAATCTCGAGGCTATCGCCGCGCACGCGGAAGGTGCCGCGCTGGAAGGCCGCATCGTTGCGGCGGTATTGTTGCGCGATCAGGTCGGCGATGATCTGGCGTTGGTCGTAATCGTTGCCCGCGTGGATATCCTGTGTCATCGCGCCGTAGGTTTCGACCGAACCGATGCCGTAGATGCACGACACCGAGGCCACGATAATCACATCATCGCGTTCCAGCAGCGCGCGGGTGGCAGAGTGGCGCATCCGGTCGATCTGTTCGTTGATCTGGGATTCTTTCTCGATATAGGTGTCCGAGCGGGCGACGTAGGCCTCGGGCTGGTAGTAGTCGTAGTAGGACACGAAATACTCTACGGCGTTGTCGGGGAAGAAGCCTTTGAATTCGCCGTATAGCTGCGCTGCGAGGGTTTTGTTGGGCGCAAGGATGATGGCGGGCCTTTGCGTTTCCTCGATCATTTTCGCCATGGTAAAGGTCTTACCCGTACCCGTGGCCCCCAAGAGCACCTGATCGCGTTCGCCGGCCATAATCCCGGCGGAGAGTTCCTTGATCGCTGTGGGCTGATCACCTGCCGGTTCGAATTCGGTTTTCAGCACGAATTGCTTGCCGCCTTCCAGCTTTTCGCGGGTTTTGACGTCAGGTGCGGGGTTGGCAAGAAATTGGTCAATCTCGCGTTTGTCGGTCTGGGCGTAGGCCATTGGGATCGGTCCTTTGGGGTTGCCCTATAGTTGATGTGTTTGGGTGGGGGTTCAAGGGTGGCTGCTGACAGGATGTGTCAGGAGTGTCCTGTCGCGGCGGTGCCACTTGCAAGGTGCGGCTCTTGTGATCGCAACAGAGGCAATCATCTGTGCTGCACCGTTTCCGGTCCACCGCCCGTCCTTTCGTCGCGATAGTGTGAGTTTTAACTCGCCCCTTGATCATGTTAACTCTTTCGGCGTGAAGAGTATTGAATTGTCATTCCATCTAAGCCGCTGTGCCTTGGCGGCGGTGCTTGCTGTTTGTGGCTGCATTGGCGCCGCTCAGGCTGATATCGCCTTCCAGTCACCCTCCGGAAATATCCGCTGTGAAATGACACGCGGTGCACCGCTGGCTGTAAGGTGTGATTTGGGCGTGGACGTGCAGAGCTACACTGATCGTCCGGCGTCCTGTGAGGGCGATTGGGGGACAACCTTTGGTGTCGATCAGACAGGGCGCGGTCTTCTGGTTTGTGTGACAGAGCCGGATAGCCTGCCAAAGCCGTCCAATGTGCTACCATACGGACGTCGCGCAATTCTGGATGGGATCATTTGCCGTTCTGAGCGGACGGGCGTGACGTGCACCAATCTGGAAGGTGGCGGGTTTGAGGTGCGCCGTGCCGCGCAGCGGGTGTTCTGACGCCCCGATCTATCGTGCGGTTGGTTGACCTTGGCGCGCCAAGGCATAGTGTCTGCGCAAACAAAGAGGTGCACCATGTCCGACTATATCGATCCCGTTAAACTTGATCGTCTTGCAGAAGTGGCGGTCCGTACCGGCGTGAACCTGCAACCGGGGCAGGACTTGGTGATTACCGCACCTATGGCCGCCCTTGATCTGGTGCGCCGGATTACGGTCCATGCCTATAAGGCCGGTGCAGGGATCGTGACGCCTTTCTTCAATGATGATGCCATCACACTGGCCCGCTACGAACATGCCCCTGATGAGAGCTTTGATCGTGCGCCGAACTGGTTTTTTGAGGGGATGGCGGCAGCCTTTAAGGGCGGTGCCGCCCGCATGGCGATTACAGGCGATGATCCGATGCTTTTGGCGGGCCAAGACCCCGCTAAGGTTGCGCGCTTAAGCAAAGCCACGTCGATTGCCGCCAAACCTGCAATGGGACCGATTGTGGGGTTTGAAGTGAATTGGAATATCGTGGCCTACCCCGGTGCGGCTTGGGCGGCGAAGGTATATCCTGACCTGCCGGTCGATGAGGCGCAGGGCAAGTTGATGGATGCGATCTATGCCGCCTCGCGTTTGGAGGGCGATGACCCTGTGGCGAATTGGGCGGCGCATACCGCGACCTTAAAAGAGCGTGTGAACTGGCTGAACGGGCAAAATTTCAGTGCGCTGCATTATACGGGCCCCGGTACCGATCTGATGCTGGGTTTGGCCGATGGCCATATCTGGAAAGGCGGGGCGTCGCCTGCGCTGAACGGTGTGACCTGTCAGCCGAATATTCCGACCGAAGAGGTTTTCACCTGTCCGCATGCCTATAAGGTCGATGGCACGGTCGCCGCGACCAAACCGTTGGCGCATCAGGGCAGTGTGATTGAGGATATCGCCGTGCGTTTCGAGGCAGGCCGGATTGTTGAGGCGACCGCCAGCAAGGGTGAAGATGTGCTGCAATCGCTGTTGAAGACCGACGATGGCGCAAGCCGGATTGGCGAGGTGGCGTTGGTCCCTCATTCCAGCCCGATCAGCCAGTCGGGGACGCTGTTTTACAACACGTTGTTTGATGAGAATGCATCCTGCCATATCGCGCTGGGCCAGTGCTATGCTGACACGATTGAGGGTGGATCAGAGTTGTCGCCTGAGGAATTGAAGCAGAAGGGTGGCAATCAGAGCATTATCCATGTGGACTGGATGATGGGATCGGACGCGGTGGACATTGACGGGATTACCAAGACCGGCGAGCGCGTGCCTGTCATGCGGGGCGGCGAGTGGGCGTGATCCAAACGCTTGCGTCAGACGTCGGTTTTGCACATATAGAGAGCAGCCAAGGGAGACGCAGCCATGCGCGCACGAATCTATAAGCCAGCCAAGACCGCCATGTCATCGGGCACGGCCAAGACCAAGCATTGGGTACTGGAACATGTGGCCGAAACCGCGCGTGAGGTTGACCCGCTGATGGGGTGGACCTCGTCTTCGGATACGCAGGCCCAGGTCAAGCTGGCGTTTGAGAGCAAAGAGGCGGCTTTGGAATACGCGCGCGAACATGGGATCGACGCGGTTGTGCGCGAACCCAAGCCGCGCAAAGCGAATATCCGCCCCGGTGGATACGGCGAGAATTTCGCCACCAACCGTCGTGGTGTCTGGACGCATTAGCGCCTCTTGGGGCTTGCCAAAGCCCTGCAACACGCGCGATACCGAAAATACGCGGTCCGATAGCTCAATTGGATAGAGCAGCTGACTTCTAATCAGCAGGTTGAGGGTTCGATTCCTTCTCGGATCGCCATTTTATCATTTTTTATCAAGTGCTTGTGTGGATTCTAAAAATGAACGGGCATGACCGAAATTTCCATGGAAGCACTATGGAAGCACAGTGTTGCAAAGAGAATCTGTGACTGGTTAGTCACAGGCCTACTCAATAACGTCGCGCGATATAGCGACGCGCTGGAGCACGTGCGCTTCGAACGCGCCGCGTCGGCGAGAAACTCAGCCTATGCTTGGCGTAGCTATTGCAACCCTGCCAGCTCGACTGCAGCTTGTCCCGAACAGCAACGCAGATGAGATCAACCGCAAATGGATGAATACGACTACTCAGATTTCGATTGGGACATTCAACCGAACGATGTCTATGACATAGTCCTCCGAGACAAGATTGTGCGCGAGTTCAAGATCGAGAAAAGTCTTGCTTTGGAGTGCTTTTCTCATCTTGAGAGTGCAGCTCTTTTTTCTACGTTACAGCATCCGACTGGAATGAAATACCCCTCAGAAAAGGTGGTTCGGGAAACTTGGGCTGCTGTGTCCGATCGCGCGACGAGTCTATTGAGTGAAATGACAAAGGCAGGTGATGTCTTGCAGGGCAGCATTGCAATGGAACTCGGTAGTTTTCTTATTGAGGTAGATGATTCTGACGGGGGATTAATAGGTCGCGATGACAGGACTGCGGAAGAAGACAGTCAAGTGGAGGCCTTTTTTGATAGCCACTACTCACATGCGGCAAGTCTTGTGGCTGCTGTGGAGGAGTTCACAAGACTGGCCAACGAGTTCTTGGAAACACTACCAGAATCTAGGCGCGGGCCAAAAGCAAATCAGAAACTCTGGTATTGGCTTCAAGACCTCAAGCGCCTCTGGGAAGACGTTCTAGGTCGAAAGTACACTCGAGATGTTGACGACAGTGGGGAACCAATATCTGAAGCTGCTCGATTTGTAGCAATTGCTTGTGAGCCTACACCGCACGAGAAAACTGCGGCTCTCAATATGATGAAAAAGGTGATTTCTAGAGCTCGTGAAATCAACATTCACTAATTCGCATTGAAAACGCAGCAAAACTCTTCCAGCGATTGAGCGTGATCTTTTGCCTAGTTTGCGCTGTACTGGCCAACATCAAAGACAAGATGAAGGGCGCAGATTGTGCAAGAGAATGTCGAGAACTCTGCTGCTAGAGAGCAGCTACTGAATGAAACCCAAGCGGCAGATATTCTCTGCTACAGCGTTCGGGCGCTCCAGAATTGGCGTCACCGCGGCGGTGGTCCGCGTTTCGTTAAAGTGTCCGCCCGTTCAGTGCGATACCGCCACAGTGATCTAATCCAATGGATTGAGTCGCGAACGGTCTCGAACACCTCGCAAATCAACTAACACATTCAGTTTTGCCTCAGAGTGCTTGGCGGCAACTCTGAGGATTTTGGGGCCGGATCGGTCTTCAAACAGGGCGCGCGTTCAAACGCGAGTGCGCGCCCTTTCTTGTGCCGTCATGTTAACTCAGGAAAGGGCTCAAAATGAGCAATTCACCCATCAAGAAATTCAGGCTTGGCCTGATCACCGTCGCGATCTGGGACAATGACGGGTTCTACTCCGTCGATCTGTCGCGGTCCTACAAGGATAAGAACGGCGACTGGCAGAGCACCACGAGCTTCGCACATTCCGATCTCTTGAACGTCGCCAAATGCGCAGAGCGCGCGGAAATCTGGATTGGACGCCAGATCAATGATCAACAGTCGAAAGGAGCATGAATTGACCTCGGATAATAGCAAACCCATCCGGCCCCAAAACCCTAGCCGCCCCGCCGGAGGCGCAAGTGCAGCCAATGAGAACCGTTCACCCGTAAATGGACGCGGCAAAAGGGGGGTGATTGTAGCACCCCCCTCTGGAAATACACCGCAGCCTGAATCCCAACTTGTCGTCCACCGTGGTTTCGATACGCTGGCATTGGCGATCAAGGCAAACATTTCCAGCATTCTTTTCGACTTCCTTGACGCGGAATTGAAAGTGGCGGTGGAAGAACGGCGCGAAGTGTTGATCACATATGCTGGTTTGAATTTTCTGCTGTCACCGCATGGTGGCTCTGGCTATCGGTTCATCTTGAAAGGTGGGCCGGACGGTGCAACTTGGTTCTTCAAGAAACCGAACGCAAAAGACCCGTGGGGAATACGTCTTTCTTTTGGCTCTTTCTTCATGGCCACGCATGGACTAGGCGCTGCCAAGGCGCATGTGGATTTTATCACGGGCAAACTGGGTATCCGCTTTGGCCCAGATGACATAAGCATATCCCGCGCTGACTATTGCGTAGATATTTTAGCCCCTGACTTTGAGCTTATACCTGATCAATTTGTGATGCACAGTGCAGCCGGAAGACGCGATCATATCACGCCAGAGGAAACGGCGGTGCATGGCAAATCGGGCCGTGTAACCTCAGTCACCATCGGCGCCGCCCGCAACCGACAAGTGATCATTTACGACAAACGCGCAGAAGTAATTGCACGGGGAAAGTCGCATTGGTGGGATATCTGGAATCACACGATTTCCACGTGTAAATCCGCGCAAAATGCCGTTTTTGGCGAACTTCCTGAATTCCTATCGCCAAATCCTGAATTTGCACGTGAAAATCGTGTGTGGCGTGTTGAATTTCGCGCGGGCAAAGACCTGCTGAAAGATCGCTGGGGTATACGTACGTGGGAACAGTTCTTTGCGCTGTTCGGTGACCTCTGCCGTGAGGCGGGCGAGGTCGTGCGTTACGCTGAACCCGAGGGTGGTGACCTGAACCGTGCGCGGTGGCCTAACCATCCAGTTTGGGAAATCGTGTGCGCTGAAATGAACGGCGACCTCACTGAAATGCGCAGTGGGGCCGATCCGAACCCGATGAAGGAGGTGCAGCGCGAAGAACACATTGGCATGATTTTTCGGAACTTGCTGGGGTCGAGCATAACGTTAGGGGCTTTACACGATACGGACGTGGACGGATTGGAAGGCATGTTCGATCAACTAGCGGCCAACATGACATCAGAGGTTAAGTCAGACCCTGAACGGGCTGCCAAGCAGCTGCAGGTCGCCAAGGATAGGTATGTGTTCATTGAGAAGCGCAAGCGGCCTACGTAATGTAACAGATGCCCACACCAGACAGCCCAAAGCGCCTTACCTTATGTAGGGCGCTTTGGTGTGTCTGGGCGGAAAGCAGAAGTTCGCTGCACCTGCTCGACCTTCGTGCCGACTTAAGGAAAGCGGTCATTCACGACTTAGAAGACAGTGGACGAGCTACGCATGCTGGGCAGATCATTGGCAATGAGCAGATAGTGAAAGCCGCAAGGTTTGGAGTACAGCCCACAGAGGACTTTCACCGAGCTTGTTCAAACTACGCCACGGTTCCTCAATATCTGCTGTTTGGGCACCTCACACCAAAATTAACGCGACGGGTTTAACGCAATTTTCTTGCTGTAAATTGTAGATTCTGTCAAACGGATCAAAAATCGAAAAACTCGTAGGGTGGAAAAATGGCGTCCAAAAACATGGCAGCATCGGAGAGAAGAGCGGAACATTTGCTCAATGATCTCCTTGATGCACAAGGCTGGGACCGGCGACGGCCGCCGTATGGCGATGTCCTCTTCCAAACTGAATATAGGGCCTTTCCCGAACTCGCAATGATGATGAGATCCGCGAGCAAGACTGGGGCTGGTTACGGTATTCCCGAGGCGATCTTGCTGGACAACGATACTAATCAACCTGTCGCAGTGATAGAAGCTAAAGCTCGGTCAAAGGATATCGAACTGGCCCTAGAAGAAGCGCAGCACTATGCGACGGCATTTATTTCAAAGGGATTTAGGCCGGTCTCTATCGCTTTGGCGGGCACAGATGACGTAGACTTCCAAGTCAAAGTGACAAAGTGGACTGGCACGGATTGGGAAGCGATCACTTATGATGGCGCTCCTATCGGTTGGATACCGAATTACGAAGATGTCGTAAAAATTTCTGCTCTCGGAAGCGGTTCTGAGTTGCGCCCGTCTATGCCGCCTCAAGAGGTACTGGCTCGACGTGCCGAAGAGATAAATCGGTTGCTGCGGGAGTCCGATATTCGCGACGAATTCCGTCCAGCGGTCGTTGCTGCAATTATGATCGCGCTTTGGCAGAGTGGTCGGACTGGTGGTACAGTGTCTCGTGATCCGAAGGCCATACTGCGCGACATTAATCATTTCTGCACTGAGGCATTCGGCACAAAGAAATTTGGTTTGTCAAATTCCTTAAGGGTGGACCCCGCAAACAAGAAATTGGCAAACAACGGGCGTCGTATTGTTGCGATTCTGGAGCGCCTGAATATTTCTGTCTTGACTGCGGAGCACGACTACTTGGGCCAGTTGTATGAGACGTTCTTTCGCTACACTGGCGGAAACACCATTGGTCAGTATTTCACTCCAAGGCACATAACTTCGTTTATGGCTGAGATCACAGACATTGGTGTCAAGGATGTCGTATTGGACCCAGCATGTGGTTCTGGTGGCTTTCTCGTGGCGGCAATGGACAGAATGCTAAAGCTGCATTCAATGAAGCGCGAAGACATGGTTGATGTCGTGGCGAGCCAGCTGATCGGGTTCGAAAGTGAGCCAATTACGGCGGCGCTATGCGTCGCCAACATGATCCTCCGTGGCGACGGATCGACTGGCATCCATGCGGAGGATGTCTTTACCTCCAAGACTTTTCCCAAAGCGTCGGCGACTGTCTCCTTAATTAATCCTCCTTTTCCTCACAAAAAGACAGACACTCCTGCAGAGGCATTTGTAGACAAGGCATTGTCCGGATTGGACGATGGTGGCCGTCTGGCAGTAATCCTGCCAAACTCGCTGCTGGCTAAGAAGGACAAAGGCGTTTGGCGACAGGCGATCCTAAAGAACAATCGCCTGGATGCAGTTTGCCAACTTCCTGACGACTTGTTCCAACCCTTTGCAGCTGCGAACACATCAATTGCCCTGATTACAAAAGGAATTCCTCACGACACTAAGAGGAAGACTTCATTCGTCCGGCTGCAACACGATGGTTTTGTTCTTAAGAAAAGTGCTCGTGTGCGTAGAGACACGGTGCCTGATCAAGCTGAGAAGGCTGTTGATGCCATCGCTAACAAGGTGGTTGAAGCGGGATTTTCTGGCTTGGCCAGTATTTCAGAATCGGATGAATGGTCCGTTGGTGCCTATATCGAAGCAGCGCCAACTGAAGACAAAGAGCTAACGCTGGCTGTCGATGTTTTGTTAAGACGACTAGCATCTTTTTATACTCGATATGCGCCAGAAATCGTTGCTCAACGATTGGCCATTCTGGCACGAGAGATCGATGCCGCTCCATACAAAGAAATACTTACAAAACAGCGCATCGGAAATTCACAAAAACTGCCACAGGAAGTTGATACTGTCGGAGGCGCTTTTGAAATTTTCTATGGAATGAAAGAGCTGCATAGTCGCGATGGAATGGTCCCCGGAAAGACACTGATAATATCGCCAACCGAAGAATATAATGGATGTTATGGTTGGCTGGACTTTTCACAAGTGATTGAGCCGCCGTTTGTTACTGTTGCGCAGACGGGCAGTATTGGCGAGGCGTTTGTGCAATTAGAGCCATGTGCTGTGAATGATGACTGTTTGGTGCTACTACCACGAGAAGGTATACAACTGGTCGATCTCGTGCTTGCTGCTGCGACACTTCATGCTGAGCGCTGGCGCTTCAGTTACGGTAGAAAGCTCACACCACAAAGAATAGCCGATTTCAGACTGCCAAAATCAGCAAGTGCCCGTGCTTGGGTAGAGGAAAAAATTAAGGTAAATCAAACGGTAATAGATGCTAGCTTGAAACCCTATCTCGCTGAATCTGAAGCTGAGTTCGAAGCTCTCGAAGACGCTGAGGACCTAGCAGATGCTTTGATCGCGATTGATGATCCGACCGAGTTGTCTTGGAAGGATGTTAAGTTCGAAAGTGGGATAGAATAGTTGAAATTCGAGATACTGTTCCGATCCGCTGCCATGAAGCAGTTTCAGGCCCTTTCAAAAACCGACCAACGTCTAATTGCCGCAAAGATTGACAAGTTAGCAGAGGACGCAAAGCCAGTTGGGTCGAAAAAACTCAAGGGCCATGATGCGCTTTGGCGCATTCGCAGCGGAAGCCTTCGAGTGGTCTATTTACAACCAGATGATGAGGCTAAAATTTTCATTCTCAAGATTGGCAACAGAGGGCGGGTCTATCGCAATCTATAAATACAACTCTCTGTCGTAACGCCCAGACTGGGTTCGCGCCTGCAGCGAACGGAAGGTTCTACGGGCCGAGCCGCAGCACTTCAGGTGGTCGATGGACGGCAGCTTTGGGCCGAAGGTGAAACCGATGAATTATGCTAACTACAGCATCAAAGTAAGTGGGGTATTGAGATGTCCAATCCACAAGCAGCGGCAACCGCGTTTGCGTCAGATTTTGGGTCGATGGAATACGCTCTCAAGCGGTCGCCACAGTATCTCCGGAGAGACAGGACGGTCGCAGAAGCAAATTGGGATGAATTCGCGAAGGAATTGGGGCGGGAATTCTTCGACCATGTAGTACAGTCTGGGATAGCAAAAACACTGATTGGCGAGCCGCCACGACGCCTTTTGAAAGACTTGCAATGGGACCCGCCAATTACCTCGCCATTATCAAATGTAACGCAGCTCATTATCAACGGAGTTTGTCGCGTTCGAAACAGCTACCTACATGGTGAAAAGTTTACTGGTGGGCCCGAAGGACAGTGGGAACGGGATACTATTCTCATCGAAGAAGCCCACGCGGTACTCAAAGAGGCTAGAGCATTTGCGCTTCAAGCGGCACCAAACCGCTGATGTTTACGCCCAGATACCCGTGTCTAATTTTATTCTTCAAAAATTCGGCATAGACCAAGTCCGCTTTCATGTAGCTGCACTGCAGCACTGACATATGCAATCAAGGGCAGCTAAGGGCCGCTAGCCAACGACTCGCAATTTTCTTGTCACTGGTTGTGCGCTTCGCGTGATTGCCCCCGCCATTAGTCCAGACACCTTGTCCGCCGCCGCTCTCACAGGCGCATCTGCAAGGTGGGCGTAGCGCATGGTCGTTTGATAGTTCGAATGCCCCAAGATCTTGCCAACCATCAGCAGATCAACGCCATTCATGACGGCAATAGATGCAAAGGTGTGCCGCAGGTCATGAATGCGCAGTTCGGGCATTCCTGCGGCGTCTCGAAGCCTCCGCCAAGGGCGTTCGAGGTCTGTGATATGGGTCTGGGGATGTTTGCCAATGATGACGTAAGGGTTGTCTGGGGTATCGGGCAGGTTTTCGAGGATCATGCGCGCGTCCGGTGAAAGCGGGATGCGTCGCTTTCCGGTTTTGCTATCCGGCAGTTCTAGGTGTGTCATCGTGACGAAATCCCATTGTAGCGTTTGGATTTCACCTAGGCGACATCCGGTCAGCAACAGGAGTTGGAAGGCGGCGATCACGTGATGCGTTTCTTGGCCTGTTGCCAGCGCATCTTGAAAGACTTCGCCCAAGCGCATCAGTTCTGTTTGTGATAGGAACCTTTCGCGAGATCGTTCGCGGTTCTTAGGGATCATGCGGCAAGGGTTTGTGCTTTCGCTGCGCAGCCCCCAGAGTTCCGCCATATTGAACATGCGTGACAGCAACATCAGGACACGGTTCGCTTGGTAGGGGCGGTCGCGAAGCGAATGGTGCAGTGCTGCTATATCGGCGCGGCATACGTCTTCGATCTTGAAGCTGCCGAGCTTGGGTTTGACGTAGTTTTTGATCTGGCTTCGGTAGGTGACGACTGTGCGCGGTTTCAGTTTCGGTTCGGCATAGTCTACGATGAACCTATCGCAGAGGTACGAAATTGTAGGGGCGCGCCTGCGGTCGCCACGGTCCTTTGATGGGTCATCACCGCGCGCGACTTCGCCCAGTCGCCTGACGGCTTCTTTGCGTGCCTCCTCACTGGTGACTGTGCCGTGCCGTCCGATGACCATCCGCCTTGTGCGCCCGCCGGAGCGATATTGGATGATGTAACTCTTACGACCGGAGGGCATCACACGAACGCCAAAGCCGTTCACCTCGCTATCGAAGGCGATGTAGTCTTTCCCCTGAGCCGCCAGACTTTCGACGAAACGCTTGGTCAGTTTTGCCATCTCAAACCTCATGAATTTGCCGCTTTTATGGAAGCAATACGGAAGCACCATGCAGCGTTCTATGGAGTCTTCTATGTGCGAGCAGCGCAGCGATCGTCAAATAAAATATATTAAAATCAAGAATTTATGTCTGATAAGCGGTGTTTGGCGAAGTGCGGCGAAAGGGCCTGAACGCGGCTTCTAATCAGCAGGTTGAGGGTTCGATTCCTTCTCGGATCGCCATTTCTACGTCTACAGGGCGGGCCTACCCGAATCCCGGATCATTTTCTGGCGCAGGTTTTACCTTAATCACTCATTAACCTTATTCGTGAAAGCTGACGGTAGCGGAAGACGTGTTGCGACGTGTCTGTCAGGGTCAGGTGAGAGTGCAGTCTGCAATGTTTGATTTTCAGGACGATATTGTGGATTTGGCCACCTGGCCTGTCAGTCAAGACGGCCACTTGCTATCCCGACAGTCGCCCCTCTCCAAACGGGTGTTTGATATCGCTGTATCCTTGTTGTTGTTGCCTGTCTTGGCGGTGATTGCGGCAGGATTGCTGCTGTTCAACCCTGTGTTCAATCGCGGGTCCTTGATGCACCGGCAGGTGCGCATGGGATATGCGGGTCGGCCGTTCATGGCCCACAAGTTCCGGTCGATGCGTCATGCCGTAACGCAAACAAGGGGTGCTTTTGACAGACTGGAAGAAGATCGCATTTCCACGCTTGGGGCAGTAATGCGCAAGTGCCGGATTGATGAGCTTCCCCAAATCCTGAATGTCTTGCGCGGAGAGATGAGCCTGATCGGCCCGCGTCCCGACCTTTTTGAGCATGCCTGCGCCTATCAAAAGCAGGTGCCCGGCTATGCCGCCCGCCATCAGGTCATGCCGGGGATCAGTGGACTTGCGCAAACCGAGATCGGCTACGTGGACGGTTTGAAGGGGATCAGACGCAAGGTCGCGGCTGACCACTACTATATCGCGCACGCTAGTCTGCGGCTTGATCTGTGGATCGCGTGGCGGACGGTCTGTGTGATTGCAGGACGCAAGGGGCGTTAGAGTCCGTACGTATGTGGGGCAGACACCTAAGGTGTTGCGTGGTCCTACGTACGGCTATCAAGGCGGTTGGTAAGTTAAAGTTCTTAAGCATTGAGGTTCATTCCTAACTGGAGACCGAGAATGCCTGATCCCTTTGACACCGATTATGTGAACCTGACCTCGCCCGCCGTGGCGCATTATGTCGTGGCACCTTCTGATCTATCCGACTTGCCGGTGCGGCCGCGCGCGCTTTATGTCAACACCGCAGGGACGGCCGCATTGCAGGATGCCTCCGGAGAAATCGTGACCTACGATCTTGCAGCGGGCGTTGTGCTATCGATCCGGCCTGCGCGGGTGCTGGCCTCCGGGACCACGGCGCAACTGGTGGCGTGGTACTGAGCATGATTGGTTTAGAGCTTTCGCCGGGTGCGGTGCCGGGCCTTGTGCCCGCGCCACAGCCTATGGCTGCGTTCTTTGCCCATGGCGGGGGCCGCTCTGTTGCGCTTGCGCAGGGTTTTGAGGGTGGTCTGACCATCTGGACCGAAGTGGGACCGCATCACGCAGCCCGTCTGCGTCTGGATCAGACTGATCCGACAATCCGGATGTCGTGGCGTGAGACGCAGCTGGTTGAGTTGCGCAATGTCTATCCTGTTGGCCGGATGAGTCTGACGGGCAGCTGGTCGCAACTGCAGACATCGGGGTCTGGGTTCGCGGCCAGCTATACCGGTAATCGCGCGATCAGTACCGGCTCGACCGGGGCCAGCGCAACCGTGCAAGTGGGCAGGGATGCGCCCTATGACATGTGGATCAACTATACCGGTCGCACCAGTGGCGGCTATGTGAAGGTCGAGATTGATGGCGCGCAGACCCTCGTGAATGAGATCTCTGATCCTGCCGGTTTGGGCTTTAAGGCCTTTTCGAGCTATGCCGCGACCGATCTGACCCGCCGCCAGTCGATCAAGGTGGCCAGTGGTCTGACGGGTGAACACACTGTCACCCTGAGCTTTGGTGGTGCTGCTACGCCCGGTGGCGGGGCGATTATGGTTGAAGCGGTTGCCATCACGGGTGCCTTGGCCGACCCGCATATCCTGCCGCCGCTTTGGACGCCGGATACGGCCTACGCAATGGGGGATGAGGTCCAATTCGGTGGGATGTATTATGCCGCCCGTGCCAACGGTGTCAGCGGCACGGCGGGACCGACCCATATGAGCGGGATCGCCTCGGACGGGGCGCTGGACTGGCGGGTGGACAGCCGCCCGACCTATCCAAGCTTTGCCATCATCGATTATGCGTCCGAGCGCGAATATGCTGCGCGTCTGGATGTCGGTGACAGTGTCGTGGAAGTGGGTGGGCAAACCCATGGCCGCGATACTTTGGATGCGCTGTCCATCACACTTGACGGTACGCCTTGGGTACCTGCGACGACGGGCAACGGCCTGAGTGTCGGACGCCGGATCGCGATGGTCGAGACCTCGACCTGGCAAGGTGGGGGCAGCGGTCCGCTGGCGACATGCCAGACCAGTCGCGCGATATCCGCCGGCGCCATCCACCACACAGTGCAGGTTGCGGTCACAGCCGCCAGCTTTGATGTGGAGTGGCTCTATGCCGGCATGTTGCCCTTTGTCCGCTGGGAGGGGGAGACCGCGACAACGGTGATCGAGACCCTGACGGCAGAAAACGGATCGGTCGTCAGCCCCGCAGACTATGCGGGCCAGACGGATGATCTGCTGGCCTTTCCGGCTACGGGCACGCTGGGGTTGACGGGTGTCACACCTTTGGCGAGCTTCGTTTATGGCCATGAGGCGGGCGCGCTTTCGGTGGCGGGCAACCGGCTTGATGCGTTCGATGCGTTTGTCTTGCCCAATATCGAAGGCCGCACTGCCAGCGGAGCGGCTGACTGGCCCGCAAAGGCCTATATCAGTGCGCGTGTGGATGGCGGATTGACCCTGCAAGAGGGCGACACTGTGCAGTTTTACAACCGGCATGTGATCTCGGTGACACCCTAAGGAACAGGGCCGCAGTGTGCGGCCCTTTTCACTGCCCCTAGATCATTTGCGCCGATTGCAGTGCGGTCAGGCAAGGATCGTTGGACCATTGTCGCATCTTGCGCAGATTGATCCGTGACAGGACAAGCCCTGTCGCCGGATGCCCGATATCTTCCAGAGCCTCGAGCCCGCGTTGGACCACGGCACGCGGGGTCTTTGACCAGCGGACCGCATAGATGATCGCATCGGATTCACGCGCAAAAAGCAGGGCTTCTGGTGCGGCCAATACGGGTGGGGCGTCAATGATGATGTGGTCATAGCTTGCGCGCAGGCTGTACAGTCGCGCGACCAATTGGTCTGGCAAGAGCGGCGTATGGCAGTCCGCCATGTCCGGCAGAACCAGAACATCGGCCCCAATACTTGGGCAATGTGTTGTCTTTTCGCCGCTCATCCAGCCCTGTTGCGCAGAACGCGAAAGGTCTGCGCCAAGAACCGACAGCAACAGAGAATTAGGCCCATCGGCCCCGATCAGAACCACCCGTTTACCCGACATGCCAAGCGTCTGGGCCAAGAGAAGCGCATGGTGCGTTTTGCCTTCTGCGGTTGTGCTTGACGTTGATACGATCACTTTCGCTTTGCTGCCTTGCGGTGTCAGCGCGAGCGCGGTGTGCAACTTGCGCCCCGCTTGCAACAGGCCGGGTCGGGCCGTGGCCGGCAAATTGCGCGCGCCCTTTTCAAAGTGCCGCAGTGCGCGGTGCGAGAACTGCGCAAGAACGGGCAGGCCGGTTGCATCGTGCAGGCTGTTGGCGTCAATGATGCCGTTGCGCGTCATGTGCCGGATCGTCACGGCCGTGATGCCCAGTAAGGCGCCCAAAAAGATTGCGATCGTCAAAAGCAGCATCTTCTGCGGTCCGATATAGCGGCCTTCGGTGGCTGGTGTGATCCGCAGGTCCGCGGCTGCGCCCAGTCCCTGCTGCATCCGGTTTTCCTGTAGTTGTGCAAGAAAGCTCTGATAGACCAATCGCGTGGCCTCGGTCTGAAGTGCAATCTGTTGCAGGGCCGCGTGCCCTTCCGATTGGACCGAAAGCTGCGCACTGCGCCGGTCTTTCAGCGCCGCAATTTCGTTAATTTTCTGACGAAGCTGGATGACTTCGGCGGTATGGCGTGCACCTCCGCTATCAGGCGAGGTTTCAAGGACATGCAGCATGTTGCGCGCTTCGCTCAGGTCCTGGTCTGCCGCAAGCACCTGTGCCGTCAGTGCATCCAGCGCGATATCACCCTGAATTTGCGCGGAGGCGGTGATTGCGGCGGCTTGCCGGTCGTGCTGCGCGAGTTCGGCGCGCAGATCATTGACGCGCGTTTGTAACAAGACCTCTGTTGCCGTCAGTTTTTGTTTTTGCGTTGCTTCCAGGTGGGACAGATAAAGCGCCGCCGTCGTGTTGGCGAGCATCACTGCTTTATCCGGATCGCGGCTCTGTGCTGTGATGTGCAAAATATAAGTGTCGGCTTGACGGGTGACCGTGAGCGCGCGGCGCAGGTTCTGGATCGTCTTGTCGAGAACGGCAGCTTCATCGGGGGGCTGTTCGCTTGTGCCGGCCAGCCAGTGTCGCAGCTGCGTGCGCAAAGCATTGGGCGAAAAGGGTTTTTCTGGCGCTAGATATCGGTTGAATTCGGCGTCTGCCAGCAAATCCAGCGCTGTGACAACACGGGTCAGCACAGGGTCCGATGTGACAAGTGCGGCGGCGGTATTGAGTGCCGTTTCATGACTGTTGGAGGCTGCCGCTATGCCTGTAGCTGCATTTTCCGCACCACCCAGTTGGCTTGTCGCCACCGCCGTATATTGCGGCTGGACCATGCGAAATGCGTAGTAGCCCGCAGCCCCCGTTGTCAGAAGAAGCGCACAAAGGATCAGCCATTTACCGTGCCACAGCACCCGCAACAGAGCTATCACATCCAGCGGGGCGATCCGGTCAAAGGTGTCACGGTACCCGTCGTATGGGTCCGGTCTGGCGGCATCGTTGCGCTGTGTCATTGGAGTCCAAGTCTTGGCTTCTGTCTGGGTTCGTTCCTGCAAAACACCACAAAGGAGTTAACCTTTAATTAATCACAATGAATGAGGACTAAAGCTGCGCCTTCTTTGGTTAATGGCGCTTAGCAACGGTTTTCGTGTGATGCCAGTATCCAGATTTGCAAGTTTGCCAAGTAAAGGCGCCGCAGGGTCTATGGGCCTTCGGGGCGGGATCGTGGGTGTCAATTTCCTTGTCATGCTGGGCCTTGCCGCTTGGCTGGGGTTTGAGACCTTTGGCAGGCTGGCAGCACTTTGGGGCGCGGGGCTTGTTGCTGGCACGCTGGTGTCGGTGGGTGGGCCTGTAATCTTGCTGCGGGTGCTGACAGACGGACAGGGGCTGCGCGCGGCAGACATTTTTCGGCTCGCTGTGATTTATCCGGCAATACTTGCACTGGTGGCCTGGGGCCTTGGGATGCTGATCTGGCCTGCGTTGCCTTGGCTGGCCATTCTTGGCGTCGGTTTTTGCGTCAATCTGCTGGGCTGTCTTGCCAGCTTCATGCGGGCGCTGGGCAGTGTGCATCTGTCCATGGCGTTGCGCGATGCGGGACCGCAGGTGGCGCTTGGTGTCGCCGGACTTGTGCTGCCCGAGACAGGCGCGGCAGGCATCCTTTTGCTGTGTGCATTGGTAATGGCAGGCTTTGCTGTGGCCGGCTTGCTTTGGGCGATCCCGCAGATGCGAGGGACGCCAGTTCTGGCGCAGCGGCACCGGCCTTATCTGAGCTTGGCGCTCTGGGCGACGTCGGTCACTGGCATGGTCGTGGCGCAAATTGATCTAATCCTCGGTGGTGCCGTGATTTCCGGTGAAGCGCTGGGCGTTTATGCTTTGCTGCGCCGCGTTGCCAATCTTGTGGCGCTGCCGGTCAGCGTGGCGACATGGATCAGCGCGCCTGCAGTGTCGGCTGCAAAGGGTGACGGTGACATGGCCGCCCTTGCCCGTGCGAGCGCGCAGGGCAGCCAGATTGCGATTTTACCCGGGCTTGCGCTGTTTTGCATAGCAATTCTTGCGCTGCCGGTCCTGCCCGCCATATTGCCGCAAACCGCCGGTGCAGTGCCGTCCATGATCTTCGGTGTGTTGCTGCTTGGGGCGTTGGGGCAGGTGGTGCTGGCATCAAGTTTCACCGTTGCGACGCTGTGTGGATTGCAGCGCTTGGCACTGGCGGCGCGGCTTTTGATGATCGGGCTTTATCTGGCGTGGTTTGTATGGTGGGGCGCTGAAATGACAGCGCTGACCAATGCGCTGGGCTATGTCGGCGCGCTCTCATTGGGTGGTCTGGCCCTGTGGTGGGCGGTCTGGCGGAAGCTGGGCATTGATACATCGGCCACGGTACTCTGGCGGGTGAAGGAGGGGCAGTGGAAAACCTCCTGATCATTCTTTTGGCGCTGACGTGCACAGTCATCCCGTTCTGGATGGGCGAACGCTATGGGCTGGTGCGTCTTGTCTCGCCAATGCATCTGCTGGCCTATTTCTGCGCGTTCGGGTTCCTGATCAAGGTTGCGGTTTACAGCGCTGACCCTGCCTTGGCCTTTTTCGACCAGTACATTGATACAGCAGGGGCAATGCCGCGCGGGGCGGTCTATCTGGCGGCCTTTGTGATCCTGATGTGTCTGGGCTATCGCCTCGCGCTGCGGCCCTGTGATCCGCAATTGGCGATCCGCGAGGCGCGCCTGATTGCGGGTGGGTTGGTGCGTCAGGGATGGCTGTTTTTTGCGGCCTTCGGTGTGGCGGGTTTGACCTTTGCGCTGATCTTGCAGGCCCGTGGGATGTCGCTCTTTTCCGCGGATCTTCTGACCGCGTTCAACCAGGACAAACAGATCAATGTGAACCGCGACGGTGTGGGTGCGACGCTTGCGGGGATCAAGATGCTGTTTGTTGTACCCAAATGCGCCTTTGTGATGCTTTTGGCGCAGGGGCTGGTGCTGCGTGCGCCATGGCTCATGTTGCAGGCAGGTGTTCTGGCGCTTTTGCTCGTGGTGATTGCGCTGGTGTCGGGGGACCGCTTCGAGCTTGTTGAACTGCTGGTCTTTGCCTGTGCAACCTATCTGATCGTGGTGGGCCTTCCGGGGCTGCGGTCCGTGCTGTGGATGATGGCCGGAGCGGTGGGTGTCTTTACTATGGCTGCCTATATGACCGCGCTGCGCGGCGTTGATGCGAGCCTGCTTGAGCAGGTTGTCAGGTCAACCTATTTTCTCGATATCAATGCGGCCGTCATGGTCACCGATCAGGTGGGGCCGGAAACCTATCTGTTGGGTGAAAGCTATGGCTGGTGGACCTTTGGCTGGGTGCCCCGCGCGCTGTGGCTGGACAAACCTGCGATTGATCTGGGCGTCTTTTTCAAACGCGATGTTATGGGTGTGATGACGGGCGGGGCGTTTAACGTCACCGGTCCCGGCGAGGCATTCATAAACTTCGGCTGGGCGGGGGCCGTTGTCGGTTTTGTGCTGGGCTGGGTGTATCGGCGCGCCGAGGTGATCTTGCTTGCACCGCATCACTGCCTGCGCTTTGGCGCGTTCTATCTTTATCCTTTGCTGCTTTACCCTTTCGTGCAGGCCACGCTGCATTCATCGTTCAGCGGTTTCATTGTCGCTGCGGTCGTACAGGCCGTGCTGATCATCGCCATGATCGTTGTCTTTGTGCCGCGTTTACGTCCGCTTCCGGTCAGACATTTGGGGGTGGCACATGTTTAGGGCGATGTTCTGGGTTTTACGTATCGCCGCCGCACTGACCCGCCGTGCGGGCGCTGTGCTGGCGACAAAGCTGCACCGTGCCAGCCTTGCGAAAACCGGTGCTGGAACGCGGTTTCAGACGGGGGTCCGGTTCGACAGCCCTGCGCAGGTTGCACTGGGTGCGGCGTGTTCTTTCCGGCATGGTGTCGGGGTGTCGGGCAGGGGGGCGCATGCCTGCCTGCGGGTCGGGGACCGTGTGCAGATCAACCAGTTCGCCCATCTGGACATAGAGGGCGGGCTGACCATCCACGATGATGTGATGGTGTCTGAACACGCGCTGATCTTCACCCATGATCACGGGCTTGATCCGCATAGTCTGGCCCGCCCCGCACCCAAGGTCATCGGCGCGGGTGTCTGGATCGGCGCACGTGCAGTGATCCTGCCGTCCTGTGCGCAGATCGGGGCGCATGCGGTCATCGGAGCCGGCGCGATTGTCACCCGTGACGTGCCGGCAGGCGCAATTATGGCGGGTAATCCGGCGCGCATCATTGGCCATCGCAGCACCAAGGAGGTTGCCGCATGAAATTATTACATATTGTTCCCGCGTTCTATCCTGCGACCTATTGGGGCGGTCCGATCTGGTCCACCAAGGCGATTTGTGACGGGGTTTCCGCCTTGGACGGGGTCCAGTTGCGGGTCCTGACAGCCGACGCGGCAGGCCCTGCCATTGCAGATCGGGTGGTGCCGGTGCCGCTGGCTTATCCTGTGCATTATGCGCGGCGCATGGCGGGACATTGTATCGCGCCGGGGCTCTTGGCGCGGATGCCTGCGGCGATCCATTGGGCGGATGTTGTGCATGTGACAGGCACCTACAACATGCCGACTTTGCCAGCTTTTATATTGGCGCGTGCCATGGGCAAACCTGTGGTCTGGTCGCCCCGTGGCGGATTGCAGGCCACGGCGGATTGGCCGGACGCCCCCAAGCGGCGCATCAAACTAGGGTTCGAGCATCTGGCCAATCTGCTGCGTCCCAAGGGGGCTGTGTTGCATGTCACTTCGGCGCAGGAAGCATCGCATGGCACGGCCCGATTGGGGCAGATTGCCCGTGCCATTATTCCCAATGCGGTGGATGTCCCGGAGGGATTGCCGCCACGTGGCCCGACTGACGGGCCGTGTCGTTTGCTCTTTCTCAGCCGTCTACACCCCAAGAAGGGCGTTGAGGCGCTTTTCGCGGCGATGACGCGCCTGCCAGCGCGTTTTACGCTGGATATTTACGGGACGGGAGATGCCGAATATGTGCGCATGTTGCAGATGCGCGCGAACCTGTCGGCTGGCCGTATCCGGCTGCACGGGCATGTTGACGGGGCGGCCAAGGCTGCGGCCTTTGCGCAGGCCGATCTTTTCGTGCTGCCGTCACATTCGGAAAACTTCGGGATCGTCGTGGCCGAGGCGCTGGCCCATGGTGTGCCGGTTCTGACGACCCAGAACACACCTTGGCAAGATCTTGCGCGGCAGGGCTGCGGCCGCTGCATTGACCTGCCGAACAGCAATCTGGCGGCCGAGATATTGGCGATGTCGGCGCAGGATCTGGTGCATATGGGCGAGCGGGGCCGCGCGTGGATGCGCCGTGATTTCTCAACAGCTGCGATGGTGGATGCTTTTGCCGATCTTTATCGCGGGCTGGCGCAGGACGCCTTTGACGGGGTGATGGCATGACACAGCTGACAGTGATCATCCTGACTTGCAACGAGGCGATGCATATTGCTCGCGCCATTCTGTCGGTGCGCGGTGTGGCGGATCGCATCCTTGTGATTGATAGCGGTTCGACCGATGGCACCACACAGATTGCTGCGCGCCACGGTGCCACGGTGCTGCGGCACGCTTGGGTCAATCACGCAGTGCAATTCAACTGGGCGCTGGACCAGATCACGGACACGCCGGGTTGGGTGCTCCGGCTGGATGCTGATGAGATCATGACCCAGACACTCGCCGATGAGATCGCGGCGGGCCTGCCGGAGGATGTGGATGGATACTACATCCGGCGCGGCATCAAATTCATGGGCGAGCTTGTCAGACATGGCGGCATTTGCCGCACGCCGACGCTGCGCCTGTTCCGCAACGGGCGCGGCCGGTGCGAGGCGCTTTGGATGGATGAACATATCGTGGTATCCGGTCCGACCGCGCATTTGTGCGGGCAGGTGATTGATGACAACCGCCACCCGCTGGATTGGTGGGTGCACAAACACAACGGCTATGCCAGTCGCGAGGTTGTGGATGTTCTGAACGCGGAGTTCGGGTTTCTGCCCTGCGCTGGCGTCTTGCCCGGACATGGCCGCGCTTCCGCCAAGCGCTGGGTGAAACGGCACATTTACGCCCGTTTGCCGGCAGGTTTGCGGGCGGGTGGCTATTTCCTTTACCGTTATGTGCTGCGGTTGGGGTTTCTCGATGGCAGGCGGGCACGGTCCTTTCATGTGCTGCAAGGCTTCTGGTACCGCTATCTTGTTGACGCCAAACTGGGCGAGGTCCGCCGTTACATGGCGGCCAATGGTGCATCACCGGTCAAGGCGATCAAGGATGTTCTGGGCATCGACGTCATCGTGCCGGCACCCGCAAAGAGGGTGTTGGTCGCATGAAGATTTCGGTTGTGACCGCAGTGATGAACGGCTGCGCGACCTTGCCTGCGATGCTGGAGAGCCTTTCGGCCCAAGGGCATCTGGATGTCGAGCATATCGTGCAGGACGGTGGGTCGACCGACGGGACGCTTGCCTATTTGCAGGCACACGGGCACCGCAACATGGTGCTGCAGTCCTGTCCGGATACCGGCATATATGATGCGATCAATCACGGCATCCAGCGCACGACGGGTGATGTGATCGGGCTCTTGCATGCGGACGATCAACTGGATGATGCGAATGTGTTTGCATGGGTGGCCAAGGCACTGGAGGATCCTGCGATTGATGGCGTTTATGGTGATCTGCAGTACGTTGCCCGCAATGATCCAAGCCGCGTGATCCGTTATTGGAAAGCGGGGGTCTATTCGGCGGCCCTGCTGCGGCGCGGGTGGATGCCGCCGCATCCGACGCTCTATTTGCGGCGCGAGGTTTTCATACGGGCAGGGCTTTATGACACGAGCTTTCGCATCGCGGGTGATTACGACGGGATGCTGCGGTTTCTGACCGAAGGGCAGGTGCGGCTGGCCTATATTCCCAAGGTGATGGTGCGCATGAAAATGGGCGGGGCGAGCAATAAATCCTTCGCCCATATGATCCGCAAAAGCCGCGAGGATTACCGCGCGATCCGCCGTCACGGAGTGGGGGGCATTGGCACCTTGGTGGCCAAGAACCTGTCGAAACTGCCGCAGTTCTTGGGCACAAGTTAGGTGTAGAAGAATTTGGTCAGCTGATAGAAAATCGGTGCGGCAAAGATCACGCTGTCGAGCTGGTCTACAAATCCGCCTTGTCCCGGGATCAGGTGCGACCAGTCCTTCACACCGCGGTCGCGCTTGATTGCGGCAACCACGAGATTGCCGAACATCCCGACAAGCGACGCAATGCCCGCCATAAGCGCGGCCCCCCACAGGCCGAAAGGTGTGATCCAGCTGAGCATGGCGCCAATCACCATGGCACTCAGAACACCGCAGACCAGCCCTTCCCATGTTTTGGGTGACAGGCCGGGGGCGATCTTGGTGCGGCCGATCCGGCGGCCAAAGAAGAAATCAAGCAGGTCACCGATTTGCACGACCATGACAAGGAAGGCAATCAGCAGGACCGAACGGTCGCCGTAGCCTGCGATATCAAGCGACATCAGCGCGGGCACGTGGCTGACGCAGAAAACCGCAATCATCAGCGCCCACTGGGTTTCCGCGACCCGCACCAGAAAGCGTTGCGGATTGCCCCGCAGGGCCGAGATCATGGGCAGGAAAAGAAAGGCGTAGACCGGGATGAAGACGGTATAGAGGCCGGTCCAGCCGAAGCCGACAAAGACATATTGCAGGGGCAGAACCGCAAAGAAGGCAAGCGCCAACGCCAGGTGATCGGCCTGCGTTTTGGTGGTCAGCGTCAGAAATTCCCGCAGTGCGGCGAATGATGCAAAGGCAAAAAGCGTCATGATCCCCGGTTTGCCCAGCAAAAGCGCCGCACCAATGAAAGCGACCATGCCCCACCAGCTTTGGACGCGGGTCATATAGGTGTCGAGCATCGGGTTGGCGTCATGGACAGGCTGGCGTGCGCGCAGAATTTCGCCCAGCACAGTGAGGGTGATCAGGATGCCGAAACTGCCAAGGGCCAAAAGAAGGATATCCGCTGTGGTGCTGCTCATTTGTGGGCCTCGGGCCGTTGGGCGAGCAAGGCGTCAGAGGCCCGCTTCAGGAAGTCGTCCTTGCTTTCGCCGGGGTGCACGTGGATCGGCTCGCCAAAGGTGACAGTGCAAATCAGCGGCAGGGGGATCACCTCGCCCTTGGGCATGATTTCGGTCAGGTTGGCCACCCATGTGGGGACAAGATCAACATCCGGTCGCGCGACACCCATATTGTAGAGCCCCGCCTTGAAGGGCAGCAACGGGTCCTCGGTCATATTGCGGTTGCCTTCGGGAAAGATGATCAGCGACGATCCTTCATCGAGGGCGGCGATGATCTTGTCCATCGGTTTGTCTTTCACCTCGGGGCGGCGGTCGACCAGCACGCAATTGAAGACCTCGGGCCCAACAAAGGCGCGCAGTTTGTTTTTCAGCCAGTAATCAGCGGCGGCCACGGGGCGGACCGTGCGGCGCAGTGCGGGGGGCAGGACCGACCAGATCATCGGCATATCGGCGTTGCTGGTGTGGTTGGCAAAATAGACGCGCTGGCGCGGGACCGGTTCAATCCCCTTCCATTCCGCCCGCACGGCCGTGATTGCGCGCGCGAAGATGCGGATGGATTGGCCGACGATGCGGGCTGCGAACTGGCGTAAGAATTTCATGGGATTAACTCTGGCGCAGGGCGCGGATTTTGAAAAGGGCAAAGCCCTGCCCCTGATCAGGGGCAGGGCGGGGGTGATCAGCGGTTTTCGCCGACGTAGTCTTCCAGCAGCTTTTCGTTGCGGGCGTCTTCGATGCGCTGGATGCGGTCCTCGGCCATGCGTTCGTCAAAGCGGTATTTGACAAAGTTCACCAGCGAGAGCGTCAGCATCATGACCGAGATGGCCCAGAAACCTTTGGTCGACAGCGGCACATCGGTGGACAGCCACAGCGAGATGCCAAGCATGCCGTAGGCGATGACCACGCCAAGCAGGTTGACTGTCATGATCAGGGCGTTGTCCGAATTATTCTTAAGCATTTGTCTGTCCTTTTTTGTGAATTGAGGTGTTTGATTTACTTCTTGGATGACTTGAGGCGCGCGAGTACATCATCGGCTGTGGTGCGTGTGGCGCTGCCGAAACCTGCGTCTGCCATGCGGTCGGTGAGGTTGCCGCCTTCCAGATCGCGGTTGATGTCCGCCAGAATTTCGCTGCGCTCGAAGGGGTCGTCGCGGCCCAGGACGCGGGCGATCAATTCTTCGGCCTCTTCGACGCTGCCGTGTTGCACACCTGTTTTCGTCATCTGCATCTGGATATTCTGCTCACGACGGACCGCGCGGGCCTGAATAGCCCCTTGCTTGAGGTCGATGATCCGGCGGTGCCCGCTTTCGATCGACGTGCGCAGGCGGACGACCTTTTGATCAAGACGATCAAGGGTTTCGCTGCGGACGGCCAGTTCGTTTTCCATATTGGCAATCGCGCGGGCGGCCTCTGTAGCCAGATCTTCGCGGTCGTTGTCCAGTGCTTCCTTGGCGCGTTTGGTCAGATCGCTGATGCGGTTTTTCAGGCCCGCATATTGCTTTTCCTCTGACCGCTGGCGCTGGATCAGGCTTGCAAGCGTGGCTTTGGCTGCGCGCAAGCTGGCCTCGCTTTCGCGAATTTTCTGGTCGATCAGCTCGATCGCAAAGGCATCACGGACGCGATCCTCTGCGCGGGCATTCTGGCCGTTGATGAGCGTAGCAAGTGTCTTGAACATCTGTTTCTCCGTTTCGTTTCAGTGCGTGAACACTGTTCATAAAATAGAGATAACGAGTCAGCCTTGCGCTTGCAAGACAAAAATTGAACAATGTTCAAATTATTTTCGGGAGGCGGTGAATTGCCGTAAAACAAGGGCGATCATGTGGTCGATCTTGCCCGTGGACACGCCTGCGCTTGCCTCGTCCAACCCCAACAGCACGATTCCATGTACCGAGGAAAAGAGCGCGCGGGTCAAAAGTGCAAGTTCCTCGGCTTCCCGCTCCGGAAAGATCACGGCAAGCGGATCAGAGATATAGGTGAAAAGCTGCCCCATTTCGGCAAGGTACCAATCGGGTGCTGCCTCGCCCGCAGGGCGTTCGACGTCAAAAAGCGCGCGCCAGCTCAGGTGATTGCTTGCTGCAAAGTGATGATAGGCCTGTGCCATGACGACCAGTTGTTCGACGGGGTCCTCGGGGGCTGCGGCCAATGCTTCGGCAACTTCCGCGCCAAGGCGGTGAAAGGTGCGGGCATTGACGGCGAGTGTCAGATCCGTGAGGTCACCAAAGACGTTGTAGATCGCTCCCACAGCGCAGCCTGCCTCGCCCGCCAGATCACGGGCACGCAAGGCGGACAGGCCGTTTTGCGCAATGGTGCGTTCGGCAATCACGATCAGCTTGTCGCGGAGTTCCTGTCTGCGGATTTCTGTTTTCGTTGCCATCGGCCCCTCACTTTAATGAACGCAGTTCAATGATAAGGGAGGGATCAAGGCTTGGAAAGAGCCGTGTTCCTGCGTTGGAGACCCGCGCTGAGGGAGAGGGTCGCGTTGCGCAAAGCCCCCGCAGAGGTCAGAACATTGTCTGTTATGTGGATGATGCAGACTCAAACCGGCCAACGTGCTATCATCACGCAGACGACGAACAGGTTTTCGCAATGATCTGCGGAAACAGCGATTTCCAAGAACTAAAAGCTGTAAAGCAAGTGACAAAAGGAGAGTACTGTGGGCTACGTTGATGGAATGATATGCGCCGTGCCGGAGACCAAGAAGGACGACTTCATCGCCTTCTCGCGCGCAATGACCGAAGTATTCAAGGAACACGGCGCAACCTCGGTTGTCGATTGTTGGGGCGATGACGTCCCCGATGGTGAGGTGACATCCATGCCGATGGCCGTGAAAGCCGCACCCGGCGAAATTATCGTCTTCTCCTGGGTCGCTTGGCCGGACAAAGCAGCACGCGACGCCGGCTGGAGCGCGGCAATGCAAGATCCGCGCATGGCCCCGGATGCAATGCCGATGCCCTTTGATGGTAAGCGCCTTATCATGGGGGGATTCAACGTCGTCCATGAGGGATAACACCGACAGCCGCGCCTTGGTGCATGTGCACGCATCCGTGTGCGGCCTATCTTGGATTGGGCACGCCTTGCCGTCTGTAGAGACCTAGAACTTTGCCCGCGATGGGGACGAAGCGGATTACTCCGCTCCGTCTGCTAGGCTGAAGGCCGCGATGGCGCAGCCGGCTCAGTTCACAGTGATTGTAATGACCTCGCTCATCACAGGCGGGTTGTGTGGCACATGGCTCCAATCACCAAGCAAGAGTTGGAGCGTGTGCGTTCCTGCCGGCAGCTCTTTGGTCACCTGCGTCTGGCCGCCGCCGAAATGGACGATCTCATCGGTCGCGGGGAGTCCGGAATCCATGTCCAGCTGGCTGGGATCAGTGTTGATGAGCAGATGATGGTGGCCTGTATTGTCCACTTCCGTTCCGGCCGGAGCGATGCCCATACCCGCCAAACCGAAAACGATGGTCACCGGATTGGACACCGTTGATCCATCTGCCGGTGAAACGATGTACGCGCTGGCACCTTCGGGTGCGGGGCTCCGGTGTGCATCGGCAAACGCGGCCCCCGAGATCAGAAGTCCTAATGTGGTAGCGATAAATAAGTTCTTCATTTTTACCTCCCAAAAATGGGCGATGTGCCCACGAAGCGTAATATAGTCCAATTGTGCCGTTGGACAAAAAACGCTCTCGCAGCGCCCGGTTTGGGCGCAAAGCAGACCTTCTTGCGATCTGCGTCAATAATGTCGTGCGACGCCTACCTCTTGACCGGCGCACCGCCACCAAAATTGTTGACGTCGTGATACCCGATTGGCGCGTCCTGCATTTGCAGATGCAGCCCGTCGCCCTCATAGGGGTGCGCGCGGGCGAGGTCTTCGTCAAAATCGATACCAAGGCCGGGGGTGTTGGGCACTTCGATGTAGCCGTCTTCGACCGCAATGCCGCCTTTGATCAGGTCGTTGTGGAACGGTGTCTCTATCGTCTCTGCCATAAGGATATTCGGGATTGATGCGGCAAGTTGAATGTTGGCGGCCCATTCTACCGGACCCGCATAAAGGTGCGGGGCGATTTGCGCGTTATAGACCTCGGCCATGGCGGCGATCTTCTTGGTTTCCCAGATGCCGCCTGCGCGGCCCAGTGCCGGTTGCAGGATTGACGCGGCACCTGCCCGCAGAACAGGGGCAAACTCGGCCTTGGTCGTCAGCCGTTCACCGGTGGCGATGGGAATGCTGGTGGCGCTCGCAACACGCGCCATCTGGTTGACGTTATCGGGGGGAATGGGTTCTTCGTACCACAAGGGGCTATAGGCTTCGATCGCTTTGGCCAACCGGATTGCCCCGCCGGTGCTGAACTGCCCATGGGTGCCGAACAAAAGGTCCGCGCGGTCACCGATGGCGTCGCGGATCGCTTTGCAGAAAGCGACCGAGAGCGAAATGTCATACATCGCAGGCATATGCCCGCCACGGATCGTATAGGGGCCTGCGGGGTCAAACTTGATTGCCGTATAGCCTTTTTCGACCATATCCAGCGCGACTTCGGCGGCCATATCAGCGCTGGACCAGAAATCAGGCAGCGGATGGTCGGGGCGCGGATAGAGGTAGGTATAGGCGCGGATACGGTCGTTCATGCGCCCGCCGATCAGGGCATGGACAGGCCGGTCGCGGTCTTTGCCCAAGATATCCCAGCACGCCATTTCCAGCCCGGACCATGCGCCGATCACCGACAGGTCAGGACGCTGAGTGAAGCCGGATGAATAGACGCGGCGGAACATCAGTTCGATGTTTTCGGGGTTCTCGCCTGCCATGTGGCGCGCGAAGACGTCCGTGATCACCGCTTTCATCGCCTCGGGTCCGACGGAAGACGCATAACATTCGCCGTAGCCGACAACGCCCGTATCGGTCGTCACCTTGGGAATAATCCAATAGCGCCCGCCCCAACCGGGGGCAGGTGGGGCCGTAACGATGATATCAAGATCGGCAAGCTTCATGTCTGTGTGCGTCCCGCGGGTAAGGTAGGGTGGATCCTGATCCACCTTACGGGTTGGCTTCTATCAGTCAAAGACAATGACGTTGCGCTTGGCCGATCCTGTTTTGGTGTCTGCAATCGCCTCGTTGATCTGCTCCAGCGACCACCGGCCCGAGATCAGCTCATCCAGCTTCAGCCGTCCTTGTTCGTAAAGATCAACCATCCACGGAATATCCCGCGCAATCACAACATCGCCCATTTTGGACCCGACCATGCCTTGTCCGGTGGCCGCCAGCATCACAGGCTCATAGCTGGACATCGCACCCGAATGGGGCATGCCGACCATGATCACCTTGCCGCCATTGGCAAGGTATTGCGGCGCAGTGTCATAGGCCGGTATCGCCCCCACCGTCACGAAAACCGCATCGGCCCCACGCCCCATCGCCTTTTTCGCGATCCGCCAAGGTTTCTCGGCGGTGGCCAACACCCCGTCGGTCGCGCCGAACTCCTTGGCAATGGCGAGCTTTTCTTCCGACATATCCACTGCGATAATCCGGCGTGCGCCTGCGATACGCGCCCCTTGGATCGCGTTGAGGCCGACGCCGCCTGCACCAATTACCACCACGTCTTGTCCGGCCCGCAGGCCTGCCGCATTCACCACAGCACCCACGCCGGTGATCACGCCGCAGGCAAGCAGCGATGCCGCCTCCATTGCGATCCCGTCGGAGAGTTTCACCACCTGACTTTGGTCGACGACCACACGTTCGGCAAAGCCGCCGGTGTTCATCGCCTGATGCAAGGCCTCGCCATTTGCGCCCGTGAGCGGACCGCTGGCCATATCGCTTTCGCAGGCCACGGGTTTGCCCCCCGCGCAAGAAGGGCAGGTCCCGCAGGCGCGGATCAGCGTCACCACGACCGGATCGCCAACCGCTACACCGCGCACCCCTGTGCCCACTGCGGTAACGTGACCTGCGGCCTCGTGCCCGTAGACCGCAGGCAAGGTGCCGCCCCAGCCGCCGTCGATATAGGAAATGTCGGAATGGCAGATGGCACAGGCTTTCAGCGTCACCTCAACCTCGCCCATTTCGGGGGCGGCAAGCGTGACTGTTTCAATGGTGAGCGGCGCGCCGAACTGGCGGCAAACGGCGGCTTTGATTTCTGGCATGGACGCCTCCTTGGAACCTGTTTGGTGCGACCCTGCGTTGGCCAGATGCGTCTTGCAAGCCTGATCGCGACGTTATGTGCCGCGAGCGCGCTTTGGCCGGGGGGTTTGGACAAAAACCACAATACAGCCGATAGTCAGGATCGCCGATAGAATGAAAGGCGCGCCGGGCGCATAGACCGGGCCGTGACCGTCGGTGAAAAACCAAAAGGTCTGCGTGACCATCAGCGGGGCGACAATGGTGGCAATCGCGTTGATGGAACTGACTGTGCCTTGCAATTCGCCCTGCTGGTTATCTGCCGCAGTGCGCGACATGATCCCTTGTAGTGCAGGCCCCGCGATCGACCCCAGCGCCGTGAGCGGTGTCAGCGCCAGCGCGACCCATCCGTGCGTCACGAACCCCAGCGCGACAAAGGCCAGCACATCAACCGACAGACCAAGGATCACAGCCTTGCGCTCGCCGATGCGTTCGAGGATTGGCCGGATCAGCAGGCCTTGGACAACCGCGATGCCGATCCCGAAAATTCCCAGTGACAGGCCGATCATGCCAGGCCCCCAGCCAAAGCGTTCCGCGCCGAAATAGGCCCAGACGCCCGGGTAGACGAAAAAGGCGATGGTATAGACAAAGCTGATCAACAAAAGACGCTTCACGCCCGGCAAACCACCGATATTGCGAAATGCCCCAAGCGGATTTGCGCGTCGCCATTCAAAGGGGCGGCGGATGCGGTCGGTCACGCTCTCGGGCAGAACATAGTAGCCAAAAATGGCGTTGCTCATCGCCAGAAATGCTGCTGCCCAGAACGGCGCGCGTGTGCCGAATTCCGCCAGCGCCCCGCCCATCAGCGGGCCCAGCACAAACCCCACGCCGAAGGCCGCCCCGATCAGGCCAAAGTTTGCGGCTTTTTCCTCGGGCGCTGAGATATCGGCCATATAGGCCGCCGAGGTTGATTGTGTTGCTGCCGTGATCCCGCCGATCACCCGCGCGACGATCAACAGCCAGATAGTGAAGGCCAGCGCCATCAGCACATAATTGAAAGCCATGATCACCAGCGAGATGATGAGAATGGGCCTGCGCCCGTAGCGGTCCGACAGGCTACCCAAGGTCGGCCCGAAAAGGAACTGCATCGCCGCAAAAATCGTCGCAAGAATACCGCCCCAGACGGCCGCGCCGCCGATGCCTTGGCCTTCGACCTCTTGGATCAGGTCGGGCATCACCGGCATGATCAGCCCGATCCCCATACTGTCAAGCATGACCGAGATGAAGATAAAGGTGACGGCGAGGCGTTTGTTCATCCGCGCAGGATTAGACTGCGCGGTCGGGTTTGCAAGCGGGATCAACCGTTTGGCGGGGGCAAATGGCCGGTTGCCGATATAAAGTCGCTCAGGTGCTGCGCGAATTCCGCTGGTTGTTCAACGCAGAGCAGGTGGCCGGCTTTGCGGATCAGCGCGAATTTCGAGCCGGGGATCAGGTCGGTTGTTTCACGTACCAGATCGGGCGGTGTTGAGCCGTCTTCCGTTCCGGCAATCCCTAGCGCAGGGATGCGCAGCCCGCTGGTCGGCGTATAAAAATCGGTGCCTGCAATGGCTGCACAGACGCCAGTATAGCCCGCGACCGAAGTGGCCTCCACCATTGCTTTCCATGGGGTCATTTCCGGCGTTCCGTAAAAATCGCGCCCGAACCAGCGGCGCATGATTTCGTCCGAGGTCGGAGCCAGACCGTTCGCGGTGATAAAGCTGATCCTGTCTTGCCAGAGTTTGGGATTGCCGATTTTGGCCGCGGTGTTCGACAGCACCAGCGCGCGGATCAGATCGGGCCGTTTCACGGCCAGCCCTTGCGCGATCATGCCCCCGACGGACAGCCCCACGAACATCGCGTCCCGCACATCAAAGGTATCGCAAACCGCCTCGGCATCGCTGATCAACTGGCCCATCGTATAGGGCGCATCGGGCACATCCGAGCGTCCGTGTCCGCGCATGTCATAGCGCAGAATCCGCAACCCTTCGGGCAGTAAGGGCAGGATCGCATCCCACAGGTGCATGGTGGTGCCCAAGGAGTTCGAGAACACCACCGTTGGTCCATTCGCAGGACCCGTCATTTGCGCATAAATGCTGGTGCCGTCTGGCCGAGTGATCATCTTTTCTTGCATCGTCTTAACTTTTCCACCGCGATCAGGGTTTGGCGTCACGCCAGCGTCTCAAGCGCTTTGGCAAAGACGGTGGCATCGACGTTTCCGCCTGTGGCCACCGCGATCACCGCGTCGCCTTTGAAGGCATCAGGATGAAAGAGGGCCGCAGCGAGGGCAGCAGCCCCGCCAGGTTCCACGACAATCCGCAGCCGCTCAAAAGCGAGGGCCATCGCGCGCAGGCATTCTTCCTCGCTCACGACAACGCCGGGGCCGCAGAGTCTTTGCATGATCGGGAACGTCAGATAGCCCGGTTGCGGGGTGATAATCGCATCGCAAAGCGACCCGCTCAGGCGGGCGTTGCGTTCGATCTTGCCGCTTTGAAGTGAGCGCGTGGCATCGTCAAACCCTTCCGGTTCGGCGGGCCGCGCGCGCAGGCCGGGCGCATCTGCGGCGAGGGCAAGTGCTATGCCCGAGGTCAGACCACCACCGCCGCAACAGACCATGACATCGGCCTGTGTCACGCCAAGGGCGCTCATATCTTCGGCGATCTCAAGGCCGACTGTGCCTTGGCCTGCGATTGTCATTTCCGCATCGAATGGCTTGATCAGGGTCAGGTTGCGTTCCGCTGACAGACGTGCGCCAATCTCGTCGCGGTCCTCGGTTTCGCGGTCGTAGAGGATTACTTCGGCCCCCAGCGCGCGGGTGTTCTCGATCTTCACGGCAGGCGCATCGGCGGGCATGATGATGACCGCAGGCGCGCCGTGTTCGCGGGCGGCAAGTGCGACGCCTTGGGCATGGTTGCCGCTGGAAAAGGCGATGACGCCGGTTTTCAGCGCGTTGTCCGAGAGGGCCGAGACCGAGGCCCAGCCGCCGCGAAACTTGAACGACCCTGTGTGTTGCAGGCACTCGGCTTTGACGAAAACCCGCCTGCCTGCGATGTCGTCCAAGAAAGGCGAGGTCAGGATCGGGGTGCGCCTTGCGTGGCCTTTGATGCGGTCGGCGGCGGCGCGGATCATGTCGATGTTCATTGTAGTTTCTCCAGCCAGCGGTGCAGGGCATCCACGGCATCAGGTTCGTCAAGGAAGGGCACGTGCCCGCGCCCTGCAATGTCGGCGCGGATCATATCGGGGCGGCGGCGGGACATCTCATCTGCTGTTTGCAGGGTCAACAGGTCCGAATTTGCGCCGCGAATGAGGGCCAGTGGCAATCCTGCCAGCGCGTCGAACAGGGGCCACAGATCAGGCGTAGGCTGCGCGCCGCTGGCCAGCACCGCGTCGCGCAGTTTGGGGTCATAGCGGATCACGAGGCCATCGGGGGTTTCCTGATAATGGGCCCGCACTTCGGCCAGCCACCGCTCCATCGGAACATCGGTGAAATGCGTCCAGAGCTTGGCGCGCGCCTCAGCCGCCTCAGCATAGGTTTCCTGTGCCGGATTGCGCCCGATATAGTCCTTGATGACATCAAGGCCCTTTGGCGCGATTTCAGGCCCGATGTCGTTGAGTGCGACGCCTGCAAGCCTGTCTTTGGCCGTCGCAGCCAGCATCATCGCAATCAGACCCCCGCGCGAGGTCCCAAGGATCGCAGCCTTTTCCAGCCCCAGATGATCCATCAGCGCGAGCGTATCTGCGGCCTCTTGCGGGATCGTGTAGGTGGCGGGATCGGCCCAGTCCGATTGTCCGCGCCCGCGATAGTCGGGGCGGATCAGGCGGACAGGCAGATGGGGTGCGACATGGTCGAAATCAGCGCCGTTGCGCGTCAAACCCGCCAGTGCAATGACCGCAAGACCCTCGCCTTCGTCAGTGTAGTGCAGGTTCAGCCCGTCGGCGGATGTGTAACTGGGCATCACAAACGCTCCGGTATTGTGGTAAGGTCGGAAAGCACGTGGTGCGGTGTGGCATAAAGCCTGTCGACCGGCTCGCCCGCGCGGTTAACCCATGCGGTCTGGAACCCGTAACCGGCAGCACCGGCGGCGTCCCAGCCATTTGACGACACAAAAAGGACGTCGTCCTTGGCACATCCGAAACGCGCGCCGATCATATCGTAGACGCGGGCGTGAGGTTTGAAGACGCCCACATCTTCGACGCTCAAAAGCGCATCCAGCAGGTCACCGATCCGTGCGGAACTGACTGCCGCCTGCAACATGTCAGGGGACCCGTTCGACAGGATCGCCGTGGCGATGCCGCGTTCCTTGAGGCTGCGCAACATGGCAGGGACTTCCGGATAGGGGCTGAGTTCCCAGTAAAGCTCGAGCAAGCGTTTACGTGTTGCTGCATCCTTTAGCCCATGCGCCGCAAGCGCCCAGTCCAGACCGTCCTGTGTGACTTGCCAGAAATCGCAATGCCGGTCGGCCACGGCGCGCAGCCAAGAATACTCAAGCTGCTTGCGCCGCCAATCGCGTGCCAATGCGGGCCAGACGGCGGCGAGACCCGCGTGCGCAGGGTCTTGCGCGGCTTGCATCGCGGCGGCGTTGACGTCGAAGAGCGTGCCATAGGCATCAAAGACGGCGGTGGTGATGGGCATAGGGATCTCCATTGGGTGAAATCCATCGTGGCATGCCCGCCCGCCCACGAAAAGGGGCAATGCGTTTGCATCCCTGTCTATGATTGCATAGGGTGCGCCTTCAAATTTTGAAAAGGATGAGAAAGCGAGACCATGACCGAAGCAAAAACAGGCGATACCGTAAAGATCAACTATGTCGGCACACTCAACGACGGGCAGATGTTCGACAGTTCCGAAGGCCGTGATCCGTTGGAGTTTGTTGTCGGCTCCGGTCAGATCATCAAAGGCCTTGATAGTGCGATCCCCGGCATGACCGTGGGCGACAAAAAGACCGTCAATGTGCCATGTGATCAGGCCTACGGCCACGCGAACCCGGACGCGCGCCAAGCCGTGCCACGCGAACAGATCCCCGCTGAAATCCCCCTTGAGATCGGCACACAGTTGCAGATGCAGACACCGCAGGGGCAGGTTGTGCCGGTAACTGTTGCAGAAGTGAACGAGGCCGAAGTGACCCTCGACGCCAATCACCCGCTGGCAGGGCAAGACCTGAACTTCGATATCGAGGTTGTCGAGATCAAAGCGGCCTAAGCACCCCGATCTTTCAATGCAAAGCGCATCCCGTGAAAACGGGGTGCGCGTATTGCTTTCGCAGGGGGCATTGCCGCCCTTGTCAAAGCACACACATGCGCCGGTCGCAGCGTGAAAATGCTGCTTGCGCGCGAAGGTCTGTGTTGCGAAGCAGCGCAAAAAAGCTTCCCCCCAAACCAACGCGAGACAGCCGTTTGGCGCCGCAACTAAAGAGACCCACAGTCGCGGCTTGTTATCTCGCGCGAAGCGCAATTTCGTAACAACCTGGAATTGGCGCTCGGGGACCATTTATCCGTTTGACGCGTCTGAACGATCAAGTTAACGTCGCGGCAAATCTGTTGGGGTGCCCGTAGTCGGGCTGAGATGCACAAGCTGCAAACCCATTGAACCTGAACCGGTTAGGACCGGCGGAGGGAACAGCTTGCGGACCATCCATCCGTTTTGGGCTACGCTCTCTGCCATCCTGACCCCTGAGCCAAGGGACGACGACATGGCAGCAAGGGCGTTAACGATTGCCGGATCCGACTCTGGTGGCGGGGCTGGTATTCAGGCCGATCTCAAGGCCTTTTCGGCAATGGGTGTTTATGCCGCCTCTGTTGTGACTGCGGTCACCGCACAAAACACCAAAGCTGTGACTGCCATTCATCCGATCCCCGATGATGTCGTTGTCGCGCAAATCAAAACCGTTCTGGATGATATCCATATTGACGTGGTCAAGATCGGGATGCTGGGGACACCATCGCTGATTGCTGCGGTGGCAGATGCGCTGGCGGGCTATGACGGGCCGGTTGTGCTTGATCCCGTGATGGTTGCCAAATCAGGCGATACGTTGTTGGCAGATAGCGCGATAGATGCGTTGAAATCCTCACTTTTTGCACGCGCGACCCTGCTGACACCCAACCTGCCTGAAGCAGTAAAGCTGGTCGGCGAGGGCAGCACGCAGGCACAGGCGAACGCCCTTCTGGAACTGGGCGCAAGCGCGGTTTTGATGAAGGGCGGGCATGCAGACGGAGAGACCTGCACCGACCATCTTGTCTCGCAAACAGGCACGCAGGCGTTTTCGGCCCCTCGTGTAAACACCCGCAACACCCACGGCACCGGATGTTCCTATTCCTCGGCCATCGCTGCGGGTCTGGCGCAGGGTATGGCGTTGCGTGATGCGGTATCGCGTGCACACACATGGCTACACCAAGCGATTTTGCATGCCGATGAATTGCACGTCGGGCGCGGTCACGGGCCCATTCACCATTTTCACGCGCTTTGGAAATGAGCGGCGCCTTCACCATTCTGGGCGGTGGCGTGTGCGGCCTTGCTATGGCGGCAGAGCTGTCGTCACGCGCGGCGCAGGTCACGGTTATTGATCCCAAAGGCGCGCCCGGCGATCATGCCTGCTCTTGGTGGGCTGGCGGCATGCTGGCGCCCGATTGCGAGGGGGTAAGTGCAGAGCCCGAGATCGTGCGCCAGGGCCGCAAAGCTGCAAAGTGGTGGGAACATCAAGGCGGGGCAGTGCATCACGAAGGCACACTCGTCGTCGCGCTGCATCGCGATCAAAGCGATCTGGCAACCTTTGCACGCCGTGCGCCGACGGCAACACCGCTGTCCAGAACGCAGATCGCTGACCACGAGCCGCATCTGGCAGACCGCTATTCCAAGGCACTGTTCCTGGCGGATGAGGGGCATCTTGATCCGCGCGCGACGCTGACCACCCTGCATGCCCGGCTCAGAGACAGGGGCGTGCGTTTTGATGCGGATATCGAAGGTCAGGTGATTGACTGTCGCGGCCTTGCTGCGCGCGACACGCTCACGGATTTGCGCGGCGTGAAAGGCGAGATGCTTGTGGTGCGCTGCCCTGACGTGACACTTTCGCGCCCCGTCCGGCTGCTACATCCGCGGTTCCCGCTTTATATCGTGCCGCGCGGTGACGGTGTTTTCATGCTGGGTGCCACCCAGATCGAAGCAGGCGAACGCGGGCGCGCGACGCTGCGGTCTGTCATGGAATTGATGAATGCCGCCTATGCGCTTCACCCCGCTTTTGGCGAGGCTGAATTGTTGGAAATCGGCGTAGATGCACGCCCTGCCTTTCCAGACAACCAACCGCGGATTCGGCGGATCGGGGATACAATTTACGTAAATGGCTTGTTTCGGCATGGTTTTCTGCTTGCACCTGCGTTGGCGCAAATGACGGCGGATCTGGTGCTGGACGGCGAGATACCGGAGGTTTGGTATGAAGATCATCGTCAACGGTGAGGCGCAGGAGACCCGCGCGCCCACGCTAGCGGCGCTACTGGGTGAGCTTGGAAAAGGCGAGGCTAAAGTGGCCACTTCGGTCAATGAGGTTTTTGTGCCCAAACATCAGCGCGCGGATCACGGCTTGCATGAAGGGGACCGCGTCGAAGTCGTTGCCCCCCGACAAGGAGGATAGCATGCCTACATTTTACGGCACCGAAATCACATCACGGCTGATGTTGGGCACCGCACAATACCCTTCGCCTGCAACTCTGGCGGACACGTTCCGCCGTTCGGGCGCAGGCATTGCCACGGTCTCTGTGCGGCGCGAGGCGGGCGGCGATCAGGCGGGGCAGGATTTCTGGACATTGATCCGTGATCTGGGGGTCGCTGTGCTTCCCAACACGGCAAGCTGTTATTCGGTGCGCGAAGCCGTGACCACAGCCCATATGGCCCGCGAGCTGTTCGACACCAACTGGATCAAACTTGAGGTCATTGGCCATGCCGATACGCTGCAACCAGATCCTTTCGGTCTGGTCGAAGCGGCGGCACAACTGGCTGAGGACGGGTTCGAGGTTTTTCCCTATTGTACCGAAGATCTGGTGCTGTGCGAGCGGCTGGTTGAGGTCGGCTGCAAGGTTTTGATGCCATGGGGGGCACCCATCGGCACAGGTCTGGGGCTGAACAATATCTACGGTTTGCGCAGCCTGCGTGCGCATTTCCCGGACATTCCTCTGGTCGTTGATGCGGGGCTGGGTCTGCCGTCGCATGCGTCCCGGGCGATGGAGCTGGGCTATGATGCGGTCTTGTTGAACACCGCCGTTGCAAAAGCGGGCGACCCTGCGGCGATGGCCCATGCGTTTGCCCTTGCGGTAGAGGCGGGCGCGTTGGCTGCCGGCGCCGATCCAATGGATCCCCGCGATATGGCAGCGCCGTCTACACCCGTCTTCGGAAAGGCCATGCTATGACGCTCCCGCGTTTTTATCCGATTTTTGACGATGTAGCCTGGCTGCCGCGCATGCTGCCGTTGGGGGTAAAGCTGGTGCAACTGCGCATCAAGGACCAGCCACAAGACGTGCTGCGCGCGCAACTGAGCGAAGGTCGAGATTTATGCCGTGCCCACGGTGCACATCTGGTGGTCAACGATCACTGGCAACTCGCAATCGAGTTGGGTTGCGACTGGGTCCATCTGGGCCAGGAGGACCTTGATACGGCGGATGTGGCCGCGATCCGGTCTGCCGGTCTCAAGCTTGGTGTCTCGACCCATGACAAGGCGGAATTGGCGCGCGCGCTGCCGTTGAAACCTGACTATGTCGCCCTTGGTCCGATCTATCCAACCATCCTGAAAAAGATGAAATGGCATCAGCAGGGCGTTGAAAAGCTGAGCGTGTGGAAAGACCGTGTGGGTAGTACCCCTCTTGTCGCCATTGGCGGGATGACAACGGAACGCGCACCGGGGGCATTCGATGCCGGAGCGGATGTTGTCTCGGCCGTCACGGACATCACGCTGAATGACGATCCAGAGGGCCGTGCCAGAGAATGGCTCGAGGTTTGCCGATGAGCCGCTATGCGCGTCAAACTGCGGTGCTAGGACCAGTTGCGCAGGATCAGTTGGCGGGGGCCTCTGTCCTTGTGATCGGTGGCGGCGGGTTGGCCGCCCCAGTAATGCAATATCTGGTAGGCGCAGGTGTGGGCCATATCCGAATTGCGGATGCAGATGTCGTAAGCCTGTCCAACCTGCACCGCCAGACGCTGTTTCGCGAGGCCGATATCGGCTTGCCGAAGGTTGATGTGATCGCGCGCGCGATGACTGCATTGAACGCCGGCACCACGATCGAGCCTGTGCGCCAGCGCGTCGATCCGGCCAATATTGCAGCGCTTTGCGCGGGCATGGCTTTGATCCTCGATTGTGCTGACAGTTTCGCGCTCAGCTATATTGCATCCGATCATTGCCTTGCCACAGGCCAACCCCTTGTCAGCGCCAGCGTGGTGGGTCGCGATGGCTATGTCGGTGGCTTTTGTGGTGGCAAACCGGGGCTGCGTGCGGTTTTCCCGGATCTGCCAGACCAGCTCGGGTCGTGTGACACAGATGGTGTGTTGGGGCCCAGTGTCGGTGTCATCGGAAGCCTTCAGGCGCAAATGGCGATGGCGATCCTGACGGGCGATGCGCAGGGCCTCGGCCGGCTTGTGACCTATGATGCCGCGACGCTGCGGTTCGGCGGGTTTCGCTTTGACACGGCGGCCGATCCCGTGCCCAACCCCGCTTTTATCGCGCCGCGCGACATCGCCAGTTCCGATTTTCTGATCGACCTGCGCGCGCGTGATGAGCCGGGCCCGGACCTGCCAAACGCAAGACGCCATGCCGTTTCCGATTTTGGATCAAATGGCCCCACACCACACGATAATCAACGCGCCGTTCTGGCCTGTCGATCAGGCCTGCGCGCCTGGCAGGCGGCGGATCGGCTTTCACGACACTGGCAGGGCGAGATCAAACTTCTCGCACTCGGAGGGTAAGGAGACCCACATGAAATACCTCATCACTGCTGCGGCACTACTGGCCGCGACACCAGCCTTGGCACAAGACAAGATGACCTTGCTTCTGGACTGGTTCATCAACCCCGATCACGGACCGATTATCGTGGCCGAAGAGCTGGGCTATTTCGCCGATCAGGGACTTGAGGTCGAGATCATCCCACCCGCCGATCCGTCCGCTCCGCCGAAACTCGTGGCGGCTGGCCAAGGCGACATCGCCATCAGCTATCAACCGAGCCAGCATTTGCATGTGGCCGAAGGTTTGCCGCTGTTGCGTGTAGGCACATTGGTGGCAACACCGCTCAACTGCCTTCTGGTTCTGAAAGACGGCCCCATTCAGGAGATCAGCCAGCTCAAGGGTGGCACGATCGGTTTCTCGGTTGCGGGTGTGGAAGAGGCGGTCCTGAGCGCGATGCTGGGCCGCCACGGCGTGACGCTGGATGATGTCGAGATGGTGAACGTGAACTTCTCGCTCAGCCCCTCGTTGATGTCGGGTCAGGTGGATGCGGTCATCGGGGCCTACCGCAATTTCGAGCTGAACCAGATGGAGATCGAGGGCGTGGAGGGCCGCTGTTTTTATGTCGAGGAAGAGGGCGTGCCGACCTATGACGAACTGATCTATGTGGCGAACCCCGACCGGATGGATGTGGGTCAGGTCCGCCGGTTCTTGCGCGCGACAGAGCTGGCGACACAGTACATTATCAACAATCCAGAAGCCTCATGGGAGTTGTTCAAGGGCTACGCGCCAGAGCTGGACGACGAACTGAACGCAAAGGCATGGGTTGATACGCTGCCCCGTTTTGCCCTGCGCCCCGAGGCGCTGGATGAAGGTCGCTACACACGATTTGAAGCCTTTCTGGCCGAGAGCGGCTTGGTCGAGGGAACCCGCCCTGTCTCTGCTCTTGCAGTCGATCTGGGGGCGGAATGACCTACGGCAACACTTTCGCGGCTTGGCGGGATAACACCCCCGCCTGGCCCGCCTATACCCGTCATAAGTTTGTAGCGGGTTTGGGCGACGGCACGCTGCCGCACGCCGCCTTCCTGCATTATCTGAAACAGGATTACGTCTTTCTGATCCACTTTTCCCGCGCTTGGGCTTTGGCAATCACCAAGGCGGATACGGTCGCGGAAATGCGCTTGGCCGCTGGGACGGTGAACGGGTTGATCAACGAGGAAATCGCCCTGCATATCAAAACCTGCGCTCGGGCCGGCATTGATGAGGCAACGCTCTTTGCGACGCAGGAACGGCAAGAAAACCTGGCCTACACGCGCTATGTCCTGGATGCAGGGCATTCGGGTGACCTGTTGGATTTGCTGGCCGCCCTGGCCCCGTGTGTCTTGGGGTACGGTGATATTGGCACCCATTTGGCCGCCACAAAGACGTCAGACACCTACGCCGAATGGATCAACACCTATGCCAGCGCCGCGTACCAGCAGGTCTGCGACGATGTGGGCTTGCTGATTGATGAGGCAGTGGCGCGACGCATTGGCGATAACGCATCGGCCAGCCCCCGTTGGGCCAGTCTTCAAGCGCGGTTCAGGGTGGCGACACAGCTTGAGGTCGGGTTTTGGAATATGGGGCTCGATCCGTGAACCGGCCCCTGCGAATGGCAGGGTCGGCGGCAATCAACGGCACGCCGATCTTTTCGCAGCTCGATTTGGTTCTGACGCCGCACAGCTGGACATGTCTGTTGGGGGCAAGTGGCGTCGGTAAATCCACGGTACTGCGCCTCTTTGCGGGTCTCGCCGAAGGCGTTACATTTGACGGCACCCTCAGCGATCCCGGTCGCGTCGCCATGATGGCCCAGCAGGACTTGTTGATGCCGTGGCTCAGCGTTTTGGACAACGTCATGCTTGGCGCGAGGCTGCGCGGCGAACGTCTCGACCGGGTACTTGCCCGCGACAGGCTGGCGCAAGTGGGCTTGGCGGATCATGCCGACAAACTGCCCCTCGCGCTGTCGGGTGGCCAACGCCAACGCGTCGCCTTGGCGCGCACTTTGATGGAAGACCGCGCCGTTGTGTTGCTGGATGAACCGTTCTCGGCGCTCGATGCGCTGACGCGGGCACAAATGCAGGACCTGACAACAAAGCTGTTGACCGGGCGCACAGTCCTGCTGGTGACCCATGACCCGAGTGAGGCCGCGCGATTGGGCCAGAAAATTCTGATTATGACCCCAACGGGAACTGTCGAAATTGCCGCCCCACGCACCCCCATCCCGCGCGACATCAACGCACCAGATGTGTTGCGCACGCAAAAAGACCTGTTTGATCGACTTCGGAGACCCACATGAGCGCCACACACCACTTGCAATCGCTTGTCGCTGATGACTGGCACGCCGCGACACATCACCCGTTCACCAATGCCCTGGCTGATGGGACCCTAAGTCGGGACAAGATGGCGGGGTATCTGCAGCAGGACTACCAGTTCATCGAGGGGTTTGTACGGCTTTTGGCTTCTGCCGTGGCCCATGCGCCGACATTGGCCGATGCCGTGCCCGGCGCGCGATTTCTGGGTTTGGTCTGTGGGCCCGAAAACACCTATTTTCTGCGCGCTCTTCATGCGCTTGAGGTGCCGCCGACCGCGCCAGCAGCGCCCGAGACAATCGCGTTTCAAAAGCTGATGGATCACGCCCGCCGCTCGGGGCGCTACGAGATTATGCTGTCGGTTCTCGTGGTTGCGGAATGGATTTACCTTGATTGGGCCGCCCCGTTCGAAGACAGAGCAGATGATCTGCCATTCTGGCTGGGTGAGTGGATAACCCTGCACGCAGGCGATGGTTTTGCACAAGTGGTCGCGTATTTGCGCGATCAACTGGATACGGTTTGGGACACGCTGGACGAAGACACCCGCAAAGACGTCACTGCGACCTTCACTGAAGCGGTACGTTTGGAACGCGCTTTCTTTGACGCCTCCTGGGTTGGCTTTGCGGTCGCACGATGAGCGGTTGGCGGGCAGGCATAGCAGCGACATGTCTTATATTGCTGCTCTGGCAAACAGTGATCTGGACCACAGGTGTCGCCCGCTTCATCCTGCCGCCCCCTGTGCTGGTGGGGCAGACAATCTGGGAAAGCCGCGCACTTTTGGCAGAGCATGCGTTGATCACGATCGCCGAAGTCCTTATCGGCCTTGTCCTGGGTGCCGCACTCGGGTTTGTGTCGGCCGTTGGGCTGGTTGCATCGCCAACCGCACGTGCGCTGGTGCGCCCCATTTTGCTGTTCAGCCAAGCGGTGCCAGTGTTTGCGCTGGCACCTATCTTGACCCTTTGGCTGGGCTTCGGCCTTTGGTCCAAGATCACCATGGCGCTTATCATCATCTATTTCCCTGTGACGTCGTCGTTTTTTGACGCCCTTATGCGCACAAACCGTGACTGGATCGGCCTGGCCAAGGTGATGGGCGCAAGTCCCGCCCGCATTATGTGGCATATCCGCGTGCCCGCAGCCTTGCCGGGCTTTGCTTCGGGGCTGCGCTTGGCTGCGGTCTATGCGCCCATCGGTGCGATCATCGGCGAATGGGTCGGGGCCTCAAAGGGCTTGGGATATCTCATGCTTTTGGCCAACGGGCGCGCCAAAACCGATCTGATGTTTGCTGCCCTGATCGTGCTCGCGGTTCTGACGATCCTGCTGCACGCGGCTGTGAATAAACTTTGCGAAAAAACACTGGACCGGCCGGAGGGGTCTTAACCCGCCGACACGGAACGCTGCTCTCGTTTTCAACAAATCCGCCTATGCGCATGACTTGGGTGAAGAAAGAAAGGCCAAAGGTAACCGCCAGCGACGTGCCTTTGTGATTTTGCTGCTGCTGCGGTGCGGTCTCTGCTCTGAACGGTTTTTGCGGCTTGCGCCGCATCAAAACCTTGAACGTGCGGCGCGTGCGAATAGTTGCTCTGTCACAATAGCTGCCTGAGCAAAGCGGAGCATGCGCCCGCAAAGCAGCCAGTCAGCCTATTCTAGCAGATGACCGCCCTTATGCATGCCGCCCGACGGTGCAAAGCACGTGCAGGCGGATGCGTTCAAAACAGGGTGTGGTGTTTACAGATTATCCGCCTGCGGCATCCCCAAGACGTGATAGCCTCCGTCCACACGAATGATCTCGCCTGTGGTGCAGGCACCCGCATCAGAGGCGAGGTAGACGGCCGTGCCGCCCACCGCCTCAAGCGTCGCGTTGCTGCGCAGGGGGGCGTTCATATCGGCGTGTTTATAGGTCTTGCGCGCGCCGCCGATGGCCGCACCGGCAAGCGTTTTCATCGGGCCGGGGCTGATGGCGTTGACACGGATCCCTTGGGGGCCAAGGTCGTTGGCAAGGTAGCGTGTCGCGGACTCAAGGGCTGCTTTCGCCACACCCATGACGTTGTAGAACGGTGTGACCTTGTTGGACCCTTGATAGGTCAGCGTCAGCAATGTGCCCCCGTTTGGCATCATTTGGGAGGCGCGATTGGCCACGTCGATGAAGGAATAGCACGAAATCGCCAGCGAGTTTTTGAAGTTCTCGCGGCTGGTATTGATGAAGCGCCCTGTCAGTTCGTTTTTGTCGGAAAAGGCAATCGCGTGGACCACGAAATCGAGTGTCCCCCAGCGGTCTTTCAGTGTCTGGAAGGCCAAGTCCATGCTGGTGTCGTCGTTCACGTCCACATCGACCATGATGCCGGACCCGACAGAGGCCGCAAGCGGTTCAAGCCGTTTGCCAAACGCCTCGCCCTGATAGGTAAAGGCAAGTTCGGCACCTGCGTCGGCCATGGCTTTGGCGATGCCCCAGGCGATTGAACGCTCGTTCGCCACGCCCATGATCAGCCCGCGTTTGCCCTGCATGGAAATTGTCATTGGCCTATCCTTTGAATTTGGAAAGCAGCATCGACCCGTTGGTGCCGCCAAACCCGAAAGAATTGGTCATTACTGTGTCGAGGCCTGCGTTTTCCACGAGCGTCGTGGCGATTTCGGCAGGGTCCAGCGCAGGGTCCAGATTTTCAACGTTGATCGACGGCGCGATAAAGTCGTGTTCAAGCATCAACAGACAATAGACGGCCTCTTGCGCGCCTGTAGCCCCTTGGCTGTGGCCGGTCATGGATTTGGTCGAGCTGATCGGTGGCGTCGTCCCTTTGCCAAAGACGCGGCGCACGGCCTCGACTTCGCCGACGTCGCCCACAGGGGTCGATGTCCCATGCGCGTTGATGTAGCTGACTTTGCGGTCCTCGGGCAGGGTGACCAATGCGCCGCGCATCGCGCGTTCGCCGCCTTCGCCCGAAGGGGCCACCATATCGGCGCCGTCCGATGTTGCGGCAAAGCCGGTCACTTCGGCGTAAATTTTCGCACCGCGTGCCTGTGCGCTTTCCAGCGTTTCGAGCACGACCATGGCACCGCCGCCCGCGATCACGAAACCGTCGCGGTCCGCATCAAAGGCGCGGCTGGCGCGTTCGGGGGTGTCGTTGTATTTCGAAGACATCGCGCCCATCGCGTCAAAGAGGCAGGACAGCGTCCAGTCGAGCTCTTCTCCGCCGCCTGCGAACATGATGTCCTGCGTGCCGAGTGCCACCTGCTGGGCGGCCATGCCGATACAGTGCAGCGATGTGGAGCAGGCAGAGGTGATGGAAAAGTTCATGCCCTTGATTTTGTAAGCCGTCGCAAGGTTCGCGCTGACTGTCGAGGACATGGCCTTTGGCACGGCGAAAGGCCCGATGCGTTTGGTGGCACCTGTCGATTTGACAACTTCATGCGCTGCCAGAATGGCGGACGTCGAAGGGCCACCCGAACCTGCAATCAGACCCGTCATCGGGTTGACGACCTGTTCTTCGGTCAATCCGGCGTCAAAAATCGCTTGTCCCATTGCGATGTGCGCATAGGCCGCACCCGGACCCATGAAGCGCAGAGTACGCTTGTCGACATGGTCGGTAATGTCGATCTTGAGAGTACCCGCGATCTGGCTGCGGAAACCGTGTTCGGCCATCTCGGGCGATGCCTCGATCCCGGATTTTCCGGCCTTGAGTGCGGCAAGCACTTCTTCGGCATTGTTTCCGATCGGTGATACGATCCCGAGACCTGTGATAACAACACGGCGCATGGGCACCTCTCCTTTTGAACGGTGATGGATGTGCAAGGGCTTGGCTCTCGCACTAGCTTTCAGACAGGGCGACTTTCATGTCGGTGACTTGATAGATGACCTCGCCGTCAGCCTCAACAATCCCGTTGGCGACACCCATTGTCAGGCGGCGGGTCTGGATGGCTTTGGTGAAATCCACCTTATATGTCAGCATCTTGCGGTCAGGGCGGACCATGCCGGTCAGCTTGACCTCGCCCACACCAAGTGCGTAACCGCGCCCCAGCCAGCCGCGCCAGCCAAGATTGAAACCGGTCAATTGCCACAGACCGTCAAGCCCGAGGCAGCCCGGCATGATCGGGTTTCCGGGGAAGTGGCAGTCAAAGAACCACAAGTCAGGCGTGATATCGAATTCGGCGACAACATGGCCTTTGCCATGTGCGCCAGCATCGCCCGATATTTCGGTGATCCGGTCCATCATCAACATCGGAGGTGCCGGAAGCTGGGCATTGCCTTCGCCAAAAAGCTCTCCTCTGGCGCAAGCCAGCAAGGCGTCTTTGTCGAAAAAAGTTGGGTAATCGGCCATGTCTTTGGTCTCGTTCTTCTTTACTGCGTCGAAAGACCTCTATCACTCAGCGGTTTATGAGAGCAAGTCTGCGCTTTTCTGACGGTTTTCATTTGATCCGGGGGATATTCTTCCCATATAGTTGAGAATAATTGTCATAAAGGACGATCATGTCAGATATAGCGACACAGCGCAGCACAAACTGGTTGGCCGGAGCGGGGCTTCGTCCGACCCGGCAACGCGTGACCTTGGCGTCTTTGCTTGTGGGCGACGGGCAGGACCGCCATGTGACGGCCGAGAGCCTGTTTGAAGCAGCCTCTGATGCGGACGAGAAAGTATCGCTGGCGACTGTATACAACACGCTGCGCGCTTTTTGTGACGCAGGCTTGGTGCGCGAAATCACGGTCGATGGTTCGAAAAGTTATTTTGACACCAATATGACCGACCATCCCCATTTTTATTGGGAAGACAGCGCGACCTTGACAGATGCGCCTGCGGAAGAGTTGGAAATCCGCAACTTGCCCGATGCACCTGCAGGGGCCGAAATTGCGTCAGTGGATGTTGTCATCCGGTTGCGCCGGAAGTGACGGGTAAGGTGGATCTTGATCCACCTTACATTCTGCACAGCTTCATAATTAATTAACCTTGCTGCGCGACGTTGATGTCATGTCAAATTACCGTCGTCTGCGTGTGCCCGGTGGCACCTATTTCTTTACGCTTCGTTTGCAGGATCAGCGTGCAGACCTTCTGGTGTCGCAGATTGACCTGTTGCGGGACGCCACGCGGCTGTGCTGCAAACGCTGGCCGTTTGAAATTGATGCGGCGGTGATCCTTCCCAACAAGCTGCACATGATCTGGACTTTGCCGGACGGGGACGCCGATTTTTCCAAACGCTGGCGTTTGATCAAATCAAGTTTTTCACGCCATATACCCGCCCCAGCCCATATTCCAGAGAGCCACCGCAAGCGTGGCAAAAAGGGTATTTGGCAGCGCAGGTTCTGGGAGCATTTGATCCGCGACGCGGACGATTTCGCACTGCATATGCACTTGATCCGGTCAGCGCCAATCCATGCCGGTTTGGTCAAAAAAGCAAGCGATTGGCCTTATTCATCACTGCATCATCCAAAGAAGCAGCTTAGAACCATTGCCCCGGTTCCATCAGCCCCAAATCCAGAAGCTGTTGTGAATGCCAGTTGAAGCGCTCGGATTGAGGCCAGTGAAACGTTGTGATGGCTGAACGGCTGCCGGGGTTGCGCCTGAGTGCCTTGGCCGTCCGGAACGATCCGATCGCCGCAGACAGGTTGTTGTGCCAAGGGCAGGAATAGGTGTTGTACTCGGCGATATTGAACCCCCGGTCCGCCTGCATTTCCAGACCGGGCTGCGCACGGAAAAATGAAATCCTGTCGGTCCGTTGGCGCAGTTTCGGGATATGCTCTTCGAACCGCCATCGCAGCCCGCCAAAGACATTAACCTGCCGCTCGAGTGTTTCGCCATCATCATCTGCGCGAGCGAGCGCATAGTAGCCGGATTTGTCGAAATGGGCGCCGTCGTGATCAACACCGTCCGGATGGGCCGTCAGGTCTTTGGCATAGAGATCGACAATCGCACTCATCACCGTGTCGCGCCGTTCCTCGCCCATGAACGTCAGCATCTCGCCAACGCTGCGTGTCTCGCAAAACGGGTAGAAAAGATACTCCGCATTATAGCAATAATAGAGCCACTGGTCCGGCAGCACTTTGATCATCGTATTGACGATGACCTGCAAGGCGTCCTCGGCGCTGACGTCAACATCAACGCGGTCAACGGTCTCGGGTAGGTCGGTTGGCAAAGTCTGCTCGGGGGCACAAAAGACGAGGGTGCGGGCAAAACCTGCGTTCGCGTGATGGGTAATTGTGCGCGCAACCGCCACATCGTCCTCGATCAGGATCAAGGCCACAGGCCCCTTGGATGGGGTGCGCCGAAGTTCGCCTGCGAGTGCGGAAAGGGAATGATAGTGCATCTAACTCGTTTCGTCGAAAGGCAGGGTGCAAACTCGGTGATATCGGGCCGCATTGCAAGCATTCCGCCAAGTCGTTAGAAGGCCCGAGTTATCCTAACCCGGGAGCAGCCCCCATGTCCGCGCCAAAGAAGCTTTATATCAAGACCTATGGTTGTCAGATGAACGTCTATGACAGCGAACGCATGGCCGAGGCGCTGGGCGGCAAGGGCTATGTGGAAACCACCACGCCGGATGATGCGGATATGATTCTGCTCAACACCTGCCACATTCGCGAAAAGGCCGCCGAAAAGGTTTATTCCGAGTTGGGCCGCTTTAAGGGGCTGAAGACCGCAAACCCCGATTTGAAGATCGGTGTGGCGGGGTGCGTCGCGCAGGCCGAGGGTGAGGAAATCATCCGCCGCCAGCCGATGGTCGATCTGGTGGTGGGCCCGCAAAGTTACCATCGCTTGCCTGCGATGGAAGAGGCGGTGCAGGCGGGGGCCAAGGCGCTCGACACAGATTTCCCCGACGATGACAAGTTTGATACGTTGAAAGCACGCTCCAAGGCCAAGCGCGGCCCGACGGCGTTTTTGACCGTCCAAGAGGGTTGCGACAAGTTTTGCGCTTTTTGTGTTGTGCCCTACACGCGCGGCGCCGAGGTGTCGCGCCCGGCGGACCGGATTATCCGCGAAGCGCAGGAACTGGTGGAAAGTGGTGTGAAGGAGATCACGCTCTTGGGCCAGAATGTGAATGCCTATCACGGGCATGAGGGCGGTCTTGCGGGGCTGATCTGGGAATTGGACAAGGTCGATGGGTTGGAACGGATCCGCTTTACCACATCCCACCCCAACGACATGGATGAGGCACTCATTGACGCGCATGGTACCTGCGACAAGCTGATGCCGTATCTGCATTTGCCGGTGCAGTCCGGCTCTGACCGGATTTTGAAGGCGATGAACCGCAAACATACGGCTGCGGGCTATCTGCGCTTGATTGAACGTATTCGCGCGGCGCGGCCGGACCTGCTGTTGTCGGGGGATTTCATTGTGGGGTTCCCGGGCGAGACAGAGCAGGATTTTGAAGACACCATGCAGCTGGTGCGCGATGTGCATTACGGGCAGGCGTATTCGTTCAAATACTCCACTCGCCCCGGCACGCCCGCCGCTGAAAAGCCGCAGTTGCCCGAGGATGTGATGCATGACCGTTTGCAGCGGCTACAGGCGCTCTTGCGCGAACAACAGCAGGCGACACAGGCCGCAATGGTGGGGCGTGAGGTAAAGGTCCTGTTTGAAAAGGCGGGGCGTGAAGCGGGCCAGATGATTGGCAAGTCCGAATATCTGCATGCGGTTTATGCCGATGCGCCCGTAGATGTGCTGGGGCAGGTGCGCGCGGTGCGGATTATCGAGGACAGTCCGAATTCCCTGAAAGGTGTTTTGGTGTAAGGTGGATTAAAATCCACCTTACGTACGGAACAGTCCCAGTTTCCGGAACATCCACACCAGTCCCGCCCCCAGCACAACCAATGCCAGACAGACGGCCCAGAATGCGCGCGGATCATCAACGCCGGGCATGCCGCCGACATTGATGCCCAGCAATCCGGTCAACAACCCCAAAGGCAGGAAAATCGCGGATACAATCGACAACAAAAGCATGCGTTGGTTCATCGCTTCGGCGCGGTTGTCCATGATCTGGTCATGCACGATCTGCGCACGGTCGCGGATCGCATCGAGTTCCTCGCCAAACCGCTGGACCCGTTCCGCCGCTTCGCGCAGGCGGGCGCGGTCATGGGCATCCAGCCAGCCCAGGTCCTCTATCTCTAACGTGGTCAGGGCGTCGCGTTGCGGCACGAAATAGCGGCGCAGCACGATGGCTTTGCGCCGCAAGCCACCGAGACGCGCCCGTGACACTTGGGCCTTGGGATCAATGACCGCCTCTTCCAGCGTGTCGATTTCTTCGTTCAGGGTCGCCACGACCGGTTCGGCCCGATCTGTCAGGCGTAACGCCAGCTTCGCCACAAAATCGCCCGGTGATCGGGGGGCCTCGCCGCGTGTCACTGTCTCGGCCAGATCCTGCACCGCAAAAAGGGGCCGTCCCCAAACCCCGATCACCCGCTGGTGTTCCAGCCAGAGCCGCACCGACACCATGTCTTCGGGTTCTGCATCAGGATTCAGGTTTACACCGCGCAGGTTCAAGAGCACGCCGTTGCCATGCACTGTGCAGCGCGGGCGGGTTTCATCGGCGATGAGGGCGGAAATCACGAAATGATCCAGCCCGGCCTCGGCCAGTAGCACAGGCGTCTTCGTGTCCGCTCTGTTCAGGTGCAGCCAGCCAAAGCCGGGCGGGGCGAGTGTCGCTAAGGTGGCGACAAATTCTTCGGGGCTGACCGGCGTGCCGATGCCTGATCCGGTGAAGACAAAGCTGATCGAATCCCTCTTCACCATGACTGTGCTCTCCTCTTGGCGCAGATCCACCTATCCGGCAGCGGTCATGGCCCTTTTCGCGGCATTTTGCGCAAGTTTATAGCATTTGGCAATTTGCGTCTTGGATAGGGTGTTTTGTCGGTGCATCAAAGGTTTAAGGTGGAAGAACGCTGCGCCGCATCTACATCGTATGAAACAGGGCGCACTCAATATCCGCTCTTTGCGCAAAGAGCCTTGCGCCTTGTGCGTGCACTTGCCACGATACCTAGATATAGACAAAGAGGAGAGCTGATTGGCCACCGGTGCCCTGACCCCACCCGCTGACGTTGCGACAGAATCCCTGTTGGAATTCCCTGACAACTTTTTGCTGATCGATCTTTGCGGCGAATATGACCGCAACCTGACCACAATCGAAGAAAAACTGGACGTGCAGATTTTGCGCCGTGGCAACCAATTGGCTGTGATCGGTGACAAGGATGCCCGCGCCGAGGCCAGCCAGGTGCTTGGTGCGCTTTACAGCCGGCTTGAGGCGGGCCGTTCGTTGGAGCCGGGCGATCTGGACCGCGAATTGCGTATGGGGGCGGCACCCATGTTCGATCCTGCCCGCAGTGGTGACCAGATCGAGCTGTTCAAAGGTGATACAGAGCGGGTCGAGATCAAAACACGCAAGAAGCTGGTCGAGCCGCGCACCGACGCCCAAAAGGCCTATGTGAAGGCGCTTTTTGCCAATGAACTTGCCTTTGGTATCGGGCCTGCGGGAACCGGCAAGACCTATCTGGCCGTGGCCGTCGGCGTGAACATGCTGATCAGCGGGCACGTGGACAAGATTATCCTGTCGCGCCCTGCGGTCGAGGCAGGCGAGAAGCTGGGCTATCTGCCTGGTGACATGAAAGACAAGGTCGATCCGTACATGCAGCCGCTTTATGACGCGCTGAACGATTTTCTGCCGGGCAAACAATCGGCCAAGATGATCGAGGAAAAGGTGATCGAGATCGCACCTTTGGCCTTTATGCGGGGGCGCACGCTGTCGAATGCCTTTGTGGTGCTGGATGAGGCGCAGAACGCCACAACAATGCAGATGAAGATGTTCCTGACCCGTCTGGGCGAGGGCAGCCGCATGGTCATTACCGGCGACCGCACCCAGATCGACCTGCCGCGCGGTGTGAATTCGGGGCTGTGGGATGCCGAGCGTTTGCTCAAGAACATTCCCAAGATCAGCTTTAACTACTTCACCTCCAAAGATGTCGTGCGCCATCCGCTGGTGGCTGCGATCATCGAAGCCTATGAGGCGGATGACCCAAGGTGAGTGTCGATTGTGTTGTCGAGGATGAGCGCTGGGGCGACATTGATGCCCTGGCGCAATTGGCCTGCGATGCGGCACTTGAACGGCTGGGGTTAGAGCCTTCGGTTTTCGAGATCAGCCTGCTGGCCTGTGATGACACGCGTATCGCCGCGCTGAATGCCGATTTTCGTGACAAGCCCATGCCGACCAATGTCCTGAGCTGGCCTTCAGAAGAACGCGGTGCAGCGATTGACGGCGAAATGCCTGTACCGCCACAGCCCGTGCCGGACCCTGAATTGGGCGATATTGCCATTGCCTATGACACTTGCGCGCGCGAGGCGACCGAGGCGGGCAAACCTTTGCGCGATCATACGCTTCATTTACTTGTTCATGGCACCCTTCATTTATTGGGTTTTGATCACGAACGTGACCGCGATGCCACCTTAATGGAAGGCTTGGAAACAGAGATACTTGGCAAACTGGGTGTTCCTGACCCATATAGGGAGTAATCGGGTCAACTGACCCACATAGGTAAGGATAAAATGGGCGACACAGACGAAGGACCGTCTAGCGCTGCGCAAAGCGCGCAGCAGGATGAGACGGAGACCTCTCCCGGGCTATTTTCGCGTTTGGTAAACGTGTTTTCCGCGCCCGCGACATCAGAAGAAAACCACGAGACACCACGCGAGAATGTGAATGCAGCAGGTGCGATGCTGGGGATGCTCAATCTGCGCCGGATGCGCGTGGAAGACGTGTCGATCCCCAAGCCTGATATCGTGGCCGTGCCGGTTACAATTACAAAGGATGAACTGGTCGAAGTGTTCCGGACCAGCGGCATGACCCGTTTGCCGGTATATGACGGCACGCTGGATACGCCCATCGGAATTGCCAACCTCAAGGATTTTGCGCTGCGGCACGGGTTCAACGGCAATCGTCAGGAACTGGACCTGCGTGAAATGGTCCGCCCTTTGATTTTTGTTCCCCCTTCGATGCCGCTCGGTGTGCTGCTGCAAAAGATGCAGGCCGAACGTATCCACATGGCCCTCGTCATTGACGAATATGGTGGCACAGACGGCTTGGTCACCATTGAGGACGTCATTGAACAGGTCGTCGGCGAGATCGAGGACGAACATGATATCGAAGAGGCCAAGAGCTGGGTGCTTGAAAAACCCGGGTGTTATCTGGCGCAGGCCCGTACGGACCTGGATGACTTCGAGGCCGAGATCGGTTTGAACCTGACCGAGGCCGAGGAGATCGACGAGGAAGAAATTGATACGCTCGGCGGGTTGGTGACAATGCTTGCAGGCCATTTGCCTGCGCGTGGTGAGGTCATCGTGCACCCTGCAGGGCCCGAATTCGAAGTCGTGGATGCCGACCCGCGCCGGATCAAACGGTTGCGCGTCCGCCTGACATCGGCAAGCAATGGCTAACATTGGCGCGCAGTTTGCTGCGCGCGGGCCGTTGTTGCGGCTTCTCGCGTTTGCGGCTTTGGGGGCTGTGGCGGGATTGGGCCAAGCGCCTTTTGACTTTTGGCCTGCGACGATCCTTGCGCTGGGCGTTGTGTTTGCCCTGTATCCGCATGCGCTGTCGCGTCGTCAGAGCGTTTTTCATGCTTGGGCCTTCGGGTTCGGCTATTTCGCCTTCAGCCTGCGCTGGATTGTCGAGCCTTTTCTTGTCGACATCGAGCGGCATGGCTGGATGGCCCCCTTTGCGCTGTTCTTGATGGCGGCAGGGGCTGCGATTTTCTGGGCGCTCGCGGCTTGGGTGGCGTCAAAGGTCGCGCCGCGCAGCATGATGATGTTTGCCCTGATGTTGGTCGGCGCCGAGGTGTTGCGTTCACTGGTTCTGACAGGGTTCCCTTGGGCTTTGCTGGGCCATGTCTGGGTGACGACAGGGTTGGCGCAGGTGGCGGCCTTTGGCGGGCCGCATTTATTGACGTTTCTGGCGGTGCTTTGCGGGCTGGCTGTCGCAGCCCTGACGGGGTCTGCGCGGATTGTGGGGCTTGTGGTGCTGGGGCTGGTGCTGGCGCTGTCCTTTGTGCTGCGCCCCGGACCGGTAGGGCAGCCATCCGATGATTTGCCAATCGTGCGTCTGGTGCAGCCCAATGCCCCGCAAGCGCAGAAATGGGACCCTGCCTTTTCAGATGTTTTTCTGCACCGACTGACCACTCATAGCGCCGAGGGCCCTGTGCCTGATCTGGTGGTCTGGCCCGAAACAGCCGTTCCCTATCTGTTGAACCACATCGACGATGATATGGGCTTTTTGACTGATGCCGCGCGTGGTGCACCACTTGTTTTCGGGATCCAGCGGCGCGATGCTGCGGCAAGGGCCTATAACAGTCTGGTCGTCGTTGGCCCTGGCGGGGCGGTGCAAAGCATCTATGACAAGCGCCATCTGGTGCCCTTCGGTGAATATATTCCGGGTGCCCGGCTCTTGGGGCAATTGGGGGCCACGGGGCTGGCCCGCAATCTAGGGGTCGGCTTTACGCCGGGTGCGACGCCCGGGCCGGTTGATCTGCCCGGCATTGGCCCTGCAGTGCCCCTGATTTGCTATGAGGGGATTTTTGCCGAGGAAATCACTTATGGCGATATCCGCCCGCGGTTGTTGTTGTTGATCACGAATGATGCATGGTTCGGCGAGGCCGCAGGCCCGCACCAACATCTGGCACAGGCGCGGTTGCGCGCAATCGAGCAGGGTTTGCCGATGGTGCGCGTTGCCAACACCGGCATCAGTGCGATGATTGATCCCAAAGGGCGTATCACCGCCGCATTGCCGCTGGGTGTTGATGGTGCGATTGATGCGCCTCTGCCTGCAGCCCTTGGGGCGACACCCTATAGTCAATGGGGCGATCTGCCGGTTGTCCTGTTGGTGCTTTTGTTCATCTTTGGCGGTTATTTCAGGGCCAGACGTGATAGCGATTGACCTAGCAGCGGGCACACCATATCGGGGTGTTCGATTCTGTCACAACGGCTTCCTGACGTGGCGGTATAACTTACTGGAGCACATCCCCATGACGCGTAACAATTACATCTTCACCTCTGAATCCGTTTCAGAGGGGCATCCTGATAAGGTCTGCGACCGCATTTCCGACAGTATTCTGGACGCATTCCTGACCGAAGAACCCGAAGCGCGTGTCGCTTGCGAGACTTTCGCGACGACAAACCGTGTGGTGATCGGCGGCGAAGTGGGCCTGTCTGACCAGTCCAAGCTGAAAGATCATATGGCGCGCATCGAAGACATTGCGCGCGCCTGTATCAAAGACATCGGGTACGAACAGGATAAATTCCATCACGCGACATGCGAGATTACGAACCTGCTGCATGAGCAATCCGCGCATATCGCCCAAGGTGTGAATGGATCCGAAACCAAAGAAGAAGGTGCTGGCGATCAGGGGATCATGTTTGGCTATGCCACAACTGAAACCGATGCCCTGATGCCGGCCCCGATCCAATATGCCCACGCGATCCTGCGCCGTCTGGCCGAGGTACGCAAATCCGGCGAAGAACCAACGCTGCGCCCTGATGCCAAGAGCCAGGTGTCGCTGCGCTATGAAAACGGCAAGCCGGTTGAGGCGATGTCTATTGTGCTGTCGACCCAGCATAGCGACGAGAACCAGACCAGCGCGGATATTCGCGCGATTGTCGAGCCTTACATCCGCGAAGTGATGCCGGAGGGTCTGATTACTGCGCGGACCGAATGGTGGGTAAACCCGACGGGCACATTCGTGATCGGCGGGCCTGATGGCGATGCGGGTCTGACGGGGCGCAAGATTATCGTGGATACCTACGGTGGTGCGGCCCCGCATGGTGGCGGTGCTTTCTCGGGCAAGGATCCGACCAAGGTGGACCGGTCTGCGGCCTATGCATCGCGCTATCTGGCCAAGAACGTGGTGGCGGCTGGCATGGCAGAGCGCTGCACGATCCAGCTGAGCTATGCAATCGGTGTGGCCAAGCCCTTGTCGATCTATGCTGACACCCACGGCACGGGCGAGGTTGATCCAGCCGCGATCGAGCGTGCGATCGCACAGGTCATGGATTTGACGCCGCGCGGTATCCGCGAGCATCTGAGCCTGAACAAGCCGATTTACGAACGCACAGCGGCCTACGGTCACTTTGGCCGTGCGCCGGATGCGGATGGCGGGTTCAGCTGGGAACGGACCGATCTGGTTGCGGCGCTCAAGCGCGCTGTCTGATCACGGTAGGGTGGGTCAAGACCCACCTTACAGTTTGCACGCTGCGTAGGGTGGATCTTGATCCACCCTGCTGATTGCGAAAACTGCATGCCCTTGTTAAAGCCCCGCTCATGAGTAAAACCAACCATCCTTCGGGCGCACCGTGGCGCAATTTCTATGGCCGCTTTCGTGGCAAGACGATCCGTGCGTCCCAGCATGACTATCTCGAGAATGATCTTGGTCCGTTATCGCCCGGCCCTATCAGTTGGGAAGAGAACCCCGACCGGACCGCCCTTGATCTGGACGGAGTGTTTGGGGGCAAGGACGTCTGGCTCGAGATCGGTTTTGGGGGTGGTGAGCATCTGGTGCATATGGCACAGACCTATCCCGACATTGGTCTGATCGGCTGTGAGCCGTTCATCAACGGTGTGGCGATGCTCCTGGGCAAAATCCGCAAGGCCGATGTGGACAATCTGCGGGTTCATCCGGGCGATGTACGCGATCTCTTTGACGTTTTGCCTGATGCGACGCTGTCTAAGGTATTTCTGAATTATCCTGATCCTTGGCCCAAGAAGCGCCATCACCGCCGCCGGTTTGTCACACCGGAGCATCTTGCCCCCTTGCACCGTGTGATGAAGCCGGGGGCGGAGTTGCGCGTTGCGACTGACATCAAGGACTATGTCCGCCAGACGTTGGAGCAGGTGCCTATGCACGGGTTTGAATGGCTGGCCGAAAGGCCTGACGATTGGCGCGCGCCTTGGGGGGACTGGGTGTCGACACGCTATGAGCAGAAGGCGCTGCGTGAAGGCCGGACACCGCATTATCTGACCTTCCGCCGGGTGTGAGCGTCGGACCCTCCGGGGGGAGTATTTCCGGCAAGATGATAAGACAGGTGATAGACCCGGCGAACCGGCTGCGCTATCAACCGCGCGAGTTAAGAAGGAAGATTGCCAATGTCCGGTCACGGCACCCCGATCCCCATGATATCGCACCCCTGTGGCCCCTTGGTGGGTGAGGCACATGTGCCCGGCGACAAGTCGATTTCGCATCGGTCGTTGATTTTGGGCGCGATGTGCATTGGCGAGACGCGGATCACCGGCCTTCTGGAAGGTGAGGACGTGCTGGATACCGCCAAGGCGATGCAGGCTTTTGGGGCGACAGTGACCAATCATGGTGACGGGGCGTGGACTGTCAGTGGCGTGGGTGTTGGCGGCTTTGCCGAGCCTGACCAGGTGATTGATTGCGGCAATTCCGGTACGGGGGTGCGCCTGATAATGGGGGCTGCGGCGACCTCGCCGATTACTGTGACTTATACCGGTGATGCGTCGCTGAACGGGCGTCCGATGGGCCGGGTGACTGATCCGCTGGCGCTTTTCGGCGCGCAGGCCGTGGGGCGTGCCGGTGGGCGGTTGCCGATGACCGTCGTGGGTGCGCGCGCCCCTGTGCCGGTGCGGTACGTCGTGCCGGTGCCGTCGGCGCAGGTAAAATCGGCCGTTTTGCTGGCGGGTCTGAATGCCCCGGGTCAGACCGTTGTGATCGAAAAGGAAGCGACCCGCGATCATACCGAACGGATGTTGCAGGGCTTTGGCGCGACCTTGACGGTCGAAGATACAGATGAGGGGCGCGTGATCACGCTTGATGGCCAGCCCGAGTTGGCCGCGCAAACCATCGTTGTCCCCCGCGATCCGTCCTCGGCGGCTTTTCCTGTGTGTGCCGCCATCATTACGCCGGGGTCGGATGTACTGGTGCCCAATATCGGGCTGAACCCCACGCGTGCCGGTCTGTTCACCACATTGCAGGAAATGGGTGCTGATCTGGTTTATGAGAATATGCGCGAAGAAGGGGGTGAGCCTGTGGCCGACCTGCGCGCGAAATTCTCGCCCGATTTGCGTGGCATCGCTGTGCCGCCTGCGCGCGCGGCGAGCATGATTGACGAATATCCGGTGCTGTCGGTGGTCGCGGCTTTTGCGGAAGGTGTGACAGACATGCAGGGCGTCAAGGAATTGCGTGTCAAGGAAAGCGACCGGATTGATGCAATGGCAAAGGGCCTGCGCGCGGCGGGCGTGCGCGTGGATGAAGGGCTGGATTGGTGGAAAGTCATCGGCTTGGGCCATGGCAACGTGCCGGGCGGTGTGAGAGTGGCCAGCCAGCTGGATCACCGCATTGCGATGGCCTTTATGGTCATGGGCATGGCCACGCAAGAGCCGATGAGCGTGGATGATGGCAGCCCGATTGCCACCTCTTTCCCGATATTCGAGGACCTGATGGCCGGACTGGGTGCGCAGGTCCTGCGCATGGACGCATGAGCTTTATTGTCGCCATTGATGGTCCTGCCGCAGCGGGCAAGGGCACGATTTCCAAGGCAGTTGCCGCGCATTTCGGTTTTGCGCATCTTGATACAGGGCTGCTTTATCGTGCAGTCGGGGCCAAAGTGATCGCAGGTGCGGAACCGGTTGCCGCCGCACGCGCGCTTGATCCTGTTGATCTGGAAGATGCCAGCCTGCGCACAGCGGCTGTGGCGCAAGCGGCCAGCGAGGTCGGTGATCCCCGAGGTGCGTGCCGCACTCGTGGTCTTTCAACGCAGTTTTGCAAAGCGTGATGGTGGTGCGGTGTTGGACGGGCGTGACATCGGTACGGTGATCTGTCCTGCTGCAGATGTGAAGCTATTTGTCACGGCCAGTCCCGAATGCCGCGCCGAACGGCGGTTTCAGGAGCTTTCGGGCACTGGCGCCGCGACCACTTTTGAGACGGTGCTGGCGGATGTCAAAGAACGTGATGCACGGGATCAGAACCGTGCGGCGGCTCCCCTTGTGCCCGCGGATGATGCGGTGTTGCTGGACACGTCAGAGCTGACGGCGGCACAGGCAATTGCCGCTGCGATCAAGGTCGTCGACGCGGTACGCAATTAGGATGGCACCATGTTTCAATGGTTCACCAATGCTTGCTTTGCCGGTTTGTGAAATGGTGGTCTAGGCTCATGAGACAAGGAGTTGCCCATGATCCGTATTCTCGTCGTCCTCGCTTTCCTTTTGCCCGCGGCTGTGCAGTCGCAAGAAGCGGAACCCCCTATGACACTGCCGCGCATGGCCGAGATCGTGCTTGCGCTGGACCCCGAAGCGCAGCTTGCGGGGGCGGGCTTTTCACTGACCATTGATGATATTCCTGTCCTGATCGTCACGGATGTCGGTGCCAACCGGATGCGCGCAATGGTCCCGATACGGTCGGCCGAGACGATGACACCCGAAGAGATGCGCCGCGTCATGCAGGCCAATTTCGATAGCGCGCTTGATGCTCGCTATGCTGTGGCGGGTGGGCAGTTATGGGGCGTGTTCCTGCACCCTTTCAAGGAATTGGAACGGAACCAGTTTATCTCTGGTGTGGCGCAGACGGTGAATGTGGCCAAGACCTATGGCTCTCTTTACAGCAGTGGGGCCGGACAGTTTGGGGCCGGTGACAGCGGTGATCTACAGCGTGAGCTGATCGAAAGATTGCTGGAGAAAGGTCAGGACATCTGACAACACTTGGCCAATGACCTACACGCTTGTTGATTTTCAGACCTGGCCGCGCGCCGCGCAATTCCGGTTTTTCCGGACCTACCAGCAGCCGCATTACGCAACGACCACGCGCATGGATGTGACACATCTGATGCAGCGCAAGACCGACGGGGTTTCACCCTACCGCGCCTGTCTTTATGCCATCGGGGCAGGTTTGCATGCTGTACCGGAACTTTGCATGCGGTTCCGCGGTGATACCGTGGTTGCCCATGATATGGTGACGTTATCCATGACCGTGCCGACGGTTGCGGGCAGTTTCGGCTATGCCTATGTGCCCTATGTCGCCGATTTTGATGCGTTTGAGGCGCAGGCGGCAGCCTTGATCGGTGAGGTGGCGAAGGGCGGTGTGTTACAAGCCAATAGCGGAGAGCGCGATGATCTCGCCTATCTGTCGTGCATGCCGTGGCTGGATTACACGGCGATCAACAACGCGCTGCCGGGACCGGATGACTGCATTCCGCGGGTGACATGAGGCAAATTTGTTGAGCGGGACGGACGCTGGGACATGGCCATGACGCTTGAGGTGCATCACGCGCTGGTGGATGGCGCGCAGGTCGGCGCGTTTTTTGGCGCGGTGCAGGGGGCGTTGGAGACGCTTTAGAGCGTTTGACAATGGCCGTCCTGTCAGCGGGAAATCCCTTGCAAACTTGAAAAAACCCGCCTATACGCCGCCCTGTCGAAGTGTCGAAACAGGCGCGGACGTGAGACTTGAGCGGGGTCGGTTTGTAACCGGCCCTGTTGTTTTATGTTCCTCGGATGATGCGAATGACCAACCGAAACCCAAAAGACCGGCGGAGACAACCGCACGGCCCGTATAAAACCAAACGTTAGGAAAACGACGCCACATGGCTAATTCAATGGAAGAGTTTGAAGCACTCTTGAACGAAAGCTTCGAAATGGACACGCCCGCCGAAGGGTCAGTTGTCAAAGGCAAGGTGATCGCGATCGAAGCGGGCCAAGCCATCATCGACGTAGGCTACAAGATGGAAGGCCGCGTTGATATTAAAGAATTCGCAAATCCCGGTGAAGAGGCTGAACTGGCCGTTGGTGACACTGTTGAAGTGTTCCTGCGTCAGGTTGAAAACGCCCGCGGCGAAGCTGTTATCTCTCGCGAGATGGCGCGCCGTGAAGAAGCATGGGATCGTCTGGAAAAAGCCTATGCTGACGAAGAGCGCGTTGATGGCGCAATCTTTGGCCGCGTCAAAGGTGGTTTCACCGTGGACCTTGGCGGCGCTGTTGCGTTCCTGCCCGGCTCGCAAGTAGACGTCCGCCCTGTGCGTGACGCAGGCCCGCTAATGGGTCTGAAGCAGCCATTCCAGATTTTGAAAATGGACCGTCGTCGTGGCAACATCGTAGTAAGCCGCCGTGCAATCCTTGAAGAATCACGTGCCGAACAGCGCGCCGAAGTTATCGGCAACCTGACCGAAGGTCAGGAAGTTGACGGCGTGGTCAAGAACATCACCGAATACGGTGCGTTCGTTGATCTGGGCGGTGTGGACGGTCTGTTGCACGTCACAGACATGGCATGGCGCCGTGTGAACCACCCCTCCGAGATCCTCACAATCGGTGAAACGATCAAGGTGCAGGTCATCAAGATCAACAAGGAAACCCACCGTATCAGCCTTGGCATGAAGCAGCTGCAGGATGATCCTTGGGATGCTGTTGAAGCCAAGTTCAGCTTGGGTTCCGTTCATCAGGGTCGTGTGACCAACATCACGGATTACGGCGCATTTGTTGAGCTGGAAGCCGGTGTTGAGGGTCTGGTGCACGTCTCTGAAATGTCCTGGACAAAGAAGAACGTACACCCCGGCAAGATCGTGTCTACTTCGCAGGAAGTGGAAGTTATGGTTCTGGAAATCGATTCTGCGAAGCGTCGCGTTTCCCTTGGTCTCAAGCAGACACAGCGTAACCCATGGGAAGTCTTTGCCGAGACACATCCCGAGGGCACTGAAGTTGAAGGCGAAGTCAAGAACATCACCGAATTCGGTCTGTTTGTTGGCCTTGAAGGCGACATCGACGGCATGGTTCACCTGTCCGACCTGACATGGGAAGGCCGCGGTGAAGACGTCATCGGTGATTTCCGCAAGGGCGATATGGTTCGTGCCAAGGTTGCCGAAGTTGACGTCGAGAAAGAGCGTATTTCGCTCTCGATCAAGGCGCTGGATGGCGATCCATTTGCAGAGGCCGTTGGCGGCGTGAAGCGCGGTTCGGTCATCACTGTCGAGGTGACCAAGATCGAAGACGGTGGCATCGAAGTTGACTATGAGGGTGCAAAATCCTTCATCCGTCGTTCCGATCTGTCCCGTGACCGTGCCGAACAGCGCCCCGAGCGTTTCGGCGTTGGCGACAAGGTTGACGTGCGCGTGACCAACATCGACAGCAAGACCCGCAAGCTGGGTCTGTCGATCAAGGCACGTGAGATCGCAGAAGAGAAAGAAGCAGTCGAGCAGTATGGTTCATCCGATTCCGGCGCATCCTTGGGTGATATCCTTGGTGCAGCTCTGAAGGGCGACGAATAAGCTTTCAGCTTTTGCTTTGAAGAACTGGGCCCCCGCCGCAGGAGACTGCGGCGGGGGTTCTTCGTTGTGCCGGGGAGCTTTAAGAGAGTCTGCGCCCCTCACGCATATGCCAGTGGGGCGTCTGCGCGCAGACCGGCCTTCACATAGGCCGTTCATCTGACACCGGCTGTGCTGAAAATCGGTCGGACCAATTGCGAATCGGTGGGCGCGCTCTGGTGGCCCATCATGCTGCCAAGGCCAAAGAGTGGGGCAGTATGGCTCCTAATCCGGGTGCTTGGCGCGCCCTTGGTGACGTAAATAGGCGAAAACGCCGCAATCGCGGTATTTCTTCGAAGCCACAAAATGCCTATAGTCGTTTGAAAAGCGGGAACAAACCTGCTGCCATGTGTTCGCTTACTGGTTGGGAGGCCAAATTATGATCCGTTCCGAACTGATCCAGAAACTCGCCGACGAGAACCCGCATCTTTATCAACGCGACGTTGAGAAAATTGTGAATACGATTTTTGAAGAGATCATCGAAGCGATGGCGCGTGGGGACCGGGTTGAGCTGCGCGGCTTTGGCGCGTTCTCTGTCAAGAAGCGTGATCAACGGATTGGCCGCAACCCAAGGACCGGTGAGGCAGTCGAAGTCGAAGAAAAGCACGTGCCCTTCTTCAAGACCGGCAAGCTGCTGCGCGACCGCCTGAACGGCAACTAGCGCCTTACGGAGCTTTGACAGAATTGAAACGCGCGGTGCGGAATAGCAGTTCACCGCGCCGATGAACTGCGGTATGCTTTCTCTATGAAAACCATTCGCTATGCATTCTGGGCCATTGTGGGCCTTTGTCTTATCCTGATTGGCCTCGCCAATCGTGACTTCGTGACTGTGCGCGCTATGCCACAAGCCGCGGGCGATTTGCTGGGCCTGTCCCCGGATATCCAGCTGCCCCTGTTCGTTGTGATCTTTATTGCTGTCGGTGCTGGTCTCATGATCGGTTTCCTGTGGGAATGGGTTCGTGAGTATCGCATTCGCTCTGAGGCGCGCGGCAAAGCGCGTGAGGTCGAAGCGCTAAAACGTGAAGTGGCGCAGCTGCGCGGTGCTGCGGGAACCGGCAAAGACGGTGATGACGTTCTGGCACTTCTTGAAAAGACAGGCTGATGCCAGCGCAAACGCGGGTGAAGATTTGCGGGCTTCGTGATGCTGCCGCAGTGCAAGCTGCTGTCGATGCAGGCGCTGCTTATGTCGGGCTGGTGTTCTTTCCCAAGTCCCCTCGCAACGTGACGATAGAAGAAGCTGCGACGCTCGCGCTGACTGTTCCACCCGGTGTCGCCAAGGTTGCTTTGGTTGTCGATGCAGACGACGCGCTGCTTGATGCGATCACCACGAATGTCCCGATTGATATTCTGCAATTGCACGGACACGAAACACCGGAACGTGTGGCTGAGATACGCGCGCGTTACGGTCTGCCCGTCATGAAGGCCGTGGGGGTTGCCGATGAAAGCGATCTGGCCGCGCTCGACAGCTATGCCCGTGTCGCGGATCAGATCCTTGTGGATGCCAAGCCCCCCAAAGATGCGGATTTGCCGGGCGGAAACGGTTTGTCCTTTGATTGGCGTCTGATTGCGGGGCGCCGCTGGCCTGTGCCGTGGATGCTGGCCGGTGGTTTGACGCCGCAGACGGTGGGTGAGGCGATTGCACTGACGGGGGCCGCGCAGGTTGATGTGTCATCGGGGGTCGAATCCGCACCGGGTGTAAAAGATGCTGCGCTGATTGCTGCTTTTTGCGCGGCTGCGCAGGCTGATTAAGGCGGCGTTTACCCTCTCGGTGGATGCTGTCGGTATGCATCACGCGATTCTTCCGCTCTCGCCCGAAGCTTGGTTTCGGCATCTTTTTTCAGCGCAATCTGCGCGCGATGGTGGCGTGGTCCGGCGCAAGGTGCGCGACATGGAGCGGATGGTGGGGCGTGACGTGTTTACTGCGTAAATCAGTCGTCGTGGATACTCTGCCGTTGAAAACGCAGGACAGATCATCGTGTTTTGTAATGCCAAACCTGTGAAAGCTGTGGTTGGATAGCCAATTCCTGTGTCAGGAATTATGGGCAAATCCGTAGCAAGGATTTGTTTTCAGACTTTCCTTGAAAGTCTGCGACCTGATGGTCGCTTTACCATTCTGACAGGACTCGTTAGGTCTGGCGGGCACAAATAAAGCAGGTGTTCTATGGCCAACGATCTTTTCAACAGCTTCATGACCGGTCCCGACGAAAAGGGCCGTTTCGGCGATTTTGGCGGACGTTTCGTGTCCGAGACGCTGATGCCGCTGATCCTCGAGTTGGAAGCACAATACGAGCATGCCAAAACCGATGAGACGTTCTGGGCCGAAATGCACGATTTGTGGACCCACTATGTGGGCCGCCCCAGCCCGCTTTACCACGCCGAGCGCCTGACGGAGCATCTGGGCGGTGCCAAGATCTATATGAAGCGCGATGAGCTGAACCACACTGGCGCGCATAAGATCAACAATGTGCTGGGCCAGATCATTCTGGCCCGCCGCATGGGCAAGACCCGCATTATTGCCGAAACCGGCGCAGGCCAACACGGTGTTGCGACGGCCACGGTTTGTGCGAAGTTCGGCCTGAAATGTGTCGTCTATATGGGCGCGCATGATGTTGAGCGTCAGGCCCCCAACGTGTTCCGTATGCGTCTTCTTGGTGCCGAGGTGGTGGCTGTGACATCCGGTCGTGGCACCCTGAAAGATGCGATGAACGATGCGTTGCGCGACTGGGTCACCAACGTACGCGACACCTTCTATTGCATTGGCACCGTGGCTGGTCCGCATCCATACCCCGCGATGGTCCGAGATTTTCAGGCGATCATCGGTCAGGAAACCAAAGAACAGATGCAAGCCGCCGAGGGCCGTTTGCCCGATACGTTGATCGCTGCAATCGGGGGCGGTTCGAACGCGATGGGCCTGTTCTACCCGTTCCTCGACGACAAAGAGGTCAATATCATCGGCGTCGAGGCCGGTGGCAAAGGTGTGAACGCCAAGATGGAGCACTGCGCTTCGTTGACGGGGGGCCGCCCGGGCGTCTTGCATGGCAACCGTACCTACCTTTTGCAGGATGATGTGGGGCAAATTCTTGAGGGCTTCAGCATCTCGGCCGGTCTTGATTACCCCGGCATCGGGCCGGAACATGCCTGGTTGCATGACATTGGCCGTGCGCAATACGTGGCCATTACCGATGTTGAGGCTTTGGAGGCATTTCAGCTCTGCTGCGCACTTGAAGGCATCATTCCTGCGCTGGAGCCGTCACACGCCCTTGCTCATGTGATGAAGATTGCACCCGACCTGCCCAAAGACCACCTGTTGGTCATGAATATGTGCGGGCGCGGGGACAAAGACATCTTTACTGTGGCAAAACACCTCGGTTTTGACATGAAGGCCTAGGTGATAAGCGCCTAAACTTTGGTTTAGGCGCGATTTGGCGTCGTTGTCGTTGTTTGAGTAAACGCATTATCAATATGCCTGACCCGTGTGCAGGGCTATGATCCCTGCATTCACCGGCGTTCCGATCTTGGATATGTGCTGGTGGTCGATGGTGAGGTTGGCAATGTCACACGAACAACAGATGCGCGCATTTGAACGGGAGGCTTTCGCATGTTGAGGAAAATCGTTATCTGCCTCGCGCTTGCGGGCACACCCCAACTGGCAGCGGCGCAATCCGTGCAGGATCAGATCGTCGCGCAACTGCGCAATCAAGGATTCTCGGAGATCACATTGCAACGCACATGGCTTGGCCGCGTGCGCGTGATCGCGATACGAGATGATCTGCGCCGTGAGCTTGTCTTCAACCCGCAAACCGGGGAAATCCTGCGCGACTACTGGCGCGACGACGACGTCGATGGTCCACGGCTTTTCAACCCGGGCGGTTCTGACAATAGGGGGTCGCCCACACGGACGAACAACAACGACGACGACGATGATGACGATGATGATGACGATGATGATGACGACGACGATGATGACGATGATGACGATGACGATGATGATGATGATGACGACGACGATGACGATGATGATGATGACGACGACGACGACGATGACGACGACGACGACGATGATGACTAGTCCGCTCTGAGCAGAGGAAGCGCATTTGCTAAAAGGTCAGGTGGCAATTGTCGCAATCGTAATGGTGCAGTTCCTCTGCGCTATTTTCTTCGTGTCGCGCATCCTCGCATCGATCCTCGGGATCAGTCCGCTGAGTTGGCAACTTTACGAGTTGGTGGAACTCGGCGCAGCGCTGGGTCTTTTGCTGGGGGTTGGTTTTGGTTGGTTCACCTTACGGCGGACGATGGAACGCAATGCTGTCGTTGAAGATCAGCTTCGTCTGGCGTCGGGGGCCTTTATGGATGTTCTGGAAGAACGCTTTAGCACATGGGAATTGACCCCCGCAGAACGGGATGTTGCGCTTTTTGCGCTGAAAGGCATGTCGACCCAAGAGATTGCGGGGCTTCGCGAGGTCAGTGAGGGCACCATCAAAGCCCAGACAAACGCCATTTACCGCAAGGCTGGTGTCAGCGGGCGCACACAGCTTATGAGCCTCTTTATTGATGATCTCATGGCCAAGGCCTGATCAGGTTTTCTGATCGGGGGCCGCATTCGCGTGCAAAACGTCGATTGGCACGATTTCGAGAGCCCGCACATGGGTCGCGTGCAGGTTCACTTGTGGTGCGCAGCCTTCCTCATGGGCTTGTAGAAAGCGGCTCGCACAAAGACACCAGCCATCGCCTGCCTTCAGCCCCGGAAAGCCGAACTCTGGCCGCGGTGTGCTCAGGTCGTTTCCGACGTATTTGGAAAAGGCCAGAAACTCATCTGTCATCACGGCACAAACTGTGTGACTGCCGTGATCGGCGGCGCATGTGTCGCAAGCCCCGTTGCGAAAGAACCCTGTCATCGGGTCGGTCGAGCAGGGCGCGAGCGCGCTTCCAAGAACATTGAAGGAGGGGTCTTTTTCCATGGGTACGCTGCCTTTCTGATCGTCTTGCTAACTTAGTGGTTCCTGCGGCATTTGCCATGGGGTGCGGCGTCAGGTTGCGGTCCACTCCACCCAGCGTCCGTGAAAATCGGCACGGCCCAGGTGGAGCGTCAAATCACCGGGCCAAAGCCGCAATGTCAACGCCGCCCCCTGTGTGCTGCCGTCGTTTTCCATGCTGAACCATGCCAATGGCGTGTTTTTGGTCGCCGTTGCACCGGCTGCTGCGATCAGATTGGTGCCGAGGGCCTGTTTTTCGGCGGGAAAGTACTGCCATGCGACCGTGCTGTAGATCAGATGCGTCTGACCGGACACATGGGCAAGGCGCGGTGCAAGCCAGTCAATTGCATCGCCCTTGTCGACCGGGGTCTGTGCCGTTGCCATCGCGGCACCTGTGAGGGCAAGCCGCTCTGGCTGATCCGCCCAGAGGTAGGCCTGCAGGCGTAACGCATCGTCGGGATTGTGCGGATCAAGCGGGTTGATATCCACGCCACCGTGTGACGCGACCAGAGATCTTGTCGCAGGCGGAAGCGGCCCGTGCCAGTCCGGTGAAAGCGTCAGCGCAGGCTCATCCGCACCGAACTTCTGATCCCTGATCGCGAGCGCGTAGGCATCCCAATGCAGATTTAACCCGCCGCTTGCCCCCAGTTCGGATGTGCGTATTGGCAGGCCGTAACGCTCTGCCAAAACGTGCCCGACGGCAATAAGCGTCGCGGAACGCCGCACCTCATTTGTTTGTGGCGCGTCGTCAAGCCATGTGTTGATGTGATCAGCCTCAGCCACCAGCACAGTACTGACGGCACCCCATAGGGCCGTATCGGTGGCGTCTTGCGGCGGGTAAACCGCACCAAGCCCTGCGTGTTCCTGCAAATGCAACGCGTGCAGCGCACCGGCAAGACGCAGCGGGACGGATTGCCCGCGCGGACCGATATCGCCCTGCCACGCAAATATACGATCTGTGATGATACCTGCGGGCCACGCCATTGTCGCACACAGCGTCATCAGCCGCCCCATAAAGGGTGAGCCGAGGCTTATGCAGGCCTTTGATTGGTAGAGAAACGCCTCTTGGAGTGCGGTGGGTGTCACCGAAAGCGATCCACAAGCTTTTGCATGGCCGAGCGGCTGTCGGGTTCAGGCTCTGGTTCCGGGGTGGGTTTGGTCGCTTTGGGTGACGATTTCGACGATCGCGGCGGGGCCACGCGCAGGGCGATGGCATTGAGGAATTTGCCACCATCGCCCGCGATCAAATCCGTGATCCCGTCACTGATCCCGCGCAATTCGTCATCAAGCCAGTCCGCGTCGGCCTTGGGGAAATCGCGCAGCACATAGCCTGCGACAGCGTCTTTGTGTCCCGGATGCCCAACGCCCATGCGCACGCGGTCATAGTCCGGACCGATATGGCCATGGATCGACCGCAGACCGTTGTGTCCGGCATGGCCACCACCGGTCTTCAGCCGCACTTTGCCGGGGGCCAGATCAAGTTCGTCGTGAAAGACAATAATGTCGTCAGGCGCGAGTTTCAGGTAGCGCATCGCTTCGCCGACAGATTGGCCCGAAAGGTTCATGAATGTCTCGGGCTTGAGCAGCGTTACCTTTTCGGATCCAAGACGCCCTTCGCAGGTTTGGCCCTGAAATTTTGACCGCCAGCTGCTGAAACCGTGATCGGCGGCAATACGGTCCATCGCCATAAAGCCGATATTATGACGGTTCTGCGCGTATTTCGCGCCGGGATTTCCAAGGCCAACAAGCAATTTCATAGGCCTAACCTACAGTATGCCGCAGTGCAGCGCCAGAGTGTCCTGACCTTGGATGATGAAACGAAAAAGGGCACCCCGTTTGGGATGCCCTTACCGCGCTTGCGATTGATCGCTGCGGCTTATTCTTCTTCTTCGTCAGATGTTGTCGGTACTTCGTCCGCTGCAACTTCTTCTTCGTCGCCGTCGTCTGCGAGCAGTGCACGTGGTGCTTGTACGTTGGCGATGACAAAGTCACGGTCCGTGATTGCAGGTGTCGCGCCTTCGGGCAGTGTCACGCTGCTGATCGAAATGGTGTCGCCAATTTGCACGTCGGCCAGATCAACTGTGATGTGCTCTGGAATGTCACCGGCCAGAACGTCAAGTTCGACTTCGTTACGCACAACCGTCAGAACGCCACCTTTTTTCACGCCGGGGCATGTATCCGCATTGATGAACTCAACAGGGATAAAGATCTTCACACGGCTTGTGCGCTTGAGGCGCATCAGGTCGATGTGTGTTGGCAGGTCCTTTACGACGTCGCGCTGAACGCCACGGCAAATGACACGCACGTCATCCTGACCCTCAATCTTGAGGTTGTGCAGCGTGGACATAAAGCCACCCTTGCGCAGTTTTGTCAGAAGGTAGTTGAAAGGGATGCTGATGGACTGGGGCTCTGCGCCACCACCATAAACAATGCCAGGTACGTCGCCATCACGGCGAGCTTGGCGGGCGGCCCCCTTGCCTGTCCCCGCGCGTACCTTGGCGTTAAGATCCTGGACCTTAGCAGCCATAGTAATTCTCCAATAATATAGGGGCCCGCCTCCAAGGGTGTCCGAACCCGATGAAGCCCGCCGTATAGGGGGGATTCGCCCGTTTGGAAAGGTACTTTTTGCGCGGGCGGCTACTTTGAAACTTGCTTTGGTTTCTTTTGCGATGCAGGCATGGCGCCATGTCGATTTTGAACGCCCTGTCCCTGTCCCGTCGCCCTGCCACCGCCTTTGTCGTTATCGGCATGTTCTGGGGTTGTTTTGCCGCCTATGTCCCTGTGATCAAAGCGCAATTGGGGGCGTCGGATGCGCTTTTCGGTGCTTTGCTTTTGGGCTCGGCGACGGGGCTGGTGTCGTCCATGTGGCTGGCCCCGCGTGCGGACCGGATATTGGGATCGCGCGCCATGCAGGTAGGGGCGGCCCTGTTGGCCTTCGCTTGGCTTTTCCCCGGTCAGGTTACTGTGCCTTTGGTGTTTGCGCTTTCGATGGCGCTGGTCGGCTTGGCCTCTGGGCTGCTTGATGTGGTCATGAACGCGCGGGTGAGCGAACTCGAAGCGCGCCATCACCGGCCTTTGATGAACGCGAACCATGCGATGTTCTCTGTGGCTTATGCGGCGGGCGCATTGATCGTGGGCGCGGCCCGTGAAGCAGGGCTACCGCCGGGGCCGGTTTTTGCGGGCTTCGGCGTCATCGCCATCCTTTTGCTGCCGATGATGCGTATGGATGTGACCTATGTGGACGCGGAAGAGGGCTATGCGGGGGCTTATCCGCTCTGGCCAATTCTGCTTTGCGGGGCGATTGTGCTGGTGGCCTTCATGTCCGAGGCCACGGTTGAGGCGTGGTCGGCACTACATGTTGAGCGCACTTTGGGCGGTGGTGCGGCCGAAGGCGCGCTGGGTCCTGCGATGCTGGGGATTACTATGGCGATCGGGCGGTTTTCCGGACAAGCCGTGGCAGAGCGGTTGCGCGAAATTCCGGTTGTGATCGGGGCGGCGGTCATCTCGGCAATTGGCGCTGTCATCGCGGCTTTGGCCCCTTCACCGCTTGTTGCCTATATCGGCTTTGGCATCCTTGGCCTTGGTGTGTCTGTAATTGGGCCGATGGGGCTGGCTTTGGTGGGCAAACTGGTCGCGCCGCATCTGCGGACCGAAGCGATCAGCCGTACGGCGGTGATCGGGTTTTCGGGATTCTTCTTTGCCCCGGTGCTTATGGGATTGCTCTCTGATGCCTTCGGGCTGCGGGTGGCCTTTGTCGCGGTTGCAGTCTTGCTGCTGACTGTGGTTCCCGTGGCCCTCGTTGCCAAAAGGCTTCCGGTCAGATGATCGTCATCGTTTCGAAGCCTCTGACAGCTATTCAAACGTAAAACAGGCCAGCATCCTCTTAGGAGTGCTGGCCTGTTTTGGCTATCTATACGCGCTTGTGGCGCAGTACAGCATGGTCATCCTGCACAGTGTGCTGGCATTAACCGGGCTGCTGCGGTTGTTTTACCGGTCTGGTTTCTTCCTCATTGTCGTCATCGTCAATCGTCGCGGCGATCAAAAGCAAGGCAACCACGCCCAACACAATATAGGTCGGGCTGATAGAAGCCGCGGCTGGCGCGGGTTCGGCAGGTGCCGCTTCGATAATTTCGGGTGAGAGGCCGCCTGCAAATGCAGTGGACGCACAAAGGGCAGTTGCAGCTGCAAGAGCTGTTATCTTCTTAAGCATCAGGTGTTCCTAACTCGTTAACACTTCCTAAGGCAGCAGCATGTCAAACCCTGCTGCGCTGACCGGACGCTAACACCGCCCGTGAACGAATCCTAGGTGTCCGGTTGGAAATTCCCGTCATCAGGCGTGATTTGAAGTTGGCCGTCACCGTTGGCTGGACGCCGCCCTTGATCTTCTTCGTCATCTTCCTGACCCACGGCTGCAGCAATCAGGAGCGCGGCAAGAATACCAACAACGACATAGGTGGTGTTGATCCGCGATTCAGCGACGACTGCCTCTTCCACGACGGGTGCTTCGACAATCTGGTCGGCAAGACCACCTGCGAAGGCAGATGACGCCGAGATTGCAATGACTGCGGCTATCGCTGTTGTTCTTGTAAGCACTACTCTATTCCTCACTGACACATGTTTCCAGGTTCAGGCGGCATCTGACATCCCGCCTGTGTGGTGCGAACGTCTCCAACAAGTGTTGCAGCGTCAGCAAACTGGGGGTTTCATGCTGAAAATAGATAACATTTCCAACGTGTTGTGACATATTTCACGCGGGTGGACACAAGGTCTTACCAGGCGTGATTTCCTGTTAATGTCACCTGCCTATTGCCAACGCCCTTCGAAATCCTGCGGTATCAGCAGGATATCCTTGTCGAGTTTATTCACATCGCGCCGCCCGCAAAGCGCCATCGTCAGATCAAGCTCTTTGTGGATCACCTCCAGCGCGCTGGTCACACCTTTTTCGCCCATCGCCCCTAGACCGTTCACAAAAGCCCGTCCGATATAGGTGCCCTTGGCCCCCATCGCGAGCGCTTTGAGCACGTCCTGCCCCGAACGGATACCGCTGTCGAGGTGAACCTCAACCTTATCGCCTACAGCGTCCATAATGGCGGGCAGGGCGCGGATCGAAGAAAGCGCGCCATCCAACTGACGGCCGCCGTGATTGGAAACAATGATTGCATCCGCGCCTAATTCTGCTGCTTTTCGTGCATCATCGGCATCCATAATCCCCTTCAGGATCACAGGACCGTCCCACATCTTCATCAGCTGCGCGACGCGCTCCCAGTCCAAGGCGTGATCAAAAGCCTCTGCAATCCACGATGCCAGCGACGAGGGGTCCGTGACCCCTTTGGCGTGGCCCACGATGTTGCCAAAGAAGCGTCGTTTGGTTTGCAGCATCTCGATGCCCCAACCCCATTTCGTCGCAAGGTCTGCGATGCTGGCTGCGGTGAATTTTGGTGGCGCAGACAGCCCGTTTTTCAGGTCCTTGTGACGTTGACCCATAATCTGCAGGTCCAGCGTGATGACAATGGCCGAACATTTGGCGGCACGGGCGCGGTCAAAGAGGCGCTTCATGAAGTCATCGTCTTTGAGCGTATAGACCTGAAACCAGAAGGGATTGGTGGTGTTTTCGGCCACATCCTCAATCGAACAGATCGACATGGTGGACAGCGTGAACGGCACGCCGAATTTTCCGGCCGCGCGGGCGGCTTTGATCTCGCCGTCTGCACATTGCATGCCCGTGAGGCCAACAGGGGCAAGCGCCACCGGCATCGCCACATCCTGGCCGATCATCTGGCTGGCAGTGTTGCGGTTGGTCATATCCACCGCGACACGTTGCTTGAACCTGATCTGGTCGAAATCGGATGTGTTTTCGCGGAACGTCTGTTCGGTCCAACTGCCGCTTTCGGCATAGTCATAGAACATCTTGGGCGTACGGCGTTTATGCAGCCGCTTCAGATCAGCGATGGTTGTGATGACGGGCATGCCGAATTCCTTAAATTGGTAATTATTTGTTACCGATTTAAGGCGTTCACGCAAGAGGCTACGTTGATGTGGATCAAAGCGCTTAACCGCGGTGGGCGCCATCCGCCAGCGATTTCACAAAGGCCAGCACGTCGGCCACACTTTCACCTGCCGCGATCTTTTCAACAATCGCAGAGCCGACAACAGCACCATCCGCGATGCTGGCGATACTCTCGGCGGCGTCAGGGGTCTTGATGCCGAAACCCACGATCACAGGCAGATCGGTTTGCGCTTTGATGCGTGCGACCTCGGGGCCGACTTCATCGGCCTGCGCTGCGGCAGCACCGGTGATGCCCGTGACGGATACGTAGTAAACAAAGCCCGAGGTATTTTCGAGCACCTTGGGCAGGCGTTTATCATCGGTTGTGGGCGTGGCCAGCCGGATAAAGTTGATCCCCATCTCTTGCGCGGGGATGCACAATTCGTCATCTTCTTCGGGGGGCAGATCAACGATGATCAGCCCGTCAATGCCGGCGGCCTTGGCATCGGCAAGGAATGTGTCGACACCGCGCGAATAGATCGGGTTGTAATAGCCCATCATCACAATCGGGGTTGTGTCGTCTTTCTTGCGCAACTCGCGCGCGTACTGCAGCGTTTTCTCAAGCGTCTGCCCGCCCTCAAGCGCGCGCTGACCGGCCAGTTGGATCGTGGGGCCATCGGCCATCGGATCGGTAAAGGGCATGCCCAGTTCGATGATGTCGACACCCGCAGCTGGCAGGCCTTTGACGACCTCAAGACCGGTGTCATAGTCAGGATCACCCGCCATCACGTAAGCCACGAAAGCTTTTTTGTTCTCTGCGCGCAACTGCGCGAATTTGGCGTCGATTCTGCTCATCTCTGTCCCCGGTCTGCAAACTTGGCTTGGTTTGCTTGATGGGGGGCGGAAAATCAATGGCTGAGTGACGATCCCATGTGGCTTGCGCAGAGGACGCGCGCCGCCTAGAAGCGCCCTAACGTTCAAAGGAGAGCCGTGATGGGTTTCAAGATGGGTATTGTGGGTTTGCCGAATGTGGGCAAATCGACCTTGTTTAATGCGCTGACCAAAACGGCGGCTGCACAGGCGGCCAATTTCCCGTTTTGTACGATTGAACCCAATGTCGGTGATGTGGCCGTTCCTGATGCGCGGCTCGACAAGCTGGCGGCGATTGCTTCGTCCAAGCAGATCATCCCAACGCGTATGACGTTTGTGGATATCGCGGGTCTGGTCAAGGGTGCCAGCAAAGGCGAAGGGCTGGGAAACCAGTTTCTGGCGAATATCCGTGAGTGCGATGCCATCGCCCACGTGCTGCGCTGTTTCGAGGACGATGACATTACCCACGTTGAAGGCCGCGTCGACCCTGTTGAAGATGCCGAAGTGATCGAGACCGAATTGATGCTCGCTGATCTGGAAAGCATCGAGAAGCGCTTGCAGAACCTCGTGCGCAAGGTGCGGGGTGGCGACAAAGAGGCGGTCCAGCAGGTGCGCCTGCTTGAGATGGCGCAGGCGGCATTGGAAGATGGCAAACCCGCCCGCACCGTTGCGGTCGATGCCGATGATGCCAAGCAGTGGAAAATGCTGCAACTGCTGACGACAAAACCCGTCCTATACGTCTGCAACGTCGAAGAAGACAGCGCCGGTAAAGGCAACAGCCAGTCCGCACGCGTGGCTGAAATGGCTGCTGCACAGGGCAATTCCCATGTTGTGATTTCGGCCCGTATCGAGGAAGAGATCAGCCAGCTTGAACCCGAAGAAGCTGCTATGTTCCTAGAGGAAATGGGGCTGGAAGAGGCAGGTCTCGACCGGTTGATCCGTGCGGGATACGAGCTGCTACACCTGCAAACCTATTTCACGGTTGGTCCGAAAGAGGCCCGCGCATGGACCATCAAGGAAGGCACATCCGCCCCGCAGGCCGCCGGCGTGATCCACGGCGATTTCGAACGCGGGTTCATCCGTGCCGAGACAATTGCCTATGATGATTTTGTGACTTTGGGCGGTGAACAACCCGCCAAAGAGGCGGGCAAGATGCGCGCCGAGGGCAAGGCCTATATCGTCAAGGATGGCGATGTGATGCACTTCTTGTTCAATACCTAATCCTCGCCACGCAACTGCCGTTTGATTTTGGCGACCCGTTCGGGTGGCAAGGTGGGTGCGGCGTCGCGCATTTCCTGCACTTTCGCTTCCGCCCCTGCAATCAGATCGTGGATATGCCGCGCCTCGGGCAGGTTTTTCCAGTATTTCTTGGGCATCTCGGATGTCATTGCGCTCACCTTCAGGCGCGCCGGATTGAAGATATTGCAAAAATAGGTCCCCCACAGCGCCTCAGTCGCATCCTCGGGCAGGTCGGGTTTGGGTTGGCCGGGGTGGAAGGTCAGGTTACCGTCGATGAACTGAGCGGTCACATCGGGTGTTGCGATCATCCAGTCCATGTCGGCAAAGCGGCGTGCAAAGAACGGGGCTGTCGGTTCCACGGTGTGGTGGGTGGGTTCAAACCACGCAGCAAAGCTGCGCCGCGCGCCGCCCTGACGCAGATCACGGAAACGTACAAAGGCTTTCATCTTGTGCTTGCACCGATGCACGCCCTTTTCCATCTGGCGCAACTTGGCAAGATCCGCATCGGCGCGATCCTGCATCAAACCGGGTTGATGACGCAGCCTCCACAGTAGTGCATAGAGCCGCGCGAACCGCTGCGGATCTTTGTGCCAGACCACCCAATCGGCCATTTCCACAAAGCTTTGCGGCGCCTTGATCCGCCGTGTCACAGGGGGCAGGGGCGTGTCGATGGCAAACAGCTCGCCCATTTCATTGTCGAAATCCCACAGGATATCCTCGGGCGACACGCCTGCGCCAATCAGGCGTTTGGCGGCGTCGCGCCATGCAAGATCGGTGCCGATGCGGGGAAGGGGAACGGTGTACATCAAAAAAGGCTCAACTGTTCAGGGGGTGGGGCGAAACGGGCGCGTAAATTGACACTGTCGGTCAGACCGCCGGGCGTCCAATCATGGGCCGTGATAAAGGCCTGTGCTTTCTTCAATGACGCCCCCATGCGCAACAGATCATCATAGCGCAGGCTGCGGTACCGCCGCGTCGAGAGTATCCGGCCCACGGTGCGGGTGCCAAAACCCGGCACACGCAACAGCATTTCCTTGCTGGCGCGGTTCACATTCACCGGAAACAGCGCGCGGTTCTGCAAGGCCCATGCCAGCTTGGGATCAATATCCAGATCAAGATTGCCATCAGGGCGGGCAGCGGTGATTTCATCCACCCCAAACCCGTAAAACCGCAAGAGCCAATCGGCCTGATAAAGCCGGTGTTCACGCGCAAGCGGCGGTTTGATCAAGGGAAGTTTGGCAGTGGCATCAGGGATCGGCGAAAAGGCGGAATAGTACACGCGCTTCAGCTTGTAATCGCCATAAAGCATCGTCGATTGCCCCAGGATCGTGGCATCGGTGGACCCATCCGCGCCCACGATCATCTGGGTCGATTGCCCCGCTGGTACAAAGCGCTTGCCGCGCTTGCCGGTATAGCTGCGCTCGCCTGCCACATCCTTGCGCGCCTTGACGTCGCCCATCGCCTTGCGGATCGTGGCGGGGTTTTTCTCGGGCGCATAGGCTTGCACGCTTTGGTCGGTGGGCAGTTCGACGTTAATTGACAGACGGTCGGCATAAAGCCCCGCCTCTTCGATCAGTTCGGGGGCGGCATCGGGGATCGTTTTCAGGTGGATGTAACCGCGAAAATTCTCGACCTCACGCAGGCGCTTGGCAATCCGCAGCATGTCTTCCATCGTTTTGTCGGGGGATTGGATAATGCCCGAGGACAAGAAAAGCCCCTCGATATAATTGCGGCGATAAAACTCGATGGTCAGCTGCACCACCTCATCCGGCGAAAACCGTGCGCGTTGGACATTCGAAGACACCCGATTGACGCAATAGGCGCAATCGTAGATGCAAAAATTCGTCATCAGGATTTTCAGCAGGCTGATGCAGCGCCCGTCAGGGGCATAGGCATGGCAGATGCCGGACCCTTCGGTTGACCCGAGCCCTTTACCATCGCGGCTGTCACGGCGCGTGGTCCCGCTGGACGCGCAAGAGGCGTCATAGCGGGCCGCATCACTGAGAATCGCGAGCTTTTGTGAGAGATCAAGACGAGACATATGTTCATGTTATGTTCTCATATTGGGGGATGCAAGATGGCTTGGCCGCATTCCGGCAAACGAGACAGGAGGTGCGCTGTTCAGCCGAACGCAAGTTCATTCCGCAGGGGTGCTTTGGTCCCAGGCTTTCGTCAACCAGTCTGCCGGCAGCGTGACGACACGGCCGTGTTCGTGATGGCCCGATAAGGCTTCGGCGGCTTTCGGGTGCCCGTGGAAACACACCACCGTGGCCCCGCGCGGCAAGCGGGGAGCGAACCATTTTGTCAGCGATCCGGGCCAGCAGCACTGTCTTTTGAAGCTGACCACCAGTGATTTGGGATAATTGGCAAGCATGTTGTATTTGCGCGCTAGACCAGACGTGTAGCTCTGCTCTGATCCGCCGCAAAACGTGACCATACCGGCAGGATCATCCGCCATCTCGTGATAAAGAAAACCGTGTTTGGACGGATCGAAACGGATGACCGACCCCTCGCCGAAGGTTGGCGGGGATGTGCGTTTCCCGAATGGTGGGGCCATGCAGACCATCCCGGGTGCGAAATCAAAGAGCGGACCGATATCGTTGGTTATGACAATATCAAGGTCAACGAACAAAAGCGGTCCTACGAGTTCGGGTATAAGGCCGGGCCGGAAGATACCGATTTTCTTCAGAGCGCCGTTCTTTTTGGTCGCAGTCCTCGCGGCCTCTTGCATGGCGGCGTCAAACGGCTCGGGCTTCAGGGGGATGCAGATAATGTCTGACAAGATGCCGCTTGGATCATCTGTCACGCAATACAGTCTGACCGGAAATCGACTGTGGTGTTTCAGGCCGGTATAAAGCCGGTTCACATCGTCTGCGGTGTATGCGCCCTGACCCCACTTTATGCAAATGCAGGAACGTAATGTCGATGTGGGTTCCATAGGTGTCGTGACTTGCCTTACCGGTCTGTTAATGTGGACCCTAGATGATCCCAAAAGCCGCTGAAAGGTAAAAGATGGAGCCGAGACACAGCCGCTTTATGCGCAGATACCTTGTGCAGGCGCCGCGTGGCTGGGCCCTGAAACTGACCCGCGCCAACAACACCCGGATGCACGACAGGATTGTCGGCAGGAAAGTGGCCATTGTGGGCAATGCACAAAGCCTGCTTGCCAAGACCTATGGCGGTGAGATTGATCGCAATGATCTGGTGCTGCGCCTGAACAAAGGGTTCGTGGTGAATGCCGGCGCCCAAGGCAGTCGCACCGACATGGTGGGGCTCACGCCTGAATTGAGTGAGGAAGAAACTATCGCGCGGTTTTCACCGGATGTGCTTTTGATGCTGATCCCCAAGATGCGCCACTATCATTTCTGGCAGGCGCAGAACGTGCGCAGGACGCTCTTTTATCCGTTTCGTTATTGGATCGCAGACCGGCAAATGATCGGGCGGCGGCCATCATCGGGATTTATGGCAATCAGTTGGCTGGTCAGACTGAACGCGGCTGATCAGGTCACTCTTTACGGCTTCGATTTCGGGGCAACAGCCACCTACTATAACCCCGAAGGCTATAAGACGCCGCACAACTACCCCGGAGAGGCAGTGATTGTGCGCCGCTGGGCGGAAGAGGGCCGGATCACGATTATGCCGTGAAAACCGTCTGAAGTTTCCGGCGCAGATCATCATCGGCGATCAAACCGGTTTCGTCGCTGTTCGTCCGGTCGAGCTTCCATGAATTTGAAATATTACGGCAATGGATCATCTGAAACTCCTTTGAAACGGGCAAAAGCCGCCGACTGACCCGTTCCAATCCATGGATCCCCCACGTCAGCCGACCCAAGCCATGCGCCGGTGCCGCGCAATATTTTGGCGCGCATGGCGGTGGATCTTGGGATTTCATCCAGTGGTCAACGTGGCGCACCGGCTGGCCGGTTGATGCGGCAAACCGCCATTCCCCGTTCATGGCCACAAAACCGATGGGACCGGCAGCCTGATCAAAACAGCTGGCGGGTCCTTTCCGCAAGAAGAGTTCGTCGATATCACAGTTCAGAACGGCGCGGGCTTTGCGCAAGAAACGATCACGCATCGCATTCATCATCGCGGTTTGCAGGAATTTCGTGCGCCCGTGTCTTTTTGTTATCCCTCTGGTCGGGCCCCACGAGAACGGGACTTGTACGACGGCAACAGACCGCAGCCCAGAGACCGTTTTGAGCGTATTGAAGACATCCATGGACCGGTAGCGCGTGCTTGCGTTGTCACAAAGCAGGACGGCAGTCGCACCTTGCTCTTGGACATGGAATGCGGCCCAATCGCGTATCCATGCCAGATCCTGGTCCTTCTGGATCGAATAAAGACAGTTCTGTCCGGCGAAAAGCTCTGAGATTTCCAGCTGAACAGGCAAGGTAAGCGTTATATCACGCAAGTGTATTTCAAGGTGCCGCGGAGCCGTCGCCGCAGGAAATATCAGACGGTCAAAAAGCCGTGTTGTGGAAATCTTGGGCTTTGCGCGCCGGTCATCGACACGGAACGTGGCACGCCGCAGCATCGGCGCAAAATCCAGCATTTTGGGCAGGTAGGCAATGATTTGCTTTCGGTCAGGACTGTAAAAACAGTCATAAATCAGCGTGGTATCATCATAACGTGTCAGTTGCGTTTCATCCGCAACTTCCACGCCGCGCGGCAGTCCGCGCCGTTCTGGAAAGCTTTCCGGAATTTTGATCGACGACAGCTCAAAAACCTGCCCCCGCGCCTCAGCCATCCAGATCGGCCCACTTCAGTTGCGTGTTGCGCACCACAGCGCGGGTCACTGTTTTGCCCACGACCTTGTCAAAATCATATCCCGCAATTTCGCCCGAACCGGGGCGGCGCGCCCAGATGTCGGCCTCGGTGATCACATGACCCGCGGGCAGATCGCGGTCTGCGACCACGGATGCGCGCGCAAAGCGGTAAACATCTTCCTCGGCGCTGGTGCGCTGTTTGGGGTTATGCAGGGCGGTGTGGATTTCGCGGGACCGGTCGATCAGATAGCGCAGTTCGGCAGGGTCCATTGAATTGATGATATCAGGCCCCTTGCGATAGCGCGTATCGGTATAGTGCCGTTCCAGAATACACGCGCCCAGTGCCACAGAGGCCAAAGCCATATCGGGGCCGATGGAATGATCCGAGAAACCGACGACAGCGTTTGGAAAGGCCTGGCGCAGGTCGGTCACACCTTGCAGCGAAACAATTTCTGGCGGTGAGGGGTAAAGGTTCGTGCACTCCAAGAGCGCATATTCAATCCCTGCATTATCCAGAATCGCGACAGAAGCGCGGATGCTCTCGATGCTTTGCATGCCCGTCGACATGATCACCGGTTTGCCCATGCGCGCGATATGGCGGATCAGCGGCAGGTTATCCGCCTCGCCCGATCCGATCTTGAAAGCAGGCACATCAAGGTCGTTGAGGAAATCTGCCGCTGCCCGCGAAAAGGGGGTGGAAACCCAGATCATGCCAAGGCTCTCGGTATAGCGCTTGAGTTCGGTCTCATCCTCAAGCGAAAGCGCGCAGGCCTCCATCACCTCCCAGATCGACACATCCGCGTTGGGCGGGAAAATCTGCTTGGCCTCTTCGGTCATTTCATCTTCGATAATGTGGGTCTGGTGCTTGACCATTTCACAGCCCGCTCCGGCGGCAAGGCGCACCATTTCCTTGGCGACGGCAAGATCACCACCGTGGTTGATGCCGATCTCGGCAATCACAAGGGGGGGGTGTTCGGGTCCGATTTTGCGGCCTGCGATATCCATGGTGTGGTCTCCTGCCTGAGTTGTTGAAGCGTGTTTATGGGGTTTCACCTTGCGGGGCAATTGGTGCGTGCCCATTGCAATATGGCTGGTCATGGTCCAAGTGACACCGCAGAACCGCAACTGGGCCGCCTATGATCCGCAAGATATTCAAAGCCTTGGACCAAAAAGAGCGCGATTTGCGCAAGTCATTCGGCCATGACATCACCGATCCGAATGAGCGCAAAAAATCCTACTGGCACGTCCGCTGGCTGGATCATGGCATTTTGCGCACCTTTTGGCATAACTTCGATCAGGTCAGCGACGGCGTGTACCGTTCAAACCATCCCGATCACAAACGGTTCGAGGCTTATGCCGCAATGGGGATCAAAACGATCCTGAACCTGCGGGGTGTCGCCAGACAGCCGCATTATCTGTTCGAGGTCGAGAGCTGTGAACGCCTTGGGCTCGCACTGGTGACGATGCATATGTCGGCGCGGGCTGCCCCGCATCGCGAGCGTTTGCTGGATATCATTGCCGCTTTTGACGAGATGGAGCGTCCGTTCCTGATGCACTGTAAATCAGGTGCCGATCGGACCGGCCTTGTCGCGGCGCTTTATCTGATGGTCCATGATGGCCAATCTGTCGCCCAAGCGCGCAGACAACTCAGCTTTCGGTATTTGCATATCCGCAAGACTTCGACCGGTATTCTGGATCATTTTCTTGATGTCTATGAGGCGCGCAACGGGCAAGCGCCGATCGCGATCGAAGACTGGATCAGAACCGAATATGACGCCGCTGCCTTGACCGAGAGTTTCGCGCAAAAGCAGGCGGGCCTGAAATTCTGGCAAGGCTGGCGCTAGAACGCGACCTCCACCTGTCCGGTAAACCTTCGTGCCTGCCATGCGTCAGCGATCAGGTCGCAACTTTCCCGTACATCGCCCAAGCGCGGCATCAGCGGATTACCTGACGGGGGCTTTCGCGTGGCGATGGCGATGAAATCGGCCATCAGGTCCAGAAACATATCGTTGCGGTCGAAATCGAAAGTCGTGATTTGCGGACCGGCACCTGTATCGCGCGCGTATGCAGGCGCCAGCAGGTCCAGATCAATGACTTGCCCGGTGCCGCGCAACTGCCCTTTACGCAGGCTGACCGGTGACAGGTAGTCCATCGCGACCGTACCCAAAGGTGCGGCAAGGCTGATGCGGGTGGCGAAATCGACGCCTGTGAAATCAGGGTGATCCAGACTTGCGGCACTGGTGACTGCGGCCTGCGGAAACAGGCAGTGTGCAATGTCCAACTCATGGCACAGGTCCAGCAGTACACCGCCACCTGCCGGACCGGATGCATAGCTTTGCGCGAACGACCAGTTCTCGCGCCATTGCCGGACGTCATGGCCGATCTCGAAGGCGAAACTGTAGATATCGGACAAATCGAGTTGGGCGAGCGCGCGCACTGCAGGGTGATAGCGCATCATAAAACCGACCATGGAGCGGTCTGAGACGGGTGCGGCAGCGGCATAGATGTCGGCGATCTGCTCTTTGGTCCAGCCGAGGGGTTTTTCGACGTAGAAAGGCCAATCTTTGGAAGCACATAGTTGGACTAGCGACAGCCGGATCGGGGTTGCCGTCGCGATGATGACGCCCGCGACATCCGTCCGTTGCGCGACTTTGTCTGCATCAAATTCACGGTACGGGACCAAGTCAACCTTCTGGCCCAATGCGGCCAGATTACGGGCGTGGCGCTGCCCGATTGATCCTGCGCCGATGACCAGAAAGACGTCTGCTACCATCCGCTGAAGCCGCCATCCACATTGACCAATTGGCCGGTCATATAGCCCGACTGCGAGGAACACAGGAACAGCATCGCATCCGCGATCTCATCGGGTGCCGCCATACGGCCCGCCATGATCAGCTCACCCACGCGGCGCTGGAATTCGTCGGAATGGCCGTTGAATACCGCACCTGGCGCGATGGTGTTTACGGTCGCATTGCGCTTGGCCCAATACCCCGCAAGCCAGAGCGTGAGGCCATGAATGCCCGCCTTCGTGGCCGAGTAGGCCGAGAAGGATTTGAACGGCATATCCTCATAAATCTGGTGGTGCGGGCCGTTCAGCGCATACATCGACGCCACGTTGATCAGCGTCGCGGGATAGCGCCCCACAATATCACGGTCCATCTGGCGGGCGATCATGAAGGCACCTGTCATATTGGTGCGCAGGGTCTTGTCCCAATCCTCGACGCTGGTGTCGGCGAAATCGGGAAAGGCCTTGCCTGCGCCCATCAACAGCTCACCTGTGATGGCGGCATTGTTCAGCACGACATTGGGTTCCCAGCCATCGGCCATGATGCGGTTGAAGATTTCGACGACTTCGTCTTCTTGGCCCACATCCAGATCGTAGAAACGGAAATTCGGGTTCTCACCATGGCTTTCCACCAGAGCATCGGCGCGGTGGCCTTTCAGGTCCGATGCGACAACCCGCGCACCTGCGGCCAGCATGCGGCGCACATAGGTGCTGCCGAGAACACCGCCGGAACCAGTGATAAAGATGGTCTTGTCTTTCAATTGATCATGCATCGTTTCGGTCCTTCAATTGTTCGCCCATCAGGAAATCCACCAGTCGGAAATCAAAGGGGCTGTCGATGTCGACACAGGTTTCGGGGGCCATCATGTAGGGGATCACGCGGCCTTCAAAGAGGCTGGCGGCGCGGCGCAGATAGTCGGGGGCGACGACGTAAGTTGACGCTGCATGTTCATAAACTGCCGGCGCCTGCTGGCGGGCTACAACGCCGCCAGGCAGGGGTTTGCTGACGTGCAGCGCGCCGGTTTCATCTGGCTCAACCAGATTGAAATAGGGGTTCTTGCGCGCCTCGCAGCAGGACATGACCATATCGGGCGTCTGCGCAAAGAACAGGTCAAGCGCCTCCGGAATCGCGTTTTCGGGCCGCAGGGGTGAGGTGCAGTCAAGGTCAAGGAAGGCCGACGCAGGTCCGGTTTGCTTCTCGACCTCGCCCAACGCGTGTTTCCAGACATCCCATTTTCCTGCCGTGTCGGTGGCAAGGGCAGCGGGGCGCAGCCCGATATCAAGACAGCCGCGTTTTAGACTGTGTTCGTACATCTCAACTGAATCCGTCGAGACGACCACATGATCGACGCGGTCACTGTTCAGCAATTGATCGAGCGACCAATCGAGCAGGGGTTTGCCATGCAGCATCCGGAAGTTCTTGTTCGGAACGCCCTTGCTGCCCGCACGTGCGCCAATGTGGCCGATGATCATGGCTTACTCTCCTGCGTCGCGTGTGCCTGCAAAACGGGCCGCCCACTCCTCGCGTTCCTCATCCGTGATCTTGCGGAAGAGGTTTTCGGGGACAGTAAAGGCATGCCCCGCAGGCAGCGCGTTCAAGGCGGCGGCAACGTCTGTGGGCCATGCGTCGTCGTCGGTTTGCATCGCGTCGATCATGGTCTTGGATGCATCCGGAATAAAGGCCGCTGACAGCACTGCGTAAATCCGGATCAGGTTCAGCGCGAGGCGGACCTGCATCGCGGCTGTTTCGGGGTCGGTTTTAAACGTTGTCCAAGGCGCGTTGGCTTGCAGGTATTCGTTGCCCAGCACCCAGATCGCGCGCAACTCGGCTGCGGATTTGCGGACTTCCATTGCGTCCATGTGGCCCTCGTAGGCGCGCAGGCGCGTGGTCAGATCGGCAATCAACTGCTCTTCTGCGGGCCCATAGGTGCCGCCTTCGGGGACGGCTTCGGAAAACTTTGAACGGCAAAACTTAGTGATCCGGCTTACAAAGTTGCCCAGAACGTCCGCGAGGTCTTTGTTCACGTCCGTCTGGAAGTTTTCCCACGTAAATTCCGCGTCCGAGGATTCAGGTGCATGGCTTAAAAGCCACCAACGCCAATAGTCTGACGGCAAAAGCTCAAGCGCTTGGTCCATAAACACACCACGCCCGCGCGAGGTGCTGAACTGGCCGCCGTCATAGTTCAGGTAGTTGAACGACTTGATGTAATCGACCAGCTTCCAAGGCTCCTGCGTGCCCATGATCGTGGCGGGGAAGGACAGGGTGTGGAACGGCACGTTATCCTTGCCCATGAACTGGGTGTAGGTGACGTTATCCGCGCCTTGATCGGTGCGCCACCAGCTTGCCCAATCTGAACCCTTACCCGCATCTTCCCATTCCTGCGCGCAGGCGATGTATTCGATGGGGGCATCGAACCAGACGTAAAAAACCTTGCCTTCCATGCCGGGCCAGACAGCGTCGCCTTTCATGACCGGAATACCCCAATCAAGGTCGCGGGTGATGCCGCGGTCTTGCAGGCCGTCACCGTCGTTGAGCCACTTTTTGGCGATGGATGTGGTCAGGATCGGCCAGTCTTTCTTGCTTTCGATCCATGCGGCCAGATCGCCCTTCAATTCAGATTGGCGCAGATAAAGGTGCTTTGTTTCGCGCACTTCCAACTCGGTTGAGCCCGAAATCGTGGAATGGGCGTCGATCAGATCGGTCGGGTCCAACTGCTTGGTGCAGTTGTCGCATTGATCGCCCCGTGCGCTTTCAAAGCCGCAGTTGGGACAGGTACCCTCAATGTAGCGATCGGGCAGGAAACGCCCGTCGGCGACGGAATAGACCTGTTCTTCGGTCACTTCTTTAATCAGCCCCACCTCGGCCAGCCGTGTAGCAAAGGCCTGCGTCAGCTTGTGGTTCTGCGGGCTGGAGGACCGGCCAAAGTGGTCGAATGACAAACCGAAGCCTTCGGCGATGCGTGCCTGCACGCCATGCATTTCGGCACAGTAATCGGCTACTGGTTTGCCTGCTTTCGCGGCTGCCAACTCTGCTGGCGTGCCATGCTCATCGGTGGCACAGAGAAACAGCACCTCATGTCCGCGCTGGCGCAGGTAGCGGGCATAAAGGTCGGCGGGCAGTTGGCTGCCGACAAGGTTTCCGAGGTGTTTGATCCCGTTGATATAGGGGATGGCAGATGTGATCAGATGGCGGGCCATGCGATGTGTCCTTCAGCGTTTGCGCCTATGTAGCGGGCCATGCGCCCGAGTGCCAGACGTTCTGCGCCTAGCGGTCGCGGTTACGGCCCAAAAGCCGCCCGATGCTGAAAGTGGTGCGCGGCGCGTAAATGTAAGGTGTGCGTTGCTTTGGTATGCGGCGGACGCGCATGCGTGTCAGGCCAAAGATGATCAACAGGATATGTCCGGCAGAGATAAAGTAGAATAGCGCCCCCGGCCCGTAGAGGCCAATCAAGACGGACGTGGTATAGGGGGCGGCAATTGCGCCCACAGCATAAAAGAACATCAGCGCTGCCGAAAGCTCGACCCGTTGATCCGATGTGGCAAAGTCGTGCGCGTGGGCGGTCGCAACCGAATAGATTGGAAACGTCGTCAGACCAAAGAGGAAGGCAGCGGTCATGATGATGGTGGTGCCTTGGCCCGAGGTGGTGACGGTGAAAGCGCAGGCAATCACGGCGGCCACCGAGAGCCAGATCATCACCCAGCGGCGGTCAAACTTATCGGCCATCCAGCCCACCGGATATTGCGCAATCGCCCCGCCTGCGACGAAAGCGGCCAGAAATGAACCGATCTGGTTGGGGTTGAGACCCACTTCCTGCCCGTACAAAGGCCCGACCATCCGGAAGGAGGCACTGGACAGGGCCGCAACCAAGACGGCGGCCACGCCCAGTGGGGAACAGGCCCAGGCAAGGGCCGGGCGCAGGCGCGTGGCTCTGGGTGTTTCAGGCTGTTCGAGACGGGTGAGCGCCAAGGGCAGCAAGGATGCACAGCACAGAATTGTCAGGATGTTGTAGGCGATATAGGTTTCAACATCGGCCAGCGCCCCGATCATGAACTGTGCCACAAACGACGCACCCGTATCGGCCACACGGTAGCTCGCAATCGCGCGTCCGCGTGTTTCATTGTTGACCTTGGCCTGCAGCCACGCCTCGATGATCGTATAGCAGCCCGCGACGCAGATGCCTGATCCGATGCGGAAGAGCGCCCAGAAATACGGGTCGGCCACGATCACATGGGCGGCCAGCCCGATCGCACCCATCGCGGTGAAGGTGGCAAAGGCGCGGCTGTGCCCCACGCTCCCCATCAATCGCGGTGCCCACCAGCACCCGATGAAAAACCCGACAAAATGCGCTGACCCGAGAAAGCCGACCTCGGCCTGCGAAAACCCCAGCGCGATCCCCGTCAGCGCATCAAGTGGCCCCACGCCACCTGAAGAGAGCTGCAAAAGCACCACCGAGAAAAACAAAGCCGCAAAAGAGATAAACATCCGCATGTCGTCAGCTATGACCCCACGGCTCCCGGCAGGCATGGCCATAATCGACAGTCAATGTCGTCTTTGCACCCTTGCCCTTGCCGGTGCGCGCTTTAGGGTCTGCCGCGAAATCAGCGTAAGGCGAACCTATGAAACAACTCCCCCTTGGCCGCACCGATATTATGGTTAGCGAATGGTGCCTCGGCACCATGACATTTGGCAACCAAACGCCGGAAGATGACGCGCACAATCAGATCGACATGGCGCTGGATGCCGGTATCAACTTTCTCGACACCGCCGAGATGTATCCGGTCAATCCGATCCGCGCCGAAACCGTAGGCCTGTCAGAGCAGATCATTGGCAACTGGATCGCCAAAACGGGTCGCCGCGATGAGGTTGTGGTTGCGACCAAAGTGTCCGGCAATAACCCCGGCTGGGTACGCGAGGGGCGCGGTTATGACGGTGCTGTGATCCGCGAGGCGGTCGATACGTCACTCAAGCGGCTGCAGACGGGTGTGATTGACCTATACCAGATGCATTGGCCTGTGCGCGGCTCCTATATGTTCCGCCAGAACTGGACCTATGATCCGTCCGGTCAGAACCGCCAGCAGACCATGGACCATATGATGGATGTGCTTGAGGCGCTGGGCGATATGGTCAAAGCGGGCAAAATTCGCGCCATCGGCATGTCGAACGAAAGCGCTTGGGGGATGACCAAGTGGATCGATCAGGCCGAGGCGGCGGGGCTGCCCCGCATGGCATCAGTGCAGAATGAATATTCGCTGCTCTGCCGTTTGTACGACACCGACATGGCCGAAATGGCGGTCAATGAAGATGTGACCTTGTTGTCGTTTTCGCCGCTCGCCTGCGGTCTGCTGACCGGCAAGTACCAGAACGGCGCCGTGCCGGATGGAAGCCGTTTGTCGCTCAACGGTGATCTGGGTGGCCGTGTGACGGACCGGTTGTGGCCTGCGGTACAGGCCTATCTTGATCTTGCGGCCAAGCACGGGCTTGATCCGGTGCATATGGCAATGGCGTGGCAGCGCACACGGCCTTTTGCGGTGTCTGCCATTTTTGGGGCGACCACTTCGGCGCAGTTGACGCAAATCCTTGATGGCAAGGATGTTGTCCTGTCCGATGAGGTGATCGCCGAGATTGACGCCGTGCATAAGCAGCATCCAATGCCCTACTAGGTAAGGTGGATTTAAATCCACCTTACAGGGTGCATCGGTCAAGAATTCTGCCTTGTGCGGTGCTCTGATATGGGCAAGTGTCGCGAAAATACCCAAAGGAGACCGCACATGCCCCTGCAAATGAACAAAGAGGTGTTTATCACCTGTGCTGTCACAGGATCCGGCGCGACACAGGACCGGAGCCCGCATGTGCCGCGCTCACCCCAGCAGATCGCCGAAAGCGCGATTGACGCGGCCAAGGCGGGTGCTGCCGTCGTGCATTGCCATGTGCGTGATCCCGACACCGGCACGCCGTCGCGCGATCTCGCACTTTACCGCGAAGTGACTGACCGGATCCGCGATGCAGAGGTCGATGTTGTCCTGAACCTGACCGCCGGCATGGGCGGTGATATGGTCTTTGGCGGGGTTGAGGCACCGCTGCCAACGATCGCAGGCACCGATATGGTGGGGGCGACCGAACGGGTCGCCCATGTCGCCGAATGTCTGCCCGAGATTTGCACGCTTGATTGCGGTACCATGAATTTTGCCGAGGCCGATTACGTCATGACCAACACCCCCGGCATGTTGATTGCGATGGGGCGGATGATGACCGATCTGGGCGTCAAGCCAGAGATTGAGGCCTTTGATACCGGCCACCTGTGGTATGCCAAACAACTGGTCAAAGACGGTGTGCTCGACAGCCCTGCATTGGTGCAGCTTTGCATGGGGGTGCCATGGGGTGCGCCGGATGATCTCAATACCTTTATGGCGATGGTCAATAATGTGCCGGATGACTGGACGTTCTCGGCCTTTGGTCTGGGACGCAGCCAGATGCCCTATGTGGCGGCCTCTGTGCTGGCGGGGGGCAACGTGCGTGTCGGGCTGGAAGATAACCTGATGCTGGACCGTGGCGTTTTGGCGACCAACGCGCAACTGGTCGAGCGCGCCGTGGGGATCATTGAAAACCTCGGCGCAAAGGTGATCGGCCCTGCCGAGGTCCGCGCCAAACTGGGTCTGACAAAGCGCGCGCCGGTGGCTAAATGAGGGCTTTGGCGCTGATCCTGCTCTTGGCAGGTTGTTCAACGCAGGGCAGTGGTGGACTGTTCTCGGTTTACCGCGATACGGATGTGCCGATCGCCTCCAAGGCGGTGTTCGAGCCAGACCGCTATCTGGGCGTCTGGCATGAGGTGTCGCGCTATCCGGTACCGTTTCAGGCGGGCTGTGTGGGTGTGACCGCTGAATACGGTTTGCGCGACGACGGGTTGCTCTCTGTCCTCAACATCTGTCGTGATGAGGCGGGCCAAGAGACGGCGCGCATAGAAGGCACAGCAGAAATAGTCGGTCCGGGCCGGTTGAAAGTGCGCTTCCCCTCGATGCCTTTTGTCGCTGCCGATTACTGGGTGCTTTGGACCGACGAGGATTACCGCACCGCCGTTGTTGGTGCCCCCAACGGGCGTTCGGGCTGGATTTTGAACCGCACGCCCGACATTCGCGCGGATCGGCTGCAGGCGGCGCGTGATGTTTTGCAATTCAACGGTTATGATTTGAGCCGACTGGAGGAGTTTTAACGATGAGACGTTTGATTTTGGGCAGTGTCCTTGCCTTGGCCGCCTGCGAGGGCGGCGGCATGACCAGCGGCGGCGGTGGCGCTGGTATGCGTGAATTCTTGGTCATCGGTGGCCGCATGTCCTTTGAGGACTGCCGCGCGCGGGGTGGGTTGATCATCCGCGACAGCAATACCGCCATGGTGGCTTGTGACCCGACGATCCGGGGCGAGCCGGTGCCGGCGGATGAATTCGACCACCCTGACGACAAGCCAGCGGGTTAGAGCATGACACAAAAGACAGCAGCGGTTATCGGCGGTGGCGTCATTGGTGGCGGTTGGGCCGCGCGTTTCCTGCTGATGGGCTGGAATGTCCGCGTGTTCGATCCCGACCCGCAGGCCGAACGCAAGATCAACGAGGTGCTGGAGAATGCGCGCCGGTCCTTGCCGGGGCTGTCGGATGTGGCCTTGCCGACTGAGGGTCATTTGAGCTTTCACGACACGATGTCGGCTGCAGTGACCGATGTGGCGTGGATACAGGAAAGCGTGCCAGAGCGGCTGGAGTTAAAGCGCAAGGTCTATCAGACCCTGCAAGAACACTGCCCGCATGATGCGGTCATCGGATCGTCAACCAGCGGGTTCAAACCCTCTGAATTACAAGGCTGTGCCACCCGCCCTGAACAGATCGTTGTCACGCATCCGTTCAATCCGGTCTATCTCTTGCCGCTGATCGAACTGGTCCCAAGCGCGCAAACCGCCCCCGAAATCGTGGAACGCGCCAAGGAGATTCTGACCAGCATCGGCATGTACCCCTTGCATGTCCGCGCCGAGATTGACGCGCATATTGCCGACCGCTTTCTTGAGGCGGTCTGGCGCGAAGCGCTTTGGTTGATCAAGGACGGCATCGCCACGACCGAAGAAATCGACAATGCGATCCGCTATGGCTTCGGCCTGCGCTGGGCGCAGATGGGCCTGTTCGAGACCTACCGCATCGCCGGTGGTGAAGCAGGCATGCGCCACTTCATCGAACAATTCGGGCCCTGCCTTGAATGGCCGTGGACCAAATTGATGGATGTGCCTGAACTGACGGATGAGTTGATTGATGCCGTGGCCGATCAATCCGACGCGCAATCAGGCATGCACACGATCCGCGAACTTGAGCGCGCGCGCGACAATAACCTTGTTACGATCCTGCGTGGGCTGAAGGCGCAGAATTGGGGTGCGGGCAAGCTCTTGAACGCGCAGGATCGCCGCGTGGAAGGTGCCATAGGTCTGCCCGATGATCTGGGCCGGCCTATCATTACGCTGGAACGTGCGGTGCCGCTTGATTGGACCGATTATAACGGCCACATGAACGAGGCGCGTTATTTGCAGGCCTTTGGCGATGCGACCGACCGGATGATGGCGCTTGTGGGCTGTGACGCCGCCTATATCGCAACAGGCGGGAGCTATTTCACGGCTGAAACCCATATCCGGCATCTGGATGAGGTGCATGCAGGTGCTGTGATCCGGATCGAGACGCAGGTCCTGAACGGGGCAGGCAAAAAGATGCATGTCTTTCACCGCATGTATGAAGGCGCGCGTGAACTGGCCACGGGCGAACATATGCTGATCCATGTCAGCCTTGAGACCCGCCGCGCCTGTGATCCTGCGCCTGCGCTGGCCGCGACTTTGGCGAAAGTTGCTGCTGCGCACGCTGGACTGCCCTTGCCCGAGGGTGCGGGCAAAGCGGTGGGGGTCAAAGGCTAACTGCCTCTGGATGGAACTCTGGATCCCGATCACCATTGGTGCCGCCACAGCACAGACCCTGCGGTTTATGCTGCAAAAGCGGCTCAAAGGCATGGCACTGTCGACCGCGGGCGCGACCTTTGCGCGGTTCATCTATTCTGCGCCCCTCGTTGCGGTGATCGCCTTCGTCTATGCGACGGCTTCGGGTCAAGGCACCCCGCAAATACCACCCGCGTTCTGGCCCTATGCCCTGGCGGGTGGCACCTCGCAGATCTTGGCGACGATGTGTGTGGTCGCGCTTTTCAGTCACCGCAACTTTGCCGTCGGCATTACGTTCAAAAAGACCGAAGTCCTGCTGAGTGCGCTTTTCGGGTTTCTCATTCTGGGCGATACATTCACGCCACTGACCATCACCGCCATGTTGATTGGCCTTGGCGGTGTGCTTTTGCTCTCTGATCCGCCCGGTGGTGCGGGCCCTTGGCGCAAACGTATTTTCAACCGCGCGACGGCCTTGGGACTTGGGGCCGGTGTGTTGTTTGGCATTTCCGGCAATGGCTATCGCGGCGCGTCACTTTCCTTGGCCGGGGGCGATGTCTTTTACCGGGCAATTGTCACGCTTGCGCTGGTGACCGCCTTTCAAACGTTTGCCATGGCGCTTTGGCTTGCATGGCGGGAACGGGGCGAGATCGGGCGTGTGCTGGCCGCGTGGCGGGTCGCGGGGCTTGTTGGGCTTACCAGCATGATCGGGTCAATCTGCTGGTTCACGGCCTTCACCTTGCAAAACGCAGCCTATGTGAATGCGGTTGGGCAGATCGAGCTTTTGTTCTCGCTGATGATCGGCGCGTTTGTCTTTGGTGAAAGGGTGAGCTTGCGTGAATGGCAAGGTCTGGCGCTACTCACGCTGAGCATCATCATGCTGGTGTTATTGCTCTAGCGGGCTTTGGCCGGCAAGGCGACTAACCAGATGGGCCTCATCATCGTTGCGAAAAAATGGAACGCTGGCAGGTGCTTCGCCACGTGTGATGTGGCGGGTCAATTCGGCCAGGACAACCTGTGTGATGAATGGCAGATCGAACTTGCGCGCGTCAGCCAGAGGCACCCATTGCAGGTGGGCCAATTCATCCTCGGCATTTGAAAAATCGTCGGGGTCTGTTTGCAAATGGTCCGCATCCGTCAAAAAGAACCGCGCATCAAACCGGCGTGGGCGTCCCGCGGGTGTGACCGCACGGAAAAAGAATTGCAGGGCTGATGCATGGGGGACATGCCCTGTTGCGGCAAAACCGCGCCAGCCCTGCGGCGGATCGGACCAATGGCCCGGGTGGCCCAGAACCTGACCGGTTTCTTCCCAGAGCTCGCGTATAGCGGCTGCGGCAAGGGCCGCCGGCGCAGGGGTGCTTTCACGTGCAAGGCGCGCTGCGTCCAGCGGGGTCAGCGGTGTGGCGGGAACGGTTGCATCATTGGCGTCAACGGCACCGCCGGGAAAGACAAATTTGCCGGGCATAAAGGCGGCACCGGCGCCACGTTGCCCCATCAGAACGGATGGTCGGGCGTTGGTATCCCGAAGAACAATGATGGTGGCAGCATCTCTGATCGCGGATTTGTCGATGGGGTGCCTCTTATCCGTTGTGGCCAAACCCGTGCATCCGGCGCGACCACTGAATGGCAACAATCATGCCCTTCATGCGCGGCAAAAGCGCCAGCGACAGCGCGACAGAGCCAATCGTCAGCCCGGTTGCCATGATCCAGGGTTCAGGCCTGTAATAGACCCACCAGAAATGGATCACAAAACCGATGATATGTGCCACCAGCAAAATCGTCAGATAGGCGGGGCCGTCATCGGCACGGTGGTGCGAGAGCTCTTCGTGGCAGACAGGGCAGGTATCGGCCACCTTCAGGTAGCGCGCGAACAGCTTGCCTTCGCCGCAGTTCGGGCATTTGCACCGCAGTCCGTTGAGAATGGCAGGTTTGGTTGGGCGATCCTCAAGGATCGTTTCTGCGTTCGACATAAGAAAACTCCGTCTTGCCCTTTCCACATGGACTATTGGGATTGGTTTGAAAAGGGGGTGCGCCCATTTGTGACGGGCCGGAAAAATCTTCAATAAACTGCGACGGAAGGATCGCGGCCCTGCGTTGAAGGAGCATCAGCAGCACAGACAGGCTGCAAGGATGTAAAAAGGACAATACAATGAAAACGAAGATTTTGACAGCAGCGCTTCTCTCGGGTCTGGTTTTGACAGCGGGTGCAGCACAGGCAGAGAACCCGCGCGAACGGCCGGATTTTGCGGCACTTGATATCAATGGCGACGGTGCTTTGACCCTGGAGGAGATGCAGGCGCGCGGTGAAGCACGCTTTGCCGGGATCGACACCGATGGCGACGGGGCTTTGTCGGCTGCCGAACTGGCTGCGTCTGATACGGAACGGGCCACAGAGCGCGCAACCCGCATGATTGCGCGTTTTGACGACAATGGTGATGGTCTGCTGCAGCAGGACGAAATGCCCTCGCGTGGTGAACGTCGCGCGGCACAGATGTTTGACCGCGTCGATGCCGACAGCGACGGTGTGATTTCCGCCGAGGAATTCGAGACTGCCAAGGCCCGCATGGATGGCCGCCGCGGTGAAGGCCGTGGCGACCACCGCAGCGACGGTCGTGGCGACCGCGGCTAAGACCGGATTGGCAGGGGGATGCCTTTCCCCCTGCCAATTGCCACCGAGCATGAACTTGGCTAGCAAACGAACAGATGAACGCATCGCAAGATCCCTTTGCGGGCGCCGAGGACGCGGCGCTCTTGGTAGCCTACGCCAACGGCGACGGGCAGGCTGCACGGTATCTGATGGCGCGGTTGTTGCCACGCGTGCTGGCGCAGGCCACGCGCATGTTGGGCAATGGGTCCGAGGCCGAAGACGTGGCGCAGGATGCGATGATGCGGTTATGGAAGATCGCGCCGGACTGGCGACAGGGCGAGGCGCAGGTGAGTACGTGGCTCTACCGTGTCGTGGCGAACCTTTGCACTGATCGGTTGCGCAAAAGGCGCGGTGCCGTGCCGCTTGATCAGGTGGCCGAACCGCCCGATCCAAGCCCGAGTGCGGTCGCGCAAATGCAGACGCAGGCGCGCATGATGGCCCTGTCTGACGCGCTGGCGCAATTGCCGGAACGACAGGCGCAGGCGGTCTCGCTGCGCCACCTCGAGGGGCTTGCGAACCCCGAAATTGCACAGATCATGGACATCAGCGTGCGGTCCGTGGAAAGTCTGACAGCACGCGGGAAACGGGCTCTTGCCGATATCATGGCGGGGCGAAAGGCAGAACTGGGGTATGACGATGACGAACCCGAATGACGACATGCTGGACGACCTTCTTGCGCAGGCGCGCGGCGCCTCCCCGTTGCCCAGCGACGCCCTGATGGCGCGTGTCATCGCCGATGCCGACGCCGCGCAACCGCGCGCGTCTGCCATGCCTGTGGCGCGGCCCGGTGTCATCGCGCGCATGCTGGACACAATCGGCGGCTGGCCTGCTGTAAGCGGGCTTGCCATGGCGACGGTTGCCGGCATTTGGGTCGGGGTGGCCCCGCCTGCATCTGTGCAGGATGTAACCGCCGCGATGATCGGAGATGAGGTGAGTATCAACCTCTTCGCAACAGATCTGATGATTGACGCAGGAGCATTCGGTGATGGCTGAAGATAAAACACCCCAAGCCCGTCCTGGCCGTCTTTGGCGTGTCGTGCTTGTACTCTCGCTGGCGTTGAACCTGGCGGTCATCGGGGTTGTTGTCGGTTCTGCGGCCTCTGGACGATGGGGCGATGGGCCACCGCGCAGTTTCGATCTTGGGCTTGGGCCAATTGCGCGCGCGCTTGAACCGCAGGAGCGCCGCGCCATCGGTCGCCAGTTGCGCGAAGACCGGTCTTTGCGTGATTTCGATCTGCGTGATCGCGTCAATCGTGTGGTTGCCGCCTTGCAGGCCGATCCTTTTGATCCTGATGTCTTGCGGGCATTGCTTGCCGAACAAAACGCACGGATGACGGCTGTTCAGGCCACAGCACAAGAGGTGGTGGTGGAAGAGATCGTTGCCATGACGCCCGAGCGTCGCCGCGCCTTTGCAGAGCGGGTGCTGGAAGAGATGTCGCGCGCCCGCAGCCTGCGCGAGCGTAGCTCAGGCGGCTGATTTGCTGAAAGCGACCTGATCACGGCCAGCAGACTTTGCTGCATAAAGCGCCTTGTCTGCGCAGTCGCAGATTTTCGTAATCGCACTGCTTCCGGCGTTCAGCTTGCCGCTCACTGCGACACCGACCGACACGGTCACTTTCAGCATCGGCAGGCCTTCGCCCAGATTGAACGGCGTGGCATTGACCAGTTCGCAAAGTCTGGCCGCGGCCATGCGTGCATCCGCGACCGATGTGCCGGGCATGGCGACCAGAAATTCTTCGCCCCCCATCCGCGCGACCAGATCAATGGCGCGCAGGTTTTCACGCAGGCGGTTGGCAAGCGCGATCAGCACGTTGTCGCCCGCTGCATGCCCGTGGGTGTCATTCACGGATTTGAAGTGGTCGATATCGATCATCATCACGGCCAGTTCCCGACCGGATTTGCGCGAATCTTCGGCAAGGCGCGCCAGATGCGGTTCGACATAGCGGCGGTTGAACAAACCGGTCAGCGGATCAGTGACGGCGGCATTCAATCCGTTGCGCACCGTATCGCGCAGCTTGTCATGCTGGCGTTTGCGCGCGATCAAACGGGTCGCACGCATGCTGATTTCATCTGCACTGCAGGTTGCGGGCACCACATCATCCGCGCCAAGGTCAAGAAACATCGCCGCCACTTCCGGCGCGTCAGGTGGCACCACGACAAGTTGCATGGCAAGGCGCGTCTGGTTGCGCGCGCGCAGATCGGACACCAACCCGAAAAGCCCGCTCGCGTCAGCCCCGTTTGTCACGGCATTGATCACGAAAAGATCATACGCCGCACTGCCGTCATCGCCAAGCAGGGCATCATTGGGATGCAGCACCTGAATTGCGTTCCGCAGTCCCGTGCTCATGCTGGACTTGAGAAGGGACGCGGCCCGCGCATCCTGGCTCAGGAGTGCAAGACGCGCCGCACCGTCAAAGACCGCCTTGTTCTCCTCAAAACCCAAAGCACGGCTGGTGGTTTCGCGCAGCATCAGTTCCTGACTGGTGCTGCGGACCCGTAGCAAACTACGGATGCGCGCCAGCAGGAGCGCATCATTGACGGGGTGGGGCAGCACGTCATCGGCGCCCGCATCAAGTGCGGCAAACCGTGCCCTTGAGGTATCGGCGACACCGACCGCAATAATAGCAATTGATTTGGTCACGGTCGAGCGGCGCAGATCGCGGCAGAGACTATGCTGATCATGGGCGGCATCAGACAGGTTGAGCAAGATCAGATCGGGGCGGTTCCTTTCGATCAGCATGATCGCCTCGGTCTTGCTCTCGCAGGTGTCAACCGCGAATTGTGCTGCCAGCATCTTGACTTTCAACACGATTCTATTCGTTGCTACAGTATCAATGATCAATATGCGTCCGGGCATTTTCCTGCACCTATCAAGAGCATTCTGCTCAGTTTCGTGCGGGCAGATTGGGCGCGAATGGTTAAGAAATTGTTTCTGTGAAACGAAGGAAACGGGATGCAACACGAACAAGCCGAAGTGATCGCCTTGAAAGGGCTGGCATGGCTGGCTGGAAACGATGAATTATGCGGGGTGTTTCTGGGCGCGTCGGGTGGCTCGGTCGATGATCTGCGCGACCGTGCGACAGACCCTGCTTTTCTGGCAGCTGTGCTGGAGTTCATCACCATGGACGACACGTGGGTCATCGATTTTTGTGACAGCACCGGATTGGGATATGACCAGCCATTGCGCGCGCGCTACGCGCTTCCCGGCGCTGAAACTGTGCATTGGACCTAAAGGTCGATTTTGAGCGTTCCGCCCGGTTCTGCCGCCCGGCTCTGGCACAGGATCATCTGGGATGTACGCTGTGATTTTGAAAGCACGAAATCGCGATGCTCAACCGCGCCGTCAAGCACGTGGCATTTGCACACACCGCAGAGGCCATCCGCACATTTCACATCCACATGCACGCCTGCCGCGATCAACGCATCTGACGCAGACTGATCCGCCGCGACGTCCACGCTGCGTCCGTCGTTCAGGAGCAGCGTAAAGGGGTGGTTTTCATAGTCCGGCTGTTCAGGCACGGCGAAATATTCCAGATGGCGCGCGTCTTCAGGAAAGCCGTTCTGCCCGGCGGCCTCCATGACGGCGGCCATATAGGCATCAGGTCCGCAGGTGTAGATATGCGCTCCGGCAACATAGCGGGTGAGCGCCACAAGATCGGCGCGTGTGCCTTCATCCGATACGTGCAATGCCACCTTGTCCGCCCAAGGTACTGTTGCCAGATCCTGTAGAAATCCGGCTTCTGCACGGGTGGGAATGCTGTAGTGCAGCCTGAACCCTGCACCGATGGCATGGAGCCTGTGGGCCATCGCGATCATCGGCGTCACACCGATCCCGCCGCCCATCAGGAGAGTTTCAGGGGCGTCCTCGACCAGAGGGAAATGGTTCATTGGCGGCGAGATGAAAACGCGTCGCCCTTCTGCAAAAATCCGGTGCATCAGTTTCGAACCGCCACGACCCGTATCTTCACGCAGCACGGCAATCTGGTACTTGCCGCTGTCGGCCGGATCACCGCTCAGCGAGTACTGCCGGAAGAATTCAGGCGCCACGACCACATCAATATGCGCCCCCGCGGTCGCGGGTGGTAAAGGGCCTCCGTCGGCGCGGGTGAATTCATATTTTGTCACCTTGTCCGTCATCCGCTCGGCTTTGCTAACGACCGCAGCGATGACAGGTGTCTCGCCCTGAACGGGTGTGTAGACATGCTCGGGCGGCAGACCTGCGGCGCGACGTGCGCGGTGTTCATCCGCGGTAATCATGGCCTCATAAGCGGCAATGCCTGCCTCGCGGTCCATGGGGGCTGGCCAAGGGTAGGGGGGTGGTGCAAGCGGGGCGGGATAAACGGCGAGCGTCTGGTCGCTGAATTTCAGGTCCAGTTTCGGCTGAATGTCACGGGCGTTGACCGGATGACGCGCAGGGCGGTAGGCGCCGTCGTCCTCCATCTCAAGATCCCACCACCATTTCTTGACGGGGTTGATTGCGCCTCTCCCGAGGCGATCATCAAGTGCGGCAAGTGTCCTGGCTGCCTGCGGCACGGTCATCGCCAGCTTGCGAAAGGGGGCTTCGGCAAACAGCCCTTCAAGGTTCCACGGGCAGGTTTTCATGCACCGCCCGCACATCGCCCCGTTCTTCTGGCTGACGCGATATGTTGTGCATTTCTGGCTGTCGGATTTCCAGATTTCATAGCCGTTGAACATCAGTTTCGGCCCGGCGGTGATCGCCCCCGAGGGGCATTCGCGGGCGCATTTGTTGCAGGCATCGCAAAATTTTTGCAGACCAAAGTCGATGGGTTTGTCGTGGCTCATCGGCATGTTGGTGGTGACAACGCCGGATTTCAGGCGCGGCCCGAGAAAGGGGTTCAGGATCACCTCGCCGATGCGGCTGACCTCACCCAAGCCGGACAACAGTAAAAGCGGCGGATGCAGCACCTCTTCGTCCATCACCGAATGGACGCGGGCCGTATAGCCCAGATTGCGCAAATGCTGGGCCAGCACGCCGCCCAAAAGCGAGAACCGCAAATAGGCCCGCATGGATTGCGCACAGGCGATCCAGTCGTCGCCGGATGCACCTTCCATCGTTTCATGGCCCTGATCAATGATCATCGAAATGGCGTTGTCGTGATAGGGCGTGATGGGCGCGCCGGTGGTATCGTGGCTGTAGTAGGTCCAGTCGGGGCAGGCTGACAGCCCCACGGCATCAACGCCCAGGAAATAGAGCGCGGCCTTGATGTTGGCGGCGTTGTTTTCGGGCGTATCCTGCACGGGATCGCCCACGGCCTCACCGTCTTGCAGCAACACAAACGCCCCCAGCGATGGTCGGAAGGCAAAGGCCGCCGCTGATTTGCGCACGTAGTTGCCGTTCTTGGTGGCCTCTTGGACCTGCTTGCCCATGTCGCCGAAAAGGCCGCGTACGAACATATTCGCGCGTTTCGGCACGCGGGCGACATTTGCGCGGTCGATATAGGTGGTGGGGTCATCCACCCGTTTCAGCGTCTCGAAAGGATGTGGGCCAAGGGCAAAATCACGCCTGGCAAAGGGATCGCGGGTACGGGCGGTCTTGGCGTGGGTGCCAAGACCCGTGTGATAGCTGCGCGGTGCCTTTTGAGCGGGGGCAATGGGCCTGTCCACTGTCATGGCCAGCGTCGTCGTGACCGCCGCCAGCCCGTAGCGGTCGCCTGTAAACGGGTTGATGAGCGCGCCATCCTCCAGCGCGACAAGGCCCGCAAGGGCCGCAAGAGCGCCCAGATGCACATCCGTGGCGGCCATCGAATGCGCACGCGCGTCATGTCCCAGCGTGCGGATGTAGCTGGCCAGCGTGACGGCGGTTTCCATCCCACGCAGGCAGGCGCGCTGCGGCAGCGCGTCCTGGATCCAGCCGGCCCCCGTTTCACCCTCCTTCGGCGCGCGGGGGTGATCGTAAAGAAACACCAGCGCATGGGTATGATGGCGGCAATCGGCGGGCGGGAGCGCCATGCTTTCGCGCAGGCCCGCCATGATCACGTCAATGCCCGCGGCAAGCGATCTAGGCTGCATCGTGCGCAGTTTATCTGCGAGCCTGCCCACGTCCGGATTGGTCATCGGTGTGTCCAGCCATGCGGCCTCAGGCACTTCGCAGATGCCCACCATGCTGGCGTCGCAATAGTATCCGAAGGCCTTGAGATGATTGGCCCTTTCCGTCAGGTCGGCGGGGATTTCTGCCGTCTCGCGCTTGACCATGCCGTCGCGGGTGGCGTCCAGCATCGCCTGATAATCCTGCATCGCGCCGATGATGCTCTTGCGATCTTCCGGCCTGCGAAAAGAGACCGGCTCCATCGGTGGAAGATCCGAGATGTCGATGTGGTCCACGTGCTGCAAGCTTTCCAGCGGGAAGCCCCCCAGATGCATTGGACGTGCGCGGTAAGAACGAAGTTTCAACATAGGTTGACACCGTCGAACGGGCGGGGTCCGGTGTCAATGCATGATGAAAGGGCGCGCTGTGATCAAAGGTATCATCTTCGACAAGGACGGGACCTTGTTTGACTTCAACGCCACGTGGGGCGCGTGGACCCGTGGCATGTTGGAGTCGGAGGCAGGGCATGATCCGGCGCTCTTTGCGCGTTTGGCGGATGTGCTGGGATATGATGTGCCCGCAGCGACGTTTCGTCCCCAGAGCATCGTCATCGCGTCCACGGCTGGCGAGGTGGCCGAGACAATCAGATCGGTCTTGCCTGATCTGGATGCCGACGCGCTTTTGTCACGCATGAACGCGGCAGCGGCGGCTGTGACGCAAGTCGAGGCGGTGCCATTGCAAGGCTATTTCGCAGGGTTGCGTGCCGCAGGTTTGCGTCTGGGCATTGCCACCAATGATGCCGAGGCCCCCGCGCGGGCGCATCTGGCACGCGCAGGTGTCACGCAGCATTTCGATTTCATCGCGGGCTACGACAGCGGCCATGGCGGCAAACCGGCACCGGGGCAGTTACTGGCTTTTTGCGCCGAGACAGGATTGGGTGCCGAGCAATGCGTGATGGTGGGCGACAGCACCCATGATCTGCACGCGGGCCGTGCTGCGGGAATGCGTACCGTTGGTGTCCTGACCGGCCCTGCGCCACGGGAAGAATTGTCACCGCTGGCCGACGTGGTTTTATCGTCCATCGGTGACATTCCGGCTTGGCTGCGATCTGAAAGGCTCTTGGCAGAGTGAGGTTGCGTTGAGGTAAGGTGGATCTTGATCCACCTTACGTGTTGGGCGAAAGGCAGTCTGCAAATTGCGCGGCAAGCCGTTCCAGCATTTGCCCGTAAAGCGCAGGTCCCGCCGCAAGGCCGACCCCGACCCCGTCGATCTCTGCCGTCTTGGCGGCGGTTCCTTCGATGACAACTGTCGCCCAACGGTCGCCGATTTCCGCATCGCTAAAGACGCAGACGACATTCTGCTCTGTCATCTCCTCGCGCAAGGATGCGATCTGTGCAGGCCCGGGTGTGCGTGCGTCAATGCCTGAAATGGCGGCCTGTGCCGTCAGTCCGAAGCGCGTCTCGAAATACTGATAGCCATCATGTGGCAGGATATACGCGCGCTCTGAAAGGCCTGCCAATTGCGCGGCGAGGTCCGCCTCAAGCGCAGCGAGGGCTGCAATCGTCGCTTTGGCATTTGCGGAATAGGTTGCGGCATTGTCAGGGTCGAGCGCGCTGAGTTCGCCGGCAATTGCGGAAACCCATGTTTGTGCAACAACCGGATCAAGCCAGGCGTGCGGGTCGTAGTCGCCGTGGTCATGGGCGTGCTCGTCGCCATGATCGTCGTGCCCGTGATCGTCATGTCCGTGGTCATCGTGGCCGTGATCGTCGTGCCCATGATCCTCATGTCCGTGATCATCTATCCCGCGCGTTTCCAGCTTTGTCCAACCGTCCACCTCGAGCAATTCAAAACGGGGGGCTTGCGGGGCAAGTGTTTCAAGCGGCTCTTCCAGCCACGGTGTCAGGCTTTCCCCAACCCAGATCACCAGATCGGCGGTGCCCAACCGCTCTGCATCGCTTGGGCGGAGCGCATAGTCGTGCGGGTCCGCACCGGGTGGCAAAAGCACATCGGGCTGGCCAAGGTCACCCATCACCTGTGCCGTCAGGCTATGGACGGGCGCGATATCCGTCATCACGCGTGGCACGTCGGCCAGAGCGACGGAAGGAAAAACACTTAGTGCAGCGAGAAAACGAATCATGGTGCGGTCCTTGTTCTTTGAAATCGCCATCGCTATAATGCGTATGTTATAACATAACAAGGGGCGATCATGCCACAAGATACGCTGGGCTTTGCCAGTCACGATCATAGCACTTGCGTCAGATCTGCAATGTCTGCTGCCGAGGCGGCGTGCAAGGAGCGTGCCGTGCAACTGACGCCGGTGCGCCGGCGGGTGCTGGAGATCTTGTTGGAGAGCCATGCCGCAATGGGGGCCTATGATGTGTTGGCGCGACTGGATGCCGAAGGGCTCGGGTCCAAGCCGCCGGTCGCCTATCGCGCGCTGGCGTTTCTGGTCGAGCAGGGGTTTGTGCACCGCGTCGAACGGCTGAATGCCTTTATCGCCTGCACCTATCCCGGGGCGGCCCATGATCCGGCGTTTATGATTTGCCGCAGTTGCGGCAAGGTTGCCGAGGCGCAGGCCAATGCCGCGATGGACCAGACTGCGGCGCTGAGCGGATTTCAGATTGAACAGACTGTTTTCGAGGCCGAGGGGCTGTGCCCGACTTGCCAGACAAAGGATGCGGCATGAGCCTGATTGATGCGCGCCACATTGAATTCTCGCACGGTGGCCAGAAGGTATTGCAAGGTGTGAGCCTCCAGCTGGATCCCGGCGAGATCGTCACCATCGTCGGACCAAACGGATCGGGCAAATCAACGCTGCTGCGCGTTCTGATCGGCGCACTGACCCCGCAGAAAGGCGCTGTGACACGCCAAGAGGGTTTGCGCATCGGCTATGTGCCACAAAAGCTGCATATTGATCCGACCCTGCCGATCACTGTGAACCGGTTCCTGAACCTGCCGCATCCGGTAGACCCTGACGCTGCGAAAGAGGCGCTGCGCACGGCGGGTGTCGCGGGTCTTGGTGCGCAGCAGATGTCGCAACTGTCGGGTGGGCAGTTCCAGCGGGTGCTACTGGCGCGCGCGATCCTCGGCAGGCCGGATATACTGATGCTGGATGAGGCGACACAGGGCCTTGATCAGCCGGGGTCGGCGGCATTTTACCGACAGATCGAAGCGGTGCGCCGCGATATCGGGTGTGCCGTTTTGATGGTCAGCCATGAATTGCACGTCGTGATGAGCGCGTCCGACAGGGTGATCTGTCTGAACGGGCATATCTGCTGTGAAGGCACGCCCGAGGTCGTCTCGGCCGCGCCCGCATATCGCGAATTGTTCGGGACAGGCACGGGCGGCGCGCTTGCGCTTTATCGCCATGACCATGATCACGGGCACGACCATGATCACCACCATCACCATGAGGCGGCGGAATAAATGCTGGATGATTTTCTGGTGCGCGCGGCACTTGCCGGTGTCGGAACAGCGATTGCGGCTGGCCTGTTGGGCTGTTTTGTTGTCTGGCGGCGTATGGCCTATTTCGGTGATGCAACAGCCCATGCAGCCGTTCTGGGCGTCGCGCTGGCGCTGCTTTTCGGCACCTCGATTACCTTGGGGGTCGGGGCTGTTGCCTTGGCGATGGCCCTCCTGATCCACGGGCTGAGCAGTCAGGGGGCCGCCGTTGACACGATGCTGGGTGTCCTTGCGCATGCCGCTTTGGCCATAGGTTTGGTGGCTGTTACGCTGATCCCCGGCCAAAGGGTTGATCTGGATGCCTATCTCTTTGGTGATGTCCTGAGCGTAACACGCGGCGATCTGGCGGTGATCTGGGGCGGCGGTGCGCTGGTTGTCGCCGCGCTCTGGTGGCATTGGTCCGCGATGCTGACGGCAACGCTCAGCCCTGATCTCGCCTATGCGGCCGGCGTCAATCCGCGCCGTGAGCAATTGGTGCTGACACTCTTGCTGGCGGCGGTTGTGGCCGTGGCGATCAAGGTTGTGGGTGCTTTGCTGATTACGGCGCTCTTGATCATTCCGGCAGCCGCTGCGCGCAACTATGCCAGCACACCAGAGCGCATGGCGTTTCTGTCGATGGGAATCGGCGTGCTCTCGGCCGTTGCCGGATTGCGGCTTGCCGTGATCTTCGATACGTCGGTCGGCCCAATGATTATTTGCGTCGCGGCGACAATCTTTGCAATTAGCGCAATTAGTTTCCAATTGCGCAGAGTTGGCACGTAATCGCCGCTTCTGTGCCTTAGAGTCGCCTTTGCGTTGCCGCGTTGGGCTGTGACCCTTACGTTGATTTTATTCAACCGACGGGATCCAAATTATGACTCGCATTGCTCGCATGATGGCCGTGGTGGCGCTTTCTTTTGTTGGTACTTCAGCGGCAGCCGCCGATTGTGTTGCCCCCCCGAACGTCAACGAACTGGCCACCCAGATCGCGGCGGGCCTGAACCAGAGCCGCCGCGCCAACGGTGAGGCACCACTGCGTTTCAACCGCCAGCTGGGACAGGCCGCGATGGTTCATGCCTGTGATATGCTCGTCAACGATTTCTTCGATCACCGCGGTTCTGACGGCACCAACTCGCAGGCGCGGGTCAAGCAGGCAGGTTACAATGACTGCATCGTCGCAGAGAATATTGCTTGGGGCTATCCGCGTTCCGAGCAGATCGTCAATGGCTGGCTGAACTCGCCCGGTCACCGCCGCAACATGCTGCACCCGCGTATCGAGGAATTCGGCGTTGGTATTACCCAAGGCCCACGCGGTCCTTATTGGGTGCTGGTCGTCGGCAAACAGTGCTAGGCTAGACGTCAAGCCAGATCGTCACAGGTCCGTCATTGGTGAGGCTGACAGCCATGTCAGCCCCGAATGATCCGGTGGCGGTCGGGACGCCTAGCGCAGACATATCTTCGATAAAATGCTCATAGAGCGCGCGCCCGATGTCGGGCTTTGCCGCCGCGGAAAATCCGGGGCGGTTTCCGCGTGATGTATCTGCGGCGAGTGTAAATTGGCTGACGACCAAAGCAGCCCCGCCGATATCGACCAAAGACTTGTTCATCTTGCCTGCGTCGTCGGTAAAGATGCGCAATTTGCTGATTTTGGCGGCCAGCGCCTTGGATTTGGCAGCGTCATCACCCTCCATCGCGCAGATCAGGATCAGCAGACCCTGCCCAATCGCGCCAATCTCTGCGCCGTCCACGTGAACGGCTGCCTTGGTGACGCGCTGGATCAGTGCCCTCACAGTTCCGACGCCCAAGGCGGATTGGCACCCGCGCGGCTGACGGTGATGGCGGCGACTTTGGCGCCAAAGCTGGCGGCCGCGCGTAGATCGTCTTGGTCTGCGGCTTTGATGCCGGCTTTGGTCAGGTGGCCGCTTTTGTGCAACTGCGCCATAAAACCTGCACTGAATGTATCGCCCGCACCCACGGTGTCGACGACTGTTGCCTTCTCGGCGGGTACTTCGAATGTCCCGTTCTTGGTCACAATGCTCACGCCTTCGCCGCCCCGGGTCAGCAGGATGACCTGCGCGCCTGTTTGCTCCAGCAAACCATCCGCGTCAGCCGATCCCGTGATCCAGGCCAGATCCTCGTCCGAGGTCTTGATGATGTCGGCAGCGCCCATCATGCGGGTCAGGCGCGCGCGATAGTGCGGCTCATCGGCAATGAATGAGGGGCGGATGTTCGGGTCAATCATGGTGAGTTTTGTGGGAGCCTCGCGCAACATCAGTGCTTCATAAGTGGCGCCACAGGGCTCTACCATAAGGCTGATCCCGCCAAAGAACAAAGCATCCGCCGCCACATCGGGCAGATCGGGTTCGGTCAACATGCGCCCTGCGGTGTTTTCGTCATAAAATGCGTAAGTGGCATGGCCATCCGTCAGCTTCACGAAAGCCAGCGTCGTGGGGCGGCTTGATACAGCGGCGGGGCTTGCATCAACCTTTGAGGCGGCAAGTCCGGAGCACAGCACATCGCCAAAGAGGTCAGACGAGAGCCCCGAGAAGAACTGCACAGGTGCATCCAATCGCCCGAGTGCAATTGCGGTATTAAAGACCGAACCGCCCGCATGGGGGGAGAAGGTGCTCTCGCCTTCCGCCGTCTCACGCGGCAGCATGTCAATAAGCGCTTCTCCACAGCACAGGATCATCACGGAGGCTCCCTCTTTTTACTGGCTGTTAGCGATAACAAATCCTGCGATAAGCGCAAGGATAAGTCCTATGACAACAGCAAAACCGATCTTCCATGCGGAATAGGGGCGTTCGCCCTGTACCCGCCCTGTGCGCCCGTTCACGACAAAACGGTAGGTTTGCCCGCGGTATTTATACGCCGCCAGCCAGACGGGAAGCAGGATGTGTTTGAAGGTCACATCACTGACGGTTGTGTTCACGCTGCTGACACGCTGGGCATCGCCGCCGATATCGTATTTCACATCGCGGTGGATCATCCGGTCCATGAAGGCGCGGGCTTCGGTGAACCCGTCGGTCAGTTCCACCTGATAGCCTTCGGCACGGAAACCGGCCAGATATTCGGGGTTGTAGGGTTCCAGCGCCGAGAGATCCCAAGGCTCTAACCCGTCGGTGTATTTCTTGGGCAGGGATTTGGAGGCAAGCACCAACACATCATCAAAGAACCGCGCCACGCGCCCCGATGCAGGCCGCCAGCGTGTTTTGCGCACACGGACCTGACGGCGCTTGCCGTCGCGCATCACGGTTTTGGTTTCATAATAATGAGTGCCGCGCTGGCCGGTGTATTGGCTTTTGGTGTCGGCATCGAAGGTCCAGTAGGGGACATAGATGCCGTTCATCTTGCGCCCTTTTCGCGCATAATCCGTCAGACCATTTGGCGCAAACCAAAGGCTGCCGAGCCATGCGATGAGGGCTTTGCGCGCTTCTCCCTCATCAAGCGCGAAAGGCAGCAAGCCACGCGGTTTGATATGCCGGTGCATCCCTGTGTCAGTGACCACAGGCGTGGCACAGAACGGGCATTCAGCGGCGTGTATATCGGGGTCAAATTCGGTCTGCGCCCCGCAGTTGGGGCAGGTGTTCACACGCGTTTCTTCAATATCCGCCGCATCCAGCCGTTTTTGAACGGCCCGTTGGAAATCCAGCTCGACAATCGCGCCCGCCCAAGGCCCCGCGCTTTCGATCGCTTGCACATTGCCGCAATGATCGCATTTAAGTTGATGGTCGGCGGGATCAAACCGCAGGTCCGACCCGCAGCTTTCGCAAGGGAAGCGGTGTTCGTCTACTGGTGCCTGTCCGTCAGCCATCTAGAGTATCTTATGCATAAAGCGCGGCGTCATCACGCGCAGCGCACCATCATAGAGCACATTGTGCCGCCAAAAGTGGAACAGCCCATGCAGCGCACCCGCGCCGAGTAAAACGAGAAGCGCGACCCAGCCCGTATCATGCGGCATCCACCCCAGCAGGGCAGCTGCGTTCAGGGCCACAGTCACCGCCAGCACCGCATACATGCCGCGATGCATCCACGGGTAGGCGGTGCGCAGCGGGCCTTGCAGCTTGGGTCCCGGTTTGCACATCATCCCCTTGATCAGTGTCATACCCAGCCAGATGGCCCCGCCGACCACAAAGGTCCAGCGGACCCAAGGTTCCGACGTGCCGCCTTTAACCATGACGAGCACCAGCATCAAAGTGCTCCAATGCAGAATAATTGTGAGCCTGCGCTGTGTCATAGGAACCGATGTATCGCTTTGGGGGCCATGATCCGGAGCGCGTTGTCGCGCAATCCATAGTGGCGCCAGAGGTGGAAGAGCACGTGAAACCCTGCGATGACCGCGAGTGTGTAAAACTGAACCTCATGCACCTTGCCAATGAAATCATTCGCTTGCGGCATATTCAGGGGCGGCGCAATGGGCACAATGCCACCCGCCCAAAGCAGTACCGCCGAAGTCAGCCCCAGACCAAAGCCAGTGAGGGCGACGCAGAAGATCCCCCAGATCAATACTTTGTGCAGCATTTGGTGCACTGCGCGCGCCTTGCCCGGCAATTTTGGGCCGGGCCTGCTTGCCAGACCTTTGCGCATATAATCCACCGTCCAGAACAAGGCCAAGCTGACAAACAACAGCCCCATCACCGAATGAAACTGCACAGCAGCAGGGCCGATCCGCTGTACGTCGATGGGTTGCACGACCACGAACCAGACGAACAATGGCACCATTAGCCAGTGCATCCACTTCAGGTAGACGCGCCGATGCGGCAGTTTGGCCTTTATGGTGGCTAGCGCAGTGATGGCCTTACGCCCCCGGCGGTGGTGGCGGCATAATGGTGAACAGCTGGGCCAGTTCCATAACTTCGCCCGCCTGCATCCAGCCGTCTTGGCCTTGGGTCCAAACCATGCTGTCGCGGCTGAGTTTACCATCAGTCACCATGCGGCCCATTGCGGCCTTTGAGAAAGGACCGGTCACTTCGCCAGCGTTCGCAATGTGCCAGACATGTTCAACGGGCGGCGGTGGTGGCGGTGCCGCAGCGGGGCTGGCCCCCCAAGGGCCGCCTTGTGCCATTTGACCTGCCATCGCCATGCCCATGCCCGCGCCAAGCCCTGCGGCCATGCCGCCCCCCGCAGGGTTGCTGGCGGCGGATGTCATGGCTTCGGCGGCGGAATATTGCGTGAATTTGCCCAGATCACCCGCCAGCCCCATCGACGTGCGCTTATCCAGCGCTTCTTCGACAGCGGCAGGCAGGCTGATGTTTTCGATGTAGAGTTCGGGGATCGTCAGGCCGTATTGTTTCATCGTGGGATCAATGGCCGAGGCAATCAGCTTGCCCAGATCGGCGGTATTGGCGGCCATATCAAGCACGGGAATGCCCGATTGCGCGATCACGCGGGAAAATTCCTGCACGATAATGTTGCGGATCTGGTAGCTGATCTCGTCCATTGTGAACTCGCCATCGGTGCCCACGATTTCACGCAGGAACACGGCAGGATCAGCGACCTTGACAGTGTATGTACCAAAGGCGCGCAGGCGGGTGGGGCCGAATTCAGGATCACGCACCATGATCGGGTTTTTCGTGCCCCATTTGAGGTTCGAGAACCGTGTGGTGTTGACGTAGTAAATCTCGGACTTGAAGGGGCTTTTGAAACCGTGATCCCAATGTTGCAGGGTCGTCATGATCGGCATGTTGTTGGTTTCCAACATGTAAAGGCCGGGGGTGAACACATCGGCCAGCTGCCCTTCATGGACAAAGACCGCCGCCTGACCTTCGCGCACTGTCAGTTTCGCGCCGTATTTGATCTCATGGCCTTCACGCTCGAACCGCCAGACCATGGTGTCGCGGGTGTTGTCGGTCCAATGGATGACGTCGATGAATTCACCGGTCAGAAAATCGAAAATGCCCATGATATGGTCTCCGTCGTTAGGTGGTTGGGACGCGGCGCATCCGGTCAGCTTTGTCCAGGTGCGAGGTATTCACGCGCAATCATGCGCGCAAGTGGGGCGGCTGTCGCAGGGTCCATGCCGGTTTGCAGGCGCGGGTCGTAGAGCATCCGCAGCAAAAGCTCGTCATGTGCTGTCAGCAGCGCGAATTCTTCGTCATCATTAAAAATCGAGGGGCGCGCCTGTGGGCTGTCATTTGCAAGGCCCATGCCTTGGGCCAGCTCTTCGTGGATGCACGCGCTGCGCATCAGGCTGGGGTGTTCGGCACGGATCATGGCCACGGCCTTGGTATAGTTGGACTTGCCGGGCGCAAAAGTGCCGATCACGACGCAAAGCTGGTCGCGCGGCAGGTTCACGAAGGTGCGGACAGTTGCCTCGGAAATTGTAGGGATCAGCGCGCGTAGGCGCGGGCCGTAGGCGCGACGGTCGTCCTCGCCCAAGAACAGCACGCGGAAATTGGGGTTCCTGTCTGTAATCTCGATCGGCACGCCGGTTACGCGTGACAGGCGCGCGGCATAGGCGCTGACGCTGGCCATATCGGTATCACGCTGGGCAAGAGGGACGGTATCTCCGAATTCCACCGACATGCGGATCGGGGTCGTCCAGCGGCGCAATTTGGAAATCGTGGCCTGTGGTGTCTGAAAATCGCTGTCATCGCGGTATTCGTTGAACAGCGCGATGCGCACGAAATTGCGCGCGAGTTGCGTATCTGTAAACGGCGTGTCCCGCCCGCCCCCATCGCCCCGCATCAGGCCCTGGGCCAGAAGGTCGTTCTGCAAACGACCGTAATAGACCGCCAGATCTCTGCTGGCCTGACTGGGGGGTATGACAACGGGGGTTGGTTCCGGCGCAGGGGCTGTCACAACTGGCGGGGCTGCCGGCGATGTGACCGGAGGTGTCATCAACTGGCACCCCATGACACCCGTCGCAAGGACGAGCATCGCAACACGCCGTGTGATACCCCCGATCATCATGCTTCTTTAACTGCCTGTCGCTGTGCCGATGGTGTCGCCCGTGCCGGTCTTGCGCGCCTTGGCAGAAGCAAGGGTGTCCTTCAACTCCTGCTCCATCTTCTGCAATTCCACCTCGGCCTCGGCGCGCTTGCGCTTGCCTTCGTCGGCAATCTCGAGGCTTTCGTTGATCGTCGCGATCAGGTTGGCATTCGCCTCTTTCACCGCGTTGATGTCGAATACACCGCGTTCCATTTCCTCGCGGATGGTGCGGTTGGCCTGACGCAGGTTCGCGGCGTTGGCTTTCAGCAATTCGTTGGTCAGATCATTGGCATCGCGCACGGCCTCGGCCGCTTCCGAGGACCGCTGGATCGTCACCGCCTGCGCCAGTTGCGTTTCCCACAGCGGCACTGTGTTCACCAAGGTCGAGTTGATCTTGGTCACCAGCGACTTGTCGTTTTCCTGCACCAAGCGGATGGATGGCAAAGATTGCATCGTCACCTGACGCGTCAGTTTCAGATCGTGCACCCGACGTTCCAGATCATCGCGGGCAGAACGGATATCGCGCAATTCCTGCGCCTTCATCACTGCCTGCTCTTCGGGGGCTGCTTGCACCTCGGCCTCTTTGGCGGGGATCGTTGTGGCGTCAAGATCAGCGATCTTTGCTTCGCCTGCAGCGATATAAAGCCCCAATTCGTCATAGAATTGCAGCGTCTTGTCATAGAGCACATCAAGGCTTTCGATATCTTTCAGAAGCACATGCTCATGCTTGAGAAGGTCATCAGTGATGTGGTCGATCTGGCCTTGGACTTCTTCAAAACGGGCGGCGAATTTCGCCATTGGTGCGGCACGCCCCAAGAGCTTTTCCCACCAACTACGCTCTCGGCGCACATCAAGTTCCGAGATTGAGAAGCCGCGGATCGTGGTCACGATGTTGCGCAGGCTGTCACCTGCTGGACCCACGTCCTTGTTGCGCACACCTGCCAGCATGGATTGGCTGATGACCTGCAATTCGGCCTGCGCGGATGAGCCGAAAGACACGATGGAATTGGTGTCCGTGATATTGATCTCGGCCACGCGTTTCTGGATTTCAGCGCTGGTGGGCGCGTCTGCGGCCTCGAGCGTGATCAATTCGTTCTTGGGTTCGGGCAGAACCACGGCTGTAATCTTTTCAACTTCGGCAAGCGTCGCTTCGGCCTTCTTGCGGATCGTTTCAGACATTAGTCGTTCCCTTTCGTTTTCAAATTGACGCCCTCGCGCTGGAGGCGGTCACGCAGTACATTAATTTCAATATCCATATCGCTGCGGTCATCGAGCATCATCTTGTCGGTGCGTGCAGCAAAATTCTGTTCAAGGTCGTCAAGCAGCGCCTCATAGGCGCCGCGCGCGCCAGCATCTTTGTTGCGATTGTAAAGATCGACAAATTTGAGCGTCGCATCGCGCGCACCCATCAGGTAGACGCCCAGAAATTTGCGCGCGCCGGTCAGGTCGCGCGGGTCTTCCTCGACGGTGCGGATCATGCGGCGGGCGATCACCTGAAAATCTTCGACACGTTCGGTCAGGCGGCGGTCCGACACAGTCTCGATCTGGCGTTTCATGACGTCCAGATGCGCCTCGGCCTGATCGACGACGCGGGCAACACGGTCTTGCTGAAAGCTGTCGATCCCTTCCATGCGCTTGTCCGTTAACGGGTCGATCCCGAAGGTGGCAGTATGCAAACCAGCCGCAGCGATCCCGTAGAGGACGGCGCCAATCGCGCCGCTTTCACCTGTATAAGCCGCAATTGCCACGCCCACGCCTGTCAGTGCTGTGGCGAGCATTTTGCGTGGCATGGCCGGACGACGCGCCACTTTGCGGGCATTGTAGGCCGCTTCGGCCGCAAGCCCTTCTTGCAAGAGCCACGCCGCGAGCGTCAGAACTGCCGCCCCGACAAGCGCCGTCACCAGCGTGACCGGACCGTCATTCAGCGAGGTCGCCGCCAGAACAATGGCGGGCACATAAAGCAGTTTAACCCGCCTGTCGGCACGATATGCCACAGGTGCGCGATGTGTATCCGTGCGCTTGCCTGCGCCTTGCTGCCCGTCGGGGCTGAATTTGCCACCAAAACGTTTCGCCATCAGCCCGCCCCCAGCCAACCGGTTGTGACCCCAAACAGCAGAACAACCAGCAATGCATAGGTGACGCGTCGGAATTTCGCGGGCATGTTGTCAGTTTCCTTATCAGCGCGCGGACGTGCGACGGCCGCCATTGTTCCTATTAGTGCCGTGATTGCAATCGCAACCACCGCCACAAAGGCAACAATGAAGATCAATCGCAACATTTTCGCTTAACTCCGCCGGTTTATTCATCTTCCAGATAGGGTGCATGCAATGGGTTTACGAGTGTTTCGGAAAAGCTCCGCATCTGCCATCCGGTTCGATGAGACTGCCTGCTTGCAGCACGCAAGCAGCCACGGCCGCCCGCAAGAAAACACGTGGCCATGCGTCCGGTCGCAAACAAATCAGCCAAAGCAATCGTTCCTAAAAATAGTCTTGCGACCCAGAATGCATAAGGGCGTTCATCGCGACAAGGTTCAACTTGACCGCTTTTTCCCCCTTGTGGGGCGATTGACGGTTCGGCGCACAGGTTTTTGCGCCGGTGCTGCCTCCAGCCCAAGCTGATCCCGCAAGACGCGCTGTTTGACCTCTTCAACGTCCCCTTGCTTGAGCACGCCCAGCTGGAACGGCCCGTAACTTACACGGATCAGGCGGTTCACGGTCACGCCGATTTCGCCCATCGCGCGGCGGATTTCGCGGTTCTTGCCCTCACGCAGGCTGACGGTCAGCCATGCGTTGGCCCCTTGCTGGCGGTCAAAGGTTACGACCATGGGCTGATAGTTGACGCCTTCCACAGTGATGCCTGCGCGCAATTCGTCCAGCTTCGCCTCAGAGACCGATCCGTTGATCCGTACGCGGTAGCGCCGCAGCCAGCCCGTCGAGGGCAATTCAAGCTTGCGCTTGATCTCGCCGTCGTTGGTCAGCAGCAAGAGGCCTTCGGAGTTCAGGTCAAGCCGCCCCACCGACATTACACGCGGCATGGTTTCGGGTAGCGATCCAAAAACCGTCGGGCGGTCTTTCTCGTCGCGTTCGGTTGTCACAAGGCCTGCCGGTTTGTGATAGAGCCAAAGGCGCGCAGCCTCGGGTGCGCCCACTTGTTTGCCGTCCACGACAACGCGGTCCGCAGGGGTCACGTTCAATGCCGGGCTGGTGATTGTCTTGCCGTTCACGCTGACGCGGCCGTCTTCGATCATGCGCTCGGCTTCACGGCGGCTGGCGACACCTGCGCGGGACAGGACTTTGGCGATCCGGTCGCCGGGGGGAGGGGTATCTGTGCTCATGACAATCCCTTAGCCGCTTTGATCGCCCCTTGCCAGAGATAGCCGCGCCAGTGCATCACAAGACATGGATTTTCGCTCTTATATGGATGTCGCGCTGACAGAGGCCCGCGCCGCCGCCGCCCGTGGCGAGGTGCCTGTGGGCGCAGCTATCGTGGGGCCTGCCGGTGTGCTTGCGCAGGCGGGCAACCGGACCCGCGAATTGAACGATCCCACGGCCCATGCCGAGGTGCTGGCGATCCGTGCCGCCTGTGCCGCGCTGGGGCAGGAACGGCTGACGGGATATGACCTTTACGTGACGCTGGAACCTTGCCCGATGTGCGCGGCTGCGATCAGCAACGCAAGGATTGCGCGGCTATACTATGGTGCGGCTGACCCGAAGTCCGGCGGCGTGGCCCAAGGCCCGCGTGTGTTTAGCCACGCGCAATGCCATCATGCACCAGAGGTTTATGATGGCATTGCCGCGCAAGCCTCGGAGAGGCTGCTTAAGGACTTTTTCGCAGCAAAACGCTAGATTTCCACTGCTTCCATGACCGCAGGCGTGCGCACATCGACATCAGGCAATGCGTCGACCAGTGGCTGGGCGCTTTGCGCGAGCAAAGGGAAAGTCGCGTAGTGGGCGGGGATCACGGTCTTGAATTTGAAGTACCGTTTGGCGGCATAGGCCGCGCCCTCCATCCCCATCGTGTAATGGCCGCCACAGCACAGGATGCCGATATCGGGATTATAAAAATCACCCATCCAGTCCATATCGGCCATGATATCGGTGTCGCCCGAGACATAGATCGTGTGGCCTTCGCCCTTGATCATATAGCCGGCCTCGGTGCCCGCATAGGCCGCCCCGACAGAGGACGAATGTGTTGCCTGCACCATCGACACCAGCGCGCCACCCAGATCAACTGTGCCGCCTTTGTTGAATTCGACTGTCTCATGGGCGTCAAAGATCGCGCAAAGTTCTGGGATGCCGACGACGAAAGCACCGGTTTCCTTGGCAATCGCATCCACCTCGGAGGTGTGATCGAAATGGCCGTGGGTCAGCAGGATATGGGTGGCACCTGCAAGGGCGGCGGCGCGGTGTTCATTAGGAAATGAGGGATTGCCCTCAAGCCACGGGTCGACCAGCAGCACAGCACCTTCAATTTCAATGCGGAAACTTGCGTGTCCCAGCCAAGTGATTTTCATATTGCTCTCCTTCGCTTTGTTGTCAGGATAAGAGCAAAGCAGAAGGGGGCCAAGGTGAATTGGTTCGAACAGATCGACGGCTACTGTGAGCGCACGGATTTCACCTATTGGTCTGAGCCGCTGAATGCGCTGACCAATCTGGCGTTTATCGTGGCGGCACTGATCCTGTGGCAGCGCAGCGCGGGCGTGCCAATGGCGCGTGTTCTCTGCGGTATCCTCTTTGCGATCGGCGTGGGCAGTTTCTTGTTTCACACCCACGCCACGATCTGGGCTATGGTGTTGGATGTGCTGCCGATTGGCGTTTTCATCTTTATCTATCTCTTCGTGGTGAACCGCGACATGGTGCCGATGGGCCATTGGTACGCGGTCTTCGCGACTGCGCTGTTTATCCCTTACGCCGCTGTGCTGGTGCCTGTCCTGAACCAGTTTCCCTTTATCCGCATTTCCAACTTTTACTGGACCGTGCCGATCCTCTTGGCCGTCTACGCCCTGATCCTGCGACACAAACCGGGAATCGCCCGGGGGTTTTTGCAGGGGGCTGCGCTTTTGTGTTTGTCCATCACCATCCGGTCGCTTGATGAAATCCTGTGCGATGTGATCCCGATTGGCACGCATTTCATGTGGCATGTGCTCAATGGCATCATGTTGGGCTGGATGATCCATGTTTACACGCGCCATATGCTTGCGACTGGCAGCACAGGGCGGTAAACGCAGCGGATAGCTTTACCGGAGAGTTTCCCCATGTCGATTGACACCGAGACCGCCCGCCGCGTGGCCAAATTGGCCCGCATCAAGGTGGAAGACGACGCCCTGCCAGCGCTGGCATCCGAATTCAGCGCGATCCTTGGGTTTATCGAGCAACTCAACGAAGTGGATGTTGAGGGCGTTGAGCCGATGACATCTGTCACGCCTCAACGGCTGAAACGCCGCGCGGATGTGGTGACTGACGGAAACCAGCAAGCGGCAGTGTTGAAGAATGCGCCGGACGCCCGTGAAGGATTTTTTGCCGTGCCAAAGGTGGTGGAATAATGTCTGATCTGACCAAACTGACCATCGCGCAGGCCCGCGACGCCATGCGCAAGGGTGACACCACCAGCGCAGAGATCACATCCGCCTGCCTGAGTGCCATTGAAGGTGCAGACGCGCTGGGCGCTTTCGTGCACCATACACCCGAGATCGCGCAGACACAGGCCGCTTCCGCTGATACCCGCATTAAGGCAGGTGATGCGCCCGATATGTGCGGTATCCCGCTGGGGATCAAAGACCTGTTTTGCACCAAAGGCGTGCCGTCGCAGGCTGCTTCGCGCATTCTGGAAGGGTTCAAGCCCGAGTATGAGAGCACGATCACAAGCCAGCTTTTCGATGCAGGGGCGGTGATGTTGGGCAAGCTCAACATGGATGAATTCGCGATGGGGTCTTCGAACGAGACCTCGGTTTATGGCAATGCAGTCAACCCTTGGAAGCGCGCGGGTGACAATGCTGCCTTGACCCCCGGCGGCTCATCAGGCGGGTCGGCGAGTGCTGTTGCCGCTGATCTGTGTCTTGCCGCTACGGGGACCGATACAGGCGGTTCCATCCGCCAGCCTGCTGCCTTTACCGGCATCACAGGCCTCAAACCCACTTACGGGCGTGTGTCGCGCTGGGGTATCGTGGCTTTTGCGTCGTCGCTAGATCAGGCTGGCCCCATGACCAAGGACGTGCGGGATGCAGCGATCATGCTGACGGCCATGTCCGGCCATGATCCGCTTGATAGCACCAGCGCCGATATCGCTGTGCCTGACTTTGAGGCCGCCCTGACAGGCGATATTCGCGGCAAAACCATTGGCATCCCCAAGGAATACCGGATGGACGGTATGCCCGCAGAGATCGAAAAGCTGTGGGAAGATGGCACCGCGATGCTGAAAGACGCAGGCGCAAAGATCGTGGACATCACACTGCCGCATACGAAATACGCGCTGCCTGCGTACTATGTGATTGCGCCTGCCGAGGCGTCATCCAACCTTGCGCGCTATGACGGGGTGCGCTTTGGCCACCGCGCCAAGCTCGCGCATGGTGATGGCATCACCGAGATGTACGAAAAGACCCGCGCCGAGGGCTTTGGCCCCGAAGTGCAGCGCCGCGTTATGGTCGGCACCTATGTGCTGTCGGCGGGTTTCTATGATGCTTACTATAACCGTGCGCGCCGTGTGCGTGCGTTGATCAAGCAGGACTTTGACAAGGTTTTTGCAGATGGTGTTGATGCAATCCTGACACCCGCGACACCTTCGGCTGCTTTCGGGCTGGGCGAGATGACCAATGCCGACCCGATCCAGATGTACCTCAACGACGTCTTTACCGTGACCGTGAACCTTGCGGGTCTGCCGGGCATTGCGGTGCCCACCGGACAGAACGCACAGGGTTTGCCGATGGGCCTGCAATTGATCGGGCGGCCTTGGGAAGAGGGTGATTTGCTGAATGTGGCTTACAGCCTTGAGCAATCTGCAGGCTTTGTAGCAAAGCCTGCCAAGTGGTGGTAAGCTTTTGCAAAACAGAGCGCAGTCTGACAGGTAAAACATGATGAAACCGGGCATTTTTATTGCACTGACTTTGATCGGGCTTGCGGCATGTTCGCCGCGGGTTGTTCCGACCGAACGTGGCGTGGGTTTCGGCGATTTTACCGAGTTCGAGCTGGAGCGCGCGCGGCGCGAAGCACAGCTCAGCGCACCGCGCGGGACGATTGCGCCCCCCGCACAGGTAAACACCATCCCATCGCAGCAACCTGTCAATCAGACCCAGGCGATACCGTCCAGCGCGCTTGCGCAGGCTGGTATCGGTACTGCCGCAACACCGGCACCTGCGGCTGCTAGCCCCGCGCCCGTCGCACCTGTGCGGGCCCCGAGCCTTGGCGCGGACCCATTGCGCACACAGGGCGTGCAGGCATCGCCCAGCAATCCTGCCCCTTCCTTGGTGACGGGCAATGTGGGCTTGTCCGACGAACAAAGCTTTGACGCGGTGGCAGGGCGCGAAACGATAGAAAGCGATGCGCAGCGGCGGGCGGCGCAGGCTGCGGCGCGTGAACAGATTGCACCGACAGCGGTGCCCGATCGCCCGGCGAATACAGGCCCGAATATCGTGGAATACGCACTGAATGCGCCGAACGTGAAGGGGCAGGAATGGTACAGCCGGTCGTTGCTGTCGGGTGAAGGCCGCTTCCGCCGCAACTGTGCGACCTATGCGACACCTGATGATGCGCAGCGCGATTTTCTGGCGCGCGGCGGGCCCGAGCGGGACCGGCGCGGCATTGACCCCGATGGTGACGGTTTTGCCTGCGGTTGGGATCCGGCCCCCTTTATTCAGTCGGTGCGGAACTGAGGCTGACACATCGGCAATCGCCCAATTGCGGGCCGCGACGTGATGGCGCGACACCTGATATCGTGGTGATCCACTATACGGCGATGACTTCGGCGCGGGATGCCGCGGAGACATTGTGCAACCCCGAGACGGAAGTATCGGCGCATTACCTGATTGCAGAGAATGGCGAGGTGTTGTCGCTTGTGCCAGAGGCGCTGCGGGCGTGGCATGCGGGTGCCGGTGCTTGGGGGGGCGTGACGGATGTGAATAGCCGGTCCATCGGGATCGAGCTTGCCAATAGTGGTTTCACGCCATTCGCGGCCGCACAAATGGATGCACTGACGGATCTGCTGAAAGGGATCAAGGCGCGGTGGGATATCCGCCCCGAGCGGGTGATCGGACATTCGGACATGGCGCCCGGGCGCAAGATTGATCCCGGTGCGCGGTTTGACTGGCGCAGATTGGCGCTTGAAGGGCTTTCTGTGTGGCCCTTGCCTAGTGCTGATGCGCCTTCTTCAGAAGGGCCCGATGACGCACGGTTTGCCGCGATGATGGCTGCTTTCGGATATACGGCGTCAGCAGATGTAGATTTGCTGCTCCAAAGCTTGCGTATGCGCTTTCGTCCGCGTTTTGACGGCCCCCTTGATGTCCGTGATCTTGCCATCATCACAGACCTTGCAAGCCGCTTTCCCGTTGACGTGAACGCGGCTGTCGCCTAACTGCCATTTTGCGCGGATGGCTGGATGGCTGCTTGGGTGAAGCCTTGGGTTTCATCCGGGAGGAAAGTCCGGACTCCAAAAAGCACGGTGCCGGGTAACGCCCGGCGGGGGTAACCCCAGGGAAAGCGCCACAGAGAACAGGTGGCCTGGCGTGTTCAGGTCAAAGTGAAACGGTGGGGTAAGAGCCCACCGCGCGACTGGCAACAGAAGCGGCACGGCAAGCCCCACCGGGAGCAATGCCAAATAGGGACCTCGCGCCGAAAGGCGGGGATGCTTGAGCCCCAGACGGTCCGGGTTGGCAGCTAGAGGGTGTCTGGTAACAGGCACTCCAGATGAATGGTCATCCATCCGCGGGCAACCGCGGGGGACAGAATCCGGCTTATAGGCCATCCGCGCATAAACAAACCACAAGAACACCTGTTTGCTGTTGACTCGGCTCAAGGCGCGGGTAAAAGGCACCTTCTATGAGATACACGCGATGTGCCGCGCGTCGGCCCGCAATCAGAGGATATGAGATATGGCGAAGCCTACCACAATCAAAATCCGCCTGAACTCCACTGCGGGGACCGGGCACTTCTACGTTACGAAAAAGAACGCACGTACCATGACCGAGAAAATGGTCATCAAAAAGTACGATCCCGTTGTGCGCAAGCACGTCGAGTATAAGGAAGGCAAGATCAAGTAATTGATCGCCTGACCTGTGAATGATCTGGCCGCGCAGCTTGCGCGGCCTTTTTGTTTGTCAAAGCCCCAGAAGCGTCAGGGCAAGGATCAGGACCAACGCGACCTGTGCGGCCAGTGTCAGCCACATGCCGAAGAAGCGAAACCGCCAGTGTGTGCCGTGGACAGCAAAGTAGATGCCATGCATGGCCCGCCCAAGACCCAGGCCACAAGCTGTTGCGATCAAAACGGCCTGCGACGCGCCCTGCGCCTCGGCCAATCCCATCAGAATAAGTGCAATAGGCAACTGCTCGACCGCATTCGCATGGCCCCGGATGGCCTTTGCCAAGATGCGGTCATCATTGTCCCCCAAAACCACACCACCGCGTCTACGTAACTGGATCACCTTGAGTGTCAGCAAGAGGATCAAAAGCGCCGCCAAGAGGGCGGTAAACGATGTGACTGGCAAGGAAATCATGGGTGACCTTCGCGCAAAGAAAAAGGGCTGATGTTGCCATCAGCCCTCAAATCATTCCGTAGTGCAATGCTTATTCGCGGTTGCCAAACAGTTGCAGCAGGAACATGAACATGTTGATGAAGTCGAGATACAGGTTCAAAGCACCCATGATCGCGGACTTCGCCAGCCACTCCTGATCGCCATGTGCAGCATGCGCGATATAGTCGTTCTTGATCTTCTGTGTGTCATAGGCGGTGAGGCCTGCAAAGATCAGCACACCAAGGATCGAAATCGCAAACATGATCGCAGGAGACTGCAGAAAGATGTTGACGATCATCGCCACGACCAGACCGATCACACCCATAATCAGGAATGCGCCCCAGCCAGAGATGTCTTTCTTCGTGGTGTAACCATAAAGGCTCAGACCTGCGAAAGCGATCGAGGTGATCAAGAAGACGTTGGCGATCGACAGGCCGGTGAAGGCCACAAAGATCCATGCCATCGACAGGCCCATGACGGCCGCAAACGCGTAAAAGAACGTTTGCGCGGCAGCCGCAGAAAAGCGGTTGATCATGGCGCCAAAGCCAAAGACCATCGCAAGTGGCGCGAACATCACGATCCAGCCAAGAATATTTGGCGCCAGTGTGACCGGGTCACGGAAGATGCCGAGCAGGGCAGGCGACGTGCCTACAGCCCAAGCAACTGCAAATGTGATCAGCATACCTACGGACATTGTGCCGTAGACTTTGTTCATGTGGGCGCGTAGGCCCTCGTCGATAGCAGCCGTGCGTACTCCGCCGGCCGTTCTAATTGTATCATATTGAGCCATTTGGACCTCCAAATTAAACAGCGGCGCCGCAAAACGGCATCCTTGCCTTGGATATTGGCAGGTGCCCCTGCATTTTCAAGGCTTCACAGGGGGCTTTTGCGTATTTCTGACCAATTTGGGCGAGAATGTCGCAGGTCCGGATGGCGCGCCTTCTACTGACGCCAGTGCTGCGGTGCATTCCAGACGGATTTTTGGGCCTCGGCAACGGCTTGGGTGCGTGAAATGCCGATATCTGCAAGCATATGATCGTCGAGTGCGCGCAGCTGGCGGCGCTGGTGTGACACGGCGATCATGGTGCGCAGGCTATCGACAACAGAGCGTGGTTTGGGCTGGCAGTTTGGGTGCAGGGCGGTGGTGCGAATGGAAAGTGTCATAGCATTCTCTCTCGTGATGTTTTGTCTCGTTCATATCTGATTGCTTGATATATGGGGGTGTTGCGTCCATAATGAAAATGAATAGTTTTGAAGTGAACCATCAAGGATTGTGATATGGTCCGAAATCTTGATCTGACTGCGCTGCGCTCTTTTGTGGCGGTCTCGGACGCGGGCGGTGTGACCCGCGCGGCGGGGATGTTGAACCTGACGCAATCTGCTGTGTCGATGCAGCTCAAACGCCTCGAGGATTCGCTTGATGTTGCATTGCTTGATCGCACTGCACGGACGATCGCGCTGACGCCCGCCGGTGAGCAGCTTTTAAGTTATGCGCGGTCGATGCTTGCAACCAATGACGAGATTTTGAACCGCCTCACAGCGACTGAATTCGAGGGGGAACTCAAACTGGGGGTGCCGCATGACATCATCTACCCCGTAATTCCTGCCGTGCTGAAACGCTTTGCCGCTGAATTCCCCCGTATGCAGGTGCGCCTGATATCCGCGCCGACCCGCAAACTCTTGCCCATGCACGGACGCGGCGAGGTTGATCTGATTCTCACGACTGAGGAAACCTGTGGACCGGACGGTCAGGTTCTGATCGAACTTCCCCTGATCTGGATCGGTGCAGAGGATGGTGTGGCGTGGCGCAGACGCCCTTTGCCTGTGGCATTTTGCAAGAACTGCATCTTCCGTAGCGGCGTTTTGCAGGCGCTGAATGCAGGTGGAATTGATTGGATGATGGCCGTTGATTCCGACCACGACAGCGCCATCGAGGCCGCAGTCAGTGCCGATCTGGCCGTGCATGTGTCGCTGAAGGGGTGTTTGCCACCGCATACCGTGCCGGTCGAACACGGTGGTCTATTGCCCAAGCTGAAGCCGCAAAATATTAATCTGTATGTTCTCAAGCCCGAGGATCAGCCCAGTCAGGCGATGGCCCGGATCATCCAGCACTGCTATGATGCGCCGCGTCTCGCGCCGCAATTGCTTACGGCGTAACGACGACTTTACCGGTGGATTTGCGGCTGCGCATCAACTCCAATGCGTCCGCCGCCTGATCGAGGGGCAGGGTATGGCTGATATGCGGTTTGAGTTTGCCAGCCGCGTGCCAGTCCATCAGTTCTGAGAGGCTCTCGGTCAGGGCCACCGGGTTGAAGGCAAGATAGCCGCCCCAGTAGAATCCGATGACCGAGATATTCTTGACCAGAATGATATTGGCGGGGATTTGGGGCACCTCACCGCTGGCAAAACCAATCACGATCACGCGCGCTTCGCGATTACAGGCCCCGAGGGCGGCGTTGAACGCAGCCCCGCCGACCGGATCGTAGACGACATCTGCACCGCCGAGTGCTTTTACCGCCGCCTTGATGTCGTCGGTTTCGCTGTCAATCAGGTGATCGGCACCGGCGGCCTTGGCGACCGCCAGTTTGTCCGCACCGCGGGCAACAGCGATCACAGTGGCCCCCATGGCTTTGCCGATCTCGACCGCGGTCAGCCCCACACCGCCCGCTGCGCCCAAGACCAAGAGTGTTTCACCTTCCTGCAGGCGCGCGCGGCGCGAGAGCGCCAGATGCGATGTGCCATAGGCCACCATAAAGCCTGCGGCGATCACATCCGGCATCGTGTCAGGCACCGGTCGGCAGAGGGCAGCTGGAAAAATACCCTTCTCGGCCAATCCCCCCTGACCGCCAAAGACAGCGACCCGTGTGCCGATGCGTGGTGATGTCACGTTCTCACCAGTTGCAATGACGGTGCCGCAGACTTCCATACCCAGCGTGAAAGGAAGGGGTGGCGTGTCCTGATAGGTGCCTTTCGCCATCAGCAGATCGGCGAAGTTCAGACCGCAAGCGGCGATCTCGAGCAAAACCTCGCCTGGTCCGGGTGCGGGGACATCGACATCCTGCAACGCAGGCGGGGCATCGAATGAGGTTACTTGAAATGCGCGCATGGCATGCGATTCCTTCTTGATACGGGTCTGACGCCACTTATCGGTGCCGCAGCCGCATTTGTAAAATCGCTCAGAAACCGGGCCGAATGTCTAAAAGTAATCCTGCGAACCTGTCTTTAAGGTCAGGACAGGTCATGCAACCGTTGCGTGTTCTTGGGGAATGCTATTTTGCCGTTGCTTATAGATTGCCTGCGGTGTGAAAAATAAGACTGCAGCGCACAACCAAGGAGTGTGGTATACGATTGCCATGATCCTTTGCAAAAGAGGTAGATAGCATGAAGCACCCGGTTGACGTTCATGTCGGGAAACGAATCCGTCATCGGCGTTGGATGAATGGCACAACACAACAACAGCTCGCAGAGGCGGTTGGTATCAAGTTCCAACAAATCCAGAAGTATGAAACAGGCATGAACCGCGTCAGCGCATCCCGTCTTTGGGATATTTCCAAGGTATTGGGCGTCAATGTGTCTTTCTTCTTCGAGGGTCTCGAAGTTGATCAGGATGCAGTACAAAATACGTCGGATATGCCTGCTGACATCCTGACCGATAAAGAAGCGCTCGAATTGCTGCGCTCTTACTACGCGATCCCCGAAAACCAGCGCCGTCGCTTGTTTGATCTCGCCCGCGTGTTGAGTGAAGCGGCTTAGACCACGACTTGACCTGGCAATACTGCGCCGCGATACCGCTCATGTGACAGCGGCGCAGATAAAGGGGTCATCCTGATGACAGTCTCAAAAATAACCCAAACGGAACTGATCCGTGTGGCCCATGCGCTTGCTGATGCCGCAAGGCCGGTGACGTTGGCATATTTCCGCGCAACGGGTCTGGCGGCGGAGAACAAAGCCGATGCCGGTTTTGATCCGGTCACAATCGCCGATCGCGGCGCGGAAGAGGCGATGCGGGCAGTGCTTGCCAAGTCGCGCCCAGATGATGCGATTTTGGGTGAAGAACACGGCTTTCAGGCGGGCACCTCAGGATTGACGTGGGTCCTTGATCCCATTGACGGCACACGCGGGTATATCAGCGGGACACCGACTTGGGGTGTGCTGATCTCGGTCAGGGACGACAGCGGACCGCTATTTGGCGTGATCGACCAGCCCTATATTGGTGAGCGTTTTGCGGGTGGGTTTGGCGTGGCCGAGGCGCATGGTCCGCAAGGCAAGGTCATTCTGCAATGCCGCGCGCCGCGGCCGCTGGCACAGGCCACCGTGCTGACGACATTTCCCGAAGTCGGCACGCCCGAAGAAGGGGCCGCCTTTCATGCTGTTGCCCGCCATGCGCAGCTAACCCGTTATGGTATGGATTGCTATGCCTATGCGCTTTTGGCGGCGGGTCAGGTTGATCTGGTTATCGAGGCGGGTTTGAACGCCTATGACATACAGGCACCGATTGCTGTGATAGAGGCCGCAGGCGGGATCGTCACAGACTGGTCCGGCGCGCCCGCGCATGAGGGCGGACGGGTGATCGCCGCCGCAAACGCCGCGATCCATGCCGAGGCTTTGGCGATACTGGGGCAAAGTTTGCGTGGTTGAGACCCTGATCAAAGATGCCGATCACATCATCACGATGGATGATCAAAGGCAGGAGTTGCAGGGTGCCGATATTCTTTTGCGTGGTGGCGCCGTGGCTGCGATTGGCCAGAACCTCATCGCTGACGGTGCGACGGTTTTCCACGCCAAGGGTAAAATCATCACCCCCGGTCTGGTGAATACCCATCATCACCTTTACCAAACCCTGACACGTGCCGTGCCCGGCGCACAGGATGCGTTGCTCTTTGGCTGGCTCCAGCGGCTGTACCCGATCTGGGCGCGATTTGGCCCTGAAGAGATGTTCGTTTCGGCCCAAGTGGGCCTGACCGAGCTTGCCTTGTCGGGCTGTACGCTGACCTCGGATCATCTTTACCTCTACCCCAACGGGGCGCGCCTGGATGATACAATCGCTGCCGCCCAGGATATCGGCCTGCGCTTTCACGCCACACGCGGCGCAATGAGCATTGGCGAAAGCGACGGTGGGCTGCCCCCTGATGTTCTGGTTGAGAACGAGGACCACATCCTTGAGGATAGTATCCGCGTGATTGACGCGTTCCACGATGCAAGCGCCGGTGCCATGGTCCGCGTCGGCGTGGCCCCTTGCAGCCCGTTTTCGGTAACGCGTGATTTGATGCGCAACGCTGCCATTCTCGCGCGCGACAAGGGCGTGATGATGCACACCCATTTGGCTGAAAACGATGAAGACATCGCCTATTCGCTGGAAAAATTCGGCTGCCGTCCGGGGCAATATGCCGAAGACCTCGGCTGGACGGGTGACGATGTCTGGCACGCGCATTGCGTGAAACTGGACGGGCGCGAAATTGATCTTTTTGCGCGCAGCCGCACAGGGGTCGCCCATTGCCCCTGCTCAAACTGCCGCCTTGGATCGGGCATCGCCCCTGTGCGCCAAATGCGCGACGCAGGGGTGCGCGTTGGTTTAGGCGTCGATGGCTCGGCAAGCAACGATATTGGCAATCTTGTCGCGGAAGCGCGACAAGCCATGCTGTTGCAGCGGGTGCAGAACGGGGCCGATGCCATGTCTGCACGCGAGGCGCTTGAGATTGCCACCCGTGGCGGCGCACAGGTCCTTGGGCGCGACGATTGCGGCCAGATTGCCGTCGGGAAACGCGCCGATCTTGCGATTTGGGATGCCAGCGTGATTGAGAATGCCGGATCATGGGATCCGGTCGCGTTGATGTTGGCAGGGCCGATGAAGGTTGATGCGCTGTTTGTAGAAGGACGGCAGATCGTGTCAGAGGGCCGGATGACGTCCGTTGATCTGCCAAAGATCATCGCGCGGCAAAACGCGCTCGCGCGAAAACTCGCCGATTTCTGAACAGCGCCCCAATTTGGCCATATTGCAACGCGACCAATCAGGTCTCCGGTTTCCACTCTCACTCTGGATGGTCATGAAGATTAGACTCCTGTGTTGCGCGTTCGCCTTTATGGCTGCGTGCAACACCACCACCCTATCCGAACCGGCGACGCTTCAGGTCTCTTCCTCATCCTCGGGTTTTGGGGCGGGGTTTACCGCAGACTTGAACGCCTTTCGTGCGCGGCAGGGGCTTGGCCCTTTGCAGGCAAATCCGGCATTGACGCGCGCCGCCCAAGCGCATGCCCGAGATATGGCGCGGCGGGGGTATTTCTCGCATCAGGCCCCGAACGGCCCTCACGGGCGCACTTTTGTGCAGCGGGCCCGTGCGGGTGGCTGTGCGATGCGCAGTGGCGCCGAGAATATCGCCAGTGGACAGCGGTCACAGGCAGAGGTCCTGACCACTTGGCAAAATTCGCGTGGTCATCGGCGCAACATGCTGGGGCGCAACTATACGCAATACGGGCTGGGTCGCGCGGGAAACATCTGGGTGCTGAAACTGGCCGCAAGCTGCTAACGCGGCTGTTTGACCCCTGCGATCCAGACGTCCCGCACAGCACGGTCATCGCCCATCATGATCGTCGGAAAAAGCGCATCCCATATATCATCCGCACGATTGGCGCGTTGGGCAATAGCCGGGGTTGATTGCAGGTTGAGGATGGTCAGATCGGCGGCAGCACCCGCCCCAAGATGCCCGATCTCGCCCGCCATTTTCAGCGCAGCTGCCGATCCTTCTGTTGCTAACCACATCAATTGCGCCGGATGCAGGGCCGTGCCGCGCAACTGCCCGATCTCATAGGCTGCGGCCATGGTGCGCAGCATCGAGAAAGACGACCCGCCACCTGTATCCGTGGCAAGGCCAATAGGCAGCGATGCTTTGGCAAGCTCCATCAGTTCAAAAAGACCCGAACCGATGAAGGTGTTCGAGGTCGGGCAATGCACAACTGCCGCGCCAACCTCTCTCAGGCGGTCGATCTCGCGCGCCTCAAGGTGGATCGCATGGCCGTAAAGCCCGTTTGCGCCCAATAGTCCGTGGGCTTCATAGGTATCCAGATAATCGCGCGCATCGGGGAAGAGATCACGGACCCAGGCAATCTCGGGCCGTTGTTCGCTGAGATGTGTTTGCATCAGGCATGTGGGGTGTTCGGCCCAAAGGCCACCCAACGCATGAAGTTGCGCAGGCGTGGATGTGGGCGAGAAACGCGGTGTGATCGCGTAGTGCGCGCGTCCTTTGCCATGCCACTTTTCCAAAAGCTTCTTGCTGTCGTCATAGGCGCTCTGGGCGGTGTCGCGCAGGGAGTCGGGGGCGTTGCGGTCCATGCAGGTCTTGCCTGCGATCACGGCCATATTGCGCGCTGCTGCGGCTTCAAAAAACGCGTCCACGCTTTCGGGGTGAATGGTGCAAAAACTCGTCAGCGTGGTCGTGCCATGGGCAATCGCCAGATCAAGCGTTTCGCCCGCCACCTGATCGGCATAGGCGCGATTAACGAACCGCGATTCCTCGGGAAAGGTATAGGTGTTCAGCCAGTCAATTAGCTGCTTGCCCCAACTGGCGATGATTCCCGTCTGGGGATAATGCATATGCGCATCGACAAAGCCGGCGCTGATCACATCGTTGCCATAGTCAGTCACCATCGCATCGGGGTGGGCGCTCTGCAGAGCGGCGCCATTTCCTGTGGCAATGATCCGCCCGTGTTCGATCAGCACGCCACCCGCGCTGTCGAACAGGACAGTATCCTGCCAGTCGCCCGTCAACGGATTGCCCGCAAAACCGAGGGTCTGCCCCAAAAGTAAGTGCTTTATCATATCGCGACCATATGAGTCCCTAAGAACGGGGTAAATCGCGAAAACCGCGTTGTGCCGCCGCCGCGAACGATTATGTTCGCAATTCAACAAAGGATGCATCATGGCCGAAGCTGACCCCATCGACGACGAAGAAGCATTTGGCATCACCGACCGTCTGGTCAGTGAGGTCATGGAGGCTGTGGAGCGCGATGACGGGGCGTTCCTCACCGAAACGCTTGACAACATGCACCCCGCCGACGTGGCGCATTTGCTGGAGCAGATCGACACCAAAGACCGGCGCGCGCTGCTGACCGCATGGCCCGGTAACCTTGAGGGTGAGGTTCTTTCCGAGCTTGACGAAGAGCTGCGCGAAGAAGTGATCGGCCAGCTTGATCCCGGTGAACTGGCCGATGCGGTGCGTGATCTGGAAAGCGACGATGTTGTCGACCTTGTCGAATACCTTGATGATACACAGACAGAGGCGGTTCTGGATGCGCTTGACGCCAGCGACCGTGTGGTTGTCGAACAGGCGCTGTCCTACCCCGAGGAATCCGCCGGTCGTCACATGCAGTCCGAACTGGTGCGCGCGCCGGAACATTGGACCGTGGGCGAGATGATTGATTATCTGCGCTCGGATGTGGTGCTGCCCGACCAGTTTTATCATGTGATCCTGGTCGATCCGCGCCTCAAGGCGTTGGGCTATGTCACTTTGGGCCGTGTGCTGAGCCACCCGCGCGACACGTTGCTGCGCGATCTCAAGGAAGACACCTTCCGCACATTCCACGTTGAACAGGACGTGGAAGAAGTGGCGCAGGCGATTAACCACTATCACATGATCACGGCCCCCGTGGTTGATGATGACGACCGGATCGTTGGCGTCATCACCATTGATGATGCGATGATGTTTCTTGAGGAAGAAGCCGAGGAAGACATCCTGCGTCTGGCCGGTGTCGGTGAAGGCAGCCTGTCGGACCGGGTAATCGCCACCACCAAATCGCGTTTTCCGTGGTTGGCGGTGAACCTGTTGACCGCGATCTTTGCGTCGCTGGTGATTTCGCTCTTCGAAGAAACCATCGCGGGCCTTGTGGCGCTTGCGGTCCTGATGCCCATCGTCGCATCAATGGGCGGCAATGCTGGCACCCAGTCGCTGACTGTGGCGGTACGCGCGCTGGCCACACGCGATCTGACCACCGCAAACGTCTGGCGCGTGATCAAGCGCGAGGTTCTGGTGGGGCTGATCAATGGCCTGATCTTTGCGGTCGTCATGGGTGTCGTTGGTGTCGTCTGGTTCGGCTCGCCGATGCTGGGCGTTGTTATCGCTGTCGCGATGGTTATCAATATGGTTGTGGCGGGATTGGCGGGCACCGTGATCCCTGTGCTGTTGGAAAAGATGGGCATCGACCCCGCCCTTGCCTCGGGCGCTTTCGTGACCACCGTGACCGATGTTGTGGGCTTTTTCGCCTTCCTCGGCCTCGCGGCGATGTGGTTGCTTTGATGGACAAATCCGCCGCGCGCACAGCCGCTTTTGCACGGCGCCAAGCGGCGCATAAGCCACATAGTGCTGCAGCCGGATATCTGAGCGAAGTGCTTGCCGGTTATCGCGGCGTGCCGCTGGCGGGCTATATGGCAATGCGGACCGAAATTGATCCGACCCCCGCCATGCAAGAGGCTGCAGCCCATGGGCCCGTCGGTGTGCCTGTCATTATCGGGGCAGGGCAGCCGCTACAGTTTCGTCTGTGGGAGCCTGACTGCGCGATGATCAAAGGCGCATTCGGCGCGATGATCCCCGAGGCGGGTGACTGGATGATCCCGCAAATCCTGATTGTGCCGCTGGTTGCCTTTGACCGCAGGGGCGGGCGGTTGGGCTATGGCGGCGGGTTCTATGACCGGACGCTTGAAAAACTGCGCGGGGTGCAGCCGACCATGGCGATCGGCTTTGCTTACAGCGCGCAGGAAGATGATGGTTTGCCACTGGAACCGACCGACCAACCGCTCGATTTGATTGTGACCGAAAGGGGCGTGATAACGCCCTAGCAGTCAGCTTTCCGAGAACGCCGCCATCACCTCGTCCGAGGCTTCGAAATTGGCCGTCACGCGCTGCACGTCGTCATCTTCTTCCAGCGTATCAAGAAGCTTCATCAGCTTGGTCAGGCCTTCAAGATCAACCTCGGTCGTGATGTTGGGCTGCCAGATCAGTTTGGTGCTCTCGCTTTCGCCAAGCTCAGCTTCCAGTGCGTTCGCGACATCGTTCAGGTCGGTGTCGGCGCAGATGATGACATGGTTTTCGTCATCGCTTTGCACGTCCTCGGCCCCGGCCTCGATTGCAGCCATCATGACGGTGTCGGCGTCTCCCACAGAAGCAGGGTAAACGACCTGACCCTTGCGGTCGAACATGAAACCCACAGACCCGGTTTCACCAAGGTTGCCGCCGTTTTTGGAAAAGGTGGACCGTACGGTCGATGCCGTCCGGTTGCGGTTGTCGGTCATCGCCTCGACGATCACGGCCACACCGTTGGGGCCATAGCCCTCATAGCGGATTTCGTCGTAATTTTCGGCGTCGCCGCCTTGCGATTTTTTGATCGCGCGGTCGATCACGTCCTTGGGAACAGAGCTTGATTTGGCCTCTTTGACGGCCAGACGCAGACGCGGGTTCTTATCCGGGTCCGGATCGCCCATTTTGGCGGCCACGGTGATTTCCTTGGCAAGCTTGGAAAACAGCTTGGAACGCAGTTTATCCTGCCGTCCTTTACGGTGCTGAATATTTGCCCATTTGGAGTGGCCAGCCATCGGAAAACCTCATGTGATAAAGCCTTGATCTGCGCCTCTATACGGCAAGCACCGCGGCCGCCGCAACCCCGTCTAAAGCGGCCAGATAAAGGGGATCACAAAGGAAACAATCGGCGCCAGCGACAGGTTCAGTGGGATGCCGAATTTCAGAAAATCCGAAAACTTGTAACCACCGGGGCCGTAGACCAGCGTGTTGGTCTGATACCCGATAGGTGTGGCAAAGCTCGCACTTGCGGCAATCATCACGGCCACGACCAAGGGGCGCGGATCAACGCCTAGGGCGCTGGCAAGGCCGATGGCAATCGGGGTCATGACGACGGCCACGGCATTATTCGAGACAAGCTCGGTCAGGATGCTGGACAGCAAGTAGACGCAAAGGACGACGAGGAAAGGCGGCATGACAAGCATGACAGGTGACAGGGTGTCTGCGATTATGCCCACAGCGCCAGAGGATTGCAGGGCGGATCCGACCCCCAACATCGCGAAGATCAGCGCGAGCAGGCGGCCATCAACATGGGAAAACGCCTCATCCGCGTCAATGCAGCCGGTCATCAGCACCACCGTGACCCCCAGCATCGCCAACATCAGAATGGGTGCCACGCCAAGGGCTGCCAGTGTGACAACGGTCAACAGGACGCCAATCGCCACGGGCGCGTGACCACGGCGATAGGCGCGCTGTGAGGCCTCTGATACATCGCCAAGGTTCATGTCCTCGGCCAGTCGCTGGATATCTTCAGGCGCACCTTCCAACAGGATCGTATCACCGACGCGAATGACAATATCGTCGATCTGCGCGCTGATGTTGGCGTTCCGCCGGTGCAAGGCCAGCGGATAAACCGCGTAACGCCGCCGCAGGCGCATTGACCCAAGGCGGCGGCTTGCCATCTTGCAGTTCGGTGTGATCAGGACCTCGACTGTTTTTGTCTCAACCGCGGAGAGTTGATCGACACGCCGCAATTCCTTGTTGTTCTGCAACGACAAAAGCTCGGTCATCTCGGTGCGCAGGACTACGCGGTCGCCGACCTGCAATGTAACATTCTTTAGGTTGCGTCGCAGCGATTTGTCTCCGCGCACCACATCAATCAGGCGCACGCCATCGCGTTTAAAAAGCTGCACACCCGATACTTCGCGTCCGATCAGGTTGCTGTCCGGCGGAATAACGGCCTCGGAAAAGAATTTCTTTTTTGACCGGTCCGATAGCATCGTCGCCATGCTTTGCCGGTCCGGCAGCAGGCGGGGCGCCATGAAATACAGATACGTGAATGTCCAAAGCACCACCACGACACCGATGGGAAATATCTCAAGGATACCGAAGGGCGCAAGTCCTGACGCCCGCGCGACCCCATCCACCAAAAGGTTGGTCGATGTCCCCAAAAGCGTCATTGTGCCGCCCACAATCGCGGCGTAGCTGAGCGGGATCAGCAGTTTGGATGCAGAGGTGCCCAGCGACCGCGCCAGTTGGACAAAGACCGGGATCATCACAACGACCAGCGGTGTGTTGTTCATGATCGCACTTGCAAAGGCAACAAAGATCAGCCCCCCGCCGATTGCGCGCGCAGGGCTCACCTTGGCCTGCCGTTCGGCAAGTTGCGTGAGCGCGTTCAACGCCCCGGTGCGCACCAAAGCGCCGACAATGATGAACATGGCCGCAATCGTCCACGGGGCTGGGTTGGCAAGGGCGGCCACCGCCGCCTCATATGGCAGGACACCCGTGGCCAGCAGGATCGACACCCCGATCATGGCAACAACCTCGGTCGGGTAGGCTTCGCGCAGGAACATCACAAACATGCCCAGCACGACGGCCATCGTCAGCATGGCGCTCTGCGTTTGTGTGAGTGACAGAAAATTATCCATGAACTTCAGTTTCGCCCAGTGGCTTTGGTTCGGCAAGCCGTGGTTGTACAAGGCTTAGCCCGATGCCCATGCACAGGAGCGCCAGCCAGACCCAGATGCTATAGGTTTCGCCCAAGAGCAGCATCGCCCAAAAAACGCCGGATCCGGTGACAACATAGCTGACTTGGCCTGCAAACACCGATCCCGCGCGCGCAATGAGCCAGACATAGCCCGCATAAACCAGCACATGCACAATTGAACCGACCAAAAGCGTGAAATCCGCCAAGATGAAGGGGGCAGCCGGCACAAAGAACTGTCCCGACCCAACCGCCAAGGGCAGTGCGATCACTGTGCCGATGGCCGACGCCCCGAACAGGGCCTGAAACGGATCAAGACCCGCTGTTCCCCAGCGGGCCACGATGTTGCCTTCGCAGGCGTAGCAAAATGGTGCGATCAGGGCCAAGGGCAGAAAGGCAATCATGGCGCGTTCCGGCAAACTTGCCTCGGGCAGGGCGATCAGGCCGACACCGATCAGGCCAAGGCACAGCCCGCCCAAACGACGAAACGAGAAACGGTCGTTGCCCAATGCCAAAGCAATCGGAAAGGCGATCATCGGGATCGTGGCAATGACAATCGACATAATGCCGGAAGGCAGATGAAAGGCCGCCCGAAAGCTCGCCGTGCCGGGAATAAGCGTGCCGATCGTTGCGATCATCAGCCAGACAGCCAGTGTCTTGACCGTGACCGGCATGCGCCCCATCTGCCGCCAGCGGAGAGCCCCCAACAGGACCGCACCAATCAGCATCTGCCAGAAGATGATGCCAAATGGCTGATACCCTGCCGTCACTGTGATCTTGATCAACGGCGTCGTCAGTCCCCATCCACACCCCAGCAGCAACAGAAACCCTGTCAGCTGCGCGCGTTCGGACATCATGCAGGGCCCGCCTGTGACAGTCGCCCGCCTTGGCGCACCATTTCCACTCTGGTCGCCTTGCCCGTCATATTGTCTGTCTCGACATAAAGGCCGGAGAGTGTCGCCTCTTCCGCCGCAGGGGTGAAGCGTGATTTCGGCATGCCGGTGATGAAGCGGCGCAGGGGTTCGGTTTTGTCCATGCCGATGACGGAATTGTAGTCACCGCACATACCCGCGTCGGTCATATAGGCGGTGCCACCGGACAGAATCATCGCGTCGCCTGTGGGGACATGGGTGTGGGTCCCGACAACAATGCTCGCGCGTCCGTCGCAGAAATGGCCAACGGCCATTTTCTCTGACGTGGCCTCGCAGTGGATGTCAATCAGACTGGCTGCCACCTGACCGCCCATCGGATACTGGCGCAAGACCGCGTCCAGCGCTGAAAACGGATCATCAAAGGGGCGTTTCATAAAGACCTGCCCCAAGACTTGCGCGACCAGAACCTTGCGCCCGCCGGGTGCATTGAACACCCGCGCGCCGACACCGGGGGCGGCTTTGGAAAAGTTGATGGGTCTGATTATGCGCTGTTCCTTTTCGATAAAGGCCAGCATGTCTTTCTGGTCGAACGCGTGATCGCCCAAAGTCACAACATCCGCACCCGCATCCAGCAGCAGATTGGCATGGTCGCCCGAAAGCCCCATGCCAGAGGTTGCGTTTTCACCGTTCACCACGACGAAATCCAGCTTCCACGCGGCCCGCAAGCGGGGCAGGTGGGTGGTAATCGCAGCACGGCCCGCACGGCCCATGACATCGCCAAGAAAGAGTATCTTCATAGACCCGTTGTTACGGGCCTTCCGCGTCTTCATCCAGTGGTTTTTGCGCGCTTGCCTTTGGTGCGCTCTGGTGCGACGGATAGGCATGGCATCACAAGCACAATCGCGCCCCGTTGTGGGCATCTTCTGGATGGTCTTTACTGGCCTGATGTTTGTGGCCGTCACAGCCGTGGTCAAACATGTGGGTGATGATGTACCCGCCGCCCAGGCCGCGTTTCTGCGCTATGTTCTGGGGCTGGTGTTTCTGCTGCCGATGATCCGGCCCATTCTGGCGGCCCACCTGACAGGACGTCAGAAAAGGCTCTTTTGGGCGCGGGGCGCTGTTCACACACTGGCGGTGATCTTGTGGTTTTTTGCCATGGCGCGGATCCCCATCGCGGAAGTCACGGCGATGAATTATCTATCACCTGTTTATGTATCACTGGGGGCGGCGCTGTTTCTGGGTGAACGTCTGCCACCACGCCGCTTGGCGGCGGTCATCATGGCACTGATCGGGGCCATCATTATCTTGCGCCCTGGCGTCAAAGAGGTGGAGATCGGCCATATCGCGATGCTGGCAACGGCCGTGTTTTTCGCGATCGGCTATCTGATTGCCAAGCAGCTTTCGGGCGAGGTTTCGGCCCCGGTGATTGTGGGCATGTTGTCGATCACGGTGACTGTGGGTCTGGCACCCTTTGCCTTTGCGGTGTGGGTTACACCCACCTTACCGCAACTGGGGTGGTTGTTTCTGGTGGCCTGCTTTGCGACCGCAGGACATTATTCCATGACGCTGGCTTTCGCCGCAGCCCCCCTGACTGTCACCCAGCCGGTGACGTTTTTGCAACTGGTCTGGGCGGTTTTGCTGGGCGCGGTTGTGTTTGGCGAGGCCGTGGATGGCTGGGTGATCTTCGGCGGTGCGGTGATCATGGCCTCGGTCAGTTTTATCACATGGCGCGAGGCTGTGGCGCGGCGCAATATAACACCCGCCGCGCCCGCGACAAAAGTGTGATGCCTCCGGCGGAAGTTTGAAGGGACATGGAAAATATCGGATCAGTCCGCCTGTGGACTGAGCCTTGCGATGAGCGAGCTTTGTGTCACTACGCCAATCGGTGCGCCGTTTTCCGTGACTTGCAGACCTGACGCGTCAATCCGGTCGATAATGTCCTGCACGGGTGTTTCCACATCAATCACGGGCCCGTCTGCGGTGCCATCGGTCATCACATCGCGCGCTGTCAGCACACCGAGCGGGTTCATATGGGCCACAAACTCCGCGACATAGCCGTTGGCGGGATTGGTGAAAATATCACGCGGGGTGCCACATTGGACAATCCGTCCGCCTTCCATAATCGCGATGCGGTTGCCGATCTTGAACGCCTCGTCCAGATCGTGGCTGACGAAGATAATCGTGCGCCCACGTTGCTTTTGAAGCTCTAGCAACTCGTCCTGCAGGCGGGTCCGGATCAACGGATCAAGTGCCGAGAACGGTTCATCCATCAACAGGATCGGCGCGTCGGTCGCAAAAGCGCGCGCAAGGCCCACGCGCTGTTGCATCCCACCCGAAAGCTCGCCCACCAGCGCATCGGCGCGGTCTGCAAGGCCCACCATTTCGAGTTCCTGATCGACGCGGCTGCGTCGTGCGGCAGGGTCCATGCCCGCAAGTTCAAGCCCGAGACCCACGTTGTCGCGCACGGTCCGCCACGGCAAAAGGCCGAATTGCTGGAACACCATTGATACACTTTCACGGCGCACGCGGCGCAGGTCCGCCTCGGAACTGTTGCCGACACTGCAGGTCCAGTCACCGTCGAAAATTCGCACCTCGCCCCGGATCACGGGGTTCAGGCCATTAACCGCGCGCAGCAGCGTGGACTTGCCAGAGCCGGAAAGCCCCATCAGCACAAGGATTTCGCCTGCTTCAACATTCAGCGAGCAGTTATGCACGCCCAGGATCTGGTCGGTTTTTTCACGAATTTCAGGGCGCTCCAGTCCCTGATCCATCAACGGTAGAGCGGTTTCAGGACGGGCGCCGAAGACGATCGAGACGTTATCGAATTCTACAGCATTCATTTCGACTTCACCCGCAGCATCCGGTCCAGCATGATGGCGACAACAACGATCACAAAGCCGCTTTCAAACCCCAGTGACGTGTTCACCGTGTTCAGCGCGCGGATCACCGGCACACCAAGCCCGCTGGCCCCGACAAGGGCCGCGATGACCACCATCGATAGCGAGAGCATGATTGTCTGGTTCAGCCCCGCCATGATTTGCGGCATGGCCGAGGGCAGTTCGACCTTGAAGAGCACCTGGCGTTTTGTTGCACCAAAGGCCTGAGCGGCCTCCAGCAAAGGTGTCGGCGTTGAGGCAATGCCGAGGTAGGTCAGACGAATGGGCGCGGGCAAAACGAAGATCACCGTAGCGATCAATCCCGGCACCATGCCGATGCCGAAAAACACAATCGCGGGGATCAGATAGACAAAGGTGGGCAGTGTCTGCATCAGGTCCAGCACCGGCACCATTGCGCGGTACAGGCGTGGACGGTGTGCTGCGGCGATGCCGACAGGCACGCCGATGCCCATGCAGACCACACAGGCCGACAAGACAAGCGTCAGCGATTGCATCGTCTCTTCCCAGTAGTCCTGATTCAGGATGAACAAAAACCCCGCAACGATGAAGAGTGGTGTTTTCCAGTTGCGTTGCAACAACCAAGTGAGGGCTGCGAAAGCGGCGATAATAAAAAACGGATGCGGTGTCTCAAGCACCCAGAGGATCGCGTCGATCAGCGCCTCCATCGTGTCGGACAGCCAGTCGAAGAAAAAGCTGAGGTTGTTGTTCATCCAGTCAAAGATGGATTTCGCCCATGCTCCAATCGGAATTTTATTTTCCGTCAGCCAATCCATGCTGCACCTTCTTCTTTAGAAAAAAGACAGGCCCCGCGTGGGGGCCTGTCAATGTTGTCTTACATGCCCAAGGCGGCGTTCACGGCTGTGACCGCGTCACCACCGTCTTTGGTGGTCACGCCGTTCAGCCATGAAACGTAGGCATCTGGATTGGCTTTCAGCCATGCAGTCGCGGCATCCGCGGGGTCTGCGCCGTCATTCAGGATCGCACCCATGATCTCGTTCTCCATGGAAAGCGAGAATTCCAGATTGTTGAGAAGCGTGCCGACATTCGGGCAGCTGTTCACATAACCGGCAGAGGTATTTGTATAGACAGTGGCTCCACCCAGGTTCGGCCCGAACCAGTCATCGCCACCTTCCAGATAGGACATATCGAAATTGGCGTTCATCGGGTGGGGTTCCCAGCCCAGGAAAACAATCGGCTCATCACGGCCAGAGGCACGGTCAACCTGCGCCAGCATGCCTTGCTCGGAACTTTCGACGACTTCAAAGTCACTCAGGCCGAATGCATCGGCCGCGATCATATCCATGATCAGACGGTTGCCATCGTTGCCGGGTTCGATGCCGTAGATTTTGCCGTCCAGCGCATCTGCATTTGCCGCAATATCGGCAAAAGTCGCGATCCCCATATCCGCAGCCGCGCGGTTCACAGCAAGCGTATATTTGGCTCCTTCAAGGTTCGCGCGGACCGTATCGACAGTGCCTGCTTCGCGGTAGGGTGCGATATCGGCTTCCATAGTCGGCATCCAGTTGCCCAGAAACACATCCACATCGCCTTCGGCCAGCGAGATGTAGGTCACTGGAACGGAAAGTACCTTGATATCAGTGTCATATCCAAGTGCTTCCAGCACGACAGTTGTCGCGGCTGTTGTTGCGGTAATATCGGTCCAGCCCACATCAGAGAAGGTGACGGTGTCGCAGTCCGCAAAGGCCGGCACGGCCGCGCAGATCGCCAGCACAGAAAGGGTTGATTTCAGTTTCATATCGTTCTCCCAGTTTTTCTTGATTGACGAGTCAATAAAGAACCAATTATCTGCCCGGACACACCTGTAACGAGGAAAAGATGCCCAAGCTTGGAATGGAGCCTATCCGCCGCGCAGCCTTAGTGAAAGCCACGATTGACGAAATCGGTGCTGTCGGAAATCTTGACGTGACGGTCAGCAATATTGCCAAGCGTGCGGGCATGTCGTCAGCACTGGCGCATCACTATTTTGGCGGCAAAGAGCAGATATTTCTGGCGGCCATGCGCCATACGCTTTCAGAGTACAGACACGAAGCAAGCAGCGCGCTGAAGCAGGCCAAAGGCCATAAAGAGCGGCTGGAAGCGATCATTCGCGCAGGATTTACGGCAACCAACTTTCAGCCGGAAGTGATTGCCGCATGGCTGAATTTCTATGTGCTGGCCCAGACTTCCACCAATGCGCATGCGTTGCTGCGCATTTATCAGCGGCGGCTGCACAGCAATCTGCTGTGCGACCTGCGCCCGCTTATCGGTGATCGCGCCGAAGGTGCCGCAACGCGAATCGCTGCACTGATCGACGGGCTTTACCTGCGACAGGGGCTGTCGCGCATGTCATCCGAGCAGTCCGACGCAACGCAGCAGGCGCTGGCCCTTTTACATATTGAACTGGCGGGACGGATCCAATGACACACCCCAATATCCTGATCATCATGGTCGACCAACTCAACGGCACAGTGTTTCCCGATGGGCCTGCCGATTGGCTGCATGCGCCGCATCTCAAAGCGCTGGCCGCGCGCTCCACGCGCTTTGCCAATGCCTATACGGCATCCCCGCTCTGTGCGCCGGGACGGGCGTCGTTCATGTCGGGGCTCTTGCCATCGCGGACGGGTGTCTACGACAACGCGGCTGAGTTTGCCTCATCCATTCCGACCTATGCGCATCATTTGCGGCGCGCGGGCTATCAGACCTGCCTGTCGGGCAAGATGCATTTCGTTGGCCCCGATCAGATGCACGGCTTCGAGGAACGTCTGACCACGGACATATATCCCGCCGATTTCGGTTGGACACCTGACTACCGCAAACCCGGTGAACGCATCGACTGGTGGTATCACAACATGGGGTCTGTGACGGGCGCGGGTGTCGCCGAGATCACCAACCAGATGGAGTATGATGACGAGGTTTGCTATAACGCAACCCGCAAGCTCTACGACCTGTCACGCGGTCACGACGCACGGCCATGGTGCCTGACCGTAAGCTTTACGCACCCACATGACCCCTATGTGGCACGCAAGAAATACTGGGACCTCTACGCCGATTGCGAGCACCTGCTGCCGCAGGTCGGACCGATCCCCTACGACGATCAGGACGCCCATTCCAAACGCATCCTCGACGCCAACGATCGCGATAACTTCGACATCACCGAAGACCATATCAAACGCGCGCGCCGCGCCTATTTCGCCAATATCTCTTATCTCGACGACAAGATCGGAGAGATACTCCAGACGCTTCAGGAGACGCGGCAAGAGGCGACAATCGTTTTCGTTTCCGACCACGGCGATATGCTGGGCGAGCGGGGGCTGTGGTTCAAGATGTCGTTCTTTGAAGGCTCCGCACGCGTTCCCTTGATGATCGCCAGTCCTGACATGGCACCGGGCCTGCACAAGACCCCTGTCAGCACAATCGACGTGACACCGACGCTGTGTGAACTGGCAGGCGTCGATATGTCCGAAGTCGCCCCTTGGACCACGGGCGAAAGCCTCGTGCCGCTGGGCCAAGGCGGTAGCCGCGATACACCTGTCGCCATGGAATACGCCGCCGAAGGAAGCGAAGCGCCCTTGGTATGCCTGCGCTATGGCAAATGGAAATACACCCGCTGCGCGCTGGACCCTGATCAGCTGTTCGATCTGGAGACAGATCCGCATGAACTGGTGAACCTCGCCGATATTCCCGCCCATCAAGGCACGCTTGCCCAACTACGCGCCAAATCCGAAACGCGCTGGGATCTTGCCACATTCGACGCAGCCGTGCGCCAATCGCAGGCCTGCCGCTGGGTGGTGTATGAAGCATTGCGCAACGGCAATTATTACCCATGGGACTACCAGCCGCTGCAAAAGGCCTCCGAACGCTACATGCGCAATCACATGGACCTCAATGTGCTCGAAGAGAACCAGCGCTTTCCGCGCGGTGAATAACCGCGTCTTTCCATGTCCCTTCAAACTTCCGCCGGAGGCTTCTGCCCTATGCGCCACTCTGCCAACACCTGCTTGTCACGCGCTTGCGCGCAGTCTTCGCCCCGCGACACGCGCCGTCAGGCGCAAGGGGCGCGCTGATGCAGGCTGATTATGTCATCGTCGGCGCAGGCTCGGCTGGCTGCGCGATTGCCTACCGTCTGGCAGAAGCGGGCAAACAGGTGCTGATTATCGAATACGGCGGGTCCGATGCCGGCCCGTTCATCCAGATGCCGGCCGCACTGTCCTATCCGATGAATATGTCCCGCTATGACTGGGGGATGAAATCCGAACCCGAACCACATCTTGGCGGCCGCCAACTGGTGACACCCCGTGGCAAGGTCATTGGTGGGTCATCCTCGATCAATGGCATGATCTATGTGCGCGGGCACGCCTGCGATTATGATCACTGGGCAGAAAGCGGCGCGCACGGCTGGTCCTACGCCGATGTGCTCCCATATTTCAAACGGATGGAGCACTGGCACGACAGCGGTCATGGCGGTGATCCCGAATGGCGCGGCAAAGACGGCCCGCTGCATGTCACGCGCGGCCCGCGCAAAAACCCCCTCACACGCGCTTTTGTCGCCGCGGGCCGCCAGGCTGGGTATCCTGTCACCGATGATTATAACGGCGAACAGCAGGAGGGTTTCGGACCGTTTGACGCCACGATCTACCAAGGCAAACGCTGGTCTGCGGCAACGGCCTATCTGCGCCCTGCGCTCAAGCGGCCTAACTGCACGATCACCCATGCCCTTGCGCGGCGCATCGTGATCGAGAACGGCCGCGCTGTGGGGGTTGAGGTCAGCCGTGGCAAGAAGATCGAGGTGATCAAAGCCAACAAAGAAGTCATTATCGCGGCCTCGTCGCTGAATTCACCCAAACTGCTGATGCTTTCGGGCATTGGCCCCGCCGCCCACCTGCAAGAACACGGGATCGCGGTTGTCGCCGACCGCCCCGGTGTCGGCCAGAACCTGCAGGACCATCTGGAACTCTACATCCAGCAGGCCGCGACAAAACCGGTCTCGCTTTTCGCGCATTGGAACATCCGCGGCAAAGCCAGGATCGGGCTGGAGTGGTTGTTGTGGAAGACCGGTTTGGGCAGTTCGAACCAGTTCGAAAGCGCAGGTTTCATCCGCTCCAAAGCCGGCGTGAATTATCCCGATATCCAATACCATTTCTTGCCGATTGCTGTGAGCTATGATGGAAAAATCGTTCCCGAAGGTCACGGCTTCCAAGCGCATGTCGGGCCGATGCGATCCCAATCGCGCGGGCAGGTGACCTTGCGGTCAGCCGACCCGAATGACCACCCGAAAATCGAATTCAACTACATGTCCCATCCGCAGGACTGGGAGGATTTCCGCACCTGTATCCGCCTGACGCGCGAGATTTTTGCGCAACCGGCATTCGATGAATTCCGCGGTCATGAAATCCAGCCGGGTGAGGATGCGCAAACCGATGAAGAACTTGACGCCGTGATCCGTGAACATGCCGAAAGCGCCTATCATCCCTGCGGCACCTGCAGGATGGGCGATGTAAACGATCCGATGGCAGTTGTTGATCCCGAGACCCGTGTAATCGGGGTCGCGGGTCTGCGCGTGGCGGACAGTTCGATCTTCCCGCGTGTGACCAATGGCAACACCAACGGCCCCTCGATCATGGTTGGCGAGAAAGCGGCGGATCATATTCTTCAACGGCACCCGCTGGCGCCTTCCAATGATCGGCCATGGATCCATCCCGACTGGGAAACGCAGCAGCGGTGAGCGCGCTGTGGCATGTTAACACTTTTTTAACCTTTATACCCATTCGGGCTTGAAGCAGGGCGTAACGGGTCTCTAAATCAGGGAATGTTTCGCATTCTGACCCTTCTTGTGGCGCTCATCGCCACCCCTGCGTTTGCGGCCCCGAACGGGACAGTCCGCGTGATTGATGCCGACACGATCGACGTGGGGGGCACACGGGTGCGGCTTTTCGGGATTGATGCGCCCGAAATGGGGCAACCCTGTTCGGCGGACGGGCGGCAGTGGGATTGCGGGGCCTGGACCCGCGATGCGGTGCGCAATCGCTTTGAAGGCACATACGCCCGCTGCCAACAGCGCGACATCGACCGGTACGGGCGGATTGTGGCGCAATGCGCGGTAGATGGGCAGGATATGGGCCAGTTGATTGTCTATTCCGGCATGGCATGGGCCTTCCGGCGCTATTCTGAAACCTATGATCTGGATGAAAAGGCCGCCGCGATTGCAGAACGCGGGCTCTGGGCTGTGGACGTGCAGATGCCATCCGATTTTCGCGCAACCCGCTTCGCGGAGGATCCGGTACCGAACCGAAATTGCGCCATCAAAGGCAATATCTCGTCCTCGGGGCGCATCTATCATATGCCCGGACAGGAACATTACGACCGCACCCGCATCAACCCCGCCAATGGCGAACGGTGGTTTTGCACGCGGGCCGAGGCCGAAGCCGCAGGATGGCGCGCGGCCCGCCGTTAATTGATCCGGATCAATGAAGGCCCTGCTTGGGGACACTAGGATCACAGTGACCAATCAAAAAAGGACCACTGTGATGTCGCACACACCGCACGAACTTATCGAAGAGTTTCCAGACCAGATCGCAGCGATGCAATCGCTCAAGGAAAATGATGCGCATTTCGCCAAGATTTACGAGGAATACCACGCGCTGAACCGCGCGATCCATCGGGCCGAAACAGACGTCGAACCCACGGATGACCTGCACATGAGCGAGATGCGCAAACAGCGCATGTTGCTGAAAGATCAGGTCGCTGCGGCGCTGCGGGCGGCCTGATCAGGCCGCTTCACCGTCTTCGACGACGTTCTGGAACCGCTCAAAGAATTCGTCCGCCATCTTGCGGGCGAATCCCCCGATAATCCGGCTCCCTAACTGGGCCAGTTTGCCGCCCACTTTGGCCTCCACATCATAGGCCAGCTCGGTGCCGCCGTCGACTTCGGTCAGCACCACATCGGCCCCGCCCTTTGCAAAGCCGGCAACGCCGCCTTTGCCTTCGCCGACGATGGTATAGCTCTTGCCGGGAACCACGTTTTCCAGTGTCACTTCGCCTTTGAAGGTGGCCTTCACCGGACCGACCTTTTGTTTGACCACTGCGGCAAAGCCCTCTTCGGGCGAACCGGTCAACTCCTCACAGCCCGGAATGCAGGCCTTGAGCGTCTCGGGTGAGTTGAGATGTCTCCAGACCGTATCAATATCGGCGGCAATGACTTTTGAACCTTTCAGTTCCATGAGCGTTCCTCCCTGTATGTCATCATAGCAGCGGGAATGCGTCGTTTAGTCAAGCTGATAGGGCAGGATGCCGCGACGGTCGGGGTCAACGCGCAATTGCCGTTCCAATGGCGGGACAGAGCGTTGGTGGCAGTTGCGTCTCTCGCAAATCCGGCACGAAATCCCGATCGGGGCATAGGTCTCGGCTGCGCCCAGATCCATGTGGTCGGCATAGACCAAAGCGGGCGCATGTTTGACCTCACACCCCAGCCCGATGGCGTAGCGACGGGTCGGGACATTATAGGCGCCGCCCGATTTGCTCACATCGCGCGCAAGGCAGAAATAGCGCACCCCGTCGGGTGTTTCGGCCAGTTGGCGCAGGAATTGCCCGGGCAATTCGAATGCCTGATGCACATTCCACAGCGGACACGCCCCGCCATAGCGTGCAAATTGCAGAGTCGTGGCCGAGTGCCGTTTCGTGATCGTACCCGCCTGATCGACGCGGACAAAAAAGAACGGGATGCCTTTGGCACCGGGGCGCTGCAGCGTGGACAGCCGGTGCGCGACCTGTTCGATGGATGCGCCAAACCGCGCCGATAGGACTTCGAGGTCGTGCCGCGTGGCTTGGGCCGCTGACAGAAATGCGCCGTAGGGCATCAGCGCGGCCCCTGCGAAATAATTTGCCAGTCCCACTTTGGCGATGCTGCGCGCCTCGTCCGACTGAAAGCGCGCAAGGTCCAGTGTGGCTTCCAACAGCGGCTCTTGGGCGACAAGAGCCAGTTGCAGCAGAAGCTGAAAGGTCTGTGTGGCGCGACTAGCATATTGTGAAATGGTCAAGGTCTTGGTCGCCGGATCAAAGTGCCGCATGTCGGCGGCGTCTTTGAACACCGTGGTGATCCCGTGGCTGCCCAGCATGCGCACGGCGGCATCTGCCATTGCCTCGCCGGGGTTTATGCGGCTGGCAAACCGTTCGGCTGCGCGATCGACCGCGTCGATGTAGTTATCGCAATAATGAAAGAAATCGCGTACCTCTTCCCATGGGCTGGGGCGCAGGCGGGCATCTTCGCGGCCCAAGGCTTCGTCCAGCGACGCCAGCCTTTCATGGGTCTGGCGGTAGGCGGCATGCAGATCAAGAAAGGCGCGCGCAAGGGCAGGGGCGTTGGCCGCAGCAAGGCGCATATCCGCGAGCGCAGGGGCGGGGCCGGTAAACACCGGATCGGCCAGCGCCTCTCGCATGTCGCTGACAAGGCGGGCCTCATCGCCTGATTGCAGTTCGGTGACGTCAAAGCCGAATTCCTGCGCCAACCCAAGTACAACTGCCGTCGATACCGGCCTGTTGTTGTTTTCCATTTGGTTGAGGTAGGGCAGCGACACGCCCAGCTTTTCGGCAAAGGCCTTCTGCGTCAGCGCCAGCCTGCCGCGCAATTCGCGCAGTTTCGCGCCAGCATAGAGTTTCTGAACCGCCATGTCGGACCTTTGCAGCTTTGCTAAATCACATTAGCCGCTGCAAAGGGCGCGTCAAGCGATGCGACGTTCCCGCCAGACGACAAATAGCACCGACAGCATGGCCAAAACCGACACGCCAAGCATCAGTAATTGCAAAGGAAGCGTGCCGCTTTCAACGGTCAGGATGCCACCCGCGAATTGTGAAAGTGCAGCCCCGCCGCCGATCATGATGGCCCCGCCAAGCCCGCTTGCCGTGCCTGCCAGATGGGGGCGCACCGAAATCGAGCCCGCCATGACGTTGGGCAGCATGATCCCGTTACCCAAGCCAAGAAAGACGCAGAAACCGAAGAAGTTGAGAGGGTGAACCACGTCTGCCAAAGTCAGGATCGCTGACATGCCAAGGCCCGCGATCGTGATTGCTGTGCCGATCAGGGCCATGCGGTTGATACCGTACTGCACCGAATATCGCCCCGACAGGAAATTGCCGAAAGCATAGCCAAGGGCGGGTGCGCCGATGGCTATCCCGCTCCACACCGGAGAGAGGCTGAAAATTTCGGAGGCGACAAAGGATGCGCCGCCCAACAGGGCAAAGAACGCGCCCGAACCGAAGGCCGCGCAAAGCACATAGCCCCAAAACCGCGGCGAACGCAGGAGTTCGGGGTAGGACGCAAGCTGGTCGCTGAAGCGCGTGCCCGTGCCCGCAACGGTTTCACCCAGATCGAAAAAACACAGCGCAAATGTAGCCATGCCAGCAAGGGCGAGAAAGACGAAGGTGGCATGCCAGTCGAACGCCTGTTCCAGCGCGCCACCCAGCATCGGCCCCAGCATCGGCACCAGTGCCATGCCCATCGTGACATAGCCGATCATTGATGCGGCTTGGTCCTGCGGGACAATATCGCGCACGATCGCGCGACTCAGCGCCATGCAGGTGGCGACGGCGGCCTGAATGATACGGAAGAACAGGAATGTCTCAATCGTCGTCGCCATGAGCGCGCCAATGGTGGCAAGCACGAAAATCAACAGAGATCCCAACACCATCACCCGCCGCCCATAGCGATCCGAGATCGGGCCGACAAAAACCTGCAAGACAGCCGTCGCCGCCAGATAACCCGACAGGGAGATCTGCATAATGGCATAATCTGTCTGAAAATAGGTCGTCATCGTTGCCAGCGACGGCAGGAAGATTGACATATTCAGCGCGGACATGCCGGTAATCAACACAAGGGTGATGATATGCGGTGGTGTCGTGCGATCCAAAAAGCGGATCATCGGTAAAGAAGCCATATCTGTGATCTAGGCCTCTGGTCTGGGCTTGTCCATCGCTGCGGGTGAAAGGGCTGGAAATTTCTTTGATTTGCAGATTTGCAAATACGGCAATGAGCAAACTGCATTATTTGCAAATATTCCCGAAGTCTCTTCTCGTGCGCGGGGGGGCGGGCTATACAGGCCGAACAATAGGCAGAGGTGTGATCTCATGGATGTTTTGCAGGAACTTGAAACGCGGCGCGAAGCGGCCCGGATGGGCGGTGGCGCGAAACGGATCGCCGCACAGCACAGCAAAGGCAAACTGACCGCACGCGAGCGGATCGAGCTGCTTTTGGATGCGGATTCATTTGAAGAGTTCGATATGTTCGTGGCCCACCGCTGCACCGATTTCGGCATGGAAAAAGAACGCCCTGCAGGGGATGGTGTGGTGACAGGCTGGGGCACGATCAACGGGCGTCTGGTCTATGTGTTCAGCCAGGACTTTACTGTCATGGGTGGATCGGTGTCTGAAACCCACGGGCAGAAGATTTGCAAAATCATGGATATGGCGATCCAGAATGGTGCGCCGATCATCGGGATCAACGATAGTGGCGGCGCGCGCATCCAGGAAGGTGTCGCCAGCCTGGCCGCTTACGGCGAAGTCTTCCAGCGCAATATCACGGCTTCTGGCGTGGTGCCGCAGATCAGCCTGATTATGGGGCCAACGGCCGGTGGCGCGGTTTATTCGCCTGCGATGACCGACTTTATCTTCATGGTCAAAGACAGCTCTTATATGTTTGTGACCGGCCCTGACGTGGTCAAGACTGTCACCAATGAACAGGTGACCGCAGAAGAGCTTGGTGGTGCAGGGACCCACACCAGAAAGTCGTCCGTTGCCGATGCCGCCTTTGAAAATGATGTCGAGGCCATTGCCGAGGTCCGCCGCCTGATCGACTTTTTGCCGCTGCATAACCGCCAAAAACCGCCTGTGCGCCCCTTCTTTGATGATGTGAACCGGATCGAGGAAAGCCTTGATACGCTAGTCCCCGACAACCCCAACATGCCCTACGACATGAAAGAGTTGATCACCAAGCTGGCCGATGAGGGCGATTTTTACGAGATTCAGGAAGAATTCGCCAAGAACATCCTGACAGGGTTCATCCGTCTTGAAGGGTCCACCGTGGGCGTGGTTGCCAACCAGCCGATGGTGCTTGCGGGTTGTCTGGATATTGATGCATCGCGCAAGGCCGCGCGCTTTGTGCGCTTTTGCGATGCGTTCGATATTCCGATCCTGACGCTTGTCGACGTGCCCGGCTTTTTGCCCGGCACCAGTCAGGAATACGCAGGTGTGATCAAACACGGCGCCAAGCTCTTGTTTGCCTATGGCGAGGCGACGGTGCCCAAGGTCACCGTGATTACGCGCAAAGCCTATGGCGGGGCCTATGTGGTGATGTCGTCCAAGCACCTGCGCGGTGATTTCAACTACGCGTGGCCCACATCCGAGATTGCGGTGATGGGTGCCAAAGGTGCGACCGAGATTATCCACCGCGCCGATGCCGGTGATCCCGAAAAGATCGCCAAGCATACCAAGGACTACGAGGACCGTTTTGCCAATCCGTTTGTCGCCGCCGAAAAGGGTGTCATCGACGAGGTGATCATGCCGCAATCTACGCGCAAGCGGATCTGCCGTGCCTTTGCTTCACTGCGCACCAAGAAGGTCCAGACGCCTTGGAAAAAGCACGACAATATTCCGCTTTGATGTCCTGTTGTAATCATAAATCCGCAAAGCGCCTGTCACTGTTTTCTATCTGTGGCAGAGAGCTGCCGGCGATTGCCGTGACGCCTGCCGTGTCCGGCGACTATATTTGGAGCTATTTTTGATGTTCGCCCGAAATCTGGACAGCTCAGCGGAGTGCCGCCGAAGGTCTGAGACTTTGCCGCAACAGCGGGTGCAGTTCGCCTTGGAGGTCTATGAGAAGAAACACTTTTTGCCTACACTGGGCGAGCGCGAGACTCAGCTCGCGTGTCCGCAGGGCCAAGGCGACGCAGATCGCCAAAAGTCTTGCATGCATAGAGGCAGGCAAAAACAATGGTACAAAGACTTCTGGCTTTCACGGTGGCAGCGCTCATGGCGCTGGTTGCCGTTTCAGGCAGCCACGACCGCGCTCCGCAACAGATCACCTCTGATGTGGCCGCGCAGCAGCACGTCAGTTACGACGGGCTCTTCTAACAAAAAACGCTTTCCTGGAGGGGCCTACGGGCCCTTCCGAACCCTCTCTACGACAATGGGAGGCGCTCATGGCTAACCTTCCCTACATGGATAAACACCGCGGGTTTCCGGGGCGTCTGCCCGGGACCGATTTCCAGTTTACCTTGCGCCGTGCCAACAAGGACGGGGCGACCGCGTTAAGCGAACGCATCCGCTATCCTGACCGCCGTCCGGCAGACCGGCGTGCCGATGCCGGCTTTATGCAGGCGCTTTGGGAAAACTTTGGCGATGAACCCTTCGTGCGCGGCAATCTGGATGCAGGCCGTTTGAGCTGGCTTTTCGGACGTGAAGTCATCCCTGCCGAGGACCCGTTCGACCCCGCCAGCTATGAGGCGATGTTGCAGATCGACGTCAAAGTCGCGCGCCAGAATTTTCCTGAAATTTTCGGGGACGAATAATGGTTTTTGCCAACGTGAACAGAAAGTTAACGAAACAATCTAGGCGGGAATTCGCTCAATTTCGCGCAGTGTTTCAACAAGGCTATTCAGGGGCCGGATATTCCGGCACGCTGGGGGATGTAGCAGGACAAACCAATGCGGGTTCTGCTGCAAAATCTCTATACCGTTACCCTTCCCCTGATCGGCCTGCTTACTCACCAGGCAGGCCGATAACGGAAATCCGCTTGTCTGCACGGAAAAACAGGCGTGATATTGGATATCACGGGGAAATCGCTATTCATCGTGGCGCAGATTGCACCAATTGTGGGGCGATCGACATAACAACGATAGGCTTAAGATTATGCAAAAGACATCAATCATCCTCGCGACAGTGGCAGTATTCGGTTTGGCAGGTTGCCTTGATAATGACGTCGAGCGCGGCGTTGTGGGCGCAGGTGGCGGCCTTGTGGCTGCAGAATTGCTTGGGACAGACCGCACAGGCACTATGCTTGCAGGTGCCGCTGTCGGCGTTCTCTGCGACGACGCAGGCGTACGCGCCTGCCGCTAAGGTAGATCATCGCGCCCATCTGGGGCGTACAATAAAAAGAAACCGTCGTCGGGGTGTGCCCCCGGTGGCGGTTTTTTCGTTTTTGGGGACGTAAGACAATGTTCAAGAAAATCCTTATCGCCAACCGTGGTGAAATCGCCTGCCGCGTGATCAAGACCGCTCGCAAGATGGGCATCAAGACCGTCGCGATCTATTCCGATGCCGACCGCAATGCATTGCATGTGAAGATGGCGGATGAGGCCGTGCACATCGGTCCCGCCCCCGCGAACCAGTCCTACATCGTCATCGACAAGGTCATGGCGGCGATCAAAGAGACAGGCGCAGAGGCAGTCCACCCCGGCTATGGTTTCTTGTCCGAAAACCCCAAGTTCGCGGATGCTTTGGCGCAAGCAGGCGTCGCCTTTATCGGGCCGCCCAAAGGTGCGATTGAAGCGATGGGCGACAAGATCACGTCCAAAAAGCTCGCGCAAGAGGCCAACGTCTCGACCGTACCCGGCTATATGGGTCTGATTGAGGATGCCGATGATGCGGTAAAGATTTCGAATGAGGTCGGTTATCCCGTCATGATCAAAGCCTCTGCCGGTGGTGGCGGCAAGGGCATGCGCATCGCGTGGAACGACGCGGAAGCGCGCGAAGGCTTTCAATCCTCCAAGAACGAGGCCGCCAACAGCTTTGGTGATGATCGCATCTTTATCGAAAAATTCGTGACCCAGCCGCGCCACATCGAAATTCAGGTGCTCTGCGACAGCCACGGCAATGCGGTTTATCTGCACGAGCGGGAGTGTTCGATCCAGCGCCGCAACCAGAAGGTTATCGAAGAAGCACCCAGCCCGTTTCTGGACGAAGCGACCCGCAAGGCGATGGGTGAACAATCCGTCGCTCTGGCACAGGCCGTGGGCTACACCAGCGCGGGCACGGTGGAATTTATCGTCGATGGCGACCGCAACTTCTATTTCCTCGAAATGAACACGCGTTTGCAGGTGGAACACCCGGTCACCGAGCTGATCACGGGTGTGGATCTGGTCGAACAGATGATCCGTGTCGCCGCAGGAGAAAAGCTGCCATTCCAGCAGTCTGATCTGAAAATCAACGGCTGGGCGATGGAAAGCCGCCTTTACGCCGAAGACCCTTATCGCGGGTTCCTGCCCTCAATCGGGCGTCTGACCCGCTATCGCCCGCCTGCGGAGGAGGCCACACCGACCCGCGCCGTGCGCAATGACACCGGCGTCTTTGAAGGCGGCGAGATCAGCATGTACTACGACCCGATGATCGCCAAGCTGTGCACATGGGCATCGGATCGCGACAGTGCGATTGAGGAGATGCGGCTGGCGCTCGACGGGTTCGAGTTGGAAGGGATCGGACACAACCTGCCGTTTCTGGCGGCGGTTTATGACCATCCCAAGTTCACCAGCGGCGAAATGACGACGGCGTTTATCGAGGAAGAATACCCCGATGGGTTTGAGGGTGTGATGCTGAGCGATGCGACGTGCGAAAGGGTGGCGGCCGCCGCAGCGGCAATGCACCGCGTTGCCGAAATTCGCCGGACGCGCATTTCGGGGCGCATGGACAACCACGAACGCCACGTCGGCGAAGACTGGGTTGTGAGCCTGCAAGGCGTGTCGCATAATGTTGTGATCAGCGCCGATAAAACTGGAGCGGATGTTGCGATCGGTGACAAATCACTGCGTGTCGAAAGTGATTGGACACCGGGTGATCCGCTGGCGCGTTTGATGGTGGATGGCGCGCCTTTGGTTCTGAAGATCGGCAAGATCTCGGGCGGGTTTCGCGTGCGTTATCGCGGCGCGGATTTGAAAGTGCATGTGCGCACGCCGCGTCAGGCGGAATTGGCCGCGTTGATGCCTGAAAAGATAGCGCCTGATACCTCCAAGTATCTCCTTTGCCCGATGCCGGGTCTGATCGTGAAAATCGACGTGGCCGAGGGCGATGAAGTGCAGGAGGGCCAAGCGCTTTGCACTGTCGAGGCGATGAAGATGGAAAACATCCTGCGCGCTGAACGCAAAGGCACGGTCAAGGCGATCAAAGCTGGCGCTGGCGATAGCCTTGCGGTGGACGAAGTGATCATGGAGTTCGAATAGATTGCGAGACTGGCTGGCATATGTGGCAGCCTTCGGGGTCGCCCTTGCCTCTGCTGCAGGCGGTTATTTCTTGGGCTTTCGGGTTGTGATGTCGAACACCGGATATGACATGGCCGGCTTCTTTGGCGTCGTCATCCTGATGCCCCTGGTCGTGGCGCTCGCTGTTTTTGTGGTCAGCTACGCGGCGTTTTCGGACCGGTGGCTTGGCTGGGCAAACGGTGTGGTCGCTGCGGCCTTTACAGGCATTACCGCGCTGGCCTGCTTCATGTTGATTGTTCAGGACGTGCTGGAAGAAGTTCCAGCCACCATACTGTTGGTTCTGACACTCTTTCTCGGGGGGCGCTATCTACTCAAGCGCGCATCCTTTGACTGAGTGCGGTTACGGCTGGACCATCCGCCGGTCTGCAATCTCTTGCTGGCGCAGGGGCATCTTGTCGATTGAACGGGACAATTCGCGCACATCATACGGTTCGGGTTTGCGCAGGGCGACACGCCCGTCCTTGCCGACCAGCGCCATCATGTATCCACGCGGTCGCAGTGTTGTCCGCACATCCGACATCGCATCGGGATCGGTATCGGTAATGATGATCACATCGCGTTCCACCAAACGGTCAATGTCCGCCATCAGCAGATCGAATTGCTGGCGAAACCGGGGGTCGTTGGGTGTGTCTGCAAAAACGACCAATGGCCGCAAGACCCATTTCAGTTCGTCAAGGTCGATTTCGCTGCCGTCAAAGACGGTTGTGGGCATCTCTTCCCAGCGTTCAAGAACTGTTTTTTCCTGCGCCACTGCGGGTGACATCATCAGTACGGCGAGGGCGATGTTGATCAATAACTTCATAAACTTGGATATAGAGGCGCTTGCGCCAAAAGCTAAGGGGCAACTGCATTTTGCAACTAACAAATGCGTGTCCGCCACCAGAAATTCCGCCGGAGGTGCCAATGTCTGACAAGAAAACATGGGAAGAAATCGCCCGCAAAGAGCTGCGTGGCAAGCCTTTGGAGGGCCTGACGTGGGATACGTTGGAGGGCATCGCCGTCCAGCCGCTCTATACTGCAGAGGATGTGGACGGATTGCCGCATATGGGTGGTGTCCCCGGGCAGGCCCCATTCACACGGGGTGTAAAGGCCACAATGTACGCAGGCCGTCCGTGGACAATCCGGCAGTATGCAGGGTTTTCCACGGCAGAAGAATCAAACAATTTCTACCGCAAAGCGCTGGCCGCAGGGCAGCAGGGCGTGTCGGTAGCCTTCGATCTGGCGACCCACCGAGGTTACGACAGCGACCACCCCCGCGTCGAGGGTGATGTCGGCAAGGCCGGTGTCGCGATTGACAGCGTTGAGGATATGAAAATCCTTTTTGAAGGCATCCCGCTGGATAAGGTCTCGGTCTCGATGACAATGAACGGCGCGGTCATCCCGATCCTTGCCAATTTCATTGTCGCGGGCGAAGAGCAGGGGCATTCGCGGGGTGTGCTGTCGGGCACCATTCAGAACGACATTCTGAAGGAATTTATGGTGCGCAACACCTATGTGTACCCACCCGAACCCTCGATGCGGATCATTGCGGATATCATCGAATACACCACCAAAGAGATGCCGCGCTTCAACTCGATCTCGATTTCCGGCTATCACATGCAAGAGGCGGGCGCGAACTTGGTGCAAGAGCTGGCCTATACGCTGGCCGACGGGCGCGAATACGTGCGCACCGCCATTGCGCGCGGCATGGACGTTGATCAGTTTGCCGGACGGCTAAGTTTCTTTTTCGCCATCGGTATGAACTTCTTTATGGAGGCCGCCAAGCTGCGCGCCGCCCGACTACTTTGGTCGCGGATCATGGCCGAGTTTGAACCCAAGGATCCCAAATCGTCCATGCTGCGCACACACTGTCAGACTTCTGGCGTGTCGTTGCAGGAACAGGACCCCTACAACAACGTGATCCGCACCGCCTATGAAGCGATGAGTGCCGTGTTGGGCGGCACGCAGTCGCTGCATACTAACGCCTTGGATGAGGCGATTGCACTGCCAACCGAATTCAGTGCGCGGATTGCCCGCAACACCCAACTGATCTTGCAAGAGGAAACCGGCGTCACGAATGTCGTCGATCCGCTGGCAGGGTCGTATTACGTCGAAAAGCTGACCCATGATCTGGCCGAAGAGGCGTGGAAGCTGATCGAAGAGGTTGAAGAGATGGGGGGCATGACCAAGGCCGTGGCCTCTGGCATGCCCAAGCTGCGGATTGAGGAAACCGCCGCCCGCAGGCAGGCGGGCATTGATCGCGGGACCGAGGTGGTCGTGGGTGTCAACAAGTACCGCAAGGACAACGAAGACCCGATCGACATTCTGGACATCGACAATGAGGCGGTGCGCCTGTCGCAAATCGCACGGATCGAGGCCACAAAAGCAGCCCGTGATGATGCGGCCTGCGAAGCGGCCCTGACCGAAATCACCCGCCGCGCCAACGAAGGCGGCAACCTGTTGGAAGCAGCGGTCGAAGCATCACGCGCCCGCGCCACAGTCGGAGAAATCAGCATGGCAATGGAAAAGGCATTCGGACGGCACCGCGCCGAGGTGAAGACTTTGGCAGGCGTCTATGGCGCGGCCTATGAGGGCGACGCAGGCTTTGCTGCGATCCAAGAGAGCGTTGAAGCGTTTGCCGAGGAAGAGGGCCGCAGGCCGCGTATGCTTGTGGTGAAGATGGGGCAGGACGGGCATGACCGTGGTGCCAAAGTGATCGCGACCGCCTTTGCCGATATCGGCTTTGATGTGGACGTGGGGCCACTGTTCCAGACCCCCGCCGAGGCCGCGCAAGATGCCATCGACAATGATGTGCATGTGATCGGTATCAGCTCACAGGCGGCAGGGCATAAAACCCTTGCGCCCAAGCTTGTGCAGGCGCTGAAGGATGCAGGCGCCGAGGATATTATCGTGATCTGTGGCGGTGTGATCCCGCAGCAGGACTATCAGTTCCTGTATGATAGCGGGGTGAAGGCGATCTTTGGACCGGGCACGAATATTCCAAAGGCGGCAGCGGATATTCTGGATCTGATCCGCAGTGCGCGGACTTAGGGGGCGGGTGATGATCAAACTCGACCATCTTGCCGTTGCTTGCGCTGACCTTGCCGAGGGTACGGCGTGGGTCGAGGATCAGTTGGGCGTGACCCTGCAACCCGGCGGGCAACATCCGCGCTATGGTACTTATAATACGCTGTTGGGGTTGGCCGATGGGCTTTATTTTGAAGTCATCGCCAAAGAACCCGATGCTGTGCCCGAGGCGGGTCATGCGTGGTTCGGGCTGGATGATTTTACCGGCCCGCCGCGACTTGCAAACTGGATTTGCCAGACTGATGACATGGCAGCGGCCTTGGCCAAAGCACCCGAAGCGGCAGGCAGCGCGCGCGCTTTGACGCGGGGCGACTTGCAGTGGCAAATTACTGTGCCCGACGATGGGAGCCTGCCGTATCAGGGGGCTTTTCCCACGTTGATCGCATGGGGCGCTGGCATGCAGCATCCAAGCGCACGGTTGACGCCAAGCGGTGTGCGCTTGCTCAAGCTGGAAGTGAGTCATCCTGATGCGTCCGACCTGATGCAAATGATGGACCTTGCCGATAGCCGCGTTGAAATGGTCACGGGGCCGTTCGGGCTGCGCGCCACGTTTGAGACGCCAAGCGGGGTCAGGACACTGGCATGATCCGCGCGGCCACGCCCGCCGATGCACCGCAGATTGCCGCGATCTGGAACCATGCGATCCGCGAGACCACCATCACCTTCAATCCGGTTGAAAAATCCGATGCAGAGGTGGCTGATCTGACAGCGCAGGATTGTTTGGTTTGGGAGGAGGCTGGCCGCCTAATGGGCTTTGCCCGCTATTTTCCGTTTCGGGGTGGTGAAGGGTATCGCTTCACCGTCGAACACACGATTATGTTGCACAGTGACGCCCATGGACACGGCGGCGGGCGAGAGTTGATGGACGAACTTTGCGCCCATGCGCGCAGGGCTGGCAAGCATAGCATGTTCGCCGGATGCAGCGCCGAAAATGCAGATGCTCTGGCGTTTCACGCCCGTCTTGGGTTTGCAGAGGTTGCAACATTGCCCGAAGTGGGGTTCAAGTTCGGGCGTTGGATTGATTTAGTCCTTATGCAGAAGATCCTTTAAAAGGACCCTATTTATGTCGATTTGGTCCCGCATGGTCGAGGCAATCGCGGCACTTGCCAAAGGCGAGGGGTTGTCGGCTGTCTTTGAAAAACTGCGCGCGGCCCCCGACCGGACCGTCGCCTTTGCAATTGCCGTGATCGCGCTGGGCGCAAAAATGGCCAAAGCCGACGGGCGCGTCACCAAGGATGAGGTTGTCGCCTTTCGTGAGGTTTTCGTGATCCCCACTGCGGAGGAAGCGAACGCAGCGCGGGTCTTCAACCTCGCGCGTCAAGACGTGGCGGGCTATGATATCTATGCCCGACGCATCAAAGCGATGTACGGGGATGACGTCAGTCCACTCCGCGATTTGTTAGAGGGGCTGTTTCACATCGCGTTGGCCGATGGGGTCTATCACCCCAAAGAAGATGATTTTCTGCATGAGGTTGCAGACATCTTTGGCTTTGACGAACGCCGTTTTCGTACGATCCGTGCCCAATTCGTGGCCGAGGCAGACCGCGACCCTTATGATGTTCTTGGCGTTGAACCAACGGCGTCAAAAGATGAAATCCGCGCGGCATGGCGGCAATTGGTGCGTGAAACCCACCCTGACCAGATGCTTGCGCGCGGTGTTCCCGAAGAGGCGGTCAAGCTCGCTGAACGGCGGATGGTCGCGATCAACCGCGCTTGGGAAGACATCCAAGCGGATCGCAAGTGAGGATCGCCACTTACAACGTGGAGTGGTTCAACGGTCTTTTTGACCGTCACGACAGGCTGATTGATGATGGCAGTTGGTCGGGGCGATGGGACGTCACCAAGGCCGAGCAGACCGCCGGGCTGGGGGTGGTATTTGCGGCGATGGACGCGGATGCGGTGATGATTATCGAGGCACCCGATACAAGCACCAACCGCGATGCGCGGGTCGCGCTTGAGAATTTTGCTGAACATTTCAACCTGCGTGCGCGCGAAGCGGTGACAGGCTTTACCAACGACACCCAGCAGGAAATCGCACTGCTTTTCGACCCTGATGTTGTGTCGGCTGTCCACGATCCGCAAAGCGATGACGCAGCGCCGCGCTTTGATGGACAATTCCGGATGGATGTTGATGTGGACGCCCATCCTGACCCGATCATCTGGTCCAAACCGCCGCTGGAAATCGCAATGACAACTGCAAACGGGCTGGTGCGCCTGATCGGGGTGCATGCGAAATCAAAAGCCCCGCATGGGGCGCGGAACGCGGCAGAGGCCACACGTATTTCGATCCACAACCGTCGCAAGCAACTGGCGCAATGCATCTGGTTGCGCAAACGTGTTGAACAGCATCTGGCGGCCGGTGACGACCTGATTGTCTTGGGCGACTTCAATGACGGTCCCGGCCTTGATGAGTATGAAAAACTCTTCGGGCGTTCAGGGGTCGAGATCGTCTTGGGCGAGAATGGCGAAGCGCGGCTTTTTGATCCGCACGCGCAGATGATGCTGGGTCGCAGGATCGGGGCGGCGCCGGTCACGGCACGGTTCAAACGCAAAGGACAGCCGTATCTGCAGGCCTTGCTTGATTACATCATGGTGTCGCCAAGTTTGGCTGCGAAATCCCCAAGATGGCAGATCTGGCATCCTTTTGATCATCCCGATTGCTATGCGGATGACACAGTGCGCGAGGCGCTGTTGTTGGCGTCAGATCACTTTCCTGTCGTGCTTGATATTGATTTGTGATTTGTAATGGCGCCTTCGAATTCCTATTTTAATGCTATGAAACAGATTCTTGCACTGACGGTCGCTGCGGCGCTTTTGTGTGCGCCTGCCATGGCAGAGGATGCACCCGAAAGCGACATGGGCGAAGGTCTCGACCTCATGGAAGAGGGCGCGCGGATGTTGATGCGTGGCCTGATATCAGAGATGGAACCGGCGCTTGATGCGCTGCGAGATAACGTAGAACAGATGGGCCCTGCCTTTGGCGAATTTGTCCAGTCGGTTGGACCGGCGTTCGGCGAACTGCTCGCGCGGATTGATGATCTGCGGTACTATGAGGCGCCCGAAATTCTGCCGAACGGCGATATCATTATGCGCCGCAGCCCGGACGCCCCTGCCTGGGAGCCCGAGCCGGACACAACCGAAATAGAGCTATAGTGTAGTGCGCGCCTAGTCGTTTGAGGTGCGACGACGGTACCAGCTTGTGTTGCCTTGCGGTTTGCCCGGCGTGTCCGGTGCGTCGGTTTCCACGGGTGCGGCCGTCTGTTCGAAATCCAGCGTTTGCGATGTCACCAGACGGATCACGCGCTTTTCGGGAAGGTCGATCGGAGCAGTCTCTGCCTTCGTCCTTGGCGCGGGATTGGATGCAACAGTCTCTAACATCGGGGTTTTCGCCGTGGCCGCACCGTGACGTCGGAAAAATGCCGCACCTTCCATGTCGTCCGTTTCGGACCGGTCAATCTGCTGGCTTGCGCCAAGCTTGATCACAGTGAACGCGGTATTGTCCTGGTCGGGGTCTGCAAGGTCGTCCAATGCAGCCATCAAAGCACGCGTAATATCCATGCTGGGCTTTGTGTGTGTCTCTTGCAGGATCGCGGCAATCGCGTCGTTCGACAGAAACTGGAGCCCGTCCGTTGCCGCAATGATGATATCGCCCGCCCGCACAGTTTTCGGCGTGTCCGGACAGTCGATCTTGGCGATCGCGTGACCGGCAATCGCAGAAGTCAGCGTGTTGCGGTCCGGGTGGTCGCGGCCAACTTCTTCCGACATTGCGCCGACCTTGACCATCATGTCAATTTGCGGCGCCATCGAGTGATCCTGGTTCAGTTGGGTCAAGACACCGTCACGGAACAGATAAAGCGGGGAGTCGCCAACCGACACCCAGTATAGTTCATCCCCGCGAATAACAGTCGCCAAAAGCGTGGCGCCCATGCCGTAAGAATCAGGGCGCTCGTCGACATATCGGCTGATGCGGTCGTTGGCAGCGGTTGCTGTCATGTGAAGAATGCCCGAGATATCGGTGATGCGTTTGCTCAGCAGCATTTCGTTCATTTTGATCTGGCTGAATACCTCGGACATCACCAGCGCACTGGCCACATCACCGCACATATGCCCGCCCATGCCATCGGCGAGCACTGCAAAACCGGTTTCTTGCCCTTGGGGGAAACTGGCGATCAGACTGTCTTCTTGATAGTCCCGTTCGCCTTTTGTTGCTGCCGTTGCAACATCAAATCTAATTGCTTCGTCTACCACGTTTACCATCCAAAATCACTTATCTGCCAACACGGCAGAATTTCACAAACACAGGCGAGCACTATCGGTGACTCTCGCCTTTTTCAATCATGCCACAAAGGCGAATGAAATTCGGCAAAAATCGGACTTTTGAGTGTCTAAACCGCGTATATTAATGTTTGGTTCACTTATAAGCCGAAAAAACCGCATTATCTGGAAACAGTAGCGATATTTATTATAGATTGTTTATTTCAAACGTGGCACCTGCAACTGCTCTGTGCCCTTGGGTCAGCCTGATGGTGGAATCACAGCGATGCTTTCAGGATCCGGGTCGGGTCACTTGGTAAACTCTACGGTGCTGGTCGCATCCATTGCCGTCGCCAATGCTGCAAATCTGACTTGTGCAACTTCGCCGAAAAGCGGTCGGGCGTGTTCGGTCAGGCGTAGTTGCAGTTCACGTTTCTGGGGCTTCCACTTCAATGTACCGGGCTCTTCGTCCGCGGTCAGCCAGAGCATGGCCCCAAGACGCATCGCCTTGCCCAGTATCTCGGCTTCTTTGATCTGGCCCTCATCAAGCATGGCGAAAAGCGGTGTAAAACGCGAATTTGCTGTCTTGCTGGTATAGCGGTTCATCAGTGCAAGTCCGAGGAACACGCGTTCATAATGCTTCAACCCGCCCAGATTGGCGCGTGTGGCGTTGTCGAATGTGACTTCGGCACGGTAATCGGGGTGCGCACGCCAACTGACATCATGCAGCAGGCAGGCTGCTTTGATAATCCGTTTGCGCTGCCAGTTCGCGCGTGGAAACAAAGGTTTGATGAATTCATACAAGACCCGCCCGAACCCCGGCAGGCGGGCGTCTTTGGCTTCGACAAAGCGGCAGGCCTCGATCAGCGGGTCGCGTTCGCGCAGTGCGCGGGGCATCTGCTCATAAAGCATGCCCTCGCGGATCCCGTAGGATGAGATCGCGACATCCTTGGGCTTGAAGGTCCGTATCAGTTCCTTGAGGACAATTGTCGCCAGAGGGACCAGTGTCATGCGACTGTCCGAGATATTGCAACGCCCCCGCAGCTCGGTCAGGTCGGACCCGCGGATGTATTCGGCGGTTTTGCTGATCTGTCGCGCGCTCATGCGGTATTCGTGCAGTACCGTCAGCGGATAGCCCCGCCGTTCCATATCGACCCGTGCAATGGCCCGCCAGGACCCGCCGACCAGAAACAGGCGCATCCCCGTAGCGTGACCCATCTGCTCATGCAGTTGCGCCATGGTTTCGCGCACATAGGCTTTGACCGCTTTGCGCCCGCCCTTGATTTCGCGCAGCTTCAGCGGCCCCAGTGCCGAGGTCAGACGATTGCCCACGCGGCCATCCGCCAGATCCGCAAGCTCCATCGAAGACCCGCCGATATCGCAAACCAGCCCATAGCTGCCGGGCCATCCCAGCAACACACCTTGTGCTGACAGGCGCGCCTCTTCCTGTCCGTCGATAATCCACAGCTTGATGCCCGTTTCGCGCAAGACCTCGTCCTGGAATTCCTTGCCGTCGGTGGCTTCGCGTACCGCTGCAGTTGCCACGGCTGTCAGAGGGGGGATCCCCATCCCTTCGGCCAGTGCCGCAAACCGGCGGATCGCCGACAGCGCACGCACGCGTCCTTCGGGGTTCAGGTGCCCTGTCTGTGACAGTCCCGCACCCAGCGCACACATGATTTTTTCATTGTAGAAATAGGCAGGCGACCGGGCCGCACCATCAAACACGACCAGACGAACAGAGTTCGAGCCTACGTCAATCACGCCCACACGGCTGAGGCGTTTGGCGGCGGCATCCTCAAATAAAGGGCGTCCAAACGGCCCCCAGTCGATTGTTTCCTCGGCAGGCGCTTGTGTCATCGGAACCCTCGGTCTTCATCCCCAGAGGAAGGGTATCAATCAATCATCCCCATGCGTCAACTGTCCGCCCTGAATTGACTGAAATTGCCTTTGGCTCCTGCAATGCGGTAGAGGTCTTGCAGAGAAATGGACGCAACTGGGAAAACGATGCACGACGCGCTCAAGAAATATGATGATTTCCGGATTGTCTCACGCGATTTAACGGATGTTCCAGGGTTCACGCTATCGGCCCTGCTGCACAACGAAATGCATTTCCTCCCACCTTTTCTTGATCACTATCGCAAGTTGGGGGTGGAGCGATTCGTATTTGTTGACGATCGGTCGACTGACGGCACCGCAGAATTTCTGGACGCGCAAACGGACGTAATGGTCCTGAAAAGCAACCGAAATTTTGGGGACAATATCGCAGCAGTGGACGCCGTAGCACTTGGTTTGCCGCATCAACGTATGGATCTTGTTTGGCGAATGCTGTTGGTCGAGAAATACGCCTTGGACCAATGGTCACTGCACCTTGATGCTGATGAGTTTCTCGACCTGCCCGATGGTATGACCATCGACGATTTGACCTCCAGGCTGGGCAGAGAAAGTGATCGCGCGGTTATGGCCGCGATGATCGACATGTATCCGGCCACCCTCTCGGATTTGGCAGGAATGGCCGATGATACTATCATCGACCTGCACAAGCCGTGGTATTTCGATGGTGAAGGACACTTGCGTTTGCGCAAGGGCAAGGCGCCGAAGATGATCCATCCGGGCAGCCGTGCGCGGCTGCTGGCCAAACACAACCTTAATCGCAAGAGTAAGTGGCTAGAAACAAGACTGCGAAGTTTGCTTGGCCTGCCGATCGCCCGTTACAATGCGATCCGCAAACCTGTTTTTTTTCATGCGCGAGAAGGCATGCGATTCGATAGCTCACACGATGTTAGCTTGAATTATAACGCGGATATTTTGCTGCCTCTAAGACACTATAAATTCAATGGACCAATTCATCGTCGAATTGCTATTGCAACTTCATCAGGGGGGTATCCCAACGGGGGTCGTGAATACCGGGAACTTTCAAGATTGCTTCACTCAATGTCTCGTACAGATGGCGATTTTCGCTACCGAAAATCCGTTCTCTACACTGGCTTCGAAGATTTCAGGCGCACCGGCAATGCGCTCGGTTTTGACTAGCCACGCCTAGTCATCCGTATGGGTCAACTGCGGAACATCGGATGCCCCTGCGGAACCACGACCCGATAGCGACGGGTTTTCCATGAAAAACCGGTGGCAGTTGAAGGCGAAAACCCCTTCCTCGACCGGTGCGCGGGCAAAGCTGCCGTCTGCCGCCATCACCCAGCTTTGCGCGATATCGGCCATGTTGGCAGCCATGATCTGGCTGACGATCTGGGCCTTGACCGTCGGGTTCTTGATTTCGACCAGTGTCTCGACCCGCCGGTTAAGATTGCGCCCCATCCAGTCGGCGGAACTGATATAGACCTTCGCCTTTTTGGACGGCAGCGTGTTGCCGTTGCCAAAGCAGACAATCCGCGAATGTTCCAGAAAACGGCCGACAATGGATTTCACACGGATATTTTCCGAAAGCCCTTTGACACCCGGCCGCAGCCCGCAAATGCCGCGCACAACAAGGCTGATTTTCACGCCAGCCTGACTTGCCGCATAGAGCGCGTCGATCACGTCGGTTTCGATCAATGAGTTCATCTTGGCCCAGATGACCGCAGGCTTGCCTGCCTGCGCGTTCTCGGCCTCTTTGGTGATACTGTCCAACAGGCTCTGCTTGAGCGTGAGTGGTGAGATCGCGAGGTTCTGCAAGCCCTCGGGCTGGGCGTAACCCGAAAGATAATTGAACACCTTGGTCGCATCGCGGCCCAGATCGGCATCACAGGTGAACAGGCTGAGGTCGGTGTAGATGCGCGCGGTAATGGGGTGGTAGTTACCGGTGCCAAAGTGGGTATAGGTCACCAGTTTGTCACCTTCGCGCCGGACCACTGTGCTGATCTTGGCGTGGGTTTTGTATTTCAGAAAGCCGTAGACAACATGCGCGCCCGCGCGCTCCAGCCGCCGTGACTGGCGGATGTTTGCGGCCTCGTCAAAACGGGCTTTCAGCTCGACCAAGGCGGTGACGGATTTACCCTCTTCGGCGGCCTCGCAAAGCGCCTCGACGATGGGCGAGCGTTTGGAGGTGCGATAGAGCGTCTGTTTGATCGCCACAACATTGGGATCGCGCGCGGCCTGCGTCAGAAAACGCACCACCATGTCAAATGTTTCATAGGGGTGATGCAGCAGCATATCCTTTTGCCGGATTGCGGCGAACATATCGCCGTCATGATCCTGCACACGTTCCGGTACACGCGGTGAAAAGGTAGGCCACAACAGATCAGGGCGGCTCTCGAGTACCAGTTCGCCCAGATCGGCGATCCCGATCAGACCGTCGACCTCGACCACGGTATCTTCGTTTACATGCAGTTCCGACATGATCAGTGATTTGAGTGCCGAAGGCGCGCCAGCCGAGAGTTTCAGACGCACAACCTCGCCACGCCTGCGCCGTTTCAGGGCGGTTTCAAACTCGCGCACAAGGTCTTCGGCTTCGTCTTCCAGTTCCAGATCGCTGTCGCGCAGCACCTTGAAGGCACAGCTGCCCTTCATTTTATAGCCGGGAAACAGCCGCCCGATATGCAGCACCAGCAGTTCTTCCAGTGGCAGGAAACGGTGCCCTGTCTCGGCGGGAAGGGCCACAAAGCGGGCGATTTGTGCCGGTACCGGCAGAAGCGAGCGCAACTGGCGTTTGTCGCTGGGCCGTTCCAGTTGCAGTGCCAGTGCAAAGCCCTCGTTGGGCAGAAACGGGAACGGGTGTGCGGGGTCAATCGCGAGGGGCGAAAGAACCGGAAACACCTGTTCCAGAAACACATCTTCAAGATAGTCGATGTCGTCGTCGCTGAGGGCTGCGCGGTCCAGAATATGAATATCCTGTTCGGCCATCAGCGTTTGCAATTCGGTGAAAACCGTTTGCTGGCGCGTCATCAGGGCGCGCGCGGAAATGTCGATGTCCACGAGTTGTTCGGCCGGCGTAAGGCCGTCAAGGCCAGGGGTCACATTGCCCTCGTTTGCCAATTCGCGCAGGCCGGCGACGCGCACGGTATAGAATTCATCAAGGTTGGTGGCAGAAATCGACAGGAACCGCAGCCGCTCGAGCAAGGGTACGCGCGGGTTTTCGGCCTCTTCCAGTACGCGCCAGTTAAAGCCGATCCAGCTCAGCTCGCGGTTGACAAAACGCGCGGAGCTTTCGGGGTCAATATCAAGTGTCGTGGGGGCGGGGTATGCCCCTTCCAGGAAATTTGCGTCGATCATGAAGGCCTTTTGTTCCGCATTTATTGCGGCAATATGACAAGTATTGCGGGCTTCGTTACATTTTGTCCAGCAGCTCGGCGGCGAGTGCCTTGTTGATCTTGCGACCCTGCGCCAAGGCTGCCGTATCAAGGCGGGTGACGATCTCGGCGGCGGCTGCGTAGGAGCGTTCGATACGGGTGGTCAAATACTGGACCAGATGGGGCTGCGGGTTGATCTGCCGGTCGGCAAAAAGCTTCATGATCAGCGCCGATAAAAGCGCATCATCGGGGTTGGTGATCTGCGCAATGGTGGTGGCCTGCATCCGGCTGGCCAGATCCGGCAGGGCGATTGACCAACGGCTTGGCGGCACATGGGACGTGAGCAGCAAAGTACCGCGCGCGTTGCGCAGATTGTTGTGCAGGTGAAAAACCGCTTCTTCGGCGCGTGTAGATAGCCCCTCGATATCTTCGATGATGACGGTCTTTGCGTCGGTTCTGAAATCAGCACCAATTGTCGTAGCCTCAATCAAAACCGCATTGTTCCGGCTTTGAAAGACACGCGCCAGATGGCTCTTGCCGCTGCCTGTCGGGCCGATCAGCGCCAGCTTGCGCTCGGGCCATGCCCCGGGCGTGCCAAGCATGGTATAGGCCTGTGCGTTCGCCTCGGAGACAAAGAAATCATCGGGGCCCAGCGCAACACCCGTCGGCCAGTCAAAAGCGAGCTGATCTGGCATTTACTCGCCCTCGGATTTTCCGCGATAGAGCAGGCTGTCTTTGTACTGCGCCAGCCCCCAGCGCGCAACGACCCCGATCACCGCGGCGATGGGCACGGCCACCAGCATACCGACGAAGCCAAAAAGCGTTCCGAAAACCGAGAGCGCAAAGAGCAGCCACACCGGATGCAGGCCAACGGACCCGCCCACAAGTTTCGGTGTCAGGATATTGCCCTCAAGAAACTGGCCCAACCCGAAGATGCCTGCCACGATCCCGATGCGCAGCCAGTTGGTGCCATAGGCCATCGTTTCGCCATCCGGCACCTCGACACTGCCCCAGAACTGGAACAGCGCCAGCCCGACGGCCAGAGTGCCGCCGACCAAGGCGCCGACGTAAGGAATGAAGGTAATCAGACCGGCGATAAAACCCACGATCAGGCCAAAGTTCAGCCCTGCGAGCATCAGTGCCACGGCATAGTAGGTGCCCAGCACAAGACAGACGGTGCCTTGGCCGCGAATGAAAGAGGCCAGTGTCGCGTCGATATCGCGGGCCAGTTGGCGGATGGTATCGACATGGTCGCGTGGCAGCATGCTGTCGATCTTGGCGGTCATATTGTCCCAGTCGAGCAGCATATAGACCGCCACGACCGGTACGATGACCAGCAAAACAATGATGTTGATCAGCCCGAGCGCCGAGGACACCAGCCCGTTGATCAGTTCACCGCCACGGGATTGGATCGCCTCGCCAATCGTCAATAGCTGTTGGTAGGCTACGCTTTGGTTATCCATCAGTTGCGGAAACCGCTCGGTCAGACCGGTGCGCAGGCGATCAAACAAGGCGGGGGCTGTTTCAATCAGCGATGCGGTTTGTTGCACCAGTGTCGGAATGACCAGCAGGATGAGCAGGATAAAGACAAAGAGAGTGACCAGCGTGATGATTGCGACAGCCGTGATGCGGCTGCATCCCAAACGCTCAAGCCGGTCCGCGATGGGATCAAGGCAATAGGCAATCGCCCCGCCCAGCACGAAGGGCAGGATCACGTCGCCCAGAAACCACAAAGCCAGCAGAAAGACTGCTGTCGCGATGCCCCAGTATTTTGCTTGCTGTCCGACAGGAAGTGCCATGCATGATCCTTATTTCGCTGCCTCATAGATGCGGCATGCGGCATGGCGGTGCAAGAGCACGGATAAAATTTACCACGCGCCCGGCACGGTTGCGGCCGGAACGGGCGGGATTCCGTCTGCGATAATCCTCGCCATACCGCGCGATCCGTGATGACATTGCTTGCGAGGGCCTGCGCAGGGGATTAAACCCACGCCAACACTTGTATCCAAAAAGGTCGAACCCATGCGCCTGAGCCGCTATTTCCTGCCCGTCCTCAAAGAAACGCCCCGCGAGGCGCAGATTGTCAGCCACCGCTATATGTTGCAGGCCGGCATGATCAAACAGGCCAGCGCGGGGATCTACTCGTGGCTGCCGCTGGGCTTCAAGGTGCTGCGCAAGATCGAGGATATCGTGCACGAAGAACAGGCGCGTGCAGGCCATATCGCGATCCAGATGCCCACGATCCAGTCCGCGGACCTGTGGCGCGAAAGCGGGCGCTATGATGCCTACGGCGAAGAAATGCTGCGGATCAAGGACCGTGGCGGGCGCGAGATGCTGTTTACGCCCACGGCCGAGGAACTGGTCACGGATATCTTCCGTGCCCATGTGACAAGCTATAAAGACCTGCCGCTGACCCTTTATCAGATCCAGTGGAAATTCCGCGACGAGGTCCGCCCGCGCTTTGGCGTGATGCGGGGCCGCGAATTCTATATGAAAGACGGCTACAACTTTGACCTGACCAAAGAAGACGCGCTGCACGCCTATAACCGTCATCTGGTCAGCTATCTGCGCACATATGAGCGCATGGGCCTGCAAGCCATCCCGATGCGCGCCGACAGCGGCCCGATCGGGGGCGATGACACACATGAATTCCTTGTGCTGGCCGACACGGGCGAAAGCGAGGTTTTCTATGACAGCGAGATCACGGATCTGAAGTTCGGTGACCGCGAGATCGACTATGACGATCAGGCCGCCTGTCAGGCGGTGCTAGAAGAGTTCACGTCGCGCTACGCGCGCACCGATGAAACGCACGATCAGGCGCTGTTTGATGCGATCCCTGAGGACCGAAAGCGCACAGCACGCGGTATCGAAGTGGGACAGATTTTCTACTTTGGCACGAAATATTCCGAAAGTATGGGGGCCTTGGTTGACGACGGAAAAGGCAACAAAGTGCCGGTGCATATGGGCAGCCACGGTATTGGCGTGTCGCGTCTGCTGGGTGCGATTATCGAAGCTAGCCATGACGACAAGGGCATCATCTGGCCGGAAGGTGTGACACCGTTCCATTGCGGGATCGTGAACCTGAAAACCGGCGACGCCGAGGCGGATGCAGCCTGTGAAGCACTTTATGCCTCGCTGACAGCGCTCGGCCTTGAGCCGCTTTATGACGACCGTGATGAACGGGCGGGGGCCAAGTTCGGCACGATGGACATGATCGGCCTGCCATGGCGCATTACGGTTGGCCCACGCGGCCTTAAAAATGGTGTGGTCGAATTGACCAGCCGCCGGACCGGGGAAAGCGAAGAGCTGCCACCGGAAGAGGCTGTCGCCAAGATCGCGAAAATCTACGAAGGCATCGCATGAGCTTGCTGGACGTCGACTGGACCCTGATCCCCGAGCCTGCAGATGACGGGAAAGCCGATCATCTGGAAGGTGCCGCGCTTCCCGATGCAACGCTGCCCAGTACCCAAGGGCCTGCGATCAAGCTGTCTGATCTGCGCGGGATTACGGTGATCTATGTCTACCCGATGACCGGCCGCCCGGATCGCGACTTGCCCGACGGATGGAATGATATCCCGGGCGCCCGGGGCTGCACGCCGCAGTCCTGTGCGTTCCGCGATCATTATGCGGAGCTGCGCGATTACGGTGTGGATCACCTCTTTGGGCTTTCAACCCAGGACACGGATTATCAGGCGGAGGCGGCCGCGCGCCTGCACCTGCCATTCCCGTTATTGTCCGATGCCGATCTTGGATTCGGCAAGGCGCTTGAACTGCCGGGCATGGAAGCGGACGGCAACTATCTGCACAAGCGGCTGACGATGATTGTGCGTGACGGTGTGATTGCCAAAGTATTCTATCCGGTATTCCCACCCGATCAGGACGCCGCAAATGTGATTGAGTGGATGCGGGAACACGCGCAAGACCGCGCATAGCGCGGATCATGCGTTAACAGCCCTGCGAGAATCTGCTATCTTGCCACAAAACAAGATGCTTTGAGGCAGCAGATGAAGATGATTTCCCGCAAAAGGGCGCTGATATGATCCGCGCCTTATGTTTGATCGGTGGGCTGAGCGGTGCCGCTGGCCTGTCGCAATACCCCGAATTTTCGCAGCAATACCTGCAACGCCTTGCAGGGCAAGTGGATGAGCTGACTCGGCAGGTGGTGGAATTTGACGAAACCGCCCTCGCCGATGGCATGGGCCGCGAAGAGATGCTGCAGGCGATGGCCGAAACTCCGCTCGTGGCCTCGCAAGAGGCGCTCTGGCGGCGGACCTTTGCGCGCCACGCAAGGCTGAGCGAAAATCTGATGCTCTTGCGCGAGGCTGCGCCTTTGGAACGACTGACATTGCCGCACCGGATGGCTGATCCCGCGACACTTGCGGCCGTTTGGGATGATTTCACACCCGCTGTACCGCTGAGCGTGGCAGGGGTCGCTTCTGCCGGTACGGGGTTTTTGGGCGGCTGGGCCGGTTTCGCAATTTTGGCGGGGCTGGTGTCCATGCCGTTCCGCCGCGCAAAGCCCGCGCCTGCGGCCAAAAAACGCCGCGCGCCAGTGATCAAGGCCGACCCGCCTGTGACGCGTCCGACCCTTGTGTCGGAAACCCCGACGAACCGTCCCAGACTGGCGGGCGTGCAAAGATAAGCGCGCAGCCGCTTGACCATTGCGCCCCCGCGCACCACCTTGCGGCAAACCAAAGCAGGAGCTTTCATGGCCGAGGTCAGGACAACACGTCCCTTCGCAAAATTCGAGTGGATGATCGCGTGGCGCTATATCCGCGCCAAACGCGCCGAGGGCGGTGTCAGCGTGATGACATGGATCAGCCTGATCGGCGTGACGCTCGCGGTATTTGCGCTGATCGCGACGCTGGCGGTGCGTTCGGGCTTTCGCGCCGAGTTTATTGACACAATCGCGGGGGCCAACGCCCATGTGAGCGTCGTGATGCCGCGCGGGGTGATTACGGATTTCGAACAGGTCGCTGACAATGTCCGCGCGGTAGAGGGGGTGCGCTCGGTGGCGCCGCTTATTCGCGGGCAGGCAATGGCGTCGGGCCCGTCGGGGCGGATCGGGCTTGCTGATATTTTCGGCATCAGGCTGGACGATCTCAAAGGATCGGATGCCATTGTCGATAGCGAGCTTACCTTTGGCAACATCGATGATCTGCCAAACGGGATTGCGGTTGGCTCTGCTTTGGCCGCAAACCTTGGCCTTGATATCGGGGACCGGATCGAGCTGACGACGCGCTCGGGTGCGTCCACACCCATGGGGCAGGCCACACGCCGCAATGCCTACGAGGTGGTTTATATCTTCTCGACAGGCCGCTTCCAGATCGATGAGGTGCGCGTCTATCTGCCCTTTGATGTCGCACAGCTGATCATGAACCGCGACGGTGTTGCGGACGAGTTGGAGATCCGGCTCGATGATCTGAACCAGTCAGAAGTTCTCAAGCAGGACATCGCCAATGCCGCAGGCCCCAACATGTGGGCCTATAGTTGGCAGGACCGCGTGGGGCGGTTTTTGCGCGCGCTCACGATTGAGGACAACGTGATGTTCATCATTCTGTCGATTCTCGTTTTGGTGGCGTCCATGAACATCATCAGCGGGTTGATCATGCTGGTCAAAAACAAGGGGCGCGATGTGGGCATCCTGCGCACCATGGGTCTGACCGAAGGGTCGATCCTGCGGATATTCTTCATCTGCGGCGCGGGGATCGGAACGATCGGGACTGCGCTGGGCGTAGTGCTTGGCTGCCTCTTTGCGATCTACATCGACACGATTTTCAGCTTTGTGAACTATGTTGCGGGGGGCGGTGTCTGGGATCCGTCCATCAGGGGGATTTACAACATCCCCGCAGAATTGCGGCTTGTTGATGTGCTCAAGGCGGTGTCGCTGTCGTTGGGCCTGTCATGGATTATCACGATCTTTCCTGCGCGCCGTGCCGCGCGCATGAACCCTGTCGAGGCGCTGCGCTATGAGTGATTTTACACTGCAGGTCGCGGACCTGACAAAAACCTACAACGCAGGCAAACCAAACGAAGTGCGCGTGCTGCAAGGCGTGTCATTGGGCGTCAAACCGGGTGAGGTGGTGGCGTTGGTCGCGCCGTCCGGTGCGGGCAAATCCACTTTGCTGCATATCGCGGGCCTGCTGGATACGCCCGATGACGGCACCGTCCGGATCGAAGGCACGGATATGACACGCCTGTCTGACCGCAAACGCACCGCAGTGCGCCGCTCTACCGTTGGGTTCATCTATCAGTTCCACCATCTGCTGCCGGAATTTTCAGCGCTCGAAAACATCGTCCTGCCGCAGCTGGCCAACGGCCGTTCCGAACAAGCGGCCGAGAAACACGCCATGGCCTTGCTTGACCGTGTCGGGATCGCGGCGCGTGCGGCGCACCGTCCTGCGGCCCTTTCAGGGGGCGAACAACAGCGTGTCGCATTCTGCCGCGCTTTGGCGAATGAGCCTGCGCTTTTGTTGGCGGATGAGCCGACAGGCAACCTTGACCCCGACACATCGGATCAGGTGTTTGCGGCGTTGATGGGGCTGGTGCGTGATACAGGCCTTGCGGCTGTGATTGCGACACATAACCTTGAACTGGCCGCGCGGATGGATCGTCAGGTGCGCTTGAATGGTGGCGTTCTCGAAACGGCCTGAATGACGATAATCTGCTGATTGACACAAATCATGGTGGCAGATTGCGTGCTTTTGTTACAGTCTGGACAAAACAGGAGGCTGATATGCGGTACGTCATTATTTTGCTGGCGCTGGGCCTGACGGCTTGTGTCGAAGAACCCATCGACGGGCGGACAGCCTATATGGAAAACTGCGCCAGTTGTCATGGGGCTGACGGCAAAGGCAACGGCCAGGCAGCGCGCGGTCTGGCTGTGGCCCCGCCTGATCTGACCACGATTTCTGCACGCAATGGCGGTGTTTTTCCGGTCAATCAGGTCATGAGCACCATCGACGGGCTGGACCGTGGCGCGCATTTCAGCGCCGCGATGCCGGAATTCGGCGCGGGTGATCTGGGCGAAACCGTGATTGTGGAAGAGCAGGGGTTGGGCACGCCGGTGCCGATGAAGCTCTTGGTGCTGTCCGAATATCTGGAATCCATTCAGCAGTAACCTGCGCTAACGTTCGCGTGACAACGGCAGATGCGGGGTTCCTGCGCGCCGTAACTGGGCTAATTTTACCTCGAAGAGCACAGAGGATATTTTTATGCACCGGATTTTTGCGACAGTTTTTGCCCTTGGTTTCGCCGCGAGCGCGCAGGCGGGCGAGGTGCGGTTTGACAGCGGCTGGCAAGAGCAGCGCCTGTCGCTGTTTAGCTCGAACGACTATGTTTTCGGCCAGAACCTCGGGCTGGTATCGGAAGGTTCTGTGTCAATCGCATGGAGCCGTGTCCCGCCCGCGGATTGGGGCACAGGTGCCGCAACGTGGAACTGGACCGTTGAACAATCCGTGCCCCCCACGGATCTGAGCCTGAAAGGTGGAGATGATCGCAATATCTCGCTCTACTTCGTGTTTGTCCCCGAAAGCATCGCGCCCAGCCTTGAAGGCGCGAACATCCGCGCCTTGCTGGGCAATGATGATGTGCGGATCATCCAGTATGCTTGGGGTGGCAACCATGCGCGCGGGCAGGTGATCCCCTCGCCTTATGGTCCTGCGGGGCAGGGTGTGACGGTTGCGATGCGGCAGGCGGGCACGGGATCGTTCAGTGAAAGCGTTGATCTGGCCGCTGATTATGCCCGTGCCTTTGGCGGAGAGAAAGGTGCGCTGATCGGGCTGGCCGTATCAGGTGACAGCGACGACACGGACAGCGTGATCCGCGCGGCGATTGGCGGTCTGACACTGCGCTAGTTGATTTGCATCAACGCGCGTGTCCTAATCTCCTCTAGGCTGGTTCCAACAGCATAGAGGAGATCGTTATGCGCATCATTCCCTTTGTACTGGCGTTAAGCTTGGCCCACCCTGTTGCAGCGCAGGATGTGACGCAGGGCGAAGCGCTTTTCGGGTTCTATTGCGCCACCTGTCATGGCACGTCGGCCAGCGGCAATGGGCCGATGTCACCGTCCCTCGTGGTAGCGCCTGCGAACCTGACACGGCTTGCCGCAGACAACGACGGGGTGTTCCCGACAGAGCGTGTGGTCATGCGGATCGACGGGCGTGATCCTTTGGTCAGCCACGGCAGTATGATGCCGGTTTATGGGGATTTTTTCGAAGGCACCGATGTGGCGACCAAGGCCGAGACGGGGCAGCCCATTATGACCTCGCAGCCGATTGTTGACTTATTGGCCTACCTGCAATCCCTGCAGCAGGAGTGAGGCATATTCGGTCTGGGGTGTGGTCCCGGCGATCTCGAGGATCAGCTTGCGGCGCACGGCGTCTGTGAACTCGGGTCCGCTAAGGGCGGGCATGACGAAGGCGTTCGGCCCGCCGATGATATTCTGCTCGTATAGCTGAGGCAGGCTATTGCCCATGAAATCGCCGTTGCGCAGGATCGGCAGCGCGTTGATGGTGATGTTATTGGCCACCACCTCATCGCGGGCCTAGGTGATGGGCGGGCCGAATGTGTTGCCCATGCTGTCGCCGGAAAAGTCGATCACGCGGCGGAAGCCTCTGATATCATTGTTCTCTATCTGCGCCATGCCGTAAAGCAGGGCCGAGCCGATAGCGTTGCGCCCGTTGGCCTGACGGGGTGGGCCGATGAGGGCATTTGCAAAGCGGGTGGCGCTGTCCATGTCGGTGATGACGGTCCAATCCACGACAGTGGCTTGGTTTGTGGCCCACTCGACGTAAGTGACCGCGATCGAGCCGTAGAGCGTGTTTTCGATGGCCGCGACGACCGCCGGATCGGTGATGGCGGTGGCGTAGGATTGGCGCTGAAAGGCCAGTTCACCCGCGTCAATGGACCCCGACGCATCGGCAAGCAGGACCAGTTCGAGGTCGGTTTCGATCTCTTGAGCCGCCAAGGGCGAGGCGAGGAAAAGGGCGAGGATGAAGTGGCGCATAAGGGGGAAATAGGGCGTCGTGACGCGAGGGAAAGGACGGGGCACATTGCGTACACAAGCTGTACACAATGCGTATGTACACAGGTGCACGGTTGGGGTGTTCGATATCCACAGTCCCGGGCTTGACCCGGGGCGGCGTCACACAGAGCGGCAGAGGCCCCGGATCAGGTCCGGGGCTGCGTTGCGCTTGATCCGAGGTTTGCGCGTATTTGGGGGCGCGCGTGGGTTTCACCCACCCTACGAGATAACGCAGCCCGTAGGTCGGGGCCTGCCACGACGTATGATGTCGTGCGTTGGGGGGTGTCGGGGAGAACCCCGACCTACGATGCAGCACCCGTAGGCCGGGGTTCTCCCCGGCAACGTTGGCGATGCCCCTACAAAACACCCCGCCCGGCATCGCCGGGCAGCGCCCGACCTCCCCCCGGAGGGCGCTTTTGCTATCCTGCGATACGTCACATTATCCGACATTATCGTGACAAGGCGAATGGCCGCGTCTAATCCTCTCGTTCATTGGTGAACTCACTCATCCATAAGAAGACAAAAGCAAAAATACAGAGACCGACGGCAATTAAAAACGTGTTTTCTCTTGAGAGAATTACAGAGAAACTTTCCAATAAAATCGCAAGCAAGAATACAAACACACACGGCAGAACGATTGCAAAAAGAGCATACGCAATAGATCCTGAACTTCCCATCTTATGCTTGTCTTCCCAAGATCGCACAGCCCTGAACCAACGCAATATCATTCTTACCTCCGAGGTAATTTGATATATCGATAATTGTAGAAACCAGCGCCAGCAATCAAGTGGCTTCCACCGACCCTACGACATGACGCAACCCGTAGGTCGGGGCCTGCCGCGACATGCCATGTCATGCGGTGCAGGTGTGTCGGGGAGAACCCCGACCTACGATGCTGCGCTGGAGCAAGTAATCAGTGCGCTCTGCTTTGGGGCGGCAAAGCACTTCTGTGCGAAGGTGTTCCAACACTGTCTGCACGGTTCTGATTCAGGCCCATTGGGCTGGAGGTTTCAGCGGCATAGTGCCTTCAAACTAAGAATCACTTGTGATTTGAGAAGCCCAAGTATGGCTGAAAATGAACAAAGATGCAGTCAAGCTGTTCAGTGAGCCATGCCAGCTCTTTGTGTTCTGCGTCTACGTGCTTCGATCTTTCTTCCCCAACTGGAAGGCCATCGTATTTAGTTTGTGCTAGTCTCATCGCTAGTGCGCTTCTGCGAATCTTCTCCAGATAGTTTGCCAAGTCCTTTTCGAATAGAAAACGAGCAACTTGAGGAGCCGAATGAAAATTGGCCAAGGCATCGTCATCGCATTTTGCGCTTCGCAGGATTGACGAAAGCAACGTCTGAGTTTGAGCAAAGACCGCCATGCGTCTTTCGAAAAGTCGTTCTCTCAGAGTCGCTTGGTTCACTTTCCACTGTTGAAAGGCGACATAAGCAACGAAAAGCGCAATTAGGGTTGGACCCAATGCTTTTACGTACTCGGTCCAGTGAAGCTCAAACATCCAACTCCTCCACAAACCGTGCGTTCTCCTGAATATACTGGAACCGCAACTCCGGCTTTTTGCCCATCAGCCGTTCCACCAGATCCGCCGTATCCCCCGGCACATCATCATGCACGGTCACGCGGATCAGTTTGCGCGTTGCAGGGTCCATTGTGGTTTCTTTGAGGTCCTTGGCGTCCATTTCGCCCAAGCCCTTGAAGCGTTGCACGTCGATTTTGCCTTTGCCACCCAAGCCTTTGGCCATCACGGCGTCTTTTTCGGCGTCGTCGGCGACATAGACGCGGCGCGCCCCTTGGGTCAGCCGATAGAGCGGCGGGCAGGCCAGATACAGGTGGCCGTTGTCGATCAGCGGGCGCATTTGCGTGAAGAAGAATGTCATCAAGAGTGACGCGATATGCGCGCCATCGACGTCGGCGTCGGTCATGATGATGATCTTGTCGTAGCGCAGGTCGTCAATGTTGAATTTGGTGCCCATGCCAACACCCAGCGCCTCGCAGAGGTCGTTGATTTCGGCGTTGGTCGTCAGTTTTGATGAGGCCGCACCCAGCACGTTGAGGATTTTACCCTTGAGCGGCAAAAGCGCCTGATTGACGCGGTTGCGCGCGCCTTTGCCGGACCCGCCCGCGCTGTCACCCTCAACGATGAACAGCTCGGTGCCTGCGCGGTCTTTGGAGGTGCAGTCGGTCAGCTTGCCGGGCAGTCGCAGTTTCTTGGTGGCCGATTTGCGCGCAGTCTCTTTTTCCTGGCGGCGGCGCAGGCGTTCTTCGGCGCGCAGCACCAGGAAATCAAGGATTGCGCCTGCGGATTTCGTGTCATTGGCCAGCCAGTTGTCAAAGTGGTCGCGCACCGCCCCTTCGGTCATTTTGGCGGCGATTTCCGAGGATAGGCGGTCTTTGGTCTGCCCCACAAAGGCGGGATCGCGGATAAAGCAGGACACGAGCGCGCAGCCCCCCGAAGTCAGGTCCTCGCGGGTGATTTGCGCAGCTTTCTTGTTGTTGGACAGCTCGCCGTAGGCTTTGATGCCCTTCAGGATCGCGGCCCAGAAGCCGCTGACATGGGTGCCGCCTTCGGGGGTGGGCACGGTGTTACAGTAGGACTGGATGAAACCGTCGCGCACGGGCGTCCAGTTGATCGCCCATTCGACCTTGCCGGGTTCGCCGAATTTGTCGTTGAAATCCACCGTGCCTGCGAAGGGTTTGTCGGCGTAGGTGGATGCGGTGCCGAGCGTTTCCTTGAGGTAATCCGACAGGCCGCCGGGGAAGTGGAATGTGGCCTCGAGCGGCGTTTCCTTGTCGTCGATCTCGGACTTCCAGCGGATTTCGACGCCTGAGAAAAGATAGGCCTTGGAGCGGATGGAATTGAAGAGCCGCGCGGGTTTGAATTTCTGGCTGCCAAAAATCTCGGGGTCCGCGTGGAAGGTCACGGTGGTGCCGCGCCGGTTCTGGGTCGGCCCCAGCTTTTCGACGGGCCCAAGCGGGATGCCGCGCGAAAAGCGTTGTTCGTAGAGTTCCTTGTTGCGCGCCACCTGTACGACCATGCTGTCGGACAGCGCGTTGACCACCGACGCGCCGACACCGTGCAGACCGCCCGAGGTCTGGTACGCTTTGCCCGAGAATTTGCCGCCTGCGTGTAGGGTGCACAGGATCACCTCAAGCGCTGATTTGTCGGGGAATTTGGGGTGCGGATCGATCGGGATGCCGCGCCCGTTGTCTTTGATGGTGACGGAATAGTCGGCGTGCAGTTCCACCTCGATCCGGTTGGCATGCCCTGCGACCGCTTCGTCCATCGAGTTATCAAGCACTTCGGCCACCAGATGGTGCAGCGCGCGTTCGTCTGTGCCGCCGATATACATGCCGGGGCGTTTGCGCACGGGTTCCAGCCCCTCTAGCACCTCGATGCTGTCGGCGTTGTAGTCGTCGGGGGTGGCCCCGGAAAGGAGGTCGTTGGCCATGGTGCTGCTCATTTCTTTGGTTTTGCTCATAATGGCAGGCAGGCGCGCAGGGGGCAATCGGGAATGCTTGCGGTCTGCGGTGGTGGGGCTAGTTTAGCGGCAAACAAAGGAGGACGACATGCGCGTATTTTTCACAGGCGGCAGTGGCAAGGCAGGCCGTCATGCGATTACCTATTTGCAGGCGCAGGGCCATACGGTCGTCAATGCGGATCGTGTGCCGTCGGGGCTGGATGTGTCGGAGTTGCTGATTGATCTGTGTGATGCAGGGCAGGTGATTGGTGCCATGTCGCAGTATGCTGATTTCCATGAGCTGGAGCCGGGGACGGGCGTGCCGAAATATGACGCCGTTGTGCATTTCGCCGCTGTGCCGCGTGTGATGATCGGCACTGATGGCGAGTGTTTTCGCCAGAACACCCTGAGCACGTATAATGTGATTGAGGCGGCGGTGAAGCTGGGGATCCCCAAGGTGATCTTTGCCAGTTCCGAAACCACCTATGCCGTGTGTTTTGCCGATGGCGAACTGAAGCCGGACTATGTTCCCATTGATGAGGACCACCCCACCGTGCCCCACGACAGCTATGCCATGTCCAAGGTCTGTAACGAGGCAACGGCGCGGTCTTTTCAGGCGCGCACGGGGATCGATATTTACGGTTTGCGCATCAACAATGTGATCGAGCCGCATGAATATGCGACGCAGTTCCCCGCCTATCTGGATGATCCCGCCCTGCGCCGCCGCAACATCTTTGCCTACATCGACGCGCGCGATCTGGGGCATATGGTGGATTGCTGTCTGAAAACCGATGGGCTTGGTTATGAGGTGTTCAATGTCTCGAATGATGATCTTTCGGTGGGGATCACATCGCATGAGGTGGTCGAACGGTTCTATCAAGGCGTGCCTGTAAAGCGTGAAATGCGCTCTGATGAGACATTCTACGCCAATGACAAAGCCAAGCGGATGGTGGGTTTTGCGCCTCAACATTCGTGGCGCGAGGTGCTGGGGTGACATCAAACGCACCGCTATTTGCGGGCTATCTGGGGGAAAGTTATGCCGACCTTCCGCCGGCTGTCCGTGCCCTGCACAATGTCACCGCGCCGAGCCGATGGGCAGGGCGTGCCAGTGTCACGCGGGGTACATCGCTTTGGGCGCGGATGATTGCCTTTGTATTTCGCTTTCCGCCTGCCACCGAAGATATTGACGTCACTGTCACGATGACGCCGCAGAACGGCGGCGAGTTATGGCAGCGCCAGTTTGGGACGGCGCGGTTTTGGTCCTTCTTGAAGGTGCAAGACGGGCAGATGACCGAACGGTTTGGCCCTTTCACTTTCACATTAGGCCTGCATGTGCATGATGATCAGTTGCGTTTTCCGGTGAAGGCGGGCCGTTTGGGGCCAATTCCATTTCCGCGCATCCTTTTGCCAATCAGCGTTGCCCGGGAATATGAGGATGAGGGGCGGTTTCATTTCGATGTGGCACTGTCTGCGCCGATCACCGGTGCGCCGATGGTGCATTATCAGGGCTGGCTTGCGCGGGAAGGTGCATAGGTCAATTTTTGCCGAAAACTGATCGTTCTGTCGTGCATTGCGCGGGTCCATTGTCGGCGCGTTCGGATGGGCCTACATAGGCGTCATGCGATTGATGTTTCCTTTTCTTGCAGCGCTTGTCGTGCCGGTCACGGCCACCGCCCATCCGCATGTCTTTGTGCAGGCGCAGGTCACTGTCGTGTTTGATGACGCCGGTGACATGGGGGTCAAGCTGGACTGGTATTACGATGATCTGTTTTCGCTTTTGGTGACGACCGATCTGGGGATCGACATGGACGGTGATCTTGTGCTGACCTCTGACGAGCAAGCCTTGCTGGATAGCCAGATTGCGGCGTGGCCCCCTGAGTATAACGGCGATCTTGAGGTTGCGCAGGGTGGTGCCGTGCTGGATTTGGGCGAAAAGCAGGACCACCGGATGACTTATGAGGAGGGGCTGTTTGTGGAAACGCATTTGCGCCCTGTGCCTGCCGTGCCTGATGGGGATGGTCCGATCCAGATACGCGTCTACGATCCGAGTTTTTACACCGCCTATGATCTGCAGCGTCCGGTCCTGTTCGAAGGGCGCGACGATTGCAGTGCCGAGGTTATTCCCGCTGATTTGGACGCCGCCTATGCCATGGCCGAGAGCCTGCTGGACGGGCAAGCACCAGGCGAGGTGGGCCCGGATGAGTATTTCCCTGCCATTGGCGATGCTTTTGCCGATACGATTGTTGTGACATGCGCTGGCCCGCTCTGATCCTTGCCGCCTTCGGGGTGCTGGCGCTTTGGCTTTGGGGCTGGGGTGGGGCCGATCAGGTGACGCGCTATGCCAGTGTTGCCCAGCGTGACGTGCAAAACGCCATGGCCGCCGCCCTGCGTGGCCTGCGCGCGGGCGAGGCGGGGGCCTTGGCCACGCTTTGGGGGCTTTGCTTTGCTTATGGCTTTGTTCACGCCGCAGGGCCGGGCCATGGCAAGCTGGTGATTGGCGGCTATGGCGCGGGCACGCGGGTGCCGGCGCGGCGCTTGGCGGGGCTCGCGCTGGGCGCGTCGCTGGCGCAGGCGCTGACGGCGGTGTTGCTGGTCTATGCGGCGGTTTTTGTTTTTGGTTGGGGTCGCGAACAGATGACGGGCGTGGCCGACGATGTGCTGGCCCCTCTCAGCTATGCGTTGATTGGCGGTGTGGGTTTGTGGCTGCTGGTGCGCGGATTGCGCCATCTGCGGCCCACGCATGACCATGCACACGAGGGCGAGGGTGATGTCTGCGCCTCTTGCGGTCATGCCCATGGGCCGACGATCGAACAGGCCGAAACTGTGCAGTCGTGGCGCGATGCGGCAGTGGTGATCGGCACGATTGCGGTGCGGCCTTGCACGGGCGCTTTGTTTTTGCTGATCCTGACGTGGCGGTTGGGGATCGATTGGGCCGGAATCGTTGGGGCCCTAATCATGGGGCTGGGCACGGCAAGCATTACGGTGCTGGTGGCCTTTGCCGCCGTTGGATTGCGCGAAAGTGCGTTGCAGATGGTCCGTCACGGCGCGGTGGCACGTGCACTTGCGTGGGCCGAGATTTTGGCCGGTGGCGTTGTGGTGATCCTTGCCAGCCAATTGGTGCTGCGCAGTCTGTGATAGGTCTTTACCGGGACGTGGAACGGGCCTAAGGCTGGACCCATGCAACACGTCGCACAAACATATAAAGACCACACAGGTGCGATCTGGAAACTGGGGATGCCCCTGATCCTGAGCAATCTTGCGCAGTTTGCGATCCATATCACCGATACGGTGATGCTGGGCTGGTATGATGTGACGGCGCTTGCCGCATCAACCATCGCCGGCACATTGTTTTTCGTAATCTTCATTGTTGGCGCTGGCTTTGCCCAAGCAGTGACCCCGTTGGTGGCGTCAGCCGCGGAACAGAACGACGAGGTGCAGGTGCGCCGTGTCACGCGCATGGGGCTGTGGTTGTCGATTTTTTACGGGCTGGTTGTCACGATCCCCTTCTTCTGGGCCGAAGAGATCCTGATCGCCATCGGACAGGATGCCGAGGTGTCGCGGCTGGCCCATATCTATCTGCAAATCGTGATCTGGCAGATGGTTCCCGCGCTGATCGTGATGACGTTCAAGTCGTTTCTGGCCGCGCTGGAGCATACGGCGATCATCCTGTGGGCGACCATTGGCACGGCTGTGCTGAATGTCTTTATCAACTATGCCCTGATTTTCGGGAACTGGGGCATGCCGGAACTTGGCATCATGGGGGCGGCGATTGCGTCTTTGACGGTTACGCTGATCACGGTGTTGGTGCTTGTGATCTACATCATGCGTGTCCTGCCGCAGTTTGAGTTGTTCAAAAACTTCTGGCGCAGCGACAGCGAGATCCTCAAACGTGTGTTTATGCTGGGCTGGCCCATTGGCGTGACGTCATTGGCCGAAGGGGGGCTCTTTAGTGCCTCTGCCATCATGGTGGGCTGGATCGGACCGATTGAACTGGCCGCACATGGCATCGCGATCCAGTTGGCGAGTTTGACGTTTATGGTCCACATCGGTTTCAGTCAGGCGGCGACCGTGCGGGCGGGCCGTGCTTTGGGGCGCAGGGATGAAGTATCCTTGCGCCGCGGGGGGATCACGGCAATCGGGATGTCGGCGATTTATGCGGTGATCACGTCGCTTGTTTTTCTGGCCATGCCAGAGACATTGGTGTCGCTGTTTATTGACCCCAACGAGCCCGAGCGCGCCAACCTGCTGCGCATCGGCGCAAGCCTTGTGATGGTCGCGGCCCTGTTTCAATTGGTGGATGGTTTGCAGGTGCTCGCACTTGGCCTGCTGCGCGGCGTGCAGGATACGACTGTACCGATGGTGATGGCAACGATCAGCTATTGGGTAATCGGGTTGCCTGTCAGCTATTTGCTGGCGTTTACGCTGGGCTTTGGTGCCGTGGGGCTTTGGCTGGGGCTTGTGATCGGGCTGGCCGTCGCCGCTGTCTTGCTTTCGTGGCGGTTCTGGGGGCGCTCTGTGAAGATCGCCCCGCAGGTTTTAGCCCAGTAGTTCGAGGTCGCGCATCCGCAGGCGCGGGTGCTCCATCAGGCCGAAATCCTCAAACCCGCGTTTGTGCGGGAAAAGCGAGAGATATTCGCGCAAGGCATCGCCACGCAAGCCAAGGTTGAAAGCCGAGCCGGGATGCAGCGTTTCGATTTCGAGACCGTTCACCACGACACACCGTTGCCCGGCAAAACCGAACTGGAAGACGCTGACGGGTGTCGCGGGCTCGAGGCTGAGTACGTTGTTGCCATCAACAAAGTCTGCGGCGGGAATGAAGGCTGCGTCACTGCCAGCGACGCGGCGGATACCGTTCGCGCGGTGCAACAGGCGGGCCGATGGCCCCAACACCAGATCCTGTGACGGACGGCTATAGCCGAAGGCGTCGCCGGTGATCCGGGTCATCGTGGGCTGTTTCGAATTGGCGGCATTCGTGGCAGGACCCAGCGTGATCCGGCCGCGCCACAACAGTTTTTCGTAGCTGCCATCGGCAAGGCGCACTTCATCGCCCGGCATGACGTCTTCGACAGACAAAAACCCGTTCTGGGTCTGGACGATTGCCGCGTGACCGAGGACGGCGAAAGCTTCCTCAAAGGCGGGATGGGCACGCGCGATGGTGTTGAACTCGTTAAAGCGGCCTTGCGCATCAAGGTACATGACCTCGTATTTCCGCTGGGCGACATCGCTGTTTTGTGTCTTTGCATGTTGCCGCTGTGCAGGTGTCAGCCTGATCTGCGGGCTGAAAATGTCAGTTGGATGCGATGTGCCGGGGGTTGGGGACGGTTCCATTAAAAAGCCTTTTCAAAGCTGACGTCATCTGCTGTCCCACCAACAACATCCGAGCAATAGTTAAAGTTGCTTAGACTTGCAGGGCGCCTTTGCCCGGCAATGCGATGCAGCCAAGATCTGCGCCAACACACGGCGCAGCGTCATATGAATGGCTACATCTTCCTTTTTGCCCGCTGCCGATTGCCGCGCACTGCAGCAAAGGGATTAGGGCAAGCGCATTAAGCGCCTTGCGCGATCTGTTCGAGAGGTTGCGCTGTATCGCCCACGTTTTCTGAACGGCGTGCGATCATGGCTTCCCGCAGGCTTCCACGTGCCCAGGGCATTGGCGTGTCATAAGTGGCGACTGCAGTTTCAAGTGATTTCTGCCAGCGGCTTTTCATGGTGATACCTCTTTTTTTAGTGCCCTTGGTGGGCGCCGATTGAGGATCAGGATGCGGGATCATACTGGCGAGATTTTGACCAACTGAGGAAAAGATTCAGTCGCGCGCATTAATCCAGCGAAAAAGGCGGATGTCTTTGATAACAATGGAAATTACGCAATGCGGCAAGGGGCGCCAAAGGGGCTTGTTTAACAAACCTAGGCAAATATTGCCTCATTTCGTTAAACGGCGCGGAGTTAAAGCCTTATTGCTGCAATCAGCCGCCCGTAGTCGGCCTGTCGTTCATGGACGCTGCGCCGGTAGCTGTAGAATCGGTCGGGGTGCGCGTAGGTGCAATGATGTGTCCAAGCCGCTGATTTGATACCGCACTGTTTGAGCTTGAAAAGCCCGAAGGCAGGCAGGTCAAAGTAGAACCGGTCGCCCTTGCCCTGACGGAAGAAGCGGTCGAATTTCGGATCGGCGGACAGGAATGTCTCGTTAAATTCCGGTCCGACCTCATAGTTGGCCTGACTGATGCAGGGACCGATGACCGCGACGATGTTCGCGCGCCTCGCACCAAGATTTTCCATCGCAGCGACAGTCGCCTCGAGCACACCGTTGACGGCCCCCTTCCATCCGGCGTGTGCCGCCCCGATCACACCAGCCTGAGTATCGGCAAAGAGTACAGGCTGGCAGTCGGCGGTCAGGATGGACAGCGCTATGCCCTTGGTGGCAGTGACCAGCGCGTCGGCTTTGGGGGCAGGTATCTCGGGTGCGCCCAACGTTGCGACATCTGCCGAATGGACCTGATGCACACCGACAAGGTGCTCTGCATCGACCCCGAGTGTTTTTGCAACGCGTGAGCGGTTGATCGCCACGATCTCGTGCTGGTCCGAGCTACCATAGCCGCAGTTGAGCCCCGCAAACACGCCAGAGGATGCGCCACCTGCGCGGGTGAAAAACCCGTGCGGCACATTTTCCAGAAGCGGCGAGGTAATAATGTCGAGAGTCATGGCTCCAGTCCGGGAGGTGGTGTTGCGGCAGTCGGATAAAGACCGAGCACTTTGAAAAGGTCGCCCATTTCGGCAGGGTGGGTCAAGCGCCGATGTGCGGCGATGTGGGCGGTGCGGGCCTCACCTGCCAGTTTCGCACCAAGCGCCTGTGCGCGCGCGGTAATGCCGAGGCGCTCGAGGAACACACCTTGGGGGGTCAGGCGCGTATATTTGGCAGGGCCGGCATGCGCCGCGATCGCTGCGAAATCGACGTGGGCGGTCAGATCCGCTTCTCCGGGGGTGGCAAGCGGGTCGCTGTAGGATTGGGCTTGTAAGGCCTGCAAGGTGTCGCCCTGTGACACCCAGTCGCCGTAATCGGCGATCAGTGCGCAGCCGCCGGATTCTTCGATCTGCGCGCCGATTGTTTCGACGATGGCAGGCAGAGAGGGGCAAATTTCGACCAGATCACCCTCTGTCGTATCGGTGAGACGGTGTTCGACTGTGGCAATCGGTGCCGCCGCCGAAAGGCCGAATGTGAGTGCGCCACCCGATACCCCGACCATCTTTTCGCGCCAGCCATCGCCGCTGCGGATGAATTGGCGGATCGGCAGGGCGTCGAAGAATTCATTGGCGATCAGGTACAGGGGTGCGTCGGGCAAGGTGGCGATACTGTCATGCCATGTCGCGTCGGGGATGCGCGCGCCTTGGGCTTTGCGCAAGGTTGGTGAGGTCTCGACCAGATGAACCGAGAGGGCGGCGTGAAACCCCGGCACGCCGCTTGTGGCGCGCAGCGCGTCCTGCATCAGGGTGCCACGACCGGGGCCCAGTTCGGCCAGCGTGATCTGCGCGGGTTGCCCTTGGTCGATCCACGCCTGCGCCAGCGCCAGCCCGATCAGCTCGCCGAACATCTGGCTGATCTCGGGGGCTGTGGTGAAATCGCCCGCAGCCCCGAACGGATCACGCGTGGCGTAGTAGCCGTGTTGCGGATGCATCAGACAATCGGTCATGTAATCGGCCAGAGAGATCGGGCCGGTCCGCGCGATGCGGGCGATCAGCAGATCACCCAAGGCGGTCATCTGCGCGCGGCCACGATGACAACAGTGAGACCGACGAGGATCATCGGCAGGGTCAGCGTCTGACCCATGGTCAGGCCGATGCCGTTCACATGGAACGCAAGGCCCAGTTCATTGCCGACGCTGACGAATTGCGCGTCCGGCTGGCGCACGAATTCAACAAGGAAACGTGCGATGCCATAGCCCATGAAGAAAACGCCCGATAAGAGCCAAGGTTTTTTCAGAGCGCCGAAGCGGAAGGCGAGCAAGAGCAGGATTGTGCCGAGCAACAGCCCTTCAAGCCCCGCCTCATAGAGTTGCGAGGGATGGCGCACGCAAGGTTCTAACGCTGTGGCGCAGGCTTGGGCGGCTTGGCCGGGGAATATGACGCCCCATGGCAGATCGGTCTGCCGCCCCCAAAGCTCTGCATTGATGAAGTTCGCGATGCGCACCAGCAGGACAGCGGGGGTGGCCGCGACTGCGATGATATCGGCCAGATCGGGTAGGGGGACTTTGTGGCGACGGCTGAACAGATAGACCGCCACAACGACGCCCAAGAACCCGCCGTGGAATGACAGGCCGCCTTCCCAGATCTTGAAGACATCGAGAGGGGCCGCAAGGAAGTCGGCAGGTTTATAGAAGAACACATAGCCCAGACGCCCACCGCCGATGACACCGACCACGATATAGGTCAGAAGATCCTCGAGCTGCGACGCCTTCATCGGTGGACCGTTGCGCCACAGCGCGGGCCTGTTCAGGGCCAGCTTGATGATCTGCCAGCCAATCGCAATCCCCACGATATAGGCCATCGCATACCAGCGCAGCGCGATAGTGGCCCCGAACAGCGTGAACGAGAAAATCTCGGGCGAGATATCAGGGAAAGGAATGGCTGCAAACATGGCGCTATTCCTTGTCTGGCGGTGCGGCAAAGTCAACCGCTCTTGCCTTGGGTTGTAGCACGGCGGCCAAAAGCCCATATAAGGGACAAGCAGTAGATGGAGCGTGCCATGCAGAGCAACAACAAGATCCTTGATGACATCAGCCAATTGATGACCAACGCCATGGGCGTGGCCCAAGGGGCAAAAGACGAAGCGAACACCGCGATGAAGTCCATGATGGACCGCTGGCTGGCCGACCGCGATTTTGTCACCCGCGAAGAGTTCGACGCGGTCCGCGCCATGGCGCAGAAGGCGCGTGAAGAGAATGAGGCGTTGAAAGCGCGGATCGAAGCGCTGGAAAAGTAGAACGGGGCTTTCCCCGACTTGCGTAAACGTTGATTGGCGTGGGCTCCCCGCCCTATGTGGGCTACTTTGTCGCGTGAAACTCTCTCAACAGATCAGGTAATACGAAAGCGATCTCCAGTATCTCTGATGGGGGCATCTGGCCCGCTTGCGGGTATTCGTCCAAAATAATATTGCTTGTGTAGATGGTCATGCCATCAGAGTTTCTTACTATGCCTGCTCGGCAAACGCGCAAGTCGTCAAGCAACGCGTCATTGCAAGCTGACCACACGCGAATATCCGGCCGAATAAAACCTGCCGTAATGTGGAGCCGTTCACCCGAATAAATTGATCCATCCAGCATGTCGACAAAGATTTCCGATCCTATTCCATCAATAGGAGTAGGTGCTATCCAGCTCGAAGAGTAACCCTTCAAACCAAACTGGATCCATGACAGTTTCTCGTGGGCTTCTATGATCTCTGGTGAAGCGCTATTGCTTATCCATGCTTCGCGACCGACGCGGACATGTTTCGCATCTCCTCGCTGCGTGAGCTCATCATTACAAAACACATAGCCGCCAGTGCTGCGCCTAGAAGAGAACACTGTGGTTCTGCGTGAATAGTCAGCAGTTGGTTCAAACTCTATATACGTGTCGCGGCCAGCAGGAATGACATAGCGCTTCCCTGAAATGGCAACGTCTGTGGTTGTAGTAGGGCTAGGGCAAGTTTCACTCGCCCTTTCTGCCGAGACTGAAGAGCCAAGCGAAACTGCCGCGATCATGATGATCCCAACGAAGAATGCGATCCCGAGAACCGAGCGAATGAAGAGTTCTCGCAATAAGAACATCGTATATCTAAAACTCCGCCAAATACGCCACTAAAATATCCAGCGCTGCCTGCAAGTCGTCCTTCTCGACCATCTCGGTCACTGTGTGGATATACCGCGTCCCCACCACGATCCCGACGGCCCGTGCACCGGCCGCCGCTTGCTGCGCCGCCGCGCCGTCCTGTCCGCCCGCAGCCAGCATGGTGCGCTGGTAGGGGATCTTTTTCTTGATCGCGAGCGCTTCGATTTCCTTGACCAGTGCTTTGTCGGCGATGAATGAGCTGTCGCGCACGTGCAGGCCGAAACCTTTGCCTTGCTGCGTTGTCGCGTCTTTGTCGGGGATGCCCGGCGTGTCACAGGCCAATGTGACGTCAATGCCCAGCCCGATGTCAGGTTTGATCGCATAGGCGGCGGTGCGTGCACCGCGCAGGCCTACTTCTTCCTGACAGGTAAAGGCCACGTGGATTTCCGCGCCACGTCCTTTTTTGCCCAAGGCCCTGATCGCCTCGATGCCCAGCCAGCAGGCGATGCGGTTATCAAGCGCTTTGGAGACGAATTTATCGCCCATTTCCAAAAACGGTTCGTCCATCACAACGTAGTCGCCGATTTTCACGACATCTTTGGCGGCTTTACCAAGGCCGAGATCGACAAAGAATTCGCCGACTTCGGGTACTTTCTTGCGATCTTCGGGGGCAGAGATGTGGATCGGTTTGCCACCGGGGTTCATCACGCCTTTCAGGTCGCCCTGATCGGTGCAGACCAGCACACGGCGGGAAAACAGGTTGCGGGGGTCGAAACCGCCCACCGGTTGCAGATAGAGAAAACCGTTTTTGTCGATGTGGCTGACCAGAAAGCCGATCTCGTCCATGTGGCAGAGCAGCATGATCTTGGGCGCGTTTTTCTTCGTTGCATCGCGCCGACACAGAAGCGAACCCATAGGGTCGGTTTCAGTGTGATCGAACAGACCGTCGATTTCCGAAGTGATCAGATCGCGGACCCGTTCCTCATGGCCGGGCACGCCCGGCATTTCGCAAAGACGTTTGAGAAGGTCGGTGTTCATGAGGTACTCCATAGCTTTGCGCCAAACTGCGTGTTTGCCGGGCAGAAGGCAATTATCCACATGAAATATTTGTGGCGCGCCACTTATCCCCAAGAAATTGCTTTACAGACGCGCCTCTCTCGGGCCACGATATGTAGTAGGGGATAAACGTGAACAACACCGCCCCTAGAGCAGGCACCTAGCGCTTGGGCACTGCCATGACCCATGCGCCAAAGCAGTGAGGCCGAGCATATGGCATTGTCCGAACATTACCTTGAGGCTGATGATCTTCACCCGATTGATCTGGTGGAACACATCGCGGAACACCACGCATGGGAGTTTGACCGCATCCATGACGATCAGATCGCCATGGCCGTTGAGGGTCAGTGGCGCACCTATTCCATCACGCTGGCGTGGTCCGCCTATGACGAGACCCTGCGCCTTATTTGTACGTTTGATATGGAGCCGCCCGAAGACCGGATGCCGGCCCTTTACGAGACACTGAACGTGATTAATGACCGCTGCTGGGCCGGTGCCTTTACCTGGTGGGCCGAGCAGAACCTGATGGTGTACCGCTATGGTCTGATGTTGGCGGGTGATCAGGTCGCAGGGCCGGACCAGATTGATACGATGATCGGGGCGGCGGTTGCGGCTTGTGAACAGTATTACCCCGCAATCCAGCTGGTCACATGGGCCGAGCGCACGCCTGAAGAGGCCGTGCAGGTTGCAATCGGCGGGGCCTACGGGCGGGCGTAACCGGACAAAGACACGCGCGCAGTGCATGAGCAGGCCATCGCAATGGCCTGCTCATTTGTTTTCGTGGAAATGTTTTCTGTGGCGGTCGCCGCATTCCGGGCACCGCGTACCGAAGAGCCGTTCGCGGTGCGTGCAGCCAGCTGTGAAACCCGCAACGTCAATGACTTACCCACGCAACGCCGCGGAGCAAACAGCTGCAAGCGACAGTGCGCATAGGGTTATCAGCGCGTTGCGGGGCGGTCCTGGCTGCCTCAAAAAGTTTCGAAAACAACCACGAACTGGACACAATTATAGCTAAATACTCTGGTTTGTATCGCAGAGTGAGAAACAGTGAGTAGTGACCGGATGTGATGCGCGGCCTGCCTGTGGACGGACCTTGATCGGGTTCGTGGTGACCGCCCCGAGCCTAGGGAGATGAAGTATTGACACATATACGCAAGACCGCTTTTGAAATTACCGCAGCGGTGCGCGCATTTGCCAGTTGTCACTTTCCAGTATCGTCCGGGTCCCATGCAGGTGCGTCAGGCATTACGGGGGCGCGTTGGTGCGAAAACGTCGAAAAGCCGTCCATCTACTGTCGTGAAGTTGCGCCATACGCACGCAAAAATTCCGACGGTGCGCGCGGCCAGCCGGCATCTGAAAATCAGGGTCGCCAATCCGGTGGTAGATCAGATCTTGTGCAGCGAGCCGTGAGTATGCGGTCGCTAAATTATTGATTTTAAATCAATAAGTCAATTAGATAAGCTAGGAACCATGCAATGCAAATCAAAGACAAAACAAATCTCCGCCAGATCAAGGGCCCTGCATCAAAGATGTGCGGCGTTTCCAAAATCGCGCTGGTTGCGCTTGCCGTGATGGCGGCCCCTTCTGCGGGTGTCTTCACTGCAGAGCCTGCTGTCGCGCAGCGCATTGACCAGTCACTTTATAACGGTGGCAAAGCGCGGGTTAGTCGGTCCGCCAACTTGCGTACACTGACCGAAGCCGTGGCTTCTGCCAGTTGCAGGGTGAACGCCGGAATTGGCGCCGAGAGTGCCCAAGTTCAGCTGGCCTCGGTACGCGCAGACTTTGACAAGATCATTGATGGTTTGATGAACGGCAGCGCCGCGCTTGGCATGCCCGGCGCTGAAGGAAGCGCACGCACACTGAATGCTCTGACCACGACTGCGGAGTTCTGGGGGCCGTTGGATGCGGCGGCGCAAAGGCTGGCGTCCGGTGCCGGGACAGATGAAGATGCCGCTACGATCAAAGCGGGCTATGCTGACCTTTTCGAGCAGACCGAAGTGTTGGCTGCTGTTGTGGCAGGGCAATACACCGACCCGACGCAGCTGTTGCAAAGCGATGCGACCGTGTTGAACTTTGCCGTCAGACAGCGTGCACTTGCGTTTCGCATGACCCGCGCAATGTGCGAGCTTGCGACCGGTTCCGCCTCTGCTGATGCGCAGCAGGAATTGGCAACATCTGTCGATCAGTTCCAACAGACCCTGATTGCCTTGCGTGACGGTTTCCCCGCCGCCGGCATCAACCCTCCACCCAATGATGCGGTCCGTGCCAGCCTCGACAGCACCTACGAGATTTGGCAAAACCAGCGCGGTATTTTCGATGCGGCCCTGTCCGGACAGACGCCCGCCGCCGGAGACGTCGATGCAGCGGCTGCGCTGGCCGAAACGCTTTCGGTTGCGATGAACAACACGATCACGCTCTATCTGATCGCGACGCCGGGGCAGGACGGTGTCTACCGCGTCCCGCTTGAGGCTTATGCCCGTGAAGAGCTGAGCAACTGGCTCACAAATCCGGAGATGATTGCAGCGATCAAGGCGCAGAACGCCCAACATGACGACTTGTCAGAGGACGATATTCTGGTGCTTGACCAGCAGTGGCGCGCCGAAGCCAGCGCTGGCAACGGGCCTCTCGTGGAGAAATTGCTGACTTCGCCGGTCTCGGCTTGGTTGCTTGAACAACAAGACGCGACAGCGGGGTTTGTCACGGAAGTCTTTGTGATGGATAACAAGGGCCTGAACGTGGCGCAAAGCGTTGTAACCTCTGACTACTGGCAGGGCGACGAAGCGAAATGGCAGGAAACCTACTCTGTCGGCCCGGATGCTTTGCATATCAGCGAAGTCGAGTATGACGACAGTACCGGTTTCTACCAGTCCCAGGGTTCGATGACGATCACGGATCCTGAAACCGGTGAAGTGATTGGTGCGGTCACATTTGGTATCAACGTACAGAACCTGATGTAAGCAACCGTCTGCGCAAGACAACAGCCCCGCCGTGATCCCAGCGACATATGCTGCGCGCGGCGGGGTTTTTCATGTGATCCGCCGACGAGCAGTGGTGGTGATGCCGGCCCTGAACGCGGCAACTGTTTTTCGCACCAGAGACGACATATCCGGCATACCCACCTTTGGGCATGGCTGCCCTTGTGAACTTTGCGATTGCGGGCGGGGTGACCATCTGTCGCCACCTGTCTTATTCGCAGAACGCATCTTCCAACTGCCCTCCGGCTTGGCTAACCTCTTGAGAGTTGTTTGAGAGGTGCATCAATGAATATGACTGATGTTGCAAAGCGCGGGCTTGTGTTGTTGGGCTGCGGCAAGATGGGGTCGGCAATGTTGGAGGGATGGTTACGCACCGGACTGCCACCCACATCAGTTTGGGTGATTGATCCCAATCCATCAGATTGGCTGAAAGAACAGGGCGTGGCGATCGGTGGCGAGATCCCCCCTAATCCAGCCGTGGCGATCATCGCGGTCAAGCCGCAGATGATGTCTGATGCGCTGCCTGACGTGAAGTCTTTGGGCAATGGCAAAACACTTGTCATCTCGGTCGCTGCGGGTACCGCGCTCGGCACGTTCGAAGCGGTGCTGGGGCCCAATACCCCCATCGTGCGTGCCATGCCCAACACGCCAGCCTCTATCGGGCGGGGGATCACAGCGATCATCGGGAACGCCATGGTGCAAGACGACCATCTCGACCTGTCCGAGGCGCTTTTGCTGTCGGTGGGCGATGTTGTCCGGCTGGACACCGAAGACCAGATGGATGCGGTCACGGCGATTTCGGGCTCGGGTCCTGCCTATGTGTTTCACCTGATCGAATCCCTGGCTGCTGCCGGCATGGCACAGGGTTTGTCGGCAGAGCTTTCGATGCAGCTGGCCAAAGCCACTGTCGCCGGTGCGGGTGATCTGGCCGAGCAATCGGACGAAAACCCCGCGCAGTTGCGCACCAACGTGACATCGCCCAATGGCACCACGCAGGCCGCACTTGAGGTGCTGATGGACGCAAAGACCGGTTTTCCCCATCTGTTACGCCGCGCGGTTGCGGCGGCGGCGAACCGGTCGCGCGAGCTGGCGAATGGATGAGATTTCCTTTGACGATTTCCTCAAGGTCGATGTCCGTGTGGGCACCGTCCTGCGTGCCGAAGCCTTTCCCGAAGCCCGTAAACCCGCGATCAAGCTTTGGATCGATTTCGGCGATGGGGTTGGTGAGAAAAAGACCTCGGCCCAGATCACCGCGCATTACGCGCCCGAGGATTTGGTAGGTCGTCAGGTGATGGCTGTCGTGAATTTTCCGCCCCGCCAGATCGGCAAGTTCATGTCTGAAGTTCTGGTGCTGGGCCTGCCGGACGCAGACGGTGAAATCGTCTTGATCGGCCCCGACTACCCCGTACCCCCAGGAGGACGTCTACATTGAAGAAATTGCTGATTACCCGCCAACTGCCTGAGGCCAATCTGGCTGCCGCCCGCGCGCGTTTCGACGTGACTGTGCGCGACACGGCCGTGGGTCTGACGATGGTTGAGGCGGCGCAGGCACTGGCGGATTATGATGCGATTTTGCCGACCTTGGGGGATCAGTTTACTGCCGAGGCCTTTATCGGTGATCTGCGGTGCAAGGTGCTGGCGAATTTCGGGGTGGGGTATAACCACATTGATGTCGAGGCGGCGCGGATGGCTGATGTGCTGGTGTCGAACACACCCAATGTCGTGACCGATGCCACCGCCGATATCGGGCTGACCCTGATCTTGTCCGTTTGCCGCAGGGCAGGCGAGGGCGAGCGGATGGTGCGTGCCGATCAATGGACAGGCTGGGGCCCGACGCAGATGCTGGGCACCCATGTGACGGGCAAGACCGTCGGCATCGTTGGCATGGGCCGGATCGGGCAGGCTGTGGCGCGGCGCTGTCATTACGGGTTCGAGATGCCGGTGAAATTCTATAACCGCTCGCCCAAGACCGTGGATTTCCCCGCCGAACAGGTCGAGAGCCTGACTGCGTTGATGGGGGCCTGTAATATCATCGTGGTCACCGTTCCCGGGGGCGGCGAGAACACGCATATGATTGATGCCGCTGCATTGGCTGCAATGAAGCCAACAGGGATCTTCGTCAATATCGCGCGCGGGGATGTTGTAGACGAGGCGGCACTGATCGCAGCTTTGCAGGCAGGTCAGATTGCTGGTGCGGGCCTTGATGTGTTTGAACACGAACCGCACGTACCCGACGCGTTCCGCGCGCTTGAGAACGTCGTGCTGCTGCCGCATCTGGGCACTGCCGCGCTCGAAATCCGCGAAGCAATGGGCCAGATGGCACTGGATAATGTCATCGCGTGGGAGGAAGGTCGCCCGCTACCACAGGCCGTGTGACGGATTGCCTGCAGATCGGGTCTGGATCGCGATGCGCACAGGGGCTATATCGACCGTAACATGCGTAACCTAGCTTCTTTGTTCAGCCGGTTTTTTCTGACCTTTGCGGTTCTTGTCGCAATGGCGGGAGCCGGATTTGCGCATCGTTTTGCGACACCGGATGTTGATGACAGCCTGCTTGCCTATATGGCTGCCGGTGGTGCGTTGGGGGATATCTGTAGCGATGCCGGTCAATGGGATGCCGGTGGTGGCCATTGTGATGCGTGCCGCTTGGTCTACGGGGCTGTCGTCCCGCCTGCTGCGATACTTGCCCCTTCAGAGCTTGAAGCGAATCTGCTTCAGGTCGGGCGCTACGCCACAGCGGTGCCGTTTGCATCTGCCGCCAACCCCGCGTGTCCGGTGCGCGCACCGCCAATGGTTTGATCGTCCCCTCACTGAAATGATCAAACACATGCGGCCCACGAAGGGCCCGCACATTGGAGACACTTTTATGAAACTTATGTCCTACGCGGCCGTTGCCGCCCTTTGCGTTTTTGCGTCCACTGCAACAGCACATGAATACAAGATCGGAGATCTTGTGATCGATCACCCGATGGCTTTTGAAACCGCGCAAACCGCACAAACGGCGGGCGGGTTCATGACCATTACGAATACCGGCGATGCGGCGGACCGTCTGGTTGCGGTAGAGGCCGACTTTCCACGCGTCGAAGTCCACACAACCGAAATGGACAGCGATGTCGCCCGCATGATCCATCTGGAAGAGGGGCTTACACTGCCCGCCGGTGAAACCGTGACGCTGCAGCCCGGTGGATTTCATGTGATGTTCATGGGCCTTGGCGGCGATCCGTTCGAGGTGGACGAGCAGGTGCCCGCAACGCTGGTCTTCGAGAACGCAGGGCGCATCGACATAATGTTCACGGTCGAAGCGCGCGATATGACTGGTCATGGTGGGATGAACCACGGAGACATGGATCACAGCACGCACCAAATGGGCAACTGATTGTCTGGTGGCGGGCCGCTTTGGTGGCCCGTCATACCTTAATCCTGCAGGCGGTCCGCCTTTTTGCGCACCAGCACGCTGCGCAGATCATGCATCGCCATCAACAAATCATCAGTGACCTGTTCCAGCTGTGTATCCGTCGCTTTGGCCTGCGCCCATTGCGCCGTCAGGTTCAGGTGATCTATCGCCCGGTGGATATCGTCCATATCACGCGCGGCCAGCAGGGTCAGGCGCGCTTGCAGCCAATCGGTGATGACACGCTCTTCGGCCGCAGTTAGCGTGACGTCGCCCTGCGTTTTGAAATCGCCGCGGTTGGTGTTCACAACGGCGATCTGTTCCATCTCGATGCGGCGCTCGCGGTTCGCGGTATTGATCCGGAAAACTGCCGCACCGTTCTCGCGGATGCGAAAGTAAAGCTCGGGCAGGTCCGTCATGTCAGCCCTTCGCAGAAGGTGATGATCCGCTGACACGCCTCTTTGAGTGCTGCGTCGGAAGTCGCATAACTGACCCGGAAATTGGGGGACAGGCCAAAGGCCGCCCCAAAGACAACCGCGACACCTGTTTCCTCCAACAGCGCCGTGGCGAAGGTCTCGTCGTTGTCGATCGACGTGCCCGCCGCCGAGGTTTTGCCGATGCAGCCTGCGATGGACGGGTAGACATAGAACGCGCCTTCGGGTTTCGGACAGACAATCCCCGTCGCATCGTTCAGCATTGATACCACCAGATCGCGACGGCGTTCGAAAAGCGTGTTGTTCGGTGCAAGGAAATCCTGCTTGCCGTTCAGTGCCTCTACGGCGGCATATTGGCTGACAGAACAGGGGTTCGAAGTGGATTGCGATTGCACCTTGCGCATCGCCTTGATCAGTTCTTCCGGCCCTGCCGCATAGCCGATGCGCCAGCCTGTCATGGCATAGGCTTTGGACACGCCATTGACCGTCAGCGTCCGGTCGTAAAGCTGCGGTTCAACCTGCGCGGGCGTGCAAAATTTGAAGTTTCCATAGGCCAGATGTTCGTACATGTCATCGGTCATGATCCAGACATGGGGATGGCGCAGCAAGACGTCCGTCAGGGCTTTCAATTCCGACCAGCTATAGCCTGCACCTGTCGGGTTGGAAGGCGAGTTGAACAGGAACCACTTTGTCTTGGGTGTAATCGCTGCTTCAAGCTGGTCTGCGGTGATCTTGAAATTCGCCTCCAAAGAAGCCTCGACCGTTACCGGTGTGCCGCCCGCCAAAAGCACCATATCGGGGTAGCTGACCCAGTAGGGTGCTGGGATAATGACCTCATCCCCGGGGTTCAGGGTGGCCATGAAGGCGTTATAGAGCACCTGCTTGCCGCCTGTCCCGACGGTCACTTGGGCTGGCGTATAGGCCAGATCATTGTCGCGCTTGAATTTGGCGCAGATCGCCTCTTTCAATTCGGGGATACCGTCAACGGCGGTGTATTTCGTTTTGCCTGCCGCAATGGCCGCGACGGCCGCATCCTTGATGTTCTGGGGCGTGTCGAAATCCGGCTCGCCCGCGCCAAGGCCGATCACATCACGGCCTGCGGCCTTCAGTTCTGCGGCCTTTGTCGTGACGGCGATTGTGGGGGACGGTTTGACGCGAGACAGTGTCGCAGAAAGAAAGGTCATAGGATCATCCGGTGGTAAAAAGGCGCTGCGTATGACATAGGATGCCTGACTGCTATAAGGCAAGCAATTGAAGGAGCAGACGATGGCGAGTGATCAAGACTGGTATAGTGCAGAGATCGCCACTTTTGGTGATCGTCTCGCGGGCGCGCGCGAGGCTGCAAGCCTGACGCAACAAGCGCTGGCCGAGAAGCTTGGCGTGAAGCCGAGCACGATTGCGGCTTGGGAGAACGACACCAAGGAACCCCGCGCGAACCGTTTGCAGATGGTATCGGGTGTTGTCGGTGTGTCGATGAGCTGGCTTCTGACCGGTGAAGGTGAAGGCCCCGACGCCCCCGACAGCGAGACCACCTTGACCAGTGATCTGGTTGATCTGCTGGCCGAAATGCGGGTGTTGCGCGGTCAGATGCAGCAATCGAGCGAAAAACTGGGGCGGCTGGAAAAGCGCCTGCGCAAAGCCCTGAAGGACCAAGATGTCTGAGACACGTGAGACAATGATCAAACGCCTGCGGATGCGCTCCATGCGGCGCGGGATCAAAGAGATGGATCTGATCCTGTCGGCCTTTGCCGATGCGCATCTGGCTGATTTTTCGGACGAGGCGCTGATGTTGTATGATCGGCTCTTGTCCGAGAATGATCACGATATCTATGGCTGGGTCGGCGGGCAGTTCCCGACACCCCCCGAGTACCTTGATCTTGTGACACGGATTTCGGCTGGTGCCGAAGGGGTCACGCGGCCTGCGTAAAAAAGCGTTCTGTGCTTAACCGAATATTGGTTGTTTCGTTTTATCCCAAATTGCGGAGATCACATGGAGCAACAGATAAATGAGCATTCATACCGATTTGGACGATGTCGGAACGACCCAATTGCCGGGCGCGCGCAGTGTGGCGTTCATGGACTCTTTTCTTGACGCCCTGAACCTTGTTGAGCGGTTGCACCGCTTGTTGCTTGATGTGATCAAGGACGAATTCGAACGCGTCGGTCTGCTTGAAATCAACCCGGTGCAGGCCTTGCTGTTGTTCAATGTCGGCGACAATGAGGTGACAGCGGGCGAGCTGAAATCGCGCGGATACTATCAGGGCTCGAACGTATCCTATAACCTCAAGAAACTGGTGGAAGCGGGCTACATGCATCATCAACGCAGCGAAATCGACCGCCGTTCCGTCCGCGTGCGGCTGACCGACAAAGGGCGTGGCGTGCATGTTCTTGTCGCACGGTTGTTCCGCACCCATTCTGAGGGTTTGATGGATCGTGGCGTGCTGGATCAAAAAGGTGTCGAGGATATCACTGCATCGCTGCGGCGGGTTGAACGGTATTGGACCGAACAGATCCGCTACATCTATTGATCGTGCAAGTTGCGTCAATAGGTCCTTGTCGGCACGGTTGATTTGTCACTTCTGCCGATGTCCATTCGGTGCGTGTGGTTAACGAGCAACGTGTTTTTGCGGGTCGTCACCTTGCGTGACGGCCCGTGTTGCGGCCAGGATGCAATCCCGTTGCCAATCGGTTTGTATTCGAGATGTTAGAGGCGATGGCGAGGTGGCGCAGTCGACGCAACGGTTTCGGGGCTATCGCGGCCGCATAATGCCCATAGCCGCGTACCGCATGGCGGGCTCGCGCGGGTGGCGACACTGCAAGGTAAGCCGATCTTGGGCCGTCTTCACGGCGCCTGATATTGGGGACTTACAGGGTTCCAACCCTGCCTATGGGCGGACAACGCGAAAAAGTGAGGGGTAAAGCGTATCACCCGTCTGTTCTGGGCTGGGGGCGCAACTGTCCGACCGCCAGGGCAGAAAGTTCGCGCAAGAGCTTGCGCTCCATAGCGGTGGCGTAGTCGTCATAGTTCTGCGCAACCTCGACAAAAGCAACTGGCCCGCGAATGACGTTCTCACGGTAGTAGACTTCGAGATCGGCCAGCGCGGTGCGGCTGACCTGATCGCCAAAAAAGTTACCCGACCCCACGACAAGCCCGTTAACCGTGACACCTGCGGGGGTCGCACTGTCGGGGATGTCCTCGGGCAGTGGCCCGACATTAGTTTCGCCGTCCCCTGACAGATCAAGGGTGCGGATCCAGCAGTCCGCCTGATCGTCGAGATAGGAAAAGCCTGCAAGCAACGCCGACCCGACCGCAGTGGTTGGCGCGGGCACGCCCCGTTCATGTGCACGCAACCGCGCGCTGATGGCCGCGATATCTGCGGGTGTGTTGATTGTTGTCCACGGCACGATGACCGTTTGATTGACGGGCCCGCTCCATTCAAACACATGCAGGCGGACCGGTGCGTCGGGTTGCAAAAAGAGGATATCCATGACCACCGGCGCGTTCAAAGCGGTGATTACCCCTTCAAGCTGAAGGTCATATTCGGATTGATCGACCGAGCTTGACACATCGAGACCCAGCGAAAGTGCCTGTCGGCAAGCGGCCTGTGCGATGCCCGGCAAGAGCATCACAAACAGGCAGAGACGCATCATCCTTCGACCCCGGCACTGGCCTGCGCGCGCCCGATAACCTGGGAGGACAGTTCGCGTACCAGTTTGCGCCGCATCGCATCCTCGAAATCGGCAAAGCCGTAGGCGACCTCAAGAAAGGCATTCGGGCCGTAGATGACCTCTGCCAGATAATAGTCGCGGGCGGTGTTGTCTGCTGCGGCGACAGCCAGCCCGTTGACCGTCACCCCGTCAAAGGGATAGGCCATATAGGCGCTGGAGGGGCCAAAGCCATCGTTGTTGACCCCATCCCCCGCCATATCAATGGTCTGGAAGAGGCAGGGCGGTGCGGATCGCAACTTGATCGATGCATAGCCCAGCGCATAGCCCATCGCCGTTGGCATGTCGCTGACGCTCCTTGTGCTGCCGGTCAGCGCCTCTGCTGCCAAGAGCAGGTCGGCAGGCGAGCGGATCAGTGTCCAGTTTAACAGATCGGTCTGGTTGTACTTCCCGCTCCACTCAAAGATTTGTAGCGCAACGGGGTCGCGGCTGGCAAAGAACGCTTCTTGCACCTCGGGCGCGAGCAGGGCCGCTGCAAGGCCGCCGCGCTGAAGCCGGTCTTCATCGGCATCGACCGAGGATGAGACATCAAGCGCAAGCACAAGCGCAAGGCGGCAGGCCTCGACGGGGGCTGCCGCCATACACAGGCCGAACAGGAGGCCGGATTTTACCAATGGCCTGTGTTTTCCATGCTTGCCCACGGTTCGGCCGGAGGCAGGTTGTCGCCTTCCTGCAAAAGCTCGATCGAGATGTTATCGGGCGAGCGCACAAACGCCATGTGCCCGTCGCGGGGCGGACGGTTGATGGTCACGCCATTGTCCATCAAATGCTGGCAGACTTCGTAGATGTTGGACACGCGATAGGCCAGATGTCCAAAGTGCCGGCTGTCAGAGGGCAGGCCGTCATCGCCGTCCCAGTTATAGGTCAGCTCGACAGGGCATTCTTCCTGTCCGGGAGGGGCCATGAAAAGCAGGGTGAAACGCCCGGCTTCATTGTCCATCCGGCGTGTTTCTTTCAGCCCGAGCAGTTCGAAAAAAGCGATTGATTTCTCAAGGTCTTTCACACGGACCATCGTGTGTAGATATTTCAGGGACATCGGGTTCTCCGTTTATGTAGTGTGCCCGAGACCCTAGTCCTTCGGGCCTGACAGTAAATGCCTGCGCCGTCATTTTGATCACTGAACGGATATAGTTGCGCTGCGCGTCCGTTCTAAAGTCTTCCTGCGGCCCTCAGCTGTCAGCAGTGACTGGCAGGATATCGGGGGTGCTGGCATGTGTTTCGCGCGTTCCGGTATACCACGTTGTCAGCAGACTGATGCGCGGTGCGTCCCCCAGTGTGGCTTTGTCAGCGCGTTCAAAACCGTGCCAGCCGGGGCGTTTCTTACGCCCGTTCCCCGAAAAGAAAATCCCGCTGTTTGGCAGGAACGGCGCGCGGCGCAGTTCGCGATGGGCTGCTCGAAACGGCCTTTGCCACTTTGGCGCAAAATCGTACAGCGAGGTCCCCAGCCCATCGAGGCTGTCGTCCTCGGGCAGGTAGATCAGCATGGTTGCAACCCGAGGCAAGTCATCAAAATGTGGCGGCATGTAATAGGATTCTGTCTCGAAACGCAGCGCCGTACTGACAAAAACCTTTTGATTGTTGACCTGCGACTTGTCGACATTCAGGACCGGCGCAAGATCTTCGGCCAGCCCGTCAAAAACCGCCGATTTCACTTTATCCGACATGATTGCGGTCCCGACGGCCCACCAAAGGCTTTGCTGGTCTTTGCTGATGCGCGCGACGCCGATTTCGGGCAATTCAATAAGATCGCGGGTTGAAACACCGTTCTTGTCATGGAAGAGCTCCAGTCCCATGGGTCGAAATGCATCACGTGCAGGAATGTTCTGAAGCATCCGCTGGTAGATGTCGTCTGGAAACAGGCCTGACAGCATTGCATGCTGGCAAGGGACCGTATCGACAGCCGTCTCTCTTATCGCTTGGGCCATGTGATCGGCAATACGTGTGCTTAGAGTGACGTCGGTTTCCATTGTTCTGTCCCCTCTTAATTGGCTTTTGCGGTCGCACGGATGCAAACCAGCCGCGTCGGACGCTTGGTGTTAAAACTAGACCCGCAGTCTTGGGCAGAGCAAGCTCTTTAAATATTTGCCGCGCGCACGACCGGAAGGCCCAAGGGCGAGTGTCGGGTGTTTGAGGGGGTGGGGCGGTGATCGCGCAGGCAGACGAAACCAACTTCCGGCCTGTCAAGGTACGGCGGAATAATAGGTGCGGTGCTTATGGAAAACCAATGGCAGTCCCTAGGGGGCTCCAAGAAGCCACGAAAACCCCAGTAAAATATAGGGAAGTGAGTACCACGTTTGGGCGAATGCGATACAACGCGATCAATGGGTTACGATGCTGGTGTACCACGGCTTGATCGCACATTTGGCGGAGCAGTACTCAGCGGATTTGCAATCCTTCCAACTTGGTCGAATCTGTTGAACTTCTTTGTAAAATGCCCCACGGGCTGCCCCTTCGCCGCCCGTGCTTTAGTACCCTAAACTAAAATACGAAATACGGGTGGAGTGCCGAGCCTGATGGCTTGACTGGATTGCAATCTATGGAGTTGTTGAGCACGCCGAAGTCGTGAAGCGAGGTCAAGCCTGAACCGTCATTGACTTGCAGCAGCCCCTTGCACCAATGTTGGCGAACGAGCATTCTTTGTAAGAAAAGCGGTTCGATAGGTTTGCAGATGCTAAGGGGACGTGAATGAGCAGACTTTTGAGCGCGGTCCTATCTGATAGTTGGATAGCCCACATTGCTAGACTAGCCGCTGTCGTTTTTGGATTTTATTCGATCTATTCCGCATCCACTGATTTCAAAACTTGGTTCGATGGTATTTTTGGAACGACGCTTGCGGTCAAACTCC
>NZ_LJAL01000003.1 GCF_001419985.1 Loktanella sp. 5RATIMAR09 | reverse complement strand
GAGGTGGGATTCGAACCCACGGTAGACTTTCACCTACGTCGGTTTTCAAGACCGGTGCATTCAACCACTCTGCCACTCCTCCGACACGGCCCTGTTAGCGGGTCGTTTCTGATTCGAAAAGCACGTTCACACTTTGGGGAATTCCGCCGACAAAATAAGTGAGAGCCTTTCAAAACGTTCCGGCGACGGCTATCATTTCGCAGTGCGGTCATCGGCGTGTGTGTTGCGTCGTGCGATCATGTCCAGCAAAAGGGCATAGAACTGCAACAAATATGGCTGAAAACAGCTGATACCTGCCGCAGAGCAGGTGTAACAGAGGGGCAAATGATGACAGGCTTTGTGTTTTGGGGCGCGAAAAAGTGGCCGCTTTCGCTGGCGGTGGCTGCGACTTTCGGGTTGGCCGCGTGCGACGAGAACGGAGAATTCGCCTTTCCAAGTGCCGGTAACGCCTCTCAAACCGCAGCCGCGCCTTTGCCTGCGAATGCGCTGGGCCAGCGGATGCAACGTGATGTCGATATCGAAAGGCCTGATATTTTCGCGATCGACAGCGATGGATTGTGGGACGGTCGCCCTTCATTGGGCGGTGTCTGGGTTGCACACCCCGAGGTCACGGACCCCGAGCGCGTGGTGATCCGTAACACCGCAGGCGGCCAAGAGGTGATTGGCGCCTTGTTCCGCCGCGAGCGCGACAATCCCGGCCCGCTGTTGCAGGTGTCCTCGGACGCTGCTGATGCGCTGGGCATGCTGCCCGGTGCGCCGACGCGGCTTGAGGTCGTTGTGCTTCGCCGCCAAGAGGTTGAGGTGCCTGCCGCAGAGGAAAATCCCGTCGTTGCAAGCCTTGCAGCCCCCGTTGCGGTTGAAGCCGCACCCCTGGATGCTGCAGAGACGGATGCGGAAGACAGCGGGACGGGTGAAGCCGTCGCCGCGACCGCTGCGGTCGTTTTGCCGGCTGCCGTTGAAGCCGCCACATCCGCTGCAGAACAAACAGCCGCAGCCGCGTCCTCAGCGACTGGTGCCGCCCCGAGTGCGCCAATTGATGTGTCTTCCGTACTTGCAGCCCCCGCGCCTTTGCCTGCGGGCTCGCGGGCACAGATCGGTGTGTTCAGCGTAGAGCGCAATGCCAACACCGCGGTCGCGACGATTGCCGAAGCCGGGATCGAAGCGACCGTGAGCCCCGAAGAGCTTGGCGGGCGCACCGTGTGGCGTGTGATCGCGGGGCCGCTGACCGATGCTGCCGATGTGACCCGGTTGAAGGAATTGGGTTTCGTTGATGCCTTTGTGATTGACGCCACCGAGTAACGCCCCCTTGAACTAAGGAGAACCTGTCTTCATGCGTTTTGGTTTCTTGCACCGCTTTGCTGTGATCGCGACTTGCCTGTTCACAACGGGCGGGGCGCTTGCCTTCGAGACAAGTGCGACCGCCGCCTATATCTATGACCAGTCCACCGGTACAGTGCTGTTGTCCAAAAACGCCGACACGCCACTGCCGCCGGCTTCGATGTCCAAGCTGATGACGATTTATATGGCCTTCGAAGCCGTGGCCGACGGACGTCTGGACATCAACGAAGAACTGCCCGTGTCATCTCACGCGGCAAGCTTCGGTGGCTCGTCAATGTTTCTTGATACAACCGACCGCGTGCGCGTCGAAGATTTGCTGCGCGGTGTGATCGTTGTCTCGGGCAATGATTCAAGCGTCGTACTGGCTGAGGCACTTTCGCCCGACGGGTCCGAGGCGGGCTTCGCGCGCATGATGACCGAACGCGCGCGCCAGATGGGCATGATGAATTCGACCTTCGTAAACGCGAGCGGATGGCCTGCCGCGGGACACCGGATGTCGATGGAGGATCTGGGTATTCTGGCGGACCGTCTGATCGCGGATTTCCCGACATTTTACCCGCTTTTTGCCGAAACCGATTTTCCCTTTGATGGCCGCGTTCCGTCCAATTCGGCCAACCGCAACCCTGTTCTGGCAATGGGATTGGGGGCTGATGGTTTGAAAACGGGGCACACAATGGAGGCGGGCTACGGTCTTGTGGGCTCTGCCAAACAAGACGGGCGGCGTATCATTTGGGTGATTACCGGTCTTGATAGCCGCGAAGCACGCGCAGAGGAATCTGTCAGGATCATCAACTGGGCCTTCCGTCAGTTTGCCGAAAAGGACGTGGCTGAAGCGGGGACGCGCATTGCGACGGCTGACGTCTGGATGGGGGCCATCCCGACAGTCGGTCTGACAGTGGCCGAGGACCTTTCCCTGTTGGTGCCGGTTCTCAATCAGGGCGATATCAATGCAGAGGTTGTCTATGATGGCCCGATCGAGGCCCCGATTACAGCGGGTCAGAAACTGGGCGAACTGGTGATCACATTTGACGATTTGCCCGAAAAACGCATCCCGCTGGTCGCCGAAGAGGATGTGGCACGGGGTGGTTTCGCCACGCGCCTGCGGACGGCGGCACTGGTGCTTTGGCAGAAATATGGTCCGGCAAACGCTGGCGAGGTGCCGGAAGAGGCATGAGCAAGCCCCGTTTTATTACGTTTGAGGGCATTGACGGCTCTGGCAAGTCCACACAATCACGCCGGTTTGCAGACCATTTGCGTGCGAAGGGTGACGACATAATTCTCACCCGTGAACCCGGCGGCAGCCCCGGTGCAGAGGAAATTCGCGCGCTTTTGCTGACGGGTGATACGGACCGCTGGTCGCCCGAGACGGAAATCCTGTTGTTTACGGCAGCCCGTCGCGATCATCTGGAAAAGACGATCCAACCCGCACTGGCGGAGGGCAAGACCGTGATCTCTGACCGCTTCGCCGACAGTACGCGCGTCTATCAGGGGGCCACACGTGGCGATCTGCGCGGGATCGTAGACAGTTTGCATAGCCTGATGATTGGCCGCGAACCCGACCTGACCTTCATCATTGATATGGACCCCGAAACGGCGCTGCAGCGTGGTCTGGCCCGCAAATCCGGCGAGGACCGGTTTGAGGACTTTGGTCTTGGCTTTCAGGAAACACTGCGCCACGGCTTTCTGGCCTTGGCTCATGCCAATCCTGACCGCTGTGTATTGATTGATGGCAACCGCACAGCGGACCAGATCGCCAGCGAAATCGCGGCCTACGCATGAGCGACGAAGATATCCCAGAACCGGATCGCATTGCAGGCGCACCGCATCCGCGTGAAACGCAGGTGCTGTTCGGTCAGGACAAGGCGCAGGCGGATTTTCTGGATGCTTTCGGGGCAGGGCGGCTGCATTCGGGTTGGCTGATCACCGGGCCACGCGGTGTGGGAAAGGCCACGCTCGCGTGGAAGATCGCAACCTTCCTGCTGGCAAATCCGGAGGGGGGGCTTTTCGGTGATCCCACGCTCGCTGTCGATCCTGACCACCCCGATGCGCGCCTGATCCAGTCCGGCGCCCATCCGCGCCTGTCGCTTATCCGACGCCCTTGGGATGACAAGACCAAAAAGCTGAAATCCGAAATCACCGTCGATGCGGTGCGCAACCTCAAGACGTTTTTCCAGATGTCCGCAGCCGACGGCGGGCGGCGTGTGGTCATTGTTGATGCCGCGGATGAATTGAACCGCAATGCGGCCAATGCGATCCTGAAAGAGCTGGAAGAACCGCCCGCGAATTGCACCATCCTTCTGGTCGCGCACCAACCGTCACGGCTTTTGCCGACGATCCGCTCGCGCTGTCGCGAACTCCGTTGTGCGCGTCTGAACGCCGCTGATTTGCAAAGCGCGCTGACACAGGCGGGCCACCCGTCCGAGCAATCCGAGAGCCTTGCTACCCTTGCTGGTGGTTCTGCTGGTGATGCGATCCGGCTGTTGAACCACGACGGGCTTGCGCTTTATGCGGAACTGATCAAGACCCTCGACCGTCTGCCGCGGATGGACCGCCCCGCAGCCTTGCGGCTTTCAGATGCCTGTGTCGGCAAAGCCGGCGAGGTCCGTTTCGGCATGACGCTTGATCTGATTGATCTCTTTTTGTCGCGCACCGCACGCGCGGGTCTGATGGGCGCGCCGTCCGCACAAGGGGCGCCCGGTGAAGCGCGTCTGCTGGCGCGGCTGGCCCCGGATGATCGCGCTGCACGGCGTTGGGCGCAGTTGCAGCAGGATTTGACGGACCGCTCGCGCCACGGGCGCGCGGTGAACCTTGACCCTGCCGCGCTGATCCTTGATATGATCTTCAAAATAGAAGAGACGGCGCAAGCCACCGCCCTCGTCTGAAGGCCCCCGATATGACCCAAGCCACCATCGTTGACAGCCACTGCCACCTTGATTTCGCGGATTTTGATGCCGAACGGGATCAGGTCGTTGCCCGCGCTTTGGAGGCGGGTGTGTCGCGTATGGTCACGATCTGCACCAGGCTTCGTTTGGAGCCGCAAGTGCGGGCCATCGCGGAAACATACGGCCCCGTTTTCTATGCTGCGGGCACACATCCGATGAGCGCCGCCGATGAGCCGCTGGCGACAGTAGATGAGCTGACCGCTTTGGCAGCTCATCCCAAATTCGTGGGTATCGGGGAAACCGGCCTCGATTATCATTACACTGCCGAAAGCGCCGCTATTCAGAAGCAGTCTTTGCGCGTCCATATCGCGGCTGCGCGCGACACCAAGCTGCCCCTGATTATTCATGCCCGTGCCGCAGATGACGACATGGCGCGTATTCTGAAAGAAGAATATGCCAATGGCCCCTATACTTGCGTGATGCATTGTTTTTCCAGCAGTGCCGCCTTGGCTGAGGCCGCTTTGGACATGGATTTCTACCTGTCGATGTCCGGTATTGCGGCCTTTCCCAAAAGTCAGGAATTGCGCGACATTTTCGGCGCAGCCCCGGTCGAGCGTATTCTGGTGGAAACCGACAGTCCCTATCTGGCCCCGCCGCCCCATCGCGGCAGGCGTAATGAGCCCGCCTATACCGCACATACCGCGCGGGTCGGGGCCGAGGTCTTCGGTCTGTCCTATGAAGACTTCGCCAAACAAACGACCGCAAATTTCGACCGCCTGTTCTGGAAAGCCGCCGCATGAGCGACCAGATCAGCTTTCGCATCTTGGGCTGTGGATCATCCGGCGGCGTGCCGCGCCTTGGCGGGCTTTGGGGGGCCTGTGATCCCACCAACCCCAAAAATGCGCGCAGACGGTGTTCCGTGCTTGTCACCCGCACCGGTCGCAATGGGCACACCCGCGTCCTGATTGACACCACGCCCGACATGCGCAGCCAGTTGCTCGACGCCGACGTCGGCCTGTTGGATGCTGTCGTCTATACCCACGGGCACGCCGATCATGTGCACGGGATTGATGACCTGCGCATGGTTGTTTTCAACAAGCGCGAGCGGCTGCAGGTCTGGGCTGACGGCGATACGACCAACGATCTGCTGGGGCGTTTCGGCTATGCCTTTGTGCAGCCAAAGGGATCGTCCTATCCGCCCATTTGCGAACTGAATACGATTGACGGCGATATCACAATCAGCGGGGCAGGAGGCGATATCGTGCTGCGCCCGTTCGAAGTGCAACACGGGTCCATCGAAGCACTCGGGTTCCGCATCGCGAATGTGGCCTATCTGCCTGATGTCTCGTCCATCCCCGACAACGTCTGGCCGATGTTGGAAGGGCTGGACTACTGGATTGTCGATGCCTTGCGCCGTGACCCGCACCCGACCCATTCGCATCTGGCCAATACGCTTGAATGGATCGCGCGCGTGGCTCCCAAGCAGGCGATCCTGACGAACATGCACAACGATCTGGACTTTGACGCGGTCGCCGCAGAGACACCGGAACACGTCAGCCCTGCATATGACGGTATGACAATCACTATTTCTGCCCCTTAAGCCGAAGGATCCGACATGGCCGCGCTGATCGACGTTATCCTGCCGGTATTTCTGGTCATCGGCTTTGGCTATGTTGCTGTCTGGAAAGGCTATTTCAGCGATAGCAGTGTCGAGGGGTTGATGAAGTTCACCCAAGGCTTTGCGATACCCTGCCTTCTGTTCCGCGCCATCTCGACACTTGATTTGCAACAGAACTTTGATCTGGCGCTTCTTGCAAGCTTCTACGCCGGTGCATTTGCCGGGTTTGTCACAGGTTTGCTGGGCGCGCGCTATATTTTCGGGCGCGATTGGGAAGACAGCGTTGTCATCGGGTTTTGCTGCCTGTTTTCAAACTCGCTCCTGTTGGGTCTGCCGATTACCGAACGCGCGTATGGCGCCGGCGCGCTTGAGGCCAACTATGCCATCATCGCGATCCATTCGCCGTTTTGTTACATGGTCGGCATTACCGCGATGGAGATTGCACGCAATCGCGGCGGCTCTGTTGCGGCCCTGCCGGGAAAAGTGCTCAAGGCGATGTTCAACAATGCGCTGATCATCGGTATTTCGTTGGGCTTTGTCGTAAATCTGTCCGGCATTCCTTTGCCTTCGGTGCTGACCGACGCGATTGATCTGATGATCCGCGCAGCCCTGCCTGCGGCGCTATTCGGTTTGGGCGGCGTGCTGTATCGCTACCGGCCGGAAGGTGACATGCGCACCATTCTGTTTGTTGTGGCGGTCTCGCTTGTCCTGCATCCCTTGATTGCATGGGGACTGGTCCGCGCAAATGAACTCTCTGATGCCGCTTTGCGGTCTGCGACAGTGACGGCAGCCATGGCGCCGGGGGTCAATGCCTATGTCTTTGCCAATATGTACGGAAAGGCCAAGCGTGTCGCGGCATCGGCTGTTTTGATGGGCACGGCCCTGTCGATCCTGTCGGTCTGGGTGTGGTTGGCGGTTCTGCCCTAGACGCCCTCGACGACGACAATCATGCTGGTGGCGTTGTCGCGCCGGATCTGCGCCACCTCTTGATAGGCGGGATCATGATAGGCGGCCTTTGCTGACGCGTAGTCGGGAAATTCGAAAACAACATGGCGGCTGTATTCGGGACCTTCGGGATGTTCGGACTGGCCCCCGCGCACCAATGGCTGCCCGCCATAGCCCTGAATGATGGGTGTATTTTGTGTGACATAGGCCTGATAGGCCTCTGGGTCCGTCACAGTGACATGGCCGATGATATAGCCCTTTGGCATTCTGTTCGCTCCTTCGCATTCGTCTCTTGATGGTACAATCTGCGCTTCATCTTGTGATGACAAGCGCGGGTTTACTGGCTTTTGATGCCCGCTTTTTCAGCAGATGCGCCCGATGCGGGCATCTTTGGTGCTGTCAATTGGCCCGATCGTTGACTTCGCATCCGTCACGCTACTTTACCGATACGTCCTCATCGGAGAAAATCAATGCGTCTGCTACCTGTTTTTGTGTTTGTGCTGACTGCGACTGCGTCGATATTGCAAGCCCAAGGTGGCCCCGCGGCGGTCAGTGTGCAAGCCGTTGAAACGCGCGCATTGGCCGAAACTGTCCCCGTCTTTGCCGAGGTGACAACGGCACGTGACGGCAATGTCGCGGGTCGTGTTGCCGGAAATGTCGACATAGTGGCGGTGCTTGCGGGAACGCGCGTGACAACCGGTGATCTTTTGGTCGAGTTGAACGATGATCTGCTGACAATTCAGGTCGCCCAGTCCGAGGCGCAGCTGGCTGAAGCTGCCGCAGGCATTGACACTGCCCGCGCACGTGTTGACCGGGCCCGTATCGCCCTTGACCGGATTGAGGCATTGCGCGGCGGAACATCCTTTAGCCAAGGGCGGTTTGACGATGCGCAGGCCGATTTTCTGGAAGCAGAGGCGCAGTTTTTCGAAGCACAAGCCCGCGAAAAAAGCGCCGAGTCCCGCCTTGCCGAAGCCCGCTATCAGCTTGAGCAGAGCCGCATTACCGCGCCTTTCCCAGGAGTTGTTCTGGAAGTGAATACCATACCGGGGGCTTTTATTCAGGCAGGTACGCCGCTGGTGCGTCTCTTGGATACCGGCTCTTTTGAAGTGCAGGCCAGTGTGCCATCGCGCTACACCAATTTCCTGTTCCCCGGTCAGATCGTGACCGCAAAGACCGAAACGGGTGCCGAACTGATGTTGGAACTCCGCGCGGTTCTGCCAGTCGAGGATCCTTCGACACGCACCCGTGCCGTGCTTTTTGCGGCACCTTCACTGTCGGCCGAAGGCAACGCCGCTGTCGGACAAAGCTTGACCGTGGATATTCCCGTTGGTGCGGCGCGCGATGTACTTTCGGTGCCCAAAGATGCGCTCGTGCAGGGGGCGGGTGGCTGGACCGTTTTTGTCGCCGCCGAAGACCAAGCGCAGCCGCGCAACGTGACATTGGGTGTGCCTTTGGGCGACCGCTACGAAGTGGTTGATGGCCTTGTCGAGGGTGAACTGGTGGTTGTCCGCGGCAATGAACGGCTGCGTCCGGGGCAGGCGATCGCCGCCAACCTGCTGGAGACGAATTGATGGATATCATCCGGTACGCCATCGAACGCCCTGTTGCGGTCATCGCCGCCGTGTTGATGGCCGTCCTGTTTGGTGCACTGGCCCTTACGCAAATCCCGATCCAGCTTGCACCCGATGTGCGTAAACCCATCGTTGTGATCTCGACCAACTGGCCCGGTGCCGCGCCGTCCGAGATCGAGCGCGAAATCGTGAACCCGCAGGAAGAAACGCTGCGGGGGCTTGACGGGCTTGAAATCATGACGTCCCGCTCACGCACCGGACAGGCCGAGGTCACGCTTGAATTCGCGATCGGCACGGATATGAGCCAGTCGCTGTTGCTGGTCTCGAACCGCCTTGACCGGGTGGGCGGCTATCCGGCGGAAGCGAACGAGCCGACGTTGAACACCTCTGGCGCTGATGACAGCCCCATTGCATGGGTGCTGATCACCGCCGCTGAGGGCAATACGCAGCCTATGCCGAACTTTGGCGATTTCATCGAAGATATCGTCAAGGACCGTGTCGAGCGTATCCCCGGCGTTGCCGCTGTGAACGTCTTTGGCGGCGTGACACGCGAATTGCAGGTGGTCGTGGACCCGCAGCGCCTGTCACGCTTTGGCCTGACCGTGCCCGAGGTGGTGCAGCGGTTGCGCGCCGAGAATATCTCGATTTCCGCAGGGGATGTGGATGAAGGCAAGCGCCGTTATGTGGTGCGCACGGAAAGCAATCTGAACACCGAAGATGCGATCCGCAACGTTGTGCTCCGCTCGGATGCGGCCAGCGGTGGCATCGGGCGGGTGCGCGTCAGCGATGTGGCAGATGTGGCATTCGCCTATCAGGAACCGACCGCGCGGCTGCGGTTCAAGGGCGAACCCAGCCTCGCCTTCAACGTGGTCCGCGAATCCGGTGCCAATGTGATAACCGTCATGGAAGAGTTGCGCGTCGTGCTGGACGAGCTGCAGGCGGGGCCGATGACCGACCAGGGTCTGATCCTGCAACAGGTCTATGACGAGACGATCTATATCGAAGGTGCGATCGATCTTGTGACCACCAATATCTATATCGGGGGTGCGCTTGCGGCACTGATCCTGATGCTGTTCTTGCGGTCGCCACGGGCGGTTGTAATCATCTCGCTGTCGATCCCTGTGTCGATTGTCGCGACTTTCGTTGTCATGGCGACAGGGCGCACGCTGAACGTCATTTCGCTGGCGGGTATCGCCTTTGCGGTGGGGATGATCGTTGACGCCGCGATTGTGGTTCTGGAAAATATCTACCGCCTGCGCGAGGCCGGGTATTCGCGGCGCGAGGCGGCTTACTTGGGGGCCAAACAGGTCTGGGGCGCGATCCTTGTGTCGGCTCTGACGACCGTTCTGGTCTTTGTCCCGATCTTGGTGATGCAGCTTGAGGCAGGGCAATTGTTCCGCGATATCGCGGTGGCGATTTCGGTCTCTGTACTGTTGTCGCTGGTGGTTGCGGTTACCGTGATCCCCGCGCTGGCAAGCCGTTTGCTGCGCCGTGATGATCAAAAGATGGTCCCGCTCTGGGGGATCGACCACTTGGGGCGGGGGTTCCGTAATCTCGTCATGGCTTACGTGCGTATGACTGTGCGGGTGCGTACAATCGGGATCATCATGGTCACGCTGATTGCCGGTGGCGCAGCGGTGGCCAGTTGGGCGTTTCTGCCGCGTCTGGAATACCTGCCGGAAGGCAACCGCAATCTGGTCTTTGGGCTGATCATTCCGCCCCCCGGCTATAACCTTGAAACCACAGAAACCATTGCGCAGCGCATCGAAGACGTGGCCCAGCCTTTGTGGGAAGTGGCCCCGGAGGCGCAGACCGCAGATGGCGTGCCAGCCATCGACAGTTTCTTTTTCGTGGCCACTCCGGGCAATTCTTTCGTCGGTGCCGCAGCGGTCGATACCCAGCGCGCAGGCGAGTTGATCCCGATCCTCAGCCGCCCGATTTTTGCCGAACCCGGCACCTTTGGTTTTATGACCCAACCATCCCTTTTCGGGCGCGGGGTGGGTGGTGGCCGCGCGATTGAGCTCAATATCTCGGGTCAGGACCTGAACGAAATCTTGGCTGTCGCGGGACGTGCGGCAGGAATTGTCTCTGGCGTGCTGCCGCGTTCCGAAGGGCATCAGTTCCGCCCCATACCGGGGCTTGAACTGGGGGCGCCAGAAGTGCGGTTGATCCCGGATCGCCTGCGCCTTGCAGATGCCGGTCTGGACAGTTCCGGGCTGGCGGCCACAGTTGATGCCTTTAACGACGGGTTGCGCGTGGCGCAGATTACCGTGGGGTCAGAACGTGTTGATCTGGTGCTGAAAGGTGACCCCACCATCCGCGACGCCGCCCGCACGCAGGATGTGGGCAATTACCCCGTTGTCACCCCCGGTGGCCAGATCGTGCCGGTATCGGCGCTTGCCGAGGTCATGCTGACCGCAGGACCGACCGAGATCAGGCACCGCGAACGGCTGCGGACGGTCACGCTCGAAGTGCGCCCTGCCGATAACCTGCCACTGGAACAGGCGGTGGAGATTTTGGAACAACAGGTCGTTGCTGTGCTGGAAGAGCAGGGCATCCCCGGCGATATCCGTCTGAGCGTGTCCGGCACCGCCGATCAACTCAGCCAGACGTGGAATGCGATCCAGATCAATCTTATTGTGGCGCTGGTCATCGTCTTTCTGGTCATGGCGGTGCTGTTTGAAAGCTTTATCCTCCCGCTCGTTATCCTCATTGCTGTGCCTGTCGCTGCAGCGGGCGGGGTCGGGGGGTTGGCTGTGCTGAACCTCTACCAGACCCAGCCGATGGATATGCTGACCTTGCTGGGGTTCGTGATCTTGGTGGGCATCGTGGTGAACAACGCGATCCTGATCGTACACCAGACGCTCTTTCACCTGCGCGAAGAGGGGATGGAGCCTGTCGATGCCATCGAGGAGGCGACACGCAATAGGATCAGACCGATCTTTATGTCGACGCTGACCAGCATCATGGGAATGCTGCCCTTGGTCATCTTTCCCGGCGAAGGGTCAGAGCTGTACCGTGGTTTGGGCGCTGTTGTGGTTGGCGGCTTGTCAATGTCGGCCTTCCTCACGCTTCTGACGGTGCCGCCGCTGTTGCGTCTGGCTATTCGCAAGCCAGACCTGAGCGAGGAGAAAATCGGCGCTGCGGCGCCCGCGGAATAGGGGACCGCGGGGTATGACATCACCGCCTGCGATCACCTCTTCGTGACTACATGCGAACCATTCTCATTTCAATTTACAATTGCGAATAAGTCGCATAAGCATCTTTTCGATTGACAGTTCTCTACCGAAAGGACACTCCAATGACTATGATAAAACGCCTCTCCTTTGTGTGTTGCGCCGCCGTGTTTGCTTCTGCCGCCTTGGCCGAAGACGACCGTTTCAAAGCCGTCACCACATTTACCGTGATCGCCGATATGGCCCAGAACGTCGCCGGCGATGCGGCGATTGTGGAAAGCATCACGCGGGCAGGGGCCGAAATCCACGGTTATCAACCTACCCCCCGCGATATTATCCGCGCGCAGGATGCCGACCTGATCCTGTGGAACGGGCTGAACCTTGAACTTTGGTTTGAACAGTTCTTCAGCAACCTCTCGGACGTGCCCAGCGTGACGCTCTCTGACGGGATCACACCGCTCAGCATCTCGTCCGGATCCTACGACGGCAAACCCAATCCCCATGCCTGGATGAGCCTTGAAAGCGCGCTGATCTACGTCGACAATATCCGTGATGCATTCGTGGAACATGACCCCGACAATGCCGAAATCTACCGCGCCAACGCCGAGGCCTATAAGGCCGAAATCACCGCCACGATTGCGCCCCTGCGGGATCAGATCCTTGCTTTGCCTGCCGAACGGCGCTGGCTTGTCAGCTGTGAAGGTGCATTCAGCTATCTGGCGCGCGATTTCGGGATGCAGGAACTCTACCTTTGGCCCATCAACGCCGACCAGCAGGGCACACCCCAACAAGTGCGGCGCGTGATTGACACAGTGCGCGATAACAACATCCCGGCCGTATTTTGCGAAAGCACAGTCAGCCAAGCCCCCGCCGAACAGGTCGCACGCGAGACCGATGCGGAATATGCGGGCGTCCTTTACGTCGATAGCCTGACCGAAGCGGATGGCCCCGTGCCGACCTATCTGGATCTCTTGCGTGTCACGACCGAAACTATTGCAGCAGGCCTGACTGAATGACCCCAACCCCCGGCATCATCTCGCAAAATGTGACGGTGACCTATCGTAACGGGCACACCGCACTGCATAACGCGAGCTTTGAAATCCCCACAGGGACGATTACCGCCCTTGTGGGGGTGAATGGTGCCGGGAAATCCACACTCTTCAAGGCGATCATGGGGTTCGTGCCTGCCGCACGCGGTGAAATTTCCGTGCTTGGCATGCCCGTGTCCGAGGCGCTGCGCCGCAACATCGTGGCCTATGTGCCGCAATCCGAAGAGGTGGACTGGTCCTTTCCCGTCCTTGTCGAAGACGTGGTGATGATGGGCCGCTACGGGCATATGGGGTTTTTCCGCAGGCCCAAAGCCGCCGATCATGCCGCCGTCACCGACGCCTTGGGGCGTGTGAACATGACCGAATTCCGCCATCGCCAGATTGGTGAGTTGTCAGGCGGGCAGCGCAAACGTGTGTTTCTGGCCCGTGCCTTGGCCCAAGAGGGGCAAGTGATCTTGCTGGATGAACCTTTCACCGGCGTTGATGTCCAAACCGAAGACGCTATCGTCGCCCTGCTGCGTGATCTGCGCGATGAGGGGCGGGTTATTCTGGTCTCGACCCATAACCTTGGGTCCGTGCCGGAATTTTGTGACCGTACGATTTTGGTCAAAAAGACCGTTCTGGCTTATGGTCTGACCGAAGATGTGTTTACTCACGAAAACCTCGAACTGGCCTTTGGTGGCGTGTTGCGGCACTTCGTGCTGGGCGGGTCCGATCTGCATGACGATGATGACAGCCGCCAGATTCGTGTGATCACCGATGACGAGCGCCCCTTTGTTGTTTACGGCGAGGGCGGCAGCACCGAGAAAGAGCCTACATGATGGCACTCCTGCTGGAACCTTTCAGCTATGGCTACATGTTCAACGCCATGTGGGTCAGTGCATTGGTCGGCGGGGTTTGCGCCTTTCTCTCTGCATACCTGATGCTCAAAGGCTGGTCGCTGATCGGTGACGCGCTCAGCCATTCGATCGTGCCGGGCGTGGCGGGGGCCTATATGCTTGGGCTGCCCTTTGCTTTGGGGGCTTTTGCCGCGGGCGGGTTGGCTGCCGGTGCGATGCTGTTTCTCAATCAACGCTCGGGGCTGAAAGAGGACACGATCATCGGTCTGATCTTTACGTCGTTCTTCGGGCTGGGCCTGTTCATGGTGTCGCTGTCGCCCACATCGGTGAGCGTGCAGACGATCACCATGGGCAATATCCTTGCGATTACGCCCTCCGATACGTTGCAACTGGCGATAATAGGGTTTGTGACCTTGGCTGTGCTGCTGGCCAAATGGAAGGATCTGATGGTGGCGTTCTTTGATGAAAACCACGCGCGGTCCATCGGGCTGCGCCCTGATCTGTTACGCGCGGTGTTCTTTACGTTGCTCGCGGCCTCTTGTGTGGCTGCGTTGCAGACCGTGGGTGCGTTTCTTGTCATTGCGATGGTCGTGACACCGGGGGCCACGGCCTATCTGCTGACCGACCGCTTTCCAAGGTTGTTGGTGCTCAGCGTGGCCATCGGGGCAGGGACCAGCTTTGTGGGCGCATATCTGAGCTACTTCCTTGATGGTGCCACAGGCGGCATCATCGTGTCGCTGCAAACACTGATCTTTCTTGCGGCCTTCGTTTTCGCACCCAAACACGGGTATATGGCCGCGCGCCGCCGTGCCGCTGCGGCATTGGAGGGCAACTGATGGAAACGCTTCTCTTCCCGTTTCAGTTCGCCTTTATGAACAAGGCCTTCCTGATGATGGCGATCATTGCCGTGCCCACCAGCCTGCTATCGTGCTATCTTGTGCTCAAGGGGTGGTCGCTGATGGGCGATGCCATCAGTCATGCGGTGCTGCCCGGCATTGTCATCGGGTATATGCTGAACATCCCGCTGATCATCGGGGCCTTTGCGGCAGGGATGATTTGCGCGCTCAGCACCGGTTTTCTGTCGGCCAATAGCCGGGTCAAGCAGGATACCGTGATGGGGATCGTGTTTTCGGGCATGTTCGGCTTCGGCCTGGTGCTTTACACCAAGATCACGACGGATGTGCACCTCGATCACATTCTCTTTGGCAATATGTTGGGGGTTGATGGCACTGACCTGTGGACGGCTGGTACGATTGCCGCGCTGGTTGCGGTCATCATTTTGGTCAAGCAGCGTGAATTCATGCTGCATGCGTTTGATCCGGTACAGGCGCAGGCGGTCGGGCTACGGGTCGGATGGCTCCATTACGGGCTGTTGGCGCTGATTTCACTCACAATTGTCGCCACGCTTTCGGCGGTGGGGATCATCCTGTCGATCGGTCTGTTGATCGCACCGGGGGCGATTGCTTTTCTGCTGACGAAACGCTTTGCACTGATGCTGCCGATTGCGGTGGGTGTGACGATGTTCGCCGGTCTTTCGGGCGTCTATCTCAGCTTCTTTCTCGACAGCGCGCCTGCGCCAACTGTCATTCTTGTACTGACCGCGATCTTTATCGTGGCATTCGTGCGGGCGAACCTGAAGGTGCGCCGCGCCACTGCAACAATGACCGATCCCGCAGGCTAGCGTCCCAGCACCGCGCCAATCTGTTCGGCCAGTTTCAACAAAGCAGCAGATTGCGCGGCGGCGATCCCTTCGACAGACCCGTCTGCCACCTGTTCGATGATGTCAAAACGGTGCGTGCTGTCACGGAAATCCGCGCCCTCGCTTGCGACAAAGAACTGGCCGCGCAGCTCGAACGTGCCGTCAAGCCCACCCAAGATCCGCTCGACCCGCACGTCCACGGAAACATCCGGCAGACCGATAAAGGGCCATGGATCAGGACCGACATCGGTATTCAGAATATCGCTCAGGGTGCGTGTCAGGATCAACGTGACCGCCCGTTCTGGATCATCCGCCCACAGCACATCTTCGCGGATCGTGATACGCCCGTCTGCGGTTTTGACAGCAATCTCTTCTGTCGCGGCATAGGTCGGCAAGGATACCGTGCGCACCATGGCACTGCCCACCAAGGGGCGCAGTTCTACCGATGACGGCAGCGGTGTCATAGCGACCCGCTCGGCAAGCGGGGAACAGGCGGCAAGGGCTGTGAAAACGAGTAGCGAGAAGCGCGTAAGCATGATTTACCGTCCGATCAACAAGGAATTGGGGTTTCGTTCGATGGTACGCGCAAGCGAGGAAATTGCATCTGACGCTTCCTGGATATCGCGCAGTGTGGATAGCGTCTCGGCGCTAAAGCGCGACCGTTCACCATAGCTGTTCACTACCGTTGTGATCTGGGTCACAAGATCATTCGCGCGCGCGGATAAGGCGGGCAGGGTGCTGACCGCATCTTCGACAGCGCTTGCCGCTTGGCTGGCCGATGCAAGCGCGTCGTTCACGTTCTCAATAGCGCCACCTTCGCGGACTTCATCAAGGAAGATCCGCAAGGAAGACAGGGCGGCGTTCGCTTCGGCAGGGAAGGCGATTGTATCGTCCGTGCTCAAAAAGGCATCAACCGCGTTGAGCGTTTCTGTGGCGGATGCCACCAGCGCCTCAAGTTCAAGTTGATTGGCGCGGGTTGTCAGTGCTTCGATATCTGCGGTGATCTGCGGCAGGTTCTGTGTGGCCTGTTCGATGTTCGCCGCCGCCTGTGCCGCGGTCGCGATGGCCGCATCAAGGTTGGTAATGATACCGGTTTCGCTGGCCTCGGATACTAGACCATTGATGTCATTGATGACAGTGCGCAGATCGTTGGGAATGGCCTGCAGATCCTCCGACGCGATCAAGGCACGGGATTCGTCCAGCAGCGATAAAAGGGCCGCCGGCGCGTTACGGGTGGATTCGTCATTGGCCAAGCGCTCGAAGCTGTCCATCAGATCAATCGCACCATCCATCAGTTCCTCGACCGGCAGCGCATTGATGCGCGACAACAGGCCTTCGGCAGTGGCGGCTACGTCCGAGATTTCCGAGTCTGTGGTCGGAATGACGGGATAGTCACCAGAGGTCAGGTTCATGATCGCGGGCAGCGCGTCTTCGATCTCGACCAGCTCGACAAAGAGTGTTCCCGCCAGAATATTGCCCGTCACCATCCGCGCCCGCAGGCCGCGTGTGACAAAATCAGACAGCAAGGTCAGTGCATCCTCGACGGTGGCATCGCTTCCCATGCCAAGGCGCGAAGGCTCAACCGCAAGCACGGCCTGCAATCGCACATCAGCATTGCTGCCCTGACCAACCACAATCGCGTTCAGATCGCTGACTTCACCAATGCGGATACCCTGAAAACGCACCTCGGACCCGACCGTAAGGCCGCTGACCGATTGCTCAAAAAGAACCGCAACGCGCAGTACTTCTGCATTGGGATCGGTGAAAAGGCTGTCGCGCGCGGACTCTTCACTGTCGAAGATGTCAAAGGTCGCGCCATCGGCAATCGGTTGCCCGCCCGAGACGACAGTATCAAATGCGATGCCCCCCTCGATCACAGAAGCCAGCGAACTGACATTCAAAGACACCCCGCCGGTGCCGAATGAGACGCTAAATCCAGAGGTATCCCAGAACCGTGTGCTGCTGGTGATACGGCGGTCATAGGGTCTTTCGATAAAGGCGGTGACAACAACCTGACTGCCATTGAGCGACAGTTGCGGTTTCTCAAGATAACCGACCTCGATGCCTTTGTGCAAAACCGGCGCACCCGCAGAGATGCTGCCGCCATCATCCGCGCGCAGCGTGACGGTAGTGCCGCGCTGGTTGGCGCGCGTCATGATCGGTTCTTCCAAACCGATGAAATCAAACTGCGCGACATCCGCCTCGGTGTCCCAGTTGCCTTCGATGTAAACGCCGGACAGCACAGTATCGAGCCCGGTGATCCCGCGCACCGATACATCAGGGCGCACAACCCAGAACTGGGCGTCGTCATCAAGAAACGGGGCCACGGTTTGGTCAATCCGCGCGTGGACGAGCACGTCGGACAGACCGGGGGCAAATTCAACACTTTCAACTTCGCCGATGGTCACATCACGATACCTGATACTGGTTTCGCCTGCCGTGATACCCGCGGCATTTTCAAAGCTGATGGTGATCAGCGTACCGCGATCTGCATAGTTCTGCCATGCAGCCCAAAGCGAAATCCCCAAGGCGAAGATGGGGACAAGCCAGACCAGTGACAGGCGCTGCCAGATCTTCTTCTTTACGGGCCTGACATCGAGCGGGGCTGGCCCGTTTGTGCTCGGATCGCTCATTGCTGCTTGGTCCTGTCTACGTCCCAGATCAGGCGGGAATCAAAGGCCTGTGCGGATAACATGGTAAAAATAACAGACAACGCAAAGCTTACTGCCGCGATGCCGGGGTTGACGGTTGCGATAGTGTCGAGTTGCACGAGTGCCGACAGGATTGCAACGACAAAGACGTCGATCATGGACCAGCGCCCGATGAATTCGACCACCTCATAGGCGACGTGGCGTTCGTGCTGGTTTGCGCCGGAATGGCGTTGCACGCTGATGGCCAGATACATGATTGCGATGAATTTTCCCACGGGGATCATCACCGAGGCGATAAAGACAATTGCGGCAATCCCGTAAGAGCCGTGATCGAAAAGTTCAACCGCACCGCCGATAATGGTGCTCTCGGACCGCTCCACCAGCGTCGAGGTCAGCAACATCGGATAAATATTGGCCGGAATATAGGCAATCATGCCCGCAATCAGCCATGCCCAGACCTTTTGCAGGCTCTCGGTATCACGGCTTTCCAGCCGCCCTTCACAGCGTTTGCAGACCCGCGTGTGCAGCGGGTGCACCTGTCCGCACCGCTGACAGGCCACCAGTCCCGCTTCGCGGGCCGTCGTCAGGCCGAGGCTTTGTCCAGTGCTTCCCAAATTGAATACCTACAAATCATTTGATCTTTGAGGACCGTGATAATCACGACCCCTGCGAAGGCCCAAAAAGCGGGGCCAATTGTCACGGCCGCCAATCCGGCCACTTTGATCAGCGCAACAGTCACGCCGACGATGAAAATTTCTGCCATGCTCCAGGGGCGCAGTTTTTCGGCGAGGGCAAAGGCCTTGCGCGCACCCTGGTGCGGCTTTGCCTCGCGCACCAGCGGGCCAAGTGCGTAGATCAGCGCGCTCAGGCGGATCAGCGGGATGACCACAATGAAGAAAGCGACAGCCACCGCCAACGGAAAGGCATAGCCATCGTTGAAGGCCAATACCGCATCCAGAACCGAGGTGGCATTTTGCAACCCCCCCGCATCCAGCGTCAGGAAAGGAAAGCTGACGGCGGCAATCATCATCACGAAGGCGGTCAGTGCAAGGCTGATCACGCGCGCGATCGCGGACGGCTGCGATGTCATCAAGACAATGCCGCAGCGCTGGCAGTGGGCTTGCGAATTCTCTGGCAGGCTATGCGCCAAATGCAGCGTGTCGCACTGCGGGCAGGCGACCAGATCATCAAGGGGCGTCGTGTGTATGCTCACGCGGTTCGGGCTCCTGCCATCGCGGGGACCTGCCCCAGTCATGACGCGAGGTTATCGCGTTTGGGTTAGATACGCTACGTCTGCCGCCGCGACAACTCACCTTGCAGAGAGCATGTGCAGCGCGACAGGTTTTGCCCCCGCTCACGGGGCGGTTATGGCTTTTTGCGAGGCTGCGATTTCTATCTCAGACACGGGGCGCACGGCTTTGTCGCACCAAAGACCGGATCCTTGCGATGAATTGCCCCTTGCGGGTGGCGGTGTGATCACCACAATGGCGCCAACTGTTTCTGGAGGATGACCATGAAAACGACCCGTACCGCGCTTTTGAGCGTTCTTGCCGCCTGCCTGTCCACAGCTGCCGCCGCGCAGGAGGTCACGTTGCGCCTGCATCAGTTTTTGCCGGCACAGGCCAATGTGCCCGCGCATATTCTGGATGTCTGCGCCGATCAGGTCGAGGCAGACAGCGAGGGCCGTATCAGGATCGACCGTTTCCCGTCCATGCAATTGGGCGGCACGCCACCGCAGTTGATCGATCAGGCGATTGATGGTGTCGCCGATATCATCTGGACAGTGGCGGGCTATACGCCCGGGCGTTTCCCGCCGCTTGAGGTCTTCGAGTTGCCGTTTCTTTCCCCCGATGCCGAAGCCACATCGCGCGCCTATTGGGAACTGGCCGAAGCGCGAATGATGGACACCGATTTTGCCGCGTTCAAACCCCTTGGGCTTTGGGTGCATGGCCCCGGTGTGATCCATACGAACCGCCCTGTTACAGATGTGGCCGACTTGCGCGGTCTGAAACTGCGTGCGCCCACACGGACAACGACAACGCTGTTTACCGAACTGGGTGCCACGTCTGTCGGGATGCCGGTGCCTGCGGTGCCCGAATCCCTGTCGCGTGGCGTGATTGATGGCGCGGTGATCCCGTGGGAGGTTGTTCCCGCGCTCAAGGTGCAGGAACTGGTCACAAACCATACCGAATTCCCCGGTGCAGCACTTTACACAACTGCCTTTATCTTTGCGATGAACCAAGCGGCCTATGATAATCTGCCTGCGGATTTGAAGGCGGTGATTGATGCCAATTCCGGCCTTGAGTTCTCGGCCTTTGCGGGGCGGACCATGCAAGAGTACGACGCCCCCGGTCGCGTCTTGGCCGAAGAGGCGGGCAACAACATCATCACGCTGACACCCGCGCAGGTCGAAGCATGGCGCGCGGCCAGCCAGCCCACCATCGACAACTGGATCGCCGAAGCGGATGCGGCAGGCATTGATGGCACAGGGCTCTATCAAGAGGCGCAGGCATTGATTGCCAAAAACGCCGCAGGCAACTAAGCCACGCTGATGCTGCACCGCGCGATCCATAAACTTGCCAATATCATGGCCCTGCTTGGCGGTATCGTGCTGTGCCTGCTGGTGCTGATGGTCTGTGTCAGCATCAGCGGACGCGAACTTAGCGATCTGGCCCATGGCGGCGCTCTGCGCGGGCTGGGTGGCTGGCTGATCAATCTGGGGGTTGGTCCCATCCTCGGTGATTTCGAACTGGTCGAGGCGGGCGTGGCCTTTGCAATCTTCGCTTTCCTGCCACTCACCCAGCTCAGCGGGGCCCACGCACGCGTTGATGTCTTCACCCAAGGGCTTGGTCCGCGCGTGAATGCTGCACTCGGCACATTCTGGACCGTGGTGATGGCAGTGAACATCGTTCTGATTACATGGCGGCTTTTCGAGGGGATGCAGGATAAAATCCGTTATAATGAAACCTCTTACCTGATCCAGTTTCCCATTTGGTGGGCCTATGCCGCCAGCTTTGGCGCGGCAGTGACCGCAAGCATTATCAGCCTTCATTGCGCCGCGATGCGCCTGACGGGACAGCGCGACATATGACCGATCTGACGCTGGGCTTTGTGTCCTTTCCTGTGCTGCTTTTGCTGATCTTCCTGCGCGCGCCCATCGGGCTTGCGATGCTGTTGTGCGGCATTGGCGGGCTGTGGCTTGCCACAGACGGGACCACCGTTTTTATGGCGCGGCTCAAGTCCGAGGTGTTTTCGACCTTTTCCAGCTATAACCTGTCGATCATCCCGATGTTTCTGTTGATGGGGCAATTCGCGACCTATTCGGGCATGTCGCGATCCCTGTTTAAAGCGGCCGAAGCATGGTTGGGCCACCGCAAAGGCGGTATGGCGATGGCGTCTGTCGGGGCTTGTGCGGGGTTCGGGGCGATTTGCGGGTCGTCGCTGGCCACAGCGGCCACGATGAGCAAGGTCGCCTTGCCGGAATTGCGCAAATACGGCTATTCAGGCGGGTTTTCCACCGCGACACTGGCGGCGGGCGGCACGTTGGGCATCCTGATCCCGCCTTCGGTCATCCTTGTGATTTATGCGATCCTGACCGAACAGAACATCGCCACGCTTTTTGCGGCCGCTTTTATCCCCGGCATCCTTGCGGCCCTTGGTTATATGCTGACGATTGCAATCTATGTGCGCCTCTACCCCGATCAGGCCGGCACCCGCCCACGCGTCCCCTACGCCGCAAGGATCAAGGCGCTGGGCGCTGTCTGGCCGGTTTTGATCGTCTTTGGTCTGGTGGTGGGCGGCATCTATCAAGGCTGGTTCACCCCCACCGAAGGGGCGGCGGTCGGCGCGATGGGTACAGGTCTGATTGCGCTCTTCTCTGGGTCGCTGAACTGGCAGGTGTTCCGCCAAAGCATCACCGAGACCGCGACAGGGACCGGCATGATCTTTTTCATCGTGCTGGGGGCTGCGTTCTACAACGGATTTCTGGCCTTGACACAGGTGCCGCAGGAACTCTCCGCATGGGTCACAGAACAAGGGTTCAGTCCGTGGATGGTGATGGTTCTGATCCTCGTGTTCTATTTGATCCTTGGCTGCCTGATGGATAGCCTGTCCATGATCCTGCTGACGGTGCCGATCTTCTGGCCGGTCATCTCGGGCATGGATTTCGGCATGACGACCGAGGAACTGGCGATCTGGTTCGGCATCTTGGTGCTGATCGTGGTCGAGGTGGGATTGATCACCCCGCCTGTGGGGATGAACCTGTTCATCATCAACAGCATGGACAGGGACACGCCGATGACCGCCACTTACCGGTCGGTGCTTTTCTTCGTCGGATCGGATGTGCTGCGTGTCTTTATTCTGCTGATGTTCCCAGCAATCACGCTGGTGTTTGTTTAGGCCGACATCCCGCTCCGAGCAGGTTCGCCGTTCAGGTCAATGTCGCAAGGCAGGGCGCATTCGATAACGCGTCTTGCGTTGGGAATGTCGTTGCCTTCCGCGCGGCGGGTGGCCACGGCGGAGGAGTAGTTCAGACTGAGCCAGCGGTGGATCAGGCGCGCACGCAACTCCGGCATCGGGACATTCACACGCACCGACAGGTCCCAAAGCTCTGCAAGCGCAGACCAAGGGGCTTCGTTGAACATCAGGTAATTGCCCTCGACAATCACAACCCGTGCGGCGGAAGGCACAGCAACCGCTCCGGCGATGGCCAGATCGCGTGTGCGATCAAAGACAGGGGCAAAAACCTCTTCGCCGGTCTTGAGCGCACGTATCATGCGCAAGAACCCGGGCGCATCAAAAGTCTCGGGTGCGCCCTTGCGGGGTTGCAGATTACGCGCCGCGAGGATGCGATTATCAAGATGAAACCCGTCCATAGAGACCACGATAGACTTGCGACCCTGCGCATTCAGGCGCCGTGCGACCTCGCTGGCCAAGGTTGATTTCCCACACCCCGGCGCACCGGTAATCGCCAGCAGATAGCGGTCACTGTCCTGCTCCAGAACACGCTCGGCAAGCGTGTTGGTATGTGTGTTCAAGGTATTCACTGCATCTGCCTCTGGGTTGGCCCCGGCTTTTGTAAAGCTTACCGTGTCTTGCGTTCTCGCGCGACCGTTTTTTACGGATAGGCCTTCATATGACAAAGCCAACCGCAGGTTTCTGTTGTGAAAAGTGGCGGTTGCCGCTCTTTTGTACTAGGTTGCACGGCAATGAACAAAACGCAGGCAACCCGACGCATGGCCAAGATAAAGCAGATATGGCAGATATTGGCCGCGGTCTGGACGACTGCGGGCGAAAAGCACCTTGGTCTGATCGCTGCGGGTGTCGCGTTCTTCGGCATGTTCGGGATTTTCCCAGGGATAGCTGCGGTGATCGCGATTTTCGGGTTGATCGCTGATCCGGTGGTGATCGCCGAACAGCTGACCTTGATGCAGGATATCATTCCCCCGGATGCCTATAATCTGATTTCCTCACAGGTTTTCCGTCTGGTGGCCGCACCTGCGGATGCGTTGGGCTGGGCCACAGGCGTGTCGATCATGCTGGCACTCTGGTCGTGCAGGGCAGGGGTGGCGGCGCTGATTGGCGGGCTGAATGCGATAGCGGGGCAGCGGATGCGCAACGGCATCTGGCAAGTCATCGTCGCGTTGTTGCTGACGTTCGCTTTGGTGACTTTGGCGATCGTGGCGCTTGTTGTGGTCGTTATCGTGCCGATTGGTCTGGCATTTATCCCGGTCGCCAATTCGACGGCGTGGTTGCTCGAAGGTATCCGCTGGCTGATCGCATTGGGCGTTTTGATGCTGGGGCTGAGTTTGCTTTACCGTTTTGGCCCCGCAAGGATCGGAAGCCGTGGCCGGTGGTTTACCGTCGGCGCTTTCGTGGTTGTAGTGCTCTGGGTTGCGGCCTCGGCGGGGCTGTCGTTCTATCTGACAAACTTTGCCAGCTACAACGAGGTTTACGGCTCAATCGGTGCGGTGATCGGCTTGCTGCTCTGGCTTTACGTCAGCGCCTATCTGATCCTGCTGGGGGCCGCGCTGAATGTTCAGGTGCATGGCTACGACACCCCGCCAGAGGCTGAGGATACCACCTATGTCTAGGTCACGCGTCCGACCTGTTTGTAGACCGGATCGTCCCACAACCTGTTGTTCATCACATCGCCGATCACATCGACGGCCGCGTCGACATCGCCCGCGTCTATGAAAAGCGGGCAAAACCCGAAACGCATGATGTCCGGCGCGCGAAAGTCCCCGATCACATTGCGCGCAATACAGGCCTGCATCGCGGCATAGCCCTCCGCGAAGGCAAAGGATACCTGGCTGCCGCGCTGATGGGGATCGCGCGGGCTGGCCAGTGTCAGCATGGGACAGCGCGCCTCAACCCCCGCAATAAACTGTTCGGTTAGCGCGATAGAGGCTGTGCGCAGGGCATCCATATCCACGCTGTCCCAAATATCAAGCGAGGCATCCAGAGCGGCCATCTGTAACACCGGCGGCGTGCCCACGCGCATCCGCTCGATCCCCGTGCCGGGGCGGTAATCCAGATCAAAGGCAAAAGGGGCCTCATGCCCCAGCCAGCCGGACAGGGCGGGCTGGCAATTGTCGATGTGGCGGGGGGCCACATAGATGAACGCGGGCGCGCCGGGGCCTGCGTTGAGGTACTTATAGGTGCAGCCGACAGCGAAATCGGCATTGCAGCCTTGCAGATCGACGGCCATTGCGCCTGCCGTATGCGCCAGATCCCAGCAGGTGAGCGCGCCTGCGGCATGGGCCTTTTCTGTCAGGGCTTTCATGTCGTGCAAACGCCCTGTGCGGTAGTCCACTTGCGTCAGCATCAGCACCGCCAGATCGTCGTTGATGTGGTTTTCCACATCCTCGGGGTTCACAACGCGCAGCTCGTGCCCGCGCCCCAGTGATTTTATCAGCCCCTCGGCCATGTAGATATCGGATGGAAAATTGCCGTTGTCGGTCAGAATAACCTTGCGCTCTGGTACCAGATCAATCGCGGCGGCCAGTGCCTGATAGACCTTGATCGACAGGGTATCGCCCAGCACAACATGCCCCGGTTCCGCCCCGATCAACCGCCCGATCCGGTCGCCAAGTGCGGTCGGTTGCGCCATCCACCCCGCGCGGTTCCAGCCCGTGATCACCTTTTCACCCCATTCATCGGTCACCGCCTGCGCCACGCGCGCGGCGGTCGCTTTGGGCAGGGGGCCCAGCGAATTGCCATCCAGATAAATCATGCCCTTGGGCAGATGAAACATGGCTTTCGTTGCGGCAAAATCGGTCACTACACTTGTCCCCCAGAGATTTGGATCGTTTGCCCGTTCACGCTGCGCGCGCCTTCCGAACACAGCCACATCGCCGCCGCGGTGGTTTCATCCACTTCCAAGAGCTTGCGATGCCGGTTGCCCTTGGCGATTACGTCAATCGCGCCCTGTTCGTCCAGATCAAAGCGTTTCATCAGGCCGGGCAATTGGTTGCGCACAATGTCCGTGTCCACGTACCCGGGGCAGAGCGCGTTAAAGGTAATGGGGCGGCGCATGAATTCTTCGGACAAACCACGGATCAACCCGATCACCCCGTGTTTGGTCACAGTGTAGGGGATCGCATTCTTCAATCCGCGCACACCCGCGATCGAGCTGACAACGATCATGCGGGCAGGGGTGGCGTCCTCAAGCGTGGCCATTGCAGCCTGAAAGGTCAAAAACACACCATCAAGGTTGGTTGTCATGGTCTTGCGCCATTGCGCCAGCGTGGTTTTTTCAAACGGGCCGCCTTCGGCAATGCCCGCGTTGGCGACGCAAATCTGGATCGGGCCACGGGCGCTGGCCGCCTGTGCAACCTTATTGCGGACTGATTCCTCATTATCCACATCCATCACCACAGCATGCAGACGGTCGGATAACGATGCTACCTCGTTGAGCCTATCCGCACGGCGTCCGGTGATTGTCACCTCCGCACCGGCCTCTGCCAGCGCCAGCGCGATGCCCGCCCCGATGCCTGATCCGCCGCCCGTAACCAGCGCGTGTTTGCCTGCGTGTTCCATGATGAATCCTCCGTTTTGACAAACCCTAACGGGTCGCAGGGCATGGACAAGGGCAAAGCGCTGCGGCACAAACTATGCCATGAAATGGATTGATATGCCCCCCGTCTGGTTACTGCTGGCCATCGTGCTGACATGGTGGATTGCAGAGCTTCAGCCAATGTCGTGGGCGATTGGCGGGCCGATTACGGACCTCTTGGGTGGTCTTTTGGTGGGCGGCGGGATCGTGCTGATCTTGCTGGCTGCGGCCGAGATGCGCAAACAGCGCACGACGATCATTCCGCATATGGAGGCGGACCGGCTGGTCAGTTCGGGCATCTTCAAACGTTCGCGCAACCCGATCTATCTGGGCGATACGCTGGTGCTGGCGGGGCTGGCGCTGCGCTGGGACGCGCCTGTTGCATTATTGCTGGTGCCGCTGTTCATGTTCACGATCACCCAGCGCTTTATCATCCCTGAAGAAAACGGCCTGCGGGTCAAATTCCGTGCAGATTTTGCGCGTTATTGCCAAAAGACGCGCCGCTGGGTGTGATTGTTAGCGCATGACACTTAATGTCATGCCAGCCATCCCCTTGTGAAATATTCTTGCGCGCTATAATGCATGGAGACTGCCAGAACAGATATGGGGGATGGTCCGTGAAGATCGGCACACCGAAAGAGATATTTCAGGGCGAAAACCGGGTTGCGATGACCCCGGCATCGGCCAAAGACCTGCAAAAGCTTGGGTATGAATGTATCATTGAAACAGGCGCCGGTACGGGTGCGGGTTTTTCTGATCAGGCCTACAAAGACGCTGGTGTCGAGGTCGTCAAGACTGCCGCAGCGCTGTACAAAGCCGCTGATATCGTGGCCAAAGTGCGCCCGCCATCGGATACCGAAGTCAAGCGACTGCGGACAGGCCAGACGCTGATCTCGTTCTTCTATCCTGCACAGAACAAGGAATTGATGGAGGCTGCCAACGAAAAAGGCGCCACCGTCATCGCGATGGACATGGTGCCGCGCATCAGCCGCGCACAGAAAATGGACGCGCTGTCGTCGATGGCGAATATCGCGGGCTACCGCGCTGTGATCGAGGCGGGTAACAACTTTGGCCGCTTCTTTACGGGCCAGGTGACAGCTGCGGGTAAAGTGCCGCCTGCCAAGGTTTTGGTTGTCGGCGCAGGCGTGGCAGGTCTTGCCGCGATTGGTACGGCCACATCGCTGGGTGCCATCACCTACGCCTTCGACGTGCGCCCCGAAGTGGCCGAGCAGGTTGAATCGATGGGTGCCGAATTTGTCTTCCTCGATTTCGAGGAAGAACAGCAGGACGGATCGGCGACAGGCGGCTATGCTGCGGTATCCTCGCCCGAATTTGCGGCGGCACAGCTGGCCAAATTCCGCGAAATCGCGCCTGAAATCGACATCGTCATCACCACCGCGCTGATCCCGGGCCGCGATGCACCCGAGCTTTGGACCAAGGACATGGTCGACGCGATGAAACCCGGTTCGGTCATCATTGACCTTGCGGCGGAACGTGGCGGCAACTGCAAACTGACCGTGATGGACGAAAAGATCGTCACCGATAACGGAGTCACGATTGTGGGTTACACCGACTTCCCCAGCCGGATGGCCGCGCAGTCTTCGACGCTTTATGCGACCAACATCCGTCATATGATGACGGATCTGACGCCGGAAAAAGACGGCACGCCCAAGCACAACATGGAAGATGACGTCATCCGTGGGGCGACAGCGACCCATGAGGGTGAAATCACCTTCCCGCCACCACCACCCAAAGTGGCGGCGATTGCGGCGGCACCCAAGAAGGAAAAGCCAAAGGAACTGACCGCAGAGGAAAAGCGCGCGAACGAAGTGGCCGCGTTCCAGAAAGAGACCAAGACGCAAGTGGGTCTCTTGGGCATCGGTGCGGCACTGATCCTTGGCATCGGCCTGATCCCGGGCATGCCAGCGAGCTTTATGCAGCACTTCATCGTGTTCGTCCTGTCGGTCTTCATCGGCTTCCAGGTGATCTGGAACGTCGCCCATTCGCTGCACACACCGCTGATGGCTGTGACCAACGCGATTTCGTCGATCATCATCCTTGGTGCGCTGATCCAGATCGGGTCGTCCAACGCGCTGATCACGGTGCTGGCGGCACTTGGTATCTTTATGGCAGCGGTCAACATCTTTGGCGGCTTCCTCGTGACACGGCGCATGCTCGCCATGTTCCAGAAATCCTAAAGGGGCAGGGCAATGGAAAACGCATTCACAATCGCGGCGTATGTCGTCGCTGGTATTCTATTTATTCTGTCGCTGGGTGGCCTTTCGGGGCAGGAAAGCGCCAAACGCGCCGTATGGTACGGCATCGCAGGTATGGCGCTGGCGGTCTTTGCAACGCTGGTGGGCCCGGGGTCCGGTCTGGGGCTGTTGTCGGTCGTGTTGATCGGTCTTGGCGGCATGGTGGGCTATCAACTGGCCACCAAGGTCGAGATGACGCAAATGCCGGAACTTGTGGCGATCATGCACTCCATGGTCGGTTTGGCGGCGGTTTTCGTGGGCTTCAATGCCGACCTGATGATCAACACCATGAGCGCGCTTTATGAGGCCAATGGCCAAGTGCTTGGTGCCGTGGGCGCAGATGGGATTACGGCCATTGGATTGCCCAAAGAGGCCTATGAAGGCCTGAGCGCCTTTGGTCAGTTGATTGCCAAGAAATCCAGTGTCGAGATCAGCATTCTGCGGGTCGAACTGGTGCTGGGCATCTGGATCGGTGCTGTGACCTTTACAGGGTCCGTCATCGCCTATGCAAAGCTGGCTGGCAACTCCAGCAAACTGCCGTTCAAGGTGGATACCGGTGCGAACAAACTACCCGGTGGTCACTTGCTGAACGCAGGTGCTGCGGCGCTGTCGGTGATCCTGCTGATTGCCTATATGGGCGGTAGCGGCTCTTGGGCGCTGGTTCTGCTGACACTCGCCGGCCTTTTCATCGGTTATCACCTGATCATGGGCATCGGCGGCGCTGATATGCCTGTCGTTGTGTCCATGCTGAACAGCTATTCCGGCTGGGCGGCTGCCGCGATCGGTTTCAGCCTCGGCAATGATCTGTTGATCGTTGTCGGCGCGCTGGTCGGGTCCTCCGGTGCGATCCTGTCCTACATCATGTGCAAGGCCATGAACCGGTCCTTCGTCAGCGTGATCCTGGGCGGCTTTGGTGGCCCACAGGGCGAGCAGATGGCCGTTGAAGGCGAACAGATCGCTATTGATGCGGACGGTGTTGCCACGGCGCTGAACGAAGCAGACAGCATCATCATCATTCCGGGCTACGGCATGGCGGTGGCTCAAGCGCAGCAGGCGGTGTCGGAACTGGTGCGCAAACTGCGCGCCAAGGGCAAGAACGTCCGCTTTGCGATCCACCCTGTGGCGGGGCGTCTGCCGGGGCACATGAACGTGCTCTTGGCCGAAGCGAAGGTGCCTTATGACATCGTGATGGAAATGGACGAAATCAACGAGGACTTTCCGGATACGGACGTCGCTATCGTGATCGGCTCCAACGATATCGTGAACCCTGCCGCACAGGATGATCCCAACAGCCCCATCGCCGGTATGCCGGTGCTGGAATGCTGGAAAGCCAAGCAGGTGTTCGTGTCCAAGCGCGGGCAAGGTACGGGGTATTCCGGTATCGAGAATCCGCTGTTCTTTAAAGACAACACGCGCATGTTCTACGGTGACGCGAAGAAGTCCTTGGACGAATTGCTGCCGAAGATTGATTAAAGGTAGGGTGGGTTTCAACCCACCTCACGCAAAAGGGCGGCGCTTTACAGCGCCGCCCTTTTTCATTCCGTAGGGTGGGTGAAACCCACGCGTTGGTAAAACCCACGCGCCTTACGTCAGATACGTATTGAACCACCCAATCGTGCGGTCCCATGCCAGCTCGGCCATCGCTTCATCATAACGCGGCGTGCTGTCGTTGTGGAAACCGTGGTTGGCGTTTTCGTAGAAGTACTCCTCAAAGACCTTACCGTTGGCGGTCAATGCCTCACTATACGCCGCAGCACCCTCGTTGATCCGCTCGTCCAGCGCGCCGTATTGCAGCATCAAAGGTGCCTCGATGCGCGGTACATCCGCGACCGCCGCCTGACGGCCGTAGAATGGCACACCAGCGCTCATCTCCGGATAGGCCACGGCCAGTGCGTTCACCACACCGCCACCATAGCAAAAGCCCACAGCGCCCACGCTGCCGGTGCTGTCGTCGCGGGTCATCAGGTGCTCAAACCCTGCAAAAAAGTCGTTCATCAGCGTTTCGCCATCCACCGTGCGCTGCAATTCGCGTCCTTCGGCGTCATTGCCGGGATAGCCACCCACAGAGGTCAGACCATCGGGCGCCAGCGCCATAAAGCCCGCTTTAGCGACGCGGCGGGCCACGTCTTCGATATAGGGGTTCAGACCACGGTTTTCGTGGATCACCAGCACGGCAGGCAGCGGCCCCGTCGCATTGGCGGGTTTCACCAGATAGCCGCGCACCTCGCCGTGGCCGTTGGGTGAGGGGTAGGTGATGTATTCAGGCACGATATCGGGGTCGTTGAACGACACCTGCTCGGCCAGCGCGTAATCGGGGCTCAGCATGCTGAGCAGGGCCGCAGCCGTGACACCGCCGACAGCAAACTTACCCGCCTTATCCAGAAATTCGCGCTTGGAGATTTTGCCGTGCGCGTAAAAGTCATAAAGATCAAGCAGCTCTTGATCAAAGTCCTTGGCCGTCATGCGTGTCATTGTTGTCATCTCCTGTTGGAACGGGTTTGTCCCGCTCTACCAAAGTTATGACGCGCGTGCCCTAAGGCAAATCACAAGCCCCTGATCCGTGGATCCAGCGCATCGCGCAGCCCGTCGCCGATATAGTTCACCGCAAGAACGGTCAGCGAAATCGCCAGACCGGGCCAGAGAACGCGCTCGGGGAATGCTGTCATGCGGTCCACACTGTCGAACAGGATTTTACCCCATGTCGGGAAATCGGACGGAAAACCAAGCCCGAGGAACGACAAGGCGCTTTCGGTGATAATTGCCGTGGCAAGTCCCAGCGTGGCCGAAACCATGATCGGTGACAGGACGTTCGGCAGGATATGCCGTGTAATCATCCGCCGTGGCGGTGTGCCGATCGAGCGGGCCGCCAGCACGAATTCACGCTCTTTCAGCGCCATCACATCGCCGCGCACAATCCGGGCCGTCTGCATCCATGAGGTGATGCCGATACCCACAACGATCAGAATGAATATCCCGTTTTCCGGTCCAAAGGCCGCGCGCAGCGGATCGCGGAACAACAGCATCATCACCAGCAAAAGCGGCAAAAGCGGCAGCGACAGCACCAGATCGGTAAAGCGCATCAACAGGCCATCAAGACGGCGGAAATACCCCGCCAACACACCGATCAGCGTGCCAAGAAACACCGCCAAAATCATCGCGGTCCAGCCGACAGCCAGCGAAATCCGCCCGCCTTGCATGATGTTTGCCATAATATCGCGGCCAAGGTTGTCGGTGCCCATCGGATTGGCCCAACTCACCTTGGCGTCGCTATCAAAGAGCGCCATATAGAGCGGCCGTACGTCCTTGTTGCGGATATCAAGCTTGCCGGGGTCCACCTGCCACAGCCATGGGCCGATAGTGACGAAGAGGGTGATGAAAATCAAAAACCCAAGGCCGAAAACAGCCCCCTTATGGGTCTTGAACTGGTCCCAGACGTCAAGCCATTGGTTGCGCGGCTTCTCGACTGCCGCAATCGGCAATGGCACCGGATCTCCGGCGGGCAACAGGTTATCGGCAGAGCTTTGGGGCGCGCGATCAGTCATAGCGAATCCTTGGGTCCAGAATACCGTAAAGAATATCGGCGATCAGGTTCATCATCACGATCAGGACGGCCAACAGGAAGGTGATCGTCATAACCATCGGAATGTCAGAGCCTTGCAGCGCGATGATCAGCAACTGACCCAACCCGTTCACCTTGAAGATCTGTTCGGTAATAATCGCACCGCCGAAGATCGACGGGATGCCCAATGCGATCACCGTCACAACCGGAATCATCGAATTGCGCAGCACGTGCTTCATGACAACCACGCTTTCGGACATGCCCTTGGCGCGGGCGGTGCGGACGTAATCCTGAGACAGGTTATCCAGCATGGAGGCGCGCATATAGCGGCTGACCTGTGCGGTTGTTTGCAAGGCCAACACCATCACAGGCATGATCATTTGTAGCAACTGCTGCTTGAAGCTGTCCCACGAGTTGACCACCAGTGTCGTGTCATAAATCGACGGCAACCATTGCAGTTGAACCGAGAAGATCACGATCAGCAGAACGCCCGAAAAGAACGGGGGCACCGAAAAGCCGATCATGCTGACGAATGTGCCCGCGTTGTCGAAGACTGAATATTGTTTGTAGGCGCTGATGATCCCGATGGGTAGGGCGATCAAAACGCCCACAACATAAGACATCGCCACAACCCAGAGCGTCTGTGGCAGGCGCTGTGCGATCACTTCAAAAACGGGGCTGCGTGACTGAAAGCTGATGATGCGCTGTGCGCCATCGGCAAAGTTGGTGTCAAAGGCCGCGTCGATCCAGTATTGCGGCTCAACGATAAAGAACTGGTTCAGCCACAGCGGAAAGCGGATCCACCAAGGCTCGCCCAGCCCCAGCGCCTCGCGCATTTGCTGGCGGACTTCTGGCGGGATCGACAGGGGCATGCTAGCCATTGGATCGCCGGGGGCGAGTTCCAGCAGCATGAAAATCACAAAAGCGATGAAGATAAGCGTCGGGATCGACAGCAGCAGTCTACGGATGGTGTAGGTCAGCATTTACGACGCCTTTACACATAGCTTTAGAGAAAATGAAGTAGAGCAACGCAGTCCCGGACCTGATCCGGGACCTCTACGCAAGCAGCGCGAGGCCCCTGATCGTTGTCCGGGGCTGCGTCAGTGATTTATTCGCCGATGCGGTACCAGTCCGCGATGTTCCACAGCTCGCTATCCCAAGTGTTCAGGATCACGCCGCCCAGTGTGACGGCATGGCCCGACACACGGCCACGGTCGACCAGTGGCACGATGATGTTGCTGTCCTTGGTCACCATGTCATTGAGCGCACGGCCAATGCGGCCCCGCTCTTGGAGATCAGCGGTCGAGGCAAGCTCTGCCCAGAGCGCATCATAGGCCGGATCACAGATGCGGTTGATGTTCTCACCCTGCCACTGTGTCTCTGGCGATGGGATGTTTTCGCACAGGTACGCGCCCAGATAGGCCTGTGGGTCTGTGCCGGGGAAGTTGTTGGCGTACATTTCAACGTCTGCATAGAAACGCTGGAATGTGTCGGGCGAACCCGGATCACCACCAAAGAACACACCGGAATCGATGTTGCGCAGTTCGGTTTCAACACCGATCTCTTCCCACCACTGCTTGATCAAGGCCTGAAAGTCCTGACGCACAGCGTTTGTGGATGTCTGAAACAGGATCGACAAACGCACGCCTTCGTCGTTCACACGCACGCCGTCTGACCCCATCATAAAGCCTGCTTCGTCCAGCAAGGCATTCGCACGGTCAAGGTCCTGTGTCAGGCAGGCCGTGTTGTCGGACGCATAAAGTGCAGGTGCAGGAACGAGGTTACAGGTCGCACGACCGGCCTGACCGTAACCCACCTCAACCAGCAGATCGCGGTCGATGGCGATGGAAAGCGCTTCGCGGACGCGGGCATCTGTCAGGAACGGATGCGGTGCCGCCACGGTGGAACGCACGCCTTCTTCAAGCGCGGGCGAAGGATCGGTCAGGTTCATTTCGATCCGCTCGACCAGTGTACCAAATGCGGACACAGGCACCCCCATGCCGCCTTCTGCCATCGCGGCAATCACGTCAGGTGCCAGCTGCAGGTTCCAGGCATAGTCGAATTCGCCTGTTTCCATCACGGCACGACCAGCGGCCGTTGCATCACCGCCACCTTTGAAGGTCACTGTGGCGAACGCGGGTTTGCCGGGGTCACGGTAGTTTTCGTTGGCTTCAAACTGTACCACGTCGTTGACGCGGAAGTCTGTGACAACAAAAGGACCGGTGCCGACGGGCATAAAGTTCGCATCCGTGCATTCCGGTGCGCGCGGTCCCAGACATTCGGCAAACTGGGCCGCCTGAATGATGGGCGACTCATGGCCAACAAACGCCTGATAGGGGTTTGGCGCGGGGCCATCAAAATTCACTTTGACTGTCTTGTCGTCAATCATCTCGACGCTTTCGACATTCGAGAACTTTGCACCTTGCGCGCAACCACCACCTTCGGCGGTGCAGTATTCAAAGGTGAACTGGACATCGCGTGACGTCACAGCAGACCCATCGGACCAAAGCACATCAGGTTTGATCTGCCATGTGATCGAGGTCAGATCCTCGGACACGCCGCCATTGCTGACGGTCGGAATGGCTGTGGCCAGATAAGGCACCATCATGCCGGTTTCGTCATAGCGCGCCAGCGGCTCAAGCACGAGGCTGGCGGCTTCGATGTCTTTGGTGCCGCCCGAAAGGAACGGGTTCATGATGGATACGGCCTGCCAATAGATGATATTGACGTTGCCGTCGCGGCCGCGCTCGCCTTCATGCCCATCGGCATGGGCCATGGGTGCAAGACCCAGGCAGGCAACAGCGCCCATAAGGGCTGTTTTGAGTTTCATTTTGTCTTCTCCTTGTTGGTCTTCATTGTGTGTGCCCTTCGGCCTCATGACCTGCCGTTGATCCGGCAGTGTCGATTGTATCGTTGTACAAATGGCAGGCGGTAAACCGGCCGGGGTGCACCTCACGATATTCGGGTTCCACGCGTTTGCAGATGTCCATCACAGACGGGCAACGGGTGCAGAAATTACAGCCCTCGGGCGGGTTCGACGGGGAGGGCACGTCACCCTTGAGGATGATCCGCTGCGTGCTGCGCGCAAGGCTCGGGTCCGGTTCAGGCACCGCCGAAAGCAGCGCCTTGGTGTAGGGATGCAGGGGGTCTGCATAGAGCCCATCCCGCGGGGCCAGTTCAACGATCTTGCCAAGATACATCACCGCCACCCGCGTCGCGATATGGCGCACCATCGACAGGTCATGGCTGATGAAAAGATAGGTCAGGCCGAACTGTTCTTGCAGGTCTTCCAGCAGGTTCACCACCTGGGCCTGAATGGACACGTCGAGCGCTGCAATCGGTTCGTCACAGACGATGAATTTGGGGTTCAGGGCAAGCGCACGCGCAATCCCGATCCGCTGGCGCTGGCCGCCCGAAAACGCATGGGGGTAGCGTTTGGCAAACTTGCGGTTCAGCCCGACCGCATCCATCAACTCACCCACTTTTTCGCGCTTTTCGGCATCAGACAGTTTGGTGTGCTCATCAAGCGGTTCTTTGATGATGTTCTCAACCGTCATGCGCGGGTTCAGCGACGCCTGTGGATCTTGAAACACCATCTGCATGGTCGGGCGCATCTCGCGCAACGCTGTTTGCGGGGTGGCGCCGATTTCGCGCCCGTCAATGCTGATCGCACCTGAAGTAATGTCGTAAAGCCGCAGCACCGCACGACCGCAAGTCGATTTGCCGCAACCGGATTCGCCAACAAGACCAAGGGTTTCGCCCTCAAACACATCAAAGCTCACACCGTCCACGGCCTTTACCTCGCCGACACGGCGGCGCAACAGGCCCGCATAGATCGGAAAGTGCATTTTCAGGTCTTTGACCGAAACAAGCGGCTTTTTGGTGGCATCAAGCATCGCGCGGCCCTCCGGTGCGGGCGTCAAAGAAACAGGCGGCATCATGGCCTTCACCCAGATCGTAACGCGGCGGATTCTCGGCCGCACATCGATCAAACGCTACATCACAGCGGTCGCGGAACGGGCACGCGGTGGGCGCGCCGGTCATCATCGGGGGCTGGCCTTCGATGATCGTCAGGCGGGCCGCGCGTCCGCCGTGGATCTTGGGAATCGTTTTGAGCAGGGCACGGGTATAGGGGTGTTGCGGGTCGTTAAAGAGCTCTTTGACAGGCGCATGTTCCACAACTTGCCCGCCGTACATCACCATCACGCGGTCCGCGATCCCCGCGATGACGCCAAGGTCATGGGTGATCCAGATCACGGCCATGCCCAGCTTGTCGCGCAACTCCTTCATCAGTTCCAGAATCTGCGCCTGAATGGTCACATCAAGCGCCGTTGTCGGCTCATCCGCGATCAGTACTTGCGGATCACAGGCCAAAGCGATGGCGATCATAACACGCTGACGCATCCCGCCGGAAAACTGGTGGGGATAGTCGTTCAGGCGGCGCTTGGCGTCGGGGATACCGACCAGCTCCAACAGCTCTTGGGCGCGCGCCGTCGCTTGGCGCTTGGTCATCCCCATGTGCTTGCGCAGGGGTTCCATGATCTGGAACCCGACCTGATAAACAGGGTTGAGCGACGTCATCGGGTCTTGAAACACAAACCCGATCTTGCCACCGCGCACCGACCGCAATTCCTCTTGCGTGACACACAAAAGGTCTTTGCCGTCAAACATGACGGTGCCGCCGCGCACATCGGCAGGCGGCGAAGGCAGCAAGCCCAGCAAAGACATCATGGTCACTGATTTACCGGACCCACTCTCGCCTACCACACCCAGCAACTCGCCCGGTTTAAGCGAAAAGCTTACGTCATTTACCGCGTGGACCTCGCCACCGCGCGTTTGGAAAACGGTCTTGAGGTCCCGGACATTCAGGACGGGCAGCGCCCCATCAGGCATTTGGAACCTCCCAGGCGGTTCGATGTTTTTTTTGTTTGCACCAGATTCTTGCGTGACTGGTTGCGCTAACCTCGGACGGTATCATCAAATTGCGCTTCCGCAAGTGATAACCTAATTGCAGACCCCGAATGGACAGGCCAAAGTAGCGCTGCCTCTGATATGGGCGTTTCACGCGATGAGCTGAAGCAATTGCAGCTGATCTTGAAAGGACCGACATGACACCGACCGCCCGAGAACTGATGGATCGCCTTGTGGCATTTCCGACCGTCAGCCGTGAGAGCAATCTTGATCTTGTTGATTTCGTTGAGGAATATTTGGCGGATCTCGGCGTGAAATCCACCCGTGTCCCCAACGAAGACGGCACCAAAGCGGCCCTTTATGCGCATGTGGGTCCGCAGGTTGATGGCGGCGTGGTGCTTTCCGGTCATACGGATGTTGTGCCCGTTGACGGGCAGTCCTGGGACACGGACCCGTTCACAGTGACCGAGCGGCAGGGCCGGCTTTACGGGCGGGGCACCTGCGACATGAAAGGCTTTGACGCGCTGGCGCTCTGGGCTGTTCCGCTCGCGCTGGAACGCGGGATCAAACGCCCGCTGCAAATCGCGCTGAGCTATGACGAAGAAGTCGGCTGCACCGGCGCGCCGCCGATGATCGACCACATGGTCAGCATGGGGATGCCCCGCGCCAATACCGTGCTGGTGGGCGAGCCTTCGATGATGAAAGTCGTGACAGGGCATAAAGGCAGTATTGGCTACCGCGTGCATTTTCGCGGGTTCGAGGTCCATTCCTCGCTTGCCCCCACCGGCGTCAGCGCGATTATGATGGCCGCCAAGCTGATCAACTGGGCCAATGACGTGAACGCCGAAAACGCAGCGAAAACGCCCAGCGATGTGGCCGCCGATTTCTTCCCGCCCTACACCACCTTGCATGTGGGCACGATTAGCGGCGGCACCGCGCATAATATCACGGCCAAAGACTGCCGCTTCGGTTTTGATTTCCGCATCGTTCCTGATGACGATATTGGCGCGTGGCAGGCGCGCTTTCTGGCAAAGGTGGCCGAGATTGACGCGGAAATGAAAGCGATCCGGCCCGAGGCGGGCATCACCGCCGAGCAAACATTTCATGTGCCGGGGCTTGTCCCCGAAGCGCAGGGCAAGGCCGAAGCCCTTGTCCGGCAACTGACAGGCGAGAACGCCAGAAATGTCGTCAGCTACGGGACCGAAGCGGGACAATTTCAGGAACGCGGCTATTCTGCCGTCATCTGCGGGCCCGGCGACATCGCCCAGGCGCACCAACCCAACGAATACATTACCGTCGACCAGTTCCAGCAAGGCGAGGCATTCATGCGCCGCCTTGTGGACATGCTGGCCGAGTGAGACACATATAGCCACACCCCAACCGGAGCCCGAAACATGCCTGTAAAGAATCGCTTTGCCGAACTGCTGCCTGAAATCACCGCATGGCGGCACGACCTTCACGAAAACCCCGAAATCCTGTTCGAGACGCACCGGACTTCTGCGATCGTTGCAGACAAGCTCAAAGAGTTCGGTTGCGATGAAATCGTCACAGGGATCGGGCGCACCGGTGTTGTGGGCGTGATCAAAGGTAAAACGAATACTTCGGGCAAAGTCATAGGCTTGCGCGCCGATATGGATGCACTGCCGATCCACGAACAAACGGGGCTTGAGTATAAATCCAAAGTTGATGGCGCGATGCATGCTTGCGGACATGACGGGCATACGGCCATGCTCTTGGGCGCTGCCAAATACCTGTCCGAGACGCGGAACTTTGACGGCACTGTCGTCGTGATCTTCCAGCCCGCCGAAGAAGGCGGCGGCGGTGGGCGCGAGATGTGCGAAGACGGGATGATGGACCGCTGGGGTATTCAAGAGGTCTATGGCATGCACAACTGGCCCGGCCTTCCATTGGGGAGTTTTTCCATCAGGCCAGGGGCGTTCTTTGCGGCCACCGACCAATTCGATATCACCATCGAAGGTAAAGGCGGCCACGCGGCCAAACCGCACGAAACCGTCGACAGCACATTAGTAGCAGCGCATGTGGTCACGGCGCTGCAATCCATTGTCAGCCGCAATGCCGATCCTGTGGATCAGGTCGTTGTCTCGGTCACCGCGATTGAAAGCTCGTCCAAGGCATTCAACGTGATCGCCCAGCGTGTGCATCTCAAAGGCACCGTGCGCACGATGTCGACAGCGATGCGCGATCTTGCCGAAAAGCGGCTTAGAGCCATTGCCGAAGGCACCGCGGCGACCTTTGGTGCAAAGGCAGAAGTGACCTACTATCGCGGCTATCCGGTCATGGTGAACCATGAAGAACAGACCGAATTTGCAGCGCAAGTGGCCAGATCTGTCTCAGGCGCGTGCAACGATGCGCCCTTGGTGATGGGCGGAGAGGACTTTGCCTTCATGCTCGAAGAACGGCCCGGTGCGTATATTCTGGTGGGCAACGGCGACACGGCAGCGGTGCATCATCCCGAATACAACTTTGCTGACGAGGCGATCCCGGCGGGGTGCTCATGGTGGGCGGAAATCGTCGAACAGCGGATGCCGGCCGCCTGATGTGGGAAGAACGCTATAGCGCCAGTGACGGCTATCTGTTCGGGACGGAACCTGCGGCTGTGCTGGCCGAAAACCCTTGGATGATCCGTGAAGGTAAGGCGGCACTTTGCGTGGCAGACGGGGAAGGGCGCAACAGCGTCCACCTTGCCCGCCACGGGATGCAGGTAACGGCATTTGATCCCTCGCCAACGGCGATTGCGCGGGCGGGAGAGCTGGCCGCTGATGCGGAGGTGTCGGTTGATGCCCGTGTATCGGACTGGGACGCTTGGGATTGGTCCGCGCAATACGACATGGTCGTTGCGATTTTCATCCAATTTGCAGACCCCGCGTTTCGGGCGCGGCAGTTCAGCAATATGCAGTCTGCGCTCCGCAGCGGCGGGCGTCTTGTGCTGCACGGCTACCGCCCTGAACAAATCGGGCGCGGTACCGGTGGGCCGCCGCATGTTGAAAACATGTATACCGAGGCGCTCTTGCGGGATGCCTTTGCCGGGTGGAAGATTGAACGCTGTGCCGTTTACGAGCGCGACCAAAGATCAGGCAGTGCCCATGTTGGGCAGGCGGCCCTGATCGATTTCATCGCGCGCAAACCGTAAGGTGGATTGAAATCCACCTTACCTATCCGCCGGTATGTGACATATGTCTGCTGACCTGCCCATCGACCTGTTGGCGTGAATAATCAAAGTCATGACCTTTGGGTTTCAGTGCAATCGCGGCACGGATGGCGTTTTCAAGATCAACATCCGCCTCTGATGCCCGCAATGGCGCGCGCAGGTCGGAATGGCCTTCCTGACCCAGACAGGTATAAATCTCGCCCGTGCAGGTAATCCGCACGCGGTTGCAGCTTTCACAGAAATTATGGCTGAGCGGTGTGATAAATCCGATCTTCTGACCGGTGTTTTCAACCCGCACATAGCGGGCCGGACCGCCGGTTTTTTCTGGCAAATCGGTCAGCTCCGAGCGTTCCGCCAGCCGTGCGCGCAGGTCTTTGAGCGACCAATATTGACCAAAGCGGTCTTCATTGCCCAAGTCGCCCATCGGCATGACCTCGATAAACGTCAGGTCCATATCGCGCGACGCGCACCAATCGGTCAGCTGTTCCAGTTCGTCTTCGTTAAAGCCTTTCAGCGCCACGGTATTGATCTTGACCCGCAGCCCTGCCTTTTGCGCGGCATCAATCCCTTTCAGGACCTGGGGCAGGCGGCCCCAGCGCGTAATATCAGCGAATTTCTTTTCATCCAGCGTATCAAGCGACACATTCACCCGCCGCACACCCGCCGCGTAGAGATCATCGGCAAACCGTGCGAGTTGGCTGCCGTTGGTTGTCAGCGTCAGCTCGTGTAGCGCGCCGCTGTCGAGATGGCGCGACATGCTGCGAAAGAACGTCATGATCTCGCGGCGTACCAAGGGCTCGCCCCCCGTAATCCGCAGTTTGCGCACGCCCAGACGGACAAAGGCGGTACACAGACGGTCGAGTTCTTCCAGCGTCAGCAGTTCCTTTTTGGGCAGGAAGGTCATGTTTTCGGACATGCAATACACGCAGCGGAAATCACAGCGGTCTGTGACCGAAACACGCAAGTATTCAATGGCGCGGGCGAAAGGATCAATAAGGGGTTGTGTCATAAGGCATAACCTACGTGCGGGCGATCCCTTGCGCAAGCCTCATGGCCCCCGTTGTGCCGCAGATTTCTACAGCATAGTCTGGTGTCATGAGATTGATCCTAGCCCTCCCCCTTATCGCCCTTGCGGGCTGTTCCACACCTTCTTTTCAGGGGCTGTTCGGGCCTGCGCCCGCGGCCCCCGTCGCCGCCCCCGCGCCGACACTGAACCCCGCGCCGCCCCCGCCGCCCCCTCAAAATGCCGTGACCGTCGAGCAATTCGACACCACCAGCGCGGAAGATCGCGCAGCGGCCGTCGCAACCGCACCGGCAGGCGCGCAGGCGCTAGGCCGCACAATCGCCACGCTAGGCTCTCCAGCAGAGGCGGGTATCTGGCTTAAAACGCCGTTGGTGACACAGTTGTCAGCGGGCCGCGTGGATTATCAGGGAAAGTCGATCAATATCGAATTACGCCCCTCGGGCGGGGCCGCCGGATCGGGCAGCCAGATCAGCCTTGCAGCGATGCGCCTGATTGAAGCGCCCCTGACGTCGCTGCCGGAACTGACGGTGTTTGCGCTGCCTTGAATGGCCGCGATGAGCTGCAAGCTGCGGGATGCCTCCGGCGGAAGTTTGAAGAGACATAGAAAGCCCGCAGCCGAGCGCGGGGCTATCGCGGCAGTTTGCGCCCCGCCTCTTTGACGGCGAAGGGTTTCATATCGGCCTGATGCGCATCCAGAAACGCTTGCACGCGTGCGGGGTCATGTTTGGACAGATCGCGCAGCCACGAAGCGATGGCCTTTTGAATGAACCAGTCGTGATCCGTGACATAGCCCGCGGCCCATCGCAGCACGCGCTCGCGGATTGCCAGATCGGCGGGTTTTGGGTTGTTTTGTTTGGTCCACGGCAGGGTCATCACAAGGGCCGCGCGGCGTGTCCACATATGCTCGGATGTGGTCCAATTGGCGACCTGATCCAGACGGGACGGGTCAGCGACCAGCCGTTTTTGTCCTGCAATGCAGGCGTGATCGGCCACAGCCCAGCCGTCAAAATCCGGCACCCACGACGCAATCAACGCCCAAGCGCCTGCATCATCGGGCCTGATGCGCGCCTGTGTCAGAAGTTTCGCCGCAGCAATCCGCCCCTCGTGGGTGTTGCCCTTCCACAGGCCCTTGGCCAGCGCGAGCCGCGCGTCCAGATCACCCTGGGCGCGCCAGCTTTTGACCTGTTCGTCAATCACGGGATTGGCGATGCCCAGATAGGGGCGGTCGACCTTGTGATACTTGTGCATTTCGACCGCTTTGACGGGATCGCCAAGGGCGCGCAACTGGGCGATTGCCTGTTTTGTTGTGGTCATTCTACAGTCACCGATTTTGCCAGATTGCGGGGTTGGTCCACATCGGTGCCTTTGGCGACCGCTGTGTGATAGGCCAAAAGCTGTGCCGGGATCGCATAAAGGATTGGCGCGAGGAAGGGATCAATCTCGGGCATGATGATGGTGTCCCAAACGCCGGTCCCGGCCTCGGCCGCGCCCTTTTGGTCGGTAATCAAGAGCACCTTGCCGCCGCGCGCCATGACTTCTTGCATGTTCGATACAGTCTTTTCGAACAGGTTGTCGCGCGGGGCCATGACGATGATCGGCACATGTTTGTCGACCAAGGCAATGGGGCCGTGTTTGAGTTCGCCAGATGCATAAGCTTCGGCGTGTATGTAGCTGATTTCTTTTAATTTAAGAGCGCCCTCAAGGGCCAGAGGATACATCGCCCCGCGCCCCAGAAACAGGATATCGCGCGCCTCGGCCAACTTGCGCGAGATCGCCTTGGTCTTACCCTCGATCCCGAGCGCGAGGTTCATCAGCCCTGGCAGGCTGCGCAGATTGGCCAGTTTTTCGGCCAGTTCCGCATCGCTGATCCTGCCGCGCATCTGGGCCGCGCGCAGTGCGAGGATCGCCAGCGTGGTCAGCTGGCAGGTGAACGCCTTGGTCGAGGCCACGCCAATTTCAGTGCCCGCCAGAATAGGCAGCGGCACATCGCTTTCGCGCGCGATCGAGCTTTCGGGGACGTTGACGACCGCCATGATCTTGTCGGCCTTGCCTTGCATGTACCGCAGGGCGGCCAGCGTATCGGCGGTCTCGCCTGACTGGCTGATGAAAAGGGCGACCGTACCTTTGGTCACAGGCGGTTCGCGATAGCGGAATTCTGAGGCCACATCGACCTCGACCGGGATGCCGGCGATCTGTTCAAACCAGTATTTTGCAACCAGACAGGCGTAGAACGCCGTCCCGCAAGCCACCATTGTCATCCGCTCGACCTTAGCAAAGTCGATCTGGGGTTCGGGCATGGTGACGGCGGTGGCTTCGGCGTTGATGTAATGTGACAGGGCCCCCTGCAACACGACAGGTTGCTCTGCGATTTCCTTGGCCATGAAGTGTTTGAAACCAGCCTTGTCGACCATGGCGGTATCAATCTGGATGGTCTTGATCGCGCGATTGGCAATCGTGCCGTTTGCATCGCGAATTTCGACCGAGTTGCGCGTGATCACGGCCCAGTCGCCTTCTTCGAGATAGCTGATCCGGTCGGTCATGGGGGCTAAGGCAATCGCGTCAGAGCCCACGAACATTTCGCCCGTCCCGTACCCGATGGCCAACGGTGAACCTTTGCGCGCCGCGATCAACAGGTCGTCTTCGCCGTCAAAGAGGAAACACAGCGCATATGCCCCTTCAAGCCGTGCGATGGTCTGCTCTGCCGCATCACGCGGCGATAGCCCTTGGTTGCGATAGTAATCTGCCAGCAGGGCAATCGTTTCCGTATCCGTATCGGTTTGAAAGCCCACGCCATGTTCGGCCAAAAAGGCGCGCAATTCGCGGAAGTTCTCGATAATCCCGTTGTGCACCACAGCCACGCCGCCCGCGCGGTGCGGGTGCGCGTTGCCCACGTTGGGCGCACCATGCGTGGCCCAGCGTGTGTGTCCGATGCCAGATTTACCGGCCAGCGGCTCGTGCACCAACAGGTCCGACAGGTTCACCAGCTTGCCCACCGCGCGGCGGCGATCCAGCGCGCCATCGTTGATCGTGGCAATCCCCGCACTGTCATAGCCGCGATATTCCAGCCGTTTCAGCGCCTCGACCAAAAGAGGGGCGGCTTCGTGATCGCCCAATACGCCGATGATACCACACATGGTTAAGACCCTTTTGCTTTGCGTGCTTTGAGTTTTTCAAACAGGCGCAGGGCAAAGCCCGCCTTGTTTTCCTGCCGTGCGCGGCCAACGGCCAGATCACCGGCAGGTACATCTTTTGTGACCACCGAACCACTGCCGGTCATGGCCGCATCACCCACCGTGACAGGGGCCACCAGCATGGTGTTGGACCCGATAAACGTATCCTGCCCGATCGTTGTGTGGTGTTTGAACACGCCGTCATAATTGCAGGTAATCGTACCTGCGCCGATGTTGCTGCGCGCGCCGATGGTGGCGTCACCGATATACGACAGGTGGTTGACCTTGGCGCCCTCGGCGATCTGGGCGTTCTTGATTTCCACGAAATTGCCGATCTTGACGTCCTCGGCCAGTTCCGCGCCGGGGCGCAGCCGCGCATAGGGGCCGACCACGGCCCCGCGCGCCACATGACAGCCCTCAAGATGGCTAAAGGCGCGGATGGTGGCGCCCGATTCCACCGTTACACCGGGGCCAAAGACGACATTGGGCTCGATCACCGTATCGCGGCCGATCACGGTGTCATGGGCGAAGAAAACGGTTTCGGGTGCGGTCAGGGTGACGCCATCTTCCTGCGCAATTTCGCGGGCGTGTTGCTGGAACAACGCCTCGGCGCGGCTCAGCTCAGCCCTTGAATTGACACCAAGCGTTTCGGCCTCGTCGCAGCGTACCACGGTAGCGGAAAGGCCCCGCGCACGGGCGATACCGATGATATCTGTCAGGTAGTATTCGCCAGCCGCATTCTCGTTGCCAACAGCATCAATCAGGTCAAAAAGCGTCGCGCTTTCGGCGGCAATCACGCCGCTATTGCAGAGTGTTACCGCACGTTCCTCATTTGATGCATCCTTGAATTCGACAATCCGGTCCAACTGATCGTCTTGCATGATCAACCGCCCGTAGCGGCCCGGATCGGTGGCCTCAAACCCCAGCACGACAATGTCATGTGTCAGACGTGCCGCCATCATCGCGGCCAGTGTTTCGGGGCGGATAAACGGGGTGTCCCCGTAAAGCACCAAGGCATCTCCGTCAAAACCGTCCAGCGCAGCGCGGGCCTGAGCCACGGCATGTGCAGTCCCGAGTTGCTCTTCTTGAATGGCAACGATGACGTCAGGGTCATAGGCCTTGGCCGCTTTCTCAACCGCTGCCGCCCCATGCCCTGCGACAACCACGGTGCGCGCAGGCTCCAGCGCGGCCCCCGCTTTCATCGCATGCACCAGCATTGGCGCGCCTGCGATTTCATGCAGCACCTTGGGCAGGTCGGAATTCATGCGCGTGCCCATACCTGCGCCTAAAATGATCAATGCGGTTGCCATTGCTGCCTCGAACCTTGTTGTTACCTGCCTTCTACTGCCCTTTTTCAGTATCACAAGGGGAAGGGGGTTCACATCAGTTTACAGGGCGTTACAGAGTGAGAGGCAACAAAGGGATGGCCTATGACAAAACGCACTGTGATCTTTGATCTTGACGGCACGCTGGCCGATACCAGTGGCGATTTGATTGCCGCTGCGAATAGCTGCTTTCGCGGGCTGGGCTTGGGCGATCTGCTGGATCATGCCACTGATGCCGCCACAGCACTGCGGGGCGGGCGGGCGATGCTGACCTTGGGCTTTTCGCGTACCGAAGGTTTCGGGCAGGCCGAAGTAGACGCGCAATACCCTGTGCTGCTTGCCGCCTATGCGCAGGCGATTGATACGCACACCGTGCTTTATCCCGGCGCAATGGACGCGGTTGAACGCCTGCTGTCGGCCGATTATGCCGTCGGGATTGCGACAAACAAACCCGAAGGACTGGCCGAAACGCTCATGCGCAGCCTTGGTGTGCGTAATGCCTTTGGATCACTCATCGGGGCAGACACCTTGCCGGTGCGCAAACCCGACCCCGAACATCATTTCGAGGCGGTACGCCGTGCCGGTGGCGATCCTGCGCGGTCGCTTCTTGTGGGCGATACGGCAACCGACCGCGACACATCGCGCAATGCAGGGGTTCCCTCTGTGCTTGTCACCTTCGGGCCGGGGCGCGATGATGTACTGGCGCTTGATGCTGAGGCCACGATTGACAGCTATGACGAACTTGATAGCGTCGTGGCCCGCCTCATCGGCTGAATTGGCCCTATGACATTGGCCAAAGGGGTGCTTTGATGCAAAGGTAAACCGCTTGGAGACTGGCACCATGACAGAGATTTTCAAAGGCAGCTTCACCCAGCAGGAACCGATCCCTGCCGAAGGGATCGCGGCGGCCAATGCCGTGATGCAATCGGGGCGCCTGCACCGCTACAACACCAGCGGTGACGAGATTGCCGAAGCCGCGCTGTTGGAAGAAGAATTTGCGGCAACGGTGGGTGCGAAATACTGTCTTGCCGTGGCGTCGGGCGGTTATGCGATGACAACGGCCTTGCGCGCCTCCGGTGTTGCGCATGGCGATAAGGTGCTGACCAACGCCTTCACACTGGCTCCTGTGCCCGGTGCGATTGCGGCTGTGGGGGGGGTGCCGGTCTTTGTGGGCGTCACTGAAGATCTCGTGATTGACCTTGATGATCTGGCAACAAAGCTGGATCAGGCCAAGGTTCTGCTGCTGAGCCACATGCGCGGCCATATCTGCGATATGGAGCGGCTGATGGCGCTATGTGCTGCCGCCGGTGTCGATGTGATCGAGGATTGCGCCCACACTATGGGGGCCGCTTGGGGCGATACACCCAGCGGGCGTTGGGGGCGCTTTGGCTGCTATTCCACGCAGACCTACAAACACATCAATTCGGGCGAAGGTGGTTTCCTGATCTGTGACGGACCCGAGGATATGGCCCGCGCGATCATGCTGTCGGGCAGTTATATGCTGTTTGAAAAGCATCGCGCCGCCCCGCCGGTCGAGACATTCGCCAAGATCAAATATGAAACGCCCAATATTTCGGGACGGATGGATAATCTGCGCGCGGCGATCCTGCGCCCGCAGTTGCGTAATCTGGCCGCACAGGCGGACCGCTGGAACGCGCGCTACCGTGTGTTGGAGGAAGGTTTGGCCGCAACGCCGGGCTTGCGGCTGATCCCGCGCCCTGAAAAGGAACACTTCGTCGCCTCGTCTTTCCAGTTCCTTCTGCTCGATTGGGCGCCTGCCGCTGTCGAGGCCGTGCTGGCGCGCTGTGCGGCACGGGGCGTGGAGCTCAAATGGTTCGGTGGGGCAGAGCCCAAAGGCTTTACCTCGCGCTATGACAGTTGGCGTTACGTGCCCTCTACACCCATGCCCGCCTCGGACCGTGTGCTGGCCGGTGTCGTCGATATGCGTTTGCCGCTGACCTTCAGTCTTGAGGATTGCGCGCTGATCGCACGGATCATCCGCGCCGAGGTTTCAGCGGTTTATCAAGGGCAGGTCGCGGCAGAGTAGTCGCGTACCGATCAAAAATGACTCGACAGGGCGCAGCCTCGCGTCCTATTAATGAACAAGCGTTCAATTAATGCGGAGCTTCCTATGTTTCATGCCTCAATGACGTTTGATCTGGGCGAGGACGTCAACGCCCTGCGCGATATGGTGCACGATTGGGCGCAGACCCGCGTAAAGCCTATGGCGGCTGACATTGACAAATCCAATGCCTTTCCCCCCGCACTTTGGCCCGAAATGGGCGAACTGGGGCTTTTGGGCGTCACCGTGGATGAGGCCTATGGCGGCGCGGGCATGTCCTATCTGGCCCACACCGTCGCGATTGAGGAAATCGCGCGCGCCAGTGCCTCGGTAAGCCTGTCGTACGGGGCGCATTCCAACCTTTGCGTCAACCAGATCAAGCTGAACGGAACTGACGCGCAGCGGGCAAAATACCTGCCGCGGCTGATTTCGGGCGAACATGTCGGCGCACTTGCCATGTCTGAGGCAGGGGCGGGATCGGATGTTGTCTCGATGGCGCTGCGGGCGGAAAAGCGGAACGACCACTACCGTCTGAACGGGAATAAATACTGGATCACCAATGGACCCGATGCCGATACGCTGGTGGTTTATGCAAAAACCGATCCTGCGGCAGGGGCCAAAGGGATCACCGCCTTTCTGATCGAGAAAGAGATGACCGGTTTTTCGACCTCGCCCCATTTTGACAAGCTGGGGATGCGGGGGTCGAACACGGCCGAATTGATCTTTGATGATGTCGAAGTTCCCTTTGACAACGTGCTGGGCGAAGAGGGCAAAGGCGTGCGCGTTCTGATGTCGGGCCTTGATTACGAACGTGTTGTGCTGGCGGGGATCGGCCTTGGCATTATGGCCGCCTGTCTGGACGAGGTGATGCCCTATCTGAGCAGCCGCAAACAATTCGGCGAACCGATTGGCAATTTCCAACTGATGCAGGGCAAGATTGCCGATATGTATACGGCGATGAACTCGGCACGGGCCTATGTCTATGAAGTGGCGCGCGCTTGCGATCGCGGGACGGTCACGCGGCAGGATGCGGCGGCCTGCTGTCTTTATGCCAGCGAAGAGGCGATGAAGCAGGCCCATCAGGCCGTGCAGGCGATGGGCGGGGCAGGGTTCCTCGCCGATGCCCCCGTGGCGCGGTTGTTCCGCGATGCCAAGCTGATGGAGATTGGGGCCGGAACATCAGAAATCCGGCGGATGCTGGTAGGGCGCGAATTGATGGCGGCGATGACATGAAGTGGCTTGCGCTGGTCCTTGTGATGCCCGTGGCCGGTTTTGCGCAAACCTTTGGCGCGCCACCGGTCGTTGAGATGGACGGCATGACCTTTGCCGCAACCGAGACGGATTCCTGCATCAACGATCAGGTCACCAAGGGCCCCGGCGGTCTTGTGACCCGTGCGGCGCGCGCCTGTATCGGCTATTCGGCGCGGGTCTGCACCGCAGGGCCGGTGGCCTGTGCCGCCGGAGAGAAAGCCTATTGGGATTGGCGGATCGCCAAGAATTACACAGGTTTGCAAGCCTGGGTCGCCGACCGTGCCGAGGATGACACTGACGATCTACGCGCCTCAGTCTCAAATCCGGCTGCGGCAACGGCGAATGTGGTACTGGAATGTGCACTACGGGTGGGCCAAACCGAAACAACGACCGCTGACGCGGACAAAGCGACCTGTGAAATGCGTGAAACCGCGCTGATCGCCCTAGAGCTGGAATTCACGGTCAGAGAGGCTTGCGCGGGGGCAGAGGGCGGGGCCTTTGCGCAGTTTTGTGGGAAAACTGACGGATGAGGCGCGCGTATTTCTTCCTTCCGCTGGCGGCACTTGTCGCGCTGGCAGCATATCTCGGCCTGCAATATGGAACGGTGCCGAGTGAATCCGATATCATCAACCGGTATGCCGCCGCCTATCTGGCCGCTGCCCCCACAGGGGCTAGCCCGACCGACTGCGCGGCCACGACACATCCCGATCCGGCCATTCGTATGGTGATCAACTGTGTGCATCCCTTTGGCCTGACAACAACGTTTTATGTGGGCCCGCGCGGTGAGAGCCTGACTGCACCACAGGGGCTCGGGGCATGAGTGATCGCAAGTTGCACGAAGCCGCTTTGGCAGACGTGGCCGAGGCCGCGCACACAGCGGCCCTTGGCGGGGGTGAGAAATCCCGCGCACGGCATCTGAGCCGTGGCAAGATGCTGCCGCGGGATCGCGTCGCAGGCCTGCTTGACCCCGGCAGCCCGTTTCTGGAGGTGGGGGCGACGGCGGCGCATGGGCTTTATGATGGCGCGGCCCCCTGTGCCGGTGTGATCGCAGGTGTGGGGCGTGTGCATGGCCATGAGGTGATGGTTGTTTGCAACGATGCCACCGTCAAAGGCGGCACCTATTATCCGATGACCGTCAAGAAACACCTGCGCGCGCAAGAGATTGCAGAGGCGTGCCATTTGCCCTGTATCTATCTGGTCGATAGTGGCGGCGCGAACCTGCCCAATCAGGACGAGGTGTTCCCCGACCGCGACCACTTTGGCCGCATCTTTTACAATCAGGCGCAGATGTCCGCCAAAGGCATCCCGCAGATCGCAGTTGTGATGGGGTCCTGCACGGCGGGCGGGGCCTATGTGCCCGCGATGGCGGATGTGTCGATTATCGTGCGCGATCAGGGCACGATCTTTCTTGCGGGGCCACCTTTGGTCAAGGCCGCCACCGGCGAGGTGGTGTCAGCCGAGGATCTGGGCGGCGGTGATGTGCATACGCGCCTGTCCGGTGTGGCCGATTATCTGGCCGAGGATGACGCCCATGCTTTGGCGCTGGCACGTCAGGCGGTGGCATCGTGTAATCTGGATAAAGTATTACAAAACAACAGGTTGCCGCCTGAAAATCCCGCACTTGATCCCGATACGCTCTTTGATGTGGTCCCTGCGGATCTGCGCACGCCTTACGATATCCGCGAGGTGGTCAAGCGCATTGTCGATGGGTCAAGATTTGATGAATTCAAAGCACGGTTTGGTGAAACGCTGGTCTGTGGCTTTGCCCATATTGATGGCTGGCCCTGCGGGATTATCGCCAACAACGGCGTGCTGTTTTCCGAGAGCGCGCAAAAGGGCGCGCATTTCGTGGAGTTGTGCAGCCAACGCAAAATCCCGCTGGTGTTCTTGCAGAATATTACCGGTTTCATGGTCGGCCAGAAATACGAAAACGAAGGCATCGCGCGGCATGGCGCCAAGATGGTGACAGCGGTGGCGACAACAAAGGTGCCCAAGATTACCATGGTTGTTGGCGGGTCATTCGGTGCTGGAAATTATGGCATGTCCGGAAGGGCTTATAGTCCGCACTTCATGTGGTCGTGGCCTACGTCCCGTATTTCTGTGATGGGCGGTGAACAGGCTGCGGGCGTGCTTGCGACCGTGAAACGTGACGCGATCGAGCGGGCGGGCGAAAGCTGGTCGGCCGAGGAAGAAGCGGCCTTCAAAAAACCCACGATTGATATGTTCACCGAACAGTCCCATCCGCTTTATGCATCGGCGCGGCTCTGGGATGACGGCATCATTGATCCGCGCAAAAGCCGCGAGGTGCTGGCGCTGTCGCTGGCGGCGGCAATGAACGCACCAATAGAGGAGACACGCTTTGGCGTGTTCCGGATGTGATGGCGATGTTTACGAAAATCCTGATCGCCAACCGGGGTGAGATCGCTTGCCGGATCATCCGTACCGCCCGCGCGATGGGCGTGGGCACGGTGGCGGTCTATTCCGATGCCGACGCGCAGGCGCGGCATGTCAGCATGGCGGATGAGGCGGTGCGCCTTGGGCCCGCGCCCGTTGCCGACAGCTATCTGCGCGGCGATCTGATTATTCAGGCGGCGATAGATACGGGCGCGCAGGCGATCCATCCGGGCTACGGGTTTCTGTCGGAAAACCCCGATTTCGTTGAAAAAGTCGAAGCCGCAGGTCTGACATTCATTGGCCCCTCAGCCAAAGCAATCCGCGCGATGGGGCTGAAAGATGCGGCCAAGGCCCTGATGCATAAGGCGGGTGTGCCAGTGGTGCCGGGCTATCACGGTGAGAACCAGAACCCTGATTTTCTGGCGGGCGAGGCTGACCAGATCGGCTATCCCGTCTTGATCAAGGCCGTTGCAGGGGGCGGCGGCAAAGGGATGCGGCTGGTGGAACGTGCGGCGGATTTTGCCGAACACCTCGCCTCGGCGCAGGCCGAAGCGCGCACCGCCTTTGGCAATGCGGACGTTTTGATTGAGAAATACGTGACCGCGCCCCGCCATATCGAAGTGCAGGTTTTTGGGGATGGCACGGATGCCGTGCATCTGTTCGAGCGTGATTGCTCGCTTCAGCGTCGCCACCAGAAAGTGATCGAAGAAGCGCCGGCACCGGGGATGACCGATGCGGTGCGCCGCGCCATGGGCGATGCGGCCGTGACGGCGGCCAAGGCGATTGGCTATGCGGGTGCAGGAACGATTGAATTTATTGTCGACGGCAGCGACGGGCTGCGCACCGATGGGTTCTGGTTTATGGAAATGAACACGCGCCTGCAGGTCGAACACCCCGTAACTGAGGCGATCACGGGCGTTGATCTGGTGGAATGGCAGTTGCGTGTCGCCGCAGGCGAGCCGCTGCCAGCGCGCCAAGAGGATCTTGCGATTACAGGCCATGCCTTTGAAGCGCGGCTATATGCCGAGGATGTGCCAGCAGGCTTTTTGCCTGCCACAGGTGTGATTGACCACCTGTCCTTCCCTGATGAGGCCCGCATTGATAGCGGCGTGGGGCAGGGTGACGAGATTTCACCGTGGTATGATCCGATGATTGCTAAGGTCACGGTGCATGGGCCGGATCGGGCGTTTGCGCTGCGGTCCTTGTCGGCGGCGCTGGATGCCACGCAGGTGGCGGGCACTGTGACCAATCTGGATTTCCTGCGCCACTTGGCCCGCGTTCCTGACTTTGCCTCTGGCCATGTCGATACAGGTCTGATCGCACGGCATATCGACACGCTGGGCGCTGCGGTGGTGCCTGCTGCGCGTGATATCGCGATTGCGGCTGTCACGGCGGCAGAGCTGGCAGAGGATGCGTTCACCGGCTTTACGCTTTGGGCGCCTTTGCAGCGGCATATCGTGCTGCGGCAGGGGGACGCGGATACGTTGGCGGTGCTGACGGTGCAAAGCGCGGATCGCTGCATCGTTCAGATAGATGATGAGGTGGTTTCCCTGCATCGCCGCGCAGGGCACTGGGGTGTGCCTGCGGTTTTGCACAAGGGGCGTGTCACTGTCTTTGGATCACAAAGCGTCAGTTTTGATATCGTTGATCCACTCGCGCGCGCAGGTGCCGCCATGGGCGGTGATGCGGTGCTTGCCCCGATGCCCGGGTTGGTGCGGGATGTGGCCGTGAAGGCAGGCGACACGGTGGCGGAGGGCGACCGGCTTGTGGTGCTGGAGGCCATGAAAATGGAACATGTCCTGCGCGCCCCGCGCAGCGGTGTGGTGGCGGACGTGACCGTGGCCACTGGCGATCAGGTGACGGCGGGCGCGTTGATGGTCAGGCTGGAGGATGAGGCATGATCAGATTGCACCATTGCCCGCAAACCCGTTCAATGCGCAGCCTTTGGTTGTTGCATGAACTGGGCGTGGAATTTGACGTCGTGACCTATCCTTTCGACAAGACGTTGCGGCAGGAACCCTACCGTTCGCTTAACCCCACAGGCCGTGTGCCGACGTTGGAGATCGACGACGTGGTGCTGACCGAAAGCGGCGCAATTGCCGAATACTTGTGCGAGCGTTTCCCGCAAGCAGGCTTGGGTCGCGACCCAAGTCACGCAGAGCGCGCGCCGTGGCTGAACTGGATCCATTTCGCCGAGACGATATCGCAGCATACCGCCGCACTGACCCAGCAGCATATCGCGCTTTATGACGACACCATGCGCTCGCCCATCATCATGCAGCTGGAAGCCAAGCGCCTGCGCAAGACCTTGGAGACGGTCGATCTATCTTTGACGGGTGATTATCTGCTCTCTGATTTCTCGGCGGCCGATATTGGTGTGGGGCAGGCGGTTTATATGGCCAAGCATTTCGTGCATTTGGATGATTTGCCCGCCCTGGCCCGTTGGTACGCCCGGCTACAGGCACGCCCTGCGTTTCAGAAGTCGTTGCCGGATGGTCTGGGTCTTTATGCCAAGGCGTTCTATCCGCCGTGGGAGGCGTAAGTGGCCGACCACGTCCGCATCCATGAGGTCGGCCCGCGTGACGGGCTGCAAAACGAACCGGGTGTGATCTCGGTCGCGCGCAAGGTGGCGCTGATTGATCTGCTGAGCCGGTCCGGTCTGCGCGATATCGAGGTGGGCAGTTTCGTCAGCCCCAAATGGGTGCCGCAGATGGCGAATTCCGATCAGGTGCTGGCAGGGCTGACGCCGCAGGCGGGTGTGCGCTATGCGGTGCTGGTACCCAACATGCGCGGGTGGGAGGGGTTTCTGGCCGCAAGGCGCCCCGATATGATCACCGAAATTGCGGTGTTTATTTCCGCTTCGGAAGGGTTTTCGCAAAGCAATCTCAATTGCAGCATCGCGGAAACCGTGGAGCGTTTGCGCCCCGTGGTGCAGGCCGCAAAAGAAGCGGGCGTGACCGTGCGGGGCTATGTCTCTTGCGTCACCGATTGCCCCTTTGACGGGCCGACGCCCCCCGAAGAGGTGGCCAAGGCCGCTGCAATGTTGCGCGAACTGGGCCCGATGCAGGTGTCCCTGGGCGATACGATTGGCAAAGGCACACCCGCGCGTGTGGCCGCGATGCTGGAGGCGGTGCTAAGCGTGGTCCCTGCTGCTGATCTTGCAGGGCATTTCCACGACACGGGCGGGCAGGCGTTGGCGAATATAGAAGCCTCGCTTGATCTGGGGCTGCGTGCCTTTGACACCGCCGTGGGCGGTTTGGGTGGCTGTCCCTATGCGCCCGGTGCGCCCGGCAATGTGGCGACCGAGGCGGTTTTGGCGCTTTTGGCGCGGCTGGGCTATGAAACGGGCGTTGATGCGGATGTGATCGCACAGGCGGCTGACATGGCAAGGGGAATGCGATGATTGCGTTGGATGTGGATGCGCGCGGTGTGGCGAGGCTGGCCCTTGCGCGGCCTGAAAAGCACAATGCGCTGTCGCAGGCGTTGATAGATGATCTGACGGCAGTGGCGGCCAAGATTGCAGCGGATCCTGCCATCCGTGTTGTTGTGCTGACAGGTCAGGGCGCATCGTTCTGTGCGGGCGGTGATCTGGGCTGGATGCGCGAACAGATGGCAGGCGATACCGCCGGCAAACGCGCCGCCGCACAATCGCTTGCGCAGATGTTGGGCGCAATCAATACACTGCCACAGCCGGTCATCGGGCGGGTGCAGGGCAATGCCTTTGGTGGGGGTGTGGGCATGGCCTGCGTCTGTGATGTAGCGATTGCGGCGGATCACGCCAAATTTGGACTGACCGAAACCAAGCTGGGGCTGATCCCCGCGACCATCGGGCCCTATGTTCTGGCCCGGATGGGCGAAGCGATGGCGCGCCGTGTCTTTATGTCGGGGCGGCTTTTCGATGCCGGCGAGGCCGTGACATTGGGTATTGTGGCAAAGGCGGTGCCGGAGGCGGATCTTGATGCCGCGGTTGCGGCGGAAGTAGCACCCTACCTGCAATGTGCGCCCGACGCCGTTGCCGCCGCCAAGACCTTTGCGCGCAGTTTGGGGCCCCCGATTGACGAATCGGTGATTGCCCGCTCAATCGACGCTTTGATCGCCCAATGGGATGGTCGTTCAGCGAAAGAAGGCATTTCTGCCTTTTTTGACCGCCGAAAGCCCGATTGGGCCGTCACTTCACCGTCATAATCGTCAGAATTCTGTCTCACTTCTGACCGATTTCGCAGGGCATTCTACTTGCGGAGTAGGAGAGTGACATGCAGTTTGAATGGCCCACAGCCGAACAGATGATGTATCGCGTCATGCGTTTGCGCCGCCTGATCGCGCTTGCGGTCGCGATTCCCGTCCTTGTGATGCTCAGCGTGGCGTTCTTTGATCCCGCCGCGTTGAGCCCCGAGCGCGCGACACTGGCGTCCTTGTCTGTGGCGATGCTGGTCGTTGGCCATGTCGTCCTCTTCCCGAACGTCACGCTTGAGACAATCGCTTTGTCACTGTCTGTCACAGCACTTGTTGTGGTGATGCCACTGATCAAGACCGTCGCAGGCTGGGCCCCCGCAGAGCACCAGTCCGCCGCGCTTGTGCTACTGGTGTGCCTTGCTGTTGCGGCGATGGGCGTGGTCATGGCGCTTTTGCAAATTCTCTTTAATCTGCTGGCCTATGCGGGGCCTGTGTGGCAAATCCGCCTGAAAACAAAGCTGGTGTTGCCCTGTTCGGCCTCTGTGGCGCGCCGCCAGTGTACATTGCAGCCGCAAACCCGCCGCGGGCGTATTTTGACGGGTCCTGCGGATGATAATGGTTTCTTTGATGTGGCTGTTGTCACACCACATGCTGCCGACCCCCAGAACCCCGACCAGCCGATGATCGTGAAAGTCGACGCCAAGGTGCTGGCGTCCACGGATGCGCGCCATGATGTGATGATCGTTCTGCCAAACCGGTCTGTCACGGTGACCTCGCAAAGCTTTACACCCAAGCGGAATGGCTGCTGCGTCGAGGTGACGGATATGCCGGGTGATTTCACCCTGGGCATGCATGCCATCTTCTGGCTGACAGACCAGCAGGCCGATAACCTGACCGAAATGACCGATATCATCCTCGGGCAGGAAATGCGGGCAAATGGTTTGGCGCATAATGTGTCATTGCTGTCTGTTGCCGGTGCCTTGCTGTCGCCGCGCCATCCTGTGGCCGACCGCGCGAAATAAATCCTTTCAATTTGCTGTGGTGTGACCTTCCGCTCGGTTGACCCTTTGTTGTGGCAACGGTATGCATCACGCAGCCAACAGACGGCGCGTGTTACGCGCGCCCTGCCGAAAGGAACACCCCTTGCAGGAAATGCTATCAGAATACCTGCCGATCATGATCTTTCTGGGGCTCGCCATTGCGCTGGGCCTGATCCTGATCATTGCAGCCGCGATTGTCGCGGTGCGTAATCCGGACCCTGAGAAAGTCTCTGCCTACGAATGTGGTTTTAACGCCTTTGATGATGCGCGGATGAAGTTCGACGTGCGGTTTTATCTGGTCGCGATCCTGTTCATCATCTTTGACCTTGAAGTGGCGTTCCTGTTCCCATGGGCGGTCGCATTTCAGGATGTCAGCATGACGGCCTTTTGGTCGATGATGGTGTTTCTGGGTGTGCTGACAATCGGCTTTGCCTACGAATGGAAGAAAGGGGCGCTCGAATGGGAGTGATGACCGGAACCGCTGTGGGTGCTGACAAGGAACACGGCGCACAACTGATTAACTCCGAGTTGCAGGACAAGGGTTTCCTTGTGACCTCGACCGCGGACATCGTGAACTGGGCGCGCACAGGGTCGCTGCACTGGATGACCTTTGGTCTGGCCTGTTGTGCGGTGGAAATGATGCACACGTCGATGCCGCGCTATGATCTTGAGCGGTTTGGTACCGCACCGCGCGCCTCCCCGCGTCAGTCCGACCTGATGATTGTGGCCGGTACGCTGACCAACAAAATGGCGCCTGCGCTGCGCAAGGTCTACGACCAGATGCCAGAGCCGCGCTATGTGATCTCGATGGGGTCTTGCGCGAATGGTGGGGGCTACTACCACTATAGCTATTCTGTGGTGCGTGGCTGTGACCGTATTGTCCCTGTGGATATCTACGTGCCGGGCTGCCCGCCCACGGCCGAGGCGCTGCTTTACGGTATCTTGCAATTGCAGCGCAAAATGCGCCGCACCGGTACTATCGTGCGCTAGGCCGCGCGTCTGAGAACGTCGTCCGTTTATCGCGGCGAAAGGAAAAGAAAATGACTGAAGCCCTGCAAGAACTTGGCACCCATCTTGAGATGAAGCGCCGCGACTGCGTGCTGTCTTGGGAAGTCGCCCATGACGAGCTGACTGTAACTGTCGCACCCTCGGCGCTGGTGGCCTTTGTCGAGTTTCTCAAGACGGACGGCGCGTGCAAGTTTTCCTCGCTCGTGGATATCACGGCGGTGGATTATCCCAGCCGCGCCAAGCGCTTTGACGTGATCTACCATTTCCTGAGCATGTATCAGAACCACCGCATCCGCCTGCGCGTGCAGATCCGTGAAGAAGATATGATGCCGTCGATCATTTCGGTGCATCCCTCGGCCAACTGGTTCGAGCGCGAAGTGTTTGATATGTTTGGCATCCTGTTCTCGGGGCACCCCGATTTGCGCCGTATCCTGACAGATTACGGTTTCCGCGGGCATCCGCTGCGCAAGGATTTCCCGACAACGGGCTATACCGAAGTGCGTTACGACGAAGTGCAAAAGCGCGTGGTTTATGAACCTGTCAGCCTTGTGCAGGAATACCGCCAGTTCGATTTCATGTCACCGTGGGAAGGGGCCGAATACATCCTGCCGGGTGATGAGAAGAAAGCAGAGAAAGCAGGCTGATGGCCGCGCCAACCATCCTTTTCTGCGTCGGTGCCACGAAGGCGGGCACCACTTGGCTTTACCGCTATCTGCACGATCACCCTGAATGTGCCATGCCTGCGGTAAAGGAAGCGCATTATTGGGATACGTTCGATACCGCGCGCTGTGAAAAGCAGTTGGTCGCGTTCCGTGTCCGCCTGCGGGAAATGCGCGCCGCCAAGGTGCAAGCCAACGCGGATGGGCGCCGGTGGCAGGTAGAGAACTTGGATCGCCGCATCAATGAGATGAAAGCGCTGATTTCAGCACTTGAGGGTGATCGCGCGGATGACAGCGTTTACGCTGCTTGGCTGACAAACGGGCGTGATGCGGCCAAGGTCGTTGGTGATATCACACCCAGTTATGCAACGCTGTCGGATGCCGAGCTTGCGCGGATGTGTGACCTGTCCCCGAATACAAAGTTTCTGTACTTGATCCGTGATCCTCTGGATCGCCTCTGGTCGCATATCCGAATGCAGGCGCGGCGGCAGCGGCAAGAGCATGAAGTCTATGAGAAGAAGTCCAACAATATCCTCTACCGTATCCTGAACCGCGGCCAAGAGCGGCATATTCTCGAACGGGGGGATTATCCAAAGGTTATCCGCAAACTGCGCCGCGTGATTCCCGAGGGGCGGTTGCTGGTCCAGTTTGCCGAAGATCTGTTTACAGCTGATGGCCTCAATCGGCTTTGTGCCTTTCTGGGGATCAAACCGGTCAAAGCCGGTGTCATCCGTCCCGCCAATGAGGGACCCGAAGTGGCGATGCTGGATAAATTGCGCCCCCGCGCTGTGGGGCTGCTGAACGAACATTACGAATGGGTGGCCCGCAATGTCGGGCCTCTGCCACAGCGGTGGCAAGATAATTTAGCGAGGGCTTGAGCCATGATGGACGGTGATATCCGGACAAATATCTATGATGATGGATCGACTGATGCGGCGACGGATGAGCAGCAAATCAGGAATTTCAACATCAACTTCGGCCCGCAACACCCTGCGGCCCACGGCGTGCTGCGTCTGGTGCTGGAGTTGGATGGCGAGATCGTAGAGCGCTGTGATCCGCATATCGGTCTGCTGCACCGTGGTACCGAAAAGCTGATGGAAAGCCGCACCTATCTGCAGAACCTGCCCTATCTGGACCGGCTTGATTACGTGGCCCCGATGAACCAGGAACACGCATGGTGCCTGGCGATTGAACGCCTGACCAAGACCGAAGTGCCGCGCCGCGCGTCGCTGATCCGCGTGCTTTATTCCGAGATTGGCCGCATCCTGTCGCACCTTTTGAACGTCACAACACAGGCGATGGACGTGGGTGCGCTGACCCCGCCACTGTGGGGTTTTGAAGAGCGTGAAAAGCTGATGATCTTTTACGAGCGCGCCTGCGGTGCACGCCTGCACGCGGCGTATTTCCGCCCCGGTGGTGTGCATCAGGATCTGCCGGATCAGCTGGTTGAAGACATTGACGCCTGGGCGGTGGAATTCCCCAAGGTCCTTGATGATATCGATGGCTTGCTGACCGAGAACCGTATTTTTAAACAGCGCAACGCCGATATCGGGATCATCTCGGAAGACGACATTCAGGAGTGGGGTTTCTCTGGTGTCATGGTGCGCGGTTCCGGTCTTGCGTGGGATTTGCGCCGTGCGCAACCTTATGAATGCTATGACGAATTCGAATTCCAGATCCCTGTGGGCAAGAACGGCGATTGTTACGACCGTTACCTGTGCCGCATGGAAGAGATGCGCCAGTCCGTGCACATCATCCGTCAGGCCTGTGAAAAGCTGCGCCACGAAAAAGGCGATGTGATGGCGCGCGGCAAGATGACGCCGCCGACACGTGGCGAGATGAAGACCTCGATGGAGGCGCTGATCCACCACTTCAAACTTTACACCGAAGGCTTCCACGTGCCAGCGGGCGAGGTCTACGCCGCGGTCGAAGCGCCCAAGGGTGAATTCGGCGTCTATCTGGTGGCGGATGGCACAAACCAGCCGTACCGCGCCAAGCTGCGCGCGCCGGGCTATCTTCACTTGCAGGCAATGGACTATGTTTGCAAAGGTCACCAGCTGGCGGATGTGAGTGCCATTATCGGGACAATGGATGTCGTGTTCGGTGAGATCGACCGATGACACTTGGTGATCTGATCCTTGGCGTTCTTGTTGCGCTGGGTTTTTTCGTGTCGGCCGCCGTGTCGCGCATGTTTCGCGGGCGTATGGCGGGGATCTTTATTGGCGGTGTGGTCGGTTTGGCCGTGTCGGTGTTTATTCTGGTATATGGTCTTACAGATGTGTTTGCCGTTGCGCCGGCTGCTGTTGAAAACTAGCGCCGGCCCTGATCAAGGAACCAAGATATGAAGCGTTATCTGACACTTGCGGCATTTTTAGGGGCGACAGCCTGCGCCGTGCCGATCATTATACCGTTGCCTGTACCACCCGCAGCGCAAGAGCCGGAAGCCGCCGCCGTGCCACAATCGGCAAAAGCGCGCTTTGTCAGCAGTGTTGAAGCAAACGGATGTGCCCTGACCAGCGCCAACACAGATCTGATTATGGCCGACGCCGTGCTGTCGCGTGAAGATCTGGCCCGCGTGATGACCGAATTGCGTGCAGACGGGCAGGGTGCAATTGATGGTCAGGCCTTTCGTCTGACCACGGGTGTCTGCGCCTGAAGACAAATCCCTTGCCGGGACCGCCCGGTATGTTAGGGGATCAATGGAAATCCGGTGAAACCTGTTTCACCGCAACGATGTGACCGGAAATACCTGATGCTACGCCGCCTTTATCATGACCAGCCCGAGACATTCGCCTTCACGCCCGAGAACCAGAAATGGGCCGAAGCACAGATCAAGAAGTTCCCAGAAGGCCGTCAGGCCTCGGCGATTATTCCGATCCTGTGGCGCGCGCAGGAACAGGAAGGTTGGCTGTCACGCCCCGCGATCGAACATGTCGCGAATATGCTGGATATGGCCTTCATCCGCGCGTTCGAAGTCGCGTCTTTCTACTTCATGTTCCAGCTACAGCCCGTCGGCGCCGTGGCACATATTCAGGTCTGCGGCACGCTGTCGTGCATGATCTGCGGTGCAGAAGATCTGATTGGCGTGTGTCAGGACAAGATCGCGGACAAGCCCCACGAACTCTCGGCTGATGGTAAATTCTCTTGGGAAGAGGTCGAGTGCCTTGGATCTTGTGCCAACGCGCCGATGGCCCAGATCGGCAAGGACTATTACGAAGACCTGACCGCCGAGCGTCTGCGCGAAATCATCGACGAACTTGCCGCCGGTCGTGTGCCGACACCCGGCCCGCAGAACGGGCGTTTTGCCGCCGAGCCCCTGAAAGGCCTCACCAGCCTTAAGGACTACGACAGCGGCAAGACCAAATATAACGCAAGTGTGCAGCTGGCGACCGATATCGGCGATACCGTCAAACGGATCGACGGCACCGAAGTGCCTTTGCTGACACCCTGGGTGAAAGACGGCCAGAAAGTCACAGCGCCAAAAACAAAGGCGAAAGTGGCAAAACCTGCGGCTGACAAGCCTGTCGATCAGACTGGCATGACAAAGCAGGAGGCCGTTGCGAAGTCCAAGGCGAAGCCGACCGGAAAATCCAACCCGAATCCGGATCTTGCCGATGACGATGCTGGCAGCGCGCCAGAAACACTGACCGCCCCGCGTGACGGGAAAGCGGATGATCTTAAAAAGATCAGCGGTGTTGGCCCGAAGCTGGAACAGGTGCTGAACGAACTGGGGTTTTGGCACTTTGACCAGATCGCAAAATGGACCGATGCAGAAATCGCTTGGGTCGACAGCCGTTTGAAATTCAAAGGCCGCATCGCGCGCGACAACTGGATGGCGCAGGCTGCGGACTTGGCCAAGGGTAAGTAAACGCACAGCCATTGGGCGTTTTCCGGTCTTGCCCTGCCCGATAATGAGGCCTTTTGCGGTATTTCTTTACCGAAAGGCAAATATTCGGGTAGAGATATCCCAGAGCGTGCGCTTGCGTCAGTTTGGCACAGGCGATTGGCGCTCTATCTGCAAGGCCGCCACACCGGCCACCTGAGGGAGAGAGAAGACCATGAAAGATACTGCACCGATCAGTCAGGGCATTATTGCCGTAGCCGCTTTGTTTGCCATCATTGCAGCGGGTGTCGCATTTGTTCTTTATGATTACGGGTTGTTTGGGTCGGCCTTTATAGGTGGCGTCATTGGTGTAATTGCTGCGATCGCGCTGGCGATCGGCTGGCGCGCCCCCGCGCCCGGCCCTAACCAGTCCGCGTTACCGGTTGCAAAGGCGGCGCCTGTTGCTGCGCCAGCACCGGCTCCGACACCTGCCGCTGCACCGGCACCGGCACCTGCCGCAAAGCCGGCAGCACCCGCACCTGTCGCAGAAGCGCCAGCGCCTTCGGCTGGTGACGCGCCAGAGTTCCTAAGTGCCGCACGTGATGGCGGGCCGGATGATCTCAAGCAGATCAAAGGCGTTGGTCCAAAGCTAGAGAAAACCCTGCATGGTATGGGCATTTTCCACTTTTACCAGATCGCGGCATGGGGCCCGAAAGAACAAGCCTGGATCGATGACAATCTGGAAGGTTTCAAAGGCCGCGCGACGCGTGATAACTGGGTCGCACAGGCGAAAACGCTTGCCGCAGGCGGCGAAACCGCGTTTTCCAAGAAAGTCGACAAAGGCGGCGTTTACTAAGGCTGCGACAGACCCATGGCACAACACGGAAACACCTCTGAAAGCCGCGCGGGACAACGCGTCGCGTTGATTGTCGCGGCAACAGGTGCTTTGTGGGTCTTGGCCAATCTGATTGGCGCAGAATATGACTGGCCGAACCGCGTGCGGGCGCTTTTTGATCTTGCAGCGCTCGCCGGTTTCGGGTTTGCCCTGTGGCAGACCTACCAACTCTGGCGTGCGCGCCAAAAAGACAAGGGCGATAGCTGATGCTCAAAGATGAGAACCGGATTTTCACCAACCTTTACGGGATGCATGACCGCACGCTGAAAGGCGCGCAGGCGAGGGGCCATTGGGATGGCACCGCTGATATCATCAAAAAGGGCCGTGACTGGATCATCAATGAAATGAAGGCCTCGGGTCTGCGGGGCCGGGGCGGGGCGGGTTTTCCCACCGGCCTGAAATGGTCCTTCATGCCCAAGGAAAGCGATGGCCGTCCTGCCTATCTGGTCGTGAACGCCGACGAATCCGAGCCCGGCACATGCAAAGACCGCGAAATCATGCGCCACGATCCGCATACGCTGGTTGAAGGCTGTCTGATCGCGTCTTTCGCGATGAACGCGAATGCCTGCTATATTTATATTCGCGGCGAATACATCCGCGAGAAAGAGGCGCTGCAGGCGGCGATTGACGAATGTTATGCCGCCGGTCTGGTGGGCAAGAACGCCGCCAAATCCGGTTGGGATTTTGAAATCTACCTGACCCACGGTGCCGGTGCTTATATCTGCGGCGAAGAAACAGCGCTGCTGGAAAGCCTTGAGGGCAAAAAGGGCATGCCGCGTATGAAGCCGCCGTTCCCTGCGGGTGCCGGTCTTTATGGCTGCCCGACGACTGTGAACAATGTGGAATCCATTGCCGTTGTGCCAACGATCCTGCGCCGTGGTGGTGGCTGGTTCGCTGGCATGGGCCGCCCGAACAACGCGGGCACCAAGCTCTTTGCGATTTCGGGGCATGTGAACAACCCCTGTGTCGTCGAAGAGGAAATGTCGATTCCTTTCGAGGAGCTGATCGAAAAACACTGCGGCGGTATTCGTGGCGGCTGGGACAACCTCAAGGCCGTGATCCCCGGCGGGTCGTCCGTGCCATGTGTGCGCGGTGAAAACATGCGCGATGCGGTGATGGATTTCGATGCGCTGAAGGAAAAGGGATCGTCCCTTGGCACGGCGGCGGTGATCGTGATGGATAATTCCACCGATATGATCAAAGCGATCTGGCGGTTGTCCAAATTCTACAAGCATGAAAGCTGTGGCCAGTGCACGCCATGCCGCGAAGGCACGGGCTGGATGATGCGCGTGATGGCGCGTCTGGTCGAAGGCAACGCCAGCGTTGAAGAGATCGACATGCTGCTCGACGTGACAAAGCAGGTCGAAGGGCATACCATTTGTGCGCTGGGTGATGCGGCCGCGTGGCCGATCCAAGGCTTGATCAAGAATTTCCGGGACGAGATCGAGGACCGGATCAAAGACAAACGCATGGCAGGGATGGCAGCAGAATGATGACACGTGGATTGATGCTTGGTGCGGCTTTGGCGCTGGCTGCTTGTGCAACTGGTGGGCGGTCTCTGGATGATCCGGCGGCGCAAAAGCTGTTTAACCTTTCGACGCCGCAGTATTATGCAAACCTGACGCTAGCCAACCGGATTGCACAGAACTGTGCGCGTTACAGCTATGACGCGGCGCTGGATTCCGCGCTGAACGAAGCCCGCAACGAGGTGGGCCGCGGATCATTGTCTGCCAACAGCCAGCGCGCTGGTATCGAATTGGAAACCGACGTCAGCCAGCGCAGTTTCGAGGTCAAGCACGGTGTGGATCTTACATCGGATGATCTGTGTGCGGCTGGTGATGCGGAAGTTCTGGAAGGCTCGGCCATAAGCGCGCTGCTCCTGCCCGTCTGATTTTTGCGGCTTCTTACGATTGCATTTGAACGGGGTCGCACCATGGTGCGGCCCCTTTTGCGTCTATCCTCGGTTCGGTGATGGCGATCATGTAGGGTGGAGTGCAGCCCACCTTTGTTAAAAGGAACACCCTATGCACCTAGCAGAATTGAACATCGGGCGGCTGTTGGCCCCCACTGATGATCCGCGCGTGGCCGAGTTTATGAACAACCTTGATCTGGTCAACGGGTTGGGCAAACGCATGCCGGGGTTTGTGTGGATGATGGAAGGCTCGGGCGAGCCGGGCCGCGGCAATACCGAGGCACATCTGGACGGCGATCCGCAATTTGTTGCCAACCTGTCGGTCTGGGAAACGCCAGAACAATTGCAGACCTATGTTTTTGATACCGTGCACGCCAAATTCATGAACCGTAGCAAGGAATGGTTTGAAACACTGGTCCAGATGCATTTCGTGATGTGGTGGGTGCCTGAGGGCACACAGCCCACCCTGGATGAGGCGATGGTCAAGCTCCGACAGCGCCAAGAGCACGGTGATAGCGAAGCGGCCTTTGGTTGGGACTGGCTGCGCGCCAATCGTTCACTGTGATCCAGATTTTATAAAAGCGAATTATACCAACAGCTTAAACCTAATCCACAGTCTTCGACAGGCATGAATATTCCGATGTCATCCCCCTGATATTGAATAACCTGTGCCGAAAGATGATCTGTACTGCATCACAAAGCGATGCATTTGCTTTCGCAGAGGAGATCGACAATGAAGAAACTGGCTCTTGGTGCCGTCATGGCGTTTGCGACGGTCATGTCTGCGGGAAACCTGTCGGCGCAGACTGCGCTAAAGGACGTGTCGAAGGTGCGCGACGGGATCATCTTTGTCGGCATGGCCTATGAGATTTCTGAACAATGCGACAGCATTCGCGCGCGCCTGTTTCGCGGGTTTGGCTACCTGCAATCCTTGCGCAGCCACGCCAGCAGCCTTGGCTATTCTGACGAAGAGATTGATGCCTACATCAATGACGACGCGGAAAAAGACCGACTTGAGGGCATTGCCCGTGCGCAGTTGGCCAGTCTTGGTGTCGTCGCGGGTGATCCCGAGAGTTATTGCACTGTAGGCCGCGCGCAAATCGCTGCAAATACGCGTGTTGGGTGGCTCTTGCGCTAAGACTTTGCTGCAAGTGCGAAAAGTGATCGTTTTTTTGTCAATCTGACTGGCATCGCGTGGCCTGTCGCGTTAGAACGCGGGGCAACGCGCTTTGTCCCCTGCGGCCAAAGGCGCATGAGGGAACACATAGGACACGCCATGTCTGATCTGCGCAAAGTCATCATTGATGGAAATGAGGTCGAAGTTGACGGGGCTATGACCCTGATACAGGCCTGTGAAGAGGCGGGGATCGAAATCCCGCGTTTCTGCTATCATGAGCGGCTTTCCATTGCGGGTAACTGCCGGATGTGTCTGGTCGAGGTTGTGGGCGGCCCGCCGAAACCCGCCGCATCCTGTGCTATGCAGGTCAAGGATTTGCGCCCCGGACCGGAGGGCCAGCCGCCAGTTGTCAAAACCAACTCGCCCATGGTCAAGAAGGCCCGCGAAGGCGTGATGGAGTTTCTGCTGATCAATCACCCGCTGGATTGCCCGATCTGCGATCAGGGCGGTGAATGTGATCTTCAGGATCAGGCAATGGCTTACGGTGTTGATTTCAGCCGTTTTCGCGAACCCAAGCGGGCCACCGAGGATCTGGACCTTGGACCGTTGGTCGAAACGCATATGACCCGCTGTATTTCCTGCACCCGCTGTGTGCGCTTCACGACCGAGGTCGCGGGTATTCACCAGATGGGCCAGACAGGACGTGGCGAGGATGCCGAGATCACCAGCTATCTGGGTGAAACGCTCGATTCGAATATGCAGGGCAATATCATTGATTTGTGCCCCGTCGGTGCGCTGGTGTCGAAGCCCTACGCCTTTACCGCCCGCCCGTGGGAGCTGACAAAGACCGAATCAATTGATGTGATGGACGCGCTGGGGTCCAGCATCCGTGTGGATACCAAAGGCCGCGAAGTCATGCGCTTTTTGCCACGCAACCATGACGGCGTGAACGAAGAGTGGATTTCCGACAAGACGCGTTTTGTTTGGGATGGTCTGCGTCGTCAGCGGCTGGACACACCTTACATCCGCGAAGAGGGCAAGCTGCGCAAAGCAAGCTGGCCTGAGGCGCTTTCTGCCGCCGCTGCCGCGATGAAGGGCAAGAAACTTGCCGGTCTGGTCGGTGATCTGGCGCCCGTTGAGGCCGCATTTGCGCTCAAGCAATTGATCGAAGGGCAGGGTGGCCGTGTCGAGTGCCGCACCGATGGCGCGAAACTGCCTGTTGGGAACCGCTCTGGATATGTGGGTACCGCTGCTATCGAAGACATTGATAGCGCCGACATGATCCTGCTGGTCGGTACTAACCCGCGCGAGGAAGCGCCGGTGCTGAATGCACGCATCCGCAAGGCGTGGTCGCGTGGTGCCAATGTTGCACGGATCGGCACCAACGATGACCTGACCTTTGATGTGGAACAGATTGGTTCAGGGCGTGATGATCTGGTTGCTTTTGCTGCCGCCGATCACAGTGAAAAGAAAGATAAAAGCAGCATCGTGATTGTCGGCCAGGGTGCCTTGAACGAGGTTGATGGCGAAGCTGTCCTGAGCCAGGCGATGAAAGCGGCCGACGCCATGGGTGGCAAGTTGATGATCCTGCACACTGCGGCTGGCCGCGTTGGTGCGATGGATGTGGGTGCAGCAACCGAAGGCGGTCTTGAGGCCGCGCTGGATGGGGCCGAAGTGATCTACAACCTTGGCGCAGACGAAGTCGAGGTCAAACCGGGTGCCTTTGTGATCTATCAGGGTAGCCATGGCGACCGTGGTGCGCACCGCGCCGATATCATCCTGCCCGCCGCCGCCTATACCGAAGAGAACGGGTTGTTTGTCAACACCGAAGGCCGCCCGCAACTGGCATTGCGCGCCAGCTTCCCGCCAGGGCAAGCCAAGGAAAACTGGGCGATCCTGCGGGCGCTGTCAGCAGAACTGGATGCCACATTGCCGTTCGACAGCATGGCGCAACTGCGTCAGGCGATTGTGGCGGCGCACCCGCATTTGGGTGACATTGATGAAGTGGCAGAGAATGAATGGTCTGCGCTGCCGGTCAAAAAGCCCGGATCGGCTGACTTCCGCAATGCGGTGACCGATTTCTATCTGACAAACCCGATTGCCCGCGCATCAACCCTGATGGCAGAGCTGAGCGCGAACGCGAAGGCACGGAAATCTGCGCCACTTGCCGCAGAATAAGGACGACGACAATGGTTGAATTCTTTACCAACACCAACCTTGGCATTGTCCTTGTGATCTTGGGGCAGTGTTTGCTGGTGCTCGTGCCGCTTCTGGTCGCACTTGCGTTTCTGATGTACGCCGACCGCAAGGTCTGGGCGGCCGTTCAGATGCGCAAAGGCCCAAACATTGTAGGCCCGTTCGGCTTGTTGCAGTCTTTTGCCGACTTCCTGAAATACATCGTCAAGGAAATCGTGGTCCCTGCGGGCGCGGATAAATTCGTCTTTTTCCTCGCACCGCTGATCGCGTTTGTTCTGTCGGTGGTTGCGTGGTCTGTGATCCCATTCAACGACGGCTGGGTGCTGGCCGATATCAACGTGGCCATCCTTTATATCTTCGCCATCGGCTCGCTTGAGGTTTACGGCGTGATCATGGGCGGTTGGGCCTCCAACTCGAAGTATCCGTTTCTTGGTTCACTGCGCTCTGCCGCACAGATGATTTCCTATGAGGTCTCCATCGGTTTGATCATCGTGGGTGTGATCATCTCGGCAGGGTCGATGAACTTTGGCGATATTGTTGCGGCCCAAGACGGTAACGCGGGCCTGTTCAACTGGTTCTGGGTCGCGCATTTCCCGATGTTGTTCCTCTTCTTCATCAGCGCCTTGGCGGAAACAAACCGCCCGCCGTTCGATTTGCCAGAGGCGGAATCAGAACTGGTGGCGGGCTATCAGGTGGAATATTCCTCCACGCCGTTCCTGCTGTTCATGATCGGTGAATTGATGGCGGTCGTGCTGATGTGCGCGCTGATCTCATTGCTGTTCTTTGGTGGCTGGCTGTCGCCTGTGCCGTTCCTGCCGGATGGCGTCTTCTGGATGGTGCTGAAGATGGCGATGTGTTTCTTCATGTTCGCGATGGTCAAGGCCATCACCCCGCGCTACCGCTATGACCAACTGATGCGCATTGGCTGGAAGGTCTTCCTGCCGTTGTCGCTGGGCTGGGTCGTGCTGGTGTCGTTCCTTGCAAAATTCGAAGTACTCGGCGGCTTTTGGGCACGCTGGGCAGTGGGAGCTTAATCAATGACGCAAATGGATTACACCCGCGCGGCAAAGTACTTTCTGCTGCAGGACTTCTGGGTCGGCTTCAAACTGGGGATGAAGTATTTCTTCTCGCCCAAGGCGACGCTGAACTATCCGCATGAAAAGGGGCCACTTTCCCCTCGTTTTCGCGGCGAACACGCGCTGCGCCGGTATCCCAACGGTGAAGAGCGCTGTATCGCGTGCAAGCTGTGCGAGGCCGTTTGCCCTGCGCAAGCCATCACCATTGACGCAGAGCCGCGCGATGACGGCAGCCGCCGCACGACGCGTTATGACATCGACATGACCAAATGCATCTACTGTGGTTTTTGCCAAGAGGCCTGTCCGGTTGATGCGATTGTCGAGGGGCCGAATTTCGAATTCAGCACCGAGACACGCGAAGAGTTGTATTACGACAAAGCCAAACTGCTTGAGAACGGCGACCGTTGGGAATCCGAGATTGCGCGCAACCTTGAACTGGATGCGCCCTACAGATGACCGACCAGAACCCCTTTGAAGCCATGATGAAAATGTCCCGGGACTGGGCCAAATCGATGAATGTCGACTTGGACGCCTTTACGCCCAAAGGCTTTGAAAACCTGTGGCCGACGATGCCCAAAGAGACCATGGAGATGTTCTTTGGCAAGGGCATCAATCCTGACGGGCTGGACTCCAAAACGCGGCTGATGCTGACGCTTGCGGGTTTGACTGTACTGGGTGCGCAGGCCGAGGCACAAATCAGGCTGACTGTTCGCCATCTGGTCGAGGCGGGCGCTACGAAACAGGAAATCGCCGAAGTGATCGCTCAGATGGGCATGTTCGCGGGCGTGCCAGCCATGACCAAAGCGATGGAACTGGCCACTGAAGTTTTGGAAAAGGACGAAAGCGCATGACCGTCTTCGCGTTCATATTTTACCTCTTTGCCGTGACGACCGTTGCCGGTGGTCTGATGACCGTGGTGAGCCGCAATCCGGTGCATTCGGTCCTGTGGCTGATCCTTGCGTTTTTGTCCTCTGCGGGTCTGTTCGTGACCTTGGGCGCGGAATTCGTCGCGATGCTGTTGATCATCGTTTACGTGGGCGCTGTCGCAGTGCTTTTCCTTTTCGTGGTTATGATGCTCGACATTGATTTCGCTGAACTGAAGGCGGAAATGACAAAATACCTGCCTTTGGCGCTGCTGATCGGTGTGGTCGTCCTGATGCAGCTGGCCTTGGCGCTGGGTGTTTGGGGTTTTGCCGATGGGGTTGAAGGCCGCATCGCGGCACCTGCGGGTGATCTGGATAATACCCGTGCGCTGGGTCTGCTGATCTACGACAAATACATCCTGCTGTTCCAGCTTTCGGGCTTGATCCTATTGGTGGCGATGATCGGGGCGATTGTTCTGACACTGCGTCACCGCGTGGATATCAAGCGTCAGAATATTCTGGAGCAGATGTACCGTGATCCGGCCAAGGCGATGGAACTGAAAGACGTGAAACCGGGGCAGGGTCTGTAAGCAGATATGCGGAAACTCGCCATCATAACCACGGCCATGTTGCTTTTCGCGACGACTGCCAGCGCATTGGCGCTGACAGAGTGTCGGCGGATCACCCATATCAGTCACGGCGGCGAATATGGCCACCGTGATCTGGGCGAGGGCCGTGTGATGTGGACCCATTGGTGGACGCAAGAGGGATCGTATAAGGGTTACGCTTTGGTCGAATGTGCGACGGGTGACACGCTGTCATTCCGCGTCGCCGAGGAAAACATGGGACCCGAGAGTGCATTTGATCGCACCGATGATGTCCGCGAGGTGCTTGAACGCCATCAGTCCGGATCGCGGGTCTTTGCGACCTTTGAACGGATCGCGGCGGACCTTGCGTTCATGACCCGTGATCTGGCGATCACGACCGAGACAACAGAAACATGCGCCTGCGCAGCGGCTTATCCGGAACTGCGCGGCGATAAGACGGAATTTGTGCTGGCGGGATAAACTCGCAGCCGGAAGACAACATGAGGTCCCGGATCACGTCCGGGACCGCGAATAAAGACCGGGGCCCATGCCCCATGAAGGAAGATGCGTATGATCGGACTTGAACATTATCTCACGGTGGCGGCGGCCCTGTTTGTCATTGGCATCTTCGGGCTGTTTTTGAACCGCAAGAACGTGATCATCCTGCTGATGAGCATCGAATTGATGCTGCTGGCGGTAAACATCAACCTTGTCGCTTTCTCCAGCTATCTGGGCGATCTGGTGGGGCAGGTCTTTACCCTGTTCGTGCTGACCGTCGCCGCCGCGGAGGCCGCGATCGGCCTTGCGATCCTTGTTTGTTTCTTCCGCAACCGCGGGACCATCGACGTTGAAGACGTCAACGTGATGAAGGGTTAAGACCAATGGAAACCATCATTCTCTTTGCGCCTCTGGTCGGTGCGCTGCTTTGCGGCTTTGGCTGGAAATTCATCGGTGAAAAGGCCGCGCAGTGGACAGCGACCAGCATGTTGTTCCTGTCGGCCATCCTGTCCTGGGTAGTTTTCCTGACGTTCGATGCCTCGGCACATGTGAACGGTAGCTATACCGTCAACCTGTTGCGCTGGATCGAAAGTGGCACGCTGTCGACCGATTGGGCGATCAAGATGGACCGTCTGACTGCGATCATGCTGATCGTGATCACCACGGTGTCCGCGCTCGTGCATCTTTATTCCTTCGGCTACATGGCCCATGACGAGAATTTCAAAGAAGGCGAGAGCTATCGTCCCCGCTTCTTTGCCTATCTGTCATTCTTTACCTTCGCGATGTTGATGCTGGTGACAGCCGATAACCTTGTGCAGATGTTCTTTGGCTGGGAAGGCGTGGGTGTCGCGTCCTATCTCTTGATCGGTTTCTACTATAAAAAGCCGACCGCGAATGCTGCTGCGATCAAGGCGTTTGTCGTCAACCGTGTGGGTGACTTTGGTTTCGCCTTGGGGATTTTTGCGCTTTATCTGGTGACGGACAGCATCAAGTTTGATGACATTTTTGCCGCGATCCCAGATTTGCAGGACCACACGATCACCTTCATGTGGCGCGAGTGGAATACGCTCAATCTGATCGCGTTCCTGTTGTTCATCGGTGCGATGGGGAAATCGGCGCAGCTGTTCCTGCACACATGGTTGCCTGACGCGATGGAAGGCCCGACACCTGTATCTGCGCTGATCCACGCAGCCACCATGGTCACCGCTGGTGTGTTCCTTGTCTGCCGCATGTCGCCGCTGATGGAATATGCACCCACAGCAACCAGCTTTATCGTCTTCCTTGGTGCAACAACCGCGTTTTTCGCGGCGACTGTTGGTCTGGTGCAGAACGACATCAAGCGCGTCATCGCCTATTCGACCTGTTCGCAGCTTGGTTATATGTTCGTGGCGGCGGGTCTTGGCGTCTACTCGGTCGCGATGTTCCACCTGCTGACACACGCGTTCTTCAAGGCGATGTTGTTCCTTGGCGCGGGTTCGGTGATTCACGCGATGCACCACGAACAGGACATGCGGAACTATGGTGGCTTGCGTCACAAGATCCCCAAGACCTTCTGGATGATGATGATTGGGACTTTGGCGATCACTGGCGTCGGAATTCCGCTGCTTTACGTCGGCTTCCCTGTTGGTTTTGCGGGCTTCGTGTCAAAAGATGCGATTATTGAAAGCGCCTATGCTGGCACCAACGGCGGCTATGCCTTCTGGATGCTGGTCGTGGCTGCGCTGATGACAAGTTTCTACAGCTGGCGTCTGATGTTCCTGACATTCTACGGCACGCCACGCGGCGATGCCCATACCCATGATCACGCCCATGAAAGCCCGACCATTATGCTGGTACCGCTTTATGTGCTGGCACTGGGGGCAATCTTCTCTGGCATGGTGTGGTACGGGTCATTCTTCAGTTCCAACGACAAGGTCGGCAAGTTCTTTGGCGTGCCATACGCCGAAGCCTCCGAGCATAGCGGAGAGGGTGACCACAGTGCAGCCGATGATCACGCGGCAGAAGAGGGTGATCACACCAAGGCCCATTACAACCTTGTTGGCGCGCCGGGTGAGGGAGCCATTCACAACAGCCCCGACAACCACGTGCTGAATGACGCGCATGAGGTCCCTGTCTGGGTCAAGCTGGCGCCGTTCTTTGCGATGCTCGCTGGCCTTGGATTGGCCTATCAGATGTATATCCGCCGTCCTGACTGGCCGGCCAAGCTGGCCGCACAACAGGCGCCTTTGTATCAGTTCTTGTTGAACAAATGGTACTTTGACGAGATCTACAATTTCATCTTTATCAAGCCCGCGCTGGCCTTGGGACGCTTGCTTTGGAAGCGCGGTGATACCGACACGATTGACGGCGGGATCAACGGGATTGCGATGGGGATTATCCCTTTCTTCACTCGTCTCGCTGGCCGCGCACAGTCCGGTTATATCTTTAGCTACGTATTTGCGATGGTTCTTGGCATTGCAGTGCTCCTCACGTGGATGACGCTCTTTGGGGGAGCGAACTAATGGGCAATATTCTCTCACTCACAACGTTCCTGCCGCTTTTGGGAGCTGTCATTCTGGCGCTTTTCCTGCGCGGTGATGATGCGGATGCGCAGCGCAATGCAAAATGGGTGGCGCTTGTCACGACCGTTGTGACCTTTATCTGCTCGTTATTCATTCTGACGAACTTTGACCCCAACAATACCGGTTTTCAGATGGTTGAAAGCCGTGACTGGCTGTTGGGGCTCCAGTACAAGATGGGTGTCGACGGGATTTCGATCCTCTTTGTCATGCTGACCACCTTCCTGATGCCGCTTGTGATTGCGGCCTGCTGGACCGTGGAAACCCGCGTCAAGGAATACATGATCGCGTTTTTGGTGCTGGAAACACTGATGCTGGGTGTGTTCCTCGCGCTTGATCTGGTGCTGTTCTACCTGTTCTTCGAGGCCGGTCTGATCCCGATGTTCCTGATTATCGGGATCTGGGGCGGCAAGAACCGGATCTATGCGTCATTCAAATTCTTCCTCTACACTTTCCTCGGCTCGGTGCTGATGTTGGTAGCAATGGTGGCGATGTTTGCCGACGCAGGTACGACCGATATTCCAACGCTGATGACCCACACATTCGGGACCGAGAATTTCAACGTTCTGGGTGTCCAGATCGTAGGCGGTATGCAAACGTTGCTGTGGTTGGCCTTCTTTGCGAGCTTCGCGGTCAAGATGCCGATGTGGCCCGTGCACACATGGCTGCCTGACGCGCACGTACAGGCGCCCACGGCAGGATCGGTCGTGCTGGCAGCGATCCTGCTCAAGATGGGTGGCTATGGTTTCCTGCGCTTCAGCCTGCCGATGTTCCCTGTGGGATCCGAGGTGATGGGGCCGCTGGTGCTTTGGCTGTCTGCGATTGCGATTGTCTATACCTCGCTGGTGGCACTTGTGCAGGACGACATGAAAAAGCTGATTGCCTATTCATCTGTTGCGCACATGGGGTACGTCACCATGGGTATCTTTGCGGTTAACCAGCAGGGGATTGATGGTGCGATCTTTCAGATGATCAGTCACGGCTTTATCTCGGGTGCGCTTTTCCTTTGCGTGGGCGTGATCTACGACCGGATGCACACGCGCGAGATTGACGCTTATGGCGGTCTGGTGAACCGGATGCCGGCCTATGCGCTGATTTTCATGTTCTTCACCATGGCGAACGTTGGTTTGCCCGGGACATCGGGTTTCGTCGGTGAATTCCTGACGTTGATGGGTATTTTCCAGGTCAACACATGGATTGCGGTATTTGCGACATCCGGTGTGATCCTCTCTGCCGCTTATGCGCTTTGGCTCTATCGCCGCGTCGTGATGGGGGACCTGATCAAAGAAAGCTTGAAAACCATTTCTGACATGACCACACGCGAGCGCGCGATCTTTGCGCCGCTGGTGGTGATGACGCTGCTTTTGGGTGTTTATCCCGCTCTCGTTCTTGACATCATCGGCCCAAGCGTCGCGGCGCTGGTTGATAACTATGACACCGCGCTTGCGACCTTTGAGGCCGCAACGCAGTTTGCTTCGAATTAAGGAAAGCCGGTTATGATTGGTGCTGATATTCAAATCCTGATGCCCGAAATTGTGCTGGCGGTTTATGCCATGGGCGCGTTGCTGGCGGCGGTTTATACCACCAAAGACGGGATGGCCCCGCTTTTGACCTGGGCGACCTCGGGTCTGTTCGTCTTGATGGCAGTCTGGATCGGGATCAACGGGCAGGGCACGAACATCGCCTTTGGCGGCATGTTCGTCGACGACGGTTTTGCGCGGTTTGCCAAGGTGGTGATCCTGCTGTCCGCAGCCGCTGTGCTGTTGATGTCGGAAAGCTATATGCAGCGCCGTGGTCTGTTGCGTTTTGAATACCCTATTCTGGTCGCATTGGCGGTCGTGGGTATGATGGTTATGGTCAGCGCAGGCGACCTGATGGCGCTTTACATGGGTCTCGAATTGCAGTCGCTGGCACTTTACGTGGTCGCATCGCTGCGCCGCGATAGCGTGAAATCAACAGAAGCGGGCCTGAAGTATTTTGTTCTGGGTGCCTTGTCCTCCGGTTTGCTGCTTTACGGCGCATCTCTGACCTACGGTTTCGCGGGTACCACGCTCTTTGCAGGCATTATCGAGGCGACAGCGGATGAGCCATCTTTGGGTCTGCTCTTTGGTCTGGTGTTCCTGATTGCGGGCTTTGCGTTCAAAGTCTCTGCCGCCCCGTTCCACATGTGGACGCCTGACGTTTATGAGGGCTCGCCCACACCGGTGACCGCGTTCTTCGCAACCGCGCCCAAGGTTGCCGCCATGGCCCTTTTCGCCCGCGTTGTGCATGACGCATTCGGCGGTATTGTCGGCGACTGGCAGCAGATCGTGGCGTTTCTGGCCGTGGTGTCCATGTTCCTTGGCGCGATTGCCGCGATTGGACAGAAAGACATCAAACGTCTGATGGCTTACTCCTCCATCGCGCATATGGGCTTTGCGCTGATGGGGCTGGCCGCTGGCACCGCCTTTGGCGTGCAGGCGATGCTGATCTACATGGCGATCTATGTGACCATGAACATCGGTACATTCGCATTTATCCTGTCGATGGAACGTGACGGTCGGCCAGTGACGAATATCGAAAGCCTCAAGATGTATTCCAAGCGCCAACCATTGCGCGCGCTGGCCATGCTCGTGCTGCTCTTCAGTCTTGCGGGTGTACCGCCAATGGTCGGCTTCTTCGGCAAGTTCTATGTGCTGCGTGCGGCCTATGATGGCGGGCTGGCATGGCTGGCTGTAGCTGGCGTGATCGCATCCGTAATCGGTGCATTCTATTATCTGCGTATCGTCTACTTCATGTACTTCGGTGAAGAGGGCGAGGCGCTGGACGGCAAGATCAATCCTGTGCTCTGGGGTTTCCTGATGGGATCTGCGGCGGTCATGCTGATCGGTGTCGTCAACCTTTTCGGCATTGAGCCGATCGCGGCGGCTGCCGCGGCGACGCTTGTCAACTAAGGGCACCGGACACGGGCCTTGGCCCGAAGGGTACGCCTGCGTCGTGCTGGACACTGTGGACAGCACGATGACCGAGGCAGCGCGGCGGGCGCCCGATATCACCCGCCCGACATGGATCATGGCCAAACATCAAACCGCAGCGCGGGGACGGCGGGGCCGCGCGTGGATCGTGCCGGAAGGCAACCTGAACGCCACTTTGGTTTTCCGGCCAGAGGCGACACCGGCAGAGGCTGCAAAACGGTCTTTTCTGGCGGCGAATGCGCTCTATCAGGCGCTTTCGATCTATGTTTCTGCCGACAAGCTCGCGCTGAAATGGCCCAACGATGTGTTGTTGTCAGGTGGCAAGGTTGCGGGGATCCTGCTGGAAAGTTCCGGAAGCGGGCCTTTCGTAAATTGGCTGTCGATCGGGATCGGGGTGAACCTCAAACATACGCCTGAAGGGGTCGAGGGGGCTGCCTTTGCCCCGACCAGCCTTGCGGCGGCAGGCGGTGATCTGGTTTCCCCGCAGGATTTCCTTGCGACCCTTGCCGATGCCTATGCCACACAGGAAGCCAAGTTGATGCGCCTTGGATTTGACCGGATCCGTGATGAGTGGCTGTCCAAAGCCGCGCGTCTGGGCGAGGTGATTACAGCGCGCACAGGCCGCGAGGACGTGACAGGTATTTTTGACAGTATCGACCGTGAGGGCAATCTGGTCCTGATCACAGGTACCGGGCCGCGTGCGATCCCGGCGGCTGATATATTCTTTTCATAAGGGAGGCGGCCCCATGCTTTTGGCCATCGACTGTGGCAATACCAATACTGTGTTCTCGATCTGGGACGGCAAAGCGTTTATCGCCACATGGCGCACCAGCACCGAATGGCAGCGCACGGCGGATCAGTATTATGTCTGGCTGTCCACGCTGATGCGGTTTCAGAACGTTGACGTGATGATTGACGAAGTCATCGTCAGCTCGACCGTCCCGCGTGTGGTTTTCAACCTGCGGGTTTTTGCGGACCGCTACTACAATTGCCGTCCGCTGGTCGTGGGCAAGCCTGATTGTTTGTTGCCCACAGCACCGCGCGTGGATGCGGGCACGCAAGTAGGACCGGACCGTTTGGTGAATACGGCTGGGGCCTTTGACCGGCATGGGGGCAATCTGATCGTCGTCGATTTTGGCACTGCGACAACGTTTGACGTCGTGGCCGAAGATGGCGCCTATATCGGTGGCGTGATCGCACCGGGGGTCAACCTGTCGCTTGAGGCGCTGCACAATGCCGCAGCGGCGCTGCCCCATGTGGATATTACCCAACCGCAGCGCGTGATTGGCACCAATACTGTGGCCTGTATGCAATCAGGCGTCTTTTGGGGTTACATCGGACTGGTGCGTGAGATATGCGCGCGGATCAAAGCAGAACGTGATGTGCCGATGCAGGTCATCGCCACGGGTGGTTTGGCCCCGTTGTTTCAGCAGGCTGAAGCCCTATTTGACGCGTTCGAAGACGATCTGACGATGCACGGCCTGACCGTCATCCATAAACACAATAAGGACAACGCATGAGCGACCGCCTGATCTATCTACCCCTCGGAGGTGCCGGTGAAATCGGCATGAACGCCTATGTCTACGGCTATGGGCCTGCGGGCAAAGAGCGGTTGATCGTCGTTGATCTGGGTGTGACCTTTCCTGATATGGACGGAACACCGGGGGTTGATCTGATCCTGCCGGATATTGCTTGGCTGAAGGCACGCAAAGCGCAGATTGAAGGGATCTTCATCACCCACGCGCACGAAGACCACGTCGGCGCCATCGGGCATTATTGGGAGCAGTTGGGCGCGCCTGTCTATGCGCGCCCCTTCACCGCCAATATCGCGCGGCGCAAGCTGGAAGAACACGGGCATCCGGAAAACGTGGTCAAAGTCGTGGGGGTTTACCCCGAAATGATCAAATGTGGTCCGCTGACAGTATCATATCTGCCTATCAGCCACTCGATCCCTGAAAGTGCGGGCCTGTTGATTGATACGCCCGAGGGCCGTGTTTTGCACTCGGGCGACTTCAAAATCGACGAAACCCCCGTCGTGGGTGATCCGTGGAACGAGGCGCTTTGGGAAGAAGTGTCAAAGGACGGCGTCAAGGCGCTGATCTGTGACAGTACCAATGTGTTCTCGCGTGATCCGGGCCGGTCCGAGGCGTCAATCGGTGATGCAATTTCCGAGATGATGAAAGAAGCCGAAGGCATGGTTGTGGCGACCACTTTTGCGTCCAACATCGCGCGTCTGAAAACGCTGGCGATTGCAGCACAAAAGGCCGACCGTTCGGTCGTGCTCTTGGGCCGTGCCATGCGCCGCATGGTCGAAGCGGCGACCGAAGTGGGCATTCTGAAAGGTTTTCCGCCTGTCGTGTCCCCCGAAGATGCGCTGAGCATGCCGCGTGAAAATGTGATGTTGCTGGTCACTGGCAGCCAAGGCGAACGCCGCGCGGCCAGTGCGCAACTGGCGCAGGGCAACTATATGGGGATCAAGTTGCAGGACGGGGATACGTTCCTGTTTTCCTCAAAAACCATCCCCGGCAATGAACGCGGCGTGATCCGCATTATGAACCAGCTGTCCGAGCTGGGCGTGGATGTGATTGACGACGCGGGCGGCAAATACCACGTGTCAGGCCACGCCAACCGCCCCGATCTGCTGCGTTTGCACCAGATCACCAAACCCCAGACCCTGATCCCGATGCACGGCGAACATCGCCACCTGCGCGAGCATGTCAAGCTGGGGGCCGAAAGCGGGCTGTCAGGGATCGTAGCGGTCAACGGGATGATGATTGATCTCTCTGGCAACCAACCGACTGTGGCCGAGTATATCGACACGGGCCGGACCTATCTGGATGGATCGGTGCAAGTGGGTGCTATGGACGGCATCGTGCGCGACCGTATCCGCATGGCGATGAACGGGCATATGATTGTGACGCTGATCATTGATGAGAACGACGAACCTTTGGGCGATCCTTGGGTTGAAATCAGTGGTCTGGCCGAAACAGGGCGCAACAACGCGGCACTCGTTGATGTGGTCGAAGAAGATCTGAGCCAGTTCGTGAACCGCGCCAACGCCAAAACGCTGCGTGATGATGTGAAGCTGGAAAAAGAACTCAAAACGATTGCGCGGAAGTCGGCGCAAGGCGAGATCGGGAAAAAGCCTGAGGTGACGGTGATTGTGTCGCGGTTGGGGTGAGCGGTGGGGTCGGGGTGAACCCCGACCTACTTAGTGTCCAGATGCCGGCTACTTAGTGTGGGCAAGTTGGGATAACCCCTACGGATTTGCCAAACTTTCCCGAGACATCGCTATAGATGGGTTACGATGACCAACAGGCTAAACCATATTGGTGTGTTGTAACTACTTTTATCCACGCTTGCGCAAGAGCAGCCAATACCTGTGAAACCCATACGGTTATGGTGCTTTGCCGCTCGTGCTCTACAAAAGTAGGTCGGGGTTCACCCCGACCCCCTTATTCGCCTTTCGCCCGCTCCGCAAAGCTCATGGCGATAAACGCGGGCGTGTCTTCACCCATGCCAACAACCTTCGGCCCGTTGTCGCGCCGGTCTTGCCCGCGTCCACGGCCACCGCGGTTGCGGTCTTCGCGTGGCTTTTGCTCGCGCGGGGCCTCTTCGGTGCGCGCAACTGGTGCTGGTGCAGGTGCTGCTTTGGTTTCTTCGACCTTGGGTGCTTCCGGTTTCGGGTCTGGTCTACGGCTCCGGCTGCGGGTCCGCCTGGGTTTTTCCTCGGACGTCTCTGTTTCAGCTTGGGCCGGGGCAGGTGCTGCGGCTTTGCCACCGGGCACATCCAGACGCGGGATCGATTCCTCGACCAGACGTTCCACGTCTTCTAGGTTCTTCTCGTCGCGTGGCGTGCAGATCATGATCGCGGTACCGGTGCGGCCTGCGCGTCCGGTGCGCCCGATCCGGTGCACGTAATCCTCGGCGTGGCTGGGAACGTCGAAATTGAAAACATGCGTGACCGCAGGAATATCAAGACCACGCGCGGCCACGTCAGAGGCGACAAGAAAGCGCAGCTTGTTATCGCGGAACCCTTCAAGGGTGCGCGTGCGGTGTGACTGGTCCAGATCACCGTGGATCGGGGCCGCATCATAGCCGTATTTATTCAATGATTTCGAAACGATATCGACATCCGACTTGCGGTTACAAAAGATAATCGCGTTGGTGCAGGCATCGCCCTCGGCGTCGATCAGCTTGCGCAGAACCTCGCGCTTTTCAGAGGGTTCTTTGGGTTTGCTCGACCCTTTGAACATGACAACACCTTGCTTGATGTTGACGTTCGTGGTGGCCGCACGGGCCACTTCGATCTTGGCAGGATTTGACAGGAAGGTATTGGTGATCCGCTCGATCTCGGGCGCCATCGTGGCGCTGAAAAACAGCGTTTGGCGAGTAAACGGCGTGCGTTTGAAAATCTCTTCGATATCGGGGATGAACCCCATGTCGAGCATCCGGTCGGCCTCATCCACCACCATGATTTTCACGTCCGTCAGGATCAGCTTGCCGCGCTCAAGGTGGTCAAGCAGGCGGCCGGGCGTCGCGATCAGCACATCAACGCCTTTGTCGATGATCTTGTCCTGATCCTTAAAGCTGGTGCCGCCAATCAACAGGGCGCGCGACAGCTTGGTATATTTGGCGTAGGCGTCAAAGTTTTCGGCCACTTGGGCGGCCAGTTCACGCGTCGGGGCCAGCACAAGCGAGCGCGGCATCCGTGCGCGGGCACGGCCACGGCCCAGAAGGGTGATCATCGGCAGGGTGAAGGCGGCGGTTTTGCCGGTGCCGGTCTGGGCAATGCCCAAAACGTCGCGGCCTTCAAGGGCAGGGGCAATCGCGCCGGCCTGAATGGGTGTGGGGGTGTCGTAGCCGGTTTCGGCTACAGCCTTGAGAACCTTGGGAGCAAGGTTCAAATCAGAAAACTTGGTCATATACGTCCTTTGGATGCGGTTTCGGTCCGCATGTTGTGAAAGGACGCATTTTTCCGAGCGTCCCGCGTCGTAGGCCCTTGCGAGCCGTGCAGATGCGATAGCGGAAATGCCTGTTACCGTCAAGCTGAGCGCGGAAACGCCTGCGTTCAACGGGCTTTCGTGGCTTTTTCGCGCATCAGGGCAAAGCGGCGAAAGACAGTGCCGTCATCGCTGTTGAGCAACGCAAGCAGGTGCCGTGTCAGGCTACCGATGGCTGGTGCCTGTTCGGCGTCGCGCCAGAGCGGGGCAAGAAGGTTTGCCTCCAGATCGCCTTGCAGGACCGAGAAATCCTTCATTCCCATCGGTAAGGGGGATTTGTTGCGGTTTTGCGTCCGGAACGGCGTTTGTGGGGGATGGCCGGAAAAGGCGCGCTCGGCCTCATAGATCTTCATCAGCGAGAACAGGATGTTCATCCGCGCAGCAAGATTGCGGTCTGCCTCGCTTGCGCCGTGTTCTGCAAAGGTGATGATCGCAGAAATCAGCCAGCGGGTTGGCAGGGTGTCCAATAGCCACGCCTCTTGCTCGGCCCAAAGCCGCCGGAACAATGCGGGTGCACGTTCTGGATAGCTGTGTTTGCGCAGATGCGAGATCAGAAGGCCATGCAACAGCGCCAGTTCGCAATAGCCTTGCAATTCGCCCAGCAGCATATGGCGCTTTTTTTCAACGCGGCTCAGCCCCTCGGGGCGCGGCATGGTTTGGGGGGGCAAGGGCAGGGTCTTGAGCGCTTCAAAATCGACGCCCAACGGCGGCAGATCCGCACCGGTCAGTTGTGCACGACGTTTTTGGTGTTGCGGGATCAGGCCACCGATCCCGCCGGGGAATGTCTGGGTTGGCTTGTCCACGCGCCGGACCTCTCTAAACCGATCAAGGTCGTTATGCGCGGTCACAGTCTCGCAGACAAGTCTGCCGTCTCATGAAACACTAATTACATGAGACGGCGAAGCAAGAACTAGATGCGCATGGACAGGCGGTTTCGTTCAGGTAGGGGTGCTATCTTTCAGCGATGAACGCTGAGAAAGTGTCGCTGCCGTCCGTTGTCGTTCCGATTGTCACAACGTCGCCGCCGCCTGAGACAGTGCCCGTCACAATACCACTAACAAATTCATACTGATCCCCGTAGAAATCACCAATCATGTCTGTGGTCACAGTAAGGACATCTCCGGTTGGATCATAAACCAGTTCGCCGTCAAAGAAGGCCTCGAACGTTGCGAGGTCCGGGTCATCATCACGGAAGATAAACCCATTTGTGATCGGGATCCTGCCGCTGTACGTCTCGCCGTCACTATCTGAAAAGTTGTCAGCGCCGCCAGAGATTGTATCATCCGAGAAACTTGCGGTCATTTGCAGGTCACCCAGGAGCGCGAAGTCCTCGGGACCATTTGAAAACACGCCAATGACGCCGTTATAGTTCGCGCCACCGGTCGTGGGCAGATCACTTGGGACGAATCTCTAACCGCCTATGACGGGTGACCGCTCTGCAAGATCCAAGAATTCATCGCTTAATTCTTCGAAATTGGGTCCGCCCGCACCGCCGCCACTGCCACCGCATCCTGCAACGAGTACAATTGCTGCGGTCGCGGCGTATAATTTCAAATTCGCGTACATTTAATCAATCCCATACAAGTCGTTAGGGATTTCTTAACGAACTTATGTAGGTCTGGCAATCGTAAGCCTAAACCATCATCTCTTTTGTCGCGGTCAGGTTGATGTCGGGGTAATCGCGGCCCACACGGTCGATGTCCCATTGCAGGCGCGTTAGAAACACTGTGTCGCCATCGTTATCGGTGGCAATGTGCTGTTTGTTGGCCGCCACGAATTTATCGACTGCTGTCTGTTCGCCTGCAACCCAGCGGGCCGAGGTGAATTGCGAGGCCTCGAACCGGACGGGAAGCCCGTATTCCAGCTCGATCCGGCTGGCAAGCACCTCGAACTGCAGCGCCCCCACGACACCCACGATAAAGCCCGAGCCGAAGGTCGGTTTGAACACTTTGGCCGCGCCTTCTTCGGCAAATTGCATCAGGGCCTTTTCAAGGTGTTTGGCCTTCATCGGATCGCCCGCGCGGCAGGTTTGCAAAAGTTCGGGCGCAAAGGACGGGATGCCGGAAACACGGATCGCCTCGCCCTCGGTCAGCGTATCACCGATGCGGAGCTGGCCGTGGTTCGGGATGCCGATAATGTCACCAGCCCATGCCTCTTCTGCCAACTCGCGGTCGGCGGCAAGAAACAGCACGGGGTTTGTGATCGCCATCTGTTTTTTGGAACGGACATGGGTGAGCTTCATGCCGCGTTCGAAATGGCCCGATGCAAGGCGCACAAAGGCCACGCGGTCGCGGTGCTTGGGGTCCATGTTGGCCTGCACCTTGAACACAAACCCCGCCACCTTCGTTTCCTCAGGCGCGATGTTGCGCGGTTGGGCGGATTGGATTTGCGGCTCAGGGCCATAAGTGGCCAGACCGTCCATCAGTTCCTTGACGCCAAACGAATTCATCGCAGAGCCGAACCAGATCGGTGTCATGGACCCGTTCAAGAGCGCCGCAGGATCCAGCTTGGGGAGCAGTTCCTTGGCCATTTCGATCTCTTCAAGGAATTTTTCCAGCAGATGTGCAGGCACATGTTCGGCCAGTTTGGGATCATCCAAACCGCTGATCTGGATGCTTTCAGCAACCTTGTTGCGGTCTGCGCGGTCCATCAGTTCGAGCTTGTCGCGCAAAATATCATAGCAGCCGATGAATTCGCGCCCGACGCCGATGGGCCAGGATGCTGGTGTGACATCAATTGCAAGATTTTCTTGGATTTCGTCAATGATATCGAAGGTATCGCGGCTTTCGCGGTCCATCTTGTTGCAAAAGGTCAAAATGGGCAGGTCGCGCAAACGGCACACCTCAAAGAGTTTTTGTGTCTGGCTTTCCACACCCTTGGCCCCGTCGATCACCATCACGGCGGCATCCACAGCGGTCAGCGTGCGATAGGTATCCTCAGAGAAATCCGAGTGGCCGGGGGTGTCAACAAGGTTGAACCGGTACTTTTCAAAGTCGAACGACATCGCAGAAGCGGACACAGAGATACCGCGGTCCTTTTCCATTTGCATGAAGTCGGACCGCGTGCGCCGAGCTTCGCCTTTGGCGCGCACCTGTCCGGCCATCTGAATAGCGCCACCATAAAGCAGGAACTTTTCAGTCAGCGTCGTCTTGCCTGCGTCAGGGTGCGAGATGATCGCAAAGGTCCGGCGGCGGGCGATTTCAGGGGGAAGGGCAGGGCGATTTGTCATGGCTCACGCTTTATGCGTTCGGGCGGGAAAGGGCAATCGGGACAGTGTGCTTAACCAAAGATTTGGTTTTCGCTGGTATTGCGTCCGGCAAGGGGGCTGCAATGAAACACTATGCATGTGCCGTCGGTCTGTTGCTTTGCCTTGCGGCCTGCGGCGGGGGGGGGGGGGGGGGGCGGCAGCGGGATTGATCCCCGCCTTGCGCGGCTTGATATCTACGAGGGACAAAAACTGCGGGTTCTGGGCGACCCTGTGGTTGGTGTCGTGGGCATGGCTATGACGGCTGAGGAAAGCATCCCCTCGACCGGCACCATGTCCTTGAGTGGTTTTGCAACACTGCGGGTCGAGACGGGCAGCCAGCCGATCATCCTGTTCGGCGATGCGGATTTGCAGATTGATTTTGACACCAGTGCGGCCCAAGGGGCCGTGACGCGTATTTTCGGGGGCAGTTCCGATAGCGATATTGCCGATTATGCCGGAGCGATTGACCTGCAAAGCAACGCTGTGGGGCAGGATATGCCGCTCAACTATGCGGGCGCGCTGGGTGGCGGCGGACAGACACTGGGATTTGTGGGGGAGATGACAGGGGTCTTGCTGGGCAATCCGGTGTCTGCCTTTGCGGGCGGTGATCTGGAGGCGCAGGTCGATCATAACGGAACAGCACGAGAAGGAACAATTGTGATTGTTCTTGAAGAGGACGGGCTCTGATGGGGGCGTGGGCCTAGCGCGTTGATGCCTTGCGCAGCAAAGACACCGCCTTTTGTGCCGGAATAAGGCTGTTCTGGACCTCGTAATCGAGATGCGGACGGTGCGCGTGATCCGGTGAGGAGACGCCGGCGGGCAGGCCGTGGCGTGTTTGCGCGCTGATCAGATGCGACTCTGCTGCGATTCCTTCGGCGTAGATGATGTGGTGGTCATCAAAGATCAGCTGGAAGTAATCCACAAATCCGCCACGCCGCCGCAGGACTGTTGTGTGATCCACCAGATGGCGTGCCTTGATCAGGACTTCGGCGCGTCCGGCGCCAAGCTCGTCTTCGCGCTGGTAAATGAACAAACGGTGGTCAGGGCGCACCACCAGATCGGCCTCGTTGTGCAAGGCGCCTTTGGTGATCACGACCGGCGCAAAGCTGCCCGAGGCGCGCATTGTGGCCTGCCCGATATGGCGGATAGGCTGTTTGCCTGCGTCACGGGTCAGCACCATATCTCCCGTGACAAGTGTTTCAATCGGGCGCATTTCTCCATTGCTCATGGTAATGCGTGTTCCGCGGGCAAAAGACCCGCTGGCGGCTTCGGCAAAGCGGCGGGTTGCTGTGTGACGTTCCAGACCGACGAGTCGATAATCGACAGCAGGTTGCAGTTCACCCAATGGCAGCAGGAAAATATCTGCGACGTTATCATCTTCGACTTCGACCAGAACAAGCGCTTCATGCGTGTCCCCGTCAGGCGCCATAAGCGTCAGGCAGCTGTCAAGATGCACGATATTGCCGGGCGGATCTGCCCGTCGCAGCCCCTTGTCCTCTGCAATCAGTTCAAGCGGGGTCAGTCCTGCATCGGCATCCATCCGGTAGACATCATCCATCACCAGTTCATCGGCGAATGACAGCGTCTCGCCTTTGGTCACGCCATCGCTGGCGATCACCTTGGTTGCGGGAAATATATCGACTGTAATCGGACGCTGGTTCATATCGCTTTGAGTAACACTCGCTTTGGCTTTAGGCCAAGCATGATCGCACAATTGCGCGTTTCGTTTGCCGAAGCGAGGCAGCAGTGCTAGATCGTCGCGGACCAATACATAAAGGGGAAGACACGATGGATCTCGGGATCAAAGGCAAGCGCGCACTGGTTTGTGCATCATCAAAGGGTTTGGGGCGCGGGTGCGCCGAAGCCTTGGCCGAAGCGGGCGTCAATCTTGTCATGAACGCACGCGGCGCAGAAGCGCTTGAAGCGGCAGCGGCAGACATTCGCAGCAAATATGGCGTTGATGTTGTCACTGTGGCGGCAGATGTGTCCACGCAGGAAGGCCGTGATGCGCTGCTCAAGGAAGCTGAGGGCGTCGATATTCTGGTCAATAACGCCGGTGGCCCGCCTCCTGGCCTGTGGTCCGACTGGGATCGCGACGATTTCATTGCAGCGCTTGATGCCAATATGCTGGCACCCATTGCGTTGATGAAGGCGCTGATGCCCGGCATGATCGACAAGGGCTGGGGCCGCGTTGTGAACATCACCTCCGGTTCTGTGAAGGCGCCGATCCCGCAGTTGGGGCTGTCAAACTCGGCCCGTGCAGGTTTGACAGGCTATGCCGCGGGCACCGCGCGTCAGGTGGCCCAGTTCGGCGTCAATATCAACAATATGCTGCCCGGTATTCACGCCACGGATCGCGCGGTCAGCCTTGATACCGGTGTTGCGACGGCGCAAGGCATTGATATCGCGGCCGCCAAGGCCCAGCGCGAGGCGACAATTCCTGCCCGCCGCTATGGAACCGCTGCCGAATTCGGCGCGATGTGTGCGTTCCTGTGCTCGAACCATGCAGGCTTTATCGTGGGTCAGAACATCGTTCTGGACGGCGGCGCGATCAACGCCACGATTTAAGTCGTTTGAAAAAACGAAGGGGCAGGGTGTGGACCTTGCCCCGCAGCAAAACTGTTGTTAGGTGCGCTATACCCAATAGTTTTCGTCAGGGATAATGCCCTTTATGCCAGCCCCCCGCCTTGAGATCAGCCACATCGTCAAAGACTTTGGCGGACGCCGCGTCGTCGATGACGTGAGCCTGACGGTGATGCCAGGGCAGGTAACCTGTTTGCTGGGCCCGTCAGGCTGCGGTAAATCCACGACTTTGCGCATTATAGCAGGGGTAGAAAAGCAAAGCAGCGGGACGATCCTTGTCGATGGCAAGCTGGTTTGTGATGGCGATGTTTCGCTACCGCCCGAACAGCGCCATATCGGGTTGATGTTTCAGGATTTTGCGCTGTTTCCACATCTGACTGTCGGGCAAAACGTGGCCTTCGGGCTGCAAAACCGCAAAGCGAATGATCGCGTGCATGAGCTGTTGGCCAAAGTCGGCATGTCTGCCTATATTGATGATTACCCCCATCAGTTGTCAGGCGGCGAACAACAGCGCATTGCGCTGGCCCGTGCCCTTGCGCCGCGTCCGCGCATCATGTTGATGGATGAGCCGTTCTCTGGCCTTGATGACCGCCTGCGCGATGATATCCGCGACGAAACGCTTGAGGTGCTCAAGAGCGAAGGCACGGCTGTCTTGCTGGTCACCCACGAGCCGGGCGAGGCGATGCGCATGGCCGATGAGATCGCCCTGATGCGCAACGGCAAGGTTGTCCAACGGGGCGCGCCCTACAACATCTATAATACGCCCAAGGACAAGGCTGCGGCTGCTTTCTTTAGTGATATCAATGTGCTGGAAGGTAAGGTGCAAGGCGCGCTGACTGATACGCCCTTTGGCCAGTTCCTTGCCCCTGGTGTGCCTGACGGGACCGAGGTGGATATCGTGATCCGCCCCCAGCACCTCAAGATCGACTTTGATCGCGCTGGGCGCGGCCCGAATCCGACAGTGGAAGACGGCACTGCCGCGCGCGGCGTGGTGGAACGGGCGCGCTTTATGGGGGCCTCCAGCCTTGTGGAATTCCGCATGGATTTTGACGGCTCGATCCTGAAGGCGATTGTGCCGTCGGTATTTCTGCCGAAACCCGGCATGCCGCTGTGGCTGATGATCCGCCGCGACCGGTGTTTTGTGTTTCCGCGCACAGGCGGCTAGCACCGAAAATTGCCCTTACAGCGCCTTTCGAGATCGGCCATAGTTCCCCCTGTATTTGATAAGGGAAAGGAGCCGTTTATGGCAAATCATGGCTATGAGGGTGGACGGCTGAATTTGCCGTTTGTGGGCATCTGCACCTTTGGAAAATACCCCTACGTGGCGGACTGGGATGCGATCAAGGCCGATGTTGCGGTCATGGGCGCGCCCTTTGATGCCGGCACACAGTGGCGCTCGGGTGCGCGCATGGGGCCGCGTGCGATCCGCGAGGCATCGACCCTGTTTTCCTTCGGTCACGCAGGTGCCTATGACCATGAGGATGATGTCACCTATCTCGACCCTGCCGAGGTGACGATCGTGGATATCGGTGACGCGGACATCGTGCATACCGATACCCTCCAAAGCCATGCGAATATCGAATTCGGCGTGCGCAAAATCCTTGCCGCCGGTGCGATCCCTGTGGTTTTGGGCGGTGATCATTCGGTGAACATTCCCTGCATCAACGCCTTTGACGATCAAGGGCCGATCCATGTGGTCCAGATTGATGCCCATCTGGATTTCGTGGATGAACGCCACGGCGTGCGCTTTGGCCATGGCAATCCGATGCGCCGCGCGGCGGAAAAGCCGTATGTGACGGGGCTAAGCCAGATTGGTATTCGCAACGTGTCCTCCACCGCCAAGGACGGCTATGAGGACGCCCGTGCTATGGGCTCCGATATCCAGTCCGTGCGCCAGTTTCGCGCAATGGGCGTTGAGGCGATGTTGGAACGTATCCCTGCGGACGTGCCGTACTATGTGACCGTCGATATTGATGCCTTCGATCCGTCCATCGCACCGGGCACAGGAACCCCAAGTCACGGCGGGTTCATCTATTACGAAGTGCTGGAACTGCTGGCAGGGCTCGCGAAACGCGGTAATATCGTGGGGCTCGATCTGGTCGAGGTGGCCCCCGATTATGACCACAGCGGATCAACATCGACGCTGGCGGCGCAATTGTTGATGAACGTCATCGGGCGAGTATTGCACGCAAAAAAGACCTGATGCATTAACCTATCTTGCTGATCGTAGCGAAGGTCCGGTTTGAGTCCTAAGTGTTAGAACTGGAGGTAAAACCAATGTCCGTAATGCGCCGTGCAGTTTGAGAGAGTCAAAGCTGTTTTTGTAGTTTCGAAAGTTTCTGAGGTGTCATTCGAAATCCCTTAAATTCGGCTCGAGCGGTTTGAAAACTCACGCCCTCGGACTTTAATTCGTAAGCGAGTTGATCAGAATGTGAACTCTCGTACCTAGCGCCTAGGACAACCTCTTTCAGGACCGTCGTGTGATTGAACCCCGAAAAGAATTTATCACCTTCACTGACGCAGTTTTCCAATGGTCGAACCAACCGATACTCGTCCTCGTACGACCACTCTATATGCTTTGTTCCCAGCAATTTGTTGACCAAGGCTTGCATCGAAGCCTTGGAATGACCGAAATCCTTATCGGGCTTTATCCGATTTTCAACATAGTCGATTTTGAATAGAAGTCTCTCGGGGACATCAAAGCCCAACGCGATACCTTTATGGGATTCCGCGTAGTGTGCCCACATCAATGGTTGATACCAATGTCTGGAAAATGAGATGATCCCATTGTCTTGAGAGACGATTTTGCGAAACTGCGTTGCCCATGCGCGTACACTCTTGTGCCCCAGATCAAGCGACAAATACTCAAATGGATCATTAAGTTCGTCAATTGGGGAGACTTTTAGGCGGCGCTTTGACAAAGCTTCGAGGCCCCATTTGGCAGGATAAAATTTGTAAACGCGCATACATTTCACCTAATGCTGTTTGCTCGGTGAGGCAACAGGCCGAGCCGATTGCGGCACCAGAATGAGCGGCAGCTTTGTCCCGCAAAGCCGACCTTGCAAAACACCTGACCTGCGACCACCGCGCAGAAACGACGACCTAGCGTTTCAGCCGCGCTGTCCGCCCGCCGCGCCGTTTGGTGATCTGGCCTGCGCGTGTGGGCAGTTCGGCCATGATTTCGGACCGTGCCTCAGCCGTCATTCGCGACCATGCGCCGATTTCGTCGATCGTGCGCAAACAGCCTGTGCAAAGGCGGCTTTTGGGTTCGATCACGCAGATCTTGATGCAGGGGCTTTCGATCTCGGCGCGCGACCAGATGTGATCGGTGTTTTCGGATTTGCTCACGACTGATTCCTTAGATGCGCCATACGGTCTAGCATACCTTGCAAAATATACCCTGCGGCAACATGGTCGATCACCTCGGCGCGACGTTTGCGTGACGTATCCGCCTCAAGCAGCGCGCGTTCGGCGGCAACCGTCGACAAACGCTCGTCCCAGAAGGTGATGGGCAGGGGGGTCAGCTTTTCAAGATTGCGCGCAAAGGCGCGGGTGGCCTGACAGCGCGGCCCTTCTGATCCGTCCATGTTCATCGGCAATCCCAGCACAAGGCCCGTGACAAGGCGGTGTGTCGTCAACTCCAGCAGCTTGGCCGCATCCACCCCGAATTTCTTGCGTTTGATCGTCTCAAGCGGGGTCGCGACCGAGCGCATCACATCCGAGACGGCAACGCCGATTGTGACAGTCCCAAGATCAAGCCCCGCAATCGCGCCCATTGCCGGTATCTGTGCGACAAAATCCTCAGGCGTGTTGCAGATCATTCCTCAAGAACGCCTGCATCGCGGGCGGCGTTGGTCAGGATTTCCATGCCGCGCATGCTGCTGACAAAGACCTGCTGTGCTTCGGTCCAGACGGTGCGCGCAGCATCAAGATCACCCAACACGCCATAGGCGCGGATCAGGCGCGCCCAGTCCTCGGCGGGGCCACCGTCGGTTGCCAGCCGGTCCGCGAGGCCCGCGACCATCCCGCCGATCATGGCCTGGCGGTCTTCTTCGGACATATCTTGCGCTGCGTCCATCTGTTCAAATGACGGACCGCGCGCCTCGGGCAGGGCGTAGTCAACACCGGCGCGGAAGGCTGCGTCGCCAACCTGCGCGCGGGCGCTGGCGATATGGAAATTGGCGGGATCGCCATTTTCGATAATCTCGCGCCAGAGCCGCAGGGCCAGATCGGGGCGGTCTGTCTGGTTATAAAGTAACCCCAAATAATAGCGCGCGGCGATATTGCCCGCGTTGCTGTCAAGGATATCGCCGATCAGCGCTTCTGCTTCGGGCGAGACAAACCCACCTGCGGCAACAACCTTGAGATCAAGCAGGCGTTGCAGATCAAGCGGCTCGGCCGCATCGCCCTTGATGGCCACGACCTGTTGCTGTGCGGCGGCGGCGCCTGCATAATTGCGCAGTTCTACTTCTGCCATGGCCAGCCGCGACCACGCTTCAAGATCGTCGGGGCGGGTTGGTGCAATGACGCGCAGCTGTTCGACTGCTGCGCGGTACTCATCAGGGACATCGGGGACGGGTGGCGCAGGTGCTGCGACCTCTAATGCGGCCTGTGACGGACGGTTCGCGCGGATGTCCTCGCTCGCGGCAAGGCGGGCCTGTAACGGCATATCGGGATAACCGGGTGCGCCAATCATCCAGTAGGTGCCAAAGCCCAAGCCCAGCATCACCGCAATGATTGCTGCAGGTAACCAGCGGTTGGGTTTGGTGTCCGCTGTCGGTTTCACGGCGGCGTTGCTTGCCGCCAACAGACGGCGGGCCACTTCGGTGCGGGCACGCTCGGCCTCTTCGGGTTCCAGCAACTGGCGTTCCAGATCGCGGTCGATCTCTTCCAGTTGGGCGCGGTAGATGGCGATATCGGGGTTGTCGTCACCAACCTCTTTGGGCCGCACCAGAGGGGTCACCATCAATGCCGTCACACCAAGTGTCAGAGCAGCGCAAACAATCCAGAAAACTGGCTGATCTTGCACTGAATTAAAAATGTTTGTCCAAATATCCATTCTATCCTCGGCCGCTTGCTCCGTAGACATAACTACCTGATCAGTGGGTTGAAAGACCCTAGGTCCATTGTGCCGCATACGTCCGAGCGGGCGTGTCGTAAATAGCAATCGATGCGCCGTTAAGAGTATCCTCTTGGACAGGCGCAGGGTCCAGATAGTATGCAACAGCAGTGCCGCCCGAGACAGAGGATTCTGGACCCTGATGAAACGCTATTCCGCCTTTGCGATCGCCAAAGAAGCCATGCGCCAGCACACCGGCTGGGACCGGGCGTGGGCCAAACGTGCCCCCAAGAAGAAATATGATGCGATTATCGTGGGGGCTGGCGGGCACGGATTGGCCACCGCGTATTATCTGGGCAAGAACTTTGGCATTACCAATGTGGCGATCCTGGAAAAAGGCTGGCTTGGTGGCGGGAACACGGGGCGGAACACCACGATCATCCGCTCGAATTACCTGCAAGACCCGTCTGCCGCGATCTATGAAAAATCCCGCTCGCTTTATGAAACGATGTCGCAGGATCTGAATTATAACGTCATGTTCAGCCCGCGCGGCGTGATCATGCTGGCCCAGACCCAGCATGAGGTGCGGGGCTACAAACGCACCGCCCACGCCAATGCGTTGCAAGGGGTCACGACCGAATGGATCGAACCTGCGCGCGTCAAGGAACTCTGCCCGATCATGAATATCGACGGCCCGCGCTATCCAGTGCTGGGCGGTCTGTGGCAGGCCCGTGGCGGGACCGCGCGGCACGATGCGGTGGCGTGGGGCTATGCCCGTGCGTGTTCGGATATGGGCATGGATGTGATCCAGCAATGCGAGGTCAAAGCGGTGCGTCAGGCGAACGGCAAGGTCGTGGGCGTTGACACGACCCAAGGGCCGATTGATTGCGATAAGCTTGGTATGGTTGTGGCAGGCCATTCCGGTGTGCTGGCACAGATGGCGGGGTTCCGGTTGCCGATTGAAAGCGTGGCACTTCAGGCGCTGGTGTCGGAGCCGATCAAACCCTGCATGGACGTGGTCGTGATGGCCAACACCGTGCACGGCTATATGAGCCAGTCCGACAAGGGGGAAATGGTGATTGGCGGCGGTACCGACGGGTACAACAACTACACCCAGCGCGGGTCGTTCCACCATATCGAGGAAACCGTGCGCGCCTTGGTCGAAACCTTCCCGATGATCGCGCGGCTGAAAATGCTGCGCCAATGGGGCGGGATCGTGGATGTGACGGGCGACCGCTCACCCATTCTGTCAAAAACCCCTGTCGAGGGCGTGTTCGTCAACTGCGGCTGGGGCACCGGCGGGTTCAAGGCAATCCCGGGATCAGGCTGGGCCATGGCCGAGCTGATGGCTAAGGGGCAGTCGCCGCTCACGGATGAATTCAGCATGTTCCGCTTCCGCGAAGGCAAGTTCATTGATGAAAGCGTGGCGGCGGGGGTGGCGCATTGATGCTACTCAAAACCGTCCTCGTCATCCTCGGACAGTCCACCACGCAGCCCGTCAATGACCATAAAAATTATGGCCGTCGACAAGACACCCCCTATGACGATCAGCAAAAGTTCCATGCCGGTACTCTAGCATCGGTGCCAGCGGATGCGACACCGGCGGGTCTTGGCCGCATCAGGTCGGCGGAAATGGTGCCGTATCGCCCAAATGTGCGGGGGATTTCCGCTTATATTCCCTTTATGCGTGCGGGTGCCATGCTGGAGGTGTCTCATAAGGAGGACGCATCATGGATGAATTTGGTCAAAGCAAGAACAAGACCCGAGAAGGAAGCGGAATCGGTTTCGTCGTCGCTGCTGCTCTTGTGGTTCTATTGCTGCTTTATGCCCTCTTCGCAGGCGGGGGTGTTAGCACCACTGGCGATCCAGCAACGCTGGATGGCATGCAACAAAGCGCACCCGCGCAGCCTTTGGACGGCTAAACCCGTCGGCACCACTCAAAGACACTCTGCCAAAGGCGGATGCAGCGTTGCGTCCGCCTTCGGTGTGTTTGCCACCCATTCTTTGAAATCCCTCCCACAGACCGAGGCCCGAACATGCTAACCCTGCATTGCCCCTATTGCGGCGTTGACGCCGATGAAACCGATTTGCACGGCGGCGGTGAGGCCCACCTCAAACGCGAAGGGCCGGGGTCTACGGATGATGATTTCGAGGATTATCTGTTTATGCGCGAAAACCCCAAGGGCGTGCATTTCGAACGCTGGCGTCATGCCTATGGCTGCGGCAAATGGTTCTTGGCAGCGCGCTGCACCAATACATTGCAGGTCTTTGGCACCTATCCGGCCCAGACGCCTGAACCTCCACAAGAGATTAGAGACAAGATTTCGGCCGCACGGCCCGGTTGGTCTTGGGGGAATTTGAAATGAGCACCCGTCTGGCCGGTCAGGGCCGTTTGATTAACAAAGAGAAAGCCGTTGCTTTTACCTTTAACGGCAAGCACTTGCGCGGGTATGAGGGCGATACGCTGGCCTCTGCGCTGCTTGCCAATGACCAGATGCTGATGGGGCGGTCGTTCAAGTATCACCGCCCGCGCGGTGTTGTGGCCTCGGGTGCGGAAGAACCCAACGGCTTGGTAAACCTTGGCAAGGGTGCGGCGTTTGAACCGAACGCACGCGTCACCACGACCGAGCTGTTCGAAGGGCTGACCGCAACATCACAAAACCACTGGCCCAGCCTTGAGTTTGATGTGGGTGCGATAAACACGCATCTGTCGCGGTTCCTACCTGCGGGTTTCTATTACAAGATGTTCATGTATCCGCGCGCGTTCTGGAAACATGTCTATGAGCCGATTATCCGCAAATCTGCCGGTCTGGGCCGCGCTCCAAAGGACCGCGATGAGGACATGTATGAGCATTTTAACTGTCACGTTGATGTTCTGATTGTTGGCGGCGGGGTTGCGGGGCTTGCGGCGGCGAAAGCTGCGGGTGAGCGCGGGGCACGCGTGCTGTTGGTAGAACAGACCGCCGATTGGGGTGGGCGTGCTGTTGTCGATACGCCGACGATTGACGGGATGCCGGCGCAAGAGTGGATCAAGACCACCGTAGAAGCCCTTGATAATATGACAAATGTTGACATGCGCCTGCGCTGCATGGGTGCGGGTGTCTATGACCACGGCTATACGCTGGCCTATGAACGTCTGACCGATCACGCGCCTGACACCGACGGCCCGCGCCACCGTTTGTGGCGCATCCGTGCCAAGCAGATTGTGACCGCAACAGGGGCGATTGAGCGCCCGTTGTCTTTCGCCGCCAATGATTTGCCGGGTGTCATGCTGGCTTCTGCGGTCCGCGACTATGCGGTGAACTTTGGTGTCTCGATTGGTGATCGCACCGTGGTTGTCACCAATAACGACGATGCCTACCGCACGGCGATTGTCCTCAAGGAAGCGGGCCTTGATGTACCCGTGATCGTCGATGCCCGCCCCGAGGCCGAGGGCGATCTGATTGATCGCGCCCGTGCGCTGGGCATTCGCATCGAGATGGGCAAGGGCATTGCAAAGGTCAAAGGCGGCAAGCGCGTCACGGGCGTGGCGCTTTGTGCGCAGGCCGGTGAAGGTGCTGTGCTGGAAGAGATTGATTGTGATTGCGTGGCGATGTCGGGCGGCTGGTCGCCTGTCGTGCACCTGTGGTCTCATTGCGGGGGCAAGCTGAACTGGGATCCTGATCAGGCGATGTTCCGTCCCGACCCCGAACGCGCGCCGACAGGTGCCGATGGTCAGCCTTTTGTAGCGACAGCGGGGATTGCGAACGGGCACCTGTTCACCGCCGAAGTGGTCAGCGATGGCTGGGCGGCAGGACGTGCAGCGGCGAAAGCGGCAGGGCATACCAAACGCGGTGCGCAGGCCCCGATGGGCGAGGATGCGGCCGAAGGCGCGATTTCTGCAGTATGGTTGATGCCGCAAGGCGCGAGCCATGCGCTGCGGTCCAAGGCTTGGCTGGATTTCCAGAACGATGTGAAGGTCAGTGACGTGCAACTGGCCGCCCAAGAAGGTTTCGAGAGTGTGGAACATGCCAAGCGCTACACGACGCTGGGCATGGCAACAGATCAGGGTAAGTTGAGCAATATCAACGGATTGGCGATCCTTTCTCAATCATTGAACGCGGATATCCCGAATGTAGGCACGACCACATTCCGCCCGCCCTATACGCCGATCTCGATGGCCTCGATTGCCGGCGCCGCGCGTGATGAGCTGTTCCAACCGCTGCGCATGACGCCCATCTCGGACTGGTCCAACGCGAACGGTGCAGATAACGAACCTGTCGGTCAATGGCGCAGGCCCTTCGCCTATGTCCGCAGCGGTGAGAGCGTGCATGACGCGGTGAACCGCGAGGTGAAAAACACGCGTGAAAACCTTGGCCTGCTTGATGCCTCGACCCTTGGCAAGTTGATCGTCAAGGGGCCGGACGCGGGCAAGTTTCTGGACATGATGTATACCAACATGATGTCCACGCTGCCTGTCGGGAAATGCCGTTATGGTCTGATGTGTTCGGAAAACGGGTTCCTGATGGATGACGGTGTTGTCGTGCGTATGGCCGAGGATACATGGCTGTGTCACACCACCACCGGCGGTGCGGAACATATCCACGCCCATATGGAAGACTGGCTGCAATGCGAATGGTGGGATTGGAAAGTCTATGTCGCCAATGTCACCGAACAATACGCCCAGATCGCTGTTGTGGGGCCGAATGCGCGCAAACTGCTGCGCAAGTTGGGTGGTATGGATGTGTCGGCTGATGCGCTGCCATTCATGCAATGGGCCGAAGGCAGGATCGGTGACTTTGACGCGCGTGTCTTCCGCATCTCTTTCTCGGGCGAGTTGTCCTATGAAATCGCGGTCCCTGCCAGCCAAGGTGCTGCCTTCTGGGAGGCCCTGATGGCAGCAGGCGAGGAATTCGGGATCATGCCTTACGGCACCGAGACCCTGCACATTTTGCGGGCCGAGAAGGGCTTTATCATGATCGGGGATGAAACCGACGGCACGGTGATCCCGCAGGACCTGAACCTTGGGTGGGCGCTGTCGAAAAAGAAAGAGGACTATCTTGGCAAACGCGCGCATGAGCGCAGCCATATGGCCGACCCGAACCGCTGGAAACTTGTCGGGCTCGAAACCGAGGACGGGTCGGTTCTGCCGGACGGGGCCTATGCGATTGCCGATGGCGTCAACGCCAACGGGCAACGCAACACGCAAGGCCGCGTGACCTCGACCTATTATTCGGCCAATCTTGAACGCGGCATCGCGATGGGGCTGGTGCATCGCGGGCCTGACCGGATCGGCGAGGTGATCGCATTCAACAAAGTTGATGGAACGACCGTGCGGGCGAAGATCGTCGATCCTGTCGTCTATGATAAAGAAGGGGAGAAGCAGAATGTCTGATGCTGTCAGCGCATTACAAGGCAAGGTTGCCCCAGGTGAGGTGACGATCCGCGAGGCCGGATTGCAGGGTATGATTATCCTGCGCGGTGATCTGGCGGACAAAAAGCTGCGCACCGTTTGCACGGGCCTGTCTGGCGTCGGTTTTCCGGCACAGGGGCAGGCAAACAGCGAGGGCAAGACGGGCCTATGCTGGATGTCGCCCGACGAGATATTGGTCCTCGTCCCCTATGAAGAGGTGGCCCAAGCCATTGCATCAATCGACAAGGCGCTGACGGGTACGCATTATCTGGCCGAGAACGTATCAGACGCACGGGCAGTATTGATTGTCGAAGGTGCGTTCTGCCGCGAGGTGATTGCGAAACTCGCGCCCGTTGATCTGCATCCAGACACCTTCAAACCGGGTGATTTCCGCCGCACGCGTCTGGGGCAGGTGGCTGCGGCCTTCTGGATGCGGGATGAGGATACGTTTGAGGTGATCTGTTTCCGGTCCGTGGCGGAATATACCTTCAACCTGCTGGCGGCCTCTGCCAAGGCGGGGGCGGTGGGGCATTTTGCATCATGAGGACCCGTTAAAAACGCTTCGTCGAGGAGAGTGGTGAAGGCCATTTTCCGAAACGATCGGGCGTCACAATCCACGAGTTGGCTGACATGGGGCAGGTCTTGGGAATAGGTGGCGTGTTCTTGCGCGCCAAGGACCCTGCTGCTTTGGCGCAGCTGAACTCTCATACGGCCGATCTGGAGGCCGCTGTTGCAGAGCTGGCAAGGGCAGGGATCACGGCGCATGATCGCACATAGATGGACGGTATCGGGCAATTTGCGCGCATGCACGACCCAGAAGGCGACCTGATCGTGCTGTGGCAGCCTGCGGGACCCTTAGTGTCTTACCTGTATTTTCGGTCGTCAGAGGCGCGGGTCCTGCCTCCTGCCCTTGACCTTCGCTGTCCATGTGACATGTACTGTGTATCCCTGTCCTTAACTCAGAAAGATATGAGAAATGGCTTTTTCCCTTCCTGACCTTCCTTATGCACATGATGCGCTGGCGTCCAAAGGCATGTCTGCCGAGACGCTCGAGTTCCACCACGACCTGCACCACAACGCCTATGTCACCAACGGCAACAAGGCGATTGAGGGCACCGAGTGGGAGGGCAAATCCCTCGAAGAGATCATTGTCGGTACCTACGACAAATCTGCTGTTGCGCAGAACGGGATTTTCAACAACATCAGCCAGCTTTGGAACCACAACCAGTTCTGGGAAATGATGGGCCCGAACGATAGCGCGATGCCAGGCGAGCTTGAAAAGGCGCTGGTCGAGAACTTTGGTTCTGTCGATGAGTTCAAGTCGCAGTTCAGCGCGGCAGGTGCGGGTCAGTTCGGCTCGGGCTGGTGCTGGCTGGTCAAGAACGCTGACGGTTCTTTGGCTGTGACCAAGACAGAGAACGGCGTGAACCCGCTGTGCTTTGGCCAGACCGCGCTGCTGGGCTGTGATGTGTGGGAGCATTCCTACTACATCGACTTCCGCAACAAGCGTCCGGTGTATCTGACGAATTTCCTTGATAACCTTGTGAACTGGGAAAACGTCGCGTCGCGCATGTAATCCCTGTCCATTTGACTTTTGAAAGCCCGTCGCGTTCTGCGGCGGGCTTTTTTGTTGGAACGCAAAGCGGGTCATGAACGTTTGAAAATGTAACCGATAGAGAGGGAGTTTTCAGATGGCAGACCGCAAGCGATCAAGCGACGGCGACCAAGAGAGCAAGCAAGTCGCAGACACCAATGACAGCAATCGCGGTGTCCCCGGTGCGCATGGCAACCCCGAAGGTGGCCACACAGGCGCCACGGGCACAAGCAGCGTGCGCAGCGATCACGATGAGATCGAACCAAGTGAAGATGTGGACAATGACAAAGCTTAAACAGAATACATGGGTGCTGGTCGCGGACAGCGAAAAAGCGTTCTTGCTGGAAAATGCGACCGATCACGCCAACCCTTATCTCAAGGTGGTGCGCAAGAAAGAACAGGACAACCCGTCCGATCTTGAACAGTCGGCCAACCGGCCGGGCCGGATGAACGATAGCGGCCCCGGCCAGAAATCGGCCTTTGACGACACGGATTGGCACGAATTGGCCAAAGACAGGTTTGCATCGGAATTGGCGGATTTGTTGTACGGTCACGCGCACAAGGGCAATTTTGACGACATCATACTGGTCGCCGCACCGGGTGTTCTGGGCGAATTACGCAGCCAGATGCATCAGGAGGTGAGTGACAAGGTTGTTGCTGAAATACCCAAGACGCTGACCAATCATCCGCTCAACGAGATTGAGGATATCGTCAAAGCCGAACTGAACTGACCAGTGTCGCATAGACAATTCAACCGGCCCGTGGGACATCGCTCTCACGGGCCTTTTGCTTTTGGGGGATGCGATGACTGGACCAACATCGGACGAAATTTCTGCGGCGTTAGCTTCTCTGCGGGGCGATCTGATCGAAACACCTGTCTTGCCTCTAAAGTCGACCCGTTGGGAGGGGCTATTGCCTGATGGCGCTGACGTCACCGTCAAGCTTGAACTGTTCCAGCAAGCCGGATCATTCAAAGCGCGCGGTGCTTTGCTGGGGATCCGCCAACTGGACGCGGACCAGCGCGCGGCGGGGGTTGTCGCGGCCAGTGGCGGCAATCACGCCTTGGCGGTGTCTTGGGCCGCCAAGGCCGCTGGCGTTGATGCCTTGATCGCGATGCCAAGGGCCACTGACCCCGCCCGTATTGCGGGTTGTGAGGCGCTGGGTGCCACTGTCACACTGCATGATAATATGGCTGCCGCTTTCGCTGCGATGAATGAAGCCGCCGACGCGGGGCGTACGCTGATGCACCCGTTTGAGGCGGATCACATGGTCCTCGGGTCGGCGACATGTGGCTATGAATACGTCACGCAGGCCCCGCAGATTGATACGTTTGTTATCCCTATCGGGGGTGGCGGTATGATCAGCGGCATGGCTTGCGCCATCAAGCAGATGAACCCTGACGCGACGGTGATCGGCGTTGAACCTTACGGCGCGGATAGCATGTCGCAAAGCTTTGCCGCCGGTGCGCCGGTGACGCTCGACAAGGTTGCCACCATTGCCGACAGTCTTGGCGCGCCGCTGGCGATGCCGCTGACCTACGGGGTGGCCCGTGCTTATGTAGACCGGATCGTCAAGATCGCGGACCACGAGATGCTGGTGGCGATGGATCATTACCAGAACGTCCTGCGCATCACGGCAGAGCCTGCCTGCGCGGCCGCGTTAGCGGCTATCACCGGGCCGCTGAAGGCAGAACTGGCAGGGCGTCAGATCGGGATCATTGCATGCGGGTCCAATATCTCGCTAGCGCGGTATACAGAACTGATGCAGGCGCTATAGGATCTCTTTCAGTTTGGTTTCCAGATCGGCCACATTTTCGGCGATCTGCACAAATGACAGGATGTCGTCACCCGCAAATCCCTGATCGACCACATGCGCCAGCAGATCGCGCAAGGGATCCCAGAACCCTTCGGTATTGAGCAATATAAGCGGTTTGATATGAAGTTTGAGCTGTCGCCATGTGAGCGCCTCAAAGAATTCATCTAGTGATCCTGCACCGCCCGGAAGCACAACGATGGCATCGGCGTTCATAAACATCACCTTCTTGCGCTCGTGCATTGTCTCGGTCACCACGAATGTATCCAGGTCGCGCTTGCCCACTTCCCAATCCATCAAATGGGTCGGGATCACCCCAAAGGTCTTGCCACCCGCCGCCTGAACCGCATTGGCAACGCGCCCCATCAGCCCCACATCACCCGCGCCGTAGACCAGACGCCAGCCATTGGCCGCCAGCATTTCGCCGGTGGCTTTGGCCGCTTCGGCATAGGCAGGCGCGGCACCGTCGCGAGAGCCACAGTAGACGCAAACTGATTTTGGATGGGCAGACATTATGGCTCCTTGGCGCTAGCTTCACTTTGACCGGTCATAACGGCGTTGGTAAGGTGTCTCAACCTTGTCTATGGGGTGGCCTGCAACAGGCAGTGTAAAAGGGGCAAAACGTGGAAGAAAACGTGAAATCAGGCGCAAAGCCTGTGGTGCTGGGCAGTCTTGCTGCTGTGGCCATTGGTGTTTTGATTTTCCTGATGATGCCGCAGCCGGATCTGGATGAGCCGCCCGTTGATATGGTTGCCCAGACGCCCGTTGCTCTGCCCGCGCCCGCCGCCGCACCGGACCCTGCACCTGAGGTCGTGGCTGAAGCCCCTGAACCAGAGCAAGCCCGGCAGGTGCCTGCGTTTGATACCTTCCGCGTCGAACCTGATGGCAGCATGGTGATCGCAGGACGCGCCGAACCGGGCCAAACCGTTGATGTCATTCTAGGGGGCGATGCGATTGACCGTGTCATCGCCGATCCGCAAGGCAATTTTGTTGCACTGCCCGTCGCCGGCCCCGCCGCGCAGCCACGCCGGCTGTCGTTGCTGGCAGATCCAGAGGGTGACGCGATTGCCTCGACGACCAGCTATATGGTGGCGCCCATCGCGGCCCCCGTTGTCATCGCCACCGCTGAAGACCCTGAAACGGCTGTGAGCGCAGCAAATCCGCAAGCACCGGCTGATCCTGCGCAGGTTGCCACGGCTGATGCAGCCCCTAATGCCTCCCCCCAAGCGCCTGGCGTGCCGGATGCTGACCTTGCGCCTGCGGCACCCGTTGCGCCCACGGTATTGCAAGCGGATGCGGATGGTGTGCGTGTCGTGCAGTCCAGTCCGACGCTTGCGACACCCGAGGCGCGGCCAAATGTGGCCTTGGATGCGATCACCTATGACCCGGAGGGCGAAGTGCAGCTTTCCGGTCGCGCCACAGGTGATGGTGCCGTGCAGGTCTATATCGACAACGAACCGGTCACAGCGTCACCTGTGACCGAAGGTGGCGACTGGCAGATTGATCTGCCCGATATCGCAACAGGCGTTTACACGCTGCGGATTGATGAGGTGGATGCCGCGGGCGACGTTGTTTCGCGTCTTGAAACCCCGTTCCGGCGCGAAGAGGCTGCTGACGTGGCCGCCGTGCTGGCCGAGGAAACCGCCGTTGAGGGCTTTGAGGTGGCGGTGCGCACCGTACAACCCGGTGCGACGCTCTGGGCGATTGCCGAAGAGAACCTTGGCGCGGGTATTTTCTATGTCGAGGTCTTTGAGGCAAACCGCGATCTGATCCGCGATCCCGACCTGATTTACCCCGGTCAAATCTTTCGTATCCCCGAGATCACGCAATAGCGCGCGCGCCTCTGGTCATCTTTGGATCACGGGCTTAGGAATGACGCCTCAAGTCGTGGAGTCCCAATGCGTGGTCTAGAGAAAACTGATGCCAATCTGAGTGATGCCCGGGTCCAGGGGTGGAATGTGATCCGCCGCGTGGTGCCTTATCTGTGGCCAGAGGGGCAAACGTGGGTCAAACGCCGTGTCGTGATTGCACTGGCGGTGCTGCTTTTGTCCAAGGTGATCGCGGTTGGCACGCCGGTCTTGTACAAACAGGCGGTTGATGCTTTGGCGCCTGAGGGGGCCGATGCCGCCACGGTGCTGGGTCTGGGGGCGGTTGGGCTGACGCTGGCCTACGGTCTGGCGCGGTTGATGTCTGTGGGCTTTCAGCAGTTGCGCGATGTGGTTTTCACGCGCGTCGGTCAGCGGGCGTTGCGGCAGCTTGCGCTTGAGACCTTTACCCATATTCACCGCCTGTCGATGCGGTACCATATCACCCGCAAGACCGGTGGTTTGTCGCGGATCATCGAACGCGGTGTGAAGGGGGTGGATTTCCTGCTGCGGTTCCTCTTGTTCTCGATGGGGCCGCTGGTGCTTGAGCTGCTCATGATTTCGGTCGTCCTGTTTTTCCTTTTTGATGTCTGGTACTTGGCGGTCGTTGTTCTGACCATCGCGCTTTATGTCTGGTTCACGTTCAAAGTGACTGAATGGCGGGTGAGAATCCGCAAGGAAATGAACGATCAGGATACGGATGCGAACCAGAAAGCGGTCGATAGCCTGCTGAACTTTGAGACGGTCAAATATTTCGGTGCCGAACGTTGGGAGGCCGACCGTTACGACGTGGCCATGGGCAACTATGAAAACGCCGCGATCCGCACCAATTATTCGCTGGCCTTCCTGAACTTTGGCCAGTCGGTTCTGATCACCGGCGGTCTTGTGGTGGTCATGGTCATGGCCGCCGTTGGCGTGCAACGGGGCGAGCTGACAGTTGGCGATTTTGTCATGGTCAACGCCTATATGATCCAGATCACAATGCCGCTGAACTTTCTGGGTACGGTTTACCGCGAAATCCGGCAGTCGCTGATTGATATGGGCGATATGTTTGATCTGCTGGGGCAACCCGAAGAGGTGACAGACAAGCCGGACGCCAAGCCGCTGAAGGTGAATGGTGGGCGCGTGGCCTTGCAGGATGTCAGCTTTGGTTACGATGCGGCACGCCCGATCCTAAAGGGCGTCAGCCTTGCGGTGGCACCGGGCCAGACCGTGGCGATTGTCGGATCATCGGGGTCTGGCAAATCGACCATCGGGCGGTTGCTGTTCCGGTTCTATGATGTCAGCGGCGGTGCACTGTTGATTGACGGGCAGGATGTGCGCGATGTGACGCAGGAAAGCCTGCACGCCCAGATCGGTGTCGTCCCACAAGATACCGTGCTGTTTAACGACACGGTGCACTATAATATCGCTTACGGACGGCCCACGGCCAGCGAGGATGAAATCATTGCCGCCGCCAAAGCTGCCAAGATCCACGAGTTCATCATGAGCCTGCCGGATGGGTACCAGACCACCGTGGGGGAACGTGGCTTGAAGCTCTCGGGTGGTGAAAAACAGCGGGTCGGCATCGCGCGGACGTTGTTGAAGAACCCGCCGATCCTGTTGTTGGACGAGGCGACAAGCGCACTTGATACCGACACCGAGCGGGAAATTCAGGCCGAACTAAAGGCAATGGGCGAGGGGCGGACTGTCATCACGATTGCGCACCGTCTGTCGACAATTGCTGACGCGGATCTGATCGTCGTGCTGGAAAACGGTGTGATCGTCGAAGAGGGTCGCCACGAAGATCTGCTGGCCGCCGAAGGGCGCTACGCGCACTTGTGGAACAGACAGTCAGAGGAAGAAGAGGTCGTGGTCTAAAGAGCCACTGACCCAAATAGAAAAATGCCCGCAGCGCTGCGGGCATTTTTTATTCCGCCGCTTGCACCGGCTGTTCGGCGGTAATGGGTGCCAACACCGCTGCTTCGGGATCATCCCAGATAATCTCGGGCGCTTTCATCCGGCGCGCCTGTCGTGACAACGCCCAGTCGCGGGCGGCACGGCTGCTGCGGCCCATGGACAGTTTTGCAAGCAGTTGCGCGAACCACTGGACGTAGGTCACAAACCAGACCCGGACGGCCAGCATCGACGGTGTGAACACCAGCGTCAGCATTGTTGCGATACCAAGGCCAAAAACAACTGCCGTCGCCAATTGCTTTCACCAAAGTGCGGTCGGGCTGTCGATGGAATAGCCACCGTTCATGAAATCAAGGCTGAGGCCGAACATCATCGGCGCAAGTCCCGCCATTGTCGTGATCGTGGTCAGAAGCACAGGTCGGATGCGGTCTTCGGCGGTGCGTGTGATCGCCTCGGTCTTGGGCATGTATTTGCTGTATTCCTGATAGGTGTCGATCAGGATGATGTTGTTATTCACCACGATCCCGGCGAGTGCCACGATCCCCGTGCCGGTCATGATGATCGAGAACGGTTGATCCATCACCAGCATCCCGACCAAGGAACCCGCGGTAGACATCACCACCGCCATCAGCACGAGGATGGAGTTATAAATGCTGTTGAACTGCGCCAGCAGGATGATGAACATCAGCCCCAAAGCACCCGCAAAGGCGGTTTGCAGAAACGCACCGGATTCGGCCTGTTCTTCCTGATCGCCGGTCCATTCCCATTCAATGGATGCGGGCAGGGGGTTGGTATTGAGCCATTCTGTCAGCACCGCGATGCGTTCGTTGGCGTTCAGCGGCACCTCTGATGCGTCGCCCGCGTCCACATGTGCGGTCAGTTGCGCAGACGTCGTGTCGCCCAGCAGCGTCTGGACGGCGTAGCGGTCCATACCAAGTGCGTCTTCGCTGACGATCCGCACAATGGCGACACTTTCACCGTCCACTGTGAGATTGGTGAGCCCTGTGGCGACACCCGCCTTCACATCGAAATAGCGCTTTTGGTCGATCCGGTCGATCTGCGCAAGGCTGGCGACAGGGGTGCGGGTGATAAAGTTCGACAACGGGATCAGGCCCTGATTGGTGCGCACTTTCAGGCTGTCGAGGGTCGAAAGCACACGGTCCTGTTCGGGCAGCCGCACGCGGATTTCGATTTCCTCATCCGAGCTGTCGACGCGCATGGTATCCAGCAAAATCCCCCGCGTGACCATCTGGACCATGGCCCCCACGGTGGCCACATCAGCGCCAAAGCGCCCTGCCTTTTCGACATCTACATCGATCTGCCAATCAATGCCGGGCAGGGGCAGCGAATCCTCAATCGTGATCAGGCCGGGTGTTTGTTCAAACTGCGCGCGTGCGATGTTTGTGGCGGCAATCAGGTCATCCCAATTGTCGCTCTTCAGGCGCAGATGCACAGGTTTGCCCGACGCAGGCCCGCGCGCTTGGGCCAGAATTTCGGTCTCGATGCCGGGGATCGTGTTCAATTGCTCTTGTAATTCGGCAAGCACCACATCGCCGTCCAGTTCGGCAATACCGGCGCGGTCTTCCCAAGGGATCGTCTCAAGCTGGACCTGCCCGATGGTATCGCTAGGGGTGCTTGCGCCGCTGGCGTCTGTGTTCAAACCACCATCACCGGCAAAGGCAAAGGCGGTAATCACGCCGGGGTGGGCCAGCACGATATCCTCGGCCTGCCGCACCAGCGCGTCTTTTTCCTCAAGCGACAGGTTGCCGCGCGCACGGACATAGACAATCGCCTGTTCGGGTTCTGATTCAACAAAGAATTCCACCCCGTTGTTGTTTGCCCCGTAGTAGCCAAAGATCGACACCACCGTGAAGGCAACGGCCGCGACGGTCACAAGCGGCATGATCGGGTTGCCCGCGATGAAATGCATGAAATGGCCAAATGGCGAACGGCGATAACCGCCTTTGATCGACTTGGCTTGGCGTTCGATCTTGGCGGCCCCGATGGTGATCGACAATGCGAAGGCCCCGAGCAAAAACAAGACCATACCGGGAAGGCTATCGCTAAACCCGCCGGTTTGTACCGCTTCACCGCTCAGATAACCGGGGTTCAATGTCAGCATGGCACCGGTAAACACCACCATGATGGCAGGCAGCACCAGCGCCGCCCGCACCACCCACGGCAAGCGGACGCGCAACGTATCAGAGGCGTTGCCGAACACGCGGCTCATCCGGCCCGTGACACCGCCCATGACGGGCAGATAAATAAGGGCCACAACCAAAGACGCCGAGAGAACGAAGATCAGCGTGACCGGCAGCATGCCCATGAATTGCCCCGGCACACCCGGCCAGAACAGCATGGGCAGAAAGGCGCAAAGCGTGGTGGCGGTCGAGGAAATGATCGGCCAGAACATGCGCTTGGCGGCTTCCACATAGGCGTGCATCGGGCCCACGCCCTCTTTGATGCGTTTGTCGGCGTATTCGACCACCACGATGGCACCATCCACCAACATGCCTACCGCCAAAATCAGGCCGAACATGACGATGTTGGAAATCGTGATGTCCATGACCGCCAACAGGGCGAAACACAAAAGAAATGATGTCGGGATCGCAAAGCCCACCAGCAGGGCGGGGCGCGTTCCCAAGGCCGCCAAAACGACAATCATCACCAGCGCAATCGCGGTCAGAACCGAGCCTTCCAGCTGGCTGACCATTGAGGCCACATTGCGTGATTGGTCGTTCGAGGTGCCGACATCAATCGCGGTCTGGAGTTCAGGCGACCAGCTGGCGCGCTCGGCTGCAACGGCGTCTTCCACCAAGGCGGCGGTGTCAATCAGGTTGAACCCTTTGCGTTTGACCACCTGCAACGCCACCGTGTTCACGCCGTTGAAACGCGCGGTGCCTGCGCGGTCTTCGAACGTCAGGCGGATCGTTGCCAGATCGCCCAGCGTGATCACACGGTCGCCGTTGGTTTTCACGGGCAGGTCATAGACGTCTTGGGGGTCGTCAAACGACGACGGGATCTTGACCGAGAATGTGCCTTGTGCGGTTTCCACCTCGCCTGCGGCAATCAGCAGGTTGTTGTTGGCCACAACGCCGATCAATTCACCCGCTGTCACGTTATAGGCCTCAAGCCGCAGCGGGTCGATCACAACCTCAAGCATCTCGTCGCGCTGGCCTGCAAGCCCTGCTTCGAGCACGGCATCAATGCCTTCGATGCGGTCTTGCAGGTTCTTGGCCACGCGCAACAGCGTGCGTTCGGGCACTTGGCCTGTCAGGTTGACGATCAGAATGGGAAATTCGGAAAAGTTGATTTCGTTGATAGAATATTGGTCAGCGCCTGCCGGAAACTGCGCTTCGGCGTTGTTCATGGCCGAGCGGATATCGGCGATGATCTTGGTCTTGTCCCAGCCGAATTCAAACTCAAGCGCCATGCCCGCATAGTTCTCTGCGGCCGTCGCGGACATGGATTTCAACCCGTCCAGATCGGACAGTTCGGCCTCCATCGGTTTGACAAGCAGGGTTTCGCTGTCTTCGGCGGAAATGCCGGGGAAGGGGACGGAAACAAAGATCGCGGGGATTTCGATATCCGGTTCGCCCTCTTTGGGCAGCCCGACATAGGCCATGCCCCCCGCCAGTAGCGACAGCGCAATAAACGCCAGCACCATCCGCGCGCGCGAGGCGGCCCAATCAACGAGGCCGGTCATCCTTTGGCATCCGTGAATGTGGGGGCAACGCGGACCCCGTCGATGACAAATTCCTGACCCACCGTGATAATATCAACCGTTTCAGGCAGGTCCGTCACCCACACCCCCTCGGCGGTGTCGCGCAGCAAGGTGACAGGCATGAATTGCGCGATGTTGTCCTCGCCCACCGTGCGCACGCCCAAGACCCCGTCATCATCAAGTGTGAGCGAGGATTGTGCCACGAGATGCGCGGTGCGCCCGTCTGAAGCGACAAGAATTTCCGCTGTTTGACCGTCACTGATGGCCAGATCGCTATTCTCGACGGTGACTTCGACGCGAAATGTGCGCGTCAGTTCATCGGCGCTGCGTGAAAGGAACGTGACGCGGCCCTGCACCTGCGCGCCGCTTGTCATCCGCGCACCTGCCATGGCCCCGACGGTGATCTTGGAAACATCTGTTTCGGGCACAAAGCCCACCAGTTTCACCTGATCAAGCTGGATGATCGCGGCACATGCTGCACCTGGTTGCATGAGCGCGCCCAATTCTGCGGTGTCGGTTTCAAGCAAGCCCGAGAAGGGGGCAGTGATTGTCAATTTGTCGATTTCGCGCAGGGCAGAGGCGACAGCGGCTTGCGCCGACTGGATCCCGGCCTGCGCTGACGCCACGCCGGAATTGGCGCGCTGCACGCCGGCGGTTGCGGCTTCCATCGCGGCCTGTGCGCTGACGAGGCGGGTTTCAGAGGCGAAACCGCCTTCTGACAACTGGCTGGCCGCGTTGAGGTTGATTTCCGCCTCGCGGACCCGCGCGTTCGCTTCCAGTACACCGGCTTGTGCTTCTGGGACGCGGCCCTCTGCTTCGGCCAGACGTGCGCGGGCCTCGGCCAGGGATGCCTCGCGTGTGCCCGGGTCAAGCCGGCACAATACGTCACCCGCATTCACCGAAGCGCCGGCGCGCAGCGGCTCCGAGATCACAAGGCCTGATGTTTCAGCAGCGACCGTGACCTTGCGTGCCGCCTCGGTGCGGCCGCGCAGGATTACTGCGCTGTCAATGGTTTGGGCCACGGAATGGATCGCAACAACACTGACTGCGGTTGCATCCGGCACCACGCTTCCAGCGGGCGTGGCATCGGCGGTGTCCATCACGGTCTCATCCTGCGTGGTGGTCCGGGCTACGCCGAGAAGCGCATCCCGCTCGAAGACGACCAAGTAGAGGCCAGCAAGCACCAATAGTGCTGTGATGATGGGGATCAGTTTCATCTTTTTATCTTTCTTGCGGCCCATGCGCGCTGCGGTGCAATCATCAATCTGCTGTCTTTACGCCGGTTCGCGGTGGTGGGATCACCCTACTGTACTAAACTATTCAGTTCAGTTTATACTGCCTGTACGGTTCCGGCAAGTATAGTTTTGCGCCTGGATTGCGGCTTTCACCCGCGCAAATCACGCTGCCCTCTTGTTCATCGCGCAGGCTTCACGATATGTACCCGCAAAGAGATGACAAAATTTTGCAAAATTGGGGTCCAAGGTGAGCGACACTGACAGTTTCATCAATGAAGTCACCGAAGAAGTCCGCCGCGAAAAGCTGTTTGGCTATTTGCGCCGCTATGGCTGGATCGGTGTCGCGGCAGTGCTGTTGCTCGTAGGGGGGGCGGCATGGAACGAATTTCGCAATGCACAAGAGCGTGCGACCGCACAGGCGACCGGTGATGCGATCATGGCCGCGCTGGAAGAGCCCGACCCTGCGGCACGCGCGGCCGCAATGGCCCAGATCTCGGCCGATGGTGCTGCCGTGGCTGTGACCGCGCTTTTGCAGGCCGCGACACAGGAAGAAGCGGGCGACACGGCGGATGCCTTGGCGACATTGAACCGTGTCGCCGTCAACCCCGATGTGCCCGAAATGTACCGCGAACTGGCGGCTTTCAAGATGGCAATGCTACCGGTTGATGACATCAATACCCGCCGGATCCAGCTTGACACTCTCGCCCAGCCCGGTGAGCCTTTCCGCCTTCTGGCGCTTGAGCAGCTGGCCTATCTGTCACTGGCAGAGGGTGACATCGACGCGGGTCTGGGGTTCTTGCGCCAGATTGAAGAGGACGCCGGTGTCACACGTGGCTTGCGCGAGCGTGTTCAGAGCCTCATGGTGGCACTGGGCGAACCCATGCCCGACCCTGTGAGCCAGTAAAGCGCAGATTGGATCTGACCCGTGAATTCAAGAGTAACCATCTTCGCCGCGATCAGCCTTGCCCTTCTGGGCGCATGTGGTGACGACGAAGTCATCCTGCCCGGTGATCGTTTTGATATCCGCGGCCAGAGTGTTCTTGCCAATGAAACCCGCCCTGTCGCACTGCCTGCTGCACAGGTGAATGCCGACTGGACGCACCGCAACGGCAGCCCCAGCCACTCCATCACACATCCGGCACTCGGCACGAACCTGAGCCCGCTGTTTTCGGTGGATATCGGTGAAGGTGATAGCAGACGCGCGCGGATGACATCGCACCCTGTTGTGGCAAACGGGATCATCTACACGGTTGATGCACGTGCCCTTGTGACAGCGACATCTGTTGATGGCCGCAATGTCTGGACCCGTGATCTCACACCGACCCGCGACAACGCAGACGACGCGTCGGGCGGTGGTATTTCTGTCGGGGGCGGGCGTGTTTACGTTACAACCGGATTTGGTGAAATCACGGCCCTTGATGCAGCCACGGGAGCTGAAATCTGGGTGCAAGACCTTGATGCACCTGCACATGCCGCACCAACATTGCAGGGCGATCTGGTCTATGTCGTTGCCCGTGACAGTACCGCTTGGGCGCTTGATGTGACCAATGGCCGGATCCGCTGGCAGCGCTCGGGAGCGCCCTCCACGGCAAATTTTGCGGGCGGGGCATCGCCTGCGGTCAGTGGCGAATATGCTGTGTTTCCCTTTCCATCGGGTGAGGTGCTGGCAACCTATCCCCGTGGCGGGCTGACACGCTGGTCTTCGGTTGTCACCGGTGACCGGTTGGGCAGCGCCTCGGGCGTCATCAATGATATCTCGGGCGATCCGGTGATTACGGGCAACCGTGTCTATATCGGTAACTTTGGCGGCCGGACCGCCGCGTTTGATTTGCGCGATGGTGCGCGCGTGTGGACCGCAACCGAAGGATCGTTAAGCCCGGTTTGGGCTGTCGGTGACGCTGTGTTCCTGATCAGCGATGACAACGCTCTGGTGCGTCTGGATGCAAGTACCGGTTCGCCGGTCTGGCGTGTCCCGTTGCCTGTGCTTGAGGATGGCGCGAACCCGCGGCGCGAAAGACGTATTTTCACGCATTACGGGCCTGTGTTGGCCGGTGGTCGTCTGATCGTCACTTCTTCGGATGGTCAGATCCGGCAGTTCGATCCCGCCTCTGGTGCGTCGTTGGGGCAGCTTGCTCTGCCGGGCGGTGCGGCCTCCGGGCCTGTTGTGGCGGGCCAGACGCTCTATGTGCTTAGCAAAGACGGTCAATTGCACGCTTTCCGTTAGGCGCGCGTTGGTGTAAGCGCGCAGGCGTAGACCGTCAGGAGCTGACAAAATGACCTTTACCCTCGCAATTGTGGGCCGTCCGAATGTGGGCAAATCCACCTTGTTCAACCGTCTGGTGGGCAAGAAACTGGCTTTGGTCGATGACCAGCCGGGGGTGACGCGTGATTTGCGCGAAGGCGAGGGGCGCATTGCCGATCTGCGCTTTACCGTGATTGACAGCGCCGGTCTGGAAGAGGCAACCGATGACAGCCTTCAGGGACGCATGCGCCGCCTGACCGAACGTGCGGTGGAAATGGCCGATGTGTGTATCTTTATGATCGACGCGCGCGCCGGTGTTCTGCCCGCTGACGAGGTGTTTGCCGATATCCTGCGCAAGAAAAACGCCAATGTGATTCTGGCCGCCAACAAAGGCGAAGGCAAAGCCGCCGATGCCACGATCCTCGAGGCTTACGCGCTGGGTCTGGGAGAGCCGATCCGCATGTCCGCCGAGCACGGTGAGGGCATGGGCGAGCTGATGGATGTACTGCGCCCGATTGCCGAAGCACATGAGGAAAAAGCGGCCGCTGACGCGCCTGAGGTCGATGTGGACGTGGGCGAGGATGACGAGGATGCGCCGCGTATTCCGACCCGCGCCAAACCATTACAAATTGCCGTTGTTGGCCGTCCGAATGCGGGCAAATCCACGCTGATTAACAAGATTATTGGCGAGGAACGTCTTTTGACGGGCCCAGAGGCGGGGATCACACGCGACGCGATCTCGGTCCAGCAAGACTGGGGCGGCGTACCAATGCGGATTTTTGACACCGCTGGCATGCGCAAGAAGGCCAAGGTGCAGGAAAAGCTGGAAAAGCTGTCCGTGTCCGACGGTCTGCGCGCGGTCAAATTTGCCGAAGTTGTAGTGGTTCTGTTGGATGTGGAAATCCCGTTTGAACAGCAGGATTTGCGCATTGCCGATCTGGCCGAACGCGAAGGCCGTGCCGTCGTTGTCGCCATCAACAAGTGGGACGTCGAGGACGAAAAGCAGACCAAACTGAAAGAATTGCGCGAAAGCTTTGAACGCCTTTTGCCGCAACTGCGGGGCGCGCCCTTGGTGACGGTGTCAGCCAAGACCGGCAAAGGGCTTGACAGTTTGCAACAGGCGATCATGCGCGCCCATGAGGTCTGGAACCGCAGGATTTCTACCGCACATCTGAACCGCTGGCTGACGGGGATGCTGGAACAGCACCCGCCACCCGCACCGGGCGGCAAGCGGATCAAGATGCGGTATATGACGCAAGTGAAAACGCGCCCGCCTGCGTTTGTTGTGATGACATCGCACCCCGATCTGATGCCGGAAAGCTATAAACGCTATTTGGTCAATGGCTTACGCGTTGATTTTGATATGCCAGGCACGCCGATCCGCCTCTATTTGCGCGATCAGGGTGACAAGAACCCATATAAAGACAAAAAGTCCTCGCAGCCGTCGCGCCTGTCAAAGCACCTCAAGAAGGGGCCAAGCTAGCGCGTGTTCTTGCGATCAGCCCGAGCAGGATCACCACGCCGATAGCCGCCAGCGCCGACACGGTCCAGTTTGCTGCGCCATTGGCCACGATGATGCCTGCCAGCGCCCAGATCACGGTCAGCGCGTAAGCGGGAGATTTAACGCGGGTCAGGACGGCTATGGCAACGATCAAGGCACCCAAGATGCCGATATAGGCCCACCCCTGTGCTGCGGGGCCGATACCATAGCCTGCGGCGGTGCTACCCAACGACACGAAAGATGCCGCTGTCAGCCAGCCCGCATAGATACCTACAGGCACCCGAAAGAACCAACGATGCTTGCGCGGTGCGCGCAAAAGGGCCGCAATCGCGCCCGCGGCCATCACGAAGATCAGGACTGTCGCCCAGATTGCACTGACGTTCGCCACAGCCAGCCATGGCGTGCCAACCGCAAGGCTGATGATCAGAGGCGGGCGGGCGTAATTCCACTCGGCGCTATCGGCCCGTTTGATGATGCCGTAGACGGCCGACACCACGAGCCAGCCATAGATCAGCCCCCAGATTGCAAAAGCGTAGCCTTCAGGCTGCACAGGCGGATCAATCTGCGGAACGGGCAGTTGGTCTTCGCGAAACCCGCTAAAGGGGCTGGTCAGGGCCGGAGACACCACAAAAGTGACCGTAAAAAGAAGGGTGAGGAGCGCGTATATGTTTTTCATGGTTCTAGTATCCTCTGTCTGCTGCTGGAGTGCCATCAAAAAAGGTGGGGAATTGCCGACTTGCCTGCAACCTTACCTTGCGTCAGCATTGCGATAGTCACTTAGGGATAATGCCATGAAGCGGATTGCGATTTTCATCGATGGAACGTGGAACCGTCCGGACGCAAAGCACCCCACAAATGTTGTGCGTTTGTCGCGGTGTGTCTTTGGCCAAGACGCCGAGGGCAACACCCAACAAGTCATCTATTCGCCCGGTGTCGGGTCAGGTGCGGGCAACAACTGGCTTGGCAAGAAGATGGACCGGATTTTTGGGGGCGCGCTGGGGTGGGGCCTGATGGATATGATCGAGGATGTCTATCGCAACCTCGTCTTTGCCTATCAGCCGGGTGACGAGATCTATATTTTCGGGTTTTCACGCGGGGGCTTTGCGGCGCGGTCGCTTGCGGGATTGATCCGGTCGTGTGGTGTGCCGCCACGCCGCCATGTAGGGCGCATCCCCGAGGCGATTGCCCGCTACATCAGTCGCGACCGCAACACGAAGCCCGACGATCCCTCCAGTTTCCTCTTTCGCGAGGAATTCGCGCCTTATACCGCGACAAGCGACACAGAGTTCAAATGGCGTCTGGATCGCGGGGATACCGGATCAATCAATCTCAAGATCGCCTATCTGGGGATCTGGGACACCGTTAAGGCACTGGGTCTTCCGGCTTTCCTGCCGGGGGCCAAGGCCTTTAATGCCAAATACGAATTCCATGATGCCGATCTCAGCCGCTCGGTCAGTGCCGCGCGCCATGCCATCGCAATTGACGAGCACCGCAAGACCTTTCCTTCATCGCCTTGGGCCAACCTTGATCGTCTAAACAGCGATGATGAAACCCGCGAAACCCCGCTTTATGCACAGCAGTGGTTTCCGGGAAACCACGGGTCTGTTGGCGGTGGCGGGTCGCGCGTTGGCCTGTCATCTGTCGCCCTGTTGTGGGTGACACAGGGGGCAGAGCGTGCCGGATTGCGCATTGACTGGACAGAGTTTGACCGTGTGGCGACCCGCTTTGATCCCATTCACGAAGCGTTGGAGAACAAATTCGGCCCATCGGGCCTGTCTGGTCTTTTCCTCAACAAGTTGAAGGTAGATCGCGATGGACCCAAAGAGGTTGAGCACATTGCCGTTGCAACCCTTGACCGGTTCTGCGCTGATCAGGGGTATCGCCCGAACACGTTGAATTTCGTCAAGGATGATCTGGAAGGGCGGGCAACAACGGAATTGAACGCGCCACGAAACGCAGCGCTTCCGTCTGATGGTTAGACCATCTCGCCGTCGGCGTTGATCCGGGTCTTGCCGCGCAGATAGGGGTGCAATGCGGCGGGCAGATCAACCGATCCATCCGCCTGCTGGCCGTTTTCCACGACCGCAATCAGCGTACGCCCCACGGCAAGGCCCGATCCGTTCAGCGTATGCACAAACTGTGGTTTGCCACCACCTTCGGGTTTGTAGCGCGCGTTCATGCGGCGGGCCTGATAATCGCCCGCGACCGAAACCGAGCTGATTTCGCGGTAGGTGTTCTGACCGGGCAACCACACTTCTATATCGTGAGTTTTGGTCATGCCAAAGCCCAGATCACCTGTGCACAGCACCACGGTGCGATAGGGCAATTCCAGCTTTTCAAGGATCGCCTGCGCGCAGCCTGTCATGCGGTCATGCTCGGCGGCGCTGTCCTCTGGCTTGGTGATGCTGACCATCTCGACTTTCTCGAACTGGTGCTGGCGCAACATGCCCGATGTATCACGGCCTGCTGATCCCGCCTCAGAGCGGAAACACTGGGTGTGCGCCACATAGCGGCAGGGCAGGTAGTTCTCATCGACAGTCAGCCCGTTGACGATATTGGTCAGGGTCACCTCTGCGGTGGGGATAAGCCACCAGCCGTTGGTGGTTTGATAGCTGTCGTCGCCAAACTTGGGCAGCTGGCCTGTCCCGTACATCATCTCCTCGCGTACCAGCACGGGCGTGATGGTTTCGGTCAACCCGTGCTCTTCCACATGCACATCCAGCATGAATTGCGCGAGCGCGCGGTGCAGGCGGGCCACAGCGCCGGACAGCAGCACAAAGCGGCTGCCCGACAATTTGGCTGCGGTTTCAAAATCCATGCCGGGGCGGATGGCGGGAATATCAAAGTGTTCCAGCGCGGTGAAATCAATTGTGCGCGGTGTGCCAAAGCGGTGAATTTCGACGTTGTCGTTTTCGTCGGCCCCATCAGGGATGCTGTCATCGGGCAGGTTGGGAATACCCATCAACATATCCGTCAGGGCCGCGTCCTCGGCTTTGGCTCCGTCATTGAGGGCCGCGATTTGCGATTTCTTCTCGGCGACCAGCGCGCGCAGGCGTTCGAATTCGGCCTCGTCACCACGGCCTTTGGCGGCACCCACTTCCTTGGCGGCCTTGTTGGCCTCGGCCTGTGCGGTTTCAGCGGCCAGAATTTTGCCGCGCCGCGCTTCGTCCATGGCAAGGATCTGGGACGACACCGGTGCAAGCCCACGACGAGACAGGGCCGCATCAAAGGCAGCGGGGTTGTCACGGATGGTGCGGATATCATGCATGGCATCGGTCCTTCTCGGGTTTTCTGCGTGACGGTCATATGCCTGATTGCACGAAGCAAGTGAAGCATAGAAAGCAGAGTATCTGCACCCTTCGGACGCGCTGTGGCTGGCCACGGGGCCTAAAGCGCAAGATAGAATTCATCGAGGCTGATAGGTGGTCGGGTCTGCCTCAAAAATACCCTAAAATGGTTGCTAAAAAGCACCGCTTCCTCGCTTGCGCTTTGCTTTTCTCGCTTGCATATACCCGCGTGCAATATTCCGATTGGTACAAGGAAAACAAATGATTAAGACAAGCATGACTGTGGCCGCGCTGAGTGTGCTTGCCATTCCCGCATTTGCGCAGGAACTGACCTATGGTGCGTTCGACCTCGACTATACAACATTCTCTTCGGGCGACGGCGGCGGCGACCTGACACGTTTTGACCTGCAAGGCGAGGGTGAGTTCACCCTTGACCAGTTCGTTTTCGGCGCAGGCATTTCGAATGATAAGGTCGACTATGAGGATGGCGATGAATTCACCGTGCGCATTCTTGACGGTTACGCCGGATACGAAATTACACCCGAAGTACTGGTAGGTGCCGGTTTCGCAAATGCGAATATCGATTTCTTCTTCGGCGAAGACGATTTCAGCGGATATGACCTTTTCGGTCAGTATCAAACAGGCGCATTTGGTGTCGCTATCAACTACAGCCGTCCCGACGACGAGTTTGACGAGATTGATATCACCACTCTCTATGCGGAAGGTGAAGTTGCTCCCGGCGTGACTGTCGGCGGTATTTTTGAAAGCTTCTCCGAAATCGACGAAACCTCTTATTTCCTGTCTGCAGAATATGATGCGGGTCAGATTTTTGGCCGTGCTTACTACACAAGTCTGACTGACGTGGATTTTGCGGTTTACGGTGTGCGCGGTGCCTACCGCTTTGATGATGCAATCAGCATCAACGGTGGCGTCGAAGCCGTTTCCGGCGACGACTTCATAAGCGAATACACAGCGCTTTCGATTGGCGGTGAATATGCGTTCGCTCCAGGTATCGCAGCAACAGCCCGTTACACCAGCATTGACACCGAGTTCGGCGGCGAAACGGATGCATTTGCGATTGGTCTGAGCTACGAAATGGGCGCAAGCAAGCGTCTTGACCGTAACATGATGGACGATGCGAAGACGGATCTGGAAACAGGCTTCTTTGGTGCGCAGCCAAGCCTCGGTTTTGGTTTGCTCACAAGCAGCTTCTTCTTCGGCCCATTGTAAACCGCTGCGGCAAGTACGACAGAGGCCCGCAGATTTCTGCGGGCCTTTTTGTTTGCGAGAGAGTCCTGACAACTGCGCAGGCAACGCAATTCCCACCGAAAGCGCACCATTGTGATTGCTTTCCGCAGACAGCCAACCCATATGCCACGCAAGCCGGTTCAAATCGGGCCAATCGCGGTTGCCAATCACACATGGCAGACATAATGTGCCGCGAGTTTCCAAGGCGCTAAAGCCGCACGACCAAAAGGGATGGATATATGAGACCTGCCGACCTGATTATGCTCTTGTTGATCTTCGCGATCATGTATTTCCTGCTGATCCGTCCGCAGCAGAAGAAGCTGAAAGAGCATGCTGCCATGCTGGAAAGCCTGCGTCGCGGTGACCAGATCATTACCCAAGGCGGTCTGGTTGGTAAGATCGTGAAAGTCAAAGAAGACGGCACCAACGAGGTTGAGGTCGAAATCGCCAAGGGCGTGAATGTCCGCGTGGTCAAATCGACGATTGCGACCGTCATGAACAAGACAGAACCGGCAAAAACCTAAAATTGGCCGGCGAGGCACGCTTTTATGATCAATATTTCGTTTCCCAAGCAACTGATGATCTGGATCACAGTTGTCATTGGTCTGATGTTTGCCTTGCCCAACGGGTTTTATGGTCGGGTCGAGACGCATAATGATGCGATGGCGGTCATCAACACTGGCATCACCAATGACGCGCTTGCCGCTGATGCCGCCCAGTGGCCCAGCTTCCTGCCATCGGGCCTCGTCAATCTTGGGCTTGATCTGCGCGGTGGTGCGCACCTGCTGGTCGAAGTGCAGGTGCAGGATGTGCATGCCTCATTTCTGGAAGGGTTTTGGCCATCCGTGCGTGATGCTTTGGCAGTTGAGCGTGACACCGTTGGTTTCGTCACCCGCGAGGATAGTCCGCCCACCGAATTGCGCGTGCGTATATCCGAGGCGGCAGGTGCGACCCGCGCCTTCGAGATCGCACGGAGTTTGGCCACACCTGTTGCGTCCTTTACCGGGGCAGCGGCGACCAATATCGATGTCCGTTTGAATGGCACGCTGCTGACGATCACGCTCAGCGATGCAGAAATGGCCGCGATGAACGAGCGGACCATACTGCAAACCCTCGAGATTATTCGTCGCCGGATTGATGAGGTCGGCACCCGTGAACCGACGATCCAGCGGCAAGGGGCAGAGCGTATTCTGGTCCAGGTGCCCGGTGTAGGCTCTGCCAACGAAATCATCGAACTGCTGGGCACAACCGCTCAGCTGACCTTTAACCCTGTCGAGGGCACAACCGGTGATCCCGATGCCTCTGCTGGCACTGGAAATATGATCGTGCCTGCGCAAGAGACCGCGGGCCTGTTCTATATTCTGGAACGTCGCCCTGTCGTGACGGGCGAAGACCTGCAAAACGCGCAGCTTGATTTTGACCAGAATGGCCGCCCTGCGGTGGCGTTCCGGTTCAACACATCCGCGGCGCGTGAATTTGGCGATTACACGCTGGAAAACATCGGCAGCCCCTTTGCGATTGTGCTGGACAACGAGGTGATTTCCGCACCTACGATCCAAAGCCATATTCCGGGCGGTTCAGGGATTATCACCGGTAATTTCACAGTTGAAGAGGCCACCAATCTGGCGGTCTTGCTCCGTGCCGGTGCGCTGCCTGCGGAACTGACCTTTCTTGAGGAACGGACCATCGGCCCTGAATTGGGCGCAGACAGCATCGCGGCGGGGCAGGTGGCGTGCATCGTCGCAGGTATCGGCATTCTGCTTTATATGGTGCTCAGCTACGGTTTGTTTGGCGTCTTTGCCAATATTGCGCTGATCATCAACGTCGGTCTTATTTTTGGCCTGCTCAGCATTGTCGGCGCGACACTGACACTTCCGGGGATTGCCGGGATCGTACTGACCATCGGGATGGCGGTGGATGCCAACGTGATCGTGTTCGAGCGTATCAGAGAAGAACTCAAGACAGCCAAAGGCCCTGCGCGTGCGATCGAGCTGGGCTATGAAAAGGCGCTGTCCTCGATCATTGATGCCAATATCACCACCTTTATGACGGCTGTGATTTTGTTCACCATGGGGTCCGGTCCGGTCAGCGGTTTTGCCGTGACCTTGGGCTTCGGGATCATGACATCCGTCTTTACCGCGATCTTTGTGACCCGATCCCTGATTGTGATCTGGTTCTCGCGCACCCGCCCAAAAACAATCGAGGTTTGATATGCGCCTGAGACTGGTTCGCGAAAATACAACGATCGATTTCTTCAGCCGCGCCCGCATCTGGCTGGGTATTTCGATGATCGCCATGGTCATCGCCTTTGCGTCGTTTCTGATTCAGGGCCTGAACTACGGCATTGATTTTCAGGGCGGCACAAGCATCCGCACCCAATCCGAAACACCCGTAGACGTCGGGCAATATCGTGCGGCGCTTGAGGCGCTGGATTTGGGTGATGTGTCGATTGCCGAAGTGTTTGATCCGTCATTTGACGAAAACCAGCACGTAGCAATGGTGCGCATTCAGGCGCAGGAAGGCGATGAGCGGATCGCGACCGAAACGATTGATCAAGTGAAGACTGCCTTGCGGACGATTGACCCCAATATGACTTTCCCGTCAGTGGAATCTGTCGGGCCAAAGGTGTCGGGTGAACTGATCCAGACCGCGATTCTGGCCGTGAGCTTGGCGGTGATCGCGATCCTTCTTTATATCTGGCTGCGCTTTGAATGGCAGTTCGCGGTGGGCGCGGTGCTAGCACTGTGCCATGACGTGGTTCTGACCATCGGCATTTTCTCGGAACTCCAGATCAAGTTCGATCTGGCAATCATCGCGGCTTTGCTGACGATTGTGGGCTATTCGATCAACGACACCGTCATCGTGTTCGACCGCGTGCGGGAAAACCTGCGCAAGTATAAGAAAAAAGACATCAAAGAGGTGCTGAACCTGTCGATCAACGAAACCCTCAGCCGGACGTTGATGACCTCGATGACGACGATGCTGGCGCTTTTGGCGTTGTTCATCTTGGGTGGTGATGTGATCCGCGGATTTGTCTTTGCGATGATGTGGGGCGTGTTGATCGGGACATATTCGTCGATCTTTGTGGCCTCTGCTATTCTTCTGGTCCTTGGCGTCAAGCGCGACTGGTCGAAAAAAGACCCGAGCGCGGGCACGAAATATGGCCACATCGACACCTGAATGGGGGTGACAAATGCGTCTGAACGAAATCAGCTATAATGATGCGGTGCCGATTGACGGCTATGGCACAGGGTTCTTCCGCGTTGGCGGCAAACGCTATGACGGCCCCATATTGGTAATGCCGACGGGGGTCAGTGGCTGGGGCGGATTTGAAGATACAGCCGCCGTGCTGGATCACGTGGGCGATATCGACGTGCTGTTCGTTGGCACCGGCGCCGAGATCGCGCACCCGCCGGCGGACTTCCGGTCTGTGTTGGAAGACGCCGGGGTCGGCGTGGAAACCATGGCTTCGCCCGCCGCCTGTCGGACTTACAATGTTCTTTTGTCCGAGGGGCGGCGCGTTGCTGTGGCCCTTTTGCCTGTCTGAATGCTGCGTGTCCGTAACCTGAGTTGCGCGCGTGGTGGTGTGCCGGTCCTGAGCGATGTCGGTTTCGAGGTTGCGGCGGGCCACGCAATTGTCTTGCGCGGGCCGAACGGTGTCGGGAAAACAACGCTGTTGCGCACACTGGCCGGGTTGCAGCCCGCGATCGGGGGTGAGGTTGATTATCCCGAGGATGAGGGGGCTTATGCCAGCCACGCCGACGGGATCAAGACCGCGCTGACGGTAACGGAAAACCTGAAATTCTGGGCGGACGTGCATGGCACAGCCCTGCCTGATGCAATTTTGGAAACCTTTGATCTGGCCGATCTGCGTGACCGTTTGGGCGGTACCTTGTCTGCGGGGCAAAAGCGGCGTCTTGGGCTGGCGCGTCTTGGGGTGATCGGTCGCAAGGTGCTCTTTCTGGACGAACCAACGGTGTCGCTCGACCGGTTTTCCGTGAAACTCTTTGCCGCTTGGCTGCAAAACACGCATCTTGCAGCAGGCGGTGTGGCGGTGATTGCCACGCATATTGATCTGGGGTTGGCGGCCCCTGAACTGGACCTGACACCGTTCAAAGCCGCAGCGGATGCAGATGGCGGATCAGATGAGGCCTTCTTGTGATTGCGCTGCTTTTGCGTGATCTGCGGCTGGCGTTCCGCGCAGGGGGCGGTTTTGGACTTGGCCTTGCTTTCTTCCTGATCGTTGTGGTGCTGGTGCCTTTCGGAGTTGGACCGGAAACAGAGCTTTTGTCGCGCATCGCGCCCGGCATCCTTTGGGTCGCTTCACTTTTGGCGGCGCTTTTGTCGCTGGACCGGATTTTCGCCCTGGATTTCGAGGATGGATCGCTCAGCCTTTTGGCGACCTCCCCGCTGCCAATGGAAGGGGCTGCGCTGATGAAGGCGCTGGCGCATTGGATCACAACGGGTCTCCCGCTCACACTGGCTGCACCGGCTTTGGGCTTCCTACTCAGCCTCGCGCCCGAGGCCTATGCCTATCTTCTCATCTCGCTCTTGCTTGGGACGCCTGCGCTGTCGATGATCGGGACTTTCGGGGCGGCACTGACTGTGGGTATCCGGCGTGGCGGCCTTTTGTTGTCGCTGCTGGTGCTGCCGCTTTATGTGCCGACATTGATTTTCGGGGCCGAGGCCGTCCGCCGCGGTGCTGATGGGCTCGACCCTGCGGGCGCCCTGATGTTGATGGCGGGGATCACTGCGGGTTGTTTCGCGCTTTTACCATTTGCGACTGCGGCTGTCTTACGCATCAATCTGCGGTGATCGGGGATTGTTGCGCAGGACCATGAAGGATAAATAAACGCCATGTCGATGTGGGAATATGCAAATCCGAGACGTTTCATGGGCTGGACCCGTCCGGTTCTGCCGTGGAGCTTTGCTTTGGCGGGGCTCTGCCTGACGGTGGGGCTCATTTGGGGGTTCTTTTTCACCCCTGACGATTTCCGCCAGGGATCGACGGTCAAGATCATCTACTTGCACGTGCCTGCGGCCCTGATGGCGATTAACGCGTGGATCATGATGCTGGTGGCCTCATTGATCTGGGTGATCCGTCGCCACCATGTCTCGGCGCTAGCCGCGCGTGCGGCCGCCCCTGTGGGGGTTGTGTTCACGCTGATCGCGCTCTTCACCGGCGGCATCTGGGGCCAGCCGATGTGGGGCACCTATTGGGCATGGGACCCGCGTTTGACGTCATTCCTGATCCTGTTTCTGTTTTATCTGGGCTACATCGCCCTGTGGGAAGCGATTGAAGATCCTGATACTGCCGCTGACCTGACATCGGTCCTGTGCATGGTGGGGTCGGTCTTTGCGATCCTGTCGCGCTATGCGGTGTTGTTCTGGAACCAAGGGCTGCATCAGGGGGCGACGCTGTCGCTGGATAAGGAAGAGAACATCTCGGATGTATTCTGGTTTCCGCTCCTTGTCTGCATCGCCGGATTTGTCCTTTTGTTCATCGCGCTCGTTCTGATGCGCACCCGTACCGAAATTCGTGCGCGCCGGATCCGCGCCTTGCAAGCGAGGGCGCGCCGTGCCTGATTTAGGTGACTACCGGATTGAGGTTTTGTCGGCCTACGGGGTAAGCATCCTGTTGTTGCTGGCCCTCGTGTGGCTAAGCTGGCGGCGCTACGCAAAGGTGCGCGCGGCCTTGGAGGAGGTCGAGAAGAATGGCTAAGATCAAACCGCTGATCATGCTGCCACCGGTGATTTTCGCGGCCTTTGCCGGGCTGGCTATCGCGGGGATGATGCGGGACAATCCTGATGAGCTTCCGTCAACGTTCGTGGGCAATCAGGCCCCGCCAGTTCCGCTTGAGGCGGTACAGGGAACAACGCAGCTGACGGATGCTGATTTGCGCACAGGCGAGATCACGATTGTGAATTTCTGGGCCAGCTGGTGCCCGCCGTGCCGCGCCGAGCATCCGACCCTGCTTGATCTTGAGGCAGAGGGTTACCGTGTGGCTGGCATCAATTTCCGTGACCAGCAGCCGCAGGCGTCCGAGTATCTGGCAAATTATGACGATCCGTTTTTTGCCACGGGGTTTGATCTGCGGGGCAGGGTGGCGATTGACTGGGGCGTGAGCGCGCCGCCAGAGACGTTCATCGTGGACGGTGACGGGACGGTTTTGTTCCGCTTTGTCGGGCCTTTGGTGGGGTCGGACTATGAACAGCGGTTTTTGCCGGAGCTCGCGAAGGCGATGGAGTAGGGTGGGTGAAACCAACGCGTGGATAAAAAAAGCCCGGTCACAATGACCGGGCTTTTCTATTTCCTAGGCGGCAGCCTTTGCCAGGTTCCGCAGCACATAGTGCAGCACGCCGCCGTTTTCGATGTATTCAATCTCAACGGCTGTATCGATCCGGCATTTCACGGTGATCTCTTTCACACTGCCATCGGCCATCGTGATTTTGGCGGTCATGTCCTGTAGCGGTTTGACGGCATCCAGACCTTCGATGGTCACCGTTTCGTCGCCAGTCAGGCCAAGCGATTTGCGGGTGTCACCGCCTGTGAACTCGAACGGGACAACGCCCATGCCAACAAGGTTGGAGCGGTGGATACGCTCAAAGCTTTCCGCGATCACGGCCTTGACGCCCAAAAGTGCAGTCCCTTTGGCCGCCCAGTCGCGTGAAGACCCCGCACCATACTGTTCGCCAGCAAAGATCACCAACGGCGTGCCGGCTTCCTCATAGGCCATGGCCGCGTCAAAGATGGATGTCTGCGCGCCATCGGGGCCTTTGGTGTAGCCGCCCTCGACGCCTTCCAGCATCTCGTTCTTGATGCGGATGTTGGCGAATGTGCCCCGCATCATGACCTCATGGTTGCCGCGGCGCGAACCGTATGAGTTGAATTCGCGCACAGGCACCTGACGGTCCAGCAGGTATTGACCTGCGGGTGTGGTGTCTTTGAACGAACCGGCCGGCGAAATGTGGTCTGTTGTGACCATATCGCCCAATACCGCCAGAACCTTGGCATTTTCCACGTTCTTGATCGTGCCTGCGTCCTTGGACATGCCTTTGAAGTAAGGCGGGTTCTGGACATAGGTCGATGACGCCGGCCAGTCGTAGGTTTCCGAGTCGGTCGTCTCGACCGCCTGCCACTTTTCGTCGCCTTTGAACACATCGGCGTATTTCTTCTGAAACGCCTCGCGCGTCACGGTGCGCTCGACCAGTGCGTTGATTTCGGCAGAGGTGGGCCAGATGTCTTTGAGGTAGACGTCATTGCCGTTTTTGTCCTGACCGAGCGGGTCGTTGATCATGTCGACATTCATGTCGCCGGCCAGCGCATAGGCCACCACAAGGGGGGGCGACGCCAGATAGTTGGCGCGCACATCCGGCGAAATCCGACCTTCAAAGTTGCGGTTCCCAGACAGAACGGATGTCGCAATCAGGTCGCCTTCGGCGATGGCTTCGGACAGTTCCTGCTGGATCGGGCCAGAGTTGCCGATGCAGGTGGTGCAGCCGTAACCGACAAGGTTGAACCCGATGGCATCCAGATCTTCTTGCAGGCCTGCGGCCTCAAGATATTCCGATACAACCTGTGAACCGGGGGCCAGCGATGTCTTGACCCATGGTTTGCTGTTCAGACCCAAGGCACGGGCTTTGCGCGCCACCAGACCGGCGCCGATCATGACGTAAGGGTTTGATGTGTTCGTGCAGGATGTGATCGAAGCGATCACAACAGAACCGTCACGCAGTTTGTAATCCTCGCCTTTGACGGCTTGTGATTTGCGCGGGTCCATCGGTTCGGTCGGGGCAGGGCCCTCGGATGCCATTTCATCAGCGGCCTTGCTGCTGTCGATTCCGCGATACTCATTAACCACATCCATGAAGGCAGACGAGGCGTGGGTCAGAGGTGTATAATCCTGCGGGCGCTTGGGGCCGGAGATTGCGGGCACAATCGTGCTCATATCAAGGTGCAGCGTGTCGGTGTAGACGGGCGCATAGTTCTCGTCGCGCCAGAAGCCGTTTTCTTTGGCGTAGGCTTCGACCAATGCGATGCGGTCTTCGTCGCGGCCTGTGTTGCGCAGGTAGCGCAGGGTTTCACCGTCGATAGGGAAGAAGCCGCATGTCGCACCGTATTCAGGCGCCATGTTTGCGATTGTCGCACGGTCGGCCAGTGGCAGCACATCAAGACCCGCGCCGTAGAATTCAACGAATTTACCAACAACGCCAAGGTTCCGCAGCATCTCGACGACTTTCAGCACAAGGTCGGTGCCTGTGGTGCCTTCGACCATTTCGCCGGTCAGCTCGAAACCAACGACTTCGGGGATCAGCATGGACACAGGTTGGCCCAGCATCGCGGCTTCGGCCTCGATCCCGCCGACACCCCAACCGAGTACGGCAAGGCCATTGACCATCGTGGTGTGGCTGTCTGTACCCACGAGCGTGTCAGGATAGGCGACTTCTTCGCCGTTCTGGTCTTTGTCGGTCCAGACGGTCTGGGCCAGATACTCGAGGTTCACCTGGTGGCAGATGCCTGTGCCCGGAGGTACCACGCGGAAGTTGTTGAACGCGCCCTGACCCCATTTCAGGAACTGGTAGCGTTCCATGTTGCGCTCATATTCGCGGTCCACGTTCATCTGGAACGCGCGCGGATTGCCGAATTCGTCAATCATGACCGAGTGGTCGATGACGAGATCAACAGGGTTCAGCGGGTTGATCTGCTGGGCGTCGCCACCAAGCGCCACAATCCCGTCGCGCATCGCGGCAAGGTCAACCACGGCAGGCACGCCGGTGAAGTCCTGCATCAGGACGCGGGCAGGGCGATAGGCGATTTCGCGGGGGTTCTTGCCGCCGTTATCGGCCCAAGCGGAAAAGGCTTTGATGTCATCGACCGAGACCGAAAAACCACCGTCCTCAAAGCGCAGCAGGTTTTCAAGAACCACTTTCAGCGCGGCGGGCAGTTTGGAAAAATCCCCCAGACCTGCGGCTTCGGCGGCAGGGATCGAATAGTAAGCGACCGACTGGTCACCGACTTTGAGGGTTTTGCGTGTCTTGGCGGTATCTTTGCCGACTGTGATCGTCATGGCGTTCCCTTTCGTGGCGTATGCTTATGCAAAGCTGCTTCTAGCGGTGATGCACCATGCAGATTCGTCATGCAATGCGGCGCGTTTGCGCGTTGTATACTGTTGCACACAATAAAGATCAACGGCGTTTGGTGCTGAAACATTGTGAACTATACCATCGCAATTCGTTGATTGGCCATTTCAGTTTAATCTGATTACACCGGACACAGAAGAGTAATTACCCGGGGTCCCTGATGCGTTATTTTCTTGCTGCTTTGTCAGTCTTTGGCTTTTTGCTTGCAACTGAGGTTGCGGCCGAGGACGGCCCGGTGGTGGTTGAGCTTTACACCTCGCAAGGGTGCTCTTCGTGTCCGCCAGCAGATGAGATGCTGCGGGATCTGGCCAAACGGGACGATGTGATCGCTTTGGCCCTGCATGTGGATTACTGGGATTACATCGGTTGGAAGGATGTTTTCGGAAATCCTGCTTTCACCGCCCGCCAGCATGCCTATGCGCGGGCAGCGAACGCAACGTCGGTTTATACGCCGCAGATGATCATCAATGGCGTGGAGCAGGTGGTGGGGTCGCGCCCGATGCAGGTGATGGATGCGCTACAGGCGCAAAAGGAGACAGGGCACCTATTTGATCTGACGCTGACCCGCCGTGAAGGTGCCGTTCTGATCACGTCAGAACCCGGTCAGGCCGGCGAATACGCTGTGCAGCTGGTGCGTTACAAGCCCGAGGAAACCGTGAATATCAGACGCGGGGAAAATGCCGGACGTAATTTGACCTACGCCAATATTGTCACATCCTGGGAGGTCGTTGCTGAATGGGACGGGCGGTCGCCGTTGGCGTTTGAGGCCTACGCCGAAGGGGACAGCCCTATTGTCGTGATCCTGCAGCAATCGACAGATGGTCCCATCGTGGGCGCTGCTGTACTGCGCTAGATACTCTGCTTGTTGCGGTTCTTCCACCGCCTGTGCACCCAAAACCACTGCGCGGGATTGCGCGCGATTTGCGCCTCAAGACGCGCATTCATGTCCAAGAGCATGTTCTCAGGCGTGTCAGGCGCGATGGGCGCCTCGACCTCAACCTCAAACGAGAGCCCGTCGGCTTGTCTGATCCCGAAATAGGGGATCATGACGGCATCAAGTTTCAAGGCAATCTCGGCGGCAGAGAGAGAGGTGCGCGCAGGGTGGCCCAGAAAGGGCAAGTAGGGCCCTGGTGCCGCGACATCAAAAAGCAGCGTCCCCAAGCCGCCACCGCGCAGATGCCGCACGAAGCCCATGGTGCCGCGTCTGCCTTGGGCAAAGACGGGGCCGCCCCAAGAGGTCATCGTCTTGGCATAATGGTCGTTGAAATAGGCGTTCTGCATGGGCCGATAAAGGCCACCGATAGTATGGCCCATCGCGGTCAGTACCTGACGCGGGGCTTCGTGATTGCCGAAGTGGCCAGTGACAAAGAGCACGGGGCGTTTGGCTTTCACGGCGTCGGAAAGCACATTCAATCCATCCCCTTGTGGTTTGATATCGTGAAGTTTCTTGCCGAATTCTTGCCATGAATAGTTTTCGATGACAGTGCGTCCGAAGTTGTCACAGCACTGGTCCGCAATCTGGCGGCGCTTGATGACGCCCATGTCGGGATAGACCAGCGCGAGGTTTTGTTCGGCACGTTTGCGATATCCGGCCAGCGGTCCGATTGCGCGGCGCAGCGCACTGCCCATCATACGCACGCGGGTTTCGTATGGCAGGCGCATGAGCGTACCGATGAGCCCACGCAGGGCCCGGTCAGCCAGCCAATCGGCTTTGTTTCCGGTCGGGGGTGGTTCAGTCGTCACGCGGCATCCGGTGTTTTTGCAAGTCCTGTTCCGATCATGCTGTCACGGGTGACGAGAGTCGCAAGGTCATCTGCCTGCCACCCGTCAGTGCCTGCGGGGCGTTGCGGGATGACAACATAGCGCATGTCGGCCGTGCTGTCGTGGACACGGACGGTGGTGCTGTCTGGCAATGTGACACCAAACTCGGCCAGCACTTTGCGTGGTTCTTTGACGGTACGGGACCGATAGGCGCGGGATTTATACCAGTCGGGCGGCAGCCCCAACAGGTTGCGCGGATAGCAGGAACATAAAGTACAAACGACAATGTTGTGGATGGTATCGGTGTTTTCGAGCGCGATCAGACGCATTGGCCCGATATCGAACCCCATATCGCGGGTCGCGGCGCTGGCGTCTTTCAGCAAGGCCGCGCGGAAATCGTGATCGGTCCATGCGCGTGCGACAACCGCTGCGCCATGGGCAGGACTGCGTGCGTCCATCGTCTCGATCTGGGCATTGATGGCCGCAGCCGTGGTCACACCTTTTTCGATCAGCAGTTCACGCACGGCGATTTCCATCTGCTGCCAATAGGTCAACGGATGGTCATCGTCGGGCCTGTAGGGGTGACCCGAGGGCGACAGATGGTCGTGGTGATCATGGGGCATGAGGTGCCTCTGCAGGTTCGAGCCAGTGGCTATAGATCTCGGCGTCGATGGTGTCGTTGGGGTGCGCGGTTGCGGCGCCCCACACCTCGGCCATGGAAAAGCGGACCCGCAGCAAGGGCAGGGCCTGCGCGTTCAGCCCGTAAGCCAGTTGTTCGGGGTTGGGGAAGGGGCCGAGTGTGCGTTCCACCCAGCCGATCTTGCCGCGCAGATAGCTTGGCGTGCGCACATGGCCGGGGGGCATATCTGCGCGCACCCGCATATATTGGCGGTCATTACTCACTTGCAGCCTCGCCATAGGTGGTGCCGCGGGCGGCGACCGCTGTCATGCGTTGGGCAAGTTCGGCCGTTGTGTAGACGCCTGCTTCAATCAGGTTCTGGTTTACCGCGGCGATCCAGCGTTCGTAATATGTCATCGTCTCGAACGCCTCTTCGCCCATGTCTTCAAGCACGCGGCGCAACCCGTCGACGGTAAAATGCCCTTGGCTCGAGGCGATAATCATCAGCGCATCCACACGCTTTTCCCACAACGAAAAATCATGTTGATCCTTGGGTACGGCGCCGGCCGCGCCGCCGCCCATGTCGTGCCAGCGTTGGCCGGCGAAAGAGGGTTTTTCAGTCATGCCGCCAGCTTAGGCGATTTTTGGGGCGACGTGAATCACTATTGTTGGATTCAGGCGTCTTCCGCGTCGTCGCTTGCGTCCGGGTCAATCAGGGTGATGACACCTGCATCGGCCATCTCGCGGATAACGGTGGTGATGGCGGCCATGGCTTTTTCGGCATCGTCTTTTTTGACGCGCCCGCGGTCCTGCGCATCTTCGCGCAACTGGGTCGCCATGCGCTGTGACAGGCTGTTGAGGATGAACTCTGCTGACTTCAGCAGCGCCTCTTCACCGGCGAGTGCGGCTGCAATGGCGGTGGTCAGTGTATCGCCATCGACATTGCGGATCGCGTTGGGAATGTCGGTCGGTTTGACGCGCGGCGCGATGTCCTTGAAGGTGAAAATCGCCTTGCGAACATTGCTGGCGAAATCCGGATCCGTGCCTTCCAGCCCCTCCAGCACGTCTTCGCGGGTATCGGTGACGGTCGAATTCAAGATGGCACCCAAACGCTGCACCGGTGCCTTTTCAAAGGCCTGATCGGCCGGCTGGCCATAGTCCGCAGCCAAGGCGGCCCCGATACGACGCACCGCGTCAGGCGAGATGCCTTCGGTCTGCGACATCGCATAGGTGATCCTGCGCGCCCTTTCACCGGGGGTTTTGGTTAGCACCTCGGCGGCCTTGGCAACGGGCAGTTTGGAGAGGGCCACCGCACAGATTTCGATACTTTCGGACTGCATGATCTTCACCAGCCGTTCAACGCTGAGGTCAACGACAACGGGCCAGTGATCACCATTGCGTACGCTTTCCAGCTGTTTGCGCAGTTTGCCGGCCAGAACAGGGCTAAGGTGATCGGCAAGCGCCGTGATTGCCCCGTCGCGGGTGCCCGGGGCCGTCAGGCCCACCGCCTCGAGCTCGGCTGTGAATTCTTCAGCGACGGCGGAAACGGTGGCTTTGTCGACACGCCGCAGCGCACCCAATTCGTCGGTCAGCAACAGTTGCAGCGCTTCAGGCAGACGCCCCAAGGAGAGTGTATTGCCGTCTTCCAATAGCATATGCACGACCATCGCCGCCTTGCGGCGGCGTGTCAGGGTCAGATCGGGGATCGGTGGTGCGCTAAAGTCCATAGGGTCACATAACCCTGTGACCGTAAAATATTGGTTAGCTCAAAATGGCTTATGACCGCGGATGCGTGACCATAATCGACATTTTTTTCAGCTGCTCAACGGTTTCCGCGTCTAACTTGGCCGTGTCCGCGGTAACGTCATGGATTTTGCTGACAAGGGCCATAATCGTCGCGATTTCCTCATCCGTGAATTCGCGCTCGTCGCTGGCAAAGCCACAAATCGTGCGGCTGTCATTCGAGGCGATGGATATCACGATACCATATTTCAAACCATGTTCAGCGGCTTTGACCATCACACCGGCCGGATCATCAAGATTGGACCAGCGCATGGCGCCCTCAGATTCAAACGCCCAGGCCACCATCGGGTCGCGCATGATCAGACCATTGCTTGAATAGTAATCAAGCCATGCCTTTGGATAGGTTTGAAAGACGAACTTGGGTGTCGTATATTCGACATGGAAACCCAGAGCATAGCCAGCAGGTGCAAGATCATTCAATTCGCCGAGTGTTTTGCTGATCTCGAACTGCGAAGAACTCATAAGATTTACTCGCTTTCAGGTTGCCAAGTTAGACTATATACAAATACTGTACGACAGACTGTGCTTACTGGTACAGTAAAGCGAAGTCGGTCATGCTCACAAGAGATTTTCGTGAGGCGGGCCTGCCGAGGGATATGAATGTCGAAATTTCTTGGTCTGGATGAAATCGAGCAGCTTGCTCCTTCCGGCCATTACATTGCGTTGCGTATTGGGTTTGCTTTCCCGATGGAAGAGGTGAACGCGCTGCCGCCGGATTGGGTCAGCCATTACACCAGGCAACGGTTTGCTCTTTTTGACCCGGTGCTTAGGTGGGCCTACAGCAATGTGGGCGCCGTCCGCTGGAGCGCGTTTCCTGTTGATGATCCCAAACGTGTTATTGCGCAGGCGCAGACATTTGGGATGCGCTATGGTGTCACTGTATCGGTGTTCGACAGCAGTGTAGATGAACAACGTTCCTTTGCATCCTTCACGCGAGTAGACCGCGAATATACCGACATTGAGATCAAGCTTCTGCAGGCCTACTTGACGCGGCGTCACAATGAAACCGCGCCGCCGACGAATCTGACCAAGGCTGAACTTGAGGCCTTGGGTATGGTCAAAGACGGACGTCGATTGAAAGAAATCGCGTTTGAGTTGAATGTCAGTGAAGGTGCAGTCAAGCAGCGCCTTAAAAACGCGAAACTAAAGCTTGGTGCCAAAACCGGGACACAGGCCGCTGCATTGGCCAATCAATATGGTCTAATCTGACCATATGTTCAGTCTTTTTTTCTGACCTCGTTACAATTAGAGCTAAATTAGCCACAAAGTGGTAACGTCTCACTTGGCGGAGGTGGGGGCCGTCGTCAGCAAGTCTACAACCAGAGGGAAGAATATGGAAAACATTACATTTAACCTGACCGAGCTTCACAAGCACGGCACTGCATTCTTTGAATTCCTTGCACTGCGCAAGAAGTTCTTTGTCGATCAGTTGGGCTGGGACATTCCACATGATGATGATGTGGAAATGGACCAGTATGACAACCCAAAGGCGTATTATTCGCTGGTCATCAAGGATGGCAAGGTTGTCGGTGGTATGCGCACAATGGCCACGACGGCACAATGGGGTACGCATACCTATATGTTGCGTGATGCGGTGGACGGCAAGCTTATCGGTATTCCCGCAGACATCCTGCCCGCAGCCGAAGTCACGCCTGCGGTATGGGAGGCAACACGCATCGTGATTTCCGAAGACATCAAGACCCACGCGGAACGGTCTGAGTGTCTGGGGATGCTGCTAGATGGTGTCGTCTCTCAAGCCCGCGAACATGGCGGCACAGAAATCATGGCGCTTTGCCCACCTGTATTCGCCCGCACCATGCGGCAGCTGGGGTACCCAGTTTACCCGATCGGAGAGCCATATGTGAATGCTCATGACAATCGCAAATACGTGGCAATGAAGGGTAAGATTTCGGGAATCCGGTCAAGAAAGACCGCAGAATCGACAGAAACGGTCCAGAAACCGGCCGAGAGTGAACAGATGATTCGTTCCAGCACGTCCAAGTCACGGAATTCGGCCCATCCAATGGAGGCGCATGCCGTACACGCACCTTCAAAGATCTAGACTGACCGTGAAGAAGACCTGACTGCCGCTGGTTGGGTTGTCAGGTCAACCGCGCCATTTTTAGCGTGTGCCGAAGACGCGCGCAAAAATCGTATCAACGTGTTTCATGTGATACCCGAGATCGAATTTCTCTTCGATCTCTTCGGCAGAGAGTGCCGCCAGAACGTCTGCATCTCCCAGCAGTTCCGTTTTGAAGTCAGCACCTTGTTCCCAGACGCGCATCGCATTGCGCTGGACCAGCTTATAGGCGTCTTCACGGCTGACACCGGCCTGTGTGAGCGCCAGCAACACGCGCTGCGACATGACGAGGCCGCGGAATTTGTTCATGTTGGCCAGCATGTTATCTGGGTAGATCACCAGCTTTTCGATCACGCCTGCAAGACGGTTCAGCGCGAAATCCAGTGTGATCGTCGTGTCGGGGCCAATCGCGCGTTCAACCGAAGAGTGGCTGATGTCGCGTTCGTGCCAAAGGGTCACGTTTTCCATCGCGGGCACCACGGACATGCGCACCAGACGCGCCAGACCGGTCAGGTTTTCGGTCAGCACAGGGTTACGCTTGTGCGGCATCGCGGATGAGCCTTTTTGCCCCGCCGAAAAGAATTCTTCGGCTTCCAGCACCTCGGTGCGCTGCATGTGGCGGACTTCGGTGGCGATGTTTTCGATGCTGGAAGCGATCACGCCAAGGGTGGCAAAGAACATCGCGTGGCGGTCACGGGGGATGACTTGGGTGCTGATGGGTTCAGGCTTGAGGCCCAGTTGCGCGCAGACATGTTCTTCGACGGCAGGGTCGATATTGGCGAATGTGCCGACAGCGCCGGAAATGGCACCGGTCGCGATTTCCTCGCGGGCGTTGACAAGGCGGGCGCGCCCGCGGTCCATTTCCGCGTAAAAGCGGGCAAAGGTCAGCCCCATTGTGGTCGGTTCTGCGTGGATACCGTGGCTGCGGCCGATGCGGACGGTGTCTTTGTGTTCATAGGCGCGGGTTTTGAGGGCCGCCAGTACGCGGTCCATATCGGCGATGAGCAAGTCAGCAGCGCGAACAAGTTGCACGTTCAGCGTGGTGTCCAGCACGTCTGACGATGTCATGCCCTGATGCACGAAGCGGGCGTCGTCTGATCCGATATGTTCGGCCAGATGGGTCAGGAAGGCGATGACGTCGTGCTTTGTCACCGCTTCGATTTCATCAATCCGCGCCACATCAAATTCAACATCCTTGGCTTTCCACACCGCTTCGGCGTTTTCCTTGGGGATCACGCCTAGGGCTGCTTGGGCATCACAGGCGTGGGCCTCGATCTCGTACCAGATGCGGAATTTGGTTGCTGGCTCCCAAATGGCGGTCATTTCGGGGCGGGAATAGCGAGGGATCATGGATAGCACCTTTATCAAGGGGGTGGGCAGGGGATTTCCCCTGCGTCATAAGGGGCGGGGCCTGAACCCTCAAGGGAGAGAATACATGTTCGCGCAATCGGATTTTGCAGGCGCATGGCGCATGACGCGGCATATTGATGACAGGTTTGCCAAGCAGCGGGGTGTTTTTTTCGGTCAGGCGATCCTGACACGCAGTGACAAGGCGGTGTTGCACTATCACGAGGCAGGACAGCTACGCCTCAATCAGGGGCCAGCGATGCGCGCAGAGCGCGACTATCTCTGGCAGTTTGAAAACGCGCATGTTGATGTGTCCTTTGCCGATGGCCGTCCGTTTCACCGGTTTGTGCCTGAGGGCCACGTCGCAGGGACGGATCATCCTTGCGGGGATGATTATTATACGGTGCGTTATGACTTTACGAAATGGCCCGAATGGCAAACCGTCTGGTCCGTTACAGGGCCGCGCAAGGATTATACCTCTTACACCACATACGTAAGAATTTCGGGCGCATAGGCCATCCTGCTTGCGCCGCGACGCGGCATCGGCAATAAAACAATAACGAAATTAACAATAGGGGAGAGCGGCACATGGCCCTCGCACTCAACGACAAAGTTCTGACCGAGGCATTCGGTCCGTCCGAAGGTACGGCATTGCGCGTCAAGCAAGCCGCAATGGTGGTTCTGGGCATCGCGTTTCTGGCGATTATGGCGAAGATCAAAGTGCCGATGTGGCCTGTTCCAATCACGATGGGCACATTCGCCGTGCTGACGATTGGTGCCACCTATGGCCCGCGTCTGGGTCTTGCGACGATCCTTGGCTACTTGATTATCGGTGCCTTGGGTTTTGATGTGTTCGCAGGTTCGGCCGCTAATAACGCCGGTCTGACATATATGATGGGCGGCACTGGCGGCTATCTGGTAGGCTATGTCCTTGCGACACTGGCACTGGGCTTAGCGGCCCGCGCCGGTTGGGACCGGTCGGTTCTGATGATGGGTTTTGCACTGCTGATCGCAAACGCGCTGATCTATCTGCCCGGTGTTGCTTGGTTGAGCGTGCTTTACGGCAACAGCTTGACGTGGGCGGTTGAGGTTGGTCTGGTGCCATTCCTGATCGGTGACGCGCTTAAGCTGGGTCTTGCGGCGCTGCTGGTACCCGGTTTGTGGAAGCTGATCGGCAACGCGCGCTCATAGGCGCAGGCGACAGAGAATTTGAAAGGCGCAAGCATCACGCTTGCGCCTTTTTTTATGCCAGTTGGGTAATGACCGTCGATGACCGCTCAAGCGTGCGGTGCACAGGGCATTTGTCGGCGATTTCAAGCAGTTTTGCGCGTTGTTCGTCGCTTAGATCGCCCTCAAGCCGGATTGTGCGCGCAAAATGATCCACTTTGGCATCGGTTGGATCAGCCGCGTCCGCTGCGTGTTCCTTGCCGTGTGCGATATCGACGCTAACCCCTGTCAGGGGCCAACCTTTGCGCCGCGCGTACATGCGGATGGTCATCGAGGTGCAGGCCCCCAGACCCGCAGAAATAAAGCCATAAGGAGAGAAGCCCTTATTGGTGCCGCCGAATTTCGCAGGCTCATCCGCCAGCGCGTGATGTGTGCCTGATTGGATGTCCTGCAAAAAGCCGTCTGCGTCCGCTTCGGTGACGCGCATGATGCCCTCGGGCACTGCATCCGGCGCCTCGGGTTCTGCCAGTTCGAGATAGCGTTTTGACCATGTCGCGATCATGTCTGCGGCGTATTCGGCATCGGAGGCCTGCGTGATCAGGTGGTCGGCGTTGTCCAGTGTGATGAAACTCTTGGGGTGTTTGGCGGCCAGAAAGATATCTGCGGCATTTTCAATTCCGACCGTGGCATCGCGGGGGGCGTGAAGCACCAGAAGTGCGGCACCCAGCTGCGCGATAGAGGCTTTGAGGTTCGCTTGGCTTACGTCCTCGACGAACGCTTTACCGATGCGGAAGGGGCGGCCACCCAGCGTGACTTCTGCCGAACCTTGATCTTTGATTTCTGGGATGGCTTCGGCGAAATTATGGGTGACGTGGGCGGGATCAAAGGGTGCGCCGATCGTGACGACGGCCTTGATGCCATCCATCTGCGGCGCCGCTTTGAGTGCGGCGGCACCGCCCAGCGAATGGCCGATCAGCAAGGATGGTGCCATGTCACGCGCCGCCAGCGCGTCGCCTGCCGCGATCAGATCATCGACGTTGGTGGTAAAGCTGGTGTTTTCAAATTCGCCCTCGGAATGGCCCAGACCGGTGAAATCGAACCGCAACACCGCGATGCCCATTGACGACAGGCGCGCCGCAATGCGGCGGGCGGCGGTGATGTCCTTGGAGCAGGTAAAGCAATGCGCAAAGAGCGCTGTTGCAAGGTGCGGTCCGTTTGGCAGATCAAGGCGCGCGGCAAGCGTATCACCGCCATGTCCGGTGAAGGTGAGCTTTTCAGTTGGCATATCGTGCCCTTTTTATTCAGGTCTGTCGAAGACCAGTCTACTTGGTCGTGATCAAAGCCCGCTGTCCAGCGCGCCTTCGGCGACCAACACATCGTATTTGTCACGATCAAACCACCAGAAATCCACGTTGCGGAAGAAATCATAGGGGGCAGGGGTTTCGGGGATTCCGAAGATATCCCAAACCGCCACGCGGTGCGCCCCGAGGTTCCAGCCACCGATCCAGATGTGTTTGGACCGCAGCACACGGTCCAAGGCGCGCGCGGCGGTTGTTAGGTCTTCGCGGGTGCTGGCCACGACAACCCGTTCGATCAGCGCGTCCACCACAGGATCGGCGAGACCGGTCAGATTGTTGCTGCCTTCGGCACCGGCGGCGGCTGATCCATAAAAGGCGCGTAATTCCGCCCCCGGTGTTGTGGCGACGGACCATGCGGTTGACGAGAGATCAAAATCAAACGCCTGCCGTCGCTGGGTCCAGGCACTTGGGTCGATCACCTCAAACTCCACGTCGATGCCGAGCGCTTTGAGGTTTTCGGTGTAGGGGATCATGATCCGCTCAAGGCTGCGGCTGCTGTCGGGGAATTCAAGGTGCAGAACCTCGCCCATTGCATTGCGGCGCATCCCGTCATCGCCGACGGTCCAGCCCGCGGCCTCAAGAAGTTCGCCCGCCCTGCGCAGGTCATTGCGGTCACGCGGGCGGTCGCTTCCGGGGTTGGGCACGTGGGCAGGTTCGGTAAAGATTTCCGGCGGCAGCTGATCGCGGAATTCTTCCAAAAGCGCCAGTTCCGCACCTTCGGGGATACCTGTCGCCTGCATATCGGTGTTTTCAAAGAAACTGTCGTTGCGTGTGTAGGTGCCGTAAAAAATCGTATCGTTGGTCCATTCAAAATTGAATGCATATTCAAGGGCTTGACGCACGCGAATGTCTTGCAGGACTGGATTGCGCATGTTGAACCAGATCCCTTGGGCGTTTGCGGGGCGGCCATCGGGGATCAAGAGTTGCTGGACCCATCCGCGTTCGGCTGCCGGAAAATCATAGCCTGTTGCCCATGACGCCGAGCGGTATTCGACGCGCATGTGGTATTCACCGGCGGCAAAGGCCTCGAGCCCCACTGTGTCATCGACGAAGTATTCATAATTGAAGCAGTCAAAGTTGTTGCGGCCCACGTTCACGGGCAGGTCTGCACCCCAGTAATCGGGGTCTTTGCAGAAAGTGATCGTACGCGGGGCGTCGACCATTGCCACCTCATACGGGCCAGACCCAAGGGGTATCTCCATCCAGCTTTCGGCGAAATCCACGGTGTCGTAGAAATGCGCGGGCAGCACGGGAAGTTCAGCGACACTGCCCAGCAGGCCGCTCCCGGCACCGGGTGCCAGATCAAAGCGGACGCGGTGGTCGCTTTCGGCCGTCACACCTGTCACATCGGATAGGAGGTTGCGGTAAAAAGGGTGCCCTTCGGTTTGCAGCGCATTGATCGTGAACACCACATCGGCAGCAGTGACAGGTGTGCCATCGTGGAATTGCGCCTCGGGCCGCATGTTGAAAGCGACGTAAGACAGGTCGTCGGGGTATTCGATGGTTTCGGCGATCAGCCCGTAAAGCGCGTCAGGTTCATCAGTCGCGCGCACCATCAGGCTGTCATAGATATGGACACTGACCTCGGGTGCGCTGTCGCCTTTGATGATAAAGGCGTTCAGGCTGTCAAAGGTCGGGGTGCCGAAAAGCTGCCGCTGGCTCATGGTGCCGCCTTGGGGGGCGTCGGGGTTGGCGTAATCAAAATGGGTGAAATCGGGGCCGTATTTCAGATCACCGAAGGTTGAAAAGCCGTGGCTGACGGTGACATCGGCGAATGCGGGTGTCGTCAGTGCGATCAGGGTAAGCGTGACGGGGAAATTCTTCATCATATGCCTCCGGTGGGAACCGATCACAGAGTGACCTGATGCGGTTTTGTGTCAAGGCATTGAAAGCGGGTCGATTGTCACAGTCCTGTGGGCAAGCCCGCCCTGCGCCACGAAAAAGGCCGCGGCATGCACCGCGGCCCCTTTCGTCATTCATAGCACGCCCTTTAGTGCGTGAACTTCTTGATTTCGCCTGATTTCAGGCGGGCACTGTAGGAATTCAGCTCTTTGCGGACCACTTTCATCAGGAAGTAGAGGCAGAAGATGTTGACCACCGCCATTGCAAAGATCGCGGCATCCGAGAAGTCGATCACTGGGCCAAGGCTTGCCGCTGCACCGATCACGATGAAGATGCAGAAGATGATCTTGAAGACCAGCTCTGTGGTTTTGCCTTCGCCGAAGAGATAGGTCCAGGCTTTCAAGCCGTAGTAAGACCACGAAATCATTGTCGAGAAGGCGAACAGGATCACGGCCAGTGCCAGAACGTAAGGGAACCAGCTAATGGCAGAACCGAAGGCGGCGGATGTCAGTGCAACACCGCTGTTGCCGTCAATCGTTGCAATCGCTGTGCCTGCTTCGTTCAGCATGTAGTTGCCTGTTGCCTGATCAAGGATCAACTGCTGCGAGATGATGATGACCAAGGCGGTCATCGTACAAATCACGACCGTGTCGATCAGTGGTTCGAGCAAAGACACGAAACCTTCGGTGATTGGCTCTTTGGTTTTCACCGCAGAGTGGGCGATCGCCGCAGAACCAACGCCTGCTTCGTTCGAGAAGGCAGCACGGCGGAAACCCTGGATCAACGCGCCGACGAACCCGCCCGCAACACCCAGACCTGTGAAGGCCCCTACAAAGATCTGACCAAAGGCCCAGCCGATCATGTCGTAGTTCACGATCAACACAACGATGGCCGCGCCAACGTAAAGAATGCCCATGAAGGGAACGACCTTTTCGGTGACCCGCGCGATGGATTTGATGCCACCGACGATGACTGCAAAGACGATCGCGGCAAAGACAAGACCCGTGATCCAGCCCGGGAAATCGCCCGTGATCTGTGTGATCTGCGCATGTGCCTGGTTGGCCTGAAACATGTTGCCGCCACCCAAAGCGCCAAGGATACAGAAGACCGAGAACATCACAGCCAGGATTTTGCCCCCCGGTAGACCCAGTTCGTCAAACCCCTTGGAGATGTAATACATCGGACCACCCGACACCGTGCCATCAGGGTATTCGTTGCGATATTTCACGCCCAGCGTACATTCGGTGAACTTGGACGCCATGCCCAGCAGACCCGCAAGGATCATCCAGAAAGTCGCACCCGGACCACCGATCCCGACAGCGACAGCAACGCCGGCGATGTTACCAAGACCGACAGTCCCCGACAGCGCGGTTGCCAGTGCCTGAAAGTGGCTGACTTCACCCGCGTCATTGGGGTCGGAGTAGTCGCCCTTCACCAGCGCAATAGCGTGGCCGAAGAACCGGAACTGCACGGCAGCAAAGTAGACTGTGAAAACCGTGGCACCAATCACCAACCACATGACGATCCAGGGAAAGTTTGTTCCGGGGATCGACATGAAGATGAAGTTAACAAACCAACCCGTGGCGTTCGCGAACGCCTCGTTCACGCGCGCATCAAGAGAAACGGCCGCGTCCTGTGCCTGTGCGGGAACCGCAACAGCCAGTGTGGCAATCAGTGCCAATATCAAAGCTTTGAAATTTTTCATCTGGATTGTTCCTTATGCGACAACGGTGACAGGAACGCGGGCGTTCATCACGAGGCTTGCGGTTGAACTGCCGAAGATCCGCGATGTCAGGCCGCCGTCGCTGGCACGGGCGACAATAATCTGCGAGGCCCCCTCCGTATCTGCCACGCTATCGATGGTGTCGGCCACATCGCCGTGGCGCACGATTGCACGGGCATTGAAACCGGCGGCCCGCAGATCGGCCACGGCAGGATCGACGACCCGCTCTCTTGCGATTGCGATTTCTTCTTCACGGCGCTTATGGCGCTCGGCATTTTCTGCAGCATTCTGAAAGGAAAACGGTGACCATTCGATCACGTAGACGACGATCAATTCACAATCGTCGGCCTTCTTCGCCAGACTTTTGGCAAAGGTGAGGGCTTTCTCCCCCGAGCTTCGCCCGTCCAATCCAATTACGAGTTTCATCATTTTGTCCCTGTTGCTTTATCTTTTGACTAGGCTTCTTGGCGCGATTCACCATCAGAGGCGAATATTTCTGTCGGCCTAAGGAAAGCGTAACGAACGGGGGCACGTCGGTCTATGGTTCTGTGCTCTGTTTTGCCGCACGAAGGTCTGCTACGCGTCATGCCCGACGACATGACTTGGAATAAGCCTGAGCATCGACAACAAAAAGCCCCGCCAGATTTCTCTGGCGGGGCTTTCTTACGCTTGGAAGATTAGCAGCTGTAGTACATTTTGTACTCAACGGGGTGCGGTGTGTGCTCGTAGGCGTAGACCTCTTCCCACTTCAGTTCCATGTAGCCTTCCAGCTGAGATTTGGTGAACACGTCACCGGCCAGCAGGAATTCGTGATCGGCTTCCAGAGATTCCAGCGCTTCGCGCAGCGAACCACAGACCGTCGGGATCGCTGCCAGTTCTTCTGGTGGCAGATCGTAAAGGTCTTTGTCCGAAGATGGGCCCGGATCGATCTTGTTCTTGATACCGTCAATGCCTGCCATCAACAGCGCCGCAAAGCACAGGTAGGGGTTGGCTGCGGGATCGGGGAAACGGGCCTCGACGCGCTTTGCCTTGGGGCTTTCGGCCCATGGGATACGGACACAACCCGACCGGTTACGTGCAGAGTAGGCGCGCAGAACAGGGGCTTCAAAGCCGGGGATCAGGCGCTTGTAGCTGTTTGTAGACGGGTTGGTGATCGCGTTCAGCGCTTTGGCGTGCTTGAGGATGCCGCCGATGAAGTAGAGCGCTTCTTGTGACAGGTCCGCATATTTGTCGCCAGCAAAGAGCGGCTTGCCGTCTTTCCAGATCGACATGTTGACGTGCATACCGGTGCCGTTGTCGCCTGCGATCGGTTTGGGCATGAATGTCGCCGATTTGCCGTAGGCTTGGGCGACGTTGTGGATCACGTACTTGTACTTTTGCAGCTCGTCCGCCTGATGCGTCAGCGTGCCAAAGATCAGGCCCAGTTCGTGCTGGCAAGACGCCACTTCGTGGTGGTGCTTGTCGACCTTCATGCCCATGCGCTTCATTGTGGACAGCATCTCGGAGCGCATTTCCTGCGCGTCGTCGATGGGGTTCACAGGGAAATAGCCGCCCTTGACGCCGGGACGATGGCCGGTGTTGCCCATCTCGTATTCGGTGTCGGTGTTCCATGCGCCGTCGATGGCGTCGACCTGGTAGGACACCTTGTTCATGGACACCTGGAAGCGCACGTCGTCAAAGACGAAGAATTCCGCTTCGGGGCCCCAGTATGACACGTCACCGATGCCGGTGGACTTGAGGTATTCTTCTGCCTTGACTGCGGTACCGCGCGGGTCGCGATCGTAGGCTTCCATTGTGTCGGGTTCGACGACGTTGCAGTTAATGCAAACTGTCTTTTCCGCATAGAACGGGTCGACGTAGGCACTTTCGGCCTGTGGCATCAATTTCATGTCGGACTGATCAATAGATTTCCAGCCGGCAATCGAAGATCCGTCGAACATAAAGCCTTCTTCGAGGAAGTCTTCGTCAACAAGATCGGCCACAACAGTGACGTGTTGCAGTTTGCCGCGTGGATCAGTGAAGCGGATGTCGACATAGTCGGCTTCCTCGTCTTTGATCAGTTTTAGAACAGCCTTATTGTCCATCTATGATGTCCTTTTTTGTAGCGTCGTTACTGGTTAGAGTGCATCGTCGCCGGATTCACCGGTGCGGATGCGGATGGCTTGTTCGACGGACGATACAAAGATCTTGCCGTCGCCAATCTTGTCGGTTTTCGCGGCGCCAATAATGGCTTCAATGGCCGCATCGACCTGATCGTCCGCCAGGACGACCTCTATTTTCACTTTGGGCAGAAAGTCGACCACATATTCCGCGCCGCGGTAAAGTTCGGTGTGCCCTTTCTGGCGGCCGAACCCTTTGACCTCGACGACAGACAGACCCTGGACACCCACCTCTTGCAAGGCTTCCTTCACTTCATCGAGCTTGAATGGCTTAATGATCGCTTCGATTTTCTTCATCGCTCGCGACTCCCCCTTGTGTGTTTCGTCAGTGGTGAGACCATTTCTCTTGCACAGGGACAATTCGTAGCGGAACCTGAGGGCAGGCTCGTCTCGTGAAAGACTACGCGTTGCTTAATTTTTGTGCAATATGTGTGTTTATCGGGCTGTTTGTGAACTTTGGGTGCGAAAACCATGACCGAATTACTGACCGCTGCCCAAATGCGCGCCATCGAAGCGGCGGCGATCGCCTCGGGCGAGGTGACGGGGCTGGAATTGATGGAGCGCGCAGGGCGCGGGGTCGTGGAGGCTATTTTTGAGGAATGGCCGGAGTTGGCACCATCTTGGGGGCCAGCCCCCAAACCCCCGGAGTATTTCCTGCAAAATGATGAGCAGGGACTGCATCGCGCGGTGGTTCTGTGTGGGCCGGGCAATAATGGCGGTGATGGGTTTGTTGTCGCGCGGCTGCTCAGAGAGGCGGGGTGGCACGTTGAGGTCTTTCTGTATGGGGATGCCGAGAAGTTGCCGCCAGATGCACGGGTGAATTATGAGCGTTGGGTGGCAATGGGGAAAGTGTTGCCGCTAACTGGGGCATCAATGGACGCTTGCGGCCAAATCCCCAATCTTGTTGTAGATGCCGTTTTGGGGACCGGTTTATCTCGGCCGATCAAAGCTGACCTTGCTGATGCCATTCGGCACTACTCATGGACGTTCCTGTCAGGTGTTCCAGTAGTGGCAATTGATATGCCAACAGGCCTGTGTGCAGACTCAGGGCGGTCGTTGGGGGTGACATCCTTGGAAGATGTGGCATCATTGCCCAAGACGGTTTCGCGAACCCCCGCTGAAGAGTTAGGTGTATCCCTTACAGTAACTTTTCATAGCCAGAAAATTGGCCAATATCTTGACTATGCAACCCAGTTCTGTGGAAAATTAGTTTGCAAAGAAATCGGGCTAAAGCGCCGAGACGCGCAAAGAGTGCTGGGATCAATCCCTGACCCAGCAACTGCGCGTAAGCGTAATCCTGCCGCAGTAGTAACTGGACTAGAATGGGATTTTTACACACCAGAATTTATGCAAGGGCAGAGCATTCTTGATAAGACTGCAACAGATCACAAATATTCCCATGGCCACGCTCTGATCCTGTCCGGCGGCGTCAGCAAAGGCGGCGCTGCGCGCCTTGCGGCGCGTGGAGCATTGCGTGTTGGTGCGGGGGCTGTGACCGTTGGTTGTCCACCTGCTGCCTTGATTGAAAATGCGGCGCAACTGAATGCGATCATGTTGCGGAATGTGAAGGATGTGGCGGCACTTACCGATATTCTGGCGGACGACCGCATCAACGCGCTTTGTCTGGGGCCAGGGATGGGGGTCAGCGATGAAAGCCGTGACCTCGTAGAGGCAGGCTTGAAGAGCGGGCGGGCGATGGTGCTGGATGCGGATGCCCTGACGCTTATCGGGCGCGATGCGCCTCTTTTCGCGATGTTACATGACAGATGTGTTTTGACGCCCCATGCGGGCGAGTTTGCGCGGTTGTTTCCGGATATTGCGAAAAGGCTGGCGGCACCTGCGACCAAGGGCCCGGCCTATTCCAAGGTGGATGCGACGCGCGACGCAGCAAGGCGGGCAGGGTGTACGGTGCTGTTCAAAGGGCCCGATACCGTCATCGCCGATCCGTCCGGGCGCGGCAGTATCAACGCATCCGTCTATGAACGCAGCGCCCCTTGGCTTGCGACCGCCGGATCGGGTGATGTTTTGGCAGGCTTTATCACCGGTCTGTTGGCGCGGGGGTTCGGCCCGATGCAGGCCGCCGAATCCGGGGCCTGGCTGCATACCGAATGTGCGCTCTCCTTTGGTCCGGGCCTGATTGCCGAAGACCTTCCCGATGAACTGCCCAAAGTCTTTCGTGCATTGGGCCTTTAACGCGATTTTTCCTCTCGCATCCCCCGGATTCCTTTGCTAGACAGCGCGCAAACCGGGGCTGGCGCAATCCAGCCCCTTTTGATCATGCGGGTGTGGCGGAATTGGTAGACGCACCAGATTTAGGTTCTGGCGCCGCAAGGCGTGGGGGTTCGAGTCCCTTCACCCGCACCAAGTTTGAAAAAAGGACAGCACATGAAGGTCACCGAGACCCTGAACGAAGGCCTCAAGCGCGAATACGCGATCACCGTCACGGCGGCCGAACTGGACGCCAAGGTTGAAGAGAAGCTGAAAGAAGCACAGCCTACGGTCGAAATGAAAGGTTTCCGCAAAGGCAAAGTGCCGATGGCATTGCTGCGCAAGCAGTTTGGCCAGCGTCTGATGGGCGAGAGCATGCAGGAAGCGATTGATGGCGCGCTGTCCTCGCATCTGGAAGAAACAGGTGATCGTCCTGCGGCCCAGCCCGAGATGAAAATGACCAACGAAGACTGGAAAGAAGGCGACGACGTCGAGATTTCCGTATCTTATGAAAAGCTGCCAGAAATCGCTGACATTGATTTCAGCGATGTCAAACTCGAGCGTCTGGTTGTGAAGGCTGATGACGAATCTGTCAAAGAAGCGCTGGATAACCTTGCCGAGAGCCCGCAGGCCGTGACCTATGAGGCCAAAAAGACGCAAGCCAAGGACGGCGATCAGGTTGTTCTGGATTTTGTCGGAAAGATTGATGGCGAGCCCTTTGATGGTGGCGCTGCCGAAGATTATCCGCTTGTACTGGGCTCCAACTCTTTCATTCCCGGCTTTGAAGACGGGCTGTTGAAAGTGAAAGCAGGCGATGAGAAGGATGTCGAGGTGAGCTTCCCTGACGATTATCAGGCGGAAAACCTTGCGGGCAAGAAAGCTGTTTTCTCATGCACAATCAAAGAAGTGCGTGGCGCAAAGAAACCAGCGCTGGATGACGAACTGGCCAAGAAGTTCGGCGCCGAGGATCTTGACGCGCTGAAGGGCCAGATCACCGAGCGTCTGGAAGCAGAGTACAGCGGTGCATCCCGTGCGATTGCAAAGCGTGGCCTGCTGGATGCGCTCGACAAGAAGGTCAAATTTGACCTGCCCGCGTCGCTGGTCGAGGCGGAAGCCAACCAGATCGCGCATCAGTTGTGGCATGAAGAAAACCCAGAGGTTGAAGGCCACGATCATCCTGAGATCAAGCCGACCGACGAGCACATCAAGCTGGCCGAGCGCCGCGTGAAACTGGGTCTTTTGCTGGCAGACATCGGCCAGAAGGCTGAGGTTAAGGTGACCGATCAGGAGATGACACAAGCGATCATGAATCAGGCGCGCCAGTACCCCGGTCAAGAGCGTCAGTTCTTCGAGTTTGTGCAGCAAAACGCACAGTTCCGTCAACAGCTGCAGGCGCCGATGTTCGAGGACAAGGTCGTTGACCATATCCTTGCACAGGCCGCTGTGACGGACAAAGAGGTCAGCAAAGAGGATCTTCAGAAAGCTGTTGAGAAGCTCGAAGAAGAGTAATCGTTGATATCCATCAATGCAAAAGGGCGTCCTTCGAGGCGCCCTTTTTTGTGCCGAATGCACATGCCTTTCGGTCCAATCCTGACTTTAAATACAGCTATTCTTTCATCTGCGTGGCTTTATGCTCAAGCTATGAAGTGAAGGAGCCAGACTATGCTTAAGCCAATAGCGTTAGCTGTCAGTACGATTTTAGGGACAGCGGGCGGTGCGATTGCGTGCCCGGATTACAATGCAGCGCCACAAGCCTCTTATCAGGCGACCGGCCAGCAGCTTTATACGCCGCGTGCATTCGATGTGGTTGCAGGCGGGTCCAACTATATTTGGGACTGCCCGAATGTGCGCCCGGGGTCCGACACCGGGGCGGGGTATTTTCCGACTGCGCCGGATTTTTCATTCCAGCTATCCAATATGAACCCTTATCGGCTTGAACTGCGCGTGGTGAGCGAATGCGATGCAGCACTGTTGATCAATACCGCCTCTGCCAATTGGTATTACGACGATGACGACAATGGCAATCTTGACCCCAAGATCACATTGACGCGGCCAGCCAACGGGCGTGTTGATATCTGGATCGGCACCTATGACGGAGAGTTCTGTAACGCCCGTTTGGAATTGGAGACTTTCGACCGGTAGGGCAGATTGACCCAAGATTACCGGTCAACCTGCCACGATGATCGCGACGGCCTACATCAATGCATCGAGGTTGATCCCCACAGTCAAGGCACCAACCGCTGTACCTGTGCTTTCGTTGACGATTGTCATCGAAACCTGTGCCTGAGCCTGTTTCGTTGATTCATCCAGCTCGATTTCACCATAATGGACAGCGGTGCTGCCAACCAAGTAGGTCTCTTGGAACTTGGCCTCGTCGCCCTGCCAGTAGTCTGACGTTGCGACAGATGCTGCGACATTCAATCCGCGGGCGTCCATGATAAAGGCTTCGGTGATGGCACCACCTGACGCTGCGACTTGGCTGCGCAGGAAATCTGCGGCGGGTGTATTGATCACATTGGCGATCACCTCAGCCTCGTCAATGCCATAGAACCCGCGCCATAGCTGATCCATTTCGTCGATCTTGGCCTGGTCATAGCCCGCCGTTTCAACGTTCTGTGCTTCAATTGCCGCCACGAGAGTGGGGTCGGTTGCCCATGTCACGATGTTTTCTTTGAGGAATGCCTCCATCGCTGCCTTTGTGTCATCCGCAAAGAGTGGCTGACTGCTGGCAATTGCGATGGCGAGGCCAAGTGAGACGTTTTTCCTGATCGCTCCTATTGTGTCTGCGCCAGCATTCATGGCGCATTGGAGCTAAAAAACCGTGAATCCGGGCGAAGTTTTCATTCGTCGTGGACAGCTTCAAGCCATGAAAAAGGCCGCCCCGAAACGGAGCGGCCAAATTTGTTGTTGTCCGAAGTCTACCAGCTTAGGCTTTGTCTTCGTCTGTTTCGACGCCAGCTGTTTCGGCCAGATCATCGTCGTCAGATGCGGCAGAACCGATATCGTCAAACAACTCCTGAATTTCGAACTCGGCGGCGGCTTCTTCTTCTGCTGCCAGCTCGGCGATGGATTTGCCGGCCTCCTGAAGTTCAGCTTCTTCAACCGAACGTGCGACGTTCAGTGTGATGGTTGCTGTGACTTCGGGGTGCAGGTTGATCGACACGTCGTGCAGACCCAGTTCTTTGATCGCACCAAGCAGAACAACCTGCTTTTTGTCGATCGAGTAACCAGCGGCAGTGGCGGCTTCGGCGGCGTCACGTGTTGTGACAGAACCGTAAAGCGAACCTGCGTCAGAGGCAGAGCGGATCACGATGAACTTTTCACCGTCAAGCTTTGCAGCCAGCGCTTCGGCTTCTTTTTTGGTCTCAAGGTTGCGTGCTTCCATCTGGGCTTTTTCGGCCTCGAAGCGGGCAAGGTTTGCCGCGTTTACGCGCAGTGCTTTGCCCTGTGGCAGCAGAAAGTTGCGTGCGTAGCCTTCTTTGACAGAGACGACTTCGCCCATCTGACCCAGCTTTGCGACGCGCTCAAGTAGGATGATATCCATGGGATGATTTCCTTATTTTACAGCGTATGGCAGCAGGGCAAGGAAACGGGCACGCTTGATCGCACGGGCGAGAGCGCGCTGGTTTTTTGCACCAACAGCAGTAATACGGGCGGGAACGATTTTGCCGCGCTCAGAGATGTAGCGCTGCAAAAGGCGGGTGTCTTTGTAGTCGATCTTGGGGGCGTTATCGCCCTCAAACGGATCGGACTTACGACGGCGGAAAAATGGTTTAGTAGCCATGATTGATGTCCTTTCTCAGATCAACGATTAGCGACGCTCGCGGCGGTCGCCACGGTCACCGCGCTCTTCGCGCTTTTGCATTTGCACCGAAGGGCCGTCTTCGTGTGCGTCGACCTTGATGGTCAGCACGCGCATGACGTCTTCGTGCAGGCGCATCAGGCGTTCCATTTCCTGAATGGCAGGAGCAGGTGCATCTGTGCGCAGCAGGGCGTAGTGCCCTTTGCGGTTCTTGTTGATCTTGTAGGCCATCGTCTTGACGCCCCAGTATTCGTTTTCCAGCAGCTTGCCGCCGTTGTCGGCAAGGACGGTTCCGAAATGTTCGATGAGGCCTTCTGCTTGCGTGTTGGACAAGTCCTGACGCGCAATCATGACATGCTCGTATAGCGGCATGTGAACTCCAGTTCATATATCAGCGCATTTCAAAGGATGGGGGGTTCGCCTTGCATGCGTCCCATCCACGAGAGTCTGCGCAGTTCATTCGTTTTGCAGCAAGGATGGGGCCTTATACAGGGCAATTGCGGTGGCGCAAGCCATGAATACCCTAGAAAAGCAGCCTTTTCGCAACAATCAGAGATTTCTTAACCTCGCCTTGAGCTTGCCGCTTTATTGCCCGGATTGCACGGCATCTTGTCAGCAATGAGTTTGGAGTGGGCAGAATGACAAATATCGACATTACCGCCGGTGGCATTGTCAATCACGTCGCGCGGGCAACCCCGTTTGCAACCGAAGACCAGTATTGGGGTTACAAGGTTCTTTCACGCGAGGGCGCACCTGTTTCGGTTATGATCGGGCAGGCGATCAGTTTCTTTTTGGGCGTTTGTCTGGTGACGGCGACTTTCGGGGTTCTGGTGCTGCCGACCCTGTTCTTTGACGGTAATTTCGGCTTTATGCGTATCGGTGCTGCTGTGCTGATGGGGGCGGTCGGGTTCTATCTGTTGTGGTTTGCCAGCCGAGGGTCGATTGCGGATGTGCATATCGACACCAAAGCACGCGAAATCCGCGAGGTCGTGGCCAACCGTTTCGGCAGCCCGACAACGGTGGGCCTTTATACCTTTGACGAAATCAGCGGTATTTTTCTGGAGTTGGACGAGACCAGCGGTCAATCGCAGCTGTTGCTGGGGTACAACGATTCTGCCAATGCAATTCGCGTTGCCAAGGGCGCCGAGGCGCAACTGCTGCCGCTGCGTGATCGTTTGGCGAAAGATCTTTTGTAGGACGACGATCCTGCGCCGCCCAAAGGCCGCCCCAGCAGGGCGGCTTTTCTCTTTTGTGCGGACGCTCCGTATCCGTGAACAGCTTCTGTTCGTTTTTGAAGCTAGGAAACGCAATCAAACCAGCTATCTCAATTAGTGTAACACGTTTTAGCTTGGAGAAGCCTTATGAAAACCCTTTTGACATCCGCGGCACTTGCCGCTGCGACCCTTACGACCCCTGCATTTGCAACAACAGAAAACTACGTTCTGGACGCCAGCCACAGCCAGATCGTATTCAGCTACGATCACCTTGGGTATTCCACGACCTTCGGCATGTTTTCCGGATTTGAAGGCGAGATTGCGTTCAATCAGGAAGATCCTGCTGCATCGGCAGTCAACGTATCTTTCCCGGTGCGCACCATGCTGACAGGTTGGGAGGAGCGTTTCCAGCATTTCATGAGCGGCGATTTCTTTGATGCTGCCGAAGACGAGATGGTGACGTTCACATCCACAGGAATCGAAGTGACAGGCGAAGACACAGCGCTGATCACGGGCGATCTGACACTGAACGGCATCACGAAAGCTGTCGTACTGGATGCCAAGCTGAACCAGGTGGGCATGCACCCGATGGCAGAAACGCCTTGGGCCGGTTTCGACGCGACAACAACACTCCTGCGTTCCGATTTCGAAGTTGGCGCATTTGCACCGTTCGTCAGCGACGAAGTGGAAATCATGATTTCCATCGAGGCGATGCAAGCTGCTGAATAAACTCATCGTCTGACAAAACAATCAGGCCGCGCTCCATATCGGAGCGCGGCCTTTTTTTGTTTAACGGGTTGCTGTCAGTGCGATATCGACCTGCACAGGGAACGCGAGGTTGCTTTCATCGCTCATGCTCTGGCCGATTTCAAACGTGCGCCGGTCAATGATAATTGACCCGTTCATGGTGGCCGTGTCGCCATCGAGGGTCAGCGTAAAAGGTAAGGCAAGCGGGGCTGTGATATCTTTGATTGTCAGCGTGCCGTCAGCCACATAAGCGTCACCATCAGCCAGAATGTCAGCGGTGAAGACAGCCGTGGGGAAGGTGGCCGCGTTGAAGAAATCCGCGTCAAGCGCCTGGCCGGTCACAGAGCCCAGCGACAAAGACCCGATGGAAATGGTTGTTTCAACCGATCCCATGACGTCGCTTGCGGTCTCATCAAAGCTGATCGCAGAGGTCCAATCCGCGAAGCTGCCGCTGACAGCGCTGCCGAATTGCGTGATTGTGAGGCTGATGGACCCTTCGGTAACGGTCCAGTCCGAGGATACCTCGGCGAGTGCGATCCGTTCGACAGTTGAGGGTGCGGTGTAGAGGCCGGCTGCCGCGCCTGCGCCTGTCAGGGCAACATAAAGTGCGACGGCTGCAACAGGTGCTGTCCATGTGCCGATGTGGCGACCTTGACCGGCAGCGTCGCTTTTGCCGAACCACATGCGGCGCAGGGTGGCGTCCTTGTCGATGAACACGTGCTTTAGCGCGCCTGCGATATGCAGCAGAATTGAGCCGACCATGATCTTGCTCCACAGCCAGTGCAGACCGCCAAAGAGCTTTGCAACGGCTTCGTCGTTGGGCACGAAGGGCAGGTCCTGACTGATGGGCAGCAGGATCGGCGCAAAGCCTTCGGTTGCGGCGTGGTGGATCCAACCGGTCAGCGGCACAGCGACCAACGAGATGTAAAGCAGCCAGTGCGCGGTCTCGGCAAGCCAGGTTTCGGATTTGCGTTCAGGGTGCAGTGGGGCCGGTTTTGTCTGGGTCAACGCCCAGGCAATGCGCGCCAACGCCACGGCAAAGACGATCACCCCAAGCGTTTTGTGATACGAGAACAGCTGTGCTTTCAGGGCCAGTTGTTCGTTCGTTTCATAGGGTAGATTATAGGCGACCACCCCCAACGGAACGATGGTGAGGATCAAAAGTGCCGTGAGCCAATGAAATGTTTTCGTCACTGTGCCGTAGGTTTGCGTGCCTGACATACCAATCTCCAAGAGTTTAAGGATAGGTAACACGTCTGCTTATGATGCAAAGGGCACGTTCTGTGCGCCTGTGCCCTTGGTCCTGTGCGGTTTCGTGTTTGCTTGTGCAGACAGGCGCGGCGCGGTAAGCGTCTTGGCAACAAAAGGCAATGGATAGGGGACGCTTCATGCGCGCATTTGTATTTCCGGGGCAGGGTGCACAGGCAATCGGGATGGGAAAGGCCCTGGCCGATGCTTATCCGGCGGCAAAGGCCGTCTTTGACGAGGTGGATGAGGCGCTGGGAGAGGATCTTTCCGGTCTGATCTGGGGCGGCGATCTGGACACGCTGACACTGACAGCGAATGCCCAGCCCGCGTTGATGGCGACTTCGATAGCGGTGATGCGTGCGCTTGAGGCAGAGGGTGTCTCTGTTGAAGCCGCATCATTTGTGGCAGGCCATTCACTCGGGGAATATTCCGCGCTTGCAGCGGTCGGTGCGTTCACTGTCGCAGACGCGGCACGTTTGCTGCGCGCGCGCGGCATTGCGATGCAAGAGGCGGTGCCTGTGGGTATCGGTGCGATGGCTGCGATTCTGGGGCTGGATTTTGCGGCAGTGAAAGCTGTCGCCGAAGAGGCCGCGCAGGGCGAGGTCTGTCAGGCCGCCAATGACAACGACCCCGCACAGGTGGTTGTGTCGGGTCATAAGGCGGCCGTTGAACGGGCCGTCGAGATTGCCAAGGCAAAAGGCGCCAAGCGCGCGTTACTCTTGCCGGTGAGCGCGCCGTTCCATTGTAGCCTGATGCAGCCCGCCGCCGATGCGATGGCGCAAGCGTTGGATGCTGTCGAGATTGCGCAGCCCAAGGTGCCTGTAGTGGCCAATGTGCTGGCTGAAGCGGTCAGTGACCCTGCGATGATCCGCCGTTTGCTGGTGGAGCAGGTCACCGGCTCGGTGCGCTGGCGTGAAAGCGTGATGTATATGGCCGCCCAAGGCGTGACCGAGGTCTATGAGATCGGGGCGGGCAAAGCCCTGTCAGGCATGGTCAAGCGCATTGATCGGGGGATCAATGCGGCGGCAGTGAGCACACCCGAAGATGTGGCCGCAGCGGTTGCTGCAATCAATGCATAAGATGAAGAAGGACGTATAAATGTTTGACCTGAATGGAAAGAACGCGCTTGTAACGGGCGCATCCGGTGGGATTGGTGGCGCGATTGCAAAGGCACTCTATGATGCGGGTGCGACTGTTGCACTATCAGGCACCCGCGTGGCCCCGCTCGAAGAACTGGCCGCGTCTTTGGGTGAGCGTGCGCATGTTCTGCCCTGCAACCTGAGCGATGCCGAGGCGGTGACGGCGCTGCCCAAACAGGCCGCTGACCTGATGGGATCGGTGGATATTCTGGTCAATAATGCCGGGATCACGCGCGACAACATCTTTATGCGGATGTCGGATGAGGAATGGTCGTCCGTGCTGGAAGTCAACCTGACATCGACGATGCGTCTGTGCAAAGGCGTGATCCGTGGCATGATGAAAGCGCGTTGGGGGCGCATCGTGAATATCTCATCCGTTGTCGGCGCGACCGGTAATCCCGGGCAGGCCAACTATGCGGCCTCCAAGGCCGGTATGGTGGGGATGTCGAAATCCATCGCTTACGAAGTGGCAAGCCGTGGCATTACCGTGAATTGCGTCGCCCCCGGTTTCATCACCACAGCGATGACAGACAAGCTGACCGATGATCAGAAGTCCGGCATCCTGACGCAGGTTCCTGCGGGACGTATGGGGGAGGCTGATGAAATCGCTGCGGCTGTACTTTATCTTGCGAGCCCTGAGGCCGCTTATACGACAGGGACGACCTTGCATGTGAACGGCGGGATGGCCATGATCTAGAAGATCATCGCTTTCGGTGATTGAAAGCGTTTGCCAAGCGGGTATTCTCTGCTATAGGCCACGCAGATTTGCTGATTGGTGCATGTGACGCCACGTCAATTGTTGTGCAGGGCAGATAAGACTGCGACCCGTCAAGGGCGCGTAAAATTAGGCACAAGCCTAGGGAACAACGGGCGAGAGCCCACAGAAACGTAAGGATTTAATATGAGCGACGTTGCAGACCGCGTACGCAAGATTGTTGTAGAGCATCTTGGTGTTGAAGAAGACAAAGTGACGGAAGCTGCGTCCTTTATTGATGATCTGGGCGCAGACAGCCTCGACACTGTCGAGCTGGTCATGGCTTTTGAAGAAGAGTTCGGGATCGAAATCCCTGACGACGCTGCCGAAACAATCCAGACATTCGGTGATGCGGTCAAATTCATCGACGGCGCAAGCTAAGCGTTAGGTCCGATTTTGTGAAACGGCGTCCCTCGGGGCGCCGTTTTGCTTTTGTGGGGTGTTTTGTCCGCGAAGGCCGACGGAGAGAGCCGCCCTTGGAATCAGTCGTTGGCGGTATTTTGACTGCACAACGCGGCTGACGCTGTTTGCGGCATGTGCAATCCTTGCCGATCAAGATTGCTGGACTTGCCCCTTGGCCCCTGGCTGGGCTATCAGTGTCGGCAAATACGCGAAGAGGTGAGGGCATAAAATGCGTCGTGTTGTTGTGACAGGTCTGGGGTTGGTCACGCCCCTTGCAGATGGTGTGGAAAAGTCATGGGAGCGTATTCTTGATGGCCAGTCCGGCGCCGGCAAGATTACCGGTTTTGACCCGAGCCGGCTGACCACACAGTATGCCTGTGAAGTGCCTTTGGGCGATGGCACCGACGGGACCTTCAACGCCGACACATACCTTGATCCCAAAGAGCAGCGCAAAGTCGATACCTTTATCATCTTCGGCATGGCGGCGGCGCAGCAGGCGATTGAGGATTCAGGCTGGGCGCCTGTGGATCGTGAGGATCTGGAACGCACAGGCGTCATGATCGGATCGGGAATCGGTGGTTTGAACTCGATTGCGAATACCGCCGTGATGATGGCCGAGAAAGGCCCGCGCCGTGTGTCGCCATTCTTTGTGCCCGGTGCGCTGATCAACCTGATTTCGGGGCAGGTGTCGATCAAATACGGCTTCCGTGGCCCGAACCATGCGGTGGTGACGGCCTGTTCGACGGGTGCGCATGCGATTGGCGATGCGTCGCGTCTGATCCAGCATGGTGATGCGGATGTCATGATTGCCGGTGGCGCCGAGGCTGCGATTTGCGAATTGGGAATTGCCGGATTTAACGCCTGCAAGGCGTTGAGCACAAAGCATAATGATGACCCGACCAAAGCCAGCCGTCCCTGGGATGCCGACCGCGACGGATTCGTCATGGGGGAAGGTGCCGGCATTGTCGTGTTGGAGGAATATGAACACGCCAAAGCGCGCGGGGCCAAGATTTACGCAGAGGTTCTGGGCTATGGTCTGAGCGGTGACGCCCACCACATCACAGCCCCGCCACCTGACCATGAAGGCGCAGAACGCGCCATGCGTGCCGCCTGCCGCAATGCGGGCATTGATCCAACCCGGATTAATTATGTGAACGCCCATGGCACCTCGACCATGGCGGACACGATTGAGTTGGGCGCTGTTGAGCGGTTGGTGGGCAATGCGGCATCGTCGTTGAAGATGTCTTCAACCAAATCTGCGACGGGCCACCTTTTGGGGGCGGCGGGCGCGATTGAGGCGATCTTCTCAATTTTGGCGATCCGCGATCAGGTCGCGCCGCCGACCATCAACCTTGATAATGTGGATTGCGAGACCGTGGTCGATCTCTGCGCCAATGAAAAGAAGCCCGCCAAGATTGATATCGCTCTGTCGAACTCCTTTGGATTTGGTGGCACCAATGCGAGTGTCGTCTTCGGGAAAGTGGAGTAATGTGGCGTCATCTCGCGTCGAATGCGCTGACGTTCCTGATTGTCGGGCTGTTCCTGCTGGCAGGCGTTATTGCTTGGGGTAGCCGTGAATACCGCACGGCAGGCCCGCTGGACGCCGCCATTTGTCTTGAGGTGCCGCGCGGGGGCAGCATAAAAGCTCTGAGCGCTGATCTGCTGGATCAGGGTGCGATTTCGTCCACCTTCGTTTTTGAGGTCGGCGCGGATTACACCGAAAAATCCGGTGATCTGAAATTCGGCCGCTTCCGTGTGCCTGCAGCGGCATCGATGGAAGAAATCGTTGATATCGTCACACGCGGTGGCCGGAATACCTGCGGGGCCGAGGTGATCTATCGTGTCGGGATCAATCAGACGCTTGTTGATGTGCGCGAACTTGATCCGGCGACAAACGAATTCATCGAGGTGGCTGATTTTGTGGTGGGCGAGACCGAACCGCCCGCAAGCTATGAGGCCACCAAGGCAGATGGGAGCGCCACTTTCCGGCTCGTTATTGCCGAGGGCGCGACAAGCTGGCAGATCGCGAACGCGCTTGGGCAGATCGACAGCCTTGTCGCGGATGTAACCGAGGCACCAGCCGAAGGTAGTCTGGCCCCGCGCGATTACGAATTCACGCCGGGCGATACGGTATCGTCGATCCTGAACCGGATGCAGGACACGCAGGCGGCTATTCTGGCCGAGGCATGGGAGAACCGCGTTGACGGGTTGCCGCTGGAAACCCCCGAAGAGGCGCTGATCCTTGCCAGCATCATCGAAAAAGAGACCAGTGTACCTGATGAGCGCCGTCAGGTATCGAGCGTCTTTGTGAACCGTTTGAACCTTGGTATGCGCCTGCAAACAGACCCGACGGTGATTTACGGCATCACCCGTGGTGAGGGTGTCTTGGGCCGTGGTTTGCGGCAGAGCGAACTGCGTGGCGAGACGCCTTGGAATACCTATGTGATCAGCGGTTTGCCACCGACGCCCATCGCCAATCCAGGGAAGGCGGCGATTGAAGCCGCACTTGATCCTGATACCACAGAGTATATTTTCTTTGTGGCCGATGGCACCGGCGGTCATGCTTTCGCGACCAATCTGGACGATCATAACCGCAACGTCGCCCGCTGGCGCGAGATTGAGGCCGTGCGCGCGAACGACGGCTAACGCCTTATATTTATGAAAGAATACTTAATGGCGCGTCCGCTGGATGCGCCATTTTTGTTGACTTATCGTGGTGTCAGGCGTAGTTTACACAGGCTAGGAGAGGGGGATCAGTGAACGTGATCCCTGTCGCTCGACCGTAACGGAAGTTTCCTTCCCAAGGTCAGTTAACAATGAATACACCAAATGAAACGAGGCCGGATGGCCTTGCTACGGCGGCTGAAAGGCTCGTCGAAGTGGATGCTGTGTCGCAGTATATTCGCGACCGGCTGCGCGAGATGGCTGATGACCTGAAAAAGGTCACTCATGGCAATCTGAACGACATCACCAAACAGCTTGATCTTTTACATGCGTCGCACCTGCGGGTGGTGATCGCGGAGGATAAATTCCATGACAAACTCGGATCCGACCCTGATGCAGATGCCATCGACTATGACGCCATCAGGGATGACATCGGGCGCCAACTTGATCGCCTCCGCGACGCCCTCATCGCAAAGGGCGTTCTTGGAGATGCTGACTGATCAGCAGTTGCGGGCATTGCCCTATCTGTTTGATTTCTGGGCGATGCCGCATCAGATCGCACCAAAAGGTGAGTGGCGGACCTGGGTGATCTTGGGCGGGCGCGGTGCGGGAAAAACCCGCGCCGGTGCCGAATGGGTGCGCAAAATGGTCGAAGGGCCGACGCCGCATGCGACGGGCGCTGCGCGTCGTGTGGCTTTGGTCGGCGAAACGATGGATCAGGCACGCGAGGTCATGGTCTTTGGTGACAGCGGGATTCTTTCGGTTTGTCCTGATGACCGCCGCCCGCTGTGGATTGCAGGGCGGCGGCTGTTGGTCTGGCCCAACGGGGCCGAGGCGCAGGTCTTTTCCGCGCATGACCCCGATAGCCTCCGCGGGCCGCAGTTTGATGCGGTCTGGGCGGATGAACTGGCAAAATGGCGCAAGGGGGACGCGGCGTGGGATATGTTGCAGTTCGCGCTGCGGTTGGGGGACAGTCCGCGGGCCTGTGTCACCACAACACCGCGCAAATCACAGCTCTTGCGCGATCTGCTTGATATGGACACGACAGTCGTGACCCACGCCCCCACCCAGGCCAACCGCGCGAATCTGGCCGCAAGTTTCCTGCGCGAGATCGAGGGACGCTATGGCGGCACCTCTCTTGGGCGGCAGGAGATGGAAGGATTGATGCTGACCGAAGTAGAGGGTGCTTTGTGGTCATCGGGTGATCTCGCGCGTTGTCAGGTGGCCGGTGCGCCTGTGCCTGATCGCATTGTCGTGGCAATCGACCCGCCGGGCACATCGCATGCAGGATCGGACGCCTGCGGGATTGTTGTGGCGGGCGTCTATATGAAAGGGCCGCCGCATCAGTGGACTGCCGTTGTGTTAGAGGATGCCAGTGTGAAAGCGGCACGTCCGACCGTCTGGGCCGAGGCCGCAATTGCAGCGATGCGCAGACACGGGGCCGACCGTCTGGTGGCCGAGGTCAATCAGGGCGGTGATATGGTTGAGGCGGTCTTGCGCGGTGTGGATGGCATGGTGCCTTATCGTTCGGTACATGCCAGCAAAGGCAAAGTTGCGCGGGCAGAACCTGTGGCGGCACTCTATGAGCAGGGCCGCGTGGCCCATATGCTTGGCCTCGCTGCGCTGGAAGACCAGATGGGGCAGATGACCAGTGCAGGATATGAGGGCAAAGGATCGCCCGACCGTGTCGATGCACTTGTCTGGGCGCTTTATGATCTGATGATCGAACCCGCCGCAAAGTGGCGCAACCCCAGCATTCGTACGCTTTAGAGGCGTTGCGCACGGGACCGCGCGCTGCTGTCTCAATTTACTAATCCCGCTCAGGCAAATTGTTTCTCGTGAACTGCAGATGGTCACCACCGACCGGCACCAGGAGTTTTGAATGTTTGATTTTTTAAACCGTACCAAGCCAGACGCGGCCCCTGTCGAGGTAAAAGCCTCGGCGACCGGGCGCGTAATGGCGATGTCCGGTGCCGGTCGCGTCGCGTGGTCGCCGCGCGATGTGGTGTCACTGACGCGGGCGGGTTTCACCGGCAATCCCATCGGCTTTCGTGCGGTCAAGATGATCGCAGAGGCGGCGGCGGCCCTGCCAGTTGTCGTGCAAGACGCGGCGCGGCGGTATGATACCCACCCTGTCCAGTCGCTCTTGGCGCGGCCGAATGCAGGACAGGGGCGGGCTGAGTTGCTGGAGGCACTCTTCGGGCAGGTTCTGCTGACCGGCAACGGCTATCTTGAGGCTGTGGCAGATGAAGGCCTGCCTGCCGAGATGCATGTGCTGCGGTCGGACCGCATGTCGGTGGTGCCGGGTGCGGATGGCTGGCCTGTGGGCTATGAATATATGGTCAACGGGCGCAAACACCGTTTTGCCGTGGCCGAGGGGCTGAGCCCGATTTGCCATATCAAGAGTTTCCATCCGCAGGATGACCACTACGGGTTTTCGCCGCTGCAGGCGGCGGCCTCGGCGATTGATGTGCATAATGCGGCGTCACGGTGGTCAAAGGCCTTGCTGGACAATGCCGCGCGCCCATCCGGTGCGCTGGTTTATCGCGGGGCGGATGGGCAATCATCGCTGACGGCGGATCAATATGACCGGTTGCTGGGCGAGATGGAGACCCAACATCAGGGCGCGCGCAATGCGGGCAGGCCGATGTTGCTGGAAGGGGGCCTGGATTGGAAACCAATGGGGTTTTCGCCCTCGGATATGGAATTCCAGAAAACGAAAGAGGCCGCCGCGCGCGAGATTGCGATTGCCTACGGGGTGCCGCCGATGCTTTTGGGCATTCCCGGGGATGCGACCTATGCCAATTACCAAGAAGCCAACCGCGCATTTTACCGCCTGACGGTGCTGCCGCTGGCCACCCGTGTGCTGAGCGCGATTGCGGTCTGGCTGTCTGATCATGGCGGTGAAGAGGTGGCGTTGCGTCCTGATCTGGACCAGATCTCGGCGCTCTCGGCCGAACGCGATGCCCAGTGGCGGCGCGTGAGTGAGGCGGATTTCCTGACAGCGGCCGAAAAGCGCAATCTGTTGGGTTTGCCGGCTTTGGAGGTGGGTGATGGATCGTAAGGTTGTTGAGCTTGACGGCAGGCCGCGCCGCGACGGGTCGCCACCCGTGACAGATTTCTGGTTTGCGCAGGTTGATGTGCGCCTGAGCCAGATCGAATTCATCGTTGCACGGCTGGAATGGCAAATCTGGCTGATCGTCTGCGGCTGCGCGGGATTGTTGATTTTTGAGATTGTCAAAGTACTGAGCGGGGTTCGGGCATGAATTTGGAACATAAGTTTAGCGCATTGGGCACTGACGTTACCGTCACTGACGGGACGACGATCAGCGGCTATGCCTCGGTCTTTGGTCTGTCGGATCAAGGCGGCGACACCGTCGAAAAGGGCGCTTACGGGGCCTCGCTGGCGAACGGGCGCGGTGTGAAAATGTTGTGGCAACACGACCCCGCCCAGCCGATTGGCGTCTGGGACGAGGTGCGTGAGGACGCCAAAGGACTATGGGTCAAGGGACGTTTGCTGACGGATGTGGCCAAGGGCCGCGAGGCGGCGTCGCTGATTGCAGCGGGTGCGATTGATGGCTTGTCCATCGGGTACCGCACCGTCAAGGCCCGCAAGAACGACAAGGGCGGACGCCTGTTGTCTGAGTTGGAACTTTGGGAGGTGTCTTTGGTCACCTTTCCGATGCTTCCGGATGCGCGTGTGGGTGCCAAGGGGGAGGACCCTGCGGAGACTGCATTGCGTGAGATGGCTGCGGCATTCGAGGGTGCGCGCCGCATGATGGCGCGGGACTAACCCCGCCCGAAGGACAGATCAAAGGACTGATTATGACAGCAACTGAGAGCAATTCTCGGGCTGGGGAAGATGTGTCTCCTGCCCAGTCACTGAATACGGCGATTGCCGGGTTCATGAGTGATTTCAAAGACTTTTCCCACGGCGTGAATGCCAAACTTCAAAAACAGGATGACCGGATGAACAAGCTGGACCGAAAGACAATGATGACGACCCGTACGGCATTGGCCCATGCGGCATCACAGGATGCGCCGCACCAGAAGGCCTTTGCTGCCTATCTGCGTTCTGGCGATGATGATGGCTTGCGTGGGCTTGAGTTGGAAGGCAAGGCGCTGGGAACGGCGATTGCCGCTGACGGGGGCTATCTGGTCGATCCGCAAACGGCCGAAACGATCCAGAATACGCTGTCCTCGACCGCGTCGATCCGGTCGATTGCCAGCGTCGTCAATGTTGATGCGACGTCTTATGACGTGTTGGTTGATCACTCGGAAATGGGTGCGGGTTGGGCTACAGAGAGCAGTGCGGTCACGGAAACCGACACACCGCGCATTGAGCGTATTTCCATTCCGCTGCATGAACTCTCCGCGCTTCCCAAGGCATCGCAGCGTTTGCTGGATGACAGCGCGTTCGACATCGAGGGCTGGCTGGCAGGCCGGATTGCGGACAAATTCGCCCGTGCCGAAGCAAGCGCCTTTATTGACGGTGACGGCGTGGACAAGCCGACAGGCATGCTGACCTATGGCACGGTCAACAACGACAGCTGGACCTGGGGCAACCTTGGCTATGTGCCCTCTGAGACGGCAGGCGGCATTACCCGTGCGGATCCGATCATTGATCTGGTCTATGCGCTGGGGGCGGAATACCGCGCCAATGCGACCTTTGTGATGAACTCCAAGACCGCTGGCCATATCCGCAAGCTCAAGGACAACGATGGCCGTTTTGTCTGGGTCGATGGTCTGGCGATGGGCGAGCCTGCGCGCCTGCTGGGCTACCGCGTGCTGATCGCCGAGGACATGCCTGATATTGGTGATAACGCGATGGCCGTGGCCTTCGGTGACTTCCGTGCCGGCTATACCGTGGCTGAACGCCCTGATCTGCGCGTGTTGCGCGATCCGTTCTCGGCCAAGCCGCATGTGCTTTTCTATGCCACCAAGCGCGTGGGCGGTGCGGTCAGCGATTTTGCCGCGATCAAACTGCTGAAGTTCGCAGTCAGCTAGGGCTGAGCTGTGAAGCGGGTGCCGCCTTTGTGCGCGGCACCCACCCCCCGGGCGCACATCAAGACAATCCTCGCATTGTCTAGCAGTTCCCTTCCGTCCGAGCAATGCGGGGGGCGGGTGTGTCCGGGGGCCAAAGAGCCGCTATATGGCCAGAATTTTCGGAGTAATTCCATGATGTTAGTCGAAGAGACCAGCGTGCCACTTTCGGCGCTTCCGGTCGCTGAGTTCAAAGACCATTTGCGCCTGGGATCGGGGTTTTCCGATGATGGAGTTCAAGACGCGGTGCTGGAAAGCTATCTGCGCGCGGCGCTGGCCGCGATTGAGGCGCGCTTCGGCAAGATCCTGATTGAGCGTGAATTCAGCTGGCGCCTGAGCGCTTGGCGCGATGCGCGCCGCCAGCCGCTCCCCGTTGCGCCTGTCAACGCGATTAGTACCGTGACACTGGTGAATGCGCGCGGAGACGAGACCGTCGTCGACGGTGCCCTTTGGTCTCTGGACCCCGACATGCAGCGCCCCGGTTTGCGGCCAGTGGGGACGTTCTTGCCCAATCTTCCGCATGGCGGGTCTGTGCGGATCGGGATGCTGGCGGGCTTTGGTCCTGAATGGCGCGATCTGCCCGCTGATCTAGCGCAGGCTGTGATGCTGCTGGCCGCGCATTTTTACGAATATCGTCATGATGTGTCACGCAATGCCCCAATCATGCCGATGGGTGTGCTGGCGCTGATCGAACGTTACCGGACCGTGCGCCTTTTCATGGGCGGTGGCCAATGAGCGCGCCGCAATTGAACCGTGCGCTGGTGTTAGAGGCGCCTGTGAAGATGGCGGATGGCGCGGGCGGCTATGCACGCCAGTGGGAGGCGCTGGGGGTGCTTTGGGCCGAACTGAAGGCAGGTGCCGGGCGTGAAAAGGCCGAGACAGCAGCGACATTGTCGCGCGTGCCCTACCGGATCACTGTCCGCGCGGCCCCATTTGGTGCGCCCTCGCGGCCTGTCGCGGGCCAGCGCCTGCGCGATGGCGCGCGGATTTTCAATATTCACGCGGTCGCTGAGTATGGCACGGGCGGGGCCTATCTGACCTGCCACGCCGAAGAAGAGGTATCGCCATGACCTATAGCGTTTCAGGCGCCCTTCAGACGGCGATATTCCAGCGGTTGAGCGCCGATAGCGCGCTGGCGGTTCTGGTGGGTGCGGACATCTATGATGCACTGCCTGCGGGCCCGTTGCCGCCACTCTATGTGGTGCTGGGGGCCGAGGACGTGCGCGATGCTTCCGACAAAACAGGCAATGGGGCGTGGCATGATCTGGTGATCTCGGTCGTAACCCAAAGTGCGGGCTTTGCCAGCGCCAAGGCGGCAGCGGCGGCTGTTTGTGATGCCTTGGTTGATGCGCCGCTCAGTCTGGAACGCGGTAGCCTTGTTGCGTTGAATTTCCACAAAGCCAAAGCCGCCCGTGTCGGCACAGGTGCTGTGCGCCAGATCAACCTGAATTTTCGTGCCCGCGTGGCGGATGACACGTAACCCAACCGAATTTCAAAAGGAGTACGCCTGATGGCTGCACAAAATGGTAAGGACCTTTTGGTCAAGATTGATATGACCGGCGGAGGCATGTTCGAAACCGCCGCAGGGCTGCGCGCCACGCGGATCAGCCTGAATGCCGAGACAGTTGATGTCACCAGCCTTGAAAGCGAAGGCGGCTGGCGTGAACTGCTGGGCGGGGCCGGTGTGAAAACGGCGGCGATTTCAGGCTCTGGCGTGTTCAAGGATGATGCCACGGACGAACGTGCGCGCCAGATCTTCTTTGATGGTGAAACGCCCGATTTTCAGGTGATCGTGCCGGGTTTCGGCACATTGGAAGGCCCGTTCCAGATCACCGCGATTGAATATGCGGGGTCCTACAACGGTGAGGCCACCTATGAGCTGTCGCTAGCATCAGCCGGTGCGCTGAATTTTGTGGCGCTGATCTGATGGCGAACCCCTGGGCCGGTGAGGTGACCATTGTGATCGACGGTGTGCCGCATTCCTGCAAGCTGACGCTGGGCGCCTTGGCCGAGCTGGAGGCGACGCTGGGAACAGGCACGTTGGTTGACCTGATCCGCCGGTTCGAGGGGGCTGCCTTTTCCGGTGCCGATGTGATGGCGGTCGTTGTTGCGGGTCTGCGCGGGGGCGGATGGACCGGCACGATGGCCGATTTGCTGACCGCCGATATTGCGGGTGGGCCTGTCGGTGCTGCCAAACTGGCCGCTACGCTCTTGGCGCGTGCTTTTGCTGTGCCGGAGTAGGTCATGGATTGGCCGGGTCTGATGCAGGCGGGATTGCATTATTTGCGCCTGCAGCCTGCGCAATTCTGGGCGCTGACCCCTGCGGAATTGCAAATCATGCTGGGGGCGGATGCGGCCAAGGCTCCTTTGGGCCGATTGCAGCTTGATGCCTTGCTGCGTGATTTTCCTGATGACGTGAAGGACGAAAGAAATGGATGAGTTCGACAAGATTGACGCGCTGGAGGGCGGCGTCGGGACCTTGCAAGAAAGCTTGGGTGATGCAGCGGTCATGACAGCGGCCTTTGACGACCAGTTGCGCCAGATGCAAGGCGCGCTGGTACAGACCAGCCGTGATCTGGGCAATCTGGAGCGCGGCTTTTCGACCGGCCTGCGGCAGGCCTTTGACGGGTTGGTGCTGGACGGGCGAAGCCTGTCGGATGTGCTGGGCGGATTGGCCGACAAGATGTCGAAAACGGTCTACGCAGCGGCGGTAAACCCTGTCACCGACCACTTTGGCGGCTTGATGGCCGACGGGGTGAATGCCGTGGTTTCGGGCCTGATGCCTTTTGCGCAGGGTGGCTCGTTTTCGCAAGGCCGCGTGATGCCTTTTGCCAAAGGCGGGGTTGTCGCGCAGGCGACGAGTTTCCCGATGCGCGGCGGTATGGGCCTGATGGGCGAGGCAGGACCCGAAGCGATCATGCCGCTGGCCCGTGGCCCTGACGGCACCTTGGGTGTGCGTGGCGGCGGGGGCGGCGCGGTCACCGTCAATATGAATATCACAACCCCTGATGTGCAGGGGTTTCAGCGCAGTCGGGGCCAGATTGCAGCGCAGATGAGCCGCGCTTTGGGGCGCAGTGACCGTCACCGATAGGAGCCGATATGACTTTTCATGATGTAAGATTTCCCGCCTCGCTCAGCTTTGGCGCTTTGGGCGGGCCCGAGCGGCGCACCGAGATCGTGACGCTGGCCAACGGCTTTGAAGAACGCAATACGCCCTGGGCGCATGCGCGCAGGCGGTATGATGCGGGGCTGGGTTTGCGGTCTTTGGACGATGTCGAAACGCTGATTGCGTTCTTCGAGGCGCGCCAGGGGCAGTTGATCGGCTTTCGCTGGAAGGACTGGAGCGATTATCTGTCGTGCCGTCCATCGGCAGCGGTCACGTCATCGGACCAACTGATTGGCGTCGGGGATGAAACCACGCGTGTCTTTCAGCTGCAAAAGGCCTACCGGTCCGGCGACACCGTTTATCGCCGGCCCATTACCAAACCTGTGGCGGGGTCGGTGCGCGTGCAGGTCGGCGGTGATCCGGTCACGCAGGGTGTGGATTATGCGCTGGACCATGACACCGGCATGCTCACCTTTGCGGATGCGCCTGACCACACTGCCGAAATTCGCGCAGGCTTTGAATTCGACGTGCCGGTGCGGTTTGACACCGACGCGATCATGACCTCGATGTCCAGTTTTCAGGCGGGCCAAGTGCCCAATGTTCCCGTGATCGAGGTACGCCTATGAACAGTGATGCACTTACCACCCATCTGCAATCGGGCACCACCCACACCTGCCATTGTTGGCTGATTGTCCGGCGGGATGGCCGGATGTTCGGCTTTACCGACCATGACCGGACGCTCCAGTTCGACGGGGTGTCCTATGCGCCGCAAAACGGGCTCAGCGCGCGGGCGATTGCGAGCACGACAGGCCTGTCGGTCAATAATACCGAAGCCATTGGCATGCTCAGCGATGACGCCATCGCCGAGACCGATATTCTGGCGGGCCGGTTTGACGGGGCGGCAGTGCAGGTCTGGCTGGTGTGCTGGGATGATGTGGCGTTGCGCAAGATACTGTTTCGCGGCACCTTGGGTGAAATCACACGCGGTGCGGGCGGGTTTACGGCGGAATTGCACGGGCTGACCGCGGCATTGAACCAGATGCAGGGGCGGTCCTATCTCAAGACCTGTAGTGCTGTGCTGGGCGACAGGCGCTGCAAGTTCGTGACAGATCACACGTCATATCGGCTTGATCATAAGTTGTCGGCGCCCAGTGACGGGCAGGTGTTTAATGTGACTGACGCGGCGTCCTTCAACGCGGGCTGGTTCGAGAATGGCACTTTGCGGGTGCTGAGCGGTGCCGGCGCTGGATTGCAGGGCGTGATCAAGCGTGACAGCGGAACCGAGACACGTGTGCTCACGCTCTGGTCCCCGCTACAGGCGATGATCCGCGCGGGGGATCTCATCCGCATCACCGCAGGCTGTGACAAACGTGCCGTGACATGCCGTGAGAAATTCGGCAATTTTCTGAACTTTCAGGGGTTCCCTGATATTCCCGGCGATGACTGGCTGGTCAGCGTGCCGCGCGCGGATCGTCCCAACACGGGCGGGAGTCTGAGCCGATGAATGCCTGCGTCGTTACGATTGCGCGCACATGGCTGGGCACGCCTTACGGGCATCAGGCGTCGGTGCAGGGGGTCAGCTGCGATTGTCTGGGCCTGTTGCGCGGTATCTGGCGCGAGGTCTACGGCCAAGAACCCGAAGCAATCCCCGCCTATACGCGCGACTGGTCCGAACCGCAGGGGGTGGAACGGTTGCTGGGTGCGGCCAAGCGCCATTTCCGTGATGTCAGCGACACCCCCTTGGCCGCCGGTCAGGTGGTGCTGTTCCGCATGCGTCAGGGTGCCGTGGCCAAACATCTTGGGCTGATATCGGCTGCCGGGGCGTTGCCGCAATTCATTCACGCTTATCAGGGTCACGGCGTCGTCGAAAGCCCGCTATCGGCGCCGTGGCAAAAACGGATCGCCGCACGTTTTGAATTCATCGAGAGGAACACCTGATGGCAACGATTGCACTTTCTGCTGTAGGCATGGCGCTGGGCGGCTCAATTGGCGGGTCTGTTCTGGGGCTGTCGATGGCGACGATCGGGCGGGCGGCCGGTGCTGTTATTGGCCAGCGTATCGACCAGCAGATTTTGGGCGCTGGCAGTGGCAGTGTCGAGACCGGCCGCATTGACCGTTTCCGTGTCACAGGTGCGGCCGAGGGCGCGGATGTCCAGCAAATCTATGGCCGGATGCGTGTCGCGGGGCAGGTGATCTGGGCGTCGCAATTTCAGGAAAGCTCTTCGTCGTCCGGCGGTGGCAAAGGCGCGCCATCCGCGCCAAAGACGACAACATATTCCTATTCTGTCAGCCTCGCCGTTGCCTTATGCGAAGGCCAGATCAGCAGCTTGGGCCGTATCTGGGCCGACGGGGCCGAGATTTCGCCGGATACCCTGAACATGCGGGTTTATGTGGGCACCGATGACCAACTGCCTGATCCCAAGATTTCCGCCATCGAAGGGGCGCAGAATACGCCTGCGTATCGCGGCACTGCCTATGTGGTGCTTGAAGACCTCGCGCTGGGCCAGTTCGGTAACCGGATCCCGCAACTGACGTTTGAGGTCATGCGGGCGGGCCAAGGGGTGCGCGATGACGCGCTGCAAACTGCGCAGGCTGTCACACTGATGCCCGGAGCAGGGGAATACGCGCTGGCCACAACGCAACTCACGGCCTCTGCAAGCTACGGGGCGCAACAGGCGGTCAATACAAACGCGCCGATGGGCGGCAGCGATTTTACCGTCTCAATGAACGCGATGCAGGCTGCGCTGCCGCAATGCGGAGCGGTGGCTTTGCCGGTCACGTGGTTTGGTAACGATCTGCGCTGCGGTACCTGTGCCATTCAACCCAAAACCGTTCAGGGGCTGACTGACGCGGGCGCGATGCCGTGGCGCGTTTCCGGCAAGACCCGCAGTGCTGCGGGGACCGTCACCGTCAGCGATGGCATCCCCGTTGCGGGGGGCACCCCTGCGGATGCGGCCGTGGTCGAAGCGATCTCAGACCTTAAGGCGCGCGGGCTTGAAGTGGTCTTCAGCCCCGTTGTTATGATGGATATCGTTGCGGGGAATGGCCTGCCTGACCCTTACGGCACGACCGAACAGGGTGCTTTGCCCTGGGTCGGCGATATGACCCTGACGGTGGCAACGGGCATGGCGGGATCGCCGGATGGCACCGCTGCTGCCGATGCGCAGGTCGCAGGCTTTATGGGGCAGGCGGGGCCTTCCGATTTCAACATTACAGGCACGCAAGTGACATACACGGGTGCCGCCGAGAACAGCTATCGGCGCTTTGTGCTGCACTACGCGCATCTTTGTGCGGCCGCTGGTGGTGTGTCTGCCTTTTGTATCGGTACTGAACTTGCGGGCCTGACCAGAGTGCGGGGGGCTAGTGGCTTTCCCATGGTCGCAGCCTTGCGCGCCCTTGCCGCCGATGTCCGCCAGATCCTCGGGGGGGCATGCAAGATCAGCTATGCCGCCGGCTGGTCCGAATATCACGGGATGCAGCCTGCGGGGACGGATGACAAGATTTTCCACCTCGATCCGCTCTGGGCCGATCCCAATATCGATTTCATTGGTGTGTCGGCGGCGCTTCCCTTGGCAGACTGGCGAGAGGGCAGCGATCATCGCGATGCAGATGTCGGGTCCATCTATGATCTGGCATATCTGCAAGGCAATGTTGCAGGTGGTGAACACTATGATTGGTGCTATCCCACGCCCGAGGCTCGCGCAGCACAGCGCCGCGCACCCATTCGCGATGTGGACGCAGAACCGTGGGTGTGGCGGGCGAAAGACTTTGTCGGCTGGTGGTCGCACCAGCATCACGACCGGATCGGTGGTATCAGACAAAGCGTTGCCACGGATTGGCAACCGCAAAGCAAACCCTTCTGGTTCACCGCTGTCGGGTGTCCTGCGATCGACAAGGGCGCCAATACGCCGGGCCATTTCCTCGCGCAGGCAGCGCTGCCCTTGGCCTCGAACGGGAACCGTGACGACCTGATGCAGATGCAATACCTGCAGGCCGTGACACGCCACTTCTCTGACCCTGCAAAAAACCCGCTGTCTGACATCTATGGCGGGCGGATGGTGGATCTGGCACATCTGCATGTCACAGGGTGGGATCCGCGCCCTTATCCCTATTGGCCGGGCAACCGCGCCGTCTGGTCCGACGGTGACCGCTATGCCACCGGCACCTGGCTGAACGGGCGCGCCTCGGACCGGTCGCTGGCCTCGGTGGTGGCAGAGATATGCGCGCGCTCGGGCGTGCAAGACTATGACGTGCGCGGTCTCTTCGGAGTGGTGCGCGGCTATAGCGTGTCGGATGTCGGTACAGGGCGCGCAGCACTGCAGCCGCTGATGCTGGCCTACGGGTTTGATGCGGTCGAACGGGATGGCGTGCTGGTCTTCCGCAGCCGTAACGGGCAGATCGATCATCATCTGACCGATGCCCATATCGCGCTTGATCCTGACAGTGACAGCGGTTTGTCGCATACGCGCACGGCCGCGGCAGATATCGCAGGGCGCGTGCAATTCGCCCATATCACCGCGGATGGCAATTATGAGGCTGTCGCCGCAGAGGTGACCCTGCCGGATGATGACACCTTGACCACAACACGCAGCGAAGCGCCTTTGGTCCTGACCCGTGGCGAGGGGCAGGATATCGTTGCCCGCTGGCTGCAAGAGGCGCGGATCGGGCGCGAGACCGCGCGCTTTGCGCTCCCGCCCTCGCAACAGAACGTGGGCGCAGGTGATACGATTGATCTGCGCGCGGGTGGTCATGGGGGAACGTACCGGATCGACCGGATCGAAGAGGCAGGCGCGCGTTTGATCGAGGCCACGCGGATCGAACCCTCTGTCTACGCGCGGGGCACACGCCCAGAGGACAGCGTGCAGTTGCAGCCCTATATCGGCCCGATCCCCGCGGAACTGTTGTTTCTCGACATCGGCATGCTGACCGGAGACGAGATACCCCATGCGCCCTATGTTGCGGCGGCCGGCAATCCGTGGCCGGGAAGCATCGCGCTTTACGGGGCACCGCAGGACAGCGACTACACGTTGCAAAGCACCCTGAACGAAGCGGCAACAGTCGGTCTCACACAAACCGCCCTGCGACGCGGTCCTGTGGGCATCTGGGACCGTCAGGCAGGGGTCGAAGTGTCGCTGGTCAATGGAACGGTCAGTTCGGCCCTGCAAGAGGCGGTGCTGGCAGGGGCGAATACCATCGCCATTGGTGACGGGACCAAAGACAATTGGGAAATTCTGCAATTCCAGGAGGCGACACCGATCTCTACCGGGGTCTACCGCCTTTCCGGGCTACTGCGTGGGCAGGCTGGCAGTCGTGGTCTGATGCCGCAAACATGGCATCCGGGTTCACGGGTCGTACTGATGAACGGGGTGCCGGGGCAGATTACACTGCCGACGGCGGCGCGCGGCACCGCGCGGCACTATCGCTTTGGTCCCGCAGCACAACCCATGTCCGACGCCAGCTATCGCTATGAAACCCACGCCTTTGCGGGCAACGGTCTGCGGCCCTATCCGGTGGCACATTTGCGTGCGGCCAAGAACAGTGGTGATGTGCTGATCTCGTGGATCAGATGCAGCCGCATTGACGGGGATATCTGGGCCGACGGTGATATCCCACTGGGTGAGGAACGCGAATCCTACCGCCTGCGCATCTACAAGTCGGGTCAGTTGCGCCGCGAGCAGATCGTTACAACACCGCAGTGGACCTATAGGGCAGCCGATCTGGCCAACGAAATTGGCGGGGGCTTTTACACCATTGAGGTTGCACAAATCTCCGAGCGCTTTGGCGCTGGGCTGACAACACAGATCGAGCGCTACCTGTGAGGCCGCTTCATCTGGCCGACATTGAAACCGCCGCACGCGCCTTGGTGCTGATAAGGGCTGAGGACCGCGCGGCGGTGATGCAGGATATGATTGCCAAAGCGGCGCTTGCCGACCGCTACCGTATTGCACATGGTCGCCCGCATCCGCTTTTCGGGACTGGCACGCTGATGTCCTGCGCCTTGCGCAGGGCCGTTGCACCGCGTCCTGCGGCACTGGGGCCGGATGTTTTGCACGCGCTGGCAATCGCAACGCGGGAACTGCGCGGCTTTTACATGCATCAATTTCAGTGAAAGAGACCATCACAGCTTTGTTCTTGGCTTGAAGACCCTATCTGCTCTAGACAGAAGACCAACAAGCAGCGAGGTAAGTGCCATGGCGCGCCCAAACCCCAGTGTCACCGAGTTTGATCCCGTCTGGCAACGCATCTGCGAAGAGGCAGAGGCGGCAATTGACGCAGAACCGCTCATGGGCGGGCTAATTTATGCAGGCATCCTGCACCATAAATCCTTTGAAGGGGCGCTGGCCTACCGCATTTCGATGAAGCTCGCGTCGCGCGAAATGTCCGAGCAGATTTTACGCGAAATCGCAGATCAGGCTTATGTTGCTTCGCCCGCGTTGGTGACGGCGGCACGCGCCGATCTTGTCGCGACCTATGACCGTGATCCGGCCTGCCACCGCTTTATGAAACCTTTGCTGTTTTTCAAAGGTTATCAGGCTGTGCAGTGCTACCGGCTTGCCAATTGGCTCTATCAGCATGATCGCAAGGATCTGGCCTATTTCATCCAGATGCGCACAAGCGAGATGTTCGGCGTAGATATCCACCCCGCCGCCCGGATCGGGCAGGGGATCATGATTGACCATGCGCACTCGATTGTTGTGGGCGAAACCGCGGTTGTGGGCGACAATGTCTCGATGCTGCACTCGGTGACTTTGGGCGGGACCGGCAAAGAGGACGACGACCGCCACCCCAAGATCGGGGACGGCGTGCTGATTGGTGCCGGTGCAAAGGTGCTGGGCAACATCAAGGTCGGCCATTGCAGCCGGATCGCCGCAGGGTCGGTGGTGCTCGAAGAGGTGCCACCGATGAAAACCGTCGCCGGCGTGCCCGCCAAGATCGTGGGCGAGGCAGGGTGTTCCCAGCCGGCCCTGAGCATGGATCAGATACTGAAAACGGTAAAATAAAAAAGGGCGGCCCAATGAATGGGCCGCCCTTTTTCTATTGTTATATTCGCGGTTTACGCCAGCATCGTCATCGGGTTCTCAAGATTGTCCTTGATCGCATTGAGCAGGTTCGCCCCCAACGCCCCGTCAATCACGCGGTGATCGACTGACAATGTGGTCGACATCACTGTCCCCACCGCCAGCTCGCCATCCGCGCCAACGATTGGCTTTTTGACGCCTGCGCCGACTGCAAGAATGGCCGCATGTGGCGGGTTGATGATGGCGTCAAAGTTGTCGATGCCGAACATTCCCAGATTGGAAATCGCAAAACTGCCACCCGCGTATTCATGCGGGGCTAGCTTGCGGTCGCGGGCACGCGCGGCAAGGTCCTTCATTTCGGCTGAGAGCGCCGAGAGCGACTTCATTTCCGCATCTTTCAACACCGGCGTGAAGAGGCCGCCTTCGATGGCGACAGCGACTGCCACGTCGGATTTTTCAAACTTCAATGTGCGATCACCGGCCCAAACCGCATTCGCATCGGGCACCTGCTGCAAGGCTAGCGCGCAGGCCTTGATGATGAAATCGTTGACCGACAGTTTGACGCCGCGTGGCTCAAGCTGCTTGTTCAACTGGCTGCGGAACTTCATAAGCGCATCAAGCTGGATATCGCGGCGCAGATAGAAGTGCGGCACAGATTGCTTGGCCTCGGTCAGACGGGCGGCAATCGTTTTGCGCATTCCGTCCAGTTTGACCTCTTCGAACGGGCGGTCCGCATAGGTCTTCAGCACGGCATCGGTAGATGGACCAGCCGCCATTGCAGCGCCACCACCAGCGGCAGGCGCATCTGCCTTGGCCGCAGGCGCCGAAGCCTTGGGTGCGGCTGTTGCATTCTCAACATCCGCTTTCACGATACGACCACGCGGGCCAGAGCCTTTGATATCTGCCAGATCAAGACCTTTGTCAGCCGCAATGCGCCGCGCCAAGGGGGATGCAAAAATGCGTTCGCCGTCTTTGGAAGGCGCTGCCGGGGCAGGGGTGGCTTCCGTCTCACCACGGCCATGGCCCTTTTCAGGTGCCGTTTGATCGCTGGCTTCGGCAGGGGCGGCATTGGACGAGGCGTCGTCGGATTTAGCGCTGACGTCGCCGATATCATCAGCGCTTTCGCCTTCTTCCAGCAACACGGCGATCACGTCATTGACCTTCACGCCTTCGGTGCCTTCGGGCACGACGATTTTACCCATCACACCTTCGTCGACGGCCTCGAACTCCATCGTGGCTTTGTCGGTTTCGATTTCGGCCATAATGTCACCGGAAGAGACTTTATCACCCTCTTTGACGTGCCATTTGGCCAGCGTGCCTTCCTCCATTGTGGGGGACAGGGCGGGCATCAGGATTTCTGTTGGCATTGCTCTGGCTCCTTAACGGTAGGTGACTTTTTTGCAGGCCTCGACGACTTCGTCGGCGGTCAGCAAAGCGTGTTTTTCGAGGTTTGCGGCATAAGGCATCGGCACGTCCTTGCCTGTGCATGTGATCACTGGCGCGTCCAGATAATCAAACGCTTCCTGCATGATGACACCGCTGATGTAGCCGCCGACGCTGCCTTGCGGCCAGCCTTCTTCGACGGTCACACAGCGGTTGGTCTTGCGCACGGATGCAAGGATCGTTTCGGTATCCATTGGACGCAGGGTGCGCAGGTTGATAACCTCGGCGTTGATCCCGTCCTCGGCCAGCTTTTCAGCAGCAGCCAGCGCATAGGTCATGCCGATGCCGAAGCTGACGATGGTGACATCATCACCGGCGCGTTCGATCTTGGCCTTGCCGAACGGAATGGTGAAATCATCCATGACCGGCACATCAAAGGATTTGCCGTAAAGGATTTCATTCTCAAGGAAGATGACAGGGTTAGGATCACGGATCGCGGTCTTCATCAGACCTTTGGCATCAGCGGCCGAATAGGGCATCACGACCTTCAGACCGGGGATCTGCATATACCATGCCGCGTAATCCTGAGAGTGCTGTGCACCCACGCGGGCTGCGGCACCATTTGGACCACGGAACACCATCGGCGCACCCATCTGACCGCCAGACATATAAAGCGTCTTGGCTGCAGAGTTGATAATATGGTCAATGGCTTGCATGGCGAAGTTAAACGTCATGAATTCGACAATCGGCTTCAATCCACCAAAGGCCGCACCCACACCGATACCGGCAAAACCATGCTCGGTGATCGGGGTGTCGATCACGCGCTTGGCGCCGAATTCATCCAGCAGACCTTGGGATATCTTATAAGCGCCCTGATACTCGGCAACTTCCTCACCCATCAGGAACACGTCGGGATCGCGGCGCATCTCTTCGGCCATCGCATCGCGCAGCGCTTCACGCACTGTGGTCTGCTTGACCTCGACATCTGCGTCCCAATCAGGGGTCGCATCGGCCACAGGCGCAGGATCAGGGTGTGACTTGGCGGCGGCAGGGGCCGTTTCAGAGCTTTGCTCTTTGTCCGCGGCGACAGGTTGCTGCGACTGGCTGCTGTCAATTTCTGCACTATCCACGTCTTCACCTTCTTCGACAAGAATGGCGATGGGCGTATTCACTTTGACGCCCTCTGTGCCTTCTTCGATCAGGATTTTACCGATCACACCTTCATCGACGGCTTCAAACTCCATCGTGGCTTTGTCGGTTTCAATCTCGGCCATGATGTCGCCGGATGAAACAGTGTCACCCTCTTTGACAAGCCATTTGGCCAATGTGCCTTCTTCCATCGTGGGCGAGAGGGCGGGCATTAGAATTTCGGTTGCCATTCCTTAAGCCTCCTGCGGAATTTCGGTTGCGTAGATGTCGGTCCAAAGCTCGTCCAGTGCAGGCTCGGGGCTCTCTTTCGAGAACTCTGCGGCCTCGTTGACGATGGCTTTGATCTCTTTGTCGATGGCCTTGAGGTCATCATCCGTCGCGTGCTTGCCTGTCAGCAGCATATCGCGGATTTGCTCAATCGGGTCACGCTCGTCACGCATTTTCTGCACTTCGTCGCGGGTCCGGTATTTGGCAGGGTCCGACATAGAGTGGCCGCGATAACGGTATGTCTTTACTTCCAGAATGTAGGGGCCTTTGCCCGAACGGCAGTGCGCAACTGCGCGCTCGCCTGCCTCTTTCACGGCAAGAACAGACATGCCGTCCACTTCTTCGCCTTTGATGCCGTAGGCCGCGCCACGTTCCCAAAGCGACGGTGACTTGGTCGACCGTACAACAGATGTCCCCATCGCATAGCCGTTGTTTTCAATCACAAAAACAACCGGCAAATCCCAAAGCTGGGCAATGTTGTAGGTCTCATAGACCTGACCTTGGTTCGCGGCACCATCACCGAAATAGGTGAATGTCACACGGTCATTGCCTTTGTATTTGTCGGAAAACGCCAGACCCGCACCCAATGGCACCTGCGCCGCCACAATCCCGTGACCGCCATAGAAATGCTTCTCTTTCGAGAACATGTGCATGGAGCCGCCTTTACCTTTCGAAAAACCACCCTCGCGGCCTGTCAGCTCGGCCATGATCCCCTTGGGGTCCATACCACAGGCCAGCATATGACCATGGTCGCGGTAGGATGTGACGCGCTTGTCGCCTTCTTCGGCGGCGGCCTCTAGCCCCACAACCACCGCTTCCTGTCCGATATAGAGGTGGCAGAAACCGCCGATCAGGCCCATGCCGTACAACTGGCCCGCCTTTTCCTCAAATCGCCGGATCAGCAGCATTTCACGGTAGTGTCCCAGCAGTTCCTCGGCTGAGACGTTGGGTTTCGCGGCGGCCTTTTTGGGCGGCATGTGCTATCCTCCAGCGGTTTGGTATTTAGTTTAGTATTAAACTATCTACTAAAGCATGCCCCGAACAAATGCGAGAGTCAAAGTGACCCTTCGTCAAGCGCGAGCGGAATAGCTGCGTTGCGCCGTTCGAATGTCAGGATCAATTAGCGAATGACGATTTCATCGGCGCGGATCATGCCCAAAACGTCGCGCGCCTGTTGGTCCAGCAGATCGAGATCAAGGAAATTGTCAGACAGGCGCACGGTCAGGTTTTCCATCCGTACGACCTCATCTTCAAGTGCCGCCAGTTCAACACGCAGCGCATCACCTTCAGCACGCACCTCGATCCGCTTGAAAAGACCATAGTCGCCCTGCACGGCGGCAAATGTGAAATACAACCCCAACATAATCATGCCGAGGAAGTAAAACAAAGCACCAAGTTGTGTGCGGCCGCGTCGGATCATAGGTCTGCCTCAAACGTCACCTCTGGCGGGGGACTGCGGGCAGAATCGCATATCTGATTCGCAAAGGGAATCCCCTAAATGCAGTAAACGTGTTAATTTATTGCGTTTTCGGGGCATCGGCGGCCGTTATGTGCTCAGGCGATCAATCTCGTGCTTTACCTGCTCGCAGAGCGCGGCAGTCTGGTTGAGGATTTCTTTGGCCTTCAACAAATCCAGCGCGCGATAGCTATCGACGGGCGGGCGCAGCAAGACCGTCTCAGGGTATTGCTGTGCTGCACTCCGAACGATCGACATTTGCATCATCTGGTTCGAGCCGTAGACCGCGTCGATCTTGCTCGGGCGCTCTTTGGGATTGCCGCTTGTCCCGCCCGATACGTCAATGGCAATCACGTGATCCGCGTCATCCTGCACAAGATCCAAGGGGCAGGGGTTCGTGGCGCTGCCATCAATGTGAAAGCGGCCATTGCGCGCCACAGGCAGGAACACCGCAGGCATGGCAGCCGAGGCAGCCATTGCCGACAGCAAAGGCCCGTTCGCGAAAACCGCTGTCCGCTCGCCATAGAAATCAGTCGCAGCAATTTTCAAAGGGATTGCGAGTTCTTCAAAGCTTTCGGGAATCGCATCCGGCAGCACAACGCCAAGAATGCGTTCAAGGTTTAGCTCGCCAATCCGCGGTCCGCCTTCCTCGAAGAACCGCTTGATGCTGGTTGCGCGGGTTCTAAAGGCATCATTGATCAGCGACACAGGATTACTGATCTTGCCGAAGACATGATCGGTGATCGCCTCGGCGCTCATCCCTGCACAGGCCGCAGCTCCGATGATCGATCCGATCGACGTACCTGCGATTGCCTTCGGCTTGAGCCCAAGATCATCAAAAGCCCGGATCGCATGAATATGGGCGAGCCCGCGCGCGCCGCCCGCCCCCAGCGCCAGTGCAATTGAGTGCATGATATCCGCCCGCCTTCTGTGTTATTCGCAAGTCCGCTTTGCGCACGTCTTACGGCATTCAATCACGCAGCGAAACGGGCGTATTACGGCGGGCCGGCGATCAGTCCTTGCCGCGATAAATCTCGACCAGTTTGTTCAGCATCGCAAGCGCATCTGCGCGGTCACGCTGGAACGAATTCCGCCCGATGATTGACCCGTTGCCGCCGCCATCACGGATTGCGCGGGCGTCGTCATAGACCGCATCGGCGCCTTTGGCCGCACCACCCGAAAACACCATCAAGCGGCGACCATCAAACGCACTTTGCACGCAGTGGCGGACGCGGGCGGCTTGGGTGGCGACATCAATGTCTTGCGCCTCGTAAACCTTTTTGGCTTCGCCAAGGCTCAGATGATCAGTGCTCAGTTTGATCTTGATGATATGCGCGCCCAGCAGCGCCGCAATCTGGGCGGCATAGGCACCGATATCAATCGCTGTCTCGCCGTCCTTGTCCAGCGCCTCACCACGCGGATAGGACCAGATGACGGTGGCGATGCCTTTGGCGGCCGCTTCTTTGCGCATCTCGGCGATATCGCCGAACATATCCAGCGCGGCGGACGATCCGGGGTAGACCGTAAAGCCGATAGCAGAACAGCCAAGCCGCAATGCATCATCGACCGACGCGGTAATCGCTTGGGTCTTGGGCGCTGCATCGGGGATCAGCGAGTTGGCCGAGTTCACCTTCAGGATCGTCGGGATCTGGCCTGCGAACGTATCCGCACCCGCCTCGATCATGCCCAAAGGGGCGGCGTAGGCGTTCAGGCCTGCGTCAATCGCCAGTTGGTAGTGATAATGCGGATCATAGGCCGCAGGGTTTGGCGCGAAAGACCGCGCAGGGCCGTGCTCGAACCCCTGATCGACCGGCAGGATGATCATCTTGCCCGTGCCACCCAATTTGCCGTTCATCAGGATGCGCGCCAGATTGGCCTTCACACCGGGCGTTTCGCCTTCGTAGTTGGCAAGGATTTTCTGAACGGTGCGGGTGGTTTTCATGGTGGGCCCCTCATGGCGTGACTGCAGCTTTACAGCAGCGATAGGGGGCGATCGGCCCGGTTGCAAATGTGTTAGCGCAACCGGGCGCGATGTTATCGCAAACACCTATCCGAGTGCTGCCACACCCGGCAATTCCTTGCCTTCCATCCACTCCAGAAACGCACCACCTGCGGTCGAGATATAGGTGAAATCATCCGCAGCACCGGCCTGGTTCAGCGCCGCAACCGTATCACCGCCACCGGCCACCGAGATCAGCTTGCCTGCCTTTGAAAGTTCCGCCGCCTTCGCCGCCGCCGCATTGGTGGCCGCATCAAACGGCGCAATCTCGAACGCGCCCAGCGGGCCGTTCCAGACCAGCGTTTTGGCTTTTTCCAAAACCTCACAGATATAGGCCACCGTCGCAGGCCCCGCATCAAGGATCATCGCATCCGCAGGGCAGGCGTCGGGTGCGAGGGTTTCATTCGCGGCACCCGCTTTGAATTCGCGGGCGACGACGATGTCGCGCGGCAGGATAATCTCGCATCCCGCCGCATCGGCCTTGGCCAGAATATCGCGCGCAGTGTCCGCCAGATCGTGTTCGCAAAGCGATTTGCCCACATCAATACCTTGTGCGGCAAGAAACGTATTCGCCATACCGCCGCCAATCACCAGATGATCGACCTTGCTCACAAGATTACCGAGCAAATCCAGCTTGGTCGACACTTTCGCGCCGCCGACAACAGCCACAACAGGGCGCTCGGGTGTACCAAGCGCCTTTTCCAGCGCGCCCAGTTCTTCGGCCATCAAACGGCCCGCACAAGCAGGCAACAGGCGGGCAAGCGCCTCGGTGCTGGCATGGGCGCGGTGCGCGGCAGAGAATGCATCGTTGACATAGATATCGCCAAGGCTGGCCAACCGTTTGGCAAAGCCCTCGTCATTTTTTTCCTCACCGGGGTTAAAGCGCAGGTTCTCCAGCAGCAGAACCTCGTCGCCCTCCATCTCGGCCACGGCATCGCCATAGTCGGAATTCACAAATGTCACTGGCAGGCCCAGAACATCCGCCACAGCACCGGCGATATGTTCCAGCGACATCTCGGGCACGACCTGACCTTTCGGACGCCCGAAATGCGCCATCAGGATTACCTTGCCACCTTTTTCCTGAATATCATCAACCGAGGGGATGATCCGTTCAATGCGGGTGGTATCCGTCACCACGCCATCCTCGACCGGTACGTTGATGTCCACACGCACCAAGGCGCGTTTGCCCGCAAAATCCATATCGTCGAGTGTCTTCCAAGCCATTGTCCTGCTCCCATCGGTCTGAGGTTCCGCAATGGTGTTGCGGCAATCTCGCGCCCGCGTCAACCAGACCCGCTTGGCAATCTGCCCAAGGGATCATATGTCAGGTGCGAACTGAAGATTTAAGGAGCGCCCCATGGCCGAGATCAAAGACCCAGAAAACACGATCATCATGACACTCAAAGGCGGCGATGTGATTATCGAACTACTGCCCGATGTGGCACCAGCCCACACCGCCCGCATGAAAGAGCTGGCGCGTGCTGGCAAATACGACAACGTTTGTTTTCACCGGGTCATCGACGGGTTCATGGCGCAGACGGGCGATGTGGCCAACGGCAACATGGAAGACAACTTCAATATCGGTCGCGCAGGGACCGGTGGTTCTGATTTGCCCGATCTGCCCGCCGAGTTCTCCAAGATCCCCCATGCGCGTGGATCGCTTGGTGCGGCGCGTTCGGCCAACCCCAACTCGGCCAACAGCCAGTTCTTTATCAACTTCAAGGACAATGATTTCCTGAACGGCCAATACACCGTTTACGGTCAGGTCATCTCGGGCATGGAACACGTCGATGCCATCGTGCGCGGCGAGCCACCCATGAACCCTGACCGCATGATCAGCGTCAAGGTTGCCGCCGATGTTTAAATACGCAGCTGTCTTCGCCGTGCTGGCCACGCCTGCGCTGAGCACCGGATTGGAAATCGATCTTGAGGGCGAGGCCAATGGCACGATCGTCATCGACCTGTTCGAAGAGACCGCGCCGCTGCATGTCGCCCAGATTACCGCCATTGCCGAAGCGGGCAGCTATGACGGCGTGGTCTTTCACCGCGTGATCGACGGGTTCATGGCGCAAACGGGTGATGTGGAAAACGGCGTGATGGGCATGGATTTGTCGCGCGCGGGCACAGGTGGCTCTGAGTTTGCGGACATTCCTGCGGAATTCTCTGACATCCCGTTCGAGCGCGGTGTCGTGGGCATGGCGCGCGCGCAAGACCCCAATTCTGCCAACAGCCAGTTCTTTATCATGTTTGAACCGGGCTATTTCCTGAACGGGCAATATACCGTTGTGGGCGAAGTCAGCGAGGGTATGGAGCTTGTTGACCAGATCAAACGCGGCACAGGTGCCAATGGCGCCGTGATCGGCCAGCCTGATATGATGGCCGCCGTGCGCGTGACCGAGTAACGAAATCGCTCTAGCCCCCTCACATATTCGCGAGGGGGCTAGGCGTACACCACCCAATCGGACACCCTAGATGAAATATCTAGGAGAGCCCGATGCGCCTGATCCCCACATTTGCCGCGTTTTGCACAACTGCCAGCATGGCGGTGGCCAGTCCCGAGTTTTGGGCGTTCGAGTGGCCGAACACGGATTTTGAAACGACGACCGTGGAGAGCTGGGTCGAGATTATATCGGGCGGCCCGCCCAAGGATGGCATCCCCGCCATTGACGACCCCACATTCGTCACCGTGGCGGACAAACCGGACCTGACAGCGCGCGAACCCGTGATTACGCTTGAGATCGAAGGCGAGGTGCCGCGCGCCTATCCGATCCGCTATCTGACGTGGCATGAGATCGTGAATGACGTAGTGGGCGGTATCCCCGTCGCTGTCACATTTTGCCCGTTATGCAATTCCGGCATTACCTTTGATCGGCGCACCGCGGACCGCACGCTCAGCTTTGGCGTGTCCGGCAAACTGCGCTTTTCGGATATGATCATGTATGACCGCGAAACCGAAAGCTGGTGGCAGCAGGCCATTGGCGAGGCGATTGTCGGTGATCTGACAGGCACAGAACTGGTCAGCCTGCCCAGCTGGATGGAAAGCTGGGAGGCGTTTTCCACCCGTAATCCGGATGGTCTGGTGATGGAGCAGCCTGCATTCAACCGTGATTACGGGGCCAATCCTTATGTGCAATATGACAGTTCCAACCGCCCGTTTCTGTATTCCGGCGAGATGCCACCACACGGCATTCCCGCACTGGCCCGTGTGGTGCGCGTGGGCGATCAGGCGTGGCCTCTGACCAGACTGGTAGAGGCGGAGAGCCTGAGCGAGGCAGGGGTGACATTGACTTGGTCACAAGGGCAGGCGTCGGCGCTTGACACTGCGGATATCGGCGCTGGCAAAGAGGTGGGCAACGTGCGCGTCCGCGACGCCGAAGGCAACGATTTGCCCCACGATGTGATGTTTGCTTTTGCGTTCCACGCTTTCTGGCCCGAGGGCACGTGGATGATCAGCAACTAGCCTTGTGCCGGTCTGCGCGATTGATGCCTCCGGCGGAAGTTTGAAAGGACATAGAAAGTCCAAGGGTTTCGCTTGACATGGGCGGGCTGCGCGCATGATCTGCGCGGATGGAAAAGAAATCCCAGATTGATCTGTTTGGCGCGGTGGCCCTGACGAGCTTTGCGCTTTTGCTGGCCTTTAATCAGGTGGTCATTAAAGTCACGAACGGTGGCTTGCAGCCGGTGTTTTTTGCCGGGCTGCGTTCGGCAGGGGCTGTTGTCTGTATCTGGCTCTGGCTACGCTGGCGCGGCATCCCTTTACGCTTTGAAAAGGGTACACGGACTGCGGGTTTTGCTGTTGGTTGCGTCTTTGCCTTCGAGTTTCTCTGTCTCTTTGTGGCCCTTGATCTGACGGCTGTCAGCCGCGCTTCTGTCATCTTCTACTCCATGCCGGTCTGGCTTGCGATTATGGCACATTTCATCATGCCAGATGACAAGATCACGCCGGTCAAAGCCGTTGGCCTCGGTCTGGCGCTGTGTGGTGTCGCAATCGCGATCCTGACGCGCGATGATGGTGTCGGCAGTTTCTGGGGCGATCTGGCCGCTTTGGGGGCCGCGGTCGGTTGGGCCGTCACGGCGATGATCGCCAAAGCCTCGTCGCTGTCGCGGGTGCGTCCGGAAATCCAGTTGATGTGGCAGGTTGGGGTCTCGGCGCCGCTGTTGCTGTTTGCCGCACTGTTTTTCGGCCCGTTTATCCGTGACATTGCCCCTATCCATATCGCAGGGCTGGCGTTCCAGATCGTTGTTGTGGTGAGCGCGGGCTTTATCTTCTGGCTTTGGCTTTTGTCGATCTATCCTGCCTCGGGTGTTGCCTCGTTCAGCTTTCTGTCACCCGTGCTGGCGGTGGCGCTTGGCTGGTTGTTGCTGGGCGAAGAAGTCGGGCCAAACCTGATCATGGCCCTGGTCCTTGTGGCTATCGGGATCCTGATGGTGAACCGGCCTAAGTCCCGCAGAACGTCCGTGTGACCATTTCGTCCTTGCTGGGCGCGCGCGCGAATCTCGCAGTGGCCTCTGTCAGCGGTGCATAAGGCGCAGTGACGGCCGCCAGCAGCGCGTGGAACGGCGCGTAGTCGCCGGTGCGGCCCGCCTGAATGACCTCTTCCACGCGGTGATTACGCGGGATGATCTGCGGATTGGCCTGTGCCATGATTTGCGCGGCGCTGGCTGATTTGCGCCTTTGCCAACTCGCGGCCCATGCATCAAAGGCATCACGGTTGATGAATTGATCGCGCGCATCGGCTGCGTTCAGATTGGCGAATGTATTGGTGAAATCTGCGCCATCCTTTGCCATCAGATCCAACAGATCATTGATCAGCGCACGGTCGTCCGCGGTGGGGTCTGTGATCCCCAATTTCGCGCCAAACACCCCGAGCCATTCCGCGTCATAGATGCCTTGCATCCCATGCACCGCATCGGTGAACTCCGTGATCGCTGCATCCCGGTCTGGCATCAGCGGGATCAGCGAGGTCGCAAACTGCGCCATGTTCCAAGCGCCGATACCGGGTTGGTTGGAATAGGCATAGCGCCCATATTGATCAATGGCGCTAAACACGCTGTCGGGGTGGAACCCGTCCATAAACGCGCAAGGGCCATAATCAATTGTTTCGCCCGCGATGGACACGTTATCGGTGTTCATCACTCCGTGAATAAACCCCAAGCCCATCCATTTCGCGATCAACTTGGCATATCGGGCAATCACCAGATCAAGCAGATCGGCAGGGCCATCTGCCTGCGGATAATGCCGCGCAATCACATGATCTGTCAGTGCGTTAAGCGCCACCATGTCGCCACGACTGGCAAAGAACTGAAACGTGCCGACGCGGATATGGCTTTGGGCGACACGTGCAATGACTGCACCGGGCAGGCGGTCTTCGCGGTAAACGACTTCGCCCGTGGTCACAGCGGCCAGCGCGCGGGTCGTGGGCACGCCCATTGCATGCATCGCCTCTGACACCAGATATTCGCGCATCACTGGCCCAAGCCACGCGCGCCCGTCGCCCCTGCGCGAATACGGCGTTGGCCCAGATCCTTTCAGTTGAATATCGCGGCGGATACCGTCAGTTCCCACGACCTCACCCAAAAGCACGGCGCGCCCGTCGCCCAGTTGCGGGTTCCAGTTGCCGAACTGATGGCCCGCATAGACCTGCGAAAGTGGGGCGGCCCCATCGGGGATATGGTTTCCGGCAAAGACCTGTGCGGCCTCGGGTGTTTTCAGACTGTCAGGATCAATCCCCAGGATTGCCGCCAGATCCGCATTTGTTGCGATTATCTGCGGGGATTTCACAGGCGTCGGCAATTGGGCCGTATACATCTGCGACGGCAATTGCGCATAGGAGCTGTCAAAAGGAATACGCATTACAGACGCGCCAGACGCGCAGCCAAAAGCGCATAAAAACCCGATGCGTCGATATCTTTCATAAACATCGCATTGGCAGGGCGATCCGTGACGCGCCACCAGTCTGCGACGGTCATGCCAAAGGTCAACTCGGCCTCGGTTTCAATTTCGACGTTAATGTGGCGCCCTGCAAACAACTGCGGCTCAATCAGATAGGCGATGGTGCAGGGGTCATGCAGGGGCGCGCCCTCTGATCCGTATTTCTCCATGTCGAACCGCTCGAAAAAATCGGTCCAGGCCGCAACCATATCGCCTACTTTGGTGTGCATGGACCGGAAGGCATCAATCCGGTTATGTGTCGTCAGTGCCTTATGCGTCACATCCAGCGGCATCACGACCAGCGGGGCACCTGCGGCAAAGACGATCTTGGCGGCCTCTGGGTCGACATAAATATTGAACTCGGCGGTGGGGGTGATGTTGCCCACCTCGAAATAGGCACCCCCCATCAGGACGATTTCCTGCACGCGTTCGATGATATCGGGTGCGCGTTCAAAGGCGGTGGCGATATTCGTCAGCGGGCCGATGGGGCAAAGGGTGACGGTGCCGCTCGGTTCGCGCCGCAGGGTCTCGATGATGAAATCCACTGCGTGCTGGTCTTGCAGGGGCATCGTGGGGTCGTCCATTTGCGCGCCGTCAAGGCCGGTCTTGCCGTGGACATGCTCGGCCGTGACCAGTTTGCGCTTCATGGGTGCATCACAACCGGCGAAGACCTTAGTCTCTGGCTTGCCTGCCAATTCGCATACAATCCGTGCGTTCTTTTCGGTCAGGGGCAGAGGCACGTTGCCCGCCACGGCCGTGATCCCCAGCACCTCAATATCCTCGGAAGAGGCCAGGGCCAGCAGGATCGCCACCGCGTCGTCCTGTCCGGGGTCTGTGTCGATAATGATCTTGCGCGGTGCCATGGGTGTGTCCTGTCTTGCTTGCCCCTAAACTGGGGCGAAGGGCGGGCAGGGGCAAGGGGCTAGACGCGTTGATGCGCCTTCGGGCGGTGATTAAGTTACGCTGGGGCAGGATCACCTTTCTCAAGCGCGGAGATACAGGCGCGGGTCAGGTAGAAACAGGTGGCATCCAGAATGGCTGCTGCATCGGCGGCCCCGGTATAAAGTGCAACCAGCGCCGCGCGGTCGCGGACCACCAAAAGCCGTATGCCCGGAATTTCCGTCAGTTTGACATCGCCCGCTTGTGGCCCCTTCGCAACAACGGCAAGGCTCGCCCAGTTGGCACCAAGCCACAGGATGCTTTTTCGCCCTCGAACACCGCAGGGTCGATGTCATGCGCGTTTGGCCGCGCGTTGGCGTTTCCGATCGGGCGCTGTACTGCGTCAAACGTCTGTGGGAGAGGATCTTGGGCCATCTGTCACATCCTCATGCGGTTCAACACCTAGCAGGTGGACGCCGAAAAAACCTTGCCTGACCGCGACGGCGGATTTTCTCGCAGCGACATGACGGGCCCGCCATGCGCCAAAGATTGCCATTTCCCGCAACGTGCTTAGGTGATGTATTGCCGGTGGGTTTGTGGGGCTGGATTGTCAGCGTGCTTTTGCGCATCACTGACACAGAATCTGGCGCAACGGCGCTGCAAATCTGTCTTTTGCGCGGTACCTATGGAAAGGTGAGGCAAGGACGACCAATTGTATCGGCGAAGGCAGCAAAGCCTTCTTCATGTCCTTATAGGAGAACAAAAAATGACACGTACACTTAAGCTGATTGCACCAATTGCCGTACTCACCGCGCTGGCTGTTCCCGGCTTTGCCCAAAGTGCCGATATCGATATCAACGGCGACGGCATGTACAGCTATCCGGAAGTTCAGGCGGTGATGCCGGAAATGTCCGAAGATGATTTCTCGGCACTCGATACATCGGGTGATGGCCTGCTTGACGCGGATGAGATCGCGGCAGCAACAGAAGCCGGCCTGCTGCCGTCATAAAGTCATGTTGCGCCGTGTCAGCCTCTGACACGGCGTAATGACGCGTCCCTCGCGTCAGGCCCCAATCGGGCGCGGGGGATTGCGCTTAGGCGACCGACCCGCGAGACAGGGCCGCAACGCCGGTCCGCGCGATTTCCTTCAGCCCCAAAGGCTGCATCAACTCGGCGAAAGCATCAATTTTTTCCGACGTTCCGGTGATCTCGAACACAAATGATTCCAAGGTGCTATCCACCACATTTGCGCGGAAAATATCCGCCAGACGAATGGCCTCAATCCGGTGTTCACCGGTGCCATGCACCTTGAAGAGCGCCAGTTCACGCTCAACCGATGGGCCTTCAACGGTCAGGTCATTCACCTTGTGCACATCCACGAACCGGCCCAACTGCGCCTTGATCTGAACGATGGTCTGCGGGGTGCCGGTGGTGACAATCGTGATGCGTGACCGATGCCCCAGATGGTCCACCTCGGCCACGGTCAGGCTGTCGATGTTGTATCCGCGACCGGCAAAAAGCCCGATAACGCGCGACAGAACACCCGGTTCGTTCTCGACAAGAACGGCCAGCGTGTGGCGCTCTTCCTTGTCGGAGAACGTGGGGCGAAGGTCATAGGCGGAGTGGCTGGTCGCGCCTTTTTTGATTTTGAGCGGTGACATGGGATGTCCCTTTTTTCGTTGTTCTTCAAAATGGTTGGAGTGCGGTCGTTAAACCATCACCGCGCCATCAGACTTGATTGCATTCGCCGTATCCGCGCCTTCGCCCAGCAGCATCTCGTTATGCGGCTTGCCTGACGGGATCATCGGGAAGCAGTTTTCGTGCTTTTCCACCAGACAATCGAACAGAACAGGCCCGTCATGGTTCAGCATTTCCATGATCGCATCATCCAGATCGTCGGGGTCGGAACAGAGGATCCCCTTCGCCCCGAATGCTTCGGCCAGTTTCACGAAATCAGGCAGCGATTCCGACCAGCTTGAGGAATAGCGCTCACCATGCAGCAGTTCCTGCCACTGGCGCACCATGCCCAGCCGTTCGTTGTTCAGGATGAACTGTTTGACGGGCAGTTTATACTGCATTGCAGTGCCCAGTTCCTGCATGTTCATCAACCATGACGCTTCGCCGGCCACGTTGATGACCAGCGCATCGGGGTTGCCCATTTGTACGCCGATTGAGGCAGGGAAACCGTAACCCATCGTGCCCAGACCACCCGATGTCATCCACCGGTTGGGATCCTCGAAATCAAGATATTGCGCCGCCCACATCTGGTGCTGGCCCACTTCGGTACAGATGTAACGGTCGTGGTTCTTGGTCAGTTCTTGCAGGCGTGACAGGGCGTATTGCGGTTTGATAACCTTGCCTTTTTGCGTGTACTTGAGGCAGTCGATTTTACGCCATTCATTGATCTGGTGCCACCATTTCTGGACCGCCTCTTTGTTGGTCTTGCGACCGCGGGATTTCCAGACGTTCAGCAGGTCTTCCAGCACATGGGCCACATCACCCAAGATCGGGATGTCGACCTTGATCACCTTGTTGATGGATGATGCGTCAATGTCGATATGCGCCTTGGTCGATCCGGGGCTAAAGGCATCCAGACGCCCTGTGATCCGGTCGTCAAAACGTGCGCCGATGTTGATCATCAGATCGCAGTCGTGCATCGCCATGTTGGCCTCATAAAGCCCGTGCATCCCCAGCATCCCCAGCCAGTTTTCGCCGGATGCGGGGTAACAGCCCAGACCCATCAGCGTGGATGTGATCGGAAAACCTGTCTCGGCCACCAATTCGCGCAGCAGTTGCGATGCCGCAGGGCCAGAGTTGATGACACCGCCACCGGTATAGAACACAGGGCGTTTGGCCTTTTCCATCGCCTCGGCCAGTTCGGTGATCATCTCCATGTCACCTTTGACCTGCGGGTTGTAATGCGTCTCGACCTGCCGCGCTTCGGTGTATTTGCCGGTGGCGAACTGCACATCCTTGGGGATGTCGATCACAACAGGGCCGGGGCGGCCGGATGTGGCGATATGGAACGCCTCATGCATGATCGCCGACAGTTTGTCGGTCTCTTTGACCAGCCAGTTATGCTTGGTGCAGGGGCGGGTGATGCCAACCGTGTCACATTCCTGAAACGCGTCAGAGCCGATCATGAAGGTCGGCACCTGACCTGTCAGCACGATAATCGGTATGCTGTCCATCAGCGCATCGGTCAGGCCGGTCACGGCATTCGTGGCACCGGGGCCGGACGTGACCAGCGCAACACCGGGTTTACCGGTGGAACGGGCATAACCTTCGGCGGCATGAACCGCGCCCTGTTCATGGCGCACCAGCACGTGTTTGATGCTGTTTTGTTGAAAAATCTCGTCATAGATCGGCAGGACGGCACCACCGGGGTATCCAAAGACTGTGTCCACGCCCTGATCAATCAGTGCCTGAACAACCATTTTTGCGCCCGTCATGGTTTTTGTCATGTCTCTCGCGTCCTTCGCGTATCTGGTTTCGTTTCGTCATAAAAAAACCCCCGAGGCTGTCGGGGGCGCATGGGATCGTTATGGATTTACCGTTACCGGCCCATGCGCGTGTGTCTCACAATTAGTACGACGTGTGTCATCGGGTATCCTTTGCTTGGGCGGACATTAGTGTGGTGCAAAAGGGGGGTCAACCGCCGGAATGGAGAAAATGTCGTTTCGGGCCGGTTTTTTGCAACTTTCTTTCGAATGCCGGATTTGGGGGTGGTCACAGCCCTGAGGTGGCTGCCAGATAAAAGCCATAGGCCAGCAACATGATGATGCCTGTGATGCGCCCCAGTTTACCGGTCAGCCACAACACCGCGATGATGACGGCGGTCAGCCCGATCAGGAACGGAATATCGACCTGCATGAACCGCACAGCAACGGGGATCGGTGTGACCACAGCGGTGATGCCGAGGATGCCCAAGACGTTGAAAATATTGGACCCGATCACATTGCCTACGGCAATATCGCGCTGGCCCCGGATGACGGCGACAATTGTTGTGGCCAGTTCGGGCAAAGAGGTGCCGATGGCCACGATGCTGAGACCGATCATCGCCTCGGAGATCCCGAAATCGCGCGCAATGATGGTGGCGCTTTGCACGAGATAATGTGCGCCCACCATAATCGCGACCAATCCGCCAAGGGCGAACACCAGACTGTGCCATAGCGGGCCGACGGGACCGATCTCTGCGACTTCAGGGGTGCCACTGCGCAGGCTCAGCACCAGAAATGCAGCCAATCCTGCCACCAGAACCAGCCCTTCGATCAGCCCCAGATCACCGGACCAAAGCACCACAGGCAACAGCAGCGTGGCCCCCGCCATCCAGAAAAGATCACGCCGGATTGTGGCGAATGCGACCGTGACGGGGGCCAGAACCGCCGCCAGCCCCAGAATCAAAAGCGTGTTGGCGATGTTCGAGCCCACAACATTCCCGACGGCGATTCCCGCCTGTCCGCCAAGGGCTGCGTTGAGTGAGACAAGCAGTTCCGGCGCGGAGGTCCCAAAGCCCACAACGGTCAGGCCAATCACCATCGGTGAAAGGCCCAAGCGCAATGCAAGACCGCTGGCCCCTTTGACCAGAAAATCGCCGCCAAGGAAAAGCGCAAGCAGCCCAAAGGCCAGAATAAGGTATGTCAGCATGATCTCTCCCGCGCCAAAGCGTAATGAAGCATCGGCGCGGGCGTTTTCAAGGGGGGTTATTCTTTATCGTCGCCGATCTTGTCCCACGTCCGGGTGTCGAAATCCCCTGCATCATGACGTTCGCGCAACTGCTCGGCCGGCTCACCCCATGCGCGGTTGACCATCTTGCCGCGCAGATACGCGGGGCGGTTCATCACTGTATCCGCCCAGCGGTTGACGTGTTCATAGGATGCCACATCAAGAAACTCAGCTGCGTCGTAGACAAGCCCCTTGACCAGCGCGCCATACCAAGGTGCCGTTGCCATATCGGCGATCGAGTAGTCGTCGCCGCCCAGATATTCATAATCCTCAAGCCGTTGGTTCAACACATCCAGCTGGCGCTTGGCCTCCATCGTAAAGCGGTTGATGGGGTATTCGAATTTTTCGGGCGCATAGGCGTAGAAGTGGCCGAAACCTCCGCCCAGATAAGGTGCGGAGCCTTGCAGCCAGAACAGCCAGTTCAGTGTTTCAGTGCGGTCCACCACGTTCTTGGGCAGGAACGCGCCGTATTTTTCCGCCAGATAAAGTAGGATCGCCCCGCTTTCAAAGACCCGCACACCGGTGTCTTTATCGAACAGGGCAGGGATCTTGGAATTGGGGTTCACATCGACAAAGCCGCTACTGAACTGGTCGCCTTCCTGAATGTTGATCAGCCATGCGTCGTATTCGGCGGCGTGGCCTGCCGCGAGCAGTTCTTCCAGCATCACAGTGACTTTCACACCATTTGGCGTGGCAAGTGAGTGCAGCTGCAGCGGATGCTTGCCGACAGGCAGATCCTTGTCATGGGTCGGCCCTGCGATGGGGCGGTTGATCTTGGCAAACTGACCGCCGCTTTCGGCGTCCCAAGTCCAGACTTTTGGCGGGGTGTAGGCGGTAGTCTCTGACATGTCGTCTCCGTTCAAAGTATTTGCAGTTCTATGCAATGTGGGTCCCTTGGCTGAGGCTACAAGGTTTTGCATGTCACAGATACGAAACTGGCGCGCATGCGCCCCCCGGTTCACGCGGCCAATCGGCAAGACTCCGGATGCGGGACCGCGCGCCATAATTCCGCCGCATCGGAAAAAGAGCAAAGCGTTCGGTCGTTTCCATTTTTGTGACAATATCGCACTAAGGCAATCTTTGAACATCCAATGCTGGCCAAAGCCGATGCAATGCTTGTACGAAAGTTAACAGAATAAAACTTTGCATTGGTCCCGTTTCGGTCAAGATTTTGCCTTGATCTGCAGGATAGTGGTCCTCAAGGAAACCGAATTGCATCGGAACGGTTAGTTCAGTGTCGAATTTTGCGCTGCGGCGCTCCTACAGGGAAAGGAAAAATAATGTATAAAGCTTCCACGAATTTGGCAGTGGCTGTTGCTGCTGCGGCAGGGTTCACAACGCTGGCCGGCGGACAGGCGCAGGCACAAGAGCAGTGTTCTTTCTACACAGTTGTGCGTGGCGACGTGTTAAGCCGGATTGCCACCGCAGCAGAGGTGCCCGGCGGGTTTCGCGTCCTGTTTGACGCGAACACCACCGTTCTGGAAAGCCCGAACCGACTTGAGGTCGGGCAGGTTCTGGCGATCCCTTGCGCTGACGGGTCTTTGCCGACAGGCGCCGCAGCCGTTGTCGCCGCGTCAACAGCGCCTGCACCGGTGACATCTGCGCCCGCGCGGCCCCTGCGGATCGCGACAGGCTCCGATTATGCGCCCTTCACCGATGAGGACCTGCCCGGCGGCGGGATGATCACGCGGATGGTGGACCGATCAATGCAGCTGGGCAATCCGGATCAGGAATATGATATCGTGTTCGTGAATGACTGGGGCTCGCATCTAGAGACATTGCTGCCAATCGGTGCCATTGATATGGCCTTCCCCTGGTTCCGCCCTGATTGTAGCCGCGTTGAAAACCTCGGGCCGGCCAGTGCCAGCCGGTGCACCGACTTCAACCACTCTGACCCGTTCTATGAAATCATCGTGGACTTTTATACGTTGAATGGCAGTGAATATGCGAATGCGCAAAGCACCGACGATCTGTTCGGTGCCCGTGTTTGCCGCCCCGAAGCGTGGTTCACCTTTGATCTTGAGGCGGCACAGCTCGTCGAGCCGAACATCACTTATGTGACAACAGTGGCGCAAAACGGCTGCTTCCAGCTTTTGCAGAATGGCGAAGTCGATGTCGTCACCTATGACGCGCTGCCCGCCGAAGAGGACATCCGCTCTGCCGGTATGGTTGATGCGGTCGCAACACTGGAGCCACTGCGCGGTGCTGTGTCGTCGCATATCTTTGTGTCGAAGGACAACGCTTTCGCCAACGAAGCGCTGCCGATCATCAACGCGGGTCTGGAACAGCTGCGCCTGTCGGGCGAGTGGTTCAACATTGTGCGTGAAAGTATCCAGCAGACTGTCGAGAACTAAACCAACTTCCCTCCCAAGATGGAAGCGCCCGTTGCTTGATTGCAGCGGGCGCTTTCGTGTATGCGATGGCAGGCAGGCATTGTGCGCAGGCCGATCCCCGCGCCTGTATGGGCATATAGTATTGTTGCGGTCCGCACTGCCTTAACGCAATAAACACACCGCAATTGCCCGTCTAACGTGTTCCGGCAGGTCCACAGGCGGAGTTTGCGCAAAAATTGGTCAAAAAAAATGACAATTTTTGTCGTTTGGGCGAATGTAACTCTTTATCTTTCAATTCTCGACGTTAGAGTGCAACAATCTAACGACAGGTTCGAGCTCTGGGAGGAGCCGGACAGAGTTACAACTGGGAGAAAACTATATGGATCGTCGTTCCTTTCTAAAGAATACCGCTATTGGTGGTTCGGCTGTTGCCGCATCTGCACTGGCAGCGCCTGCTTATGCGCAGGGCAACCGCACATTGACGATGGTAACATCGGTGCCAGACGGCTTTGCTGTCTTTGATGACGCTGCTGTAAAGTTCGTCGACTTGGTCAACAGCATGATGGACGGTCAGATCACGATCGAGAAAAAGGCAGCAGGCCAGTTGGTTGGCGCTTTCGAAGTGTTTGATGCTGTATCTTCGGGTCAGGCTGACGTGTATCACTCGGCTGACTATTACTTTGGCGGTCAGCACCCCGGCTATTACTTCTTCACGGCGGTGCCTTTCGGCGCGACCGGTGGCGAAATGACCAGCTGGTACCACCACGGCGGCGGTAAGGGTCTGCACGACGAGCTGGGCGAAATCTTTAACCTTAAGTCGTTCATGTGCGGCAACACAGGTCACCAGCCGGGTGGTTGGTTCAACAAAGAGATCAACTCTGCTGCTGACCTGCAGGGTCTGAAATTCCGTATGCCTGGCATCGGTGGTCTGGCATTGGGTCGCACAGGTGCGTCCGTACAGAACATTCCGGGCGGCGAAATCTATCAGGCGCTGTCCTCTGGCGCGATTGATGGCGCCGAGTGGATCGGTCCGTTCGCAGACGAGCGTCTCGGCTTCCAGGAAGTCTGTGAGTTCTACTACACCGGTGGTTTCCACGAGCCGGGTTCGGTCCTGTCTGCGGCATTCAACCGCGACGTTTGGAACGAAATGACACCAGCACAGCAGCAAATCTGTGAAACAGCCGCGGCTGCGACACACGAGTGGAGCCTTGCACAGTCCAACTACAACAACGGTGCTGCACTCAACCGTCTGCAGGCGCAGGGCACAAAAATCATGCAGTTCCCTGATGATGTCTGGGATGCGTTTGGCCGTGCGTCAAAAGAAGCGCTGGACGAGTTCACAGGTGACGAACTGTTCGACCGCATCCGTGCAAGCCAGGAAGAGGCCGCTGCGGCGACCTACGCCTGGACAAGCATCTCGGACAACGTGTTCCAACAGCAGCGCGCACGTTTCAACGCGCTCTAAGACGTATTGCTTGGCCGGTGATAGGCCAAGCTATGCAGATCTCTGGGGGGCCTCGCCGTTGGTGGGGCCCCTTGGACAAAAAATGACGATCATCAATGCGGGGGAGTGGCCATGGGCCTGGTCGAAGCATGGGGCGGCAATGCAATCGGATGGTTTTTCGCCAACCTGATCGAGGCGTTCTACAACTTCTTTTATGCGATCTTTCATCCAAGTGAATGGTTGTCCTGGCTGCCGAGTATCAACGGCGCGATGGAGACCGAGCAGAAAGAAGCGCTGATGCGCTTTATCTACTACGGCGCCTCTGTTGAATTCTTCTTTGTGGCGCTGGCAGGCTTTTTGGTCGTGACCGCTGTGGGGTTGTACAATAACCGCATCATGTGGGGCTGTGTGCGCGGGCTTGAGGGCTTTGCCAACGTCGTGGGCCGGATCGCGGCTTGGGCGGGTTTGCTGATGGTGCTTCAGCAGATTGTCATCATCTTCATGCAGCGCGTCTTCGCTGTCGCGGAAATCAGCGTCGGCTTTGGTGTCAGTTTCACCAAAGATATCAGCTGGTGGTCCGAAGAACTGAAATTTTACAACGCCATGATCGTGTGCCTTTGCGCCGCCTACACATTCGTGCAGGGCGGCCATGTGCGTGTCGATCTGGTGTACTCTGCGGTAAGCTACCGCACCAAGCGCGTCATCGACATGTTCGGTTCGATCGTGTTCATGCTGCCGGGTGCGATTATCATCTGGCTTTACGGCTGGTTCTTCTTGTGGCGGCACCTTGTCGTGCCGAACCCCTCGGCCTCGGACACGTTGGACCGCTTGTTGACCAAAGCCCGCGCGCTGCGCTGGAACATCGAAACAATCGGGTTTTCGCCCAACGGGTTTAACGCCTACTTCCTCTTCAAGGTCTTGCTGGTGACTTTCGCACTGATGGTCATGCTGCAAGCGGTCGCTTTCTTCTATCGCTCGTATCTGGAGTGGAAAGAAGGCCCCGAGAGCGAAGGCAAGAACCTTGATAAAGACGAGATTGGCGATCCTACCGCCGAACTTGTCGCAGACATCCATTAATAGGGCAGGAACGATATGCTTTTCGGATTAGATGGCATCGAAGTCGGTATTATTATCGTCTTTCTGACGCTCTTTGCAGGTATCCTTTCTGGTTTCCCTGTTGCCTTTGCAATCATGGGCTCTGCGGTGATTTCATTCGCGATTATCGCGGGTCTTGATAGCGCGGGCATTTTGCTCCACGCGGCGGTCGACACCAGATCGGATGAATTCCGCGCGCTGGTCAACGAAGGGGTGCGACAAGAGGCGATCTCAGTCTTCAGTCACCCTGAACTTCCACGCTACATCGGGCCTTTGTTCCCGCAGGGCTGGGAAGTGGCGCTGGATCGTAACATCGGCTTTATGGTCAACCGCATGAACGAACGTGTTCTGGCGGGCCAGTCGATTGAAACGCTGCTGGCTGTTTTGATGTTCGTTATGATGGGCATCGTGCTGGAACGGTCGCGGATCGCGGACGAGCTGCTGACGTCGATGGCGAAGGTCTTTGGGCCGCTGCCGGGTGGTCTGGCTGTCTCTATCGTGATCGTGGGCGCGTTCCTTGCCGCCTCTACCGGTATCGTGGGTGCGACGGTTGTGACCATGGGTCTGTTGGCGCTGCCGACGATGCTCAAGAACGGATATTCGGCTGAGCTGTCGACCGGCGTGATTGCTGCGTCAGGTACGTTGGGGCAGATCATTCCGCCTTCGATCGTGATCGTTCTTCTGGGTACTTTGGCCGGTGACATCTATTCCGCTGCACAAGAAAACCGCGCCCAGCTTGCAGGCTGTACCGATGCGTTGACCTATCTGGGTTCGCCCGCTGTTTTGTCGGTCGGCACCTTGTTCCAGGCTGCGCTGTTGCCCGGTGTCATGTTGGCCACGCTTTATGCGGGCTATGCGTTTGTCTTTGCGCTGATCAACCCAAGCAAAGCGCCACCGGTGCAGTTTGCCGATACGGCAGGCAGAGAGGTGATCACACGCAACGAAGGGCTGACTTGGCTGTTGGCGGTGCCTGCGGGTATCATCGCGCTGACCATCGGCATGGGGCAGGTGAACCTCGTGGGCTCACAATCTGTGCTTGTCGACAGCTTCACGGACGCCAGCGAAAGCGCGTCCTTGCGCACACGGGTTGGCGAAGAGTGTCAGGCCTCCATGATTGAATTGCACGGGATCGAAGCGTGGGAAACCGCAGTCGCCCAGCAAGCGGCGATTGAGGAATCCGGCGGGGCTACGGCATCACGCGAACTCAGTCCAGAAGAGCGCGCAGCGCTAGTCGTGGAAGCGGTCGATGACGCCGCACCAATCGGGACAGGGATCGCTGTTCTGGCCGTGTTGTTGGGGCTGGTTCTGGCATTGGCACGTGGTGTGGCACCAAGTGCAGACCACCGTCCGCTGATCCTTGGATCGGTGGGTATCGGCCTGATCTTGATCGCGGACATTGTTCTGATTACGCCTCTGACAACGCCTGGCATGACAACACTGATCTTGGCGCTACCGCTTTTGGTGACTTACCTTGGCTTGCGCTATGCCGTTGGGTATCTGGCCGGCAACGAGATCATGCGCGTGGTCTTCCCGCCGCTTGTGCTGATTGTTGCGGTTCTGGGGTCGATCTTGGGTGGTATCACAAACCCCACACCGGCTGCGGCCTTGGGTGCGGGTGGTGCTATTCTGCTGGCGGCCTATCGCAAGCGCAAAGATCAGGAAAAGTCTGGGCGGATCGTGCTGCTGACGGCGGGTGCGATTGTGCTGATGCTGATCATTGGGGGCAATTTCGATTTGCGCCTCGGTCAAGAGGTCGTGCTGTTTGAAAACCGACTGGCGTATCTGGTGGCCTTTGGCGCCTTCCTTTATGCGATGTTCGGTTTGCTGTGGTCGTGCTGGGTCTTGATCGCGGGGGGTGTTCTGGCACCGGTTGTGCGCGAAACGGCGAAAGTGACCTCGATGGTCTTTACCATCCTGATCGGTTCGCAGCTTTTGAACCTCGTGCTGATCTCCTTTGGTGGCGAACACTACATCCAGCAATTCCTGCGCTCGTTCGACAACGAATGGACGGTGTTCCTGCTGGTGATGCTGGTGCTCTTTGTGCTGGGCTTCGTGCTCGATTTCCTTGAGATCATCTACATCGTCATCCCGATTGTGGGACCGGTCATCTATGGCGGCACATTTGATCCCAAGTGGGTCACGATCATGATCGCGGTGAACCTGCAAACATCGTTCCTGACACCGCCCTTTGGCTTTGCGCTCTTCTATCTGCGTGGGGTTGCGCCCAAGTCGATCACGACGGGCCAGATCTATAAGGGCGTGATGCCATTCATCGGTATTCAGGTGTTCGCGCTGCTGCTTCTGGCCTTTGTGCCGGGCGTGGTAACGATTGTCCCGAACCTGCTGAACTAAGCGGGACTGAGCAGACCAAAAAAGGGCGGTGCCGATGGCGCCGCCCTTTTTTCTTGGATGAAGAAACTTTGGATTAGGTCCGCCCGTCCGGCAGATCGATCCTTGCGACCTGCTCGGCAATCGGGTCGGTCGATAGCGGGTGCATATCGGCACGGTATTCCGAGGGGTCCGTCACAGGCGTCCACTCACCGCCGCGGTACACCTCAAGGCCCTTATACTTGGCCTTATAGTCCATCTTGGGGCTGCCAGGGACCCAATATCCCAGATACACGTAGGGCAGGCCCAATTCGCGGGCGATGGCGATGTGATCGAGAATAACGTAGGTTCCGAGCGACAGCTTTTCACTGGCAGGATCGAAGAACGAATAAACCATCGACAGCCCGTCATCGAGGATATCGGTCAGGCAGACCGCCGTCAGATCCTGTTCGGTCGTGTATTCGATCAGGCGGGACCTGATCGGCGTTTCCTCGACCATCGCCGCGAATTCGAACATATCCATATCGGCCATGCCGCCCGTGGCATGCCGTCCGTCAAGGTATTCGCGAAAGAGGTCGTATTGTTCTTCTGTGGCCCATGGCGATGTCGCGCGGCGGTTGAGGTGCGCGGCGCGGCGCGCGACCCTGCGCTGGCTGCGGCTTGGGGCGAATTTGGACACATCAATCCGCGCCGACATACAGGCCGAACATTCCGCACAAGAAGGGCGGTAGAGCACATTCTGCGACCGGCGAAAGCCTTGCTTTGACAAAGAGTCGTTGAGCTTGGTTGCCATATCGCCCTGGAGCGCCGTAAACAGTTTACGCTCCATCCGCCCTTCCAAATAGGGGCATGGCTGTGGGGCAGTTACATAAAACTGCGGGGCAATGGGAAGCGTGTGGCGCATGCGTGATCCGGTTGATTTCCACAAAGCTTAACAATCTGTTTACCCTGCGCCAAGCCCCCCGTCTGCGACATAGTTAACGGTAAATATTTATGGCCTCGGTGCCGAGGAAAAGGTCAGTCAGGCCTTGGCCCCTTTGCGTGACCAGCATCAGGATAATCGAGATCAGTTGCAGCGGGGCTACGGTGATGCTGATGCTGTACCCAAGCGTATGGGCAAGCGCCAAACCAGAGCTGAGCGGCGCGCCGCGATGATCGCGAAAGCGGATGCCCATCAGGCGCATCCCCCATGTCGCAGACCCACCCGCCAGCGTGAACCAGCGATAGAAAAACCCCACAACAAGCATCAGGAGGGGAAAGAAGAAGATGCCGGTAAAGGCGGTGAACGGCAGAACCAATGCGCAAAGCATGGCGATCATCACAGCGTCAAACAGCCAGGCTATGCCGCGTTTGATCGTCACGCCCTCATAGCGTTCTGGGTCATAATCAAGATGTGGCGCGTATTGCGAAGACATGGTCATGGTCAACTCATTGATAAAAGGGGCAGGGCGGCCCGCCGGGGAAAGCAGGCCACCCTTGGTAAAGCGGCGTTAGGCCGTCGCAGGGCCCGTGTTTGTGTCGTCAGGTTCGGTCATTTTGCGGGCACGGTCGTCCATGAACTGGTCGAACTCTGCCTTGTCCTTGGCGTCACGCAGGCGCTTGAGGAAGGCCTCGAACTTGTCCTGCTCTTCTTCAAGTCGCTGCAGTGTTTCGGCCTTATAGGCGTCAAAGGCGCTGTTGCCGGAAGATTTGCCCATATGGCGGGCGCGTCTGCGGGTCATTGCGTTGCAGGAAGAATTGAACATGCGTTTACTCCAGATCATATAGGCAAGAAGGGCAAGGCCGATGGGCCAGAAAAAGATAAAGCTGATAACCATGGCGGCGATCCAAGCGCCTTTGCCACGTTCATCAAGCCAGGCTTCGGCACGGGCAAAAAAGCCGGGACGGTTGTGTAGGGCCATTTGGGAAGGGGATGTGGCGGTGTTCATGGTTGGGCTCCTTAGTTATCTGTGTGTGTCTATGTGAATGCTTTTCACATCACCGATATTGTAGGTTTGCCTGTCTGCTTCAAGACCTGATGTAAATGTTTTTTACATTTACTTTTATTATGTCGTAAAGTCAGCGACTTGCGCCCCAGAAATTTCCAAAAGAACCGCTGGCTTGACGGGGGAAATATGCTTTGGCGTCCCTGCTGCGGCGTAAATAACCGCAAATTCCAGCAGTCATGGATCAAAAAATGCCGTGATCGGGGTAAGATGGCCGACCGGTGCCACCCCGCCAATGGCAAACCCCGTTTGTGCGCGGATCAATGCGGCATCGGCTTTGCCCAAAGGCTCGCCTGCCACGGCGCTGGCCTTGGCCGGATCAACGCGGTTGCCGCCAGCGGTGATGAAAAGGATTGCCCGCCCGCTGGTTTGGCCCGCAAAGATCACCGATTTCGCAATCTGGTCCAGCGCGCATCCGGCCGCATCCGCGGCCTGCTGTGCCGTGCGTGTTTCGGGTCCAAGCTCTAGCGGCATGATATCAAGCCCCGCATCCGATAGCGCCGCCATCACCCGTTTGAGACTTTTGCTCATGAACGTCATGTCCTTTTTTGGGGCAGTGTACCCCCGCGTGACGGATTGACCAGAGCGCAACTGCGCCGCAGTGTGGACCCATGTCATTTGCCGCACGCATCACCCGTTCGCCTTATCCTTTCGATGTTGATCGGGGGCAGGATGCCCTTGCCGGATTTCCGCCACTGGCACCTGAACTGCGCAGTCTGATTGCCGGAACGGCGGGATGTAGCCCGTTTCTAGCCGATCTGCTGCGTCGCGAGGGGGCGTGGATTGAAACGGCCTTTGACGATCCCGAAGCAGCGGTTGTCGATCTGCTTGCCGATATTCCCGATGCGGCCCTGTCCGATCTGCCGCTTGCCTTGCGACAGGCCAAGCGTCGGATCGCGCTGCTGACCGGTCTGGCCGATCTGGGCGGTGTCTGGCCGCTTGAGACGGTGACGCAGATTCTCACGGATTTTGCCGATGCCGCAGTACAGGCAGCAGTAAGCCAGTTGGTCGCGGCAGAGGTCGCACGCGGCAAACTTCCTGCTGGTGGTGATCCTGCCGATGCGGGTGGCATGGTCGTGTTGGCCATGGGCAAGATGGGCGCGGGCGAGCTGAATTATTCCTCCGACATTGATCTGATCTGCCTCTTTGATGAAACGCGCTTTGATCCGGACGATTATCACGAAGTGCGCAGCGCCTTCATTCGCGTCACCCGCAAGATGGCCGCAATCCTGTCGGACCTGCGCGAGGGTGGTTATGTCTTTCGCACGGATCTGCGGCTGCGCCCAGATGCCTCTGTCACGCCGGTTTGCCTGTCGATGGAAACCGCCGAACGCTATTACGAGAGCGTTGGCCGTACATGGGAACGCGCGGCCTTTATCAAGGCGCGGGTTTGTGCGGGTGATCAGGTGGCAGGTGCGCGTTTTCTGGAAACCTTGCGGCCCTTCGTGTGGCGCAAACACCTTGATTTTGCGGCCATTCAGGACGCCCACGACATGCGCCTGAAAATCCGCGATCACAAAGGTCTGCATGGGCCGCTTGTGCTTGAAGGCCATAATATGAAACTGGGGCGCGGGGGTATTCGCGAAATCGAATTCTTCACCCAGACCCGCCAGTTGATTGCAGGCGGGCGGGACCCGTCCCTGCGCGCCCGTCAGACCCGCGAAGGGTTGCAGGCGCTGGCCGCTGCGGACTGGATTCCATTACAGACGGCCGAGCAGCTTTACGACCATTACCGCCATCACCGCGAGGTCGAGCACCGCTTGCAGATGATCAATGACGCGCAGACGCAGACCCTGCCGCAGGATGCCGCCGGATTTGACCGGCTGGCCGCGTTCATGGGGCTGGAAACAGCGGCATTGCGTTCGGAATTACGTGACAGATTGGAAGATGTTCACGCACTGACCGAAGGGTTCTTCAGCCCCGATGCGCCATCTTCTGACCCCGGAACGCTGGAATGGGGGCAGGACATTGTCGCCCGTTGGCACAGCTATCCCGCCTTGCGATCGTCCCGCGCGACCGAGATTTTTGCCCGCATCACACCCAAGATCATGCATCAGTTGCAAAAGGCCGCAAAGCCGGACGAGGCCTTGGCCCAGTTTGACGGATTTCTGGCGGGCCTGCCTGCGGGTGTTCAGCTATTTTCCCTGTTCGAAGCAAATCCGCATCTGACCCAGTTGATCGTCGACATTTGCGCAACGGCACCGGCACTTGCACAGTACCTGTCGCGCAACTCGGGCGTGCTGGACGCGGTTCTTGGTGGGGCGTTCTTTGCGGAATGGCCCGGCAAGGCGGCACTCATAGATGACATAAACGGGGTTTTGGCGGCGTCGGATGACTATGAGAGCCAGTTACTGGCTGCCCGTCGCTGGGCCAAGGAATGGCATTTCCGCATCGGTGTGCATTTCCTGCGTGATCTGACGGACGCTGCGCAAGCGGGCGCGCAATATGCCGATCTCGCCGAGGCTGTTGTTGTGGGTCTATGGCCCGTTGTGGTTGCCGATTTTGCCCGCAAGCACGGGGCCATGCCCGGCCGCGGTGGTGCGGTGATCGCGATGGGGTCGCTGGGGGCGGCGCGTTTGACGGCCACCTCTGATCTTGATTTGATCATGGTTTATGATGCGCAAGGTGTTGAGAGTTCGGACGGGCGCAGGCCCTTGCCGACACGCACTTATTTTGCCCGGCTGACGCAGGCGCTTATCACGGCACTCAGCGCGCAGATGGCCGAAGGGCGGCTTTATGAGGTGGACATGCGTTTGCGCCCCTCTGGGCGGCAGGGCCCCGTCGCGACATCGCTGGCCTCATTCGAGGACTACCAGAAAAACGAAGCCTGGACCTGGGAACATCTGGCGCTGACCCGCGCGCGTGCAATCGCAGGAGATGAAAGCCTTTGCGCAGAGATCGAGGTGTTTCGCCGCGCGCTCTTGCAGGCGAAATCGGGGGGGGCAAGCATTTTTGCGGATGTGGCAGATATGCGTGCGCGTATCGCAGCGGAGAAAGGGCAGGGTGCCGGATGGGACACCAAGATCGGGCCCGGGCGCTTGCAGGACATCGAACTTTTTGCACAGACCGTCGCGTTGAAAGCCGCTGACGATGCTGCGGATACGCGCCAGCAGCTGCAGGCCGGAGTTGCGGAGGGTTGGATTACGGCGGGCGATGCGGAAGATCTGGGTGCTGCCTTTGATCTTTTCTGGCAGTTGCAAACGGCCCTGCGGTTTCTGGCGGGTGAAGAGGGGGAATTAAGTGATCTGTCAGAAGGTGCAAAACGCTTGATCCTGCGCGAAACAGGCGCGAAAGATGTCGAAAGCCTTCTGGCTGCGTTACGCACAACGCAAGAGCGGGCAGGCGCAATCATCCAACACTACCTGGAGGCCACATGACGGATGAGGCAGTTTTTGACCCCAAGGGGCTGATCCGCGACTCCTTTGCGATTGAAGGGATCGGCGCACCGGAATGCCGGAGCATCTTTCTGGATTGGGCTCTTGGCCTGCCCGCTGGTTATGATGTGCGAATCGAGGCAAGCAAGCTGATCACGCAGTACCGCGATCACGTACCGCAGGCCCATCCTATGCTGGAAACCCTGCGCGCAGCACTGCAAGAGCCACCGACCCCGAGGCGCAAGGGGGGGCGGAGCGGGCGCATTTAGCGCAGTGATCGCGCTGTTTTCTGCTGGCGCATTGAGTGCAGTGACCCGCCGTTTTCTGCGGGAGCGTCTTGGTCAGAAATCCTCCCATGCTGGTTCTGCGGCGACCTGTGTTGCCGGGCGCGGCATGCTTTTCGCCGGCACATTGGTCCTTGCGATCGCATCACGCAGAGCGTCAGCGGCGTCATGTGGTATGGCGGGTGTCATACGTTCTGATACAATCTTGAACTTCCCGATCAAGGCGTTGAGCTTGCGTGTTTCCGTCGCCAGCGCATCGCCGCGCGTGATCGAATCCTGCACCATTGCGGCGTTTTGTTGGGTCACCTGATCCAATTGGTTCACGCCGACATTGATTTCCGACAGTCCGATGGCCTGTTCCTCGGCGCTGGCCGCGATCTGGGATGTCATGGACGAGATGTCGTTCACCTGAGTGATAATCTCGGACAACGCATCACCGGCATGTCCTACCAGTTGCGTGCCTTGGGTCACATGGCGGGAACTGTTTTCAATCAGCCCCGCGATCTCTTTGGCGGCATCGGCTGAACGTTGTGCAAGTGCGCGCACCTCAGAGGCGACGACGGCAAATCCTTTGCCGGACTCGCCGGCGCGCGCGGCCTCAACCCCGGCGTTGAGGGCCAGAAGATTGGTCTGGAACGCAATATCGTCGATGACGCTGATGACTTGTGTGATCTGCTGTGAGGAGTGTTCGATTGCGCCCATGGCGCTCACGGCCTGAGCCACGATTTCCCCGTTTTTGGCGGCTTCTGCACGTGCTTTGGTCACCGACGTGTCGACCGATTTGGCGTGCTCGGCCGCCGAGCGGACACTTGCTGTCAATTGATCAAGGGCCGCTGCGGTTTCTTCAAGGGTCGCGGCCTGGTTTTCGGTGCGCTGGGAAAGATCCGCTGTGGCGATGTTTGATTCGGTCGCGTTGTGACCAATCAGCGCCGAGGTTTCGATGACGCGCTGCATTGCGCTGTGCAGTCCCGTGATGGCATCGTTGAAGTTGATGCGCAGCTCTTCATATTCAGGCGCGAATGGTTCCTTGATTTCCGCCGTAAGGTTGCCTTGCGCAAGTGCGGCAAGCTGGCGTTTCATGGTGCCGACGACCGCATCCTGTTGCGCGCGCAGTTCTGCCTGCTCGGCCGCGCCTGCGATCCGTGCGATCTGGCTGTCGCGGAAGATCAAGAGCGCGCGTGCCATGCGCCCCAGTTCATGCTGATGGTCCTGGCCGGTAATCGCAACATCATTGTCACCGGAAGCCAACCTGTCTGTGACATCCGCAAGCCGTGTGATGGGTGCGCTGATCCAGCGGCTAATCGCATAGGCGGCTGCAAGCGCAATGAGGATTGCAGCAATGCCGACAACGGGGATGACGGTGCGCATCCGGGTAACAATCGCACTGCCTGTGTCACCCAGATCATTCTGGCGATCAACGATATCCGCCGCGACACGGTTCAGGCGCTGTTGCATCGCTGGACCAACACGGTCGAGCATGCCGGCCTGGATGTCTTGTGCATCTGCATTTGCGATGGCAAAGGCATCAAGCATCGTAGGATAGCCGTTCATCAGGTCTTTGAGACGGTTCGCAACAGCGGTGATATTGTCCTGCCGGTTCAGTGCCTCCAAGCGGGCAAGCGCATTGCCGAATGCGGCATATTGGGTCGTGAATTCGTCCAGATCAGCGACGGCATGCGAGGCCAGATAGCGCTTTCCGGCAAAAATGGCGGTATAGAGGGTTTGCAAGCATCGCCCCACGGCCGACGTTAACGCCGGATTGCCCGACTGCAGGGCAAGGTTGAATGCTGTATTCGTTTCCCTTTGAAGTTGGTCCGAGCGCGCGGAGAAATCACGTTCCAGCGCATCGGCCGCTTCAATCGCGCTTGCCATCAACGCGAACTGCGTCTTATAGATCCGTGCCTCGTCCAGAACGGTTTCGACCGCGGCTAGCCTTTCTGGTGCATTTGCAAAGGATCCCAGAAAGACGGTGCCGTCCAATACCTCGTCAATATTGCGGCTGACCTGTTCACGGAATGCCGGGTCTGGTGTGATCCGGTACTGCAAGGCTGCTTGTTGCGCCTCGAAGATATCCTCCATAAAGGCCGAGATGGCGATGTTCTGGTTCGCGATCTGCCGATATTCATCATACACATTGCCAAGCGCACCAACCGCGCGGTGCGAAAATACGGCCAGGTCAACCAGCATCAGTGTCACGATCAAAAAGCCGGTGTTCACGCGTCGCGATATCGGCCATGAATCAAGCATTGGCAGTTCCTCAAATCATTTGAGAAACCCCTAGCGCCAATTTCCTAACATGCCGTGAAAGCCGCCAAGCACCCTGCGTTTATGAGAGCGCGGCTGCCTCTGCGGCCAGTGCTGTAATGCCAGCCCAATCCTGCGCCTCCACCAGATTTTTGGGCGCGACCCAAGAGCCACCAACGCAGAGCGTGTTGCTTAAACCCAGATAAACAGGCGCATTTTTCAAAGTCACACCACCTGTCGGGCAGAATTTCACCTGCGGGATCGGTGCGCCGATGGCCTTGAGTGCAGGGGCGCCGCCATTGGCTTCGGCGGGGAAGAATTTTTGCACCGTATACCCACGTTCGAGCAGGCGCATGGCCTCGGAGGCTGTCGCGGCACCGGGCAGGAGCGGCAGATCGTTGGCTTCGCAGGCATCTAACAAGCGATCCGTGGCACCGGGCGATACGCCGAATGTTGCACCGGCGGCTTTGGCGTCTTCGACGTCTTTTGGGGTCAAAAGCGTGCCTGCACCGACCACACCGCCCGCGACAGTCGCCATCTCGCGGATCACATCCAGGGCGGCGGGGGTGCGCAGCGTCACTTCCAACGCTGGCAGGCCACCCGCGACAAGCGCCTGTGCCAATGCGGCTGCGATACCGGCGTCATCAACGACAAGGACTGGCACGACAGGGGCCATAAGGCAGACTTTGGCTGCGGCGGCAGAGGCTTCTTGTGGGGTCATTTCAGTATCCTAGCGTTTGGTATGCGGGGCATGTGTCGGAGCCTCCGGCGGAAGTTTGATTGGACATGGAAAATGGCACGTCAGACCACGACGCCTGCGCCTTCTGCGGCCAGACCGACATTCTGGCGGAACACCTCGAAGAGTTCGCGCCCGACGCCAGTGCCGTTGCCGCTCAGGTCTGCGGTCGCGGGTGTGCGGGTTGCCAGATCGACGCCTTTGACTTCGATTGTGCCTGCGGTCGCGTCAAGCCGGATGATATCGCCATCGCGGATCAGTGCGATGGGGCCGTGATCGGCCGCTTCAGGACAGACATGGATTGCCGAGGGCACTTTGCCTGAAGCACCCGACATGCGCCCGTCGGTGACAAGTGCCACTTTCAGACCACGATCCTGCAGAACGGCCAATGTCGGCGTCAGGCCATGCAGTTCGGGCATCCCGTTTGATTTGGGGCCCTGGAAGCGGACGACGATGATCGTGTCCTGGGTGAATTCGCCTGCCTTGAAGGCGTCTTTGACGGCCTCTTGGGTGTGGAACACACGGGCAGGGGCCTCGACGATGTGGCGTTCGGGGGCGACGGCAGAGGTCTTGATCACGCCACGCCCGAGATTGCCCGACAATTGCACGAGGCCACCCTGCGGTTGGAACGGATCCGCGGCAGGGCGCAGGATTTTTTCGTTCAGCGAAGCGGTTGTGCCGGCGGCGTATTCCACACGGCCGTCAACCAGCTTGGGTTCCTGGGAATAGCGTTCCAGGCCTTGCCCCGCGACGGTCTTGGTATCGGCGTGTAGCAGGCCAGCGTTCAAGAGTTCGCCAATCATAAACCCAAGTCCGCCTGCGGCGTGGAAGTGGTTCACATCGGCGAGGCCGTTTGGATAGACCTTCGCCATCAGCGGCGTGACCGCCGACAGATCACTGAAGTCCTGCAGATCAAGGATCACACCGGCGGCTTTCGCCATGGCGGGCAGGTGGATCACCAGGTTTGTGGAACCGCCCGTCGCCATCAGACCCACGATGCCGTTCACAAAGGCCTTCTCGTCAAGGATATCGCAGACAGGCGTGTAGTCATTGCCAAGAGCCGTGATTTCCAGCGCACGTTCGGTGGCGGCTGTGGTCAGCGCATCGCGCAGCGGTGTGCCGGGATTGACGAAAGAGGCACCCGGCAGATGCAGGCCCATGAATTCCATCAGCATCTGGTTGGAGTTGGCAGTGCCATAGAAGGTACATGTCCCGGGGCCGTGATAGCTGGCCATTTCAGCCGCCATCAGCTCTTCGCGTCCGATATTGCCTTTGGCGAACTCCTGACGCACGCGGGCCTTTTCGTCGTTGGGCAGGCCGGACACCATGGGACCTGCGGGCATGAAGATGCCCGGAATATAGCCAAAAGTGGCGGCGGCCATCACAAGGCCGGGCACGATCTTATCGCAGACACCAAGATAGACCGCACTGTCAAAGACGTTGTGCGACAGGCCGACACCCGCAGCCAGCGCGATTACATCGCGCGAGAAGAGCGACAATTCCATGCCGGTTTGCCCTTGGGTCACGCCGTCGCACATTGCAGGCACGCCGCCTGCGACCTGTGCTGTGCCACCTGCCGCACGGGCGGCCGTGCGGATCAAATCAGGATAGGTTTCAAACGGCTGATGGGCCGAGAGCATATCATTGTAGGCAGTAATAATGCCGATATTTGGGGTCCGGCCATCCGTCAGCGCGTCCTTGTCACCGCCCATCGCGGCATAGGCATGGGCCTGGTTTCCGCAGGTCAGATGCGACCGGCGCGGGCCCTCGGCGGCAGCGCGGGCCATTGTGTCCATATACTTCCGGCGCGGCCCCTCCGAGCGGGCGCGAATACGGTCAGTGACTTTGGCAATTGTCGGGTGCAGTGGCATGGCATCCTCCGTAGGTGTGTCTGCGGGTGCTGTAACATGAACCGTTAGCGCTAACAAGAGGGCGATGGGACGCGGGGGCGCGATCGCGAAGACGTCCCTGACGTGTCTTGATATCGCCAGAATTCCATGATGAACAAAAAGAAACATCTGATTGGGCAGGCTTATGCATCGTAGAACTTTTCTTGTTTCGTTTTCTCTTTTGGGGCTTATGGGCTGTGGCGCGGCCATGGGTATGAAAAGTGACGCCCGCCCCCAGATGGACCGCGCCTATGCGCTGCAAGGGTTCAATTTCAATGCGCTTGAAGGTCTGACCGTCTCTGAGGACGAATCATTTTATCCAACGGCAGATGTCGTGTGGCGCGGCGATCCGCTGGGTCCGCGCATTCCGCAGATTGCAGCGATGTTCGAAGAGGCCGCCGCGCGCAACCGGCGGGTGGTGAATGGAGCACTTCCGGTCACGGTGGATGTGACACTGGTGCGGTTTCACGGGGTGACCAACCGGACCCGCTATACCGTTGGCGGCGTTTACAACGTGGTTTTTGACATGACCGTGCGCAATGCGACCACAGGTGACGTGATCGAACCCGCGCGGCGCGTTGTGGGCAATCTCGAAGCGCCGGGTGGTGCGCAAGCGACCGAGCTGGAAAATACAGGCCAGACGCAGAAGGTGCGGGTGACGGATTTTCTGACCAGCCTGCTGCGGGCACAATTGGTCTAATTTGTTCTCACACGGCTTCCCAGCCGCCCCAAAGGCGGATAGGAGGCGGATATGACAGAACATACATCCTCCGCCATGCCGGTTGTCCGGCTGATCCCGAAAGCCGAAGCCCGTGCGATCCGCCACGGGTTTCCATGGGTTTACGCCAACGAACTGGTCACAGACCGTCGCACCCGCAATCTGACCCCCGGGACGATTGCCCAGCTGGAAGATGCCAATCGCACACCGATGGGTGTTGTAACGGTGAACCCTGCGTCAAAAATCATCTGCCGTATGCTGGATCAAGATCCCGCTGCGTTGATCGATCAGGCATGGTTCGTTGCGAAATTGCAGCGCGCTTTGGCCCATCGTGCGCGCCTTTATGACGCGCCCTTCTACCGGCTTGTCCATGCCGAGGCGGACGGTTTGCCGGGTGTTATCATCGACCGGTTTGGCGATCTGGCGGTGATCCAGCCCAACGCGGCTTGGGCTGATCTGCTGATTGAGCCTCTGGTGGCAGCATTGCAAGAGGTCACGGGCGTGACGACAGTGATCATGAACGGCACAGGCCGCGCGCGCACGCTCGAAGGGCTTGAAGAAAAGACCGAAGCTTTGGTCGGCACAGCCCCCGATGCACCGGTGCAGGTGCCAATGAACGGCGCGATTTACATGGCCGATGTCATGGGCGGGCAAAAGACCGGCCTGTTTTTTGATCAACGCCCTAATCATGCTTTTGCCGCCAGCCTGTCAAGAGATGCACGCGTGCTGGATATGTTCAGCCATGTGGGTGGTTTCGGTTTGGCGGCACTCGCGGCTGATGCGGAATCTGTTCTGGCAGTAGACGGGTCCGCCCCTGCATTGGAACTGGCCGAACAGGGCGCCGCGGCGATGGGCGTTTCCGATCGCTTTGTCACCCGCAAGGGCGATGCATTCGATGTGCTGGCGGCACTGGCAGAGGAGGGTGAAACATTCGATGTTGTTGTGTGTGATCCGCCCGCCTTTGCACCATCGAAATCGTCGCTTGAGGCGGGATTGCGCGCCTATGAGCGGATTGCGCGGCTGGCGGCACCTTTGGTTGCCGATGGCGGCTATCTTATCTTGTGTTCGTGTTCGCATGCGGCGGATCTGACGAAGTTCCGCAATGCCTCGGCCCGCGGGATCGGGCGCGGGGGGCGGCGCGGGCAGATTATCCACACCGGATTTGCAGGGCCGGACCATCCGTTGCTGCCGCACCTGGCCGAAAGCGGCTATCTGAAAGCGCTCACCTTCCGCCTATAAGGGGCCGCCAATGAGGGTTATGATCGACGCCTGCGTGCTTTACCCCACGGTGATGCGCGAGGTCATGTTGGGCTGCGCCAAGGCAGGGCTGTTCGAGGCGCGGTGGTCCGAGTGTATCCTAGAAGAATGGGCGCGGGCGGCGGGCAAATTGGGTCCGGCAGAAGAGGTCTGGGCGCGGGGTGAAATCGCCGCACTTGGCGCTGCATTTCCACAAGCCATCGTCCGCTATGATGCCGCACAAGAGCGGGCGTTCTGGTTGCCTGATCCGGCGGATATCCATGTGCTCACGGCGGCGGCAGTCGGGTCCTGTGACGGGATCCTGACGATGAACGCCAAGGATTTTCCCAAAGACATTCTGGGGGATGCAGCGCTGTTGCGGTGGGATCCGGACGGATTTGCGCTTTTGTTGCTGGCTGAGGCGCCTGATCAGGTGCGCGACGTGGCGGCGCGTGTGTTGGACACGGCCAACAGGTTGTCACCTGAGCCATGGACGGTGCGTGCGTTGATGAAAAAGGCGCGGATGCCGCGGTTCGGGAAAGCGCTGGAGGCGTGATGCCCCTTCGGGACCGGCCTGCGTGGATTGCGCGAGCAGGTGCCTCCGGCGGGAGTATTTCGGGCAAGATGAAGAGCGGTACCGCGCGTTCAACCCGCGTTCCATTTGGCCTCATTCGCCTCGATCGCTGCGATGCGCAATGGCGTTTTGGGGTGGCTCATCATCCACGCGGGAGTTGCGGCACTATGGGCACCTGTCAGTGTTTCCAGCTTCTTGAAGAGTGACTTCTGCGGCGCTGTGCCGATGCCGGCCTTCACCAGAAGGGCCGAGGCATAGGCGTCGGCTTCGAACTCGTCACTGCGCGACAGGCGGGCGGCAAGCAGGCTCATCAAGGCGCTGGCAATCCATGGGCCGACGAAGGGCACAAAGCGCCCCAGGATCATCGCGAGTGCTGTCCGCATCGCGTTCTGCCCTGAAAAATCAATCATCCGTCGGCGTGAATGGCCCAAGGCCACGTGGCCCATTTCATGCGCAATCACGCTGGCCATTTCCTCGGATGACACCTGACCGGCGCGGTATTTGTTATAGAACCCTCGGGTAATGAAAATGCGTCCGTCAGGGGCCGCCAGCCCGTTCACGGGTTCGATTTCGTAGATGTACACCTTGATCCGGTCGATATCGAGCGCCTTGGCCATCCGGTCCATCAGCACCTTGAGGATCGGATCGGCCAGCTCCGTGGATTTGGCGTCAAGCTCGCGCTTGGTTCGCCACATCGAGAAGCGGTACATGGCCAGACCGTAAAGCACGGCAAGCAGGATGGGCGTGAGTTTAATCATAAAGGTGATATGGGCGCAGATGCCGGTTTCTCAAGTGTACAAGGGGCATCAAGTTTGCCGCCGCCTGCGGGACTTTTTGTCGCGCGCCTTGCTGGCATGCACCAGCCAGATGCCCAAACCCGTGGCCAGAACGCCGCCAACAAGAAACCCTGAAAGGTTTCCCAAAAGACTTGCGATTGCGGTGATGTTATCGGCAAAGACATAGCCCAGCCCGACATAAACACTCACCCAGACAACTTCGCCAGCAGCCCCCCAAAGCGCAAAGCGCGGCCAGCTGAAACGGGACAGGCCGCTGACGTAGTTCACATGCGGCCCCAAAGGCGCCACCAGCCAGCACGAAAAGAAAATGCTCGATCCGCCCCATTTGTCCATGAAGGCCTCTGCCTTTTGGCGCAGGGCCGCGCGTTTGGGGTTGGCTGAAAGCCAGCGCTGCACAGGCTCGCTCAGCGCGCGTGCGATCCAGTACCCCAGATTGTCCCCGATCACAGCGCCGCTAAAGGCCGCGAGAGCAACCATTGGCAGTGATAAATCACCCGCTGCTGCAAAGCCGCCAGAGGCCAGCATCAGCAATGATGACGGCACCGGCAGCGCCAGACAGCTGAGAAACGTCACCACAAAAAGCAACGGCACACCATAGTCGGCCGCAAGCGCGAGGATCAGCTCATTCATCTGGGTGGCCCTGATGCCATGCGGCCGCAGCTTCGGTCACGCGGCGTTCCATCTCTGCCAGCGGCAGGCCGATCTCGGCGGCGATGGTGTCAAGCGATGCGCGCCGCAGGGGATTGTCGGGGGCCATCCCCCATGCGGCCTTGACCAGCTCGGGCGGCACACCGTACGAGCGCGCCACATAACGCGGTGTCATCCATTCAGCGAGTGCCTGGTTCTGACGCGCGGGATCAGCCCAGTAAATCGTCTGTGACACGGTGCGCACACCGAAAAATGTGGTCAGGCAAAGGACAATGACAAAGGCCAGAAACGCCACGCGGTTGTGGGTCCAGAGGTCTTTGACGCGGTGCCACATCCTGTTGCCTGTCTCCTAGCGTCCCAAGGTCCGCATGCCTGCATCAATCCCTGCAAGCGTCATCGGCACCATGCGGTCTGCGCCAAAGATTTCGCGGATCATCTGGATGGATTGTGTGTAGGGCCAATAGCGTTCGTCAAGCGGATTGATCCAAAGGTGATTGGGCCATTGATCGCGGGCGCGTTCCAGCCATGTGTGGCCGGCCTCTTCGTTCCAGTGTTCGTTCGCGCCACCTTTGAAGGCAATTTCATAGGGTGACATGCTGGCGTCACCCACAAAGATGCATTTGTAATCAGAGCCATAAGTGCGCAGCACGTCCCATGTGGGGGTTTGTGCGTTCCAGCGGCGGCGGTTGTCTTTCCAGACGCCTTCGTAAAGGCAGTTGTGAAAGTAGAAATATTCAAAGTGTTTGAATTCGGATTTCGCAGCGCTGAAAAGTTCCTCGACCACCTTGATATGCGGGTCCATTGAGCCGCCGATATCAAGAAACAGCAACACTTTGACCGCATTGCGCCGCTCGGGGCGGGTTTGCACATCCAGATAGCCGTGTTCGGCTGTGGCGCGAATGGTGCCGTTCAGGTCCAGTTCTTCATGCGCGCCATCCCGCGCCCAGCGGCGCAGACGTTTGAGAGCGACTTTGATGTTGCGCGTGCCCAACTCGACCGTGTCGTCAAGGTTCTTGAATTCGCGCTTGTCCCAGACTTTCACGGCACGCTGATGGCGGCTTTCTTTTTGGCCGATGCGCACGCCTTCGGGGTTATAACCGTATGCCCCAAAAGGCGAGGTGCCCGCCGTGCCGACCCATTTCGACCCGCCTTGATGGCGGCCTTTTTGTTCCTCAAGCCGTTTTTTGAGCGTCTCCATCAGCGCCTCAAAGCCGCCCATGGCTTCGATTTCGGCTTTCTCGGCGTCGCTCAGGTGCTTTTCAGCCAGCTTTTCCAACCACTCGGCGGGGATATCCACGGCGCTCAGCACGGCCTCATCGGGGATCGCATCCAGACCTTCGAAAGTGGCCGCAAAGGCGCGGTCGAATTTGTCAAGGTGGCGTTCATCCTTGACCATGACGGTGCGCGCCAGAAAGTAGAACGCCTCGACATCATAGGTGGCCAGCCCCGCTTTCATGCCCTCCAGAAATGACAGAAATTCGCGCAGGGACACCGGAACCCCGTGCCTGCGCAGATTGTCAAAGAAGGGCAGAAACATGGATCAAAGGCTGCGCTGCAAAAAGATCAGGATGAACATACCGATCAGGCCAAAGATAATCGCAAACACGGCCCCCCATTGCAGCATATCCTTTGGCTTGCCACCCTTGGACTTGGCGCGCAACGCACCAAAAACTGCGCCAAAAAGCATACCTGAAAGCGGAAAGATCATTGCAGAGGGCCTTTGTTAAGTTGGGGGCGGAGGTGGGGCCAAGGACGCAATTTCATTGAGCCTTTCGATAACCTCGTCCCGGTCGCCCAAGCCATAAAGCGCCCATCCCAGACTGTCCAGACGCAGGGCCATGCCCGCCTCGGTCTCGCCTTTGAGATCAAGCGCTTCGGCCTTGAACATCATCAACAGCGACATCAGGGCCGCGTTCTCATGGCGGCGCGCGCTTTCAATGGCGGGGGTTGTCAGCGCGATGGTGGCGTCGGCATCGCGTGAAATCAGCGTGAAAGCGGCCAGTTGCAGGGCGATATGGGCGGCATGGATACTGGTCGCAGGCGTTTGCGCATAAGCGCGGCCCGCGGCGTTGAACGCGCCCAAAGAAAGGGCCGCGTCATTGCCGATTTGCAGCCGACCGTAGGCATAATTGGCAAAGCCTTCGCGCGGGCCGGTCCAACCCAGTGATTGCCCGATCGCGACAGCACGAGCCGCAGCCTGCCTGCGGCGCGGTTCGGACGCGCCATTGCCCAGAGCGGTTGTCATTTCATTGATCCATGCCCGTGATGTGCCGGACGGAATCTGACCGCCGGGGCGCTGTCCGCCCGGGTTCATTCGCGCAAGGATCGCGGGCAGGCGGTCTGCCACTTGCCGTTCGGACATACCGCTGCGCAATTCGGGGGCATAATACGCCCGCAGGATCAGCATATCGAAACCGGTAAGCACGGCGTGCATGTTGTCATCATTAAAGACAGAATCAGGCAGCCGGTAGAGATCGTTCAGCGGGCCGAGGGCCTGTGCGAGTTCTTCATGCAGGCAATCGCGCACTTCCTGCGCCGTCACATCCGATGGCAGGAAAATTGCCGCTTTGTCCCGCTGTTGCAGGGTAGCCCAGTCAAGGGTGGGGGTGCTACGCGCGGCGCGCAGTTCGGTCCAGCTCTGGACGCGCGGCACCACAAAACAGGCGGCATTGGGCGCGACGCGCTGGAGGGTGCGATTGGGCAGGGCCTCGATGACGATATTGGCGTCGGTGTCATTGGTCAGCCGGATATCAATTCGGGCCTCGTTGCGCAGACGGCGCAAGAGTGCCTCAAGATCCTGCCGGTTTTCGGGGCGCAGCTGTCCGACGACGCGCACAGTGATCGGCCCTTCAAAGCGGGTCAGGACGGGCAAAGGCCGTCCGCTTTCCATGCGAAACGCCAGATCCACGAAATCCAGCGCAATCTCCGCATTCGGGCGCGTTGACGGGCCGGGGCTTTCACCCGCAAAACGCGCCATTTCCGGAAAAGTGAGACGCACCGGGTCTGGCCCCGCAGGCATCTGGGCGCAGCCCGCAACAAAGGCGAGGGCGAAAGCGGCAAGGTACTTCATGCGGGTCTGGCGTATTTGATGAAGTCGGTTTTCTGGCCCACACGGTCATAAAGCTGGCGGCCTGCAACGTTATCCTCTTGCGTCAGCCAATAGACTGCAGGTGCGCCCGCATGATCTGCAGCGGCATAGACCGCTTCGATCAATTTGCGCCCGATCCCTGTGCCGCGCACGGCCGGATCGGCGTAGAGATCCTGCAGATAACACACATTCTCAACCCGCCAGCAGTGGCGGTGAAAAAGATAGTGCACCAACCCCACAACGACCCCGTCCTGCTCGGCAACCTTGCCGTGAAAATCCTGAGTGTCATCACCCAACAGGCGCGCAAAGGTGCTGGCATAGACCGCCTCAGGCACGTTGGAATTGTAAAATTCCAGATACCCTGTCCAAAGCGCGCGCCACGCGGTTTCATCTTTCGCCTCAAGCGGGCGGATCGTGACGGAAGCGGTGGAGGTCATGCGGTGCGCTCGTTCTTTTTATATCTTTGGACAACAATAGCCGTGTTTGCGCGCAGGGCCAGTCAATTAGCTGTGCGCGGTACGGCGTTCGGCAGGGGCGCAGGCGGTAACGATCCCTAAGGGGCAGACATGCAGGCATGTCGGCAGCGGGACCAAACAAGATGCTAGCGCTGCCCGCGTGCCATAAATGCCAGCCGCTCGAACAAATGCACGTCCTGCTCATTCTTCAGCAGGGCACCGTGCAGTTTGGGCAGCGCATTGGCCCCGTCGCGTTTGAGGTCTTCGGCGCTCAAATCCTCCGCCAAGAGCAGCTTGAGCCAGTCCAGCACTTCGGAGGTGGACGGCTTTTTCTTCAGGCCCGCCGTTTCGCGCAACTCATAGAATTGGGTGAGTGCGGTTGTCAGCAGTTGTTCCTTGATCCCGGGATGATGCACCTCGACGATTCTGCGCATGGTTTCGATATCGGGAAAGCGGATGTAATGGAAAAAGCAGCGGCGCAAAAAGGCGTCGGGCAACTCTTTTTCGTTGTTGGATGTGATGATGACGACGGGGCGGTGGATGGCCTTTACGGTCTCGCCGGTCTCGTAGACGTGGAATTCCATCCGGTCCAGTTCCTGCAACAGGTCGTTGGGGAATTCGATATCGGCCTTGTCGATTTCATCAATGAGCAACACCACCTTGCCGTCTGCCCCGAAGGCCTGCCAAAGCTTGCCCTTTTTGATATAATTGGCCACGTCATGCACCCGCGCATCGCCTAGCTGGCTATCACGCAAACGGCTGACGGCGTCATATTCGTAAAGCCCCTGTTGCGCCTTGGTCGTGGACTTGATGTGCCATTCGATCATGGGCAGCCCAAGCGCCGCGCTGACCTGTCGCGCAAGCTCGGTCTTGCCGGTTCCAGGTTCGCCCTTGACCAAAAGCGGGCGTTCCAGCGTGACGGCTGCATTCACGGCCATCGTCAGGTCGTCAGTGGCGATATAGGTCTCGGTTCCGGTGAATTGCATCTGCTTGCCCTTTGATTTGCAAACGTAACCTAACAGGACATTCGGGATCATCAACACCCTGCGAGGCTTGCAAAAATGGGGGGTGACAGCGCATCGGGAACCAAGTAAACCCCGACAAAATTGGGGTTGGGGTGAGCGTGACGCGTCAGCGCGCACCAATGCAAGAGGGTATGAATATGAAGGCAGAAGTGTTTCTTGGAGACGACTATCGCCCCGCTGATGACGAACCATTCATGAATGAACGGCAGACCGAATATTTCCGTCGCAAGCTGCTGGCCTGGAAGGCCGAACTGCTCGAAGACAGCCGCGACACTGTCGCAGGCATGAAAGACCAGACACGCAATATCCCTGATGTGGCTGATCGCGCGTCCGAAGAGACCGACCGTTCGCTTGAGCTGCGCACACGTGACCGCCAGCGCAAGCTGGTCACAAAGATCGACGCGGCATTGCGCCGGATCGAACAGGGCGAATACGGCTACTGCGAAATCACCGGCGAGCCTATTTCGCTCAAGCGTCTGGATGCACGCCCTATCGCCACCATGAGCCTTGAGGCGCAAGAACGCCACGAGCGCCGTGAAAAGGTGCATCGGGACGACTAGGATGGCCCACAACCAAAGCCGTGACATCGCCGTCATTGGCGGCGGCATTGGTGGGTTGACCGCCGCACTCGCCTTTGCGCGCAGTGGGGCAAATGTCACGGTTTACGAACAAGCACCAGCGCTGACAGAGGTCGGGGCTGGTTTGCAGATTACCCCAAATGGTGCCCGCGCCCTTGATGCGCTTGGCCTTGCGCAGGCACTGGCGGCGTCTGGCGTGACGGCCGAAGCCGTTGTGCCGATGGATGCCATGTCCAGCAAGGAAATCACCCGGTTTGACCTGACCACGCAATCGCCGCATTACCGCTTTTATCACCGTGCCGCCTTGATTGATATTCTGGCGCGCGGCTGTGACGGGGCCGGTGTCACGGTCAAGCTGGGCGCTCAGGTGACGGCTCTGTACCCCGACGGCAGCTTTGAAACAAATGGCGAGACGGTGCGCCCTGCGCTGACGGTCGGGGCGGATGGCATCCATTCGGTCGTGCGGCGGGCGATCAACAAACCAAGCGATCCTTTCTTCACCGGTCAGGTCGCATGGCGCGCCACGATCAAGAGCGACAGAACCGATCCGGTGGCGCGTATCTGGATGGCACCGGGCCGTCATATGGTAACCTATCCGCTGCTTGGCGGCCGGTTGAATATTGTCGCGGTCCAGGAACGCAGCCAATGGGCCAAGGAAGGCTGGCACCACGCCGATGATCCCGGCAACCTGCGGATGGCTTTCGCCGATTGCGGATGGGATGCCAAAAGCATCTTGTCCAAAGTGGATGACGCGCGGCTTTGGGGGCTGTTCCGGCATCCGGTTGCGGCCAACTGGCACAGCGGCGCGATTGCGATTTTGGGTGATGCGGCGCATCCCACGCTGCCATTTCTGGCGCAGGGGGCCAATCTGGCGATTGAAGATGCCTATACGCTGGCGCGCTGCTGTGATGAGGATGCCGCAATCGAAGCGGGCTTGCGCAGCTATCAGGCCAAGCGCCGCGCGCGCGTTGTGCGCGCGATTGAAGCCGCGAACAAGAACGCGCGGAAATATCACTTGGGCGGCGTGCAGCGCATGGTGGCGCACGCGGGCTTGCGGACCTTGGGCAAGATGGCACCTGCGGCGTTTCTAAACCGGATGAGCTGGCTTTACGATCACGATGTGACGGCCTAACGGGCACATGCGCGCGCGCATGCGCGTCAAGCGCCGTTGAGCGGTGTCGCAACTGCCGCAACAATGCCCGTCAATACCTTTATTGTTTCCATGTTTTGCCCTGTTTTCGGCAAATTGCGTCGACATGTTTCAATCATGTTGTTGATTGATTTTCATAAGTACGCCCAAAAACCAGCCACACGCCTGCGATCTGGTGTTGTTTCGGCCACTGAAATGTCGCTGGCAATCTCGATCCGGCGCACGACGCTTTCATTTGTGTGCAAGCGTCCGCTGTGTGGCTGCAATGAGGCTGTAAAAGCAGTATCTGACCGCGCAGTGCCCCAACGCTAAGGCGCGCGTTCGGATTTGATGTCTCTGCGGGGCTTACCAGTTCCGGCTGGCCTGATCCGTGACCCGTTCCAACACTTTATGGCTGCGCCAATCGACGCGGTAGATCTCATCCTCGATCCGGAAATAGACCCAACCATCGCTGACCGTGGGCAGGCCGTAATAGCGGGCGTTCATGATCATGGAATACTGCCCACGCTCAAGCGTGTCGCCAATCTCGACCGGGCCGGGTTGCGGCGTCAAGGGCTGGGGGATCGCAACGCAGGCGGTGCCCGCGACGGCGATGCGGCACTGTGCCTGACTGATTGTCGGCAACGTGACAGCAACAACTGCGATACTGATTAACTTGCGAAGCATGCGTCTGTGCTCCTGAAATGCGACCTAAAGCACCGACAATAGCCGATCAACAAGCTAGGCGGCAAGATCTACCCAGACAGGCACGTGATCCGAGGGTTTCTCGCGGCCACGCACTTCGCTTTCGATCCAGCAATTGTTCAAAAGGTCCGCGCATTGCGGTGTCAGTAGAAAGTGGTCGATGCGGATGCCGTCGTTTTTGTCCCACGCACCTGCCTGATAATCCCAAAAGGAATAGTGCCCGGGGCCTGCTTCGCGCGCGCGGAAGGCCTCGGTGTAACCAAGGTTGACGATGCGGCGGAACGCTTCGCGGCTTTCGATCCGGAACAACGCGTCATCGCGCCATGCGTCAGGGCGGGCGGCATCCTCTGTTTGGGGGATAATATTATAATCCCCGCACATTAGCGCTACTTCTTCATGTGCGATCAGTTCGGCGGCACGCGCGTGCAGCCGTTCCATCCAGCGCAGTTTATAGTCGTACTTCGGCCCCGGCGCAGGGTTGCCGTTGGGCAGGTACAGCCCGCAAATCCGCACGGCCTTTTCACCGACCACGGTAGCCTCGATATAGCGGGCCTCTTCGTCGTCGACGCCCTCGCGCCCCGCACCCGCCGCACCGGGCAGGCCGCGTGTTACATCTTCGAGCGGGAATTTGGACAGGATCGCGACGCCGTTGAACCCTTTTTGCCCGTGGGTTTCGACGTTATAGCCTTTGTCCTCAAAAATCTCGCGGGGAAATCCCTCATCCACCGATTTGATCTCTTGCAGGACCGCCACATCGGGCTGGGCTGCATCAATCCAGTCGGTCAGCGCTCCGATACGGGCCTTAACGCCATTGATGTTGAATGTTGCGATTTTCATGACGTGCCCTGTATATCGTTTTGCGGTGTTGTGACAAAGGCGCGTGGCAAATGCAATCTTGCAGTCGCAGATGGAAGGCGGCCACTGGGGCGTATATGCGTGGGAAATGTAACAGCCAGCCCTGAGGATTTGATGGCGACCAAGACCAATCATAGCATGACCCTGCGTGATGACGGCGAAGGGGCGGTTGCGGTGGCCTATCTTGGGCAGAGCGCTTTTGTGTCGTCCTTCATCACGATTGTCGTCGGTTTGCCCATCTTTGGGTGTATCATCCTTGCGGCAAGGGCGGTGGTAGACGCGCAATTTGATCTTGCGGTCACGTTCTTGGCAATCGCAGCGAGCCTTATCTGGCTGGTCTGGCACTATGGCTGGCGAAAAAAGCCCTATGAGATTGTGTTTGATGTGACTGGTGTGCGGTCTGGTCCCAACGCGTTTGATTACGCCGAGATCTTCGCGTTCTCAGTCGGATTCAATGGCGGCTCGCGTTTTGATCCTACGGCCCGCAATATGACGCCCGGCTATCATGTCGCTGTCAAAGCGCGTGGGCAGGTGATCCCGATTACAGTAACTCTGGACGAGGGCACGGCGCGCGCGGTGCGCGATGCGTGCGAAAGCGTTTTTACGCGGTTTGCTCAGAACGCGTTGCGTTCCTGACCGTCTACATCGAAAACGATGTGCCGCACCCGCAAGAGGATGACGCATTGGGGTTGTTGATCACGAACCGCGCACCGATCAGTTCTTCGCTGAAATCAATCACGGCGTCCGCCAGAAACGGCAAGGATACGCTGTCGATCACAACGGTTTCGCCCTTTTCCGACAGCAAAAGATCGTCGTCTTTCGCTTCATCAAGGTCGATCTCGTACTGGAACCCAGAACAGCCGCCACCTTCGACAGCGATCCGCAGGGCCTTGCCTTGGGCGGAAGCGCCGATTTCGGCCAGCCGTTCAAAGGCGCGTGTCGTGACTTTGGGGGGTACGGTGAACATGTGGGGGCCTATCGGTTTGGGTGTACGTGTAATATAGGGAAGACAGGCAAACACGACAAGACAGGCAATCAAAGATGGCAGCGCTCTATGCGACAGACCCCGCCAATCCGCGCGGGCGGCTTTACCCTGAGGAGGAAAGCACCTTCCGGTCCCCGTTTCAGCGTGATCGCGACCGGATTATCCATGCCTCCGCGTTTCGGCGGCTCAAGCATAAAACCCAAGTTTTTATCGAACATGAAGGCGATTATTTCCGTACCCGCCTGACCCATTCGATCGAAGTGGCACAGGTCGCGCGCACAGTGGCTGCGGCCCTTGATCTGAACGTGGAACTGACCGAGGCCGTGGCACTGGCCCATGATCTGGGTCACACCCCCTTTGGCCATACCGGCGAAGAGGCGCTGGATGCGCTGATGCAACCCTACGGCGGCTTTGATCACAACGCGCAGGCGCTGCATATCGTGACCTCTCTGGAGCGGCATTATGCGGAGTGGGACGGGCTGAACCTGACGTGGGAAACGCTTGAAGGGATTGCCAAACATAACGGGCCGGTCATGGGGAACATTCCCTATGCGCTGGCCGCCTATAACGCGCGGCACGATCTGGAATTGCACACCCATGCGAATGCCGAGGCGCAGGCGGCGGCCTTGGCCGATGATATCGCCTATAACAACCATGATCTGCATGACGGGTTGCGGGCGGAACTGTTCAGCACCGACGAGTTAGCCGAACTGCCGATCCTGCGCGACTGTTTCGCGCGGGTGGATGCCAAATACCCCGATCTGAATTATTACCGGCGGCGGCATGAAGCCCTGCGGCGGTTCTTTGGTATTCTGGTCGAGGACGTGATCACCGTCAGCCGCCGGAACCTGACCGAACTGGCACCGGCATCGGTGCATGATATCCGGCACGCAGGGCGGATGATGGTGCAGTTTTCGCCCGCGCTTTGGGAGGACCTCAAAGTCATCCGCGCTTTTCTGTTTAAACGCATGTACCGCGCCCCTGCGGTGGTGGAAATGCGGGGCGTTGTAACCCAGATGATCAATGATCTCTTCCCGTTTTTCATGGAAAATACCGATGAATTGCCCAAGCAATGGCGCAAGGACGTCGCAGATGCCCCCGACCAGACCGCGCTGGCGCGGATTGTGGCCGATTATATCGCGGGGATGACCGACCGGTTCGCCATACAAGAGCATGAGCGCCTGATTGGTGGCGAGAATATTCCGCCGGGGGTGATTGACGGGAATTAAGCGGGGTTGGACTTTTGATAAAAGTCTGCTTGCCCTGCGCACGCGGGGTGGTAAACCCCAGTCAAACAAAGCTGTTGGAAGAACCATGAACCTTTTTGCCGATATTCGCACCCGTGTGCTGGCCTGCCTTGACCAACTGGTCGTCGAAGGGACGCTGCCTGACGGGCTCTCTACTGCTGCTGTCTCGGTTGAACCGCCGCGCGATGCGGCACACGGTGATATGGCGACGAACGCGGCGATGGTGCTGGCGAAACCGGCCAAGATGAACCCGCGCGTGATTGCTGATGCGCTGGCCGCGAAACTGCTGGAGGATCCACAGATCGCTGTGGCCGAAGTGGCGGGGCCGGGGTTTTTGAACATGCGCTTGGTGCCGCAGGTCTGGCACGGCGTGGTGAAGGCCGCGCTCAGCGATGCGGGCTATGGTCAGTCTGCACTGGGCCAAGGCCAGAAAATGATGGTGGAATATGTCTCTGCCAACCCCACGGGGCCTTTGCACGTCGGCCACACGCGGGGGGCTGTCTTTGGCGACGCCTTGGCGCGTTTGCTGGATTATGCAGGCTATGATGTAACCAAAGAATACTACATCAACGATGGCGGCGCGCAGGTCGATGTGCTCGCGCGGTCTGTGTACCTGCGGTATCTTGAGGCGCACGGCCAAGAGGTCGCGTTTGCTGACGGGACGTATCCGGGCGACTATCTGATCCCGGTTGGCCAAGCGTTAAAGGACAAGGTGGGCGACGCCTATGTCGGTCAGCCCGAAGAGGCGTGGCTGGAGGACATCCGTGAATTCGGCACCGCCGCGATGATGGACCTGATCCGCGCGGATCTGGCCCAGCTTGGCGTCGTGATGGACAACTTCTATTCCGAGAAATCGCTCTATGGCACCGGTTTGATTGAAAAAGCGATTGCCGAACTCGACGCCAAGGGCCTGATCTATCGCGGCACGCTTGAGCCGCCCAAAGGCAAGATGCCCGAGGACTGGGAACCGCGCGAGCAGACATTGTTCCGCTCAACCGCGCACGGCGATGACGTGGACCGGCCCGTGCAGAAATCGGACGGGTCGTGGACCTATTTCGCACCCGATATCGCCTATCACTATGACAAGGTGCAGCGTGGCTTTGACCAGTTGATCGACGTCTTTGGCGCCGATCACGGCGGTTACGTCAAGCGGATGAAGGCGGCGGTATCTGCCCTGTCCGATGGCCGCGTGCCGCTGGATGTGAAGCTGACGCAACTGGTGAAGCTTTATAAAAACGGCGAACCCTTCAAGATGTCCAAACGGGCAGGGACCTTTGTCACCCTGCGCGATGTGGTTGATCAGGTCGGGCCGAACGTCACCCGTTTCCACATGCTGACGCGCAAGAACGACGCGCCGCTGGATTTCGACTTTGATAAGGTGCTGGAGCAGTCCAAGGACAACCCTGTCTTCTATGTGAACTATGCCTACGCGCGGGTGAATTCGGCGGTGGCCAAGGCGGCGGCGTTCACAGATGTCTCTGACGCTGCACTGGCCAATGCTGACCTGTCCGGTCTGACCCACGACGCGGAACTGACGCTGATCAAAAAGCTCGCTGAATGGCCGCGTCTGGTGGAAATCGCCGCACGCGGGCACGAGCCGCACCGGATTGCCTTTTACCTCTATGATCTGGCGTCCGATTTCCACGGGCTTTACCACCAAGGCAGTTCGGATGAGGCGCTGCGTTTCGTCCAAGAGGGTGACTCAGATGCCACACAAGCGAAAATTGCCCTCATTCGGGCCGTAGCGATTGTTATTTTGCACGGTTTGGGTATTCTTGGCGTCACTCCGGCGGAAGAGATGCGTTAACGTACAGGCCGCCGGATCGAGCTGAAAATAACGACCCCGAAAAACCACAAGGTCTGGGGCGCAGTGAGGCAGAGATGGCAGTATACGATGACGGGTTCGCCCGGGCGGCACGTGAGCCGCGCTCAACCAATCTAGTCAACTTCGCAGGTGCCGCGTTCTCGCTGGCGCTGATCCTTGGCGTAAGCTTTTGGGGATACAAATTGATCGTGCGTGACGTCAGCGGGATCCCCGTGGTCCGCGCGATGGAAGGCGATATGCGGGTTCTTCCCGACAATCCCGGCGGCGGCGTGGCCGCGCATACGGGGCTGTCGGTGAACGAAGTCGCGGCGATGGGCGAAGCAGGCGGTCCCGAGGATCGTTTGGTTCTGGCCCCGCGCACGGCCGGATTGTCGCCCGAGGACCTTGACGTGCAACCCGCGCAAGAGGTGATTTCGACCGTCTCAGCGGCCATTGAAGACGTCACGACAGGTTTTGAAGCAGAGGCTTTCGAGAATGAGCCCGTTGCAGCCCCTGAAGTGCAGGATGATGCTACAACACTGGCCGCGCAATTGGCGGCGTTGAGCACGGAACCTCCGCTGACCGCTGCAGACGCGGCGCAAGATGCAAACGTCGTCCCGGCAACTGTGCCCGGTGTTGCGACTTCGGTTCGCCCGGTGATCCGGCCTGCAAACATGCGTATTCCGGCACCGGTTGCTGCAGCAACACCTGCGCTGGCCGCCAGCGAAGTGGCTGTTAATACGGCAACTTTTCCCGTTGGCACGAACCTTGTCCAGCTTGGCGCCTTCCCCAACCCCAGCCTTGCTGCGGCGGAATGGGACCGTCTTCAATCGCGCTTTGGCGAGCTGATGGCCGGGCGTGAGCGGGTCATTCAAGTGAGCAATCAAAGCAGCGCCACATGGTACCGTTTGCGCGCCAGCGGGTTTGAGGACCGCGCCGAAGCGCGCCGCCTCTGTGCCGCTTTGCAGGCCGAAGGTGCGGAATGCATTGCCGTGGTGGTCAATTAAGTGACGATGAATGCAACGATTTTCGGCCCCGAGGGGCTGGAAATCACCGATTGGGAACGCGGCTTTTTTCGTGAGGTCCAGCCGCTTGGTTTTATCCTTTTTGCGCGCAATATCGACAATCCCGATCAGCTGCGCCGCCTGACGCACAGTCTGCGCGAGGCGGTCCAGCGTGATGCGATGATCCTGATTGATCAGGAAGGCGGACGCGTCCAGCGGATGCGAAGCCCGCATTGGCGTGAATACCTGCCCGCCTTGGACCAGATGGCGCGCGCCACTGATCCGCTGCGCGCCCATTGGGTCCGTAACCGGTTGATCGCGGCCGAATTGCATGATGTGGGGATTGACGCCAACTGTGCGCCGCTTGGCGATATTGCAGAGGACGTGACGCACCCTGTGCTTAAGAACCGCCTTTACGGGTATGATGTGCAAACTGTCGTAGATGCGTGCCGCGTCTGTGCTGATGCGCATCTGGCCGGTGGGGTGCTGCCGGTGCTGAAACATATCCCCGGATACGGGCGGGCGTCTGTCGACAGCCACAAGGATTTACCGCGTGTTGATGCGCCACGGGCGGAATTGGAGGCATGGGATTTTGCGCCCTTTTCGTCTCTCACCGATATTGCGATGGGCATGACAGCGCATATCGTTTTCTCGGATATCGACCCCGCAGGTCCCGCCACAACATCCGCCAAAATGATGGAAGTGATCCGCAAGGATATCGGTTTCGATGGTCTTTTGATGACCGATGATCTGTCGATGGAGGCTTTGTCAGGCACAATCGCGCAGCGGGCTGCGGCCAGTATTGCGGCGGGCTGTGACATCATCCTGCACTGCAATGGCAAGGCGGATGAAATGAAGCTGGTGGCGCAGGCGTCAGGCGACATGACGCCTGCCGCAATAACCCGCGCAAATCGGGCCTTGGCCCAGCGAAAAACCCCTGCAAAGATTGACATCGCAGGCTTGGAAGCGGAACTTAGCCGTCACTTAGGCTGAGGGCAGATGCAGGGCGAAGATTTTCAAGAAGACACGGTCAGTGTCAGCGAGCGTGTCGCCGCTGAGGCCCTGATCGTTGATGTGGGTTCTTTCGAGGGCCCGCTTGATCTGTTGCTGACGCTGTCGCGCACGCAAAAGGTGGACCTGCGCCAAATTTCAATTCTCGCACTGGCGCGTCAGTATCTGGCCTTTGTCGAACAGGCCAAGCGGCTGCGGCTGGAACTGGCGGCCGATTATCTGGTGATGGCCGCATGGCTTGCCTTCCTGAAATCACGCCTGTTGTTGCCGCCTGATCCGACCGAAGAGGGGCCGTCGGGCGAAGAGCTTGCTGCACACCTCGCGTTTCAGCTGGAGCGTCTGGAGGCGATGCGCAACTCAGCCGCCAAGCTGATGGCGCGCGACCAGTTGGGGCGTGATTTCTTTGCCCGTGGCATCACGGAGGACGTGCAGCGCGTCCGCCGCGTGACCTATACCGCGACCCTGCTGGATCTGATGCAGGGCTATGCGCGCATCCGCACCCGCGACGATTTCCGCCCCTTTGTGATGGACCGTCAGCATGTGATGACGATGGAACAGGCACTGGAACGGATGCGGTCCTTGATCGGATTTGCAGGCCACTGGACTGATATCGTCAGCTACCTGCCCGATGGCTGGGATGCTGACCCCCAACGCCGCCGCTCCACAACCGCCGCCACCTTTGCGGCGTCGCTGGAACTGGCCAAGGAAGGTAAAATCGAAATCCGGCAGGGCGAAATGTTTGCCCCGATTGAAATCCGCAAGAAAGACCCGCGTGATGGTTAAGACAGACACCCCGAAGAACGAAAGCCTCTTTGAAGCGCCGCCCATGGGCGAGCAGGAGCGGATGGTTGAGGCGATTTTGTTTGCCACCGCCGATCCTGTCACGATCACCGAACTGACGGGCCGGATGCCCCACGGCTGCGATCCTGCCGAGGCGATTGCCCATCTGCGCAAACGCTATGAGGGGCGCGGTGTGAATGTGGTAAAAGTGGGCGATGCATGGGCGATCCGCACGGCGGGCGATCTGGGCTTTCTGATGCAGAAAGAAACGGTCGAGACGCGCAAACTGAGCCGCGCGGCGATCGAAACGCTGGCGATCGTGGCCTATCACCAACCCGTCACCCGCGCCGAGATCGAAGAAATCCGCGGCGTCGGCGTCAGCCGTGGCACGATCGACCAGTTGATCGAGCTGGAATGGATCCGCTTTGGCCGCCGCAAGATGACACCGGGACGGCCTGTAACGTTTGTGGTGACACAAGGGTTCCTTGACCACTTCGGTCTGGAAAACGCGCGCGACCTGCCGGGGCTGAAAGAACTACGCTCTGCGGGCCTTTTGGAAAACCGACCACCACCGGGGGCACAGGTCTTGGGTGAGACTGACGATCATGATGATGATGATGACCAGTCCGAATTATTTGAAGATTGATCCGCAGAGCCTACATACCAGCACAGACAGGGAGAGACGCTGATGAATATGAACCGATTGATCAACATGGGCCTGCGCATGTTGATGCGCAAAGGCACCGAGATGGCCGCGAACCGTGGCAAACGCCCCGAAGACATGACGCCCGAAGAGCGCGCACAGTCCAAGAATGCGCAGCAGACAGCCCGTAAAGCACAACGGGGCCTGAACGCCGCACGGCGGTTCATGCGCTAGCTACGATTGAAAATGCTTTGACAGCTTCAAACCCTGACCCTGGTAGTTCGATTTGATCTCGCGGCCATAAAGGGCTGCGGGCAGGGCTGACATGTGCTCGTAAACCAAACGCCCCACGACCTGACCGTGTTCCAGCACGAAAGGGGCCTCGTGGCAGCGCACTTCCAACACGCCGCGTGATCCTGCGCCGCCCGCTTCGGCATAGCCGAAACCGGGATCGAAGAAGCCCGCGTAGTGGACCCGAAATTCGCCTACCATCGCCAGATAGGGGGCCATTTCGGCGGCCTGCATCGGCGGGATCACAATCGCCTCGCGGCTGACCAGAATATAGAAGGCACCCGGATCAAGGATGATCCAGCCGTCTTTGGTATGCACCTCTTCCCAAAACTCGGTCGGGTCATAGTGGTTCATTTTCGCCAGATCGACGACACCTGTATGGGGCTTGGCACGATAGCCGACCAATGTGCCTTCCGTGGGCTTTAGATCGACGGAAAACCCAAGCCCGTCCGAAATCACAGGGTCGCCCGACACGATAGGCGTCTGCGCATGAAGCGCGCGCAAATCATCGTCCGACATCAGGGTTTTGCCTTGTCTGAAGATGATCTGGTTCAGCATCTGGCCGGGTTGGGCCACGACCGAAAAAGAGCGCGGGCAAATCTCTACATAAAGCGGGCCGTCATAGCCTTCGGGGACGCGATCAAATTCGATGCCGTGATCGGTAATAATGCGCGTCAGCAGATCAAGCCGCCCGATTGAGGATTTCGCACTTGCCGCAGCGGTCATGCCCTTGGGCAGGCGCAAACGCTCCATCAAGGGCACAACATAGACGCAGCCCTTTTCAAGAACAGCGCCGTCGGTGAGGTCTACCGCGTGCATCTGAAAATCAGAAAGCCGGTCCTGCACCGTGCGCTGGCGTCCCGCAAGAAAAGAGGCGCGCACGCGGTATGCGGTGGTTCCAAGGCGCAGATCAAGTGACGCAGGCTGGATCTGGCCCGCCTCAATCGGGGTTTTGGCCATAATGGCACCCGCAGCGATCATATCGCGGATTTGATGGTCAGCGAGGACACCAGCGTTTGTCATGTCAACTTCCCCCTTTGGCTCCGTCTGGATACCAAAACGCCCGCCCTGCAACAGCAGAAGCGGGCGGTTATGATTGGTCGGGCTAGCAGGACTCGAACCTGCGACCTTCCGTCCCCCAGACGGACGCGCTACCAGGCTGCGCTATAGCCCGACTGACCGCGTTCATACCCCAAATGGTTCCAAGGGCAAGCCCGAAAAACATCTCTTAGCCATGCATCCGCGCACGAATGTCTTCCAGCCGCGCCAAGAGTGGTGCGATCTGTGCAGCGCGGGCTTGCAAGGTACGTGAATCAGCAGGCGCGCGCCCGATCAGCCGCGGCTTTGCGTCAGGCAAGGACGTGGGCGGCAGTGGCAGGTCGACCATAAATGCAGGTGCCACTGGAGCGAAGGGCAGGGTGTCTTGCGTCGGCGCTCGCGGCGCGTCTACAGGTGCTGGCGCGGCTTCAACCGGCTTGGCTGGCGCGGGTTCATCGGCAGGGGCCTGTGACGTCATTGACGGCCCGAGGCTGGCGACATATTTCACGCCATTTTCACGCAGCAGCTTTTGCGTGCCTTTGATCGTCAGCCCGTCAACGTGAAGAAGCTGTTTGATCCCGCCAAGCAGTTCCATGTCCGCAGGGCGGTAATAGCGGCGGCCACCGGCGCCTTTGACAGGTTTGATCTGGCTGAACTTGCTTTCCCAAAAACGCAGAACATGGGTCGGCGTATCCAACCATTCAGCGACTTCACTGATCGTGCGGAATGCGTCCTTGGCTTTGGCCATGACCTAGCGCTTGTTCCCGTCTGCAACGCGATCTTTCATCAGATGCGAGGGGCGGAATGTCAGCACACGGCGGGGGTGGATTGGCACTTCTTCGCCGGTTTTGGGATTGCGGCCAATGCGGGCGGCTTTTTCGCGGACGGAAAAAGTGCCGAAAGAGGAAATCTTGACCGTTTCACCGCCGACAAGGCTGTCAGACACATGCGTCAGGACGCTTTCAACCAGATCGGCGCTGTCGTTGCGCGAAAGCCCGACCTGACTGTGCACTGCATCCGCCAAATCCATCCGCGTCAAAGTCTTGTCAGCCATCGTCTGCACCCCTCACAATTTCACAGAGCATAGGCGCAGCCTATTTTCAGAGTCAATAACAACGGCTTGGCAAGCACAGTGAACAGCGTGTTTCCGGCCTTTACCACCGGATGACAACCGCGCCCCATGCCAATCCGCCGCCGATTGCCTCGGTCACAAGCAGATCACCCGGTTTGATTTGCCCGTTTTGGACACCAACCGAAAGTGCGAGGGGAATCGATGCCGCCGACGTGTTGCCGTGATCCTGCACGGTCACAATCACGCGGTCCATGCCCACGCCCAGCTTTTTTGCGGTGGACTGGATGATCCGGATATTGGCCTGATGCGGCACGACCCAATCGATATCATCCGCGCCAAGCCCCACCTTTTCCAATGCCGCATCCGCAGTCTGCGCCAGTTTCTCGACCGCATGGCGGAAAAGCTCGCTGCCTTTCATCCGCAACATGCCAGAGTTCTGGGTCGACACGCCGCCGTCGACATAAAGCAGGTCTTTGTAGCGCCCGTCGGAATTCAGATCGACAGACAGAATGCCGCGATCCGTGTTCTCTCCAACACCGTCTTCGGCCTCAAGGATCAACGCCCCAGCGCCATCACCAAAAAGGACGCAGGTCGCGCGGTCGGTCCAATCCATGATCCGGCTGAATGTTTCGGCACCGATCACCAGCACGCGGTTCGCTTGCCCCGACACAATCAGCGCATTGGCGTTCGACATTGCATAGACAAAACCGGCACAAACCGCTTGGACATCAAAGGCATAGCCCGATGTGTTGCCGATGGCATTTTGGACCATTGTGGCTGCAGAGGGGAATGTCAGATCAGCGGTTGATGTGGCCAGCACGATCGCGTCGATATCGTTGCCGTCCATGCCCGCCATTTCAAGCGCAGCCTTGGCGGCCTTGATCGCAAGATCGGATGTTGTTTCACCTTCGGCTGCAAAGTGCCGCCGTTCGATACCGGACCGCGTTTTGATCCATTCATCAGAGGTATCGAGTGTTTTTTCGAATTCAGCGTTCAGAACCACGCGTTCGGGAAGGTAATGACCAACCCCTTTGACCACTGCGCGACGCACCATGTCTATTTGTCCGTTTTTGTCTCGGAACCATCGGTTCCGCTTGCCGTGCTGGCATCTTGGGCAAGGGATGCAGCCGACGCAACCCTTGCCGCAAGTTTATCTGAAAATCCGCTCTCGGCGAGGCGGTAGGCAAGGTGCAAGGCCGCAGCAACACCCGTTTCATCCGCTCCGCCGTGGCTTTTGATCACCGTCTGGTTGAGCCCCAGAAAAACACCGCCGTTCACGCGGCGCGGATCAATCCGTTTGCGCAAGGCGCGCAGCGATCCGCCTGCAAGTGCGGCACCAAACATGGACCACGGGTTCTTCATCAAAGCACCGCGCAGCAATTCGCTAATCAGCGTGGCGGTCCCTTCGCCGGTTTTCAACGCGACGTTGCCGGTGAACCCGTCAGTGACGATTACATCAACTTTGTTTGACGGCAGATCACCACCCTCAACAAAGCCGACATACTCAAAATCACCAATTATTGCAGCGTTGCCAATGAGTTCATGGGCGACCTTCAGCTCGGCGCGGCCTTTGTGCTCTTCGGTGCCGACATTCAAAAGCCCCACGCGAGGGCGCGCGATGTCAAGACCATTGCGCGCGTAAGAGGCCCCCATGAGCGCATAAGTCAGCAGGTCATCCTGATCGGCGCGGATATCGGCGCCCGCATCCAGCATCACGTTGAACCCCGAGGGGTTCCGCGACGGCCACAGACAGGCAATGGCGGGGCGGTTCACGCCCTCGGCCTTGCGCAGCCGCAACATTGACATGGCCATCAAGCCACCTGTGTTGCCACAACTGACGGCAACAGCGGCCTCGCGGTTGCGTACCGCCTCGATCGCGGACCACATGGATGTGGTCTTGCCGTTGCGCAGCACATGGCTTGGCTTGTCGGTCATCTTCACGACATCAGCGGCGTCGTGGATCGTGACCTGCTCGCCAATGCCATGTTTGGCAACCAGCTGGTCCAATTCGGCCTTTGGCCCGTGCAGGATCGCACGGGCGGCGGGTTTATCGCCCAGAAACGCCGAAAGGCCCGCAACAACAGTTGCAGGCCCTTTGTCGCCGCCCATGGCGTCTACGGAAAGCACTTGGCTTGCAGCATGCCCCTGCGTCGGAGTGGTATCCGTCTGGGGTGTTGTCATGCTACTTTGCCTTTGCGTGACTTTAAGCAGCGTCTTCGTCGAGATCGATTTCTGTGGTGTTTGCGATCACTTCGCGTGTCGCATAGTGGCCACAAGAAGGGCACACGTGGTGTGGGCGCTTCAGCTCACCACAGTTGTCACACTCGTTGGGGTTCGCCGCTACGAGTGAATCGTGTGCACGCCGGTTGTTACGGCGGGATTTGGATACTTTATTCTGCTGGACAGCCATGTCTCAACCCTATGCTTTAAAGGGCCGCGGCCCTGATTTCTGTGCGTCTGCGCGGGGTCCTACGCCATTGCGGCCGCCCTGTCGAGACACGATGTCAAAGAGGCCGCGAACATACTGCGATTCCTCTATAGTGCAACCCTTTTTCGCCAAGGGCGGGCGTGCTATTTTTCCTCTTTCTTTTCAAGACTTTCGCGCAATGCACCAAGGCCCGCAAAGGGCTTGGCATCGTCGTCTGTCATCGGGGTCTGGCCCGGTTCGGTAAATACGGCATCCGTCAGATCGGCATCGGGTTTGCGCGGATAAAGCGGCAAGGCCAGCGCCAGCGCCTCGATCATCACCTGCGCAAGATCGAGCGTTTCGGGCAATGCCTCAACCGTGTCCTCCACCGGCATTTCAATCTCGGCGGCTTCAATCTCGGGCAGTTCGGCCACGTAGTGCCGCACAAGCGGCTCATCAATGCGGGAGGTGACCGGATCAAGCGTAACGACGCAGGATTGCACCACAGTCGCACCCAGTTCGCCGTCCAGAACCCAGTCCTTGCGGTCTTGCGGTGTCAGTGTGCCGGCAAACCGCAGTTTCTTGATCCCGATTATGCCAAGCTCATCTGCAATCGCAGCGCGTTCCTGTGCTGTCGGCACCAGTTCAAAGGGCGTCGGTTTGCGCGTTGCCAGATCAGCCAAACGCAGATGTGACGAGGGTATGTTGGTCATTACTGCTTTCGATTCTTGAACAGGGGCGGGGTGTACTGTATCGGGGATAAAAGGCGCAAGGCGCCAAGGCAAGAGGCGACAGGTATGAGTGCGATGACAGTAAAGCTGCGCAAAACAATCAAGGCTGCAGGATTAGTGTCTGTGTTTGCCATTGCGGCTGGCTGTAGCCCGATGGACCGCTATCACGGCTTCATCCCGCCCGCAGAAGAGCTTGCAGCAGTGAGTGTCGGCAGCACAACCAAGGACGAGGTGATCGCCCTTTTCGGCCCGCCTGTGTCTGAGCGCGCGTTGCAGAACAACACGATCTACTATGCCTCCAGCCAGTTCGAAATTTTCGGGCCCTTCCCGCCGGAAGAGGTCAACCGACAGGTTCTGGCGATTGATTTTGACGCGGGCGACCGCGTGCGCAATATCTCGCGCTACACGCTCGAAGATGGCCGCGTGGTGGTGCTTGACCGTCGGGTGACAGAGGACGGTATCAGCGACATCACCTTCCTCAGCCAGCTGTTGGGATCGTTCGGCCGCATTGATGCCGGGCAGTTCCTGGGGGACGAGCCGTAAGGCGCACTTAGTCAGTTGCAATCACTTGTAATGCCCGCTGGTTTGATCAAGAGGCTGCCGCTATAGAGGCCTGCACCTTGAAGTGACCGATTAGCTTGCCATATTTCTACTTGAAGTAGAGCAGGGGAATCGATGCAGAATTCACTTTTCCTAAGCGGTGTTGTTTGCGCGTTTTTCATCGCGGCACCTGTCGCGAACTATGCTGACACAATTTCATCCGATATTCCAAATGCCTACTTTGCACCTGTATCAGTGATCGAAGATCATCCTCAATGCGATGGACCAGGGCAAACCGCGTTGGAGTTTACGTTCAATACCGAGAAATTGTCCTTTCAGGTTCTGGGAGGAGTTTTTTTCAATAGAGCGTTTGTTGATGCAGATGGTGGTGCGACGATTGACGAAGAAAAGTGTTTTGTAACCCAAAGAAATGGTGTCGAAAGGTTCGAGGTGCAAATACGATGCGGAGAGGGTCGCAGGCAGACATCTCCGTTTGAAGGGGTCGACCTTGAAGGCCTAAGTCTGTCGTTGTCCGGACAGTTTCTTGCCTGCCAGTCACCAACATCTTTTCGCACCATAAGCAGCGACTGGACCGTCGAAGTTTCAGGGCAAACAGGTCTGCAGCGCTATGAGGGTGAGTTCTTTGAGTTCGAAGATGCGGGCTGTCAAGACGCGCGCATCGTTCGCACGCCACAGGCAACGCTCACTTACAACTTGGCAGGCATCACCGGACCAACGACTTCACCGTTTTCACTCTATCGTTGGAATAGGAATGATCGTGTCGTTGAGGCTGCTCCGACCCATTTCATGATTGGCCTGACTGGAATTCCAATCCTGGAAAGAGACGGCACCGAAAGCGTTCTCAGAGCGAAAACGACGGCGACCTTCTTTCCAGATTTGGCCGGCGAAACCGACTGTCGCGACGGTATCTGTCGTTTGCCATCGTGGTCGCGACCGGTGTTCGGGTTGATTCAGCCACTGACATGCCAGTAGGGTTGCAGCAGTTAGTCCTCCGGCTCAAATTCCAGCGCGACCCCATTAATGCAGTACCGCAGTCCTGTGGGCTGTGGTCCATCGGGGAACACATGGCCCAGATGCGCGTCGCAGCGGTTGCAATGCACCTCTGTGCGTTTCATGAAAAAGCTGCGGTCGGTCGTTTCGCCCACCATTTCGGAATCGATAGGTTGATAGAACGAAGGCCAGCCCGTGCCGCTTTCGAATTTGGCCGCTTGCTCGAACAGCGGAGCACCGCAACAGACGCACATATAGGTTCCCGGGTCTTTCGGGAAATCCTCATGCGTGCCCGCGCGTTCAGTGCCGTGTTTGCGCGTGACCTTATAGGCCATGTCCGACAGTTGCGCGCGCCATTCAGCATCAGATTTGACAACTTTATCCATGGTTTCCCATTCCTTTCGTAACTTCTGTTGATAACGTAGGGCTGCAACGGTAATTCGCCAAGGTAGGCCCAGATGACAATTTCGTTCCAGAGCGGGCGCTATGCGGCGCGGTTTGCGGTCACGCCTGCCGACCTTTTGGCCTGTCAACGCCTGCGGCACCGGTGCTTTTTTGGCCGTGTCGGGTGCGATGCTGACCCCTATGATACAATTTGCGCGCATATGATGGTCGAGGATCAGGCAGGCCGTTTGGTGGCCACCGCCCGCTTGCTTGAGATTGCAACAGGGCCGGAGATCACCAAGGGCTATGCTGCGGGGTATTACGACCTGTCCGGTCTTGCGCAATGCGCCGCCCCGATGATCGAGATTGGCCGCTTTTGTATCGCCCCCGATGCGCGTGATGCGGATGTCTTGCGCGTGGCATGGGGGGCGCTGACGGGTCTGGTGGATGCGCGCGGTATCGCGTTCCTTTTCGGCTGCACCAGCTTTGCTGGCACCGATCCCGCCCCTTACGGGCAGGCCTTCAAACGGCTTGCCGCGCGTCATATGGGGCCCGCCCCCCTGCGCCCCGGGGTCAAGTCATCAGACGTGGTCCGATTTGCGGATCTGCCCCCTGCAGGCATCGTGCCGATGCCGCCGCTTTTGCGCACCTATCTGGCGATGGGTGGTTGGGTCAGCGATCATGCGGTGATCGACCGTGTGATGCAGACTTTGCATGTTTTTACGTGTCTTGACGTCGCAGCAGTGCCCCCCGCACGCGCCGCCGCGTTGAGAGCCCTTGCGCAGACCGCATCTCTGCCATAGCAGGCGGATATGGCCAAAGCACCCTTACTCCAGCTCTCTGATATCGCGCTGACCTTCGGCGGCGATCCTGTATTCGAAGACCTGTCACTGGTCGTCCAACCTGGCGACCGTGTGGCGCTGGTGGGACGCAACGGATCGGGCAAATCCACCTTGATGAAGGTGATGGCGGGGCTGGTTTTACCTGACAGCGGCACGCGTACCGCCGCGCCCGGCGTGCAGGTGGGGTATATGGAGCAAGACCCGTCGATGGCCGGTTTCGCCACGTTGGGCGATTATGCTGCCAGCGGGCTTGATATTGATGAGGCCTATAAGGTCGATATGGTCGCTGAGGGCCTGAAATTCGATCCGGCGGGCGACGTGAATACCGCCTCAGGCGGGGAACGCAGACGCGCGGCATTGGCCAAACTGATGGCCGAAGCACCCGAACTGATGCTGTTGGACGAGCCGACGAACCATCTCGATATCGAGGCGATTGCATGGCTTGAGAACGAGTTGAAAACCACTCGCGCCGCGTTTGTTTTGATCAGCCACGACCGCGCCTTTCTGCGCGCTTTGACGCGGGCCACCCTGTGGATCGACCGCGGGCAGGTACGGCGCGCCGAAGAAGGATTCGAGCATTTTGAGGCGTGGCGCGACAAGATCTGGGAAGAAGAAGACCAGCAGCGCCATAAGTTGAACCGCAAGATCAAGGCCGAGGCGCGTTGGGCCGTGGAAGGCATTTCCGCCCGCCGCAAACGCAATCAGGGCCGTGTGCGCGCCTTGCAGGAATTGCGTGCCGAGCGTGCTGCGCAAATCACGCGGCAAGGCACGGCAGCGATGGCTTTTGACGGGGGGTCGACCTCGGGCAAGAAGGTGGTCGAGGCCTTTGGCCTGACCAAGACCTTTGACGGCAAATCCATCGTGAAGAACTTTGATCTGACCGTGCAGCGCGGTGATCGGATCGCCTTTGTCGGGCCGAACGGTGTGGGCAAAACCACGCTGATCAAGATGCTGCTGGGGCAGGTGGCGCCTGATGAGGGCATTGTCAAACTCGGCACAAATCTGGATATCGCGGTGTTTGATCAGACCCGCGCGGCGCTGAACGAAGATATGACGCTGTGGGAAAACCTTGCCAATGATCCAGAGTTGGGGGTGTCGGGCAAATCTGACCAGATCAATGTGCGCGGCACGCCCAAACATGTGGTGGGGTATCTCAAGGAATTCCTGTTCAATGAAGCCCAAGCACGCGCACCGGTGCGGTCGCTTTCTGGGGGCGAAAAAGCACGGCTGTTGCTCGCACGTCTGATGGCGCGCGAAAGCAACCTGTTGATTTTGGACGAACCGACCAACGATCTGGACATCGAAACGCTTGATCTGTTGCAGGATATCTTGGGCGAATACGAGGGCACGGTGCTTTTGGTCAGTCACGACCGTGATTTTCTGGACCGTGTGGCGACCACGACGATCGCGATGGAAGGCAACGGGCAGGCGGTGGTTTATGCTGGCGGCTGGACTGATTACCGCGCGCAACGGGGCGGCGATTTTTTTGAGGCCAAAGAGGCAAGTAAGCCATTGGCCAAGAAAGACAAAAAGGCCGAAAAGAAATCTGCGTCGGGTCTGTCATTCACCGAAAAACACCGGCTGGAAGAACTGCCCGGTGTGATTGACCAACTGACCGCCGAGATCACCAAGCTGGAAGAATTGCTGGCCGATCCTGAGCTTTTCACCAAGCATCCGGTCAAGTTTCAAAAGGCGACCGACGCGCTTGTGGCGCGGCAAAACGCGCTGTCGGATGCCGAAGAAGAATGGTTGATGCTCGAAGAGAAGGCGGGCTAAAGTCCGATAATTACACAGATGGATCGGATTGATTATGCCCATTTTGAGAGTCACACTGACGGGTGCTGCTTTGTTGCTGGCCGCCTGCGAACAACCTGCGATATCTGCAAGCTCCGACAGTTTGGCCAACAGGCTTGAGGTGGGTATGACGCCAGCACAAGTCGAAGGCATTATTGGGGCCTCACAATTCACAAGCCGTGCGTCGGGCGAGAGCGATAGCCGCTGCCTGTCGTATATCTATGACGAAGCAATTGATGCGAAATTCGTTCACGCGACGTTTGTTGACGGTCTTTTGGTCCGCGCGACAGACGGTCACCGCGTGGCCTGTGAATTGGCCTAGAGCATTTTTTCCGCCGCCTTCACCTGATCCCATAGTGCGTCCATCTCGGCCAGATTGCTGTCGGCAGGCGTTTTGCCGCTCGCTTTCAGTGCATCCTCAACAGCCTCAAACCGCCGTGTGAATTTGGCGTTGGTGGCACGCAGGGCTGTTTCGGGGTCGATATCAAGATGACGGGCAAGATTTGCAACGACGAACAGCAGATCGCCGAATTCCTCTTCGACCTCGGTTTGCGTCAGGGTATCGCGCGCTTCGACCAGTTCACCGGCCTCTTCGACGATCTTATCGATCACATGGGAGGTGTCGGGCCAGTCAAACCCCACGCGCGCGGCCCGTTTTTGCAGTTTGACCGCGCGGGTCAGCGCAGGCAGGCCGGTGGCCACACCATCGAGCGTACGGGTTTGCGCCTTGCCTGCGCGTTCCGCCGCTTTGATCTTTTCCCAATCGGCCGTCTGTTGTTCGGCGGATTTATCGCGCGATTCGTCGCCGAAAACATGGGGATGTCGCGCGACCATTTTATCGCTGATTGCACGCACCACACTGTCAAAGGTGAAATGCCCCGCCTCGGATCCCATTTGCGTGTGATAGACGGTCTGCAACAACAGATCGCCCAACTCGCCCTCTAACTCGCCCCAATCACTGCGGGTGATGGCGTCAGCGACCTCATAGGCCTCTTCAATGGTATAGGGGGCGATGCTGGCAAAATCCTGTTCAATATCCCAAGGGCAGCCTGTGTCGGGATCACGCAGGCGGCGCATGATTTCCAAAAGGCGCGGCATCCCGCCGTCGGGATCGTGGATCAGGGTGTCATCAGGCATTGCACGGGGCCTCTTGTTGGGGTCAAGTGGCACCGTAAGAGCAGATTTACCGGAGCGCCAGACATGCCAGTGATTAACCGCATCGCCGATTTTGCGGAGGATATGACCGCGTGGCGCAGGCATCTGCACCAGCACCCCGAGTTGGGGTTTGATTGCCATGAAACGGCCGCTTTTGTTGTGGAAAAGCTGCTCGCTTTCGGGGTCGATGAAATTCACGAGGGGATTGCTACCTCGGGCGTGGTGGCAATTATCAAAGGCAAGGCGGACGGGCCGACAATCGGGTTGCGCGCCGACATGGATGCGCTGCCAATGCAGGAAGAAACCGGGTTGCCCTATGCCTCGAAGGTGGCGGGCAGGATGCATGCCTGCGGGCATGACGGACACACCACGATGCTGTTGGGGGCTGCGCGCTATCTGGCGGAAACGCGCAATTTTGCGGGGCGTGTGGCGCTGATTTTCCAGCCTGCCGAAGAAAATGGCGGCGGCGGTGAGGTGATGGTCAAGGAGGGGATCCTTGAGCGGTTTGATATCGCCGAGGTCTACGCCCTGCACAGCGGACCGGGCGATGCGGTTGGCGCGTTTTATACCACGCCGGGCCCGATAATGGCCGCTGTTGACCAGTTTCACATTCATATCACAGGAATAGGCGGTCATGGGGCCTACCCGTATGAAACCGCCGATCCGGTGGTTGCGGCTGTGGGGATCGTAAGTGCGATCCAGACGATCGTCAGTCGCAACCATGTGCCATATGAGGATCTGGTGATCTCGGTCACGCAGATCCACACGGGATCAGCCGATAACATCGTGCCCGAAAAAGCCTATATCAACGGGACAGTCCGGACGATGGCAAAATCGGTGCAGCATATGGTGGAAAAGCGGCTGACCGAGATCGCGGCGGGCCATGCAGCGGCCTATGGCGTGCAAGCCGAGGTGATCTACGAACGTGGCTATCCGGCGACGATCAACGATCCTGACAAGACCGCCTTTGCCGCGGATGTGGCGCGCGAGGTGTCGCCTGATGTGGATGATGCCCGCCAGTATGACATGGGGGCAGAGGATTTTTCATATTTTCTGGAACGGCGCCCCGGAGCCTATGTCTATGTTGGAAACGGCAATAGTGCGGGTTTGCATCATCCGAAGTATGATTTCGCCGATGGGGCGGCCCCTGTGGGCGCGTCGTATTTCGCGCGGTTGGTCGAACGCGCTTTGCCTGCCGGGTAGAATTTTTTTGCAAGCGTTGGAGCCTCCGGCGGAAGTTTGATTGGACATGGAAAGAGGGTGGGTTCGTGACACTGGATAAAGCGAAAGAGACCGTTGACGGCGCATTCACCGCGACAGCGCGGCGCGGGTTGGCCTATGAGAACGCTTTTGGCGGGGCGACGTCGTTCTTGCGCCGGATGTACACCAAGGATTTGGCCGGCTTTGACCTGGCTGTCACAGGTGTGCCGTTCGATCAGGCGGTCACCCACCGGCCGGGCACCCGTTTCGGCCCGCGCGCGATCCGCGAGGCGTCAAGCCTGCAACCCTATGATCCGCCTTACGGCTGGGACGGGTTTGACCCATTGAGCGAATTTGCCATCGCCGATTATGGCGATATGGCCTTTGATTACGCCAATGTTGCTGGTGTGCCCGCTTTGGTTGAGGCCCACATCGCGGGTATATTGGCGCAGGGCTGTGGAACGGTGACTTTGGGCGGTGATCACTTCATCACCTTGCCGATCCTGCGCGCCTATGCCGAAAAATACGGACCGATGTCGGTGGTGCAGTTCGATGCCCATTCCGATCTTTGGCCGGATGACGACATGACGCGCATCGACCATGGCACGATGATGTACAAGGCGGTGAAACTGGGCCTTGTTGATGTGACGCGGTCTGTCCAGATCGGTATTCGTACGGAATGTGAGGACTATCTAGGGATGCCCTACATTGACGCCCGCACGTGCCACGAAAAGGGCAGCGCCTGGGTTGCCGAACAGATCAAGGCCCGCGTGGGCGATCATCCGGCCTATGTGACCTTTGACATCGACGCCCTTGATCCGGCCTTTGCGCCGGGTACCGGCACGCCTGTCTGGGGTGGCCTTGCGTCCTGGCAGGCCGCCGCGATCTTGCGGGATATGGCGGGGATCAACATGGTGGGTGGCGATATTGTCGAGGTTTCGCCCCCCTATGATACCACAGGGGCGACCGCGATTGCAGGGGCCCATGTCGCGATGGAACTTTGCTGTCTTTCACTCTGGAACAAAAGGAAAAAGTAATGCCAAACCAGCCGATATCGGGGAATGATCTCGCGCGGTTTTCGGGGCCGCAAACATTCATGCGCCTGCCTGAAGCAAGCGAAGCCGCCGCGCTTGATGTCGGGTTTATCGGTATCCCGATGGATATCGGCACGTCATGGCGGTCAGGCACACGGATGGGGCCCAAGCAGTTGCGCGAGCAATCGGCAATGATCCGCCCCTATAATATCCAGACAGGTGCGGCCCCCTTTGATGCGCTGCAATGCGCGGACCTTGGGGATGTGGCGATCAATACGTTTTCCTTGAGCGAAAGTATCCGCATTATTACAGAGACTTATGCCGCGCACCTGAAGCATGACTTTATTCCGATGACGCTGGGCGGTGATCATACGCTGACCTTGCCTGTGCTGCGCGCGGTGGCTGCCAAGCACGGGCCGGTTGCGTTGGTCCATGTCGATGCCCATGCCGATGTGAACGACGAAATGTTCGGCGAACGTGAAACCCATGGCACGGTGTTCCGCCGTGCCTATGAAGAGGGGCTGATTACGGCGGACAAGGTGTTCCAGATCGGGCTGCGTGGTACGGGATACACGGCGGACGACTTTACAGAAGCTGCGGGTTGGGGGTTCAACCAATATCTGGCGCCCGCGTTGTGGCATAAATCGCTGACGCCCCTCGCGGCCGAGATCAAGGCCGCGATCGGTGACCAGCCTTGCTATATCACCTATGACATCGACAGTCTGGACCCCGCTTATGCGCCGGGCACAGGCACGCCAGAGATTGGCGGGCTGACCACACCGCAGGCGCTTGAGCTGATCCGTGGGTTGCGGGGCTTGAATATCGTCGGTTGTGATCTGGTCGAGGTATCCCCCCCCTATGATCCATCTGGGAATACCGCACTGACGGGGGCGAATTTGATGTTCGAAATGCTGTCGATCTTGCCGGGTGTGCCCTACAGGTAGACGAAAAGGTCGTAGAGATAGAAGTCAGGAGAGTAGATTGCGGATTTTGACTATTTTAGCGGTGCTGGTCGTTGGCTTGATGGCCTATGTGCGGTTTGCGCCGAATGATACAGCGCGCTGGCATCAAATGCCCGATGTGACCACGCCCGGTGATACCGAGGGGGCGGGGTCGTTTCTTGCCGTACGCCGCATCACTGCCCCCGCGGTCGATGTGTTGGCGATGGTTGAAGGGCGGGCCCTCGCGACGCCACGGACACGGTTACTTGCGGGCAGTGTGGCGGAGGGTATGATTACTTTTCAAACACGGTCGCTTTTGTGGGGCTTTCCCGATCACACGACCGTCGCCGTGCAGGGCGATCTGCTTGTGATTTATGGCAGGTTGCGCTTTGGCCAGTCGGATATGGGTGTGAATAAGGCGCGCATTGAAAGCTGGCTAGAAACGCTTGCCCCCTTGACCGAGCCGCTTTGATCCGCCAATCGGTGCTCCATGATCGCATCTGATAAAATTGAACAGCTGATTGACCGTTTCCAGTTTCTGGAGGCGAAAATGTCCAGTGGTGCCGCGGGCAATGATATTGCCAAACTGGGCAAGGAATATGCTGATCTGCGCCCCGTCGTGGAAACCGTGACGGCCTACAAGGGCCTGCTCGCGCAGATTGCTGATGCCGAGGCGATGCTGGCCGATCCGGAAATGAAGGAATTGGCCGAGGCTGAATTGCCTGACCTGAAAGCGGCGCTGGAAGTGTCCGAGCATGATGTGCAATTGGCGCTCTTGCCGAAAGATGCTGCGGACAGCCGCCCTGCCTTGCTTGAAATCCGGCCTGGCACGGGGGGTGATGAGGCGGGGCTATTTGCGGCTGATTTGCTGCGGATGTATCAGCGCTATGCTGAAAAACAGGGTTGGAAGTTCGAAATCCTCGAGGAAAGCCTGAGCGAACTTGGCGGCGTGAAAGAGGTTGTCGCACGGGTTGTCGGTGATGGCGTATTCGCAAGGCTGAAATATGAGAGCGGTGTGCACCGCGTGCAGCGTGTGCCGGAAACCGAGAGTGGCGGGCGTATTCACACCTCTGCTGCAACGGTGGCCGTGCTGCCCGAGGCCGAGGACGTGGATATCGAGATCAACGCAAATGATTTGCGCATTGATACGATGCGCGCGTCGGGATCTGGGGGACAGCACGTCAATACCACGGATAGTGCGGTGCGGATCCTGCATATTCCCACAGGGATCATCGTGGTCAGCTCTGAAAAATCCCAGCACCGCAACCGCGAGATTGCGATGCAGGTGCTGAAAACGCGCCTGTTCGATCTGGAGCGCCAGCGTGTGGACAGCGAACGTTCGGCGGATCGGAAAAGCCAGGTCGGCTCGGGGGACCGCTCGGAGCGGATCAGAACCTATAATTTCCCGCAAGGCCGCCTGACGGATCACCGGATCAACCTCACACTTTATTCCTTGGGGCAGGTGATGCAGGGCGATCTGGATGAGATCATCGACGCCTTGCAGTCAGACGCGCAAGCGACGCTGCTGGCCGAGATGGGCGCGTGAGTGACGCCAAGACCGGCAGTCAGGCACTGGCGGCGGCTGTTCAGCACCTTACCAAAGCTGGGGTGCCAGATGCCGCGCGGGATGCGCGCAAGCTTCTCGCCTATGCTGCCGGCGTTGATGCAGGGCGGTTGACGCTGATCTTGCCAGAGCCGGTATCGGACGAGGTGACAACACGTTTTGACCACCTGATCGCCCGCCGCTCGCGGTTCGAGCCTGTGTCGCATCTGATCGGGTCACGTGCGTTTTATGGGCGGGATTTCGAGGTTACAAAGGATGTCCTTGATCCGCGCCCTGAAACCGAAACGCTGATTGATGTGGCCCTGCGTGATCCTTTCGCGCGTGTGCTGGATCTCGGGACGGGATCGGGTTGTATTCTGGTCACGCTGTTGGCCGAAAACCCGGGCGCGGTTGGTGTGGGGGCCGATGTGTCGCCAAAGGCGCTTGCCGTGGCCTTGCGCAATGCGCAGCGGCACCACGTGGATGACAGAGCGACCTTTGTGCAAAGCGACTGGACGGCGGGTATTCGGCGGCGCTTTGATCTGATCGTGGCGAACCCGCCCTATATTGCCGCCGATGAAATGGCGGGCCTGTCGCGTGATGTGCGAGAATGGGAGCCGCGTTTGGCGCTGACCGATGAGGCCGATGGATTCTCCGCCTATCGTACCATCATTGCGCAGGCGCAAAATGTGCTGGAACCCGATGGCCGGTTGATCTTTGAGATCGGATCGACACAAGGCGCTGCGGTGGCTGAACTGATGCGGCAGGGGGGGCTGGCGCATGTTTTTGTGATTCCCGACCTTGATGGCCGCGACCGCGTTGTGACGGGTAAAACAAGGCGTTCCTGACCCGCCAGTACCACATTAACTGGCAAAAACACGCCTTTTGCGCACTTTAGTCTTGTCTTGCACCCCCCCACATGCTTATTCAGTCCCATCGGATGGGACGAGGCTCGCCACTAACCTCCCCCCGATCAGTCGCCAAACATCGCAAGGCTACAGATTTGAGACGCGCTTTTAGCGCGACATTGGCCCAGCAACGACAGCCAAAGGCTTGAAAGCAACTTATGAGATCATCTAAGTCACGGTCGCGAAATAAGAATCGCAACAACCGGCCCACGGGCGGTAACATCATCAACCGGGTGTTTGACAGCTCGGGACCTGATGGCAAAGTGCGCGGTACACCGCAGCAAATTATTGAAAAATATAACCAACTTCACCGCGACGCCGTTTTGTCGGGCGACCGTGTGGATGCGGAAAATTTTGCCCAGCACGCCGAACACTACACGCGCATGCTGGCCGAAGCGCAGCGCGAAGTGGACGCCAAGCGTGAAGAACAGGAAGAACAGAACCGTCAGCGTCAGGCCGAGCGTGACCGCGAGCGTCAGGAACGTTTGAACGCGCAGGAAGAAGCTGGGAATGATCCCGCGGTGATGGACCAGCCCGAGACTGCCAACGAAGGTGACAGTGGTCTGGTAGAGACGCCAGAAGCAAAACCAAAGCGCCCGCGCCAACCGCGCAAGCCGCGCAAAGCCCCCGATGAGGGGCCCAAGAACGACAACGCCCCAGAGGCCGCCGAATAAAACAAAAGCCCTCCGATTTCGGGGGGCTTTTTGTTTGGATGGGTGGGGATGCCTCCGGCGGGAGTTTTCAGGGCAAGATGATAAGCGTGGTGTGCGCTAGCCTGCGGCGTGCAATGAACGCGCAAGGGCGCAGAATGCTTCGAGACCCACCTGTTCGGCCCGTTCGGTGGGTTTGATCCCTACAGCATTCAGATGGTCCTCAATATCGGGGCTGACAGATTTCAGCGCTGAACGCAGCATCTTGCGCCGTTGGTTGAATGCGGCTGCCACAACTTTGTTCAGCGTGCCGGGATCAGCGGGAAAACGCGGTGCGGGCAGGGCGGTAAGATGCACCACGGCGGAGTTCACTTTGGGGGGCGGGCTGAAGGCCTCGGGTGGCAGTTCCAGCACGATTCTGGCATCCGTGCGCCATTGCGCCAGCAACGCCAGCCTGCCGTAAGCCTTGCTGCCGGGTGCTGCGACAATGCGTTGTGCCACTTCGCGTTGGAACATGAGCGTCAGGCTGTCCCAGAACGGGGGCCATTCGGGTGGGGTCAGCCAGCGCACCAAAAGCTCGGTCCCGACGTTATAGGGCAGGTTTGCCGCAATCTTGATAGGTTGGGTCAGGTGTTCCAGCGGATTGACCGTGAGCGCATCGCCGTTGATCGTTTCCAGACGTCCGGGATAGGCGGCGGCGATTTCGGCCAAAGCGGGCATACAGCGGGGGTCTTTTTCAATTGCCAGCACACGGCGCGCGCCCTCGGCCAAAAGACCCCGCGTGAGCCCGCCCGGACCGGGGCCGATTTCGAGCACGTCAGCGCCTGTCAGATCCCCCGCCAACCGCGCGATTTTGGCGGTCAGGTTGAGGTCGAGCAGAAAGTTCTGGCCCAGCGATTTCTTCGCGGCCAATTCATGCGTCGCGATCACGTCGCGCAAGGGGGGCAGGTGATCAATCACGAGCGTCAGCCATTGTCGCGGCCATGCGAATGGCGGCAATCATCGAGGTGGCGTCGGCCATGCCTTTGCCAGCGATATCAAAAGCCGTGCCATGATCCGGCGAGGTACGGATAAATGGCAGGCCCAAGGTCACGTTCACGCCGCCCGAGAAATCGAGCGTCTTGATCGGGATCAGCGCCTGATCATGATACATGCAGACGGCCACATCATACTGCGCGCGCGCGCCTGCGTGAAACATCGTGTCGGCGGACATCGGACCGCTGATATCCATGCCTTGGGCGCGGAGCGCGTTCAGCACGGGAATGATCATCTCTTGCTCTTCATGGCCGATCTTGCCGTCTTCGCCCGCATGCGGGTTCAGCCCCGCCACAGCGATGCGCGGCGTGGCGATGCCGAAATCGCGGCGCAGGGCGGCGTGGGTGACAAGCAGGGTATCTGTCAAAAGGCTGGCGGTGAGTGCTGACGGTACCTTTGAAAGCGGGATGTGGATGGTTGTGGGCACGACACGCAGCGCGCCGCAGGCCAGCATCATCACCACCTGATCGGTACCCGCGAGGGCCGCGAGGTATTCGGTATGCCCCGGATAGGCAAAATCCGCGCCATCTATCAGCGCCGCCTTATGGATAGGGGCGGTGCAAAGCGCGCGCGCAGCACCCGATTGCACAAGTGCCACCCCATCGGCGATGGCGGCGATCACACCGTTGGCATGGCGCGGATCGGGCTGTCCGGGGATCGCGGGGCTGCCGAAATCGCGTGCCAGAACCGTCATCTTGAAGGGGTGAATATCGGCAGGATCGGTCGCGCAATGCACGTCTGTGCCCGCAGGCAAATGGGTGGGATCACCGATCCACAAAAGCGGTACTTCGGTCTTGAGCGCCTGCCACGCGGCAACGGCAATCTCTGGCCCGATCCCTGCCGGTTCACCGCAACTGATGGCGATGGGCTGCATCAGGGGCGGATAACGGCAGAGGCCCGCAGGTCTTCCAACAGGGCATCGGCAAGTGCTGTCAGGCGCTGGCTGAGGATTTGCTGGCGCACGGCCGCGGGATCAATGTCTTCGGCGCCTTCGACGTTGCGCGCGCAAAGCATCAGGAACACAAGCGTTTCGCCATTGTCACGCGTCAGGTTGTAAGACACTTCGCCCGGATCAAGGCGGGCCAGTTCCAGCGCGACTTCGTCGGGTATCTCAGAGGGGGCTACCGTCAACCGGTCCAGCACCTCGACGGGTTGGTTGCGCGCCACGCCATAAAGATCGTCGCAGGTGTCGACCTGATCGCTGACTGTTGCGGCCGCGCGCAGGCCGGCGGCTGATTTGCCACCGGGAATATAATACGCGGCATATTCAAGGCTGACGGGGGCCTGTGCGGGGCGCAGGGCCTCGCGCGTGCCGCGCAATTGGAATAGCGCGATACCGTTGGGTATCTCGATCGGTTCGGTGACTTCGCCTGGTTCCAGATCAAGGATGATGGCGCCAATCTGAGGTGGATAGTTATCAAGGGGCAGCCACCCAAGGCGACCGCCATCCTCGCGGGAGGGCAGAGCCGAGACCTGACGCGCTGCGGCTTCAAACTCGGCAAAAGAGCGCATCCGCGAAATCTGTTCAGCCGCCTGTTGTGCCTGTGCGGCGCGATCGGGTGGGGCTGCAATGATAATTTCCGACAAAAGGACCTCAAGTTGCGAGCGCGCATTGCCGCGCTGCGCAATAGCGCGTTCCACATCGCTGTCGGTGATTGTTACCTGACGCCTGAAACGCGCGCGCACATAGTCCCGCCACAAGACACCGATTCCGACAAAATCGCGCAGCGTGCCGAAATCGACACCGTTCTGCGCAAGAACCTGTGTGAACTGTGGCAGTGTCAGATTGGCGCGCTCGGCGAAGGCTTCCAATTCCTGCTGGAGGACGTCTTCGGATATGGTTACGTCAAACCGCGCCATTTCCTGTTGTTTCAGGCGATCCTCGATCAGTGCATTGCGCGCGGCCTCATTCAGGTCACCCGGCGTGCGGAACAGTTCAAGCAGGCGGATGCGCTGGGTCAGTTCGTATTGGGTGATGACGCGGTCATCCACTGTAATCACCGGCGTCAATTGACCCTGTGCGACCGCACTTGTCGCTACGCATGTCCCGATAAGTGCCGCAGCGACTGCCGCGATAACCCGACTTTTAAGCATCTCAAAACTCGTCATTCGTTTCAGTTTCCGCATCCTGTCGCCGGCCCGCCCGTCGCGCGCCCTGTGGAAAAGCTGCCGATAGAGCCGCTTATCCCGAAAGTTGTTGTGGGTTCAACCGTACTGGAAGACGTAAAGCGGCGCGAGGCCGAAACGTCGACGGTCACACATTCGTTTCGCCATTGCAGGGTTGCGCCTGCGCGCACCGGCCGGTCTTCTGCAAGATCATAGCGTGCATCCACGTCAAGCGCCCATGCGTCATTGATGACAAAGCCCGCATCAACCGTCCATTCCGAACTGGTTTCGAAGCGGTCTTCCGCCGGGTCCGGACCCAACCAGACATAGTTTGCACCCAGCGATATGCGGTCATTTTGCCACGCGATGCGGCTGTCGATGACAGTCAGATCCTCCACACCATTCCACAGGCTGCGCGTGTCAAAGAGGAAGCCGCCAGGGGCGGTAAACTGGCCCGCAAGCAGCCAGTCGGAATCGCGCCCGTCCAGTCCGGATGTCTTGGTAAAGCCGTCCTGTTCGTCTTGACGAAACACCCGTCCAAAGCTGAGGACCGAGTTGACCCCCCTTGAACCCAGCCGCGTCCATGTCAGACCGGCCGCTGTTTGCAGACCTGTTTCGATGCGGTCATCGCCCGCGTAGCGCGACAGGGCGAAAAGATTGGCACGATCAAGTTCGGTGCGCAGGCTGTCTTCATTGGGTGGGGTGGCGCCATAGGTTTCGGCCCAGCTGAGGCTGACAACGGGTTCCAAAAGATGCGTGGCACCCGTTGTGCCAACGCGCCCCAGAGGCCAGCGCAATATCCCCCCGATACTGGAGGCTGCGCGCAAATCCTCGTCTTCGAAGGCGCTGTCGTCGCTGACGAAATAGACATCCGCGCGCAATGCGGTTTGCATCTCTGCGACTAAGCCATAAGGCAGGACCCAACTGTCGGACCATCCGCCTGTCGCCCCCATGCGGCCGACATCGCGTCCGGCGTCTCCGTCGATTGTGCTGTATCTGTAAGCGGCATCAAGGCTTGCGCCGTAGCGCAACACACCGCCAAAGGCAGGCGCATAGCGCGCTTCGTAACCCAGATCTGCGATGATGGGTGGAAGGGATGCGTCATCTTCGTCGTCACGGAGCGACTCGTAATTCGTCAGTCTTGCATTGAAGAGCGTGTCATCCATGACGCGCAGGAGTTGCACCGCACTCTCGAGCCGGTCGATATCCGAATAGCCGTAATCCAAAAGATAGGCAGGGTCACTGGCCGTTTCGATATCAAAGTTGAGTTGATAGGCATCGGCAAGTGTGAACCGGCCTTCGGCGAAAAGATAAGACCGCGCTTCCGGCAGCAATGTATCGTCGCTGACCGCCCCTTGCATCGTGAGAGTGCCGTTGGCAAACGCCTGCCGGTAACGCAGCTCGAGCGTGGTTGTTTCCGGTGAGATATAGGGCGTCAGCGTCAGATCGCGATGATCACCAAGCGTGATGAAATACGGCAGCTTGATCCCGAAACCCAGTTGTGTGGTGTTGCGCTGTTCCGGGGTCAACAGGCCATTGGCGCGGTCAAGCGACGGGTCGGGCAGGCGCATGCGCGGCAACCACAAAACCGGTATCCCGCGCACGCGCAAGGTGGCGTTACGGAAATAGAGTTGCCGTTCTTCTGAATCGTGGACAACCTGCTCGGCGCGGATTTCCCACAAAGGGGTCTGTGTGCCACAAACCCGGCAAGACGTGGCCGTGGTCTTGTACAGTTGCGAGTAGCGTCCGTCGCGGCGGTCGATCTGGTTTGATGCCACTTGCAACTGCTGCTCAAGCACGATGCGCGCCCCTTGCAGGATCCCGTTTTCAAGGCGGGGGTCAAGCGTGGCACGGTCTGCGGTAAAGATGGTGCCGTCGGCGCCCTGAATGATAATCGGCCCGATAACCTGTAAAGTGTCGCTGCCGCGATCAAATATAATCTCGCTGGCGGTCAGGCGGCTGCCGTCATAGAGCACTTCAACATTGCCCGACGCGATCAACTGTTCATCCTCGGTCAGCGCAACACGATCCGCCACAAGCGTCGCAGCCCCTTGAGCATGCAGCGAGAAAGGCAGACACAGCATCAAAATGACGAACAAACCGCGCATCAGCCGTCCTCGTTGTGCAACAGGAAACCCATGGATATCCCGATTGCAACAAAGGGCGGGGCCCATGCCGCAAGCAACACCGGCAATTGCCCGTTTTCGCCAAGCACCTGCGCGAAATTGCGGATGAAATAGATCACAAAGGCCAGCAGGATCGCGAACATGACCATGAGGCCGGTGCGCCCCCCGCGTTGATGGCGCAAGGTAAAGCTGGCCCCGATCATCACCATCGCGACCAGAAACAAGGGTTGCGCCATCTCTTTGTGGAACCACATCAGATGGCGTTGCGCCGAAAAGCCGGCGGTTTGCAGTCGGTCGATGAAAGCGGGCAAGTCCCAGATCGAAATCGAAGACGGCGTACCAAAGCTGTCGCGGATCTGATCGGGCGTCAGCGTGGAGGGCAAGCTGAGTTCGTCCAGAACCTGTGCTGTCGCTTCGGGCGTCGGGTCTTCGGACAGGGCCCATGATTTGGCGTCTTGCAAGACCCATGCACCCGCCAGCAGTTCTGCAGTCTGTGCATTGATCCGCTGGTTGGGTTCTCCGTCAGGTGTAAAGGTCAGAAAGGTCACATCGCTTAATCGCGTGCCATCGAGATTTGCACTTTGGGCGCGGATGACGGTCTGGCCGATTTCATCACCCTGACGTAACCATAGACCCGACGAGCCAATCGAGAGCACCGAACTTGTGCCGCGCAAGGCGTCGCTGCGCACCTCGTATTCTTTCGAGGTGCCCGCGACGATGGGGTTCAAAACCGCAACCGCCAGCACACCCGCCGCAAATGCAACAGCCAGCGGGGCGAGCAATGCCTTGAGCGCCGAACGCCCTGCCGCCCGCGTCACCACCATCTCGGAAGAGCGCGCAAGACTGAGGAACAACGCCACAGTCGCAAGAATGACAATCAACGGTATGATCGTATAAAGCGCATCAGGGATGTTCAGCAGGCTCAGGATGACCACATCGGTGAAAGTGGCGTCGGCACTTCCGAAACGGCGCAACTGCTCGACCAGTTCTGAAAAGAACATGATCATAAAGAAAACGCCGCCCACACCCATGAGTGTGACCAGGAAACGGCGTGCGAAATAGCGGTGCAGGATCATGGTGTGCTGCCTTCGGGGATCCGGCGTTTGAAAAGATAGGGGCGGCTGGCCCAGACAAGCAAGAACCAGATCATCACGAACCCCACAAAGCACTGGAGGTAGGCCACAAACCAGAAATCCGGATCACTGCGCGCCGTGCGCATGCCGGATGTCTCGACGGCCTTGACGATGATAATCAGGACAATTGCAAAAATGATCTGCTTCCACACCCCGAACCGGCTATAGCCGCCCACCATCAATGCCGAAAAACCAAGCAGTGCGGCAACGGCGCCCAGAATGGATTGGCTGAACCGGTCATGTGCCGTTGCCAAAAGCTGGGCTGTAGACCGGTTTGTTTCATCCTGCAGGGCTTGTGTCGGAGCAAGCAGTTCCCACGTCGGTACAACATTCTCGCGGCGTCTGCCTGTTTGGGGTTCAGTCATTAAGTCGCTAATATTGAATGCGAAATCATCAAATGAGGTGCGGAACAGGCGTTGATCTTCTGTCCTGAGTATCTGGATCATGCCGTCGATCATGACCAGCTGTGTCGCGCCGTCCTGCCGGACCAGAAACGCCTGTGCGGCGGTATATGTCATCTGTTCATCTGCGTCGCGGATGTCCGAAAGAAACACATCGCGTAATTCCCCGTCAGGTGTGATTTCGCGGATATAGAATGTCACGCCGTTCACCGGTTCAAGAAAGCGGCCTTCGGTCAGGAAGCGTGCCGTGATGTTCTGTGCGATTTCCGCCTCACGCTCGACCAGACGCGCGTTGCTGAGAGGAACCAGAAAATGCATCAGGGCCGACATCATCACCGCGACAATCAACCCGAAATACATCACGGGCCGCGCAAGGCGGAAAGGCGAATAGCCGGTCGCCTGCACCACGGTCAGCTCGGATTCGGTTGTCATGCGGTTGGTCACATAGACCGCCGAGGCAAAGGCCGCCAAAGGCAGTGCCAACCGCATGACAGAAGGAAGTGACAGCGCGGTAAATTCAAGGAAAACCGCCGCAGATTGCCCGTCGGCAATCAACTGGTCAAAAAGGGATACCGCGCGGTTGATCCAGTAGATCAAGACCAGCACCAGACTGAAAAAGCCGAACAGCACCATCAGTTGCGACAACATATATCTGTCGAATCGCCCCAATGCTGTGTCCTTTGTGATGCCTGTCGCCGTGTTGGGGCCAAACTAGCCCATGCGGGCGCCAGTTTGAACAGCTATCTGGTCAAAGGGCTGGTCGCGGGCTACCTATTGCCGCCAAGACATTCACATAGATCGGAGAGATTATGACCACACCCGCTGAAATCAAATTCAAAGACGTCGATCTTGAGGCTGTCGCCAATGCTGCGGGGAAGGTTGTTGTCTTTGTCGGGGAGGATGGCAAGCTGGATGCGGGTGCACGCAAGGTGAACACGCTGACCCGCAAGGCGCTGGCGCGATTTATCGCGAGTGCGGCCTTTGAAAAGATGGCTGCGGGCGATGCAGCACCGCTTGGGTACCCTGTGGGCATGGCGGCTGTGGCAGTGGTTGTGGTGAAGCTCGGGCGCAAGCCGAGCTGTGCAGTTGCGCGCAAAGCCGGGGCGCAACTTGCCAAGATCCAGAACGACGATGACCTGCTGATCCTCGCCGGTACAATCGGGCGCGCCGATGAGATAGCCTTGGGGCTGGCGCTGCGGGGGTACACGTTCGAGACCCACAAGACGGCGCCAGCCAAAACGGTAGGGTCGGTGACATTTATGGTTTCAAAACCGGAAGAGGTCGCGAAAGCGGCAGCCCCGATGGCGGCTGTGGCCGAAGGCGTCTTCTTCACCCGCGATCTGACCAATGAACCGGCCAATGTGCTGACCACAGATGATTTCGCAGCACGGCTTGCCGCGATGCAGGAGCTGGGGCTCGAGGTGGAAATCCTCGAAGAGGAAGACCTCGCCAAGCTGGGGATGCGGACCCTTTTGAGCGTTGGCCAAGGGTCCGACAGCCCGACCAAAGTGGTGGTGATGTCGTGGAACGGCGGCGGCAAGGAAGCGCCTTTTGCGCTTGTCGGTAAAGGCGTGGTCTTTGACACTGGCGGTATCAGCCTCAAACAGCCCGGTGGCATGGAAGAAATGACCATGGACATGGGCGGTGCCGGTGTTGTTGCGGGTGTCATGCGCACATTGGCGCTGCGCAAGGCCAAGGCCAATGTTGTGGGGCTTGTGGGGTTGGTGGAAAACATGCCGTCCGGGAATGCCACCCGCCCCGGTGATGTGGTCAAATCCATGAAAGGTGACACGATCGAGATCATCAACACCGACGCCGAGGGCCGTTTGGTGCTGGCCGATGTGCTATGGTACGCGCAAGAGCGGTTCAAACCTGTGGGCATGATCAATCTGGCCACGTTGACGGGCGCGATTTTGGTGGCGTTGGGCCATGAAAATGCTGGGATGTTTTCCAACTCTGACGACCTGAGTGCCGCGTTCGAGAAGGCCGCTGCGGCAGAGGGCGAGGGCGTGTGGCGGATGCCATTGGGTGCAGGCTATGACGCAGAGCTGAAATCCCGCATTGCCGATATGAAGAACGTGGGCGGGCGCATGGGCGGGGCGGTGATTGCCGCGCAATTCTTGCAGCGGTTCGTCAAACCGGATGTGCCTTGGGCGCATCTGGATATCGCAGGCACGGCCAGCGTGAAGAAAGAGACAGCGCTTGCGCCAGCGGGGGCGACCGGCTGGGGTGTGATGGCGCTGAACCGATTGATCGCTGACAATTACGAGAAGGGCTGATGGGGGCTGCGTTTTTCTACCACCTGACCGACAGCCCGCTTGAGGCGACTTTGCCGATGCTGATCGGCAAGGCGCGCGGTGCGGGCTGGCGGGTTTTGGTTCGCGGAAATGATGCAACCCTGTTGAAGCGATTGGACGAGGTCTTGTGGCAAGGCCCCGAGGACGGGTTCTTGCCCCATGGCATTGCGGGCGGGCCGCATGACGGGGACCAGCCTGTGTTGCTGGGTAACGTGCCCAGCGACGGCTTTGCTTGCGTGATGAGCGTGGGCGGTGCAGCGGTCAGTGCTGAGGAAGTCACTGCCGCCGAGCGGACCTGTATTTTGTTTGACGGGCACGACGGCGCTGCACTGGATGTGGCGCGCGGCCAGTGGAAAGCCCTGACCGATGCGGGCTGTGCCGCACAGTATTGGGCGCAAGAGGCTGGACGCTGGACCAAGAAAGCCGAGAAGGAGGGTGGGTGAAACCCACCTTACGCGTCAGAACGTAAACGTGGGATCGAAATCTTCGGGCAGCGCGGTGGGCTGCGGCGCGCAGGACGCCAATAATAGAAAAAGGGCAAGTGCTCTGATCATCGGTTCAACACCAGTTCTCCGTTGGAAATCTCGATCCTGTTATATAGGCCCAGATAGGTCATCCCCAGTAGCGAATTGTCCATTGCGCCACCGTTGACCACGGCTGGCACATTGCGGTCGGTGATGCCGCCCAATGTGACCTGATCCAGCACAACAGGGGCCGTGCGCACAACGCCGTTCGCGGTGCTGGCCATACCGGAAAAATTCAGCGCGTCCGCGTTAATCCCGATCCGCGCGGCATCACGCTGTGACAGCACCACTTGGCTGGCCCCTGTGTCGATGACAAAATCAATGGGGGTGCCGTTCACATCAAGCGTCAGATGATAGTGCCCGTCATTGCTGCGTGGCACGGCGATAGCACCGTCGCTCAGGATCGCTTGGCGGGGGTTCACATCGTTTGTGATGTCCTCCCACAACCCGTAAGCGCCGATCACACCCACAAATATCAGCGCCCAGATCGCGGCCTGTTGCGCCATTTTGCCCATATTGCTGCGCCCCGCCACAATGGCAGAGCCGCCGATAGCGGCCCCCAGCAGGACAAGATAGGTAAGTTGCATGATTTGATCGGTGCTCATGTGCCTTACATAGGGACTATGCGCCGATCCCAAAACCCCGCAGACCATCAAGCACGAATTGCACCGCCAAAGCGGCCAGCAACATGCCCAGAAGGCGGGTGACGATGTTCAGACCGGTTTTGCCCAAAGCCCGTTCAATCGCTGGGGCGACAAGAAACGCCAGCAGAACGATCAGCAACACGACAATGATCACAGCCGCAATCGCGCCCATATCGGCGGCACTCTGCGCCTCGCCTGCCAGCAGGATCACGGTTGTGATCGCACCGGGCCCCACGATCAGCGGCAGCGCCAGCGGAAAGACCGACGGGTCGTCGTGGTGTTCGGCTTGGCCTTCGGCGGCATTGTCTTCGCGCCGCGCCTGACGGCGCTGGAACAGCATATCAAGGGCGGTGAGAAACAGCAGGATACCGCCTGCGATGCGGAAGGCATCCATCGAAATGCCGATAAAGCCGAGGACCGCTTCGCCCAGAAACAGGAAAACCATCATCAACACCGCCGCCACAAGGAAGGCACGGATGCCGATGGCGCGGCGTTGCTGCGCGCTCATCCCTTGGGTCAGTGCAATAAACACAGGCGCAAGACCGGGGGGGTCGATGATGATGAACAGCGTGGTGAAAGCTGCGATGAGGGCAGGAAGTTCGGTCATGGTATGCTGTCTGCCAGATGGGGCCGCGCGGTGGCAAGGGCAGGATTGCCTCCGGCGGAAGTTTGAGGGGACGCAGAAAGTCTAAGATCAGCTTTTTTCGGCTTTTTCGAGCTTTTCGAGTGCAGCCATCCACATGGCCTCTGCGCGATCCAGACCGTCCATCACTTCGGCGTATTTCTTGTTCCATGTCGCAAGCTCGCCCGCCTTGCCATCCTCATATAGCACGGGATCGGCCAGTTTCTTGGCAAGTTTGTCGCGCATGTCGTTGATTTTCTTGACCCGTTCTTCGTTGTTGCGCACCTCTTTGCGCAAAGCGGCAATGGCTTCGCGCGTGGGTTTCGGCGCTTTGACGGGCGCGGGTTTGTCCCTTTCGCGGGGCTTTTCGGGCGTCAGCAGCATTTTACGATAGGCGTTCAGGTCGTCATCGTACGATGTCACATGGCCGTCTTTCACCAGCCACAGACGGTCCGCCACCATCGACAAAAGGTGCATGTCGTGGCTGACAAGGATCACCGCACCCGAATAGGCGGTGAGCGCTTCGACCAGCGCCTCGCGGCTTTCGATATCGAGGTGGTTTGTCGGCTCGTCAAGGATCAGCAGATGTGGTGCGGGCAGGGTGGCCAGCAGAAGCGACAGGCGTGCCTTTTGGCCACCCGACAGCCGGCCTACCTCGGTATCCGCCTGATCTGCGCCCAGGCCGAACCCGGCCAGCCGCGCGCGCAATTTGGCTTGTCCTTCATTGGGCCGTTCGCGGAACAGGTGATCCAGCGGGGTTTCCTCGATGCGCAACTCGTCAACTTGGTGTTGCGCAAAAAAGCCGATGCGCAGCTTGTTCGACGTCACCATTTTCCCGCGCGCCAGCGGCAGGCGGTCCGAGAGCATCTTGGACAGCGTGGATTTCCCCTCACCGTTGCGCCCTAGCAGCGCGATCCGGTCGTCTTGGTCGATGCGCAGGTTCAGGTCATGCAGCACAATGGTGTTGCCGTAACCCACAGCCGCCGCTTCGGTGGCGATGATGGGCGGCGAAAGCTCCTCGGGCTCGGGGAAGGTAAAGACCGTGCGCGCCGCATCTTCGGGTGCGCGGATCGTTTCCATCTTTTCGAGCATCTTGACGCGGCTTTGTGCCTGTTTCGCTTTGGAGGCTTTGGCTTTGAAGCGGTCGACAAAGGCCTGCAAATGCGCGCGCTGTGCATCCTGTTTCTTGGCAGCGGCCGCTTGAACAGCACGGTTGGCCGCGCGTTGGCGCGCGAAGGTATCATAGGGGCCTGTGTAGTAGATCAGCCCCTTGTCTTCGAGGTGCAGGATGCCGCCCACAGAGCGGTTCAGCAGTTCGCGGTCATGGCTGACGATCAGCACGGTGTGGGGGTATTTGACCAGATAGGCCTCAAGCCAGAGCGCGCCTTCAAGGTCGAGATAGTTGGTCGGTTCGTCAAGCAGCAACAGGTCGGGTTCGCTAAAGAGGACCGCCGCGAGCGCCACACGCATCCGCCAACCACCTGAAAAGGCAGAACAGGGCATTTGCTGTTCTTCGTGGGTAAAGCCCAGTCCGCGCAGGATGGTGGCGGCGCGCGCCTCGGCGGACCATGCCTCGATATCGGCCAGCCGCGTTTGCACCTCGGCGATGCGCGCAGGGTCGGACGCGGTTTCAGCCTCGGCCAGTAGCGCCTCGCGCTCGGTGTCGGCGCGCAGGACGGTGTTGATCAAAGACACCTCGTTACCCGGCACCTCTTGGCTGACGCCGCCGATCTTCCAGCCCTTTGGGATGCTGATACTGCCTGTATCCAGCACCATTTCGCCACGGATCACCCGGAACAGCGTCGTCTTGCCCGAGCCGTTGCGCCCCACAAGGCCCACCTTGTGGCCTGCGGGGATTGTGACAGTTGCGTGTTCGACCAGCGTGCGGCCTTCAACGGAGTAGGTGATATCTGAAATCTTGAGCATGCACGCGCTATGATTGATCGTCTGGGCGGGGTCAATCACCCGTTTTCTGTCACCCTGCGATTGTTGTGGCTGGTGCCATAAGGGGCGGGTTGCTAGGCGGTGGGTATGGATACGCCGCGCACGATCTTTCTGGCCAGTTTGACCATTGTCGGGTTTGGCATGCTTTGGGGCCTTTACTGGCTGCCGTTGCGCCAGATTGATGCGCTGGGGCTGACGGGGCCATGGGGGACGGTGGCGATTATGGTCATCGCCTTCACGGTTCTGGCCCCTTGGGGGTGGCGGGGGCGGCACCGGCTGTGCAGGTCGCACCCGATGGCTATTGCCTCTCTGGTTCTGGGGGGCTGTTGGCTGATGTTTTATTCGCTGGGCCTGCTATACGGGCGCGTGGCGATTATTGTGATCCTGTTCTACCTCACCCCGATCTGGAGCACGCTGATCGGGCGCTATCTGATGGGGTGGCCGATCACAGGTCCGCGCATGGCCGCACTTATGGCGGGGATCACGGGGCTTGTGCTGATACTGGGCGGAGGCGGTGAACTGCCGGTGCCCCGCGGGCTTGGCGAATGGCTTGGACTGACGAGCGGGGTCTGCTGGGCCGTGGCCTCGATCGGGATCAAAGTGAAAGCGACGGCGCACCCAGCGGAAAGCACGTTCCTGTTTGCCGTGGAGGCGTTGGGCGGCGGGCTGATTCTGGCGCCGCTTGTGGCCCCTTTCCCGGATCTCGCGGCACTGCCGCAGCCAGGCGCAGTTGTCTTTTGGGTGGTGTTCTGTGCCACCCTGTGGTGGGCGCTGACGATTGTGGGCCTGCTTTGGGCCACGACAAAGCTGGAACCGGCGCGCGTAGGCATCTTGATGATTTCGGAGGTGCTGGTCAGTGTCGTTTCGGCCTCGGTGATTGCCGGTGAGGTCTTGTCGCCCGGCGAGTGGATTGGCGGCAGTTTGGTTTTGATCGCGGGTGTGCTGGAATTCTTGCCGCTGCGCAAACCGCGCCCCTCCTAGGGGCGCGCAATTCACGGCTTTTCATGGACAGATGCGCGTGATAGGGCGCAGCCATCATTTCACCGAGGCACCCGCCTCGTTAAACCTCAAGAGGCTCACATGGCTATCCAGCGTACTTTTTCCATCATCAAACCAGACGCGACCAAGCGCAACCTGACCGGCGCAATCACCGCGAAATTCGAAGAAGCAGGCCTGCGCATCGTCGCATCCAAGCGCATCCAGTTGACACTGGCACAGGCCCAGCAGTTTTACGGTGTACACTCCGAGCGTCCGTTCTTTGGCGAACTGTGCGAATTCATGATCTCCGAGCCGATCGTTGTGCAGGTTCTGGAAGGCGAAGACGCGATTGCAAAGAACCGCGAAGTCATGGGTGCCACAAACCCCGCAGACGCCGCACCCGGCACGATCCGCAAGGAATTCGCCCTGTCCATCGGTGAAAACTCGGTCCACGGGTCCGACGCACCGGAAACAGCCGCAGAAGAGATCGCATTCTTCTTCTCTGGTCTTGAGCTGGTTGGCTAAGTCGGGGTGAACCCCGACCTACGGGTCACTTCTTAAACCGTCCGCGCCTGATTGGTGCGGGCGGTTTTTTCTTTGCGCGCGCCGCAGCGCCAGCGTGGCCTCGATGATCGCGAGCATGGCCGTGAGGATCAGTAGCGCTGTTGTGCCGACCTCGACGATCATCCACCCTGCAATCAGGGGAAAGCCGAATATCCCGATAAAGTAGGTCAGCGCAAAAAGCTGGAGCGTTTGCGCGCCAAGACCGTCATCGGCATCCTGTGCGGCCATACTGACCAACAGCGGATGGGACATGCCGTAGCCGATCCCGAAAAGGAAGGCGACGAGCAGATAGGCGGGCAGGCTGCTGCCGCTGAAGATGAACAGCACCACGCTACCGCCCATGATATACTGCAGCACAGCAATGGTGCGATACGTGTTCGCGCCCCCCTTATAGCGCGCAAGGATCATCCGCCCGACAACCACTGTTGTTGTGTAGGTCAGGAAGAATTGCGCGTAATCCAGCCCGCGCGCATCGGCGAAAACGGTCTGGAAATTGGCCATGCCCGCAAAGACGCTGGCCCCCAGACAGATCATTCCCACAGGCAAAAGCGCAGGCGAACGGGCCACGCCGCGCAGGGCGGCCAAGGTGATGCGCGAAGGGACCTCGGCGACGGGCGTAATTGCGTGGGCTTTGACCGCCCCGTTGAGGCCAAAGAACAGGGCCGCGCTGCCAAGGCAGGCAAGGGCTGTCAGTGTGAAAGCATCACGCACGGAATAACCCGCGCCCTCAAGTGCGGCTGCAAGAACGGGTGCAAGGCCGAAACCTGCCATAACAAACAGCGACAGCAGGGTAAAAAAGCGGGTCCGCTCATCCGCCGCCACCAGCCGTGTCAACACGATGGGGCCAAGCGAATAGGTCAGCCCCCAACCAAAGCCCAAGAGCAGGCTTGCACTGATCAGGCCGATGCCGACGGTATCGAGGATTGCGTAGAGATACAGCGAAAGCGCAATCGCGATGCAGGCCCCGCCCAATGTGCGCAGTCGACCGAACAAATCCGACAGATGCCCCGAGAAATAGACCGTCACGATGGTTGAAACCGCGGTCAGCGCCAGCATCGCGCCGACAACCTTTTCGTTGGCGCCAAAGCTGTCAAACAATCGCGGCAGCATAAAGGTCAGCCCGTATGCGCCTGCTTGCAGAAAAATTGCCGTAAAATAGAGGGCAAAGACGACGACCCGCGACATTTCAAGCCTCTGATTTACGGCGATTATCGCGGCACAGTAGCAGGATAGTCGCGACACGCGAGCGCAAAGTCGATGTCGTAGCGGGGGTTGAACACCTTAGCCTTTGACCGCCACCACGCCGATCTGGTTCAAAATCCGCTCCAGCTCCGAGCGGTCCGCATCAAAGCTTCCTGCTTTGATCTGGTCAAATTGCTTGCGCAGCGCCTTTTTCTCTTCGCCCTTGCAGTCGTTCCATGGCCGTCCTTGCAGGGCCATGTGCAGCACGTAATAGCCGATAAAATGCGGGCGTGCGCCACCCTCCAACATCTTTGCATAGGCCGCGTCTGCGCCAAGCGCGCGTAGCTCTTCGGCCGTTGTGATCCCCACAGCTTTCAAAGACGCCGCAAACGCAGGTCCGATGTTCTTGATTGAGGTCAGGTCCGCCATGCCGCGATACTAGCGAGGCTGGAAAAAAAGGACCAGTGAGGTTCCAGAAGTATGACCGGGGAGGGCGATCGCTCTGGTCTTGGCCTCACCGGCCAATGGCGCATGTAACCTGTTAGATACTGGCGTAATCGGTATAAACAGGCGCTGTCGGTTTGCCCTTTGGTTGCGGTGCGGGTTGTGTTGGTGCCGCGGTGCGGGGCGTTGGTATTGCTGTGGCCATCTTGCTGGTCCTTTAGCTTGCTCGTGGGTTGATGATAGGGACGGCTGTGGCCACAGGACTAGAGTGCTGTGCCCACAACATGGATTTGGCGTGACATAAATGTGACCAATTGCGCGGGTTTTACGATTTCCCGCGCTTGGGGGCGGCACTGCCGCCTTTGCCTAAGCCCTTGCGTGGCTTGGCTTTTCCGCCCGGAGGGACGAACCGTTTGGACGTATCCTTGGCATTGCCCGCAGGTTTACCGCCCGGCTTGCCAGCGCCCGGTTTGCGCGGTTTGCTGTCCGCGTTGTAGGGCGGTTTGCCTTTGCCGGTCGGTTTTTTGCCGTCGGATTTGCCCTTGTAGGGTGGCTTGCTGCGCTTTTCGCTCAGCGCTTCGCCATGATCGCGGCGCTCTGGTTTATGGCGCGGCTTGCGCGCTTTATGATCGTCAGCGGCCCCGGGGATCGGTTGGATCGCGGGCACGTGATCTTGCTGCGATGGTGGCGGCGGGGCCTGATCGCGCGGGGCGCGGCGCTTGGGTTTATCACCGTAGTCGCGCTTGGGCTTGTCGCCGTAATCACGTTTGGGGGCACGTTTCGGGCCATCGTCATAGTCGCGCTTGGTCTTGCGCGGACCACGTTCGCCCAGTTGCGGCGCGCCATCAAGCGCGGTGAGCGTGGCTTGGTTTTCCAATTTCATATCGCTGCCGACGCTGTCCAGAAAACCGGGAACGGCGGGGGCGGAAATTTCGATGAATGTCTCGTTCGGCTGGATACGGATCGCGCCGATTTCATTCTTGGTGATCCCACCGGCCTTGCAGATCATCGGCAGCAGCCAACGGGCCTCGGCCTTGCCTTCGCGGCCGATATCGACGCTGAACCATTTGGACGGGCCAAAGGATTTGACCTCGCGCGGGGCGCGTTCCTTGGCGGCAGGGCCGTCTTTGTATTCGGAAATGAATTCAGGTGCCGATTGCTTGCCTGCATAAAGGCGCAGGTAGGCGGCGGCAATTTGTTCGGGTGCGTGTTGTTCCAACAGACGTGCGGCGAAAGCGGTTTCTTCCTCGGTAAAGTCCTCGGACCAGACCGGATCGGTCAGCAGGCGTTCTTCGTCTTTGGCCGCAACTTCTTCGGCGGATGGCGGCAGGGCCCAAGTCGCAGTCAGTTTGCCCCATTTGAGCAGGTTTTCACCACGCCGCTTCATCTTGGCGGGTACGATCATGGCCGAAATGCCCTTGCGTCCCGCGCGGCCCGTGCGGCCTGAACGGTGCAGCAGGGTTTCGGCGTTCGTCGGCAATTCGGCGTGGATGACCAGCTCAAGGTTGGGCAGGTCGATGCCGCGTGCGGCCACATCGGTCGCCACACAGACCTTGGCACGCCCGTCGCGCATGGCTTGCAGCGCATTGGAGCGTTCGGATTGTGTCAGCTCACCCGACAGCGCCACAACCGAAAAACCACGGTTCGACAGGCGTGTGGTCAGCCGTGTGACCATCGCGCGGGTGTTGCAAAAGACGATGGAATTGGGCGCATCGTAGAACCGCAACACGTTGACGATGGCGGCGTCGATATCGTGGTTTGCAACCGTCAGCGCACGGTATTCAATATCGGCGTGCTGGCTTTCCTTGCTGGTCGTCGCGATGCGCACGGCGTCTTTCTGATAGGATTTCGCCAGCGTCGCAATCATCGGCGGCACGGTGGCCGAAAACAGCAGCGTGCGGCGGGTGTCGGGGGCCTGCTCAAGAATGAACTCGAGGTCTTCGCGGAAACCAAGATCCAGCATTTCGTCGGCTTCATCCAGCACAACGGCCTTGATCTCGGACAGATCAATCGTACCGCGCATGATGTGATCGCGCAGACGGCCCGGTGTGGCCACAACGATATGCGCACCGCGTTCAAGGTTGCGGCGTTCGTCGCGGAAATCCATACCGCCCACACAAGAGGCAAGCGTGGCACCGGCCCCTGCATAGAGCCACTGCAACTCGCGTTTGACCTGAAGCGCCAGTTCGCGCGTCGGGGCGATAATCAGCGCTTGCGGCGCACCCGCAGGGCCGAACTGGCCCTCTTCGTTCAAGATGGTCGGACCAATCGCGAGCCCGAAGCCGACTGTTTTGCCTGACCCCGTTTGCGCGGACACAAGTAGGTCCTGCCCGACGAGTGCGTCGTCAGTCACGGCCTCTTGTACGGGGGTGAGGTCAGTATAGCCCTGTTTGGCAAGGGCGTCGGCGAGGGTCGTAATCATAAAAAAGTGCTTTCTTCGGCGTCAGACCTGCGCCCTACGCCTGTGATGATGGTTTGTATAGAGGGAAATCCGCGACTGCGGCCTCTGTGCATCAGCCTGTGTGTTGGGCAAACCACGCGTCAATACGCGCCTTGAGGGCAGACCAGATGGCAGGTGCGCCTTTTTGAACCTTCACACCGACGCGCGATTGCAGTTGCGCTGCGGTCACCTTGTATTCCGGCCATGTGCCGCCGCCGGATTCCAGATTGGCGATCACAGGCTGCACGCGGTCGATGGATTTGGCAAAGATGGCGTCGTCTGTTGCGGCCGCTTCAAATTCATCCCAGAGCGCGCGGAATGCACCGGCCTGATCTGCCGGTAGCAGACCAAAGAGACGTTCAGCAGCGGCTTTCTCGATGAGGTCCATTTCGGCGGGGTCGTGATCGCCGTGGATTGGATTGTCTCCGGCATCAATTTCAACAATGTCGTGGATGAGCAGCATTTTGATTACGCGGTCGATATTGACCGGGCGAATGGCGTGTTCGGCCATGACCATTGCATAAAGTGCTATATGCCAACTGTGTTCGCCAGAATTTTCACGGCGCGACCCGTCACACAGCGTCGTGCCGCGTAGGACGGACTTGAGCTTGTCGGCTTCGCTAAGAAAGGCAAGCTGGGCATCTATGCGCGACATGTTGTGTGCTTAGCCGCGTGACGGGCGCGAGGGCTGAATACCTGGCGGGGGCGTGTCGTCGGTGTCGTCCGACTGCAGGAATTCGTCAAGCGAACTTAACGCATCCGCAAAGGCCGCATCTTCTTGTGATTGCGGTGCGGCGGGTGCTTCCGGCGCAGAGGCTTGGGGCGTGTTGCCGCCCATTTCGATGGGCTCCGCGCTTTTGTTCACTTGCTCGCCCTCGGGCAACAGCCGCGATTTCACCCGCGTTGGTTTACCTGCACGTTCCGCCAAAAGCTTGCGCGCGCGCGCTTCGGCGCGCCGGACGCGCACCGCCGTCAGAAACGCCTCTTGCAGGGTTTGCGATGACGAGCCGAGGATTTCGCCGATAACATCAACGATGTTTTCGTCCCCGTTGGCCTTTGCATCTTCCAGAGCAAGATCGGCAATTTCGCCGGCAACACGTTCAAGATAGCTATCGGCCATGGTTAGCGTGTGGTCTCTGTCAGACGGCGGCGGACATAGCTGCGCACAGTGTCGATCATCGGGTCCATGTGGGGGTCTTCAAAGAAGTGCCCGGCACCTTCCATGACATCATGCGTGACCGTGATGCCTTTCTGCTCGTGCAGTTTGTTCACAAGGTTCACCGTATCCGCAGGCGGCGCCACGCGGTCGTTCGCGCCGTTGATGATAAGCCCGGACGACGGGCAGGGGGCAAGGAAGCTGAAATCATACATATTCGCAGGGGGGCTGACCGAGATGAAACCCGTGATCTCGGGGCGGCGCATCAAAAGCTGCATGCCGATCCATGCCCCGAAGGAGAAACCCGCCACCCAGCAATGTTTGGCGTTGTTGTTCATGGACTGCAGGTAATCAAGCGCGGAGGCTGCATCCGAGAGTTCCCCCACACCCTGATCGTATTCACCCTGAGACCTCCCGACGCCGCGGAAGTTAAACCGCAGGACCGTAAAGCCCATGTTGTAGAACGCATAGTGCAGGTTATACACGACGCGGTTGTTCATCGTGCCGCCAAACTGAGGGTGCGGGTGCAAAACGATTGCGATTGGTGCATCCCGGTCTTTTTGCGGGTGATAGCGCCCTTCAAGGCGACCTTCGGGACCGGGAAAAATGACTTCGGGCATACGTATTTCCGTTGCTGCTGTTGGCGCCTTCACATTCTTGACGAAAATGCTCGGACACCTTAGAAAGATTCTAAACTTGGGCGCGGGCCCATGTTGTAGTCGTCAAACTGACCTAATGAGGCGAGCCCGCGTCGTCAATGTAATTGCGCCTGTTTATCTGGGGAAAGCCAATGAAATTAAGCACGAAGGGCCGCTATGCGATGGTTGCTTTGGCAGATTTGGCGTTGCAGCCCGAAAATGCCTTGGTCAATCTGACCGAGATTTCCAAACGTCAGGACATCTCGCTGCCCTATCTGGAGCAGCTTTTTGTCAAATTGCGCCGTTCCGGACTTGTTGATTCTGTGCGCGGACCGGGGGGCGGATACCGCCTTGCGCGCCCTGCGTCGGATATTCGCGTGGTCGAAATTCTGGGTGCCGTGGATGAAACCGTATCGGCCATGCACAAAGGGGCGGGTGCCTCTGGCGGGGCATCGGGATCGCGTGCCCAATCCATGACAAACCGCTTGTGGGAGGGGCTGAGCGCGCATGTCTATGTGTTCCTGCATCAGGCCCGTTTGTCCGATGTCGTCAGTAACGAGCTTGCCCCTTGTCCTGCAGTACCGGCGTTATTCGAGGTTGTTGATGAAGAGACTTGAGGGGGCGCTGCCCCCGCGCGTTCCGCGCTCCCCCGGAGTATTTTTGGCAAGATGATGCGATGAGAACCTATCTGGATCATAATGCGACGACCCCGTTGCGCGCGGAGGCCCGCAGCGCGATGCTGGCCGCGATGGATGTGGTTGGCAATCCGTCGTCTGTCCATGCCGAGGGGCGCGCAGCCAAAGGTGTTGTTGAAACGGCGCGTCAGCAGATTGCCGAAGCAGTGGGTGCATCGGGTGCGGATGTGGTGTTCACATCGGGCGCGACGGAGGCGGCGGCACTGGCATTGGCGGGGCGCGGATTGAAGGCCGCTTCCATTGAACATGATGCGGTCCACGCGTGGATTGATCCTTGTCTGGCGGTTGTTGGTGGCGCGGTGCAGGTGGATGATCCTGCTGCATCCTGCGTGCAACTGGCCAATTCGGAAACCGGCATTGTGCAGGATTTGCCGCAAGGTTTGGCCGTCAGTGACATTACCCAAGGTTTTGGCAAAGTGCCTTTCGCCTTTTCGTGGTCCGGTGTGCAGATGGTTTTCCTGTCGGCGCATAAATTTGGTGGGCCGAAAGGTGTGGGCGCGCTGATATTCCCGCAAGGTACGGATATTGCAGCGCAAATCAAAGGCGGCGGGCAGGAGATGGGCCGCCGTTCGGGCACGGAAAACGTGCTGGCGATTGCCGGAATGGGGGCTGCTGCCGCCGCCGCACAGTCCGATCTGGCGGCTGGAAAATGGGACCGGGTTGCCAAACTTAGAAATATTCTAGAAACAGCCATTGAGGCCGCCGAAAAGAGTACTATTTTTGTCGGGAAAGGTTTAGATCGCTTGCCGAACACAAGCTGTTTTGCTTCTCCGGGGTGGAAGGGTGAAACGCAGGTCATGGCGATGGATCTGGCCGGTTTTGCCGTCTCGGCAGGCTCTGCCTGTTCCAGCGGCAAGGTGAAGACAAGCCGGGTGCTGCAAGCACTGGGAATGGACGATGAAGTGGCATCAAGCGCAATTCGCGTGTCACTGGGCATCGAGACGACTGAGGATGAGGTCATGCGCTTTGTGCAGGCCTGGAGCGAAAAACAAGCGCGACGTCGCGCTGCTTGAGAGGATGAAAAAATGACAGCTTTGGATACCGTAGAGGTCAAAGAAGGCGTTGATCAAGAGACCGTGGATGCGGTCAAGGAACTCTCGGGCAACTACAAATACGGTTGGGAAACCGAGATCGAGATGGATTACGCCCCCAAAGGCGTGAACACCGATATCGTGCGCCTGATTTCGTCGAAAAACAAAGAGCCCGAGTGGATGACAGACTGGCGTCTGTCCGCGTTTGCCCGTTGGGAAAAAATGGATGAACCGACATGGGCGATGGTCAATTACCCTGACATCGATTTTCAGGACATCTATTACTATGCCCGCCCCAAGAGCATGGAAGAAAAGCCCAAGTCACTGGATGAGGTTGATCCAAAGCTCTTGGCGACTTACGAAAAGCTGGGCATCCCCTTGAAAGAGCAGATGATCTTGGCTGGCGTTGAAGGGGCCGAGGACGCGCCTGCCGAAGGCCGCAAAGTGGCTGTCGACGCGGTGTTTGATTCTGTATCGGTCGGGACGACCTTCCAGAAGGAACTTGAAAAGGCGGGGGTCATTTTCTGTTCCATCTCCGAGGCGATTGAAAAGCACCCCGAGTTGGTGAAGAAATATCTGGGCACAGTGGTTCCGCCATCGGACAACTTCTATGCGACGCTGAATTCCGCCGTGTTTTCTGATGGTTCATTCGTGTACATCCCGCCCGGTGTCCGCTGCCCGATGGAACTTTCGACCTATTTCCGCATCAACGCGGAAAACACCGGCCAGTTCGAGCGCACGCTGATCATCGCGGACAAAGGCTCTTACGTATCCTATCTTGAGGGCTGCACAGCGCCCAAGCGTGACACGGCCCAGCTTCACGCGGCGGTTGTTGAAATCATCGTCGAGGAAGATGCAGAGGTGAAATATTCCACCGTGCAGAACTGGTACCCCGGTGATGAGGACGGCAACGGGGGCATCTATAACTTTGTGACCAAGCGCGCGGATTGTCGTGGCGACCGGTCAAAAGTGATGTGGACACAAGTGGAAACAGGCTCTGCCGTAACTTGGAAATATCCAAGCTGCATCCTGCGCGGTGACGACAGCCAAGGCGAGTTCTATTCCATCGCGATTGCCAACAACATGCAGCAGGCCGATACCGGCACCAAGATGATCCATTTGGGCAAGAACACCAAATCGCGCATCGTGTCCAAAGGGATCAGTGCGGGCAAGGCGCAGAACACCTATCGCGGGCTTGTGTCGATGCACCCGAAGGCCACGAAATCGCGCAACTATACCCAGTGCGACAGCTTGTTGATTGGCGATAAATGCGGTGCGCACACTGTGCCCTATATCGAGGTCAAGAATAACTCGTCCCGGGTCGAGCATGAGGCCACGACATCGAAGGTGGACGACGACCAGCTTTTCTATTGCCGTTCGCGCGGGATGGACGAGGAAGAGGCGGTTGCGCTTGTCGTGAACGGGTTCTGTAAGGAAGTGCTGCAAGCGCTGCCGATGGAATTTGCGATGGAAGCGCAGGCGCTTGTCGCGATCTCTCTCGAAGGCTCTGTCGGTTAAACATGGCGTCCATCCGTCACCATAACTGTCGTGACCTTGTCACGCTGCGGCCCATTTATTGCCCCAGTTCAATGCCATTAGGGATTGAGCAATATTTTGGTGGGGCAGCGGCCTATGGCGACGCGCAAGTACGATATCAACGATTTCAATACGCGGGTGAAGAGCATCAAAAACCCGCGCAACAAGTCGTATTACGATCCCGATCTGGGCATGCACATCCCCAAGCGGGTGACGCGCGAAAAGATTGCAAAGCCGCAGGAACCGTCGTTTCTGGGCAAATTCATTGTCTCGATGATAATCGGGGCGCTGGCGTTGCTCTTTGCGCAAGTCGTGCGGATCCGGTATTTCGGTCTGATGGAACAAAGCGATCTTGTGTTCTATCTGGAACTGTTCGTCGCGTTCTGGGCTATGGTGCTTTTCTCGGCCATTCTGGACCGGCGCAAGGTGGTGGAGCGGTTCGCGCAAGTGGCGGGTATCGCACTGATGCTGACCGCAGGGCACAACCTGATCTGGCGCTGGCCCGAACCCATGGCGATGATCTATACCGCAGAGTACGTGGATCAGATCATGCAAGTCACAACACAACATTCCGTTGTGTATCGCGGGTCCGTTTTCGGCCTGTAAACCCACTCTATCGCAATGCGAATACCCCGCGCGGCCTGGCCCGTTGCGGGGCCATCCGCGTTGACGTCTCACATTCATCTTCAGGAGAATAAAATGCTGGAAATCAAAGGCCTAGAGGTCAAACTGGAAGAAGAAGACAAGCAAATCCTGAAAGGTGTCGATCTGACGATTGAACCCGGTACGGTGCATGCAATCATGGGGCCGAACGGGTCGGGCAAATCGACCCTGTCCTATGTTTTGTCGGGCAAGGACGGCTATGAGGTGACCGGTGGGTCCGCCACGCTGGACGGCGAAGACCTGTTGGATATGGACCCTGAAGAGCGTGCGGCATTGGGCCTGTTCCTTGCGTTTCAGTATCCTGTGGAAATCCCCGGTGTGGGCAACATGACCTTCCTGCGCACCGCCGTGAATGCACAGCGCAAAGCGCGTGGCGAAGAAGAGCTGAGTGCTGCTGATTTTCTCAAGGAAGTCCGCGAGAAGGCCAAGAGCCTGAAGATTGATGCAGAAATGCTCAAGCGTCCGGTCAACGTCGGCTTTTCGGGTGGTGAGAAAAAGCGCAACGAGATCCTGCAAATGGCGATGCTGGAACCCAAGATGTGCATTTTGGACGAGACGGACTCGGGCCTTGACGTGGATGCCATGAAACTGGTCGCGGACGGCGTCAACGCCCTGCGGTCCGAGGGGCGGTCGTTCCTTGTGATCACCCACTACCAGCGTCTGCTCGATCACATTAAGCCCGATATCGTGCATATCATGGCCAATGGCCGGATCATCAAATCCGGTGGGCCGGAACTCGCGCTTGAGGTCGAAAACAACGGCTACGCTGATATTCTGTCCGAGGTGGCCTAATGGCACTGGCACAGCTGAAAATTGATACAACCGCGGCCCGTCTGGCCGATGTTGACGTCCCGCAAGGGGCCGCTTCGTGGGGCAATGCTGCGCGGGCTGATGCGCTGGCGCGTGTGCGCCAGATGGGTCTGCCGACCAAGCGCGACGAGTATTGGAAATATACCGATCCTGCGTCTTTGACGGCCGCGGACGCACCCGAGGCTGCTGTCTTCAAAAGCGATGAAACGCCACTTTTTGATGCCGTGGACCGCGTGAAGATCGTCTTTGTCGATGGTGTGTTTGATGCCGATGCCTCTGACGATTTGCAGGCGGAAGGTCTGGAAATCGAACGGCTATCTGACGCGATGGCGACAGATATTCACTGGGCCAAGGACATTTACGGTGTGCTTGAGGCGCGCGGTCAAAAGCCTGTGGAACGCCCATTGGCCACGCTGAACACGGCGCTGGCCACCGATGGCGTTGTGATCCGTGTGACAGGCAAAGCGGTGAAGCCCGTGAACTTCATCTACCTGCACAATGACCCATCCTCTGACGCGATCCTGCACAACGTGGTAAAAGTCGAAGCGGGTGCAGAAATGACCTTGCTTGAAACAGGCCCCGCTGCAGCGCGGTTTTCCAAGCTGTTGGAAGTTGACGTCGCAGATGGTGGCAAGTTCAACCACGTCCGCGCGCAAGGCCGCGATCATGAACGTCGCGCTGTAACCCATTGTTTTGCAAGGATTGGTGCGGAATCGACCTTCAAGTCATTCACGCTAACCTTCAATGGCGTGCTGACACGCAACGAATGTGTGCTTGAGATTGTCGGTGATGATGCTGTGGCCCACGTGGCGGGTGTCTGTGTCGGCGACGGCAAGGATTTCCATCACGACGACACCGTTTTCATCACCCACGATGCGCTGAATGGCGAAAGCCGTCAGGTGTTCAAGAAGGTGTTGCGCAACGGAGCGACAGGCGTGTTTCAGGGCAAGATTCTGGTCAAGGAAGGTGCGCAAAAGACTGATGGCTATCAGATCAGCCAGTCGCTCTTGCTGGACGATGACAGCCAGTTCTTGGCCAAGCCAGAGCTGGAAATCTACGCTGATGATGTGGCTTGTTCGCATGGTTCGACCTCGGGCGCGATTGATGAAACAGCTTTGTTTTATTTGCGTTCGCGCGGTGTTCCGCATGATGAGGCACGTAATCTGCTGACCTTGTCGTTCTTGGCCGAAGCGTTGGCCGAAATCGAAGACGAAGCCTTGGCAGATGACTTGCGCGACCGGCTGGAAGGCTGGCTGGCGCGGCACAGGTAATGCCGGTCACAAACGACATTGTTCGGACGTGGCGCAGGCCGCGCGCCGTGATGCGTGACCTGCTGGCGCAAGGACGGCGCGAAGACAGGGCGATCATGTTCTTGATGGTCAGCTGCTTTTTGATCTTCGTGTCGCAGTGGCCGCGTTTGCGTCGGGTGGCGGAAGGGTTCGAACCCTCGCCGTTTCCGCCGGAAATGAACTTTGAAGGGATGATGACCTATACGTTCTTCGGATCGGTCATCATCCTGCCTTTGATGATGTACGGGATCGCGGCACTGTCGCATCTTGTGGCAAAGGTGCTGGGCGGGCAGGGTACATGGTTCGGGGCACGCTTGGCGCTGTTTTGGACCCTGTTGGCGACGACGCCGATGTTCTTGTTCTACGGCCTGATTCGCGGCCTGATCGGGCAAGGGACACAGGCGCTGCTGGTAGGCGCGATCGGGGCAATTGCCTTTGTTTTTATCTGGATACAATGCTTGCGCGAGGCGGAAAGCAGGACATGACAGTTGATTTTCAAACCTGGATGCGGGCGGTCTGGACCAGCATCGTTGAACCATCTCAAAGCGCACGCAAAGCGCTTGCGATGGACATTCCGGTGCAGGCGCTTTGGACGGGGCTGGCGCTTGTCGCAGTGCTGAACGTGATCCTTGTGGCGCTATTGCAGTTGATATCGCCCATGCCGCAGGCGATGCAGGAGCAAGGGTTCGCACTTTCGCCATTTGGTTTCATCGCGATCATCGGGATTTTTTTCGTTCTGTTTGTCTATGGCATTTTCTATGCGGGCCGGATGATCGGTGGCCAAGGCACCTTGCAAGCCACCTTGACGATTGTGGTCTGGTTTCAGGCGGTCAGCCTCACGCTTGAGGGGATCCAGTTCGCGCTGGTCCTGATCAGCCCTGCAATCGGGTCGATCTTCGGGTTGCTGACACTTGGTGCTTTGATCTGGTGTTTTGTGAATTTTATCAACGTCTTGCACGAGTTTGATAACCTGGGGAAAGCCTTGGGTGCAATTGTTCTGGCCCTGATCGGTACGGCACTGATCTCGGGCATCATTTTGGCTGTTCTGGGCGTAGGTCCGGCAGGAGGTATGGCATGAGCTATGACATCAATAAAATTCGCGCGGATTTTCCGATCCTGTCGCGTGAGGTGAACAACAAGCCGCTGGTGTATCTCGATAACGGCGCATCGGCCCAGAAACCGCAGGTGGTGATTGATGCGGTCACGCGCGGCTACGCCGAAGAATACGCTAATGTGCACCGCGGTTTGCATTACCTCAGCAACCTGTCGACCGAACGCTACGAAGGCGTGCGGGGCATTATTGCGCGCTTTCTAAACGCGCCCTCCGAGGATGATATCATCATCAATTCCGGCACCACCGAGGGTATCAATATGGTGGCCTATGGCTGGGCGATGCCGCATCTTCAGGCGGGTGACGAGATCGTTTTGACGATTATGGAGCACCACGCCAATATCGTGCCGTGGCATTTCCTGCGTGAACGGCAGGGCGTTGTCATCAAATGGGTCGACGTGGATGCGAACGGCGATCTGGACCCGCAAAAGGTGATTGACGCCATTGGCCCCAAGACCAAGCTGGTCGCGATCACCCATATGTCCAATGTGCTGGGTACCGTGGTTGATGTCAAAACCATCACTGCCGCTGCCCACGCCAAAGGGGTGCCTGTGCTGGTTGATGGCAGTCAGGCCGCCGTGCATATGCCCGTGGATGTGGCCGATATCGGCTGCGATTTCTATGCAATCACCGGACATAAGCTTTATGGGCCCTCCGGCTCGGGCGCGATCTATGTGGCCAAGGATCGGATGGCTGAAATGCGCCCCTTCATGGGCGGTGGCGATATGATCCGTGATGTGACCCGTGATACGGTCACTTGGAATGACCCGCCGATGAAGTTTGAAGCAGGCACGCCGGGGATTGTGCAGACAATCGGTCTTGGCGTGGCGCTGGAATACATGATGGACGTCGGCATGGATGCGATTGCCGCCCATGAACGTGGGCTGCGCGATTATGCCCGCGACCGATTGGACGGGTTGAACTGGCTGAACGTACAAGGACAGTCCGCCACCAAGGGCGCTATTTTCTCGTTCACACTGGAAGGGGCCGCCCATGCGCATGATATTTCGACCGTGTTGGATAAAAAGGGCGTCGCGGTCCGCGCAGGGACCCATTGTGCGATGCCTTTGATGGAACACATGGGCGTAGGGGCGACCTGCCGCGCGTCGTTCGGGATGTATAACACCACCGACGAGGTCGATGTTCTGGTCGACGCGCTCGAACTCTGCCACGATCTTTTTGCCTAAGGTGGATCATTGCCGTTGCGACATGGCAGGAGCGCCGCTATAGAACCCACAGGCACCCGTAGCTCAGCTGGATAGAGCGCTGCCCTCCGAAGGCAGAGGCCAGAGGTTCGAATCCTCTCGGGTGCGCCATTCTCTATAGACCAAGTCCTTTGAGCTTTTCCGCCTGCCGCACCGCTAATGCGTCAACTTCGGCCTTTGTCGCGGGACTCAGCACGCCACCGGGTTTGCGCAACGTGTCATGCGCGATGACCCCGCGCTGCGCTAGCGTGTATTTCCGGATCGCAAGCCCCAGTCCCGGTTGCGCCTCATAGCGCACCATCGGCATATAGGCGTCAAAAATATCGCGCGCCTGCGCGGTGTTGCCAGCGGTATAGGCCGCGATCACCTGCGCCATCATCTCGGGGTAGGCAAAGCCCGTCATGGCTCCATCCGCACCGCGCAGCATTTCTTCCAAAAGATACAGCCCGCCGTTGCCACAGAGGATCGAAATCCGCCGCGCGCCTGCATCTGATGCTTTGCGCAGAGCGCTGATTTTCTCCAGCCCCGGCCAATCTTCATGTTTCAGCATCACACAGGTCGGGCAGTCCTCGACCACTTGTAAAATGACTTTTGTGGGGATCACGACATTGGTCACAAGCGGAAAGTCCTGCAACACGAAAGGCGCGTCGCCCAAAGTTTCCGCCGTGTTGTGGTAGTAGGTCAGGATCTGGTCGTCGGTCTTGAGGCTGCCGGGCGGAGCCACCATCACACCAGCCGCGCCCAGATCCATCGCCGCATCAGACAGCGTTTTCATCGCCGCAAACCCCGGCGCAGAAACACCTACGACAATCGGCACCGTGCTGCGGGCCGTGACCCGTTTGACCACGGCAATGGATTCCTCTGCGGTCAGTTTGCCTGCCTCACCCATCATACCAAGAATGGTCAGCCCCGAGGCGCCTTGTGCGATGTAGAAATCAACCATGCTGTCGACACTGTCCCAATCAATCCCGCCATCCGGCAGGAACGGTGTCACAGCGATGGTAAAGACGCCTTTGGCAGTTTCATCAAGCATCATGTTGTCCTTTATGGCTTAGTTTCAGGGCAATCTGGCCAAGCACCATAGCGGCGGCGGCCTGACAGGGGTCTACGACGGGCAGGCCTGTTTCATGGGCCAGCGTGGCGCGGTAATGCGCCATGCCGGCACAGCCCATAATCAGCACATTTGCCCCGTCTTCGTCGCGCAGGCGTTTGCCGGTGGCGATCATGGCATCAAGGCTTTTGTCCGGAGCGGCGAGGTCGGCCACCGAAAGCCCCAAGGCCCTGTCACCGGCCAGCCTGTCCAGCACGCCCATCGCCCCAAAGGCCCGCAGGTGGCGCGGGATCGAGGCGGGCAGGATGGCAATGACGCCAAAGCGCTGTCCAAGGGTCAGCGCGGTCATGACAGCGGCCTCTTGGATACCGGCAACGGGCAGGGCGGTTTGATCGCGCAACGCATGCAGCCCCGGATCGCCGAAACAGGCAATGACATAGCCCGCCGCATCGGTTTGCGCCGCTGCAAGGTCCAGCATCGGGGCAATTGTCAGATCTGCCTGCCTTTGGTTTTCGATGCCAGGCGGCCCTTCGGCTAGTGTCAGACAGCGGATCGGGGTGCCGAATTTGCGTAGCGGATCAAGCGCGAGTTTGATCCCGTCCGTCACCGTTTGCGACGCATTAGGGTTGATCACAATCAAGGTTTTCGCGGTCATGCACCCTCACGCGTGGCGGATTGGATTTCGATTTGATAGCCCTCGGGATCGTTGAACACAAAGGCGCGGATGCCCAGTGCGTCGTTGACAAAGAGGTCGGACAGGTTGGGTAGGTTTTCTTCTTTCGCATAGGCGTACCACGCATCCACATCGGGCACACGGATGCAAAGCTGCACAGGTTTGACTGCCTGCCATTTGTTCATGCCGCGGCTTTCGTCAACCAGCCCCACATGCGCGCCATCGGCGATACGATAGATTTTACACCAGCCTTGGTCGATGGCGAGCGGCAGGCCAAGGATATCTTCGTAAAATGCCATGGCGGCGGGCAGGTCGCGATAATAGAAAAACGTGATGGCAAGCGTGTTGGGGTCGGTTGGACGCGGCATTTCTTGTTCCTCAGCTTTGCGGCGCTGTCGGCGTGACGGCCAGCGTTGGGCGGTCAATCTTGCGCCCTGTGCCGGGCGTCGTTGTCAGCGCGCCATTTGTGACAATCCGTGCACCGCGCAGCCACACATCTGTTGGCCAACCGGTGACGGTGCGGCCCACCCACGGGTTATAGCCTACATTGTCATGCAGATCGTTTTCGCCGTATGTGACGGTCTTTTCAGGGTCCCAGAGGGTGATATCGGCGTGCATGCCGACAGCCAAAGCGCCTTTTCGCGGCAAGCCGTAAATTTCGGCAGGGGCGGTTGCCGTGAGGCGTGCAAAAGCCTCTGGCCCGCCACGGCCTTGGCTGACCATCGCATCAAACATCAGTGGCAGGCGGGTTTCCAGCCCGGGAAGCCCATTTGCAATCTCGTGGAACCCTGCGTCAGGTCCGGCCGAGAGTTTGCCAGTTGCGTCAAAGCGGTAAGGCGCGTGGTCAGAAGAGACGATTTGCAGATCACCCTCCAAAAGAGCAGACCACAGCGCCTCTTGATCCGCCACCTGTCGCTGGGGCGGGGAACACATCCATTTGCCACCCTCCTGTCCGGGCTGGCGCAGAATGTCCGCGGTCATGAACAGATAATGCGGACAGGTTTCGGCCCAGACTGGCGCGCCGCGTGTGCGGGCGGCCTGCACAGCTGCGGCACCTTCGGTTGTCGAGATGTGAAAAAGCATCACCGGCTGGCCGAGGTATTCTGCAAAGCGGCAGATCCGTTCAACGGCTTCAATCTCCGCCATGCGCGGGCGTGAGGCTGCATGGTAATGCGGCGCGGTTTTACCGGCGTTGAGCAGCGTGGATTTCGCCTGTGTAATGATGGCATCTGTTTCGGCGTGAACACAGACCAGCGCGCCATGGGCGCGGGCGCTGGACATGACCGACAGGATTTGCGCGTCCGACAGCTGGATGTTGTAGGTGGTGAAGACCTTGATTGACCGGTTGCCAGCAGCGATCAGCGCGGCCAGATCATCTGCAAAATCGGGCACGCCCGTGTCGGTGACCGTCATGTGAAATGCATAGTCGATCATCGCACCACGCGTCGCACGGGCGCTGTAATCGGCGACGGTCTGTGCCAGCCGCGCGCCTTTGGCTTGGGCCGCGAAAGAGATCACGCTTGTGGTGCCGCCAAGGGCCGCAGACCTTGTGGCGGTCTCGAAGGTGTCGGCGTTCATCACACCCATGCCGGACATCTGTTCGATATGGGCATGCGGGTCAATGCCCCCGGGCATGACGTATTTTCCGCAAGCATCAATGGTTGTGGTGGCAGCGCCAAGATCTGTGCCGATTGCGGCGATCGCGTCTCCGCGCACCGCGATATCCGCGGTCACCACGCCAGCCGGTGTCACGACCATGCCACCAGTGATGCATAAATCAAACGGGTCGGACATGGGATGGCTCCTAGCGGCGTGTTGGGTGCATGTTGCCCTTCACACCGCCGTTTCCGCAAGTCCCTTAGTCGTTATTCCCGGTCCTGGTATGCCGGTGTTTGAGATCACGCACAGAGGCGCGCCCGATCATATGTGCGCCAATGGGCGAGGTGAGCATCAAAAAGATGATTGTGGCGATGACCCGGGCGGTCACCTCGGTCTCGGCCAGATAGATCGCACCGCCGATCAGGATAAGGCTACTGCCCAGTACACCCGCCTTGGTCGAGGCATGCATGCGGGTCAGCACATCAGGCAGGCGAAGCACGCCAATCGCGGCGATCAGGGCAAAGAAACCACCCAGAAGCAGAAAGATACCGATGATGACATTAATCATTGGTGTTCTCCTCTTCGCTGGCGTCACGGCGTTCGGCGAAACGGGCAAGTGCGACAGTGGCAAGAAAGCCAACCAGCGCAAGAACAAGCGCGACGTCAAGCAATGCAGGTTCGCCGGTTCCGACAAGGACCACACCGCAAACCGCGATAATCGACACCGTCATCATGTCAAGCGCCACAACGCGGTCGGCAAGGGTGGGGCCTTTGGCCAGACGGATAAAGGCGATGGCGAGCGACAGCATCACCATCAGAAAACTGGCGTAGATCGCGAGATCCAGAAAATCAGCGGATGTCATTCTTCAAATACCTCTTTGACCATACGTTCCATGCCGTTTTTCAGACTTGCGATCACAGCATCGGGGTCATCGGCAAACATTGCATGGACGATCAGTGTTTTGCGGTCGGGCGTCACATCAAGCGATAGCGTACCGGGGGTAAGTGATATCAGGTTCGTGACCAGCAGGATTTCGATGTCGGATTTCACGTCCAGCGGCATTTCGAGGATCTTGGGGTTGCTGTAATCTGTCGGTGTGATCACGTCATAGGCGACACGGATGCTCGAGACGCAGAGGTCATACAGGAAATACAGCACCAACCGCACAATCCGGTAGGCGCGCAGGTAGTAACCGCTTGGTCCGCCAAAAAGCGGCTGCGCGATCCATAGCGTCACAAAGCCCATGATAAAGCCCGCAACCAGCTGGAACGAGGTCAGACTGCCCCAAAGCGACGCCCAGATGACCGCCAATAACAGGTTGAGAAGAAACAGGTTCATCGCACGGCTCCCAACACGGTCGTAATATAGGCGGTCGGATCCAGCAGTTGCGCAGTCGTGCGTTCGGCAAACTGCACAAACGGTTCGGGGTTGAGGCCGATAAAGATCGTCAGTGCCGCAAGACCCGCAACAGGGATCAGTTGCGCCCATTTATGTTCAAGGTTTTTCAGCTCTGGCTTGATCCCGTCAGGGTGCGGTTTCCAGAACGCCTCGGCCCAGATTTTGGTCATGGAATAGATCGTCATCAAACCCACGGCCAGTGCGATGAAGGCCACGAACCACATTTCAATATCAAGGGTGGCCTTGACGATGATGTATTTCGCCCAAAAGCCTGACAGCGGCGGAAAACCGGCCAGCGAAAAGGCAGGGATCAGGAACAATATTGCAAGCAGTGGAGCCGACTTATACAGGCCGCCAATCCGGTAGACCTCGGTGCCGCCCGTCAGCCGCTTGGCGATGCCAGCGATCAGGAACAGGTTCGCTTTTACGATGATGTGGTGCACCAGATAGAACACCGCCCCCACCAGCGCCAGCGGCGTCATCAGCGCCAGACCAAGGATCATATAGCCGATCTGGCTGATGATGTGGAACGACAGGATCTTGCGGAAATCCGATTGCGCGGCCGCACCCAGAACGCCGATCACCATGGTGAAACACGCCACCCAAAGCAGCACGGTGTGGGTGAAGCCAATGTCATGGTCAAAGACCAGCGTGAACATGCGGATCAGCGCGTACACGCCAACTTTGGTCAGCAGGCCCGCGAAGACCGCCGAGACCGAAAAGCTGGGCGTGTGATAGGCAGCGGGGAGCCAGAAGAAGAGAGGAAAGACCGCCGCCTTGACCCCGAAGGCCACCATGAACATCATCGCGACAACGGTCAGAAGGCCTTGATTTTCAACGCCTTCGACCTTCAGCGCAAGATCGGCAAAGTTCAACGTCCCGGTCATGCCGTAAAGCAGGCCGATACCGGTCAGGAACAGGATCGTCGAGATCAGGTTCAGCGCCACATATTTCACGCCGCCGTCGATCTGCTCTTTGCCGCCGTTCAGGATCAGCAGGCCAAAAGAGGCAATCAGCATCACCTCGAACCAGACATAAAGGTTGAACAGATCGCCCGTCATAAACGCGCCCGTCACACCCGCGATCAGCAGCTGGAACAGCGCATGATAGCCCAGTTGCGCCTGCCGCTCTGTGATGTCACCCAATGCATAAATCGCGACGGCAAAGCCGGTGATGGCAGTGATCAGGACCATCACCGCAGATAGCAGATCAGCCACCAGAGTAATGCCGAAGGGGGCGGGCCAATTGCCCATTTGCCCGGCAACCACACCGGCATCAAGCACCACAACCATCAGCGCGATCGAGGCCAAGAGTCCAAGCCCCGAGCCGATGATCGACACCCATGCGCCCACGGGATTGGCCCGCAGCAGATAGGCTACAATCGCCGTCAGGAACGGAATGGCGAGGGGAAGTGTCAGATACCAACTCATGAATGGGGTTCTTTTGGTTCGGCGACGCGCATGTCGTCGGTATTCAGGGTGCCAAGGCTTTGATAAGCGCGGAAGGCAAGGATGAGGGCAAAGGCAAAGAGGCCAAAGCCGATAACAATCGCGGTCAGCACAAGCGCCTGAGGCAGGGCGTTGGCCACCACACCGATCGGGGCATCAAGCCCGTCGGGTACCAGTGGTGGCGCACCCGGTGTCAGACGCCCTGCGACAAAGATCGTCAGGTTCGCCGCGTTGGACAACAGGATCAGACCAAAGAGGAACCGCAGCAGGTTGCGCGCGAGCATCAGATAAACCGCAGAGGCGACCAGAATACCGATCAGGATCGAGAGAAGCTGTTCCATCAGACCGCTTCCTCCAATGCAAAGGTGATCGACAGGATGGCACCAAGAACCACCAGATAAACTCCGATATCAAAGACCAGCACGGTTGAGAGCGGTAGGCCTTTTTCGGTCTCGGTCGCGCCGATAAAGAGCCATTGTCCGGTAAAGAGCGCGTCACCCCAGAGCGCAGCCAGCAGACCCGCGACCAGCGCGATACCAAGGCCCGCGCCCGCGATACTGCCCGGATCAAAGCGCAGTGCTTTGCGGGCGTCGGCCGTACCACAGGCAATGGCATAGACCACAAAACCTGTTGCGGCGATCAGACCGCCAATAAACCCGCCACCGGGCGCGTTGTGCCCGCGTAGCAGCATATAAGCGGAAAACACCAAGAGCAGGACGACCTGCAGCCGCGCACCTGCGCGCAGAATGACAGAGTTCATGGCTTATCCTCCTCGGGTTTACTCTTGAGCAGGGCAAAGATGCTGATCGCGGCGATCAGAACGACCGCGATTTCGCCGAATGTATCCAGCGCACGGAAATCCACGAGGATCACGTTGACGATGTTCTGCCCGAACGCCTGCGGATAGCTGGCGGTTTCAAAGAACGTGGTCAATTCGCGATCAATCGAACCTGTCGTGACCTTAAGCAGGATCACTGTCGTCACAACGCCCAGCCCGACCGAAATGATCACGTCAAGCCAGCGTTTACGCATTGGTTCGGGTGTCAGGCTTGGCAGTTTCAGCGCGGCGGCGGCGAAAAGCACAACAACAAGCGTCTCGACCAGAAGCTGCGTAATCGCCACGTCAGGCGCGCTGTACAGAATAAAGATCATCGCCATGCCGATGCCGACAACACCCAGACCCGCAATCGCCGTGATCCGTGAATTTGTTACCAGCGTCAAAATCGCGCCCAGCAGAACCAGCAAGAACACCAGCCAATCCCAAAGCTCGACCTGCGGGACACCCATCTTGGGGATGCCCGTACTGCGGAACCACAATGTCACCGCAAGAACCGCAAGTGCTGTGCCGAAAGTGACGACCATATAATGATAAAGCACGCCCGTCTGGATGTTGCGCGTCAGCGCCTTGGACCCCGACGCAATACCCGCCATCAGCCTGTCCCAGCCATTATCAAAGCTGGGGCCGCGCGTTGTCATATCAATCAGGATCTCGCGCAGCTTTTGCTTGTAATAATAGATCGAGAAACCCAGCACGAAGGTCGCAATGCTGAGGAACAGCGGCAGGTTGACACCCGCCCACAGCTTGAGTTCCTTTGCAGGTTCCGCACTGCCGATGATCGCGGCGACCGTGGGATTTACCAGTGTCGTGGCCAGTGTTTCGGGGAAGATCCCGAAAAATGCGCCCAGAATGGCAAGAACAACAGGGCCGACCAGCATGGGCCAAGGGGCCTCTTTGACGCCTTCAATGGGCTTGCCGGATTTGCTCCAGAAGGGGCGGAACGACACGATCCCCGCGATGGCAACCATCAGCGCGCTTGAAATCAGCAGGGCACCGGCGACAAAGATAGGTTCGGATGCGACCGCGATGGCGCCTGCGTATTTAAGCTCTTTGCCGATAAAGCCGAGAAAGGGGGGAAAGCCCGCCATTGAGAACGCCGCAATCGCTGCCGCAATCGCCGTGATCGGCAAGGCACGGGCCAAACCGAACAGGCTGTTGGCGTCGCGGGTGCCGGTTTGCGCGTCCAGAATACCCACGACAAGGAAAAGCGCGGCTTTGTAAAGCGAGTGCACGATCAGGAAGGTGGCGGCAGCGGTAATTGTATAGCCGCTTTCGTTGCCCAATAGCAGCGTCAGCGCGCCAAGCGCCATCAGCGTTGTATAGGCCAGCGCGAGTTTTAGATCGGTCTGGCGCAGCGCCATGACCGACGCGAAAACCATTGTGATCGCCCCCGCAATTGTCAGGGTCCAAAGCCAGAAATCCGTACCAGCCAGCGAAGGATGCGTGCGCGCCATCAGGTAAACGCCCGCTTTCACCATCGTGGCCGAGTGCAAATAGGCGCTGACAGGGGTTGGGGCCGCCATCGCGTTGGGAAGCCAGAAGTGGAACGGCATTTGCGCCGATTTGGTAAAGGCACCCGCCAGCACCAGCAAGGCAATCGGCAGGTACATCACACTTTCGGTCAGCACACCGGGCATGGCGTTGATCTCTGACATCTCGAACGTGCCTGCGGTGGTCCCGATCAGAATGATCCCCGCCAAAAGCGCCAGACCACCGACACCGGTCATCATGAGTGCCTGCAAGGCCGAGCGGCGCGCCTTGAACGTATCATGGCTAAAGCCGATCAGCAGGTATGAGGTGATTGTCGTGAGTTCCCAAAAGACGAACAACGCCAGCAGGTTGTCCGAAATCACCAGACCGATCATCGCCAACATGAAACTGGTCAGATACAGCGAAAAACGCGCCTGATGCACATGACCCGCCAGATAGCGGGCAGAATAGAGCATCACCAAGGCACCGATGCCGGTAATCAGCAGGGCAAATGTCAGGCTAAGCCCGTCAATATAAAAGCTGACGTTCACACCAAGGCTTGGCACCCATTCCCATACGAACCGCAGCGTGTCACCCGCCGCGATCACGGGCAGCATTTGTGCGAACCAGACAAAGAGACTGCCCGCAATCACGACGGGCAAAAGGCCAGCGGGTGTTATCCAGCGGGAAGGCGTTGATGTATCCAATGTTTCTATCCGGTAAGAATGTGTGCGCTGTCTGCCTAGACTTAGCTTTTCAAGCGTCAGAAGCAACTAGAGAGAGGGCAGAACACCACGGTCCCGACGCCATGTCCGCCCCGCGCAAGGGTCCGACAGATGTGTTTTGAAATCGCTTCATGTTGTCTGTGACCCGCAACCGATTGCATCTTGTGCAAGTCTTTGCAGGCGCGTCCCTTTTTGTCCCTGACTGCACTGGATGTAGCAGCAATTATATTATAGTGAAGTCAATGGTACGTTAAGTTTTGATAGGAAGTTCCTATCGTACGGGGGACAGATGACCAAATTGCCCAGTATGCTTCAGATGCGTTATCTGGTGGCGCTCTCCGAGACGCGGCACTTTCGCAAAGCGGCCGAAACCATGGGCATCAGTCAGCCCTCGCTCAGCCTTCAGATCGGCAATCTGGAAGAGCTTTTGGGCCTGCATCTGGTGGAACGGGGGCGGGGGCCTGTCACGCTCACGCCCGAGGGGCGCGAGGTCGTGGCGCGGGCGTCGCGTATCCTGCATGAGGTGCGCGGGATCATGGATTTGACGACGGCCTTTGAAACAGGGCTGACCGGCACGATCCGGCTGGGAACCACGCCGACAATCGGGCCTTATCTGATGCCGTTCGTGGTGGAACGGCTGCATGCGAAATATCCCGACTTGCGGCTTTACATCCGCGAGGTCGCGCCGCGCGATCTGCGGGGCGAGCTTCTCGCGGGGAGCCTTGATGTCATTCTGACGCAATTGCCCGAGGGCGGCGCGGATCTGATCACACAACGCCTGTTTCGCGAACCTTTGCTTTTGGCGTTGCCGGATGACCATGCCCTGGCCGCGAAACCGGAAGTGACCGAAGCGGACCTGTTGGATTTGAATGTGCTGTCGCTGGGGCCGGACTATGCCATGCATGCCCAAATTGCCGCCCTGTGCCAGCAGCATGGGGGTGTCATTGCGCGCGACTATGAGGGCACGAGCCTTGACGCAATCCGTCAGATGGTCGGGATGGGTATGGGCGTGGCGCTCTTGCCGCGGCTTTATGCGTGGTCCGAAATCGATAGCCGGTCAAGCAATGTCATAGTGCGTCCGTTCCGACGCAGTTCTGTGACGCGGTCTATTGGTCTGGTGTGGCGGCGGGCGGCGAACGCGGGAATGTTCGAGCGCCTTTCGGATGTGATCCGCAATGCCGCGCGCGCAAACCTGCAAACGGGGCAATCGCCGATCATACTGGATTAGTCTGAGGGGGGGGGTGGCGCCTAGCCGCGCCAGCTTCGGATCGGGCCGCAATCCATATGCACAAAGTTCGATCCGTTGTATCGGCCAACGCCACCTGCACGGCATGCAATCGCAGCACTTGCCATCTGGGCGGGTGTGCGGCTGGTCAGGCGCAAATCTGCGGCCTGGCCGCGCATGTGCAACGAATTGCGTGCAACACCGCGGCTATTCGAGCGCAGCATCTGGTTTGTCTGGGGGGACCGGTAGCCGGATAGAAGAAGGTAAGGTTCAGATGTTTCCATCAAATTCAGCGCAGCTGACATGATGTCGATTGTCCGCAAATCCATCTGCACAGCTTCGCCTGTCCGCCAGTCGCGCATATGCATGTTAATTTCACGGACCGCTTCCGCGATATATTCGCCCTCGATCCAGTAGATCGTATCAAGCCGTTCGCCTGTACGTCCCGAATGCATGGCGATCCGGCGTATATCGCCCGCACCACGCAAGAAACCCGCCGCATTGGAATATGTTGGTGTTGCTGCAACGGCTGTTGCCGCAAAGGCACCCAATAGTCCGCGCCGGGTGAACCCAGAGGAGTTTGTCTTTTTCATGTGTTTCGCGCCTGTCCCGTCGCTCGACTTAATTGGCCAATCTTCTTAGTGGCTTGTGCCCACATCTCCCCAGATGTGCCGGTGGTATTGCACATTTCGAATCGATGACCAAGACCTGTTTAGGCATTTGTGCTTAACAAGTGGGAAATTGGCGAAATTTCGCGCATTTGTGGCTATGGGGATTCAATGTCACACGGCGGGGCTGCATCGGTGCAACACTTTGCCATCGCGTGACGGGTTCGCGCTTTTGTTAATAGACAGAAAATCGGGTAAGGATATGCATACTGTATAACTCATTGTACAATGTGCATTGTAAGTCTTTGTTATATTAAGGAACCGAACCGCGATGTCTGCTGCCATTTTGCCCCAGAACCGTTTGCGCGCCGTGTTGCCGGCGATTTTTACGGCCCTCATTTTTCTTTTCTCTGCGCCTCAGGTGCAGGCGCAGGTCACCGAATTCCGGCAGGCCGTGGCAGAGGCGGCATCGGATGATCCCGATTTGCTCAGCTTTTATCGCGAACGCGGGTTTGATGGCATTTGGAGCGCACGGGATGACCGCAATCGCCGCAACGCTTTGCTGGCGGCGTTCAATAGCGCGGGGGACCACGGTCTGCCGAGCGACCGTTATGATGCGGCAGGTCTCATCGCGCAGCTTGAGGCCGCAGCGACCCCGCAACAGCAAGGCCGGCTGGAGGTCGCGCTGTCGCGCCAGTTTCTCGACTATGCCCGTGATATCCAGACAGGTCTGCTGACGCCGTCAAGCGTTGATTCGTCGATCGTCCGGCAGGTGCCATTACGGTCGCGGCTGAGCACAATGCGCGCCTTTGCCCAATCCAGCCCTGCCGCGTTTTTGCGCGCGCTGCCGCCAAGCGCCCCTGAATATACACGTCTGATGTCAGAAAAAATGCGGATGGAACGTCTGTTGGCCGATGGCGGTTGGGGCCCGACGGTACCGGGCCAGAAATACGAGCGTGGTGATAGCGGTGCCGGTGTTGTGGCGCTGCGTAACCGTCTGATCGCGATGGGTTATCTGGAGCGGACGACGACCCAAACTTACGACGATGCGATTTTCGGCGCGATTACCCGCTTTCAGGATGCCCATGGCCTCGCTATTGATGGCACGGCAGGGCCGGGCACGCTTGCCGAGATCAACAAGCAGCCCGAAGAACGTCTGCGGTCCATTATCGTTGCGATGGAGCGTGAGCGCTGGATCAACCGCCCGCGCGGCGAACGTTATATCTGGGTGAACATCACCGATTTTACCGCCAAGATATTCGACAACGGGGTCGAGACCTTCTCGACCCGCTCGGTTGTGGGTGCGCGTGACCGCGACCGTGTGACACCCGAGTTTTCGGACGTGATGGAGTTCATGGTCATCAATCCGAGCTGGTACGTCCCCCGTTCCATTATCACCAAAGAGTACCTGCCACAGTTGCGGGCAAACCCGAATGCGGTGCGCAATCTGGTGATCACAGATCGCAATGGCCGTGTGGTCGACCGCAGCAGTGCTGATTTCAGCGGCTATACCGAAACGAATTTTCCCTATTCCATGCGCGAACCCCCAAGTCAGGGCAATGCATTGGGGCTGGTAAAATTCATGTTCCCGAACCGCTACAACATCTATCTGCACGACACCCCATCCAAGAGCCTCTTTGGCCGCGAGGTGCGGGCCTATAGCCACGGGTGTGTGCGTCTGGCCGATCCCTTCGATTTTGCTTATGCCCTGCTTGCACGGCAGGTGGGCAACCCCGAAGAAGTGTTTCAGACGCATTTGCGCTCTGGTCGGGAGCGGCGCGTCGATCTTGAGGCCCCCGTGCCGGTCCATATTATCTACCGGACGGCCTTTGTGCCTGCGGACGGGCGTGTGCAATTCCGCCGCGATGTTTATGGCCGTGACGGACGGATCTGGAACGCGCTCGCGCGGGAAGGGGTGGCTCTTCGCGCCGTTCGCGGGTAATTCTGGCCTCGGAATATTACGCCCGGGGGCAGAATGGCACATCGAGTAAGAGATATCGCTGCGGCGCTGGGGGCAGAAGCCTTTGGCGCCGTTGAGCTTTTGGTCAATGGCGCCTCTGAACCCGCAAGTGCGGGCCCTGATGATCTGGCACTTGCCATGAGCCCTGCATATGGCGCGGCCTTGGGCAAAGGTCAGGCGCGTGTCGCCGTGGTCTGGCCCGGTGCGGATTGGCAGGGGCTGGGGCTGGAGGCCGCGATTATCGCACCGCGCGCACGGCTTGCGATGGCGCATCTGACGCAAATGCTGGATCAACCCTTGCCTGCCACGGGGATCAGCCCGCAGGCGGCGATTGATCCTTCGGCGCAGATCGGGGCGAACGTGACGATCGGGGCGTTCTGCGTGATTGGCGCGGGTGTTGTCATTGGTGAGGGCACATGGATTGCCGATCAGGTCAGCATCGCGGCGGGCGTTCAGATTGGTGCCGCTTGTCAAATTCACGCGGGCGTGCGCATTCAACGTGGCGTGCACCTTGGTGCGCGCGTGATGCTGCACCCCAATGTAGCCATTGGCGGCGACGGGTTTTCCTTTGTGACGGCAGAACCCTCAAACGTGGAAAAAGCGCGCGAAACCTTGGGCGAGGCGGCAATGGACGCGCCCGATGACCCGACATGGCACCGTATCCATTCGCTCGGTGGTGTCGTGATCGGGGATGATGTCGAAGTCGGCGCCAATTCCTGCATTGATGCCGGCACGATCCGCCCGACGCGTGTGGGGCATGGCACCAAGATCGACAGCCTCGTGCAGGTCGGCCACAATGTAATTGTCGGCGCGCATTGTCTGCTTTGCGCACAGGCCGGTGTCGCGGGATCAACCGTGATCGGCGACCGTGTGGTTGTGGGCGGCAAGGCAGGGATCGCGGATAATCTCAAAGTCGGCGACGATGTGGTTTTGGGCGGCGGCAGTGTCGTGCTGTCCAATGTCCCAGCAGGGCGTGTGGTGATGGGCTATCCGGCCACCAAGATGCAAGTCCATATCGACAGCTATAAGGCGCTGCGCCGTCTGCCCCGTATCCTGCGCGATTTGGCGCAGCGTTAATTGCCTGTTTCAAATTGCTGACAGAATGACTACATCCCCGCCAAGCAACATGGGTGTGACAAGATGAGCATCAAAGATCAGGTGATTGCAATTATAGCCGAACAGGCGATGCTGGAACCATCCGATATCCAAATGGAGAATACCCTTGAGGATATCGGCATCGACAGCCTCGGGCTTGTCGAGAGCATTTTCGCGATCGAAGAAACCTTTGATATTTCCGTTCCCTTCAACGCCAATGATCCAAGTGCGGGTGATTTCGACATCTCTTCCGTTGCCGCAATCGTCGCGGCTGTCGAAAAGCTGAAGTCCGAGCAGGCCGCTTGAATGGGGCGTGTGGTCATCACCGGGGCAGGGACGATCAACCCGCTGGGCTCTGACATGCCCAGCACGCTTCTGGCGATGCAGGAAGGGCGCTGCGGCATCGGCCCGCTCGAGATCGAGGACGTCGACCGTTTGTCGATCCAGATCGGCGGACAGATCAAAGGCTATGACGAAGCCGCCCATTTCAACCGCCAGCAAATCGCGCTTTATGACCGCTTTACGCAGTTCGCGCTTTTGGCCGCGCGCGAGGCGATTGGTCAGTCCGGCCTTTCGTTTTCAGGTGAACTGGCAGATCAGTCCGGTGTGATCTTTGGCACATCGGGTGGCGGGCTCAACACGCAGGACGAAAACTACCGCGCCGTTTATGAAGCGGGCAAGAACCGCGTTCATCCCTTTATTGTGCCACGCCTGATGAACAATGCAGCGACCAGCCATGTGTCGATCGAATGGAACCTGCGCGGCCCGACCTTTACGGTCGCCACTGCCTGCGCATCCTCAAACCACGCAATGGGGCAAGCGTTCAACATGGTGCGTTCCGGCATGGCCAAAGTCATGGTGACAGGCGGGTCCGAGGCAATGTTGTGTTTTGGCGGGATCAAGGCCTGGGAGGGGCTGCGCGTGATGTCACGCGATGCCTGCCGCCCGTTTTCCGCCACTCGCAACGGCATGGTGCAGGGCGAGGGGGCGGCGGTCTTTGTTTTTGAAGACTACGAACACGCCCGCGCCCGTGGCGCAGAGATCCTTTGCGAAGTGGCGGGTTTTGCGATGTCTTCTGATGCCTGCGATATCGTGACGCCGTCCAAACAGGGCGCTGCCCGTGCCATTGGTGGCGCGCTCAAGGATGCGAAAATATCCAAGGACTCTGTTGGCTATATCAATGCCCATGGCACGGGTACTGCCGCGAATGACAAAACCGAATGTGCCGCGGTCGCGGATGTGTTTGGCGCACATGCGGACCGATTGATGATCTCGTCGACCAAATCCATGCACGGGCATTTGATCGGGGGCACCGGCGCGGTCGAGCTGATCGCCTGCATCATGGCGCTGCGCGACGGGATCATTGCGCCAACGATTGGCTATGAAGAAGCTGATCCTGAATGCGCGCTGGATGTGGTGCCGAATGTGGCACGTGAAGCGCAGGTAGAGGTCGCCCTGTCCAATGCCTTTGCCTTTGGCGGCATGAACGCGGTGATCGCGCTGCGCAGGCATTGAGCGGCCAGTGGGCCGCACAATGCGAGCGTACTTCAGTCGGCGCTGGTTTGCGACGATGCTGCAAAGCCGGCGGTAAAGCCTGACAGCGATACATCCAACACGACCTCTGTGTCAGGAGCCACTGCAGGCACAAGGCGGACAGTGGCGACCGAGCCGCGCTTGAACTGGTCAACCTCGGCTTGGGTAAAGCCGATCCGTGCCACACAACCCGCACGATTACAGAACGTAAGCGGATAAATGCGTGCGTTTTGTCCATCCACCGCGATGGTCAGCTGTTCGGTCAAAAGCGTCTCGAGCGGCACGACCACCGTGGCCCCCGCCGCGGCGCGCCGGCCTTCGGGAAGCGGAAAAAGATTGAATTCGGCAACGGCAACACCGTCTTCATTGGTCAGCAGTTGATAGAGATTGCAGGGGTCCTGCTGGCCTTCCTCTGCCTTGATGCAGCGCAAGGCCCAGTCACCGAAAACCTCTCGCTCGTAAGGGTCGCCGACCTGTGGGCCAAGCGGTTCACCCAAGGCCAGTTCATCCTCGGCTGTCGGGGCTGCCTCGTCTGTTGCTTCTTGTGCCGCTGTCACCCCGCCGTGGCTTAGCAAGGCGATCAAAAGGGCGGTTTTCAGTATACTGCGCATTGATTTCTTCCTCATTGACTTTTCGGCGGCTTAACATGGGGCGGCCGGGGTGTCAGGGGCAAAAACCTGTGACTGCGCTGGCTTCCGCTCACAAATTCGGGGGCTGAAAAAGAAGAAGGGCCCTTCGTCAGGACCCTGCTTCATGTTCTCCCTGTCGGACTTGGCCGACTAATTGCCGTGAAGCTACGAAAACAAAATGTGACCGTCAACAGCTAATATGTGACGTCTTGGTGAAGAGGGGTTTTGTCTGTGCCCTGGAAAAAAGCCGTGCCCGAAGGCACGGCCAGTCAAACAGGGAGGACGTATGCAATCTTGCCTAACGCTGGCAGGACCGCGCGGTTTAAGGTGGCACGATTGGGTTAAAAATGTATTTTGATTATAAAATTTATGCAGGGAACCCATGTATGTCTGAAAGTATATTTATCGGTGGCGGTGGTGAAGGTTACGGCGCGCCACAAACGCTCTTGCTGGATAAGGCCAACCGTCACGGTCTGATCGCGGGGGCAACGGGCACCGGTAAGACAGTGACTTTGCAAATTATGGCCGAAGGATTTGCCGCGGCGGGCGTGCCGGTATTTTTGTCGGATGTTAAAGGGGATCTGTCCGGTCTGGCGCTGAGTGGGTCGGTTGATTTCAAACTGCACGAACCCTTCATGTCGCGCGCCCAGACCATCGGGCTTGATCTGCAGTATGATAGTTTCCCTGTCACTTTCTGGGATCTATTTGGCGAGAAAGGCCACCCGATCCGCGCGACTGTCGCAGAGATGGGGCCTTTGCTGCTGTCACGTTTGATGGACCTGACCGATGTGCAAGAAGGCGTGCTGAACGTCGCATTTCGTGTGGCGGATGAAGAGGGACTGCCGCTTTTGGATCTCAAAGACTTGCAGGCGTTACTGGTCTGGGTTGGTCAGAATGCGCAGGATCTGTCGTTGCGTTATGGCAATGTGGCGTCGTCCTCGGTGGGGGCGATCCAGCGGCAATTGCTGGTGCTGGAAAATCAGGGCGGCAGCGCGCTTTTCGGGGAACCCGCACTTGATCTGGCCGATATGATGCGCACCCGCGATGACGGGCGCGGCGAGATCAACATTCTGGCCGCCGATCAGTTGATGGGCAGTCCGCGCCTTTATGCGACGTTCCTTTTGTGGCTCTTGTCGGAGTTGTTCGAGGAACTGCCCGAGGTGGGCAACCCCGACAAACCCAAGTTGGTGTTCTTCTTTGACGAAGCGCATCTGCTCTTTGATGACGCGCCCAAGGCTCTGGTCGACAAGGTCGAGCAAGTCGCACGTTTGATCCGTTCCAAAGGGGTGGGCGTGTATTTTGTCACCCAGAACCCCGGTGATATTCCTGATGATGTGCTGGGCCAACTTGGCAACCGCGTGCAACACGCCTTGCGGGCCTTTACCGCCAAGGACCGCAAAGAACTCAAGACTGCTGCGGAAACCTATCGTGATAACCCCGCTTTTGATACCGCCGAGGCCATTCAAGAGGTCGGTACAGGCGAAGCCGTGACCTCTTTCCTTGATCGCAAAGGTATTCCGCAGATCGTCGAGCGGACCTTGATACGCCCGCCTTCGTCACAACTGGGTCCGATTGACGAACCAACCCGCCGCGCAATCATGAGCGTGTCCGACATGGCAGGCAAATACGACAAGACACTGGACCGCGACAGCGCGTTCGAGATGCTGAGCAAACGGGCCGAGGCCGCCGCGAAAGCCGCCGAAGAGGCCGAGGCCGAAGAGGCGCGGCTGGAAGAGAAAGAACGCGAATTCAAAGCGGCGCGGCGGTATGACGGGGGCAGGACGGCACGCAAATCGTCCGCGCGCAAATCCGCGGATGAAGGTTTCGGCGGTGCTTTGGCGTCGGTGGTGGTGAAAGAGTTGAAAGGTTCAACCGGCCGCAAGCTGGTGCGGGGCATCTTGGGCAGTTTGTTCAAAGGGCGGTAGGGCCAGCCTCTACTGCAACCGCAGCCCAAGAAAGAGAACGGCCAAAGGCACGGGCGAGACGGCGACGGCGATCGTGATAAAGACAAGCAAGGGCGAGAATATCCCGCTGAGCCCTGCGATCATCATGATCCCGCCGCCGCCCCCGATAATGGAATTGCCCGGCGTATTTACCGCCACCGCAAGCGCGATGTAGCGATAGCGCAGCCCCACGCGCACCGCGCGTTTTGACTGGCCATCCAGCAGCATCGCAAGCCTGTCGTCACCAGACAGCGGGGCCGCGCGGGCCACAAGGGCAGCGGCGCGTTGCATGTGCAGCAAGCCCAGAAAACGCTCGAGCGCTTTAATCGGAAGAAACCGGCCGATGGTATAGGCCAGCATCATCGAGGCCACGGTCGCCACATAGATCAGCGGTGCAATGCCCGGACCAAAGGCCGCCAGCATCGCAATGCCGATTTCGGCACCCGGCACAAAGGGCAGGGCCAAGAGCCCGACATAGGCCACTGCACCCAGCATGATGCCGCGATGCACCATCGCCTCATTGCCGGGTCTGATTTCAAGGTTCAGTGCTTCTTTGATGGCATGCGCGCCCCACGTGGCCAGCACAAGGAAAGCGATCAGGATCAAAAAACGCACCACAAATGTCGTGGTGCTCGTCCGTGAAGGGTTCAACGGTATGGCCTTATCCTGTCACATTCGCCGCGGCAGGCGGCGTTGTGGATCCTTCCGCCGAGAACCGGATCTGATGGTTCCAGTACCACCGCCGCGTGGTCCATGTGCCCGCGAGCTGTATCTGGTCATCGGTCACGGTGCCGTACCAGACAACGGTATGGGGTGCGTCGGGGCAATGCGTTGTGGCCGTAAAGTGGATCACATCGTCCAGTACCTTGGTGGCATAGCTGCTCCACCCGAAATCGCAGTACTCTTGGCAATTGACGGACTGAAACGTCCCGTCGCGAAAGATGATCTCGTCAGGCGATACAGTGCCACTATCCAGATCAACCCCTTCAATAAAATAGGATTGGCCGTCCAGCATTTCGCCTGCGGACCACTCACCCTCAGGGACGGCAAGATCGGCAATCTCGGGCTTCATCACTGTCATCGTTGCAGCACCTGTTCCCAGCGTTGCCACTGCGATTGCTGCGACTTGTAGAATCTGGCTCATAACGATCTCCGGTACATACCCCGCCTCGCGTGCGTGAACACGCGGCGCTTTCACAAAAGGATAATAACATGAATGTGAGGATCAAAGCAAAAAATATGCGCCTTAGAGGCCTTGGGCCATGCGACAAAGGCACTGTCCGTCAAAGAAGCGATTTGCCTGTTTGTTGCGCAAACCATTATTTTCGCGCTTCACGCGGGCGGATCGCTCCGCCTATAGTTTTCTGATCTTCAGCGTCGCCAGCCGGTTTTCATCCTTGCTCAGCACCTCAAAGCGGAAGCCGTGGAACGAAAACACCTGCCCCTCGACAGGGATCATCTGGGCCTCGTGGATCACCAGACCGGCAACGGTGTTCGCCTCATCATCGGGCAGGTTCCAGTCGTGGGCGCGGTTCAGATCGCGGATCGTCATACCGCCGTCCACGATATAGGCACCATCCGAGGTTGCCTCGATCTGGTCTTCTTCGTGGTCGTCGAATTCATCGGCGATTTCGCCGACGATTTCCTCAAGGATGTCTTCAAGCGTGATCAGACCTTGCAGCGCGCCATATTCGTCAACCACCAGCGCAAAATGCGTCTTGCGCTTCAGGAAGTTGCGCATCTGGTCATCAAGCGTCGTGGTGTCCGGCACAAAATAGGGGGGCATGGCCACTTTCATTACGTCAAAAGCGGCAAGGCCCTGTGCGTTCTCTTCGCTGCCACCCAAGAGTTTATGCATCGCGCGCAGCAGATCCTTGGCGTGAATGACACCGACGATATTTTCCTGATCTCCGCGATAAAGCGGCAACCGCGTGTGGGGACTTTGTAGAATCTGTTCGAGGATCTCTTCTGGCGGCTGATCGGCGTCCACCATCTCGATCTGCGAGCGGTGAAGCATGATTTCTTCCACCGCGCGTTCATTCAGATCAAGCGCGCCAAGAATCCGGTCGCGGTCCTCTTTTTGGACGATCCCCTCGGAATGGCCCAGCGAGAGCGCGCCTGCGATTTCTTCGCGCACCGCGAGGATGTTGCTGTCAGGGTCAGTGCGCACGCCAAACAAGAACAGCACGCCACGCACCAGATAGCGCACCGCCGCCACGATGGGCGAAAAGACAAATACAATCACCGAAATCGGGCGCGCCACACCGGATGCCACCGTTTCTGGGTTGGTGATGGCAAAAGTTTTGGGCAGCACCTCGGCAAAGATCAGGACCAGAAGGGTCATGATTAGGGTCGCGGCGGCCACACCGTTTTGTCCGAACAGCTTGGTCAACACAGCTGTCGCCAGCGATGTGGCCAGAATATTGACCACGTTGTTGCCCAAAAGGACCGACCCGATCAGGCGCTCGTTGTCCTCGGTGATCGCAAGCGCGCGTTCCGCGCCCTTGGACCCTTTATCCGCCGCCGAGCGCAGTTTGCCCCGCGACGCCGCCGTCAGAGCCGTTTCCGACCCCGAAAAGAAGGCCGAGAGGACAAGAAGAATGACAATAGCGCCAGCGGTCAACCAAAAGGCGGCGTCGAAATTAGCGGTTTCCATCAGAGGCTTTCAAGCAATGTCATCATCGTTATGTAGGGTCTGGGCGTCAGCTTCAAGACTTGGACGCTTTTGCAAGGGGATGATGGTCCAGCACAAGCGATTTTAGCCGTTCATCCAGCACATGTGTGTAAATTTCGGTCGTGGCGACATCGGCATGGCCCAGCATTGTCTGGATCGACCGCAGATCGGCACCACCAGCCAGCAAATGCGTCGCAAAGGCGTGGCGCAGCGTATGCGGTGTGACCTTGGCAGGCGAGATGCCAGCGGCCACAGCGAATTCCTTGATCAGCCCAAAGAACCGGTGCCGCGTCAGGTGGCCTGCCTTGCCGCGTGAGGGAAACAGGAACTTCGAGGGTGGATTGCCTTTCAGGCGCGCGGCCTCCTCAGCCGCGTCACGGTCTTGAAGGTAGCACGCCAAAGCATCCCGCGCCGAGGGTGACAGGGGCACCAGCCGTTCCTTGTCGCCCTTGCCGCGCACCAAAAGCATGCGGGGATCACCGCGCGCGGCAGAGACGGGCAGGCTGACCAATTCGGTTACGCGCATCCCCGTGGCATAAAGCAGTTCCATCAGGCAGGTGTTGCGCAATGCTTCGCGCGGGGTGTTGCGCGCGGCGTTCAGCAGTTTGTCCACCTCGGCAATCGAGAGCGTTTTTGGCAAGCGCTGTGCGCGGCCTGGCCCCTTGATCTGGATGGCGGGGTTGTCATCGCGCCAGCCTTCCTCGAATGCAAAACGATAAAGTTGCTTGATCGCTGACAAGCGCCGTGCGCGCGTCGCGTTCGCCAACCCCTCATGTTCGCAATCAATCAGATAGCTTTCCACATGATCGCGGGTTGCGTCCGCAAAATGCAGCTTCTTGCGCGCCAGCCAGCCGGCAAAATCCTGAAGATCGCGGGCATAGGCCAGTTGCGTGTTTGTGGCGGCATCCAGTTCTGCCGCCTGCGCCTCGAGAAAGACTTGCACCCAGCGGGCCATCGGTTGATCGGTTGGGGTCATGCCCTGCGGTCCAACAACATCAATTGCAGCGCGGCGCGGCGCGCGACATCTTCCAGTCCGACCGCGCGCAACAGCAAGAGCGCATCTGTCACAGAGCGCAGATCACCCTCCGCACCTTCCGCAAAAAGGGCCAGCGCGCGCAACAAGGCCTCGCCCAGTTGCCCTTGGTCCACCTTGCTTTCCAACGCGGCAGGGGGCGGCACGTTCTCGAAACCCTCCTGAATAGCGCGTGCTTGTGGTGAATTGGCGCGAACCTCTTGCGGCAAGCCCTGTGCGATCCCGATCAGGAACGGATCGAAACGGGCGTCTGTGGCGGCATTTGCGACGGCCTCATAGCTGGGCGACAACAGACCGACTTCAAAAGCGATCACGGCCGCTGGGCCGGACAAGGGAATATCCTGTAGCGCAGCGCCGTAGAGTTTGGCGAACTGCACTTCGACACGCGCTTGCTGCATCGCGGCCCATGCGTCGGGCAGGGTGCGTGCCACGCGGGCGGGGTCATTTGCAGCCATCGCCGCATCAAAACGCTGGATCGCGGCGGCGCGATCCCAGATGCCGCCAGAAGCAGCGGGGGTGCGGGCGGTATATTGTTTGAGCAGAACATTCTCGGAAATGGCCCCCAAGCGGGCAAGGCGCTCAGCCGCCTCAAGCTGGGATTTCCAGGCGGTCGTTGGCTGCAGGTCCGCATGGGAAAAGGCCAAGGGCAGGGTGGCGGTGATCAACGGCTCGCCAATGGCGGCATGCATACGGAATGTCAGCGGACTGATGCGGGCAGGGGGCGTCAGCGGCGGTTCGCCCTCGTAAAGCTCGGGGTCCAGAAAGCGCGACAAAAGCGCCTCTTCTTGCGGGTTGATGTCGCCCAGCACGCGGTGCGTGTTCAGCGAGAGGGCCGCCGCCGGCCAGTCACCGGTACGGGCCAGACAGAAGATACGCGCCGAAAAAGTGGGCGCAATCGCAGGCGTGCTGCGCATCGCCTCGCAGGCATAATCCTCGGTGCCGGTGAGCAACGCCACATCAAACCAGCGCCGGAACAGCGGTGCGGTATCGGGGTCTGCCTGTTCAATCAGCGCCTGCGCAGGTTCCAGCGCGCCCATATCAAGGAGTTTGTCCACGCGGGCCAGAAACAGCGCGCCTTCACCATCCGCGCCACGCGGCGGATCAGCCTCGGCCAGCATCAGCACTTTGAGAAAATCCTGCAGGGCAGGCACCGTATCCACGCGCTCGGCGCGCACCAGATCAACCAGCACAGCCTCATCGCTGGCGGCCCAAAGAGTGCGGGGTAGGCCCGTGACATCGGATGGTAGAAGGCCAATAGGGTCTTTGGAGGGGGTGTCCAAAGGGGTGACCTGCACATCAGGCGATGTGGCATCTCCCACAGCGGGGGGTTCGTATAGCGGCGTCGGTTCGACGCTGCGCGACAGCCATTCAATGGCGGACAACGGCTCGCTTGGCCCGTCGCTTTGCGCGGACGCGACCGTTGCCGTCAGGCAAACCGCCAAACCAAGTGCCTTAGTTGGTTTCCAGCGTAACAGGGTAGGTTACCTCTTCTGAGGGGGCTGCGAAATCGGCCGGGAAAAAGAGAGGACCGATGTAGGCATAGGCCACAAGGCCAAGTCCCGCGATAATAATCAAAAATAAAAGTGTCTTGATGAGCCGCCACATCGTCTGCCCCAATTCGTATGTTGCCCCAATATGCGGGTTCTTGCCCGCTTGTTGAAGGGATTATATATGGCCTTTCGCGCAAGATCACGGCATTCATTCATTAAATTTTGCGTTCGGCAGAGGTTAGCCGACAAGAAAGGCAGTATCGAAATGGCTGAAGGGCAGACCTATCACCTCAAACGGACCGTTGTTTTGGTGGGCATGATGGGGTCTGGCAAGACGGCAATCGGACGCGCTTTGGCGGCGGCCCTTGACGTGCCGTTTGTCGATAGTGATGCGGCTATCGAAGAAGCGGCGGCATCAACGATTGCCGAAATATTCGCCCGCGATGGTGAAGCATTTTTCCGCAAACGCGAGGCAGAGGTGCTCAAGAGGCTGTTGTCCGGTCCGCCGGGGATCGTTTCAACCGGTGGCGGGGCGTTTCTGGCAGATGAAAACCGCAAGGCAATCGCACAGATGGGTGTCGCGGTCTGGCTGAATGCGGACGTCAAGATTTTATGGGAGCGCGTGCGCCATAAAGACACGCGGCCCCTGCTACGCACGGCCAACCCGCAAGCCACGCTGGCAACTATCCATGCGGAAAGAACGCCCATCTACGCGCTTGCGGGGTTGAAAATAGACGTCAAAGAAAACGCCAGTATCGAGGAAACGATGCGTTCCGTGCGCGACATACTGGCCAGCCGCCCTGATATTCTGGAGATCACCTAAATGACCACCACCGTCCACGTTGATTTGCCGGGCCGCGCCTATGACATTCTAATCGGCCCCGGTGTGCTGTCGCAGGCAGGCGCGCGGATCGCTGCGATGGGTGGGCGTCGGCATGTGTGTATTTTGACGGATGAAAATGTAGCGGGGCTGCATCTGGCCACGCTGCAAACCGGTTTGGCGGATGCGGGACTGACGAGTGAAGCATTGGCTTTGCCGCCCGGTGAGGCCACGAAAAGCTGGGCGCAACTGGAACGGTCGGTGGAATGGTTGCTGGCCAATAAGGTCGAGCGCGGTGATATTGTTGTGGCCTTTGGCGGCGGTGTGATTGGTGATCTGGCAGGCTTTGCCGCCGCGATCCTGCGGCGTGGCGTCCGTTTTGTGCAGATTCCCACGTCGCTTTTGGCGCAGGTCGATAGCTCGGTCGGGGGCAAGACCGGCATCAATTCCCCCAGCGGCAAGAACCTGATCGGGGCCTTTCATCAACCCAGTCTGGTGCTGGCCGATACCGCTTTGCTGGGCACGCTGCCCGCCCGCGATTTTCTGGCGGGATACGGCGAGGTCGTCAAATACGGGCTGTTGGGGGATGCGGCGTTCTTTGACTGGCTTGAGGCCGAAGGGCCGGCACTGGCGGCGGGTGACGTGGACGCGCGCGTGCGGGCCGTGACGCGGTCATGCGAGATGAAGGCCGATATTGTGCAACGTGACGAGACCGAACAGGGCGACCGCGCGCTGTTGAACCTCGGCCATACGTTTTGTCATGCGTTAGAGGCGGCGACGGGCTATTCCGACCGGCTATTGCACGGCGAAGGGGTGGCGATCGGCTGCGCGCTGGCGTTCGAACTTTCGGCGCGGATGGGGCTTTGCAGTCAGGAAGATCCCAGCCGTGTGCGCGCGCATTTGCGCGATATGGGGATGAAGGTGGATATCCGCGACATCCCCGGCGATTTGCCTGATGCGGCAGGTCTTCTTGACCTGATGGGGCAAGATAAAAAAGTGCTTGATGGAAAGCTGCGGTTTATTTTGGCGCGCGGGATCGGTGATGCGTTTATCACCTCGGATGTGCCGCGCGAGGCGGTTCTGAGTGTGCTGGAAGATGCGCTGAGCGCACCGTCGCAGGGTTAATCGCGGCTTAGGCTTCGCTGCAACACGAGGTCCCGGATCAGGTCCGGGACTGCGTTGTGCCTATTCGTCGTCGTCACGTCCATCCAGCCGGATGCCGTGCTTTTTGGCGAAATTCAGAAACAGCGGAATTTCCAGAAGCGCGAAGCAGACAATCGTGAAGATCGCCCAGTTCGTCTCATAGAAAACCAGCGTGAATGTCACGCCCGTTCCCCAGAACCATGCACCGGCCACAATCAGCGCCAGCAGGTTCAGGGCCAGATCAATCCCCATCAGTTTGTTGATCGTTTTTTTCTCAAGCGTGGGGAATATCCCCAGATAGGCGACCGCGAGAATAAGGCCGATCAGGATCAGGATCTGCGCTTCGGGTGACATAACCATCGGGTTTAGAACGGGATTTCGTCGTCCATGTCGGTGCCGCCGCCGGAAGGTGCACCGCCACCACTGCCGCCGCCATAGCCGCCATCGTTGCCGCCGTAACCGCCGCCGGACGACCCGCCACCGTAGCCACCGCCGCCACCGCCATAGTTGCCACCGCCGCCACCTTCGTTGCGGCTGTCCAGCATGGTCAGCGTGCCGTCATAGCCGTTGAGCACAACTTCGGTCGAATAGCGGTCCTGACCGGACTGGTCCTGCCATTTGCGGGTTTGCAATTTGCCTTCGATATAAACCTTGGAGCCTTTCTTGAGGTACTGTTCGGCAATGCGCACCAGACCCTCCTGAAAAATCGCCACCGTGTGCCATTCGGTCTTTTCGCGCCGCTCACCGGTGTTTTTATCTTTCCAGTTCTCGGATGTCGCGATCCGCAGGTTGGCGACTTTGCCACCGTTCTGGAACGTCCGCACTTCAGGGTCAGCACCCAGATTACCGATAAGAATGACTTTGTTTACTGATCCGGCCATGATGGCACCTCCGACGATTCTGCTTTGCGCTTTTGTGACAGACACGGGATGGCGCAACAAGGTTAACGAGTGGTTCATGCGCAAGAGCATTGGCCTGAACGCGCAAAAGGTTTATGTTCGCGCATGCCAAGCGGATGAAAGCACCCCGATATGTTCCGAGTACCAGTGACCGTTTGCCTGTTGGCCGCCTTTGCCGCCACCCCGATGGTCGCCCAAGAACAGGTGTCCACGATGTCGCGCACAGGTCTGCTGAAAAGCCAGACCTCTGTCCTGGACGGACGTGCCGCCGAACAATACGAGAATTCGGTCCGCCTTCAGCCGCCCCGCGCGGAAGGGTTCACGATCACGCCCGCTTACACAGGCACCTACAACGGCCCGCATCTGCGTCTCGCACAGGCGGCGGCGACGCGGCACGGTATTCCTGTGGGCCTATTTCTGCGTCTTGTCGCGCAGGAAAGCGGTTGGAATCCGACGGCGCGGTCTGTGAAAGGGGCCTTGGGGTTGGCGCAGCTGATGCCCGAAACCGCAGGTGCGTTGGGGGTTGATCCGCTGGATCCGGCCCAAAACCTTGAGGGCGGCGCGCGCTATCTGCGTGCGCAATATGAGGCCTTCGGATCATGGCCATTGGCGCTGGCGGCCTATAACGCAGGACCTGGCGCAGTTGAGCGGTATCGTGGCATTCCGCCTTTTGCGGAAACACAAAACTATGTGCGGGTGATCTGGGGCAACTAGCGTGCCTTTTCAGGCCCTTGCAGGTGCTGTCCCTTTCGCGCGGAAATCCGTGGGGGCTTGGCCTGATTTCTCTTGAAAACTGCGGGTGAAATAAGCGGGTGAGCTGAACCCCAGACGCTTGGCGATGTCCTGCACAGGGATCGTTGTGTCGCGCAGCAATGTGCAGGCCTCATAGTGGATGCGATCGTTCAACAAAGAAAGCGCCGAGCGGCCACAGGTCTGGCGGCAACTGCGGGCCAGATGTGTGGGTGTCACGCCAAGGGCTGCGGCATAGCTTGCCACACTGCGATCCGAGCGGAAATCCTGCGCGATCAAGGTGGTATATTGCGCGACAAGCTTGGCTGCGGCGGTCGTGCGCCTTGCGTCGATTGTTGCGGGGTTCCGGACTGCCAGTTGGCGTTCCACAAAAATCCCAAGCAGGCCAAAGTGACACAAGGCGGCGCGCTGATCGCCTGTTGGCTTGAGTTCCCGTTCAATCGCCTCGATCAGCGAGACCAGTTCCTTTTGCGGCACCACGTCCAAAAGCCGCAAATGAAACGGCGCATCGGGCCATCCGGTGGCATCGGGCAAGGTCAGGATCTGGCCGAACACGGTTGGACCAACCTCGATGCCGTACATCGTGTGGGGCGGAATATAGATCAGGTTGTTGGGACCATACCCGTTCGTCAGCCCCGCGACGGTGATGCGCCCTTGGCCTTTGGTGATATGGATCAGACGCGCCGTGCTGTGGCTGCGCATGGCTTCGGTGCGCCAGCGGGACGCAGGTCCACCATGGGTCAGGGTCGCCAGCGCAAGCGCTGCGTGATCGGTGCTCATCATGTTCATCAACTTGCCTCATTGTTGATTTTTGGCAAGTCTTGGCGGATTTCGCTTTGGATTCAATCCGGTGCCGTATCAGCGAATCGGAGTGTTGCAGATAAGTCAGCGCTATTTGCCGCGATATGGTGCCAATTCTTGTGCCGCGACCGGAACCACGTGCGCTGGCGTTTGGCATATTGCCGTGAGGCGATGATGGCGGCGTCGCGGGCGTCGGGCAGGCTCATCTCGCCTTTCAGGTAGGCGATCAGTTCGGGCGCGCCGATGGCCTTGGATGAGAGGTAATCAGGGTTCCAACGGGGCAGCATGGCGCGGGCTTCCTCCAACGCGCCTTGGTCCAGCATCTGATCAAAGCGCCGCGCGATGCGGTCATTCAGCCAGTCTTTGGGCGCGTCAAGCGTGATACAGGTTGCCGCAGTCGTGGGAAGCAATGGTGGCGGTGTCTGGTCCTGCCAAGAGGCAAGGCTTTGGCCGGTGGCTTGCAACACTTCCCACGCGCGCTGCACCCGCATCCGGTTCTGGGTGTCGATCCGCCCTCTGGTGTCGCCGTCGAGCGCTGCGATCAGATCGGGCAGGGGCAGGGCATTGCCCGCCTCTCTGACCTCAGGTGGCGTTGCTGGGATTTCAGCCAACCCTTGGGTCAGCGCGTTAAAATTCAATCCGGTGCCACCCACGATGATCGGGCGCGCGGCGCCTTCCAGATAAGGGGCGACATCGCGCAGCCAGTGCCCCACGGAATAATCCGCATCAAAGGGCACATGCCCGTAAAGCACATGTTTGGCCAAAGCCAGATCGTGATCGTCGGGCCGCGCGGTCAGGATACGCCAACCGTCAAACACCTGAAGGGCGTCGGCATTGACGATCACGCCGCCTTGGGTCTGCGCGATCTGCAAGGCCAATGCGGATTTGCCCGAGGCGGTTGGCCCCGCGATCAATACGGGCCGATCCGGCAGGATCAGCGGTCTATCTGCCTGTGGTGTCACCGCGGTTTGTAATTTCAACGATCGGAACCTAATCCGATGCGGCGAAAATCCCGGTTTCAAAGGCGGGTCCCGTGGTCCCAAAGTCGAATACTGCGATCCCTGCGATACTGTCGACGGGTGAGTCGGGATTGGTGCCGTCAGCCAAGAAATAGCCGGTCAGCGCGATATTTGCGTCATATGCCTCGCCATTCGGCCCCGAAAGCCCGCCAACCAGGTTCATGTCGGTGAAGTGCGGGGAAAAGACGTCAGCGTTGTCCGGGTCTTGCTCTGACACACGCACGAAACCGCCGTTTCCGATCAGGGTGCCATTGAGGGCCTCATTGTCTTCATAAATGAAATTGCCCGCATAGCCGGTGATGGTATCGGTGCTGAACGCGACATCCAGCTGTAACTGGCCGACCAGCAAGCGACTGGTCTCACTATCGGTTGGACGAGTGTCTGTCAGGATTGCGCCTGTGTAGCTGGTGGTGCCGGTTCCAGCGGTGGCGAAGTTATCGGGTTGGGCAATGTCATCTGTGGTCCTGAGGCCGTCCTCATCAACCAGCGCGTCTGCAAAGGCACTCAGAGCGCCATAGTCTTCGAAACTGTCAAAGGTCGTCGCGAATTCGAATGGTTCCGCAGGACCGTCACAACCAGCGAGGCCAATTGCACCGAGGAATAAAAGAGAAGTCTTGGTTGCAGTTTTCATTGGGTGTTCCTTTGGACTGGTTGCGGGCGCGGACCCAACTGATTTTATCTCGCGCAAAGAATGTGTTGCGACCATAGGATGCAGGCTTTGTGCGGGTCAACGCTTGGCCTTGCCTTTTGTCGTCAATGTGGCATTGAAACTATCGTCATTTTCCGACATTTTGCCGCTCAATCAATCAGGACATAGGGGCGCGCCATGAGCGGTACTGAGAAAACAGCATATAAACGTGTGATGCTCAAGATCTCGGGTGAGGCGCTGATGGGCGACACATCCTTTGGTTTGCATCCGCCAACGGTGCAGCGCGTCGCGCGCGAGGTGCAATCGGTCCATGATTTGGGTGTCGAGATTTGCATGGTCATCGGCGGCGGCAACATCTTTCGCGGGTTGCAAGGCTCGGCGCAAGGCATGGAGCGCACGACAGCCGATTACATGGGCATGTTGGCCACTGTGATGAACGCGCTGGCGATGCAGTCAGCACTTGAAGAGCTGGGTATTCACACGCGGGTGATTTCGGCCATTACAATGAACGAGGTGGCCGAGCCCTACATCCGTCGCCGTGCCGTCCGCCACCTCGAGAAAAAGCGCGTCTGTATCTTTGCCGCAGGCACCGGAAACCCGTATTTCACGACCGATACCGCCGCGACGCTGCGCGCCAGCGAGATGAACTGCGAGGCGATTTTCAAGGGGACCAAGGTTGACGGCGTCTATGACAAAGACCCCGCCAAGCACGATGATGCGGTGCGATATGAGAATGTTTCCTATGACGAAGTGCTGCAAAAGCATCTGGGTGTGATGGACGCCAGCGCGATTGCCTTGGCGCGCGACAATGATCTGCCGATCATCGTGTTTTCGCTGGATGAACCGGGTGGGTTCAAAGGTATTCTGGCGGGTGAAGGCACCTACACGATTGTCAAAGACTAGGACGTGCCGGCGTGCCGTCTCTTGAACAACAATTGTAATTGGCCAACATAAAAGGGCCGTTGCACGAAAACTGCACAATAGCGCCAGATTTGCCTGACTATACAAGGCGGTCCCTTTGGCCTAAAACGATCAAAAGCGGGCTGCGCCCGATGAGGAAGAGCAAGTAGAATATGTCTGACGATTTTGAACTTGATACTGACGATCTGACCCGCCGCATGGAAGGCGCAATCGCAAACCTGCGTGTTGAACTGGCGTCATTGCGCACCGGCCGCGCCTCTGGTTCGATGCTTGAGCCTGTGATGGTAGATGCCTATGGGTCGATGACACCGATCAATCAGGTCGGCACTGTGAACGTGCCGGAACCACGGATGGTGACAATCAACGTCTGGGACAAGGGCCTTGTGGGCAAAGTCGAAAAAGCCATTCGCGAGAGTGGCTTGGGCATCAATCCTCAACTGAATGGCACAATTATTATGCTGCCGATCCCAGAGCTGAACGAGGAACGCCGCCGTGAGTTGACCAAGGTCGCGGGCCAATATGCGGAAAGTGCGCGCGTTGCGATCCGTAACCTGCGTCGCGACGGCATGGACCAGATCAAGAAAGCCAAGAGTGACGGCTTGTCCGAGGATGACCAGAAGTTTTGGGAAACGACTGTTCAAGAGGTGACCGACCTGCATATTAAGCTGGTCGATGAAACGGTCGAGACGAAACAAGCTGAAATTATGCAGGTCTGACCCGCAAGGTTTTTACCAAAAGGGGGCCATATGCCCAAGGACGCAGACGCCAAATCATCCCCCGCCCATGTCGCGATCATCATGGATGGCAACGGGCGTTGGGCGCAAAAGCGCGGGCGTCCCCGTCTGTTCGGCCATCATGCGGGTGCGCGCAAGGTGCGCGAGATCCTTGAGGCCTGTCCTGATCTTGGGGTTAAGTATCTGACGATATTTGCGTTCTCGACCGAAAACTGGAAACGCACACAGACCGAAGTTGCGGGCTTGATGAGCCTGTTCCGCCGCTATCTCGAACGCGAGGCGCAGGAGCTTTTTGACAGCGGCGTTTGCGTGCGCTTTATCGGTGACCGTGTGCGGCTTGATGACAAGCTGGTGTCGTTGATGGATGATCTGGAACTGCGCACTGCAGGCAATGACCGTGTGCATCTGACCGTGGCGCTGAACTATGGCAGCCGTGATGAAGTGACCCGTGCGGCAAAACGGTTGGCCTATGAGATCGAGCAGGGCCGTTTGACCCACGAGGATGTTGACGCCGAGACATTGGCGCGGTTCCTTGACACCCATGTGTTGCCGGACCCCGATCTTGTGATCCGCACCAGTGGCGAAGCGCGGATTTCAAACTTCCTTCTATGGCAGTCGGCCTATGCCGAATATGAATTTGTCGACACGCTCTGGCCGGATTTCACCGCCGAGGAATTCGCCCGCGTCCTGCGTGATTACGGCAAGCGGGACAGGCGCTTTGGGGCTGTTCGAGCCTGACAATGGAGAACCCTCTACCTCCACCCGCGAAATGGGATGACCTGACCGTTCGCCTGACCTCAAGTGCGGCAATGGTCGTGATTGGTGCTTTTGGCGTCATTCTGGGTGGTATCTGGTTCCAGATGCTGGTGGTGTTCGTGACTGCCGTCATGATTTGGGAACTGTGGATGATGATCCGCCCCAGCGAGCCCACCAAAGGCATGTTGATGGCGGCTCTGGTGGCCTCGGTCATGTCGGGACAGTTGGCGGAAGGATCGTCTTGGGGGATGCTGTTGTTTCTGGTGGTTCCGCTGATCGGGGTCACACAGCTCAAGACCGAGATTAAGACGTTCTTTTTCTTTGCTTTAGGGATTCAGGCTGCGGGTTGGGGTCTTGTGCATTTCCGTTCGGATTTCGGGTTTACGTGGCTGCTGTGGCTTATGTCGGTTGTGATCGTTACCGATATTTTTGGCTATTTTGCAGGCAAATCGCTTGGCGGCCCGAAATTCTGGCCCCGGATCAGCCCCAAGAAAACGTGGAGCGGGACAGTAGCAGGCTGGCTTGGTGCCGGTCTGGTGGGTCTGGCCTTTTCGCTCTTCACCGATGCGGGGTTCTTGATTGTCCTGTTCTCGATGATGCTCAGCTTTGCGGGACAGATGGGCGATATCGCGGAAAGTGCGCTGAAACGCCGGATGGGGGTGAAAGACAGCTCGACACTGATCCCCGGTCACGGCGGGTTGTTTGACCGCTTCGATGCGCTGCTGGGGGCGTCGCTGTTCTTGCTTGTGCTTGCAGATATCTTTGATGTGCCCGGGGTTGTCTGGTGAGGCGGATTTCGGTTTTCGGGGCGACAGGATCAATCGGGCAGAACGCCCTTGATCTGGTGGCGCGTGATGCGGATGCCTACGATGTCGTGGCGCTGACGGGCGGGCGCAATGTGGCCCGGCTTGCAGCGGATGCACGGCATTTGCGCGCCGATCTTGCGGTGACATGCTATCCTGAATGTTACATTGAACTGAAGGACTTGCTGGCCGATACCGATGTTGAGGTTGCAGCCGGTCCCGATGCGATTGCACAGGCGGCCGCGCGCCCCGTTGATTGGGCGCTTTCGGCCATTGTGGGGGCGGCGGGACTAGTGCCGGGGTTAGAGGCCTTGGCCCATGGCACGACGCTCGCGCTTGCCAACAAAGAGTCTCTTGTCACCGCAGGCCCGCTTTTGATGGGCCGCGCCAAGGCGCATGGCGCGACGGTGCTACCTGTCGATAGCGAACATTCAGCGGTGTTTCAGGCGCTGGTGGGCGAACATATGGCCGCAGTCGAGCGGATCATCATCACCGCCAGCGGTGGCGCATTCCGTGACTGGCCGATCGAAAAACTGGCTACTGCGACACTGGCCGAGGCGTCAAGCCATCCCAACTGGGATATGGGGCAGCGGATTACCATTGATAGCGCGTCGATGTTCAATAAGGCGATGGAGTTGATTGAAACCAAAGAGTTTTTCAACGTCACGCCGGATATGATCGAGGTGCTGGTGCACCGAGAAAGCCTCGTTCATGCGCTGGTGGGTTTTAACGATGGTGCGCTGATGGCCCATGTCGGCCCGCCCGATATGCGCCATGCCATCGGCTATGCGCTGCATTGGCCGGAACGGCGCGCGCTGCCTGTTGAACGGCTTGATCTGGCCAGTATCGGCAGCCTGACTTTCGAAGCACCCGATCCGGCACGCTATCCTGCATTGGCCATTGCGACGCGTGTGATGGAGCAGGGCGGTCTGGCGGGTGCGGTGTTCAACGCGGCCAAAGAGCGCGCGCTGGATGGATTTATTTCAGGTGACATAGGTTTTCTGGACATGTCAGAGGTCGTTTCGCGCACGCTTGACAAAATGTCATCGGGGAACGGGCTGCAAAATGCGGCAATTACCCTAGATAACGTGCTAGAGACCGACCGACTGGCGCGGATCTATGCCGCCGAAACCTTTAGCCGACTGGGATAAGACCTTTGGACCTGATGCAGTTTGTGCCGATCTTCGGCAACTTCGCCTTTATGATCATCGCCTTCGTTGTGGCGCTGTCGGTGATCGTGGCGATCCATGAATACGGGCATTACATCGTCGGGCGCTGGTGCGGTATCCATGCCGAAGTGTTTTCGCTTGGATTTGGTCCGGTGATCTACCGGCGCGTCGATAAACGCGGCACGACATGGCAGATTGCAGCGCTGCCTTTGGGCGGCTTTGTTAAGTTTTTGGGTGATGCGAATGCGGCAAGTGTCGGCAGCGACGGGCAGGTGTCCGAGACTGAGCTGCGCCGCACGATGCTGGGTGCACCGCTTTGGGCGCGCACGGCGACGGTGGCGGCAGGGCCTGTTTTCAACTTTGTTCTGGCGATTGCGATCTTCGCAGGCTCGATCATGTTTCAGGGCCGTTCGACCGATCCACTCACATTCGGCGAAATGCGCCCGTTGCCACCCAGTTATGCCAGCGACCTACGCGAGGGCGATCAGGTAATCGCCGTTGAGGGTGTGGTGTTCAATGATCCCGAACGGACAGTGGATATGTCCGATTTGGTGCCCCTGCGCGAGCGGCTTGCGTACACGGTTCTGCGTGACGGGAGCCAGATGACGGTGGAAGGCCCGTATTTCTTCCCTACCGCAGTGTCGAGCGTCAGCCCGCGTTCGGCGGCGGATGATGCCGATATCAAGGTTGATGACGTCATCACAGCAGTCAACGGGGAACCGGTGTTTGCATTTGCACAGGTGCAGGAGGTTGTCCTGCAAGCAGATGGGGCGCCTTTGGTTTTCACGATTTGGCGGGATGGCGAAACACTGGAAAAAACCATTGCGCCGCGCCGCGTGGATTTGCCTAATCCTGATGGCGGGTTTGAAACACGGTGGCTGATCGGTATCAGCGGTACGATATTCTTTGAGGAAAAGACCGAAGGCGTGGGGCTCTTTACAGCCATCAGCCTTGGTGCGCAGGGGCTATGGGACACGACCACAACATCGCTTTCGGCCATGCAGCATATCCTGTTTGGCCAGATTTCGACATGTAATCTCTCTGGCCCTGTGGGGATCGCCGAAACAAGCGGGTCCATGGCCGAGCAGGGCGCGCAGAGCTTTATCTGGTTCATCGGCGCACTTTCCGCCGCAGTGGGCCTGATCAACCTTTTCCCGATCCCTGTGCTGGATGGCGGGCACCTTGTGTTTTATGCCTATGAGGCCGTTGCACGACGCAAGCCCAGTGACCGTGCGGTCCAAGTCTTTATGTTTGTTGGATTGTCACTGATCCTGACACTGATGATGTTCACCATTCTCAACGACACGATCCTCTGCCCGTAAAAAAGGCGCTGTTTTAAGTGCAGATCAGTTGCGCTGGCGTTTTGACATCCGCGCATATTGTCGCTACTCAAATTGATAAGAATAATCTGGGTACGGGCGGTCGTTATGAAGACAAATATGGGGCGCTTTCTGGCGCAGGGTTTTGCGAAGGTGCGATCACTTTGGATGGCGCTTTGTATCGTGGTTCTGGCGACTGGTGCTGCAAATGCGCAAAGTTTCGCTTTCAGCAGCTTCGAGATCGAAGGCAACCTGCGGGTTGCCGATGGCACGATCCTGACATTTGGCGGTCTTGCACCGGGGGCGGGGCTGTCGATGGCGGAATTGAACGCGGCAGGACAGGATATCCGCGCCTCGGGTCTTTTCGAGAGTGTCGATCTGATCCCCCAAGGCAACCGTTTGCTGATCCGTGTGGTCGAATATCCAACGATCAACCGCATCAATATCGAAGGCAACATCCGCCTGCGTGACGAGGAATTGCTGGGATTGGTGCAATCCCAACCACGGCGTGTCTTTACGCCTGCGCAGGCCGAAGCTGATACCGCCGCAATCACCGAGGCCTACGCCCGTCGCGGGCGTATCAACGCAACCGTCACGCCGCGCATTATTCCACAATCCGACAACCGCGTTGATGTGGTGTTCGAAGTGGTGGAGGCAGCCGTCACCGAGATTGAACGGATTACCTTTCTGGGTAACAGAACCTATTCGGAGGGGCGTTTGCGCCGCGTGCTGGAAACCAAGCAGGCAGGTTTGTTCCGGATTTTGGTCGGACGTGATACCTACTCGCCCGAGCGTGTGGCACAGGATCGCGAAGCACTGACCGATTTCTATCGCTCGCGCGGTTATATCGACTTTGTTTTGCAGAATATTGACGTGTCATTGACGCGTGAGCGTGATGCCTATTTGGTCACATACAATATTCGCGAAGGACAGCAGTTCAGTTTTGGCAACACGTCGATTTCCAGCGAAATCAACGGTGTGAACGCGGATGATTTTGCTGATTTGATCGGTGTCCGGTCGGGCGCGACCTACTCGCCTGTGCCGATTGATGCCGATATCAGCCGGATTGAACGCGAGGCCGCAGCACGCGGGCTGAACTTTGTCTCGGTTGAACCGCGTCTGTCACGCAATCCGCGCGATCTGACGGTTGATGTGGATTATGTGCTCGTCTCGGGTGAACGCGTCTTTATCGAACGGATCGACATTGAAGGGAACGGAACAACGCTGGACCGCGTGATCCGCAACCAGTTCCAGTCGGTCGAGGGCGACCCGCTGAACAGCCGCGAAATCCAGGAAAGTGCGCGGCGCATTCGTGCGCTCGGCTTTTTCGCGGATGTCGCTGTCAACACGCGTCCCGGTTCATCCCCTGGCCAGCGCATCGTTGACGTGAATGTGACAGAAGGGCCCACAGGAACCCTGTCATTCGGTACCAATTTCAGTACCGACAATGGTATCAGCCTGTTGGCATCGTACCGGCAAAGCAATTTTCAGGGCCGTGGGCAGCGGTTGAACTTTGACTTCACGACCGCCGAAACGAACCGCAGCTTTGGGTTCGGCTTTACCGAACCTCAGCTTTTGGGGCGTGATTTGCGTGGGTCATTTGACCTGAGCTACGGGACGACAGACAACGAAAATGCGCTCTATGATACCGAAACACTGCGGATGTCGCCTGCGGTCAGCTTCCCGATCAGTGAAACGGGGCGTTTGTCTTTGTTTTATGCCCTTGAATATACGGATATCGCTGATGTATCGGATGATGCGAGCCCCATTATCCAAGCCGAAGAAGACGCAGGTGGTGTCTGGACCAATGCGATCGGGTATAATTACAGCTATGATAGCCGCCGCACAGGTGTGGATCCGACAACAGGTTACGTCTTGCGCTTTGGTCAGGAATTCGGCTTTGGCGACACCCAGTTCATCAAGACAACCGCCTTTGCCGGTGCTGAAACGGCAATCCTGAATGAGGAGGTCACTCTGCGCGCTTCATTGCAGGGGGGGCATCTGAGCTATCAAGAGGGCAGCAGCCGTGTCACGGACCGTTTCTTCCTTGGCAGCCGCCTGATGCGCGGTTTTGAAGGGGGTGGTATCGGGCCGCGCGATGAAAACACCGATGATGCGTTAGGCGGGAACGCTTTCTCCGTTCTGACGCTCGAGGCCGAATTCCCGCTTGGTCTGCCAAGTGAATACGGGATTACGGGTGGTGCGTTTATCGATTACGGCGCGGTCTGGGATGTCGGCGTAGCAGATGATAGCGCTATTCTGTCAAACGACCCGATTGCGCGGTCTGTTGTTGGACTATCGGTTTTCTGGACCACCCCGATCGGCCCGCTGCGGTTCAACTTTACCGAGCCGCTTGACGTGCAGGACTTCGACAAGACACGCAACTTTGAAGTAACGATTTCGACAAGCTTCTGATGGGTATGCTGCGCGCGATTATTGTTTGGCTGATACTGGTGCTGCCGGCATCAGCCCAGCAATCCTCACCTCCGGTGCTGATTGTGGACAGTGATCGTTTGTTTATCGAAACGCTTTACGGCCAACGACTCACGGACGAGTTGGCCGAACAGGCGGCCGCGTTGCAAGCCGAGAATGACCGTATTGTTGAATCGCTGACGCTTGAAGAGCGCAGCCTGACAATCCGCCGCCCCGATATGACGCCAGAGGCGTTTCGTGCCGAGGCCGAGGCCTTTGACCGCAAGGTGCAGGACGTGCGCCGCGTGCGCGATGCAAAAAACGTTGATTTGCAGGTTGCGACCGCAGAAGCGCGCGCGCGGTTTGAACAACGTGTACAGGGGATCGTTGCAAACCTGATGCTGGAACGCGGGGCCGTTCTGGTGTTGGAGCAGCGCAACGTGGTCCTGTCGGTGCGCGCGGCGAATATCACCGATGATGCCATCGTGCGGATTGATGCGGAATTGGGCAACGGTGAAGAGTAGCCGATGCTTGCCGCGCTTGTCGCGGCTTGGTATCCAAGACCACCGGCGGCCAAGGCGCGCCACAAGCAATAAGAGGAGCCGCCCAGCATGAGCGAAGCTGTCACCACCGCCGATATCCAGCTGATCCAGAAAATCCTGCCCCATCGCTATCCGTTCCTGCTGGTGGATAAGGTGCATAGCATCAATGGCACGACATCTGCTGTCGGCATCAAGAACGTCACCATGAACGAGCCGCATTTTCAGGGCCATTTCCCCGGCAACCCGATTATGCCCGGTGTCACCATTGTCGAGGCGATGGCACAGACAACCGCTGTCATGGTGGGGGCGTCGCTGGGGCTGACCGATGGTAATCTGCTGGTTTATTTCATGGCGATTGATGGCTGCAAGTTCCGCCGCAAGGTCGTGCCGGGTGATGTGCTTGAAATGCATGTGGAAACCACACGGGGCAAACCCGGTGGCAAGGTCTGGCGCTTTCGCGGTGTGGCGACGGTTGATGGCGAAATGGCCGCCGAGGCAGAGTTTACCGCGATGATGGATATGCAAGCTTGATGGCAGGTATTCACCCCTCTGCTGTGATCGCCGAAGGCGCGCAAATCGGCGCGGATTGTGTGATCGGCCCGTTTTGCGTGATTGGCGCAGACGTGGTGCTGGGCGACCGCGTGACGCTCAAAAGCCATGTTGTTGTCGATGGGGATACGCATATTGGCGATGATACGACCGTTTTTCCCTTCGCCGTGATCGGAGAGATCCCGCAGGACCTGAAATTCGATGGTGAGAAGACCCGTCTGCGCATTGGTGCGCGCAACCGCATTCGTGAACATGTCACTATGAACACCGGCACCGCCAATGGCGGGGGGGTGACGCGGGTAGGCGATGACGGGTTGTTTATGGCAGGCTGTCACATTGCCCATGATGCGCAGATCGGAGACCGTGTGATTGTGGTCAATTCCTCGGCCGTCGCTGGCCACTGCATTATCGAGGATGACGTGATTATCGGCGGTTTGTGCGGCGTGCATCAGCATGTACGCATCGGGCAGGGCGCGATTATCGGGGCTGTAACGATGGTCACAAAGGATGTCGTCCCGCATGGTCTGGTGCAAGGGCCGCGGGGTATTCTGGACGGGTTGAACCTTGTGGGGTTAAAACGCAAGGGCGTCAGTCGCGGCGATATCACCGCATTGCGTGCGGCGTTTCAGATGCTCAAAGACGGGGAAGGCACCTTTCAGGATCGCGCCAATCGGCTGGCTGATGAAAGCGACAGCGCCTATGTGCAACAGATGGTGGCCTTTATTCTGGGCGACACCGGCCGTAATTTCCTGACACCGGGCTGATGCTGGCCCTGATTGCCGGAACCGGGGATCTACCGCCCGCGCTTGTGGCGCGATTGCCAGAGCGACCGCTGATCTGTGCGCTTGAAGGGTTTCGCCCTGCGCTGACACCCCAGATTACTTTTCGCCTCGAACACCTTGGCAGTTTTCTGACAGCATTGGTGGACCGCGGTGTGACTGAAGTTTGCCTTGCAGGCGCGATCAAGCGCCCCGCCATTGATCCGGCGGCCATTGATGCCGCTACCAAACCCTTGGTTCCGCGCATCATGCAGGCGATTGGACAGGGTGATGACGGGGCCCTGCGCGTCGTTATCGCCTTGTTCGAAGAGGCGGGGCTGGTGGTGCGCGCCGCGCATGAGATCGCGCCGGATCTGTTGCCGCCCGCAGGCGTGCTGAGCCGCAAGCCGGTCACTATTGATCAACGACAGGACGCCGTCACAGCCGAGCAGACGATCGCCGAAATGGGCCGCGCGGATGTTGGCCAAGCCTGCATCGTGCGCAACGCCCGCGTCTTGGCCCGCGAAGGGCAGGCGGGGACCGACGCGATGTTGGCGCAACTTGCGCCCAGCGATGATCCGCTTTGGGGCGTTGTGGATGGATTGGGCGCGGTTCTGGGGGGCGCGGCCGAATGGCTGAGTGGTGCGGACGGTGAACCCACCGACGCACGCGGTGCTTTGTTGTTCAAGGCCCCGAAACCTGATCAGGACCGCCGCGCGGATTTGCCCGTGATCGGGCCGCAAACGGCCAGGGGTGCGGTTGCCGCGGGGCTGAGTGGGATTGTCATCGAACAGGGCGGCGTCATGGTTCTGGAACTGGATGATGTCGTGGCCACGCTTGATGCGGCAGGGCTGTTCTTTTGGGTGCGACCCAAGGGGGGCGCATGAAGGTTTTTTTGATCGCAGGCGAAGCCTCTGGCGACAAACTGGGCGCGGCCTTGATGGCAGGGCTGAAAACGCTGCGCCCTGGGGTGACATTTGACGGTGTCGGTGGGCCGCTGATGCAGGCCGAGGGGCTGGAAAGCCGCTTTGCAATGGAAGAACTCAGCGTCATGGGGCTTGCCGAGATCCTGCCGAAATATCGCGCGCTCAAGGCGCGGATAAGGCAGATGGCCGAAGCGATCATCGCGACGAAGCCCGATGTGCTGATTACCATTGACGGCCCAGATTTTTGCCTGCGCGTCGCGCGGCTGGTCAAGGCGGGCAGTGACATTCGCACCGTGCACTATGTCGCCCCGACGGTCTGGGCATGGCGCCCGAAACGTGCGCAAAAGATGGCCCGGCACATTGATCATGTCTTGGCCCTGTTCCCCTTTGAGCCACCCTTGATGCAGGCGGCAGGCATGGACTGCGATTTTGTGGGGCATCCTGTTGTCGCAGAACCCGTGGCCACCGATGCAGAGGCGGCGGCCTTGGGGTCCGGTACGGTCGTGTTGGTCCTGCCGGGCAGTCGCAAAGGCGAGGTGGCGCGATTGGCTGAGCGTTTCGGCAAGGCAGTCGCGAAAATTGCGGCGTCCGTGCCCGATGCGCACTTCGTGATCCCGACAACGCGCGGTGTGCATGATCTTGTGCAGGAGCGGGTCAAACACTGGGCCACACCCGTCACGGTGCTGGCGCCGGAAACGCCGGATAAGGCCGCTTGGTTCAAACGGGCCGATGTGGCTCTTGCGGCCTCTGGCACAGTGTCGCTGGAACTGGCAGCAAGCGGCACGCCGATGGTGATTGCCTATGATATGGCGTGGCTGAGCCGGATCATCATCGGCAGGATGTTGTTGGTCGATACGGTGACCTTGGTGAATCTGGTCAGCGAAACCCGCGTCGTGCCAGAATTCATCGGCGAGGCCTGCAAGCCCCGTCCGATTGCCGATGCTGTGGTGGCGGTGCTCGCTGATCCGGAGGCCCAACAGGCCGCAATGGCGCTGACCATGGAACGGCTGGGAAAGGGTGGTGAGGCACCCGGCCTACGCGCGGCGAAGGCGGTGCTGGAGCGGCTTGACCAAGCGACCGTCAAGGATCAGTAGCCCGAGTGCGAGGATCGCAAAGCCGATATAGGCGCGCACCGGCAGGGCCTCACCCAGCACAATCGCGCCCAAAACGATAGCGACCGGCGCCACCAGCAGCGTCACCAGCATTGCGTTGCCACTGCCAGCGAGTGCCAGCACGCGGTAGTAGAGGATATATGCGATGGCTGTCGCGACCACGGCATAATAGCTGATGGCGGCCCATGTTTGGGGCTGCAGGCTCAGCGTGATGGGCCCTTCGATGATCCACGCGGCGGGCAGCGTGATAAGGCTTGCGCCGGTCAACATGCCGGCAGCCGCGACCTGCGGTTTGAGGTGGCCCAGCGTTTTGCGCGCCCAGACGCCCGCCAGCGCATAGCTGATCGTGCCGCCGATCACGGCCAGTTGACCAAGTGAGCGGATATCAAAGTCCTTGAAAGCGTTCAGGCCAATGGCGGTCGAGACCCCCAGAAACCCGATGCAAACGCCGATCGCCTTGCGCGCGGTCATACGCTCGTCCGCCAGAAAAAGCGCGGCAGCGGTGACGCCGAAAATCGCGGTCGCGGCGTTGAGGATCGAGGTCAGGCCGGTTTCGATGTGCAACTGCCCCCATGCCATCAGGCTGAAGGGAATCGCGTTGTTCAACAGCCCCATTACAACAAATGCCCCCCACACGCGCCGGTCTGTCGGCAGGGGCAAACGGCGGATCAGGACATAGGTCCAAAGGATCACCATGGCCCATCCGGTCCGATGTGCCACCGAGGTGAGCGGACCGATTTCTTCCAATGCGACATGCACCGATAGAAAAGACCCGCCCCAAATCAACGCGAGCATCAAAAGCCCTGCCCAGGCTTGCGGTGAGATGGTTTTCTGTACTGGTGTCATGGCGCTGACATGCGCCCTTTGACAGGGTCTGCGCAACCCGTTTCCTGCGCAAGCCAAAGAAAAAGCCCCGCCGGTGAGGGCGGGGCTTTTGATGTGTCTGTTTCAGTGTTTAGAAGCTGTAGCCTACGGTGAGACCAAAAGCGATTGCACTATTCTCTTCGAACTCAACACTTGATCCATCTGTCGCATCGCCAAGCAAAGCGTATTCAACACCACCTGTAATTTCGATTTGGTCGATTGCGTAGCTGCCGCCAAATCCAAAGCTGGTTGAACCATCAGTTGGTGCGAGGCGGGATGCCTCACCGCCATTGCCATCTTCGAAGGTGACGCGCCCAAACACCGACAGTTCGTCATTCAAACGGCGCCCAAGACCCAGCCGGTAGGTGAATACGTCATCGTCAATGCCGGTCACCCTGTCCATCGTCGCCCCTTCGTAGAGCGCGGGGCGTACTTCCCAAACTGACCATTCTGCCCAGCGTACCGATCCGAAAAGAAGCGTATCAGCGGCGATCCCTGTCTGGAAATCCAGCGCGACGGATTGCGGAAGTTCGATATCTGTCGTGCTATCAAGCTCTGATGCCCCAACAAATGCTTCGCTGGTCGCGAATTCATGCGTCATGCCGCTCTCGTAGGTGAGTGACACGCGTAGCGCAATTTCAGGCATTTCGTAGGCTGCGCCAACGACGTAACCAAATTGGGTGTCAGCTTCAGTCTCAGCGGTGTACGGAACTGCACCTGTCAGCGCGGCGGGAATACCGATTGTTGCTTCGGACCTGACTGCGCGAATACCGCCATAGACCGACACAGCATTGGATGCTTGGTACTTTGCAATGGCAGCAACTTGCGTGCTTTTCCACTCTGCGTTCAATCCGGTATAGGGGCCACCTGTATAATCAGCATTGGCGCCAAATGGCTGGTTGATGAACAGTGCCAGATCAATTTGATCCGTGACCCCATATTTCACCGCAGCGCCGAAAGACAGATAACCTTCGGCCATATTGTCTGTCGATCCGCCGCCAAGTCCAGCCGGGTAGTCGCCGGAGACGTCAGGATTTACTGTCGAAAAAGACAACTGCGCATAGTTGCCGTCCTCGAAGAGCACGGAATATGCGTTTCCGGACCGGTCAATTCCCCCCGCCGAAACAATACTTGTTGAAAGCAGCAGCGCCGCTCCTGCTGTCATTGTGTTTTTCATGTCCTCATCCCTGTCATGAATAAAATGTGTGCAGATCACCCTAGGGAGTGCCCAAGCTTTACGTCAATTCTTGACGCCACGTCATTCATTGCGGCGCGTCGTAGCGTCACATATCTGTGACAATCGTGTCGGGTCAACGGCTATTAGTTTGACGCGCGCCTAGGCCTTTGCAGGCCGCATCGCGCTGGTAATATTGAGATAATTTGCCCCGAAAATGAGCGCGGCACCGACAAATACCCACACTTCCAGCGGTTCATTGTATAGCAGCATCCCCACGATCGCGATGGTGGGCAGGCGCACGAAATCAATCGGCATCACAATACTTGCAGGCGCTATACTCAGCGCCTTTGTCAGACAGAAATGCGCCAAGAGCCCGGCACACCCGATCAGCACGACCCAAGGCAGCGCCGCCAGCGACGGCAGCGCGATATCACCATCATATCCCGCGCAGATCAGGCCAAAGACCGCCTGCATCGTTGTGAGATAGAAAAGAATTGTCGTGATGGTTTCGGTCTGGGTCAGTTTGCGGGTAAAAATTGCGGTCAGCGCAAAGAACACGGCACAACTGGCGGCGGCCATTAGGCCCCAGCTAAGGTTGGCGGGGTCGGGACGCGCGACGATCAGGATGCCGATAAAGCCGATCATGGCGCTGAGCAGACCGATTGCAGTGACCCTTTCGCGCAGGATCAGCGGTGACAAAAGGATGACCCAGATCGGCGTGGTGAATTCCAGCGCAAAGACCTGCGCCAGCGGAATCACGGTGATGGCGTAGAACCACAGGTTCTGGCCGGTAAAATGGAACAGGTTCCGTGTGGCATGCAGGCCGAGCCGGTTGCGTCCGATCTGCGAAATTGTCCCTGTCGCGATGGCGACGCTGACGACAATCGCGATCCCTGTCAGGCTGCGGAAAAGCATGATCTCGAATGTATCAAGCTCTGCGCTGACGGTACGTCCAGCGACAGCCATCAGAGTAAAGGATGATATGGCGCCAATCATCCAGAAGGCTGCTTTTGCGACGGTGTTCATGGCAGCAGTTGTGCCTTTGTTTTGTGATTTGGCAAGCCCTGTCAGACGTGTTTGGCTAAGAAGGACAACTACGGGGTTTGAAATGTTGAAATGGACCATGACGGCGGTGTTTCTGGGGCAGGCAGCAGGCGCAGACCCCGTGACGCAAGTGGAAGCTGCTGCAAATGCCGCGTTTGATCGCATGCCGGTGGTGGAGCAGGTGGACCAGATTGCGGGCCTTTGCGGTGCTGATGAGACCGTCAATGCGGTGGTCGCCTATTGCACATCCACCAACCGGATCCTGCTGGCACGTCACGCGGCCACCGCACCCCAGACGCCTTATATGCTGGCCCATGTCTATGGTCATGCGGTGCAGGTACAGCACGGTGTTGCCGATTTTGCCTTGCGGCAAATACGTCAGCGCCGCACAGAAGAGGCGATGTTGCGCGGATTGGTTACGCGGCAGGTGGAATGTATCGCGGGTTTTCTGCTGGCGCGGGCAGGTGTGCCGCCGTTTGATCTACGGGCGGCGTTCTCTGAAGAGCCGTTCACCGACAGCCATTGGGGGCGTGATCCGCTCCGCGTTGGCCCCGAGGTAAGCATCGGAATGGCCGCGCGCGCGGAATGGCTGGCGGTTGGACAGCAGGGTGATCTGGCAGCCTGCGGACCGGGCGAATTTACGGCCACGTTGTTGATCGACGCGCTCAATCCCTAAGGGCGCGTCGCAAAGATATTTCCGTCCATTTGCATTGCATCACTTATTATGCGGCCATCCGGATAACAGAGTGCAAAGCCAAGACCGCGCAGGATATCAAAGATCTCATCATGATTACGTGACACTTCGATCATGAGGCTGCGGACGGATCGCAGCGCCGTTGCCGCACCGACCAATACAGCCAGCTCTGCGCCTTCGGCGTCGATCTTCAAAACATCGGGCCAGACATTGTGGGCTGTGGCATAGGCATCAAGTGTCGTGGTGTTCACCCGCCGTTGCCGCAGTTTCAGCACGCTGTGCTGTGTTGTCGCGTTTCCGGTTCCTTGGGCAAAATCAGGGTTGAGCGAATTCATAAAGCCGCCCATATTTTCTTCGTAAAACAGTGCCTTGCCAATCTTGTCACTGACAGCGGCATTCACGTGAATACATTGCGTGCAGCGTGCAATGTTGCGGCGCAGGAAGTGCTGGTTCTGCTCGCCTGGTTCGAAGACATGCACCTGACCGCGGTGTCCGACCTTTTTGGCAAAAAACTGTGCAAAATATCCGATATGCCCGCCGACCTCGAACACGATATCGCCGCGCCGGGTGAGTGCCGCCAGCCGCTGCATGGTGTCGCGTTCACGATGACGGCCGTAAAACCAATACCCCTTATGGGCGTAGCTGCGCAGGTGGAACGGCAGACCCGAAAAAGGGTTGGTCATGGTCATTGCACGATCGCATTTGCGCAGCACGGGAAGCGCGAGCGATCGCAAGAGCCGGTTTGCGGCAATCCCTTCGCGGAAAGGGCGGAGGGTCGATCGGGTCAGAATGGGTTGCACGGGTAAAACTCATCAAGTTGCAGTCTGGATGAGCTTTATGCGGAAGACTTAATAGTTGGTTAATTGACGACAGGATACTCTGTCAGTGCGACGTGAGAACGCACATCGAAACATAAGGAATGCATCATAAGTATTTGTTATATAATAAATAAAAATAATTTTATTGCGCCCAATTCACGCAATGCTGTTGCAAAAAAAAACCGAAGCAGTCTTTATTGAGGAGCTCTACTGTTTCCACTTGCGGGCGCGCGCCTCTTCCTGCCAGCGCCCAACAAGCTGTTATTCCCACTCGATGGTGCCGGGAGGTTTGCTGGTGATATCATAGGTCACGCGGTTGATCCCCTGCACTTCGTTGATGATCCGCGTGGCGGTTTCGCCAAGGAATTCGTGACTGAAGGGGTAATAATCCGCTGTCATGCCATCCACGGACGTGACCGCGCGCAGGGCGCAGGCAAAATCATAGGTGCGCCCGTCGCCCATCACACCCACGGTGCGCACGGGCAAGATGGCCACGAAGGCCTGCCAGATATCATCATAAAGCCCGTGCCTGCGGATCTGATCGATATAGACGGCATCTGCCTTGCGCAGGATTTCCAGCTTTTCGCGGGTAATTTCGCCGGGGCAGCGGATGGCAAGGCCCGGACCGGGGAAAGGGTGGCGCCCGATAAAAGATTTGGGCAGGCCGAGTTCAACGCCCAGTGCGCGGACCTCGTCCTTGAACAGCTCGCGCAGCGGTTCAACCAGTTTCAGACCCATCTTTTCAGGCAGGCCGCCAACGTTGTGGTGCGACTTGATCGTAACGGACGGACCACCGGAAAAGCTTACACTTTCAATGACATCAGGGTAGAGCGTGCCTTGGGCAAGGAACGCTGCACCCTCAATCCCGTTGGCGTATTTCTGGAATACGTCGATAAACAACCGGCCGATGATCTTGCGCTTGGTTTCAGGGTCACTGACACCGTCAAGCTCGCCCAGAAACAGCTCGGATTCGTCAGCGTGGATCACTTTGAGGTTCATATGATCGCGGAACATGCCCACGACCTCTTCGGCCTCGTTCAGGCGCAAAAGGCCGTGATCGACAAAGACACAGGTCAGTTGATCGCCAATCGCTTCGTGCAGCAAGGCGGCGGCAACAGACGAATCAACACCCCCCGACAGCGCACAGATCACATGGGCGTCGCCCACCTGTTCCTGGATCGCCGCGATGGCCTGGTCGCGGTAGGCACCCATCGTCCAGTCGCCAGAGAAACCGGCGATACGGACGAAGTTTTCGTAAAGCTTGGCGCCATTGGGCGTGTGGTGCACCTCGGGGTGGAACTGCACCGCGTAAAAGTTGCGCGCCACATCCGCCGTGATCGCAAAAGGCGCGTTGGGCGAGGTGCCGTAAACCGAAAATCCGGGTGCAATTTCAGAGACATGATCGCCATGGCTCATCCAGACCTGTTCCTTGTCGGTCATGAACCAGCCATCAAGGAGCGCCAGTTTACCTTGCGGTTTCACATAGGCGCGGCCGAACTCGGCGGTGCCATGCCCGCTGGTCACTTTGCCGCCCAGTTGGGTCATCATGGTTTGCTGGCCGTAACAGATGCCCAGCACCGGAATACCCATCGTAAACACCGACTGGGGCGCGCGGGGCGAGCCTTCGCGCGTGACGCTATCAGGGCCGCCTGACAGGATCACCGCTTTGGGCGCGAAATCGGCCAGAAACGCGTCGGTCACGTTCTGATAGGGATGAATTTCGCAATAGACGTTCAATTCACGCAAGCGGCGCGCAATCAGCTGCGTCACTTGGCTGCCGAAATCAATGATAAGAAGGCGTTCGTGGGTGCTGTTTTCCATGGCGCTTCGGTAAAGGCAGGGCCGGATTTGTGCAAGAGGGGCCAGAGATTTTCGCGTCTTGCGCGGCGCGTTTTCGGGCGGATGGGTGGCGCATGTCGTTTTCGCGTCTCAGGGGCCGCAAATTTGGTAAGTGCTTTGCCGCGCGCGCGGTATGAAGCAGCAACCAATAGCGAACCCACGGGGAAAGATCATGTCGGACGCACCAGCAGCAACAGCAGGCAGACGCGCACGTGGCGGCGGGGGTGCTGCGCGCCGCGCCGAGCGGACGGCAGTGAGCATTGAGACGGCAAAATATATCGAACGCAACATCCCCAACTATGAGGTTCTGACCGACGAAGCGCTGGACGTGATCGAGGCCAACGCCGAAACCGTGCTGGCCGAAATCGGGATCAATTTCGTAGACAACCCCGAGGGTCTGGCGCGCTGGAAAGCCGCCGGTGCCCAAGTGGAGGGGGAGCGTGTCCGCATTCCGCGTGGTCTGGCGCGCAAACTTTGTGCCACTGCCCCGTCAGAATACACCCAGCACGCTCGCAATCCGGCCCGCAATGTTGTGGTTGGCGGCAAAAACCTTGTGCTGGCCCCCGTCTACGGCCCGCCCTTTGTGCGCGATGTCGATGGCGGGCGGCGCTATGCAACCATGGCGGATTTCGAGAAATTCGTGAAGCTGGGCTATATGTCGAAGTGGCTGCATCATTCCGGCGGGACCGTTTGTGAGCCGACCGATGTGCCGGTGAACAAACGTCACCTCGATATGTTGCTCGCGCATATGATCTATAGCGACAAACCTTTCATGGGCTCCGTGACCGAGCCCAGCCGCGCACAAGACAGTGTTGAGATGTGCGAAATCCTGTTTGGCAAGGAATTCGTGCAGGAAAACACGGTGATGACTTCGCTCATCAACATCAACTCGCCGCTGACCTTCGACAGCATCATGATGGGCGCGCTCGAGGTATTCGCTGCCAACAATCAGGCCTCGATCATCAGCCCCTTCATCGTGGGCGGTGCCATGGCGCCCGTGTCCGTGGCCGGAACATTGACCCAAGTGCTGGCCGAGGTGCTGGCAGGCGTGGCCTATTCCCAGATCGTCCGCCCCGGATCGCCCGTGATCATGGGCACGTTCGTGACGTCGATCGACATGAACTCTGGCGCGCCCACATTCGGCACACCCGAGGCCAGCCATATCACATATGGAGCAGGGCAGCTGGCGCGGCGTCTGGGCCTGCCTTACCGTTCTGCCGGTGCGTTCTGCGGATCAAAACTTCCGGATGCGCAGGCGGCGTATGAAAGCGCCAACAGCCTGAATATGGGCCTTTTGTCGGGCGTGAATTTCATGCTGCACAGCTGTGGCTGGCTTGAGGGCGGGCTTGTCGCCTCGTTCGAGAAGTTCGTGATGGATGCTGATCAACTGGGCGTCATGCACCATTTTGCGCGCGGCGTGGACATGTCCGAAAACGGGCAGGCCATGGGCGCGATTGCCGAAGTGGGGCCGGGTGGCCATTACCTTGGGTGCGAACACACGCAGGCCAATTTCAAATCGGCCTTCTGGCGCTCGGACCTGTTTGATTACAAGCCCTTCGAGACCTGGGACGAAGAGGGCGCGCGCGATACACAAATCCTTGCCAAGGCGCGTGTGGCCAAGATGCTGGATACCTATCAGCAGCCCCCCCTTGATCCCGAGATCGAGGCGCGTTTGCGCGCCTATGTGGCCGAAAAGAAGGCCAGCATGCCGGATGCATTCACATAACTGAGTGAAGGGCGGTGGCGCGCAACAGGTGCGCCTCGCCCAATATCGCAATCAGCACCTCGACATGGCGCGCGGGCCGATAGCTTGCGGCGTGGTCCTTGCGCTGCGCGTCGAGGTCTGCCTCGACATCCAGCAATTGCATCAACGCGGGGCCAGAGCGGGGCAGGTTTTCACGCCCCAAAATCCGGCGCAGGTGCACATCGCGGCGGTAGTCATCCACCCCGAAGCGGGCGGCGCGCGCCAAGAGCGCGGGGCGTTTGAGCGTGGCAATTCGGGTGTGAAGATCAAGCATCTGTCAACGTCCTGTTACATGGGTCAGAGTCCGATCAACATGACACCACCTAAGCGGGTGTTGCGGAAACACCATGAGCTAAGAACGCTGCGGTTAGGTTTGTTTATCTTTTGGAAAGAATAGTTGACGGGCAATTGGCGGCGTTAACAAATACGTAACCATGCACGCTCAGGTGGTATGCCATCATGCCCCATTGCATGTGGCTCTGTCTGTTGCGTCGGTAGTTTCGGCAAAAGGATGCACGATCATGACAGCACCACAAGGGCAGCAAAAGGCGTCTGATCTTCCACGTTGGGTTCCCGATGCGGCCCGTCACTATCTTGTTCACACAGAAACTGGGCTGTCGATCCGCGCATTGGCGCGGGCCAGTGACTGTCACCCGTCAACGGTTCTGCGACAGGTACGTCGATTGGAAGGCCGCCGCGATGACCCGCTGATTGATTCAGCTTTGCGGTCGCTCTCTGCGCAGGTTTCTGCGCGTGACATCTTGAAAAAGGGGAAGTTGAAAGCAATGAAAATGGAGTGTTTGAAGAGTGACCCGCATCAGCCGGTTGGCCTGACACAGGCACGGATTGACCAGGAAGCCAAACGGATCTTGCGGCGTATGTGTGAACAAGGTGCCGTGCTTGCGGTCGCCCGCGAGATGGAGACATCGGTGGTGGTGCGTGTAACCCCCGAGGGCGAACAGGTGCGCACAGCCATCGTTGATCGCGAGATCGCGCAAGCAATGGCATTGAAAGACTGGATCACATGCCCTGATCCTGACGGACGCATCGCGCGTTATTTCATCACCAATACCGGGCGTGCGGCCCTGCGCCGCCTGACAGCGCAGGACGACAACCGCGCCAGTGGTTTTGCCGAGCGCAGTCGAGATCCGGATGGCGATGCGGGCTGGGATATTGCCAGTATCGAAGGGGCGCACCGCCCGCCATCACGCGCCTACGCGACCGAGAGCCCGCTGGTGGGGTTGGCACGGCGCAAGGACCGCGATGGCAAACCGTTTCTGCCGCGTGAATTGGTCGCGGTGGGAGAGCGGCTGCGCGAGGATTATGAGTTGGTGGAAGTGGGTCTTGGCGGCAGTGCAAGCTGGGAAAGTTTCGTGAACGGAGAAGCGCTTGCCGAAGCCACCGAAGGCCCCAAGGGTGCGCTCGCCGCCCATGGCCGGATCAAGGATGCGCTGACCGAACTGGGTCCGGGTCTTGGGGATGTGGTGCTCCGCTGCTGTTGTTTTCTGGAAGGGCTGGAACAGACCGAGAAAAAGATGGGGTGGTCGGCGCGGTCCGGCAAGATCGTGCTGCGGATCGCCTTGCAGCGGCTCAAACGGCATTATGAGCAAACCCAAGGCCGCTTTGGGCCGATGATCGGATAGCGCCGTCGGGGCATGCACCGCGCACAGGTCCGACATGCGACACCGCTAGATGGTTGGACAAAGTGCAGCAGCGACGCTACATATCAGGCAACATCACTGGAGCCTGATATGCCCACACGCGATTTGAAAATTCCTGCGCAGCGCCACCCTGAAAAGCAGCGCCGCCCGGATGCACCGCAACCAAAGAAACCCGATTGGATCAGGGTGAAGGCACCCACGTCCGAGGGCTATAAAAAGACGCGCGACATCATGCGCGACAACAAGCTGGTCACGGTCTGCGAAGAGGCTGGCTGTCCCAATGTCGGCGAATGCTGGTCGCAAGGCCACGCCACGATGATGATCATGGGTGAGGTCTGCACCCGCGCCTGCACCTTCTGCAACATCGCCACCGGCAAACCGCCCGAGGCGCTGGACGTGTTCGAGCCGGGCCGCGTGGCCGATGCTGTCAAAAAGCTGGGGCTGAACCATGTGGTCATCACGTCCGTTGACCGCGACGATGTCGAAGACGGCGGTGCCGAGCATTTCGCCCAGACGATCCGCGCCGTGCGCCGCCAGTCGCCCGATACAACGATTGAAATTCTCACGCCTGACTTTATCCGATGTGATCCCAAGGTGTTAGAGGTCGTTGTTGAAGCGCGCCCCGATGTGTTTAACCACAATCTTGAAACGGTCCCGGGCCTCTATCCCGAGGTACGGCCCGGTGCGCGGTATTTCCATTCATTGCGGCTTTTGCAGCGCGTGAAAGAGCTTGATCCAACGATGTTCACCAAATCAGGCATCATGGTCGGGCTTGGTGAGGATAAGCAAGCCGTCATGCAGGTCATGGAAGACATGCGCGCCGCCGACATCGATTTCCTGACGATCGGCCAGTACCTCCAGCCAACGCCAAAGCACCATAGGGTGGACCGCTTCGTGACGCCGGAAGAATTCAAGACCTATGAAAAAGCGGCCTATAACAAGGGCTTCCTGATGGTTTCTGCCACGCCACTGACGCGGTCGTCCTATCACGCAGGTGATGATTTCGCGCGTTTGCGTGATGCGCGCCAGAAAAAGCTCGGGCTTGCCTGATTATTCGGGCACAGGTGGGATTGCTTTCAGGTAGGTGGCAATCGCGGCGCGGTCATCATCGGTCAACTGGCTGGTGTTCTTGACGACTTGCGCCATCTCGCCGCCCGCAGTGTCAAAATCGGGGGTGAACCCGCTTTTAAGGTATTCGGCGATTTCGCCCTCTGACCATGACAGTTCAGCGGTGGTAATATTCGGAATCCGCCCTTCCTCTGAAGGATGCGCCGCACCGCCCATCCAGCGCGCCGTATCAAGCCCGCCCAGCGCGTTGCGCGGTGTGTGACATTCGGTGCAATGGCCCAGCGCCTCGACCAGATAGCGCCCGCGGATAAGTTCAGGCGTGGGGGCGTCTTGCAGCACCCAATCGGTGCTGTTGAACAGGAATTTCCACGGCCCGAGGGCGATCCGCTGGTTGAAAGGAAACGCCAGATCATGGGGCGCGTTGGGTTGGTCCGACGCAGGCAGGGTGCGCAGATAGGCGATCAGATCGACGATATCCTGCGGCTCTGCCTTGTTATAGCTTGTGTAGGGGAAAGCCGGATAAAGATGCGCACCGTCTTCACCCACGCCGCGCATGATGGCACTGGCCAGCGCCAGATCGGACCAACCGCCCACACCATGGACCGGATCGGGCGAGATGTTGGGGGCCACGAACGTGCCAAAATCCGATGCAAATGTCCTGCCGCCACTTAAAAGCGTAGGCGGGCCGTCTTCACTGGTGTGACATGACGCGCATCCTGCGGCGGCAAAGACGATCTGGCCATTGGCCGTATCACCGGTCAGCCCATCAAGCGCATCAGCGGGCAGGGGTGCCGGCTTGGTGATATACCAGCCGACACCAAGCCCGATAAGGGCCAACAGTCCGATGATCCGCCATTTCGCCATGTTGTGTTAAGTGCGCGGTGCGCGATACGCCTCATGGCAGGACCCGCAGGATTGACCCACAGGACCAAAGGCCGCCTTCATCGCATCAAGTCCATCACCCGCAACCGCGGCCAAAGCAGCGCTGGCTGCGGTGAGTTTTTCTTTCTCTGCCATATATCCGGCCGCATCTGTCCAGATCTCGGCCTTGGCGCGCGACCCTTCGATGCTGGCGTCCGTGCCTTCCACCCAATAGGCCGTCTGATCAATACTGGCGAGTGCCGCAAGGTTGGCTGCCGCCGATGCAGCCGTTGCAGCATCATAGGGGATCTTGTCTTGCGCCATTGCCCCAATCGGGCCGAGGTTGAATGAATAAAGCCCCATATGCGATTGGCGCGCATCCATCGCGCGCTGTTGATCTTCGGTCAGATGACCTGCGGCGAATGCGGCACCCGCGATGCCAAAAGCAATGGCAGCAACGACGACACGATTGAGATTTTTCGGCATGGGACACTCCTTATTGATAAATTCAATATTGGCCCCAGCGTAACCACGAGTTGTGCCAATTCCGACATAACGTTTTCGTGACTACTGTAATCGGCGCAAATCATGCGGTGTCAGCCAGACAGGCCACCCGAAAAGGCGTTCGATTGCGAACAGGATAATGCAGATCCCAAGGATGGCGGCGATAAATCTGATTTTGGCAGGTGAAGGCGGGTTTTGCGCCCAGCGTTTCGCCTTCAAAAGCCAGCGGGGGTTCATGCCCCTTCCAGAAACCGCACTTTGCCAATGAAGCCAAGGTTGCGGTTGCGTTGGGCGAAATCAATGCCGTAGCCGACCACAAATTCATCAGGAATTTCAAATCCGATCCAGTCGGCCTTCAAGTCAACCTCGCGGCGGGCGGGTTTATCGAGCAGGGCAATCGTTTTCATCCGTGCGGGTTTGCGCGACCAGAGAAACTTGGTCACATGCGCCAGCGTATGTCCGGTATCGACGATATCTTCCACAATCAGCACATCGCGCCCTTCAATCCGGCCGCGCAAGTCTTTGAGAATACGCACTTCCCGCGTGCTTTCCATGCCGTCGCCGTAAGAAGAGGCCTCAAGAAAATCGACTTCGACGGGCAGGTCCAGTTCACGCACCAGATCGGCGATGAACACAAAAGAGCCGCGCAACAGGCCCACGACCACCAGCTTGTTGGTATCTGCAAATTCGGTGCGGATATCGCGCGCCAGATCTTCGATGCGCGCGGCAATCGCTTTGGCGCTGATCATTTCGTCGATCACATAGGTGGGGTGCGTCATTCAGGCCTCTGTTCGGGGAAATAGGTTGATTTTCTGCTCCAAGTTTACGACATCCATCAGCGAAGTCACCCGCGAAAGGCCGTTATGCCCCGTCATTCTGAAACCAAGTTTCTGCCCTATAGCGCACAGCAGATGTATGACCTTGTCGCGGACGTCGGCAATTACCCGAAATTCCTGCCGTGGACGGCTGCGGCGCGTGTGCGCAAGATCACCGATAAGGGCGACCATCAGGAAATGCTCGCTGATCTGGTCATCTCTTTCAAAGTGTTTCGGGAAAAATTCGGCAGTCGCGTGTTGTTGTGGCCTGAACAAATGAAGATCGACACCGAATACCTTGATGGCCCGATCCGCTATCTTGAAAGCCAATGGACCTTCAAAGATGTCGATGGTGGCTGCGAGGTTTCTTTCGTGGTGGATTTCGAATTCAAAAGCCGCCTGTTGCAGGGGGCTGCCGGCATGTTCTTTAACGAGGCCATGCAACGTGTCGTGCGGTCCTTTGAACGCCGCGCGGCAGAGCTTTATAAATAGGCGTCGACCGCACCTGATAGCAATTTCAGCGCATGATCGCGCGCCGCCAAGCGCACTTGCGCACGGCCCAGCGCGCCGAATTCGACTGTCTGGGTCGTGACGCCTGTGGCCGTGGCCAGCCCGAAACACACACGGCCCTCCGGTTTATGCTCGGACCCGCCTGGCCCTGCGATGCCGGTGATGGAAACCGCGATATCAGCGCCAGAATTGTCCCGCGCACCCATAGCCATTTCGCCCGCGACCTGTTCGGACACCGCGCCATGCGCGTCAAGCGTGGCAAGCGCCACGCCCAGCATCGCAACCTTTGCGGCATTGGTATAGGTGACAAAGCCCCGATCAAAAACCGCCGAGCTGCCCGCAATATCCGTGATCGCAGCGCTGACCATGCCGCCTGTGCAACTCTCGGCGGTGGCCAGCATCACACCTTTGGCCTTGGCTGCCGCAAGAAGTGCTTCGGCGCTCATATCAGAACGATGTGATAAAGGGCAGCAAGGGCTGCAACGCCAATCGCCGCAAAGATGCCGGCGATGACATCGTCCAGCATCACACCTGTCGGCCCGTGCATCCGGTCGGCCCAGCCAACAGGCCCCCATTTGGTGATATCAAATAGGCGGAACAGCGCGAAGGCCGCGATCCAACCGGGCCAAAGGGCGAGGATATCAGCATCTTGGCGCGCCGCCCCGAAGGCGAGCGGCAACAGGGCGATCCATTGACCGCAGACCTCATCAATCACGATTTCAGAAGGGTCGTGGTTGTCCTTGCCCTTGGTTTCCACCCCAGTGGCCCAAACGCCAAGGGCATAGGACAGAACGATCCCCGCGATCAGGCCCCAAGGGCCGAAGAGCGCATAGATTGCCCAGCCGGTGGGCAAAGCGGCCAGCGACCCCCATGTGCCCGGGGCAGGGCGGATGTGGCCCACATAAAAGAACGTCGCAATCAGATGTGTCATGGCTTGATCAATGTCACTGTGGCGATGGCAGCGATGCCTTCCTCGCGGCCCGTAAACCCGAGCTTTTCGGACGTCGTGGCCTTCACACTGATCCTGTCGCTCTCGATCCCCATATAGGCGGACATGACGGCCTTCATGGCATCATGGTGCGGGCCGATCTTGGGGTATTCGCAAACCAAGGTGCAGTCGGCGTTGCCGATGCTAAACCCCTGCGACGCGGCAAGTGCCACGGCATGTTCCAGAAAGATGTGGCTCGCGGCCCCTTTCCATTGCGGGTCCGAGGGCGGGAAGTGCTGGCCGATATCGCCCTTGCCCAGCGCGCCATAGATCGCGTCCGTGACGGCGTGCATGCCGACGTCTGCATCCGAATGGCCTTGCAGGCTACGGGTATGCGGGATCTGCACGCCGCACAGCCAGACATGATCGCCGGGGCCAAAGCGGTGCACGTCATAGCCGTTGCCACAGCGGATATCAGGGAGGGATGTCATGGTGTGCCTCATCAGCTCTGCCGCCCGAACGAAATCCTCGGGCGTGGTAATTTTTATGTTGGCTTCATCGCCCGCCACGATTGATACGTCCAGCCCTGCCGCGCGGGCAACCGCCACGTCATCAGTTTCCTGACCGGTGCTGGCGGCATGGGCTTCGCGCAGCGGGCCGAGGTGAAAGCCCTGCGGTGTTTGCGCGCGAAAAAGGCCCGTGCGGTCTTGCACGCCTGTCACCGTCGCCTCCGCGCCGTGCCATAGGGTATCGGTGACAACAAGTGCCGGGGCTGCGCCGACTGATGTCGCAAGGGCGGCCAGCACGCGGTCAATCACCGCGTCGCTGATCAGTGGGCGGGCCGCGTCATGAATCAGAACCGTGTCGATATCAGGGCCCGCTGCCGCCAGCCCCGCCTGCACAGATGCGGCGCGGGTGGCGCCGCCTGCCACAATCGTTGCCGCGGGCTCGCGCGGCCAAAGGGGTGTGTCAATATCATCGGGGTGCAGCACCAGTATCAATTGCGTAATCGCAGGGTGGTTGGCAAAACGCGCCATTGCATGGGCCGCCACCGGGCGGCCGCCGATGATCTGCCATTGCTTGGGAATGTCCCCGCCCGCGCGTGTGCCGCGCCCGGCCGCTACGATGATCGCTGCTGTTGTCATTCTTGGTCCGTCCTTTGGTCGTGACAGGTTTAGGCCCCAGACCACGCGGGTGCAATTCGTCAGTTTCACAAGCGATATGCCTAAAAAACAAGCAAACGCCGATTAATCGGGATAATTGGGGCGAGTTTCGTTGAAGGAGGGCGATAATCCCCTTACATCTTTCCCGACGCCCAACTTGTAAGCGAATGATTATCTCAGTGGCAGTAACCGAACCTTTGCTCTTGAACGATGTGGCTTTGACGCCGCCGGTGGCGCTTGCGCCGCTCGCTGGCATTACGGATTTGCCGTTCCGCCAATTGGTGGCACGGTTCGGCGCGGGCTGGGTTGTCAGCGAAATGGTGGCCAGTCAGGAAATGGTGCAGGCCAAACCCGGTGTGCGCGAACGCGCCGAGCTGGGATACGACCAAGAGGGCACAGCGGTGCAGATCGCGGGGCGCGAGGCCTATTGGATGGCCGAAGCGGCAAAGATGGCCGCAGGCAACGGTGCCGCGATCATCGACATCAACATGGGCTGTCCGGCCAAAAAGGTGACGAACGGCTATTCCGGTTCTGCGCTGCTGCGCACCCCCGATCACGCGCTTGACCTGATCGCGGCGGTGGTGAATGCCGTGGATGTGCCCGTCACCCTTAAAACCCGCCTTGGGTGGGATGACGACAGCCTGAACGCCGCTGATGTGGCCAAACGGGCCGAGGATGCGGGGATCAAGCTGGTCACGATCCACGGCCGCACACGGTGCCAGTTTTACAAAGGGTCCGCCGATTGGGCCGCGATCCGTAAAATCAAGGACGCCGTGTCGATCCCTGTGATTGCCAATGGCGATATTGTGGATGCAACAACCGCGCGCGAAGCCTTGCGGCTGTCTGGCGCGGATGGCGTGATGATCGGGCGCGGGGCGCAAGGGCGGCCTTGGGTCTTGGCGCAGGTGTCGGCGGCGCTGCACGGCACGTCCGCACCTGTCATTCCGCGGGGCGCGGATCTGATTGATATGGTCTGCGGGCATTACGAGGCGATGTTGTCGTTTTACGGGCATGAGCTGGGGCGCAAAGTGTCGCGCAAACATCTGGGCTGGTACATGGATGATGCGGGCACAACACCTGCCTTGCGCAAGGCGATCCTGACCCACGCCACCCCCGCACATGTCTTGCGTGATCTTCCCGAGGCGTTGGATTTACAGGTGGCTGCATGATTTTAGGACAAGCGCTTTGGTCATCGTTACCCGTGCCCTCCTTGATGCTTGATGGCGATGACGTGATCACCATGAGCAACCCTGCGGCAGAAAGCTTTCTCAACCTGTCGTCGAAATCGCTGGTGGGCGAGACGTTGTGGGAAAAGGTGATGATCGACGCGCCGCTTGAGGCGCCTTTCCGCCGCGCGCGGGCAAACCGTACCTCGCTTTTCGTCAATGACGTGGATGTGGGCAGCGGGGAACGCCCGCCGATGCTGTGCAATCTGCAATTCGCGCCGTTGCAGGGCAGTGAGGACGCGATGATCGTTATGATCAGCCCGCGCGAGATTGCCAGCCGGATCAACCAGAACCATTCATCCGGCAAGGCCGCGAAATCAGCCATTGGTATGGCGGAAATGCTGGCCCATGAAATCAAGAACCCGCTGGCGGGCATTACGGGGGCCGCGCAATTGCTCTCGATGGGGCTGAGCTCTGAAGATCAGGAAATGACCGACCTGATCGTTGAGGAAAGCCGCCGGATTGTGAAGCTGCTCGAGCAGGTCGAGCAGTTTGGCAACCTGCGCAAACCGATGCTGAAGCCTTTGAATATCCATGATGTTCTTGATCGCGCACGTCAGTCGGCGGCGGTCGGATTCGGGGCGCATATGCTTTTTGTCGAAGCCTATGATCCGTCCTTGCCGCAAACGCTGGCGGATGGCGATCAGCTTTTGCAGGTGTTTTTGAACTTGCTGAAAAATGCCTCGGAGGCATGCAAGGAAGCGGGTACCATTACCTTGCACACATTCTATGACACCTCGTTGCGCGTGCACCGTTCGGATGGCACCCATGCGCGGTTGCCTTTGCAGGTCGAGATTATTGACGACGGCCCCGGCCTGCCGCGCGAGATCGCGGATGATATTTTTGAACCTTTTGTCTCGGGCAAAGAGAACGGAACAGGGTTGGGGCTGGCGCTGGTGTCGAAACTGATCGGTGACGCCGGTGGATGGATTTCGGTGGATAGTGCGCCCGGGCGCACTGTGTTCCGGATATCGCTGCCGGTTGTGCCCAAAGATTATGAAGCAGGAGAATAAGACATGGACGGGACAGTACTTGTTGCCGATGACGACCGGACGATCAGAACGGTACTGACCCAGGCGCTGACGCGGGCGGGCTGCAAGGTGCATGCGACGTCTTCGATTGTAACACTGATGCGGTGGGTTGATGAGGGCAAAGGCGATCTGGTCATCTCGGACGTGATCATGCCCGATGGCAACGGCCTTGATCAGCTGCCCAAGATCGCAGAGGCGCGCCCCGGACTGCCTGTCATCGTGATTTCTGCCCAGAACACCATCATGACCGCCATTCAGGCGGCAGAGGCGGACGCCTATGATTATCTGCCCAAGCCCTTTGATTTGCCCGATCTGATGAAACGTGCCGCTCGCGCGCTTGAGGTCAAGCGCCGTGCCCCCTCGACACGCGCCCCCGATGTGAACGCGACTGAGCAAGGCGGTGATCTGCCGCTTGTGGGCCGCACTCCTGTGATGCAGGGCCTTTACCGGCTGGTGGCACGGGTCATGAACACGCAATTGCCCGTTTTGATCACCGGCGAAAGCGGGACAGGCAAATCGCTGATCGCGCGCGCGGTGCATGATTTTTCAGACCGCCGGAGCCTGCCGTTTGTAGTGGTGTCCGCCTCTGATCTGGAAGGGATGGACGGTCCGTCCACCGTGCTTAGCCGCGCCAAAGGCGGGTCGATCCTGTTTGATGAGGTCAGTGACCTGTCAGAAGAGGCACAGGGCCGGATTGTGCGGATGCTGGACACGCTGGGCGATAATGCACCGCGGATCATGGCCACATCGCAGTCGGATCTGATGGGGCGGATGGAAGACGGGCAGTTCCGAGAGGATCTATTCTACCGTCTGGGGGGTGTCACCGTGGATGTGCCGTCGCTGCGCGAACGCGTGGATGATATCCCGCTGCTGGCCGAACATTTTCTGGCGCGCGCCGAACGGGATGGCGCCCCCTTGCGCCGCTTCGGGGATGCCGCCCTTGATCTGGTGCGCGCCTATAGCTGGCCCGGCAACGTCCGGCAGCTGGAAAACGCCGTGCGCCGTTTGGTTTTTACCGCCTCCGAGGATGAGATCACCCGCGCCGAGGTGGAACTGGTTCTCGGCAACCAGCCCGCAATCGAACCGCTGCGGTCAGGGGGCGAGGGCGATAAACTCAGCGCCAGCGTGAACAAGCACCTGCGCCGCTACTTTGATTTGCACGGGGGTGTTCTGCCGCCGCCGGGTCTTTACAACCGAATCCTTAAAGAGGTCGAAGGCCCTCTGATCGAAATCGCACTGGATGCGACAGGTGGCAATCAGGCCAAATGTGCCGATTTGCTGGGAATAAACCGCAATACGTTGCGCAAGAAGATCACCGACCTCGATATCCGCGTGACACGGCGCCGCAAATTGATGTAAAACCGCAACAGAACCGTGGCACTGCTGCGTCAGCGTAGCAGAAAGACCACAGCGATTGGCGGTACCGTGGGGGCGACCCCACCTCAATAACAGGGCATTGCGCGTGCGGCGTTCCCTTCCGGGCCTGAATATGACGCGACTGGGTCGCTGGTTCCGCCAGCGCTATGTGCAAGCGGCGTTGACGATTGGTCTGGTGGTGGCGGGTCCGCTTTTGGCGGTGCTGACCTACATTGTCGTCGGGCCGCTGGATCGCGGGGCGTCTTCCACGTCGCTGCGTTTGGTTCTGCTTCTTGATTTCATCTATGTGCTGGTCGTGGCGGCCTTGGTCATGCGGCAGGTGGCACGGATGGTATCCGCACGGCGCGCCAAATCGGCAGGCTCGCGGCTCAGTCTGCGCCTGACGGGGGTCTTTGCGCTGTCGGCACTGGTGCCCATCGTGCTGGTGGCGGTCTTTTCTGTCACGCTGATTTCGATTGCACTGGACGGGCTGTTTTCCGAACCCGTTGGCAACGTGCTGCGGACCTCTTTGACCACAGCACAGGCCTATGAAGAAGAGCACCGCCAAGAGCTGACACGCGACGGGCTCGATCTGGCGGCCTATCTGAACCGCGAACGGCAAGCGAACCTTTTCATGGACGATGGCGAGGTGCGGTTTGTGTTGGGTGAGGTGCAGGCACAGGTCGAGCGCGGCCTGAGCGAGGCCTTTGTGATTGATGGCTTGGGAACGATTGCCGCGCGCGGCGCGCGATCCTATGAATTCGGCTATGAACGCCCCTCTGCCGAGGATTTCAATATCGCGGATCAGACCGGCCTTGCGATCATTCAGGACTTTGCCAACAACGAATTCCGCGCACTGATCCCGCTGGTGGCGTTCCGCGACAGGTATCTTTACGTCACACGCCCCGTGGACGGGAACGTGCTGACCCTGCTGGATGATACGACCGAAACGGTGGCGCAATATGAGGAACTCCAGAACGAGCGCGGCCAGCTTTTGTTCCAGTTCGGCCTGCTTTATCTGGGGTTTGGATTCATCCTGATCCTTGGTGCGATCTGGGGCGGTCTGGTCTTTGCCGAGCGATTGTCAACGCCTGTGGGCCGCTTGGTGTCTGCGTCACAGCGTGTGGGGTCGGGCGATCTTGACGTGCGCGTGATCGAAGACGACGGCGACGACGAGATTTCGCAACTGGGCCATTACTTCAACCAGATGACAAGCCGCCTAAAGGGGCAGCGCGACCAGCTCATTGAGACAAACCAGCGGACCGAACGGCGGGGGCGTTTGTTTGATTCTGTGTTGCGGTCGGTCACATCGGGGGTTGTGGGGCTTGATGCCTATGGCCGCGTGACCTTTGTGAACCCCTCTGCCAGCCGCTTGTTATCCGTGGGGGATCACACCGAAGAAACCGCGCTCACGGTTGCCGTTCCCGAATTTGCCGACCTGTTTGCGCAGGTCTGCGAAACCGACCGTGAAAGCGTGCAGGGTCAGGTGAACCTGATCCGCAAGGGCCAACAGGAAAGCCTGCTGGTGCGGATGGCGCAGCGCCGCAATGTGGATGGGACGTTGGAGGGCTATGTTGTGGCCTTTGATGATGTCACCGATCTGGTCAGCGCGCAGCGCATGGCAGCCTGGGGCGACGTGGCGCGACGGATCGCGCATGAGATCAAGAACCCGCTTACCCCCATCCAACTGTCGGCGGAACGGATCAAACGCAAGTTCCATAGTCAGGTCGGCCATGATGCGGACAAGTTGGAACAGATGACGGATGTGATTGTACGCCAGACCAATGACCTGCGCCGTATTGTGGACGAGTTTTCGAAATTCGCGCGCATGCCGGAACCGGAATTGCATATCAATGACATGACGCAGCTGGTGCATGATGCGCTATCCTTGCAGATCGCAGGCCAGCCCGATGTGCATTTTGCCGCCGAGATCCCCGAAGAACAGGTCTTGGTCGATATGGATGACACCATGATCGGGCAGGCACTGACCAACCTTCTGAAAAACGCAGGCGAGGCGACCGAAACCTATGTCAGCCGTCACGGAGCAGAGGGCTATCGCCCTGAAATCCAGCTGCGGATGTCCAAGGACAAAGACACAGTAACGATTAAAATCTCGGACAACGGGATCGGCCTGCCGGAAGATCGCGCGCGCCTGTTCGAGCCTTATGTGACGACGCGCGGCGAGGGGACAGGTCTTGGCCTGCCCATCGTCAAGAAGATCATCGAAGAACACGGCGGTACGCTGACGCTGACTGATGCCGAGGTTTTTGCAGGCCACGCTCACGCAGGTGCCTGCGCCATTATTCAACTGCCCGCATCGGTTCAAGCCGCGCGTGCCCCCAAAATTCCAGCATGAGGTAAATTATGGGCGATATTCTTATTACGGATGATGAACGCGATATCCGCGAACTCATTTCCGAAATTCTGATCGACGAAGGCTATACGACGCGGCTGGCCGGAACCTCGGACGAATGTATGGCCCAGATCGCCGCAGAGCAGCCCGCGCTGATGATCCTCGATATCTGGCTGAAAGACAGTAATATGGACGGGATTGATATTCTCAAGGCCGTCAAGCGCGACCATCCTGAAATACCGATCGTTATTATTTCCGGCCACGGCAATATCGAAATTGCGGTCGCCGCGATCAAGCAGGGCGCTTACGACTTTATCGAAAAGCCTTTCAATATAGACCAGTTATTGGTCGTGATCCGCCGCGCGATGGAAACCTCGCGCCTGCGGCGCGAAAACGTGCAACTGCGGCGCGGCGAAAGCCAAAGCGCGGAAATGCTGGGCGATAGTGCGGCCTTCCGGACGCTAAAATCGCAACTGGACAAGGTGACCAAATCCAATGGTCGCGTGATGCTGACGGGCCCTGCGGGGGCGGGCAAGGAAATTGCCGCACGCTATATCCACGCCAATTCCAACCGTGCTTCTGCACCGTTTGTGGTGGTGAACTCGGCCTCGATCGAACCCGAGCGTATGGAGGAAGTGTTGTTCGGGCGTGAAGACGCAGGGCGCGGCATTGAGCAGGGTTTGCTGGAAGAGGCAAATGGCGGTGTCGTCTATTTCGATGAAATTGCGGATATGCCGCTGGGAACGCAGTCAAAAATCCTGCGGGTGCTGGTCGAACAGCGGTTCCAGCGTGTCGGCGGCAACGATAAAGTGCAGGTTGATCTGCGGGTAATTTCCAGCACCAACCGCGATCTGTCTGCCGCGATTGCCGCGGGCATGTTCCGCGAAGAGCTTTACCACCGTCTGAACGTGGTGCCGATTGCCGTGCCGTCGCTCGAGGAACGCCGCGAGGATATTCCGCTTCTGGCCGAGCACTTCATCGAAACCTGCAACAAGTTGCAGGGCTTACCGTTGCGCAAACTGGCAGAAGACGCGCGCGCATTGTTGCAGACTATGCTTTGGCCGGGCAACGTGCGGCAGTTGAAGAACGTCGTGGAACGCGTTCTTATTCTAGGGGAAAACACTGGTGATATCAGCGCCAAAGAACTGCCGAACAGTGAAGACGGCGGCGGCGAGGAGGGCCGGATCGTGCTGGCGGGTGGTCTTGCCACATTGCCTTTGCGCGAAGCGCGCGAGCTGTTCGAACGCGAATATCTGCTGACCCAGATCAACCGCTTTGGTGGCAATATCAGCCGCACGGCGTCTTTTGTCGGGATGGAGCGTTCGGCCTTGCACCGGAAGCTGAAATCGCTAGGCGTTGTGACAACAAACAAGGCGGGCGGCCGCGTGGCCTATATTGAAGGCGAGGACGAATGAAAGTCATCATCTGCGGTGCAGGTCAGGTTGGCTGGCAAATTGCCCGCCATCTCTCCGGCGAAAACAACGATGTGACGGTTGTGGACAGCAACCCGGAACTGGTGCGTCGCGCGACCGATACGTTGGATGTGCAGGGCATCGCGGGCTTTGCAAGCTACCCTGATGTGCTGGACCGTGCGGGCGCCGCAGATGCCGATATGGTTATTGCTGCCACCCATTCCGATGAGGTGAATATGGTCACCTGTCAGGTGGCGCATTCGGTGTTTTCGGTGCAGCGCAAAATCGCCCGTCTGCGCGCCCAGAACTATCTTGATCCGGCCTATGCCGATCTGTACCGGCGCAATCACCTGCCCATCGACGTGGTCATTTCACCCGAGCGCGAAGTGGCAGAGGCCGCTTTGCAACGCTTGGCGGCACCTGCGGCATTTGACACCGAGAGCTTTCTGGAAGGGCGCGCGCAACTTTTAGGGATCATGATTGATGACGATTGCCCTGTCATCAACACCCCGCTGCGCCAGTTGACCGATCTTTTTTCCACGCTCCGCGCTGTCGTGGTGGGTATCCGGCGGGAAGGCACGCTTTTTGTGCCATCCCCCGGCGATCAGATCTTTCCCGATGACGAATGTTATATCTTTACCGACACCGAAGATATGACGCGCACACTGGAAATCTTTGGCAAAACCCAATCAAAACAGGAACGTATTGTCATCATTGGTGGCGGCAATGTCGGGCTTGGCGTTGCACAGGCACTGGAGGCACGCACGGAACGGGTGCGCGTCAAAATCATCGAGAAAGACCGCGAAAATGCCGAACGCGCGGCGGATGCGCTGGACCGGACGATCGTGCTGCATGGCGACGGGCTGGACAGTGGCTTGCTGGAAGAGGCGAATATTTCATCCGCTGACGCGGTGCTGGCTGTAACGGATGATGACAAGACAAACCTGCTAGCGGCTGTGCGCGCCAAAGAGATGGGCTGCAAAATGTCGATCTCCCTCGTCAACGACCCAACCTTGGTGCCGCTGATGGGGCCTTTGGATATTGATGCCTATATCAACCCCCGTGCTGTGACCGTCAGTTCGATCCTGCGCCACATTCGCCACGGCCGCGTGCGCGGCGTCTACTCGATCGGGGATGCCGAGGCGGAAGTCATCGAGGCGCAAGTGCTGGGAACATCGCCAATTGCGGGCCAGAAGGTAAAGGATATCGACTTTCCCGAGGGCACATTGATCGGCGCGGTGATGCAGCAGGGTAAAATCATACGTCCTACGGGTGAGACGCGGATTGAGGAGGGCAACGTGATTGCGATTTTCGCAATGTCCGAAGACGTGCCCGAAGTTGAACGCCTCTTGCAGGTCTCGATAGATTTCTTCTGATGGCTTGGATTGTCCGGCTTCCATTTTTCGTGATCCTGATGGGTCTGGGTGCGGCGTCGATGATCGTGCCGGCAGCCCATGGCGCGGTCATGGAAGATTTCGATACCATGCGCGTGTTCTTTTACGGGTTCATCCTGTTTTCGATCATCACGCTGATGATCGGTCTTGCCACCGCAGGCTATGCCCCGCGTAGCGTGGCGCGCAGCCAGTTGGTCGGCCTTTTTGCGGCTTTCACGGCTTTGCCGATCATGTTCGCGATTCCGTTCTATGTGGCTGTCGGGAACACGACACTGCTGGATGCGTGGTTTGAGATGGTCTCAAGCTTCACGACGACAGGGGCTACCGTCTATGACAATGCGGGACGGTTGACACCTTCGCAGCATCTTTGGCGTGGTTTGGTGGGCTGGTTGGGCGGTTTGCTGGTCTGGGTGACAGCCGTGTCGATTTTTGCACCCATGAACCTTGGCGGGTTTGAGGTGCGCGCAACGGGCAACGCGGGCAGGGCCACCAGTGGTGGATTTACGCAGATTGCGCAGATCGCCGATCCGTCTGAACGGCTCGTGCGCTATACGCTGGCGCTGACGCCGATTTATATCGGGCTGACGACGCTGCTTTGGATCGGCCTCGTGATTGCGGGGGAATTTCCTTATATCGCGCTGATCCACGCCATGTCGACGCTCTCGACCTCGGGCATTTCGCCTATTGGCGGGCTCTATTTTGCGGCCTCGCGGTTCTGGGGCGAGCTGTTGATCTTCTGTTTCTTCATCTTTGCCCTGTCCCGCCTGACGTTCAGCCGCGGCCTGATCGGCGAACGTGAACGCGGGTTGCGTCGTGATCCCGAGTTTCTCACAGCACTTGTTCTGATCGGCACGGTCACGGCGCTTTTGTTTCTGCGCCATTTTATCGGCGCCGCCGAGCGCGAGGACGCTGCCGGTGTGCAGGAAGTCGCATCTGCGCTCTGGGGCGGGTTGTTCACGGTCACCTCTTTCTTAACGACAACCGGATTTGAGTCGCATTTCTGGGCGGGGGCAACGGACTGGTCCGGCCTTAACACGCCGGGATTGTTCCTGATCGGACTTGCGCTGATCGGGGGCGGCGTGGCGACCACGGCAGGCGGGGTGAAACTCTTGCGGATTTACGCGCTCTTCCGTCATGGTGAACGCGAACAGGAGCGCCTTTTGCATCCGTCCTCTGTTGGTGGCGGGGGCAGGGATGCGCGGCGTATTCGTAAACAGGGCGCGTATATTTCCTGGGTGTTTTTCATGCTGTTTGCAATCAGCATTGCAGGCGTGATGCTGGCACTTTCGCTGACAGGGGTACAGTTTGAGACCTCGATGGTACTGGCGGTCTCGGCGCTGTCGACCACGGGGCCATTGGCCTCGGTCGCGGCAGAAACACCGATTGCCTATTCGGGGATTCCCGATGCCGCCAAGGTTATTCTGGCCTTTGCCATGGTGCTGGGACGGTTGGAGACGCTGGCGATCATCGCGCTCTTCAATCCGGAAATCTGGCAACGCTAAGCGCCTCTTTTAATGTGTAAATAGGGGGTGGAAACTCCAGATCAGCCGCGACATACTGAGGCGGACAACACTGGGGGGCCGGTCCGCGGCCGCAAGAACAAGAAAAAAGGGTTTGGCGATGGCTGCCGACAAAGCAAATCTGCAAGACGCATTTCTTAATCATGTGCGCAAGACAAAAGTACCCGTCACGATTTTCCTCGTGAACGGTGTGAAACTACAGGGTGTGATTACCTGGTTTGATAGTTTTTGTGTTCTCTTGCGTCGTGATGGTCAATCGCAGCTTGTGTACAAAAGCGCGATTTCCACGATCATGCCGGCGCAGCCGATCAGCCTTTATGAAGGTGAAGAGTAACTTTGCTCGAACATGATCGCCCGGTCACACGGGCTTGGGTACTGCATCCCGAATTGAAGAACGACCAGTACCGCCGCGCGGCCGAACCTGCTTTGGCGGAAGGATTGGCTTTGGCCGCTGCCTTGCCCGATCTGGACGTGATTGGTGGGACGATTGTACGCCTGCCGAAAATCCAGCCCGGTAAGCTGTTTGGCAAAGGCAAGATCGCAGAGTTGAAAGAGGTGTTTCACGACGCCGAGGTCGAACTTGTGCTGATCGACGGTCCGGTGACCCCTGTGCAGCAGCGCAATCTGGAAAAGGAATGGGGTGTCAAACTGCTTGATCGCACCGGCCTTATTCTGGAAATCTTCAGCGACCGCGCGCGCACCTCCGAGGGTGTGTTGCAGGTGGAAATGGCCGCGCTGTCATACCAGCGCACCCGTCTGGTCCGCGCCTGGACCCACCTTGAACGGCAACGCGGTGGTCTGGGCTTTGTCGGTGGTCCGGGTGAAACCCAGATCGAGGCGGACCGCCGTGCGATTGACGAACAACTCAACCGCCTGCGCAAGCAGTTGGCGAAAGTCGTGAAAACCCGCGAACTCCACCGCGCGTCCCGCGCCAAGGTGCCTTTTCCGATTGTCGCTTTGGTGGGCTATACAAACGCCGGTAAATCCACGCTTTTCAACCGTCTGACAGGGGCCGAAGTCTTTGCAAAGGACATGCTCTTTGCGACCCTTGATCCCACGATGCGCAAGATCGTTTTGCCCACTGGCGACGAAATCATCATGTCCGACACCGTGGGTTTTATCTCTGACCTGCCGACCGAACTGGTTGCCGCCTTCCGTGCGACATTGGAAGAGGTGCTGGACGCGGACCTGATCGTGCACGTCCGCGACATCAGCCATGACCAGACCGAGGAACAGGCACAGGACGTACGCGCAATTCTGCAAAGCCTTGGCGTGGCCGAAGAGGCCCCGATCATCGAGGTCTGGAACAAGACCGACCTGCTGGAAGGTGACGCACGCGATGCGGTGCTGACACAGGCGGCGCGCATGGATGATCTCTATGCGATCTCTGCGATCACCGGTGAGGGGCTGGACAGATTACTGGCCGCGATCCCCGACAAGCTCAAAGACCCCCGGAGCGAGGAAAAACTGACGCTGACCTTCGCCGAAGGGCGCAAACGCGCATGGCTCTTTGATGCGGGGATCGTGACGGATGAGGTGCAGACCGAGACGGGGTATGAGGTGACGGTGTTCTGGACAGCTTTGCAGAAAGAGCGGTTTGTGCGGTTGTAGGGGAACGGCAGCTTTGCAGGACAAACGGTGCATGCGCCATGGCTGCGCTAAGGTCTGCGTCACCGATAGACATTAAGAACCCCACGTGTCACTAAAGATGCATGAAACCCTTCGTTCATAACTTTGGTCGTCAGGGCCAAAATCGAATTACCTTCCCGGTCTGAAAACCGGGCCGGGCTAACTCGTATTTGAATGTCAATTGCGCGCGCCGCGCTGAACAAGGTTATTCATATGTCCTCGACAAAACCAACTCTGCACTTGTTGTGCGGGAAAATTGCTTCTGGAAAATCCACTCTGACTGCCCAACTTAGTCGCATGGCAGGGACTATTGTCATTGCTGAAGATGAGTGGCTGAATGCTCTTTATTCTGAAGAAATGTCGTCGATTTCGGACTACATGCGGTGCATGTCAAAGTTTCGCGAGGCCATGGGACCACACGTCGTCTCATTGTTAAATGAGGGAAATTCGGTCGTTTTGGACTTCCAAGCAAACACGATTGCTTCGCGTGATTGGATGCGGGGCATCTTGGAACAGACAAAGGCTGCACACAAACTTCACGTTCTAGATGTCCCTGACGAAGTATGTATCGCACGTCTTCATGCACGCAATGCGCAAGGTGATCATCCATTTTCGGTAACAGAAGAGCAATTTCAGCAGATTTCAAAACACTTCGTCGCTCCTTCACCTGAGGAAGGGTTCAATATGGTGATACATCATTTTGACACCAAGCTCTAAGTTAACCGGACCTTCATTGATGGTGCAGCATCCGTCACTTTGGGCTCAAAGCCGACTTTCACTGCAACTCTGCACGATCCTACTCCACCGGCCGCAACACTGTCACCCCAACCGCTGCCGCCCGCGCCAGATCGGGATCAAGCGACATCGGGATATATTCGCCGCGCCGCCACAGCTCGCCCAGATTGTCGTAGTGCCGTGACAGCGGGTGGCCGGACTGCCCTGTGGAGTTGATGAACACGGAACTGTCGGGATCGGCGAAATCATAGACACCGCGATAGCCTGCCGCGTGGACGTTGTGGAACGGATGCGGGTCGATGCCCGATGTCTTGGCCCGTTGCAGCGTGTGATCGCCGCCGCTGGTGGATTGGCGGATGTTCACGATCCATTCAAGGATCGGGGTCTTGCCCAGCACAGGGTGGTCGTGGGTTGCCACATGGGCGTCGCCCCAGCGCACGGCCTCGATCGCTTCGCCATAATTCTCGGTGATCCAGACCAGCGCATCATCCAGTGATTGTCGCGCGATATCGGTGCAGGTTTCCACCGGCGCGGACTGGATCACATCACACCACACACTGGCACCATCGATATCGCGGAACACGCGCTCGATGAACACCGGTTCGACATGGGTGAACTCTTCGGCCAACGGCCCCAGCTCGTCGCGGATCAGGCGTTGCTGGAATGCGCGGGTCCAGGCCGCATAAATCAGCGGTTCCGGCAGATGTTCGTTCATTTCACCGTTCCATGCGGACAGCAGGTTCAGCGCGATCTGGCGGCGGCGTTCGGGGGTGCCTTCGGCGGCGGCATCGCCGGTGAACCACAGATCCGCCCCCATCAGGGTCGACAGCGTGCGTGCGGCAAAGCTGACCGTATCAAGCTGGGTTTCGATGAAACTGTCGCGGGTATGCACCTCGCGCGCTTGCATCAGGCGTCGCCAGCGGTTGATCCGCTGCGTATCGCCCCATCTGTGCGTGACGTGGAAGGGAAAGGGCCGGTCGACGGTTTTGTTGTTGGTGTTCCCCAAAATCCCGCCCGGCGGGTCGAGGAATTCGGGGTTGTCGCCATAGGGAAACCGCCCTTGCCAGCGATTTTCAGGCAGATAACCAAAGGCGGGCAGGCGACCTTGGCTTTGGTGCGCTGCATCACGAGCGGGGATGGCGCCGATCGTTTTCATGGCGATCCTGTTGCGATCCGCCAGTGTCAGGTTCATGGCTGGCGCGATAAAATCCGCACCGGCGGTGATCGCCTCTTCGACCGTGCGCGCATGGTTAATGGCAAAGGCGGCGGACATCGAGGTGTCGCGGTCCGACAGCGCGGTCCATGATATCGCGGTCACATGCCCCGGCGGAGTGATCGTGCCAAGGTCATACTGGCCCCGCGGCATCACAGGGCCGTTCGCCGTCCAACGCAGGCGTAGCGTGACAGCTGGGGCATCCTTGATGTTGATGATGCTGTCGCGTGTCCGAAACGGTGCCCAGCCGGTTGGACTGCGGTATTCTTCGGGGTTATCGGGGTTCACCTCTTCGACCATCACGTCCTGATCATCGACATAGGCGCTTGTCAGGCCCCATCCGAGCACATCGCTGCGCCCGGTCAGCACAAGCGGCATGCCGGGAACCGTGCCGCCGATGATACCGCCTGTTTCAAGCTCGAGCCGTGCCAGATACCAGATGGAGGGCGCGGTCAGGCCGAGATGCGGATCGTTTGCGAGAAGCGTCGAGCCTGTGGCGGATCGTGATGCGCTGGCCGCCCATGCATTGGACGCCCCTGCAAGTGGTGCGGGTTTCAGCGGCGAGAGCGGATCATAGGCCAGCCGCATGTTGGGCGTGTAGTCGGGCACACCCGGGATCAGGCTTGCGTATTCCGGCAGGACGGCGGTGGCGTTTGTGGGGTCGTCGGGCAGAATATCGCGCAGGCGGTCGTTTTCGAGCAAAAGCGAGGTGCGGGCGCGCAGGACCTCATCCTCGAGGTTCGATGTCAGGTCCAGTGCCATCAGCTTCAGGATCGCAATGGAATCGGCAGGCTGCCACGGCGCGATCGCATGATTGAATAGCCACATTTCGGGCGCGCCACGCCCCAGCGCCCCTTTGTTCACCTCGGCCAGCCACGCGTTTACGCCTCGCGCGTAGGCCCCCAAAGCGGCGTTGGTTTCGGGGGTTTGCGCGTTCACCGATGCCACGGCTGTTGTATAAAGATCAAAGCGCCGCAGCACCTCGTCAATGCCCAGTGTCCTTTCACCGAACAACTCGGACAGCCGGCCTTGTGCTGTGCGCCGCAGCATTGTCATCTGCCACAGACGGTCCTGCGCATGGGCATATCCCAGCGCGAAATAGACGTCATTATCGGTTTCACCGAAAATATGCGGCACATTGGCGTTATCGCGGACGATTTCCACAGGTGCCGCGATCCCTGCCACCTCGCGGTTGGCTGTATATTCAGGCAGCGACCGTGACGCGAAATAATAAACCAGCGCAATCGTGGCGACGCCTAGAAATATCAGGGCAGTGGCAAGCCGGATAAGCCAGCGAAAAACAAACGCCATAGGGTCCTCGGGTGTTCAGGTCTGCCCCGTTGTAGCAGGGCAGACAGCAAGGACAAGTTAGCGTTCGGGGATCAGCCCGCGCGGGCTGAACCGCAGCACCAGAAGCAGCACCAGACCCATTGTCAGCAAACGCATATGGGCGGCGGATTCGATCATCCAGTCCTTCATGGCGCTCCCGTCCTCTAGCCCGCTGCTCAGGATGTTCATCAGCCCCAGACCCAGCGGTTCCACCTGCACCCAGAGCCACCAGATCAGCATACCACCCAGCACAGCACCAAAGTTGTTGCCTGATCCGCCCACGATTACCATCACCCAGACAAGGAAGGTAAAGCGCAGCGGCTGATAGGTGCCAGGTGTCAACTGACCATCCAGCGTTGTCATCATCGCACCGGCGATCCCGCAAACCGCAGAGCCGAGGATAAAGATCTGCAAATGCCGTGCGGTCACGTCTTTGCCCATCGCCTCGGCGGCGGTTTCATTGTCGCGGATCGCGCGCATCATGCGGCCCCATGGGCTTTTGAGTGCTTTTTGCGCCAGCCAGAGCAGGATCAGCAGGACGATGGTAAAGAGCACCGCATAGGCCATTTTCGTGTAAAGCGTCGACGCCAGAACCGGATCAAGCCCGACGCTGGCTGCGCGTTCGACGAACACAGGGTCTTGTTGCAGGTCGATCTCGAACGGGACCGGACGGTCAAGGCCGATCACGTTTTTGACGCCGCGCGCCAGCCAATCTTCGTTTTTCATCACGGCGATGATGATTTCCGCAATGCCGAGCGTGGCAATCGCAAGGTAGTCCGAGCGCAGTCCCAGCGCCGTTTTGCCAATCACCCAAGCCGCACCAGCGGCGAGCAGCCCACCAACCGGCCAAGACAAAAGGATCGGCAGGTTCAGACCGCCCAAGTTGCCGCTGACGGCAGGGTTGATCGCTTCGACCGCTTCCTTGCCGGGATCGAACACGGCGCGATAGAGAAAGAACCCGCCCACAAGGATCACCAGCGTGACGATGGTTTTTGTGCGTCCCTTGAGCCGTTTTTGCGCCATGACCGCCGCCACAACCGTGGCCGCACCCAAGGCGAGGCCCGCGAAAATCCGTAAACCACCGGCCTGCCATGCCTCTGGCACAGGTTCGGTCGAGACCAGCACAGCCGCGAGGCCACCCAGTGCGACAAAGCCCATGACCCCGATGTTGAACAGTCCCGCAAAGCCCCATTGCAGGTTCACCCCGAGCGCCATAATCGCCGAGATCAACCCCATGTTCAGGATCAAAAGGGCCGAGTTCCAGCCTTGGATCAGGCCGGTGCCGATCAACAGGACGGCGACAAGACCGAAAAGGGCGGTATCTTTGACAGTAGTGCTCATACGGATTGTCCTTTGAAAAGACCCGTCGGTTTGAACAGCAGCACGATAATCAGGATCGCAAAGCTGACGGCGAATTTATAATCGGTGGAAAGCAACTGGACGAGGCCGTTCGGCGCGAGGCTTTCGGGCATCAGATAGCCCAACACCTTTTTCCACGCATAGGTGATGGTGACCTCGCTGAAGGCGATCACGAAACCACCCGCAATAGCCCCCAGCGGATTGCCCAAGCCCCCCACGATGGCGGCGGCAAAGATCGGCAGCAGCAGTTGGAAATAGGTGAAGGCCTTGAAGGATTTATCCAGCCCGTAAAGCACACCTGCAGTGGTGGCGAGGGCCGCGACGATCATCCAAGTGACCTTGACCACCCAATCGGGGTTGATGCCTGACAGCAGCGCCAGATCCTCGTTATCGGAAAAGGCACGCATGGATTTACCGGTGCGTGTCTTGTTCAGGAACCAGAACAAAAGCGCCATGACGATAAAGGCCACGACCACGGTAATGGCTTGGGTTGTCTTGATCGCCAGACCTTCTTGCAAACCTGTCATATCGCGGAATTCGCGGGCGGTGATGATGAAACGTTCGCCATCGGCAAAGTTGATATCGCGCACACCAATGATGAAACGCACAACCCCGTTCATAACGAACATCACACCCATCGACACGATCACAAGGATCACCGGAGAGGCCTTTTGATCGCGGTAGAATTTATAAACCCCACGGTCGATACCCAGCAAAAGCAGGATCGTGGCCCCGATGCCGACAGGCAGGGCAAGAAGGGCGGTGGGCAGGGGCCCAAAGGTAATCCCCATGCCCGTCAGGGCGGTGGTGACAAGGATCGTAATGGCGGTGCCAAAGGCCATCGTGTCGCCATGGGCGAAATTCGAGAACCGCAAGATGCCGTAAATCAGCGTAACACCCAACGCACCGATGGCCAACTGCGCGCCATAAGCAAGGCCCGGCACAAAGACGAAATTTGCAAAGGCGACAATCGCATTCAGAAAATCCATGAGAAACGATCCCCGGTAGTCAAAAAGGTATTCATTGCAGCACCTCGCATGTGCCTGTCATCGGTGCGGCGTTGCGCGTATCGGTATAGATGGCGGTGCCATCGGGCTGCATTACGAACAGCACCTCTGCGCCATCCGCTTGCGTGGCCCAAAACCCCTGCGTGTCGCCCAGTATAACGGGTTCTGCGGCAAAGGCTGTATCGCCCATCTGCACAGTTGTGATCTGGCGGCGCGGCGGGTCGGCGGGGTGCTGTGCGGGTGCAAACTGGGATGCATCAATCGCAAAGCGGACCGGCACGCCAGAGAGGTCGCAAGAAATGACGTCAGCCACCGCAGGCCCGGCAATCGTGGCGCAAAGAAGTGCTGCCATCTTCATCCACCCAGGAAACTGCGCCGGACCTGTTCGTCCGCCAGCAGTTCTTTGCCCGTGCCGGTGTGGGCGTTGCGGCCCTGTACCAGAACATAGGCTTTATCCGCAATTTCAAGCGCTTGGCGGGCGTTCTGTTCCACCATCAGGATCGGGATACCTGTGCGCGCGACTTCGATGATGCGGTCAAACAATTCATCCATCACGATGGGCGACACACCTGCGGTCGGTTCGTCCAGCATCAGCACTTTGGGCTGTGTCATCAGCGCGCGCCCCACGGCAACCTGCTGACGTTGCCCGCCTGAAAGCTCGCCCGCTGCCTGATTGCGCTTTTCCTTGAGGATCGGGAAGAGGTCGTAAACCTGCGCCATCGTATCGCGGAAATCATCGCGCCGGATGAAGGCGCCCATCTCAAGGTTTTCTTCCACTGTCATCGAGGTGAAGATGTTCGAGGTCTGCGGGACAAAGCCCATGCCCTTCACAACGCGCTGCTGCGGGGACAGGTGGGTGATGTCTTCCCCATCCAGACGCACCGCGCCTTCGTTAACGTTCAACATCCCGAAAACGGCCTTCATCGCTGTCGATTTACCGGCACCATTGGGGCCGACGATCACAGCGATTTCGCCCTTTTCGGCAGCAATCGTGCAGGAATGCAGGATATCCGGCCCTTTGCCGTAGCCACCCGTCATGGCGTCACCGATCAGGAACGGCTCGCCAGCTTGCGCTTTGCTGCTGCGTTGGGCGTTCTTGGCCGCTGTCAGCGTCCCGCCACCTTCTTTGGTGATGGAACGATCCTTGTTGCCACGGTCATCGTGATAGGGGTTCTTGGTCACGGGGTGATGTACTCTTCAAGGAAGGGCGCATAGGTCAAAAGCGTATCACGCATCAGCGCCTGCTCGGTCCCATCCGCGTGGTTGACATAGATGTAATAGAAGGTCGCCGCAGAGCCCAGGATGGCCCCGAGTAGAACGGTCAGTAGGAATTTCATGTCGCACTTACCTTATCTTTGTTTTTCAACCCGGTGCCGAGGTAGGCCTCGATCACCTGTTCATTTGCCTTGATTTCGTCCAAGGTCCCTTCGGCCAGAACGTGGCCTTCCGCCATGCAGATCACCGGATCGCAAAGGCGACCGATGAAATCCATGTCGTGTTCAATAACAACGAAAGTGTAATTGCGTTCTTTGTTCAGGCGGATGATGGCATCGCCGATCGTGTTCAGAAGGGTGCGGTTCACACCGGCACCAACCTCGTCCAGAAAGACGATCTTGGCGTCCACCATCATGGTGCGCCCCAGCTCAAGCAGCTTTTTCTGCCCGCCGGACAGGTTGCCTGCTTTTTCTTCCTTCAGGTGGTCGATGGTCAGGAATTCGATCACTTCGTCGGCTTTTGCCTGCAACGCGCGCTCTTCGTTGGCGATCCGTTTGCGGCCAAACCATGTGTTCCAAAGCACTTCGCCAGACTGGTCGCCGGGAACCATCATCAGGTTTTCGCGCACTGTCATGGACGAAAACTCATGCGCGATCTGGAAGGTGCGCAGCAGACCTTTGTGGAATAATTCATGCGGCGGCAGACCGGTGATATCTTCGCCATGCATCGTGATACGGCCGGAGGTCGGTTTAAGAACGCCTGCGATCACATTGAAAAGGGTTGTTTTTCCCGCGCCATTGGGCCCGATGAGGCCGGTAATCGTGCCTTCTTCGATGGTCATTGACGCGCCGTCTACGGCACGAAAGCCCCCAAAGGTTTTGACCACATCTTCAACGACAATCATCGTATATCCCCTTGCGCACGTTCCAACCGTGTCTTGTTTTGCAAAACGGCGCGGGACAACCCGCGCCGTTTCTTTATCAAATCAACCGCTTAACGGAAGTTGATCGTTGAATAGACGCCATCGACGAATTCAATTTCCTGATAGGAACCAGCGGATTCGCCGGGGCCGATCAGTTCAACCGCGGATGCACCGACATAGTCGATGTCTTCGCCAGCTGCGATCAGCTCCAGACCACGGGCCAGATCGCCGGGCAGGATTTCGATGCCGGGTGCGTTGGCCACATCAAAGACATGCTCTTTGTAGTCAGCCGGATCTTTGGATCCAGCGGCCTGCATCGCCAGCATGATCAGGGCTGCTGCATCGTATGATTCAGGGGCAAATGCGCCTGTGCCGTCAAAACCGGCTTCTGCTGCGAGTTCGACAAAAATGCCTGCGCCTGCGTTATCGGTGCCGGGGTAGGCGCCGAAAGACCCGTTCAGTTCCGCACCGAAGTTGTCGTTCAGAACCGCACCGACCATGCCGTCTGGCAGGTAGAATGTGTCAAACGCACCAGAGTCGAGCGATGAACGGATGATGCCGGAACCCCCTTGGTCAACGTAGCCTGCAACAACCAGCACTTCACCACCGGCAGAGGCCAGTGCGCCGACTTCGGCAGAGTAGTCTGCTTTGCCGTCTTCGTGGGCTGCGGAAATCGTGACTGTACCGCCAGCTTCTTCAAAAGCGGCCTGGAACGCATCGGCAAGACCCTTGCCGTAGTCGTTGTTTGTATAGGTCAAAGCAACTTCGGTTACACCACGATCCTGCAGGATCTCGGTGATGATGACACCCTGACGCGCGTCAGACGGGGCTGTGCGGAAGAACAGACCGTCATCTTCGGCCGTCGACAGGCCGGGGGATGTTGCGGATGGCGAAATCATCACCACGCCGTTCGGACGTGCAACGTTTTGCAGGATCGCACCTGTAACGCCGGAACAGTCAGCGCCCATGATGGCATCAACCGCGTCGGATGTGACCAGACGTTCGGCTGCCGCTGTTGCGGCACCTGCGTCGATACATGTGCTGTCGCCACGTACGGATGTGACAGTCGCACCGCCCAGCAGTGCACCGGATGCAGTAACTTCGGCCATCGCAAGTTCGGCACCAGCACCCATGGCAGGTGTGATCGATTCAAGCGGGCCGGTGAAGCCAAGGACCACGCCGATTTTGACTTCTTCGGCGTGACCGGCGGCATAGGCGCCACTGGCCATCATGGCGACGGCAGAGGTCGCCAGCATTAGTTTTTTCATTGTATTTCTCCCAAGTTGGATTTGTTATCCTCGCGATAATTTATCAGCCACTTTTCAAAAGGAAAGCCAGAACAACAGGATATTGTCCCTATGACGTGTGGTTTGTGAGCCAATTTCACTGTTTGAGGGGCGGCTTGGCGCGTTTCTTGGCCAAGATGTGGCTAGCGGCTTTCCAGTGTCATCTCGACCGCGTCCCAATTCTGCGCCAAGAGATCGTCTTCACTGATCCAGAACTGCACCACACCGTGGTCGCCCCACATCCAGTTGACAAGCTGGTCCGAGTGCAATTGCAGCAGCAGATGGTGGTGTGTGTGCGTTGACGCGGCCGATCCGATCTTGAAGCCAAGGCCGAACATCTGGTGCCAGCGGCCCACGTTGGCGATCCTGTAACGCGTGTCAATATCGCCGCGCACTTCGAAAGGCAGTGTCGCATAGACCTCTGGCGGGGCATTTGCTGCGGCCACAAGCGAGGCGGTGGCGGCTTCCTGAACGCTGATCAATTCGCCTTGGGTGAATTGGTAGAAAGGCTTGAAGCGACCGGGATCTGCGCCGTTGTCGCGCACTTGGGCAAAATAGGTTTCCAGCTGTGCGGCATCCTCGGGGCTCATCCTGTCCCAGGGTTCATGTGATACGGCCCAGATGCTGACTTCATCCACAAAGGCGGAAAACGCATCCCGATCGCGCCGGATTGTATCGACCGCAGCCTGATAGCTTGGCCCGTATTGCTGGACCCGCTTCTTGGCTTTCTGCAACGTGTCTTGGATGTCGTCGCGGGCCAAACGCACCGACATTGTAAACCGGTAGGCCGTATCCCAAAACCAAGGACGCGCGAAATCCGGCAAGGTCGTGCGATAGTTTTGCGGTGAAAGCTCTCCTGCGGCCTGATACGGCAACAGATCACCCATGAGTTCGTGGGCGTCGTCATCCCGGTTCTGGTTTGTCATGGGCAGCAGCACGAATTCGACAGGCCAGCGAGGGAAAGTATCGGGCGCCGTTTCGCGGGCGTGACCTTTGACGTAGTAGCCCCAATCAGGGCCGTGGTAGATCGGCAGCAGATCCGAAGGCGGCTCGGTGGCGATACGTCCGATTGTTGGCGAATAGATGACCTTGCCCTGACGCGGGCCATCGGTTGCCGTGTTCATAAAGAAAGACAGCGCGCCTTTTTGTGGCATACCAGCAGGCAAGAGCGGATCAGGAACAGTATCAAGGTCAATTTGCGCCAGATGATGCATCGCACGGCCGGCGTCGTCCCGTGGCCAAGGCGTATCCCCCAATGTCGGCAGCCCCCCCAGCCAGCTGGTCCCGCCATACTCCACATCAAGATCGGCGCGTTGCATCCGGACCAATGCGATACCTGGCGTGCGCTTGAATGTCTTGCCGCGCAGATCACGGCGGTCGATGTCGGCGGCGATCCGGTCGATCTCTTCTGCGGTCAGGGCAGGCAGCGCGTTTTTTTGAATAATCTCGTGGACATGGGCCCGAAACGCGTCACCTGTCTTATGCCCAGCAAGGCGCGAGAAAACGATATATAGCTCGTCATCCTTGAGGTCTTCGTCCGCATCAACTGTGACCGTCGGGGCGGGGCGCGGGGCAGGGTTCGGGCGCCGCTGGCGCAGGGCGCTATTGTCTTTCACCACTTGGCGGGCAGGGGGCGCTTGCGTTACTTTCACACCCGGTTTGCGCCGGAACACCCCGAAGGCATAGGCCGCAGCCAGCACGACCGCCAAGAGGCTGAGTGCTGTTGACCGCAGATAGGTATCATTCAAAAGATGGGCATAAAACGTCAGGCCAACCGTGGCGATCCCAAGGATAAGCAGCAATAACTTGAGAAGCTTCAGGACCATCGCATCGGATTACCCGGGCAGCCGGGCTGCATGACTGCCGCGCTCACGGTAGGGCGTGGTGTCATAATGTGACCGGTAGCATTTGGAAAAATGCGAAGGCGACGCAAAACCGCAGGCGAGTGCGACATTGATTACAGTCATGTCGGTCTGCATCAACAGGTTGCGCGCCTTTTGCAGACGCAGTTCCATGTAATAGCGCTTGGGGCTGCGCGCGAGATAGCGGCGGAACAAACGCTCAAGCTGGCGGGTGGACATGCCGACATCTTTGGCAAGGATCGCGGGGCTGATGGGGTCTTCGATGTTTTGTTCCATCATCTGGATCACGCGGCTGAGTTTCGGGTGCCGCACGCCGATGCGCGTCGGGATTGAAAGGCGTTGCGTGTCCTGATCGGTCCGGATTGCGGAATAAATCTGCAGATCAGCGACCGCATTGGCCAGTTCCTCACCATGCTCGTCGGCGATCAGTTTGATCATCAAATCAATCGAGGCCGTCCCGCCCGCGGTCGTAATCCGGTTGCCATCGACCACGAAAATCGACTTGGTCAGTTGCACCTCTTCGAACTCTTCTGCGAAACTATCCTGATTTTCCCAATGGATCGTGGCCTTCTTGCCGTCAAGCAACCCTGCCTTGGCCATCGTATAGCCTGCCGTGCAAAGCCCCGCGACAGTCACGCCGCGCCGCGCCTCGCGACGCAGCCAGTTAAGCAGCCGTTTTGTGGTGGCTTTTTGCACATCGATGCCACCGCAAAGCATAATCGTATCATCGCGATCAAGCTCGTCCAGCCCGTGATTGACGCGAAAAACGCAGCCGTTGGAACAGCTGATTTCGGCACCGTCTTCGCTGACGATGATCCACGAATACAGTTCTTTTCCCGCGGTTCTGTTTGCGATGCGCAAGCTTTCGATGGCCGCCGCAAAGCTGAGCATGGTAAAATCGGCCATCAATGCAAAAACAAACCGGCGTGGTTTACCAATGTGGTCTACGTCCACGATCTGAGGGTCGTTGAGCATCGTTCTCTTTCTGGCGCGTCTCTTCCGTTGCAGACATCAACAGGTTTGACGCCTGTGGACAAGGGAAAAGTCGCCACTGCGGGGCCTTGCTGTGCCATGCATTTTGCCATTGGCCTGCTGGTATGCACGCGCTATACGCTTTGGGCTGATAACGCTAACCGACCCCGATATGGAGCAAGATAATGACTGACTGGCAAAAATCTGACTGGCGCAAAAAGCCCCGGGTCCAGATGCCTGAGTATACTGACGAAGCCGCGTTGAACGCTGTTGAACGTCGTCTTGCAAGCTATCCACCGCTCGTTTTTGCAGGCGAGGCCCGCAACCTGCGCAATGAGCTGGCCGCGGTCAGCCGTGGTGAAGCGTTTTTGCTGCAAGGTGGCGATTGCGCCGAAAGCTTTGCGGAATTTGGCGCGGACGGTATCCGCGACACCTTCAAGGTCATGCTGCAAATGGCGATGGTGCTGACCTATGGCGCGAAAGTGCCTGTGGTAAAGGTGGGCCGCATGGCAGGCCAGATGGCCAAACCGCGTTCAGCGCCGACCGAAACCGTGAACGGTGTCGAACTGCCAAGCTACCGTGGCGACATCATCAACGGGTTCGATTTCACACCTGAAAGCCGCATTCCCGATCCGGAGCGTATGTTGCAGGCCTATTTGCAGGCGGCCGCCACGCTGAACCTGTTGCGCGCCTTCTCGACCGGTGGTTTTGCCAATGTGCATGAGGTCCACAAATGGACCCTCGGCTTTACCGACAGCAATGAAGTAAAGAAATACAGCGATATGGCGTCCCGTATCAGCGACACACTGGACTTCATGGAGGCTGCGGGTCTGACGACCGAGACGAACCACGAATTGCAGACAGTGGATTTTTACACCAGCCATGAAGCGCTGTTGCTCGAATATGAAGAGGCCTTGTGCCGTCTGGATTCGACCTCCGGCAAATGGCTGGCGGGTTCGGGTCACATGATCTGGATCGGTGACCGGACACGCCAGCCCGACGGCGCCCATGTCGAATTCTGCAAAGGTGTGTTGAACCCGATCGGCCTCAAGTGCGGCCCGTCGATGACCACTGGCCACCTCAAGGCACTCATGGCTGCGCTGAACCCCAAGAACGAAGCGGGCCGCTTGACCCTGATCGCGCGCTTTGGCGCAGGATCGGTGGGGGAACACCTGCCACGTCTGATCAAGGCCGTCGAGGAAGAGGGTGCGAACGTCGTTTGGACCTGTGACGCGATGCATGGCAACACGATCAAGTCCTCCAGCGGCTACAAGACACGCCCGTTCGAGAGCGTGCTGCGCGAAGTGAAGGAGTTTTTCGCGATCCACAACGCCGAAGGCACCGTCCCCGGCGGTGTGCATTTCGAGATGACCGGCAAGGACGTGACTGAATGCACCGGTGGTGTCCGCGCTGTGACAGATGAAGATCTGTCCAGCCGCTATCACACCGCCTGTGATCCGCGCCTGAACGCATCGCAGTCGCTGGAGCTTGCGTTCCTCGTGGCCGAAGAACTGTCCGCGCGGCGCACCGCAATGGCACAGGCCAAGGCGGGCTGATCACCCGTTATTGACGACCAGTCTCAGGGCCGGGCGCACGACTGCGTCCGGCCTTTTGCTTGGCTGTGTGGGAAACAGCGGGGTGGGGGCCAACCGCAAACCGATGCGTTCGTGCCGGATACGCTCTGCTGTGTTGATGGCGAAACGCCGTGGGCGATTTGTGGTGTCAGGGTCAGTGACCAAAGCCCCCAGAATGCGTGTTGTATTGTCGTCACTGTCGCGTAACGGCAGCAGCAGGACAGTTCCACGCAACGCAGGCCGCAAAAGTGTGGCCGGTGAGATCAGTGGAATGCTGACAATCGCAGGCGAGCTGAACGCGGACTCAAGCAAGGCCTGCGCCTGGTCCCGTGCTTCTGGCAATAAAACCGTGCTGAAGGGCATACCGCGCGCATCCATTTTCAAAAGATCATGAAGCCGTTGGCCCGCGACCCGGAACCGGGCCGTGCCGGGGGCGACGCGCTGAAGGATAAAGGCATGGGGCAGGGCGTCGTCGATCTGGCTGGGGGCCACATCGTTGCGCGCCGGAAGCCGTTGGGCGTGTCGCAGGGTTTGCCAGTATTGCTCCAGATTCTTGAGGATCAGATCATTGTGCCCGGGCATGTCACCGCGGCGGCGTTGCATCAGATCGTCTGATATATCTTTGCTCATCATCACTCTTTCTTCTCCAAACACCGGAGTACTCATTCACATCGCATTGCAGGTTTTTTATCAAAATCCTGAACGCAAATCATTTAAGAAAGTGTAAATTGGTTAACATCCATCCGGCAATGCGCCCCTTGCCCCAACCTGTCGATTGGCATTAGGTGCAGGCAAACAAAGACAGATCGGTGCATCCCATGACACACTCCATGACAGCCTTTGCAAGCCGGACAGGCGCATCTGATACAGCGTCATGGGCGTGGGAAATGCGGGGGGTCAATGCGCGGGGGCTGGACATACGGTTGCGGTTGCCTGACGGGATCGCGGGGCTGGAACCTGCACTGCGTGCCGAACTGGGCAATACGCTGTCGCGCGGGAATGTTACCGTGAACCTGCGGTTACAGCGTGATGACGCGACAGGTGCGCTGGCCGTAGATGAAGCCTCGCTTGATGCGGTGCTCAAGGCGCTGGATCTGGTGCAGGAGCGTGCTTTTGCCATGGGTGTCACGCTTGGCCAACCAACTGCGGCGGATGTTCTGGCGCAGCGCGGCGTATTGATCCCTGCCAAGCCTGAGGACGACGCCGCAGCCTTGGCGGGCGCGTTGATTGCCGACGTTGCCCCGCTGGTCGCCGATTTCGTCGCGATGCGCGCGCGCGAGGGGGCTGCTCTTGCGGCGGTGGTCCGTGACCAGTTGGACAAGATTGCAGCATTGACCGACGCAGCGGCCGTTGCGGCACAAGCACGCGCACCGCAGGTCAAAGCAAACCTGACAGCCGCACTGCGCCGCGTGTTGGATGATGTGGCCGAGGTTGAACCCGCGCGGGTGGCGCAGGAACTGGCCCTCTTGGCCGTAAAATCGGATGTGACCGAGGAAATTGACCGCCTGAAAGCGCATGTTGCAGCGGCGCGGGCGCTCTTGGACGAACCCAAACCTGCGGGTCGAAAGCTTGATTTTCTCGCACAGGAATTCAACCGCGAGGCCAATACACTTTGCGCCAAAGCGCAGGCCGCGCCGCTGACGGCCATTGGCCTTGACCTCAAGGCGGTGATCGACCAGATGCGCGAGCAGATACAGAATGTGGAGTAACAGATGACCCGACGCGGCCTATTGATCATCCTGTCGTCACCATCGGGTGCAGGCAAATCCACACTGGCTGGCCGTTTGCGGGCATGGGACGACACGCTGCGGTTTTCGGTGTCCGCCACGACACGCGCCCCGCGCGAGGGTGAAGAGAACGGCAAGGATTATTTCTTTGTCTCGGTGCCCGAGTTCCAAGCCCAGGTCGCGGCACAAGAGATGCTTGAACATGCGCAGGTCTTCGGGAATTACTACGGCTCGCCCAAGGCCCCTGTGAAAGCGGCCATCGACAGCGGGCGCGATGTGCTGTTCGACATTGACTGGCAGGGGGCGCAGCAGATCAGCAACTCGTCGTTGCAAGAACATGTGCTGTCGATCTTCATTCTGCCGCCTTCGATTACAGAACTTCACCGCCGTCTTGTCAGCCGCGGTCAGGACGCGCCGGATGTGATCGAAGGCCGGATGCAGAAAAGCTGGGACGAGATCAGCCATTGGGACGGTTATGACTATGTTCTCGTGAATGATAATCTGGATGAAACCGAAAAGCAGCTCAAGACGATCATCAGCGCCGAGCGGTTGCGCCGCTCGCAGCAACCGCAATTGGTAGATCATGTCCGCAGCTTGCAGACCGAATTTGGAGAACGGCCATGACCCTTTATGCCTTGGGCGATATCGCCCCGCAGATTGCTGATGATGCTTGGGTCGCGCCCGGCTGTCACCTGATTGGCGATATCGTGTTGGAAGAAAAAACCTCGGTCTGGTTTGGCAGCACACTGCGCGGTGACAACGAGCGGATCACGGTGGGCGCAGGCAGCAATGTGCAGGAAAATACGGTGATGCACACCGATATGGGCTCTCCTCTCGTGATCGGGCCGGGCTGTACGATCGGCCACAAAGTCATGCTGCATGGCTGTGTGATCGGGGAAAACACCCTGATCGGCATGGGTGCCACAATTCTGAACGGGGCTGTCATCGGCCGCAACTGCCTGATCGGCGCGGGTGCGTTGATTACCGAGAACAAGGTGATTCCGGACGGAAGCCTCGTGATGGGGGCGCCTGGCAAAGTCGTGCGGCAACTGGATGCCGAGGCGATCAGGGGACTACAGTTGTCAGCCCTTCATTATCAGCAAAACGCCGCGCGCTTCCGGCGTGATCTCAGACATCTGTCCTGACTACTTGCGATCCAGTGGTGGCAACGCCAGCAAATCAAAATCCAGCCCTTCAGCCTGTGTGCGGACCTCTTTGATAACCATGCCGATATCGGGCATGTTTTCGCTGATGGCGCGATACCGCCCTTGATAGCCCAATGCGACCAGCCGCTGTGCCACGTCAATCGCATCAAACCCGTCCCCAAACAGTGGTGACAGGATCAAATCGGGGCTGAAGGTATCAAACAGCTCTGCCGTTAAACAACGCAGATCAATAAACTGTACATTATCAAAGGGAACAACACTTCGTCCCTCGGCGCTCCAATGTGCCAGATTTCCCACCACAAATGTCCGGTCCGCCAATGCAAAATCGGGTGCCGGAAAGTCAGTGGATGGCTGTCGCGCAATACTTTGCATAAAATATCCGTGGTACTTAAACAAAAAACTAACCGTGATTATGAAATTTACAGTCAGTATTTCAACTCATGATTGCGACAAATCTTTTACTTTGGTGAGGCATGTTGTCTCAGGCTTTCCGACTTCATTGAAACGCTTTAGAAAAATCCCATGACGCGCGAACAGATCGTTTCCATTATCGACGCTTTTCCGATGCCGGTCCTGATGATCGGCCCGGATGAGCGTGTGTGCGCGTCAAACGCGAAGGTCGATGCGATTCTTGGACCAGACCTATTGGGCAAGCACTATATCACCGCACTGCGGCAACCTCCGATCCTTGCCGCCATTGCCGAGACACGGCGGACCGGGGTGGACGCATCCATCCGCTATACCGGACGATCAGGGTCCAAGGATGTGATCTACAAGGTGAGTGTTGCGGCAGCGCAGACCGATATCGTACTGACATTCGAGGATCAGACCGCGTCAGAAGAGGCGGGTCAGATGCGCCGTGATTTTGTCGCCAACGTCAGCCATGAGTTGCGCACGCCCCTGACCGCCTTGCTTGGCTTTATCGAAACACTGAACGGCGCGGCAAAGGATGATCCGGTCGCGCGGACACGGTTTCTGGATATCATGGCGCATGAGGCGAACCGGATGCGCAGGCTGGTGGATGATCTGATGTCACTGACCCGCGTGGAAGAGGATGAACGGGTCCGGCCACGTGAAGAGGTGGAACTGGGTGCGCTGCTGGCCTCGGTTCTCAAAGGATTGGAGCCGCAGGCGGCAGCGGCGGGTGTCACGGTTACCCTTGATCTTGTTGCAAGCGAAGAAACAGTGCCGGGCGATGCGGGGCAGTTGGTGCAGGTGTTCACCAACCTTGTGGAAAACGCGATCAAATACGGGGCGGTCGGCAAAGACGTGGAAGTGTCGCTGTTGCCGCGCACAATGCACCGGCGATTGCGCGCTGAAGCGGTGCAAATCACTGTGACTGACAAGGGCGAGGGGATTGCCGAACACCATCTGGCGCGCTTGACCGAACGATTTTACCGCGTTGATAATCACAGATCGCGCGAGGTCGGCGGCACTGGTCTGGGACTTGCGATTGTCAAACACATCATCAACCGGCATCGCGGACGGATGACGATCGAAAGCCAGCTGGGAGAAGGGACAAAAGTGTCCGTTTTTCTGCCCACGGCGCGACTGTCATAAAACTTTTACATAAGTGTCACAAAAGCTTTGGGCGGGCGGCGTAGACGGGCCGCGATGGTGGGGCGGCTCGCGCTTCACCGAAACCTGACAGACAGGAGTGTTTTTATGTCTCTCATGAAGCTTACCGCGACGACCGCGGCGATTGCCCTTACTGCCACAACTTCTTTTGCACGTGACAACGTGCAGGTTGCCGGGTCTTCCACAGTGCTGCCCTATGCATCCATCGTTGCCGAAGCATTCGGCGACAACTTTGATTTTCCGGCCCCTGTTGTCGAATCCGGCGGGTCTTCTGCGGGTCTCGCGCGTTTCTGCGAAGGTGTTGGCGAAAACACCATCGACATCGCAAACGCATCGCGTGCCATTCGCGAGAACGAGATTGCAGCTTGTGCCGAAGCCGGCGTGACAGACATCATCGAAGTCCGCATCGGGTATGACGGCATCGTCTTTGCATCGCAGATCGACGGCCCTGCGTTCACTGCATTCGAACCTTCCGACATTTTCAACGCTCTGGCCCCGATGGTCATGGTCGATGGCGCGCTGGTCGAGAACCCGTACACAAAATGGTCCGACTTCAACGCCGATCTGCCAGACGCGGATATCCTTGCCTTTATCCCGGGCACCAAGCACGGCACACGCGAAGTGTTCGAAGAGCAAGTGATCGCTGCTGGCTGTGAAGCCACAGGCGCGATGGACGCGATGATCGCGGGCGGTATGTCCGAAGATGACGCAGAAGATGCATGTCTGGCGGTCCGCACTGACGGTCGTTCCGTCGACATCGACGGTGACTACACAGAAACACTGGCGCGTATTGCAGCGAACACCAATGGCATCGGCGTGTTCGGTCTGGCGTTCTACGAGAACAACACAGACAAGCTGAAAGTGGCAACAATGTCGGGTGTTGAGCCAACAACCGAGACCATCGCTGCTGGCGTCTATCCTGTATCGCGCCCGCTGTATTTCTACATCAAGGCGGCGCACATCGGTGTGATCCCCGGCCTGCAGGAATTCGCAAACTTCTTCATCTCTGATGAAGTTGCGGGTCCATCCGGTCCTTTGGCGGCCTACGGTCTTGTGTCCGACCCAGAGCTGGCTGCGACACAACAGGCTGTCATGAACAACGTGACAATGAACTAAGGCCATCCGGTTACGTTCGGTTCCGGCTTTGCGCCGGGGCCGAACAATTTCTTTCAATATGCGGCTGTAGCATTTATCCGGTCCTCAAAGCCTGGCGAGGCTTGTCGATGAAACGCTGCAAAAGGGGCAATCAATGTCGAACACACTGATCCTGTTGGTCATTTTAGGGCTTGGCGTGCTCGGGTTTTTTGCGGGTCGCGCCCGTGCGATGGCCACGGCCGAAGGTGACCGCCGCAATCTGCATTCGCTGCCGAACTATTATGGCGCCAACACGGCCCTGAATGCTGTGGTACCTGCGGCGGTGGCCTTGGCTGTCTGGCTGATCGTGCAACCTTTCATTATCAACAATTCGGTCTCGGATATGATCGACCAGGGGGCAATAGCAGAAGGTAGCTCTCTTGGCCTGATCATGTCGGATGTCCGCCGCGTCGCCGAAGGGCTTGATGTGGCTGTGGCCCAAGGGGCCATGACCGAACAGGACGCATCGGATATGCAGACCGGTTTCACCGATGTGCGCGAACGGCTTGCCGAGGTCGGCGTGGCGCTCGGGTCCGGTGTCAGTGCCGAAACATTGCTAGCCGCGCAACGCTACCGAGAGATGGCATGGACAGGCAACTGGCTCAAGACCTTTGCTGTGATCGCGATTGCCGTGGGCGGTCTTGTCTTGACGTGGCGCGTCATCACGCGGGATTACCGCGCGCGCAATGTGGTTGAAAAAGGTGTTCTGACCGTTCTGATCCTTGCCGCATCCATCGCGATCCTGACAACGGTCGGCATTGTCCTGTCGTTGATCTTCAACACCTATGAATTCTTCAAACTCTATCCGGCCGCCGACTTCTTCTTCGGCCTGAACTGGTCACCCAGTTTCTCGGGGCGTGGCCAGTCGTCGCAACTGGGGATTCTGCCGCTGTTGTGGGGGACGCTCTACATTTCGTTCATCGCACTTGTGGTGGCCGTGCCGATCGGGCTTTTTGCGGCGATCTATCTTTCGGAATATGCGTCCAAGTCGGTACGGGCCGTGGCGAAACCGATGCTCGAGGTGCTGGCCGGTATCCCGACCATCGTGTACGGCCTGTTTGCGCTGCTGACGGTCGGACCGCTGCTGGTTGATGTTTTTGGCGAAGGCGGGATGCTGGGTGTCAACTGGATGTCCGGCGGCACCGCCGTAATGACCGCAGGCCTTGTGATGGGCATGATGCTGATCCCTTTTGTCAGTTCTTTGTCCGACGACATCATCAATGCTGTCCCGCAGGCAATGCGTGACGGCTCGCTCGGGCTTGGCGCGACACATTCCGAAACCGTGCGTCAGGTGATCATTCCCGCCGCGTTGCCCGGGATCGTGGGGGCGATCCTGCTTGCCGCATCACGTGCCATCGGAGAAACGATGATCGTGGTGCTGGGGGCGGGTGCCGCGGCACGTCTGTCGCTGAACCCCTTTGACGCGATGACAACGGTGACGGCGAAAATCGTCAGCCAACTGACGGGCGACAGCGACTTTTCCTCGCCTGTGGCGCTGGTTGCCTTCGCCCTCGGGATCAGCCTGTTTGTTGTGACCCTCGGGTTGAACGTCTTTGCCCTCTACATCGTCCGTAAATACCGGGAGCAATACGAATGAGCGACGCCACAACAGATATGTCGGGTGGAAAATCCGCACCGGCCGCGCATGGATCGCTGCTGTCCGAAAGCCCGTTGATGAAGAAACGCAACGCGGCCGAGGCACGGTTCAAAATGTACGGGCTACTGGCGATTGTTATCGGTCTGGTTTTCCTGATCTTTTTGGTCGTCTCGATCCTGCGCAATGGTCTTCCAGCCTTTACGCAAACGGTTGTGAATGTTGAATTCACGCTGACACAGGAACAGTTCGACGAGGCCGAGAGCAAGATGCTCAAGACGGCGGCCTACACAGAGTATTTTGTGAACGACGTCACCCAGACGCTGCAACAGCGTGGGCTGGACGTGGATTTTGATGGCGATACGATCGAGCGTGTTATGGGCAAGGTTGGCGGTGACCTGCGCACATTCTATCGCGAGAATCCCGACCAGATCGGGCAACCAGTGGAATTTGAACTTTCGGCGGCCAGCCGCGTTGACCGCTATTTGCAGGGCCAACTGACGCGGGACATGGTTGTTGATGGGCGCTTTCTTGAAGTGGCCGACCTTGATCTGGTTGATGCACTGGCAGAAGCGGGCATCATAGGAAGCGCATTTGACTGGAATTTCATTACCGGTACGGACACCGGTGTTGATAACCCCGGTGGTGCCGGAATTGGCGCATCGGTCATCGGGTCGTTTTTCATGATGATGGTTGTTCTGCTCTTGTCGCTGCCCATCGGCGTTGCCGCGTCGATCTATCTGGAAGAGTTTGCACCAAAGAACCGCTGGACCGACCTGATCGAGGTGAATATCTCGAACCTTGCGGCCGTCCCGTCCATCGTTTTCGGTATTCTTGGCCTCGCCGTGTTTATCCAGTTTGCGCATCTGCCGCAGTCCGCGCCATTGGTCGGTGGTCTGGTATTGACGCTGATGACATTGCCGACAATCGTGATTTCGACCCGTGCCTCGCTCAAATCGGTGCCGCCATCCATCCGCGATGCCGCACTCGGGGTAGGGGCATCCAAGATGCAATCGGTCTTTCATCATGTGCTGCCGCTGGCGATGCCCGGCATCCTGACCGGCACGATCATCGGGCTGGCGCAGGCATTGGGTGAAACCGCCCCGCTCTTGTTGATCGGTATGGTTGGCTACGTGGCGCGCGAATACCCTGACGGGCTGGTCTCTGGCCTGCTTGATCCGAATTCGGCGATGCCTGCGCAGATCTACACATGGGCTGCACGATCGGACGAAGCGTTCTTTGAAAAAGCATGGGGTGGGATTATCATCCTGATGATTTTCCTGCTGACCATGAACATCATCGCAATCATCCTGCGCCGCAAATTCGAGCGCCGTTGGTAGGAGCCCAGATATGAAAGATATGATACCAGTGGACCGAAAGATGAGCACGATGCAAGATTCCAAGATCAGCGCCCGCGGCGTACAAGTCTATTACGGCGAAACACATGCCATCAAGGATGTCAGTGTCGAGATTGCCGACAATACGGTCACCGCGTTTATCGGGCCGTCGGGCTGCGGAAAATCGACTTTCCTGCGCTGTCTCAACCGGATGAACGACACGATTGATAGCGCACGAGTGTCGGGCGATATCCTGATTGATGGCGAAGACATCTATGACCCGCGCGTTGATCCCGTGCAGTTGCGCGCCAAGGTGGGCATGGTGTTTCAAAAGCCGAACCCGTTTCCGAAATCGATTTATGATAACGTGGCCTATGGCCCGAAAATTCACGGACTGGCCCGCAACAAGGCCGATCTGGACGAGATTGTCGAAAAATCCCTGCGCAAGGCCGCCCTGTGGGAAGAGGCAAAGGACCGGCTGGATAAACCCGGCACGGGCCTGTCCGGTGGCCAGCAGCAGCGCCTTTGCATTGCGCGCGCCATCGCCACAGCGCCCGAGGTGCTGTTGATGGACGAGCCATGTTCTGCACTTGACCCGATCGCCACAGCGCAGGTCGAGGAGTTGATCGACGAGCTGCGCCAGAGCTACTCGGTGGTGATCGTCACCCACTCGATGCAGCAGGCCGCCCGCGTGAGCCAGAAAACCGCGTTCTTCCACCTCGGGAATCTGGTCGAATACGATGACACCGACAAGATTTTCACCAACCCGCAAGACCCGCGGACGGAAAGCTATATTTCCGGCCGGATCGGGTAAGGAGACACAGCTATGAACGATCATATTTCGTCGGCCTATGACCGTGATCTCGAAGGGATAACCACGTTGATCATGCAGATGGGCGGGCAGGTTGAAGAGGCAATTCTCAAGGCGGTCAAATCCCTTTCGGACCGTGACACCGAGCTGGCCGAAGAGGTACGCGAAGGCGACAAGAGCATTGATGCGCTGGAGATCCAGATCAATGACGAGGCGGCACGCACGATTGCCCTGCGCGCCCCTGTTTCCAAAGACTTACGTTCCGTTCTTACAGTTCTGCGTCTGGCCGCATCGCTTGAGCGGATCGGCGACTATGCCAAGAACATCGCCAAACGCACAAGCGTGCTGGTCGAGATGAACTCCGTCAATGGGTCTGACGCGGCCCTGCGGCGCATGGCGCGCGAGGTCGAGCAGATGCTCAAGGATACGCTGGATGCCTATTTGCGCGGGGATGCGGAACTTGCCGAGGATGTGCGCCAGCGCGATCAGGAAGTGGATCAGATGTATAATGCGCTGTTCCGCGAATTCCTGACATTCATGATGGAAGACCCGCGCAACATCACGCCCTGCATGCACCTGCACTTCATGGCAAAAAACATTGAACGTATGGGCGATCTAACCACCAATATGGCCGAGCAGGTCATCTATCTGGTCACAGGCGAAATGCCCGAAGAGGCGCGGCCGAAGGGTGACAAGACGGCCTATGTGACGGATCCGGGCTAGGCCGATGACCCAATATCCCCATGTTTTGGTTGTCGAGGACGAAGCCGCGCAACGCGAGGTCCTGGGTTATAATCTGGAAGCAGAAGGGTTTCGCGTCACCCGCGCCGAGAACGGTGAAGAGGGTCTGCTTTGCGTGGCTGAAGATGCGCCTGATGTGATCGTGCTGGACTGGATGATGCCCAATCTGTCCGGGATCGAGGTTTGTCGGCGGCTCAAGATCAGCCATGAAACCCGCGCCATCCCGGTCATCATGCTGTCGGCGCGCGCCGAAGAAGTGGATAAAGTCCGCGGGCTGGAAACGGGTGCTGATGACTATGTCGTCAAACCCTATTCCGTGTCCGAGCTTATGGCGCGTGTGCGCGCACAATTGCGCCGTGTACGTCCGGCAACGGTCGGGCAGGTTCTGACCTATGATGATATCGTGCTGGATGCGGAGACCCACCGCGTGACGCGCAACGATGTGGCACTCAAGCTGGGGCCGACCGAGTTTCGTCTGCTGTCGACGTTTATGGAAAAACCTGGCCGCGTGTGGTCACGTGATTTGCTGCTTGATCGTGTCTGGGGGCGTGACATCTATGTCGATACGCGGACCGTTGATGTGCATGTGGGTCGTTTGCGCAAGGTGCTGACGCAGAATGGCGGCGCTGATCCGGTGCGCACGGTGCGCGGAGCAGGCTACGCCTTGGGTTAATTCCCCCAAGGGCCATGGTGCCCGTCACCGCCGTCGATGCGCGCAAAGCCGTGGGCGCCAAAAAAGTCACGCTGGCCCTGTATCATGTTTGCCGTGCCGCGTGCGGTCCGCATGGCATCGAAATACGCCAGACCCGATGACAATGCGGGTGCCGCCAGCCCGTGCAGCGCTGCTTGAGCGACCACATTGCGCAGCGCGTTGTGCGTGTGCTTGAGCCGGTCCGCGAAACCGGAGGCCATCATCAGATTGCGTTCGGGGTTCTCGCGCAGCGCAGTCGCCATATCGTCCAGCATATCAGAGCGGATGATGCAGCCCTCGCGCCAGACCTCGGCGATTGCGGGCAGAGGCAGCGCCCAGCCATATGTGTCGGACGCCTTTTCGATCATGCCAAACCCTTGCGCATAGCACAGGATCTTGCCTGCAATCAGCGCCTCTTCCAGCGCGTCTAATGTCAGCACATCATGGGCGATATGGTGTGGAGCCGCGCCAAAAAGCGCCTCGCCAGCCGCGCGTGCGTCGCGCTGTGCGGACAGGTTGCGCGCCACAACGGCCGCTTCAATTGCGGGGACCGCTGCGGCCAGACGCTGCGCCTCGATTGCGGTCCAGCGGCCAGTGCCCTTCTGGCCCGCTGCATCGACGATGACTTCCAGCATGGGTTTGCCTGTTTCGGGGTCCACCGCGGCGGCAACTTTGCCCGAAATTTCAATCAGGTAACTGCGCAAGGGGCCTTTGTCCCATTTGGCGAATGTCTCTGCAATCGCGCTGTTATCCATGCCCAGCCCGTCACGCATGATGCCGTAAACCTCGGCGATCATCTGCATGTCGGCATATTCGATGCCGTTATGAACGGCTTTGACGAAATGTCCGGCCCCTTCTTCGCCCATCCATGTGGCGCAGGGTGTGCCTTTATGTTTGGCAGAAATCGCTTCCAGAATATGTGCGACGCGATCCCAATGCGCGCGCTTGCCACCGCCCATGATGGAAGGGCCGAAACGCGCCCCTTCCTCGCCGCCTGACACCCCGATGCCAAGAAAAGGCAGATCGCCCGCGTCCTGCATCCGGCGGTTGGTATCGTGGAAATTCGCGTTGCCTGCGTCGATGATCATATCGTCGTCATCAAGCAGGGGGCGCAGCGCCTTGATCTGGTCATCGACCGGCGCGCCGGCAGGCACCATCAGAATAATCGCGCGCGGTGATTTGAGCGCGCTGACCAGATCTTCCAGTGTTTCGGTCGGCGTGATGCGGTCTGCCAGATCGCCGGCGCTCTGGTGAAATTCGCGGGTGGTCTGGGTCGTGCGGTTCCAGACGGCGATGTCGAACCCCTTGTCGGCAATGTTCATTGCAAGGGCCGCACCCATGGTGCCAAGGCCGACAAGGCCGATTTCTGCGTTGCTCATGGTTTGGGCCTTCTTGGTTATGGCGTCAGATACTGTGCCGCGACAAATATTACATAGGCGGCTATCATGATAATCCCTGTGGTCCGGTTCAAACGGCCAACGGTGAGCATCCACAGCGTGAACAGAACCGCCACGGCCACTGTGATCCAAAGATCCGCCCCAAGCAGGACCGGATCGACATCCAAAGGTGCAATCACGGCGGTCAGGCCGATGATCGACAGGATGTTAAAGGTGTTCGAGCCGATGATATTGCCAAGGATGAGGCCCACCGATTGCTTGCGTGCGGCGGCGATACAGGTCGAAAGCTCGGGCAGGGAGGTGCCGAAAGCAACCACAGTCAGACCGATAATCGCTTCGGGGACGCCAATGGCGGAACCGGTTTGCACGGCCCCTTTCACCAGCAACTCCGAGCCGACACCCAGCGCTGCGAGACCTGCCAGAAGAATGACAACAGCGCCTTTCATCGTCGTGATGCCGGGGGTGTCGTCGTCATCATCATCTTCTTCCAGCGGGATGCTGTCCGTTTTGTACTGGTAGAAAACAAAGGCTGCGAGAATGCCGAACATGATCAGGCCTAGGATCTGGTTAAAGCCGCCGGTCAACATACCGAACGCCATAATCCCTGTGGCCAAAAGCATCATGCAAAGATCTTTGACGAGGTCTTTGGGGCGTGCTGTCACCTGAAACACAAATGCCGTGGCACCCAGAACCAACAGGATATTCGCAACATTCGATCCAAGGACATTGCCCAACGCAATGCCGGGATAGCCTTGCAGGTTAGCTGTGACCGAGGTGAAAAGTTCGGGCACCGATGTCCCGAAAGAGATGATTGTCGCCCCGATAAAAAGCGGCGAAAGCCCCGTGCGTTCGGCGACAAAGACGGCGGCATCCACCGTCCAGTCACCACCTTTGATCAAGAGATAAATGCCGAATGCCATGGCGCCTGCGGCGAGGACGAAAAGCTCGTAGGTGCTGAGTTCAATCAAAGCGGACTTCCAGGTAATTGGTCGGTTTTATACGCAGTGCGCGGCGGATATCCTATTTGGCGCGCCAGTGTAATAGGGATTGTCCAAGCGGATCGCTGTGTTTGCAGCGTGGCGTGCTCTGGTGGACATGGCAGGCTCCCGTTTATGCAGGTGATTTGCATGTAGGCCGGAAAAAACATGAATAAAGGTCTGATGCAAAAATATAAAAGGGAGCGGGGCATTTGCGCCGCTCCCTGATTTTGTTTGCTGAAGGTGTCAGCTTATGCGGTGACCTTTGGCCGCGCGACTTTGGCCATGAAGTACAGGGCCACAGCGCCGCCAATCCCGATCAGGTCGGTCAGCAATCCACCCGCAATCATGCAAAGCGCGACAATCAGCAGGCCAATCCGGATCGGCGTTGCCGCACGGTTGCCAACCCACCAGCCTTGGACACCCGAGGACAGCAAGAACACCCCGAAGACCGCTGTGATACCGGCACGGATGACTTCGAACCATGAACCATCCATCAAGATTGCGCCGTTGTAGAAGAACATGAACGGCACGATGAAGGCCGAAATGCCGATCTTGAACGATGCAACCGACGTGGCCATCGGATTGGCCCCCGATATCCCCGCCGCCGCATAACTGGCCAAGGCCACAGGTGGCGTGATCGCAGAGACAACGGCGAAGTAGAACACAAAGAAGTGCGCCGTCAGCAGCGGGATACCCAGTTGCACAAGGCCCGGTGCCACCACGGACGCCGCCACCGCATAGGCCGCCGTTGTCGGCATGCCCATGCCCAGCAGGATCGCGATACACATGGCAAAGAACAGGGCCAGCAGCTGGTTGGCTTCGGCAATGTTGAGCAGCACCGACGAGAACCGCGCGCCAACACCGGTAAGCGAGATCACACCCACGATGATACCGGCACAGGCGCAGACCGCGATGATCTGGATCGACATGATGCCCGCCAGTTCAAACGCTTTGGTGACAGACCGCAGGCCCATGCGGTAGGGCGTAAACCAGCTGACCACAGCGGCAGAGGCGGTTGCCAAGGTACCCGCACGGATCACCGAATAGCCCATGAACAGCGCCGCAATCAGGATGATGATCGGCAGGAACAAAAAGACGCGGCGCACCATGTCTTTCAGCTTGGGCAGTTCATCCTCGCGCATGCCGCGCATACCCAGTTTTGCAGCCTCGAAATCCACCATGAAGTAGATGGACACGAAATAAAGGATCGCCGGGATAATCGCGGCGATGGCGATATCGGTGTAAGGAATACCCGTGATCTCGGCCATGATAAAGGCACCGGCGCCCATGATCGGTGGCATGATCTGACCACCTGTGGATGCTGCCGCCTCAACCGCGCCTGCGGTCGTTGGCTTGTAGCCTACCTTTTTCATCAAAGGGATTGTGAGCGAGCCTGTCGCAACAACGTTGCCCGCAGAGGTGCCGTTGATCATCCCCATCAGGCCAGAGGCAAAGATCGCCACTTTCGCAGGACCACCGCGTGCGCGGCCAGCCATGGCAAAAGCAAAGTTCACGAAGTAGTCGCCCACCTTGGAGGCCTGAAGGAACGCCGCAAAGATGATGAACAAAATGATGTAGGTCGAGGACACCGCCGTGGTTGGCCCAAGGATACCTGCATCGGTGTAGACCTGGCTAAAGAAGCGCTGCCATGTGATGTCTGGCGCGTTCAGGAAACCCGGCAGCAGGTCGCCCACGAACACGTAGACCAGAAAGATGCCCGCAATGATGATCAACGCCATGCCTGCGACGCGGCGGGTCAGTTCCATGATCAATGCGGTGCCGGCAACGGCGGCAAGGCTCATCCCGATCGGCGCAAAGGGTGTGCCGGTCGAGTTGCGCATCAATGTGCCAAAAATCGTGATCAGATACATGGCGACGGCAATACCGCACACACTCAGCACCAGATCGGCAGGTGCGATCGTGCCGCGGACACGCGGACGTACCCAGCCAAGGACGATGCCAGCGGTGGTCGCCGCCAAAAGCGGATAGCCGTAATGATAGATTTCAGCGGTACGGATGCCTTCATCCATACCGTTCCACATCACACCGCCCTGGATATCGGCGGCAAACCCGAGGGCCGTGTAGCAGGCATAGAGGGCAGGGAGCAGGGCAAGATAGGCGAGATAATCAAGCGGGCTGTGTGCATCATCGTCCGCGTCGGGGAAGGCCCGCGCGGAATAAAGGGTGAAACCAAGGATCAACGCGCCCGCAATGTGCACGATGCGGAAATTCCATGTCTCCATCGGAAAGACGGGCAGCAGGGGGATTTCAATGCCGGTCCATGCCTCGATTGACCAGCCGTTCAGGGCCGCCATGTGGAACAGGGCATAAAATGCCGAAACAGCTGCAACGACCAGATACGTGCGCCCTGTAAAAATGCGGCGGTTATGTTCGACCGGCTCTTCATCAACACCTTCGGCCAGAACGGGGCCATCCGTTTGATCGTCTAATGTTTGGTCGGTTGTCATCGTGTGATCCTCGCATGCTGATAGAATGCCCTGACGGACGGCTAGCCTGCATCAATTTTGTTGAATAAATCAAGGGTCCCGAGGCCGCTTGCGAAAAGCGGCCCCGGGCGATCAGGGCTTAGTTGCCGAAGATCTGATCGGCAGGGATTTCTGCGCCAGCGTTCTCGATGAACCACTCGGCTGCACCTGGGTGCCATGGCAGAACGCCTGCGTTCTTTGTCCAGTTCTCTGGCAGTGTGGAACGGGCGGCACGGTGGATGTTTACCATACGCTCGTTGTCGGACATCACGACGTCCACGGCTGCTTTGACGAAGGATGCTGGCAGATCACAGTTTGCGATTGCAAAGTTCCACATGGAAACCGAACGTGCCGGTGCTTCCAGTGTTGTGTATATGTCAGCTGCGATATCGAATTCAGAGACAGGGAAGGCGGCCATGATAGCTGCCTGCTCTTCCTCGGTGAATTCGATGATGTTCACGTCAGTCTGCACTTCCAACTGGGACACGGCAGGCACAGGCACACCAGCCGCAAACGCGATCACGTCGAGCAGACCGTCCTGCAACTGGCCACCAAGGTCGCCCCAACCGCCGTTGCGGCGCTCAAAGTTGACACCCAGCTCTTCCATCATGCGTGGGAAGTATGTGTCGGATGTGGAACCCGCGGGACCAAAGCCGATACGCGCGCCATCAGGAATATCCGAGATGGATGTGATGCCGGATGAGGTCAGTGCGGTCACCGAAAACGGTGTCTGGTACATCGGGAACATCGCGCAAGCGTTGGTCATTTGCAGACCGGGTGCGATCGGGTTTGTACCGGCGATGGATTCAGCCGCTGGACCCATTGTTGTCATGCCGAACTGTGCGTCGCCTGTGTGCACCAGTGCCATGTTCTGCATTGGGCCACCGGTAACTTCACCGCCGCCTGTCAGGCCTAGCTCTTCTGCGACCAGGTTCGCCCAGCCGGACCCGTAGGCAAAGTATGTGCCGCCCTGGGATGCTGTGCCAACGGTAAAGCTCTCTGGCCAACCGGTGCGGTCTTCGTGACCGGCTGCAAAAGCTGTTGTTGCTGTCAAAGCAGTTGTCGCGATAAGCGCTGCTAGTTTCATAAGGTCTTCCTCCACAAATTTATTCTGATCTCTCCAAGATCAGGGCGTATCACAAACACGCGAGGTGCAAGTAGATCGCATGGTAGGCACTTCCACTTTGTTTCACTGTGAGTACAAGGTTGCAGGCCCACTGTTTGCGATAACAGTTAACACTTATGAATAAAGATGGGTCGCCAAGGGGACAAACGGCCCAAGACATGTGTCGAAACGGGTGCATTTCAGCCGCTTTGGTCTGCGTCGGCCTTGGACAGGCCATGTTTCTGCATCTTCTCGTAGAGGGCTTTGCGCGACAACCCCAGTGCTTCATAGGTCTGTTTGAGGCTGCCGCCTTGCGCGGTCAGTGTTGCCATGATGAGCGCGCGTTCGTGGTCGGCCATCTTCTGGGCGAGTGACAGTGCTTGCGTTTCGGCACCCACTGTCACTGTCGGATCCAGCCCCAGCACAAAGCGATCCGCTGCGTTGCGCAATTCGCGCACATTGCCCGGCCAGTCTTGTATGGCCATCTGAGCGAGAACATCCGCAGGCACATCGGGGGCGGGTTTTGAATACCGCGCTGCGGCTTGGGTCGCGAGATTGAGAAAGAGTGACGGGATATCATCACGCCGCTGATCCAGCGTTGGCACATGCAGCGTGACGACATTCAGCCGGTAAAGCAGATCCGCGCGGAAATGGCCCGCTGCAACGGCCTCGGACAGATCAGTTTTCGCAGCAGCAACGATGCGGATATCAAGATCCACCGGATCATTGGCCCCCAGCCGCGTGATTTGTCGTGCCTGAACGGCATGAAGCAGTTTCGCCTGTACGCCGACAGGCAGGCTGTCGATCTCGTCCAGAAAGACGGTGCCTTTGCGCGCAAATTCGAATTTCCCGAAACGCGCCCGCATTGCGCCAGGAAAGGCACCCGCCTCATGCCCGAAAAGTTCGCTTTCCACCAGATCAACGGGCAGGGCGGCGCAGTTGATATGCACAAAGGGGTGCGGGCCGCGCGCGGACAGATCATGCAGCGCATGGGCGGTCATATCCTTGCCCACACCCGTGGCCCCCGTGATCAGCACATCGGCATCGGTGGCGGCAATCGTGCGGATCTGTTTGCGCAAGGCAACCATCGCATCCGAACGCCCGATCAAACGTGCCTCGAGCTTGTCGCGCCCGCCAACCTCGCGCTTCAGGGCGCGGTTCTCGATTGTCAGCCGCCGTTTCTCCAGCGCGCGGTGGATCGTTGACACCAGCCTTGAGGGCGCGAAGGGTTTTTCAATGAAATCATACGCGCCTTCGCGCATGGATTGCACCGCAAGGTTCACATCGCCATGACCCGTAATCAGGATCACCGGAAATTCCGGATCAAGCTCCAGCACTTTGCGCATCAGCCAAAGACCGTCCTGATCCGGCATGCGGATGTCCGTCACCAAGACCCCGTCAAAGCCACGGCTGATCTGCGCCAGTGCCAGTTCCGCCTTATCAAGAACCACCGCAGGAAGATCGGCCAGCATCAGCGTCTGGCTGGTCGCGTGGCGCAACTCTTCCTCGTCGTCCACGAATATCACGGTCTGTTTCATTGTGCGGCCAATTCCAGAGGGGTTGCCGGTTGCAATGTGACCGTAAAGACCGCGCCCCCGTCAGGATGGTTGGCAGCACTGAGCGTGCCACCAAAGTCGCTGACGATATTAAAGGAGATCGACAGCCCGAGCCCAAGCCCCTTACCGGGCGCTTTGGTGGTAAAGAAAGGATCAAAGATATTGGCAATCGCGTCGTGCTCTATGCCGGGGCCGGTGTCGCGGACCTGCAGGCGGGTGTTGTCGATGCGCAAGTCGACGATCCGTTCAGGTTGCCCCTCCATCGCGTCAAGCGCGTTGTTGATCAGATTGACGATGACTTGCTGTAGACGCACGTGGCCGCCCGTGACCCAGATTTCTGATTTTGGTGGCGTATAGGTGATTTCGCCCCCCTCAGATGCCAGCCGCATGTCAATAACCGCCAGCGCATCATGGACAACGGCATTGAGCAGCAAAGGACCGGTCGCTTGCTGGGGACGGCGGGCAAAGTTGCGCAAATGTGCCGAGATCGTCGCCATCCGGTCCGCCATTTTCGAGATGCGCGTGATATTGTCTTTCGCTTCGGAAACCTGACCACGATCCAGAAATGCGCCCGCGTTGTCGGCGTAGGACTTCACCGCCGCGAGCGGCTGGTTGAATTCATGGCTCAGCGCGGCCGACATTTGCCCCAGCGCCGAAAGCTTGCCCGCCTGAATAAGATCGGTCTGTGTCTGGCGCAAATCACCCAAGGCCGTTTCGAGATCGGTGGTGCGTTCGGCAACCGCGGCTTCCAGCAGGCGCTTGGCTTCTGTTTCCCGTGCGAAGGCCTCGGTCTGGCGTGCCTGTTTGAGAAGATAGGCAAGCAGCGCGCCCAGCAGCAACAGCCCCGTCAGGCCTGCAATCAGCATGGACCGCAGCGCACTGAGCGTCGCAGGCCCTAGAGGCGACAGTGACGACATCGTCCAGTCAAGATCAACAAGGCGCTGTGCCGTCAAAATATAGGTTTCACGCGTCGTCCCTTCGATTGTGACAAGACGGGCACCCTCATCAAGCGGCCGCACCGTAATCGGCAAAAGCTCGATCCGGTCGATGGGATATTGCAGGTTTTGCGCAATCAGCTGCAACGTGGCGTCACTGAGGGGGCGCATCGCGCGGAAATGCCAGTCAGGCCGTGAGGACATGAAAACAAAGTCATTGCGGTCGGCAACCATAAATTCGCTGTCGGCCCCGCGCCAGATGCTTTCAAAAGCAGAGATGTTGAACTTGACCGCCAGAACTCCGACGATCCGTTCGCCGTCTTCGACGGGTGCTGCATAAAAATAGCCGCGCTCGCCTGTTGTCGTGCCGTAAACCGAAAAGCTGGACAAAGCCCCGTTGAGCGCTTGCGTGAAATAGGTCTGATAATTGAAATTGCGCCCCAGAAAACTGTTCGGGTCGCGATAGCTGGCAGCGGCGATGGTCAGGCCCGAAATATCCATCAGATAAACATCGCTTGCCCGTACGGTGGCTGCGGTCTGGCGCAGGTCCTCGTTCACCGCCGCCACGAGTGCGGCGTCATCGGGGCTGGCGAGCAGGTCGATCAAGGTGCTGCGTTCAGCGATCAACGCGGGCAGGGGGGCGTATCTGTCGACAGCAGCGCGCAGGCCCTCGACCGCCAGTTTCAGCGGAACTGCGTCTTTTTCAGCCTGCTGTCGCATATAATGCCGCTCAAGCGCGGGAAATGACATCGTTCCCGCAACCACCAGAAGTGTGGCGATCACAGCAATCAGGCTAAAGATGCGAGGACGGGTTAAATACATGTATATCTTATGGTGCACAGGGGGATGGCTGCACAATCAGAAATTCGCCTGCGATGCCCGGTCAATGACGCTGCAACCGGTTGCATATTGCAGGTTTGAAGTTAGAGTATTGCAGTCCTTGGGGGAAAGCCGCGTCTCATGTATCTGTTTTTGAACACACAAGTTATGTTGCCGCAGGCTTTGTGCCCTGTGCGGAAAGCGACTTGCCTGAAATCCGGTAAGAGGGTTGCGCGTGCGGTCTGATCGCCCCAAGCCGGGTTTTTTCGATCTCGGTGTCCCGTTTTTTTTGCCACTATGGCGGAGGGTTGTCACGAGCGTTCTGCCTTTGCTGTGGGCCATGGTTGAATACGCCAACGGCGCGCCGCTCTGGGCGTTATTGTTTGTGGCACTTGGTGGGATCGCCATCTGGAAATTCGCAACGACGGATTGGGCGGCTGTGGCCGCAGAAGCGGAGAAGGATGCCACGCGAGACCGCTAGAGGCGCAATCACGCTCAAGGACGTCGCGATGCTTGCGGGCGTGTCGCGATCGGCGGTGTCGCGGACCTTTACCGTAGGGGCGTCGGTGTCGGATAAAACACGCGCCAAGGTCGAAAAGGCAGCGGCCGCCTTGGGCTATAGCCCCAATGCGCTGGCCTCGTCCTTGACCACAGGCCGGACCAAGATGATCGGGCTGGTGTCGAACAACTTTCACAATCCCATTTTTCTTGAGGTGTTTGATCTGTTCACCAAAGGCTTGCAAGCGCGCGGCCTGCGCCCTTTGCTGGTCAACCTGACTGATGAGGTAAGCCCCGAAAACTCGATCCGCATGCTGCGGGCCTATTCGGTGGATGGTGTGATCGTCGCGTCGTCCACGCTGCCCGCCAGTTTCGCCGAAGGGTTTAGGGACGCGGGCGTGCCGGTGGTGCATTCCTTTGGTCGGCATGCGATGCGCCCCAAAGTCAACGTGCTGGGCATCGACAATATCGCGGCAGGGCGGATGGCGGCGCAAACCTTGATCGATCGCGGTTATGCCCGCGTCGCGTTTCTGGGGGGGCCTGCAACGGCGACCTCGACCCAAGACCGCTTTGCAGGGTTTCAAGAGGTGATTGCGGGCTCTGATCTGGCGCTTTCGGTCAGCTATGCCAGCAATTATTCGTTTGACGCGGGCCGTGCCGAAATGCTGCGGCTTTTGGAGACAACTTCACCGGCAGAGGCGTATTTCTGTGGTGATGATGTGCTGTCGATCGGCGCACTTTCGGCGATCCAGTCTGCGGGCCTGCGTGTGCCGGAGGATATCGGAATTATCGGGTTGAACGACATGGAGATGGCGGGTTGGGCGAACATCAACCTGACCACGATCCACAACCCTTTCAAACAGATCATCGCGGCATCCATCGACCTGATCGCGGCGTCCCTGAACAACGACAGCCGCGCCCCCGAGGCGCGGCTGTTTGATTGTACGATCGTGGAACGGGGTACGTTGCGGCGTTTGCCGTAAGGTGGATTTCAATCCACCTTACCGGAACATCGGTGGCCGTGCGTCCAGCCACTTTCCTTCTGCTTTGCCCGATTCCGCCACAGCATAAACCGCCGCCATCGACCGCAACCCATCCTCGGCGCGGGGATAAAGGTTCGCCGCCGGATCCATCGTGCGCCCCTGTTTGCGCGCGCTGATCGCTTCGGCCAGATCAGCGTAGATATTGGCAAAGGCCAGCGGCATGCCCTCGGCATGGCCGATGGTGACACGGCTGGTGCGATCCGCCTCGGGCGACAGGTTGGCCTCGCCGCGTTCGATCACTTGCAGGCGTTGTCCCAGAGGCATGTAATAAAGCTGATTGGGCTGTTCCTGGCTCCACCGCAAACCGCCGGTTTCGCCAAAGACCTGAATACCCAAACCGTGCTGGCGGCCAATCGCAATCGAGCTGGTCCAAAGCCGCCCCACAGCCCCGCCATCCATGCGGAAATTCACCATCGCGTCATCTTCCAGCGTGCGTACATCAATGCAAGACACTGTATCTGCAGACAATTTCGTCACTTCCTGACCGGTCACAAAGCTGGCCATATGCAGCGCATGGATACCGCAATCCGCAAATTGCGCCGACACACCCGCCTGCGCCGGATCATACCGCCAGCGCACGCGGGGGTTATCGGCGTCGGTTGCATCCGCGTGGTGGCCGTGGGCGAATTCGGCGTTGACCAGACGGACCTTACCGATGTCACCGCGCGCAATCATCGCCTTCATGTGCCGCACCAGCGAATAGCCGGTATAGCCATAGTTCACAGCACAGATATTGCCGGTTTTCTTAGCGATCTCGACGATCTCTTCGCCTTCTTCCACGGTCATCGTCATGGGCTTTTCGCACAGCACATGAAAGCCGTTTTCAAGAAAGGCTTTGGTGATCGCAAAATGTGTAGAATTCGGCGTGGCAACTGTCACCAGATCAACGCGGTCATCGCGTTTCATCTCGCCCTCCAGCATGTCCTGCCAGCCGCCATACGCGCGGTCGCCAAGACCCAAGCGCTGGCCGTAATCAATGCCGTGTTCGGGGCGGTGATCCAGCGCACCTGCGCTAAATTCAAAGAGCCCGTCAAGTCCCGCACCCAACCTGTGCGCCGGTCCGATCTGGCTGCCTTCGCCGCCGCCGATCATGCCCCATTTGAGTTTTGTCATCGTGGTCAACTTTCGTCTGATGAGGCTTAAAAGCCGATTGATTCCAGATATTTGCGGTTGCTCTCGGCATCTTCAAGCGGCGTGCCGGGCAGGGCGGGGTCGCAGTCTTGCTCGACCGTGCACCAGCCCTCGAATCCCGCATCCAGCAGCACTTGGCGCACGGCGGGGAAATCAACATCGCCTTGGCCCAGATTGCAGAAAATGCCCTGACCGCAGGCGGTATAAAAATCGGTGCGCTTGGCGACAACATCGGCCTTTACGACAGGATCAATGTCTTTGAAATGCATATAGCTGATGCGGTCGATGTGCCGCTTCATGAAGGCAACAGGATCAAAGCCCGCATAGGAATGGTGGCCTGTATCAAAACAGATTTTCAGGATGCTTTCGTCCACTTCATCAAGCAGGCGCTCAAGCTCGGGTTCGAAATCCATGAAACCCGCGGCATGGGCGTGGATACCGACGGTTAGCCCGTACTCCTCGGTGCCCATTTTCGCGATGGTCGCCAAACGGTCGCGAAAGGCGCTCCATTCGGCCTTGTCCATCTGTTCGGCCTCATCGGCACGCCCTGCGGTGGGCGCGCGGCGCCGCGAGATGCTGTCGATCAGCACCAGATGCTCTGCGCCGTGGGCCACCAACGCTTTGCAGGTGCGCACCGATGCATCCATCACGTCATCCCATTTTGCAGGGTCGTGGAACGCGCGGAAGATCACGCCGCCGATGATGCTCAGATCGTTTTTATCCAGCGCGTCGCGCAGGATTGCAGGGTCTTCGGGCATGTACCCGATGGGGCCAAGCTCGATCCCTTTATACCCCGCGCTGGCACATTGGTTCAGCACCGATTGCCACGTGGGATAGGCGGGGTCAGAGGCGAATTCGATCCCCCAAGAACAGGGCGCGTTACCGATATTAATCATATCTTTGGTCTTTCGGTTAATAGTCTGAGACGTTGACCCATGTTTGTTTTTCGCTTGATGCAATGGCGGCGGTGACGACGCGATTAACCTCAAGCCCTTCTTCAAACGTGGGCCAGATGTTGGTGTTGGTGGCGATGGCGGTCAGGAAATCCTTGGCCTCGATGATGATCTGGTCCTGATAGCCGGTGCCATGTCCGGGGCCTTGGCAAAAAGGAAGGTAATCGGGGTGGGCGGGCCCTGTCAGGATCTTGCGAAAGCCGCGTTCGGCTTCTGGTCCGTCCATGGTGTAAAGGTGCAATGCGTTCTGATCTTCCTGATCAAATTGGATCGCACCCTTGGTGCCGTGGATTTCATAGGCGTAGCCCATTTTGCGCCCTGTCGCGATGCGGCTGAAAAACAGATGCCCCTGCGCGCCGTTTTCAAAGCGGCACATGAATTGCGCCTGATCGTCGTTGGTGACATCCATGTTGCCACGTTTGGCATGCACGGTTTCGACCTGCGCGCACAGCGCCGTAATCGGCCCGATCAGCGCACGCGCGCCGTTGATCATATGGGGGGCCAGATCGCCCATGGTCCCGTTGCCCATGCCCTGACAGCGCCAGGTGGCGGGCAGGGCGGGATCGGCAAAGAAATCTTCGGTATGTTCGCCGCGAAACCATGTGACATCGCCAATCCGACCCTCGGCCACCAATTGGCGCGCATATTGCGCGGCGGGGGTGCGGATGTAGTTGAAGCCGACCATGTTGATGGCACCGCTGGCGTTGGCGGCCTCTGTCATGGCGATAGAATCGGCCAGTGTGGCGCCCAGCGGTTTTTCGCAAAATACAGGTTTGCCCAAGGCAAAGGCGGCGAGGGCTATTTCGCGGTGCGTGTCTTGGGGCGAGGCGATGATGACCGCTTCGACCTTCGGGTCGTGGACCAGCACGCGCCAGTCGGCGGTCCCGCGCGCAAAGCCGAAGGCCTTTTGATACTTGGCCGCTGAAACCTCGGACGCGGCGCAAACCATTTCCAATCGGGGCCGCAGGGCCGTGTCAAAGAGCGTGCCAACCGACCCGTAGGCGGCCGCATGCGCCTTGCCCATATAGCCGCCGCCGATGATCCCGATGCCGATCTCTGTCATGCTGTTCCCTCCCGAAAAACCGGTTGCAACCGGTTGCAAAATGCGTAACGTTCTTTTAGGCACGTGGTCAACACGCAATCGCGACCATCGCAGAATTCTTGCGGACCGCTGGGGGGATATCATGGGGCAAATGGCCGAAACTGTCACGCTGACGACGGCGCAAGCGATTGTGCGTTATCTGGCCAATCAATGGATTGAAATTGACGGGGTTGAGACCCGTCTTTGTGGCGGCGGTTTCGGGATTTTCGGCCATGGCAATGTGACCTGTCTGGGTGAGGCGCTTTATAATCATCAGGCAGACCTGCCACTTTATCGCGGCCAGAACGAGCAGGGGATGGGCTTTGCCGCCGCTGCCTATGCCAAGGCCTATCTGCGCCGCCGCTTTATGTTTTGCACGGCCTCTGCGGGGCCAGGCACGGGCAACCTGCTGACCTCTGCCGCTTTGGCCCATGCCAACCGTTTGCCTATGTTGCTCTTGTGTGGCGATGCGTTTCTGACGCGCCTGCCGGACCCTGTGTTGCAACAGCTTGAGCATTTCGGGAACCCGACCCTTGGCGTCAATGATGCCTTCAAGGCGGTCAGCCGCTTTTGGGACCGGATCACGCATCCCGCACAGGTGATCCAGTCGCTGCCAGCCGCTTTGGCGACGATGCTGGACCCTGCCGATTGCGGGCCTGCGTTCATCGGTCTGCCGCAGGACGTGCAGGGCTGGACCTATGATTATCCTGTCAGCTTCTTTGACAAGCGCGTGCACCGCATCCGCAGGCAGACGCCCGATCACGATGAAGTGGCTGATGCGGTTGCCTTGCTGAAATCCGCCAAGCGCCCGATGATTATTGCCGGAGGTGGTGTGCAGTATTCAGGCGCGGTCGCCGAACTCACCGCCTTTGCCGAGGCCACCGGTATTCCCGTTGTGGAAACCATCGCAGGACGCGCCAATCTGGTGCATGACCATCCGCTCAATATCGGGCCGATTGGTGTGACCGGATCGGATAGCGCCAACACGATTGCGCAAGAGGCCGATGTGATTGTCGCCGTTGGCACCCGTTTGCAGGATTTCACCACCGGATCATGGACGGCCTTTGCGCATGATGCGAAGATCATCGGCCTGAACGCCGCACGTCACGATGCCGCCAAACATATGTCGGCGACCGTGGTGGGCGATGCGAAGTTGGGGTTGGCCGCACTACAAGCGGCGCTTGCGTCCTATCGCACGCCAGAAAGCTGGACCCAGCACGCCCAAGCCGCGCGTGCCACATGGAACGACTATGTCGCGGAAAACACGCGTGTCGGCAACGGCCCTGCATCCTATGCGCAGGCGATTGGCGAGGTGAACCGCTTGTGTCATCCGCGCGACCGGATTGTTGCCGCCGCAGGGGGATTGCCCGCAGAAGTCACCGCCAACTGGAAAACGCTGGATATCGGCACCGTGGACGTGGAATTCGGGTTTTCCTGCATGGGCTATGAAATCGCGGGCGGTTGGGGCGCGCGTATTGCGCAGGCCCAGACCGAGCCTGATCGTGACACCATCGTCTTTACGGGTGACGGGTCGTATCTCTTGATGAACTCCGATATCTACTCATCTGTTCTGACAGAGAAAAAGATGATCGTGATGGTGCTGGACAACGGCGGCTTTGCGGTAATCAACAAGTTGCAGAACAACACAGGCAACGAAAGCTTTAACAACCTGATTGCCGATACGCCGACAGCGACCGCGCAAGTGGGTGTGGATTTCGAAGCACACGCACGCGCATTGGGGGCTGCGGCCGAAACCGTCAGTTCACCCGCAGAACTGGAAGCGGCCTTCGGGCGCGCGCAGGCCGCAGACAAGACCTATGTGATCGTGATGAAGGTGGACCCCTATGACGGCTGGACGACGCAGGGCCATGCGTGGTGGGAAGTCGGCACGCCGCATGTCACCGCGTCGGAGAGGGTGCGTGCGGCCCATGTCGATCAGGAATCCACCCGGCCCAAGCAACGAAAGGGTGTCTGATGTCCGCGCTGCTGGATGGGATCAAAGCCAATAACTTTGTGGTCGTGGGGCGCGCAGGCATAGACCTCTATACCGATCCGGGTGTCGCGACAGAAGATGCCGAGACTGTGACCGTTGGCCTTGGCGGATCATCCGCCAATATCGCGGTGGGGATTTGCAAACTGGGCGGGCAGGCGTCGCTTGTCACCCGTGTGTCGGATGACAGCATTGGCAGTTATTGTTTGGGGCAGCTGAAACGCTATGGCGTGGGCACCGAATATGTCACACCTGTGGGCGGGGAATATCGCAATTCGCTGGCGTTTTATGAAAGCCGCGTCGCGGGGCACCGCAATGTGATTTACCGCAATGGGGCGGCTGATTTCCAGATGGATGCGGCTGATGTGGCGGCGGTGGATTACGCCAAATTCGGTGCGTTGATCACGGCAGGCACGGTGTTCGCCGCCGAACCGTCGCGCAGTGCCACGTTTGCTGCCTTCGCGCGCGCCAAAGCCGCCGGATTGCCGATTATCTTTGATGTGGATTACCGCCCGTATTCGTGGCCGTCCCCACAAGTTGCCGAAGAAATCCTGAGCCGTGCTGCGGCCCAGTCGGATATGATTGTCGGCAATGACGAGGAATTCGGTTTTATGGCCGGTGGCATCGACAAAGGATTGGACAAAGCCCGCGCGCTGGCCGCCAGCACCGCCACCATTGTGGTCTATAAGATGGGCGAAAAAGGCGCGATTACCTTTGCGGATGGCGCCGAGATTCACACAGGCATCTGGCCGGTTGACGCGCTGAAACCCACGGGGGCAGGGGACAGCTTTATGGCCGGTCTGGTTACGGGGCTGGCTGAGGGGCAGGATTTGCGCGATGCGATCTTGCGCGGATCGGCCTGTGCCTCTGTCACCGTGTCCCGTCCGGGCTGTGCGCCTGCGATGGCAGACACGGCAACTTTGACGAAATTCATGGCCGATCACCCCGGCCCGACCGACGCATGAGAGGATTGACCAATGCACATCCCACCCTTTGACAACCAGAACAAACCGATCGTGGATGTGGATGATCCGACGGTACCGCTCAACTATTTCAACATCGTGAAGCTGCAGAAGGGGCAGGCGTTTGAATATACCGTGCCGGGGTATGAGACCTGTATTGTGCCAGCAACAGGCACCATTGATATTGAGATCGAAGGGTTCAAGGCCGACGGGATCGGCCAGCGGGTCGAGGATGTCTGGGATGGCGAACCTGAGGGCGTTTACGTGCCCGTGGGCGCGAAAGCCACGATGGTCTGTACGTCAGATGAGGCAGAAGTGTTTGTCTGTGGCGCGCGCTACGACAAGGTGTTGGATGCGTTCGCGGTAAGGTCCGATGAACTGGATCTCGTGCAATACGGATCGGACGACACCAAGACACACCGCAAAATCAAGCACATCCTTGGCACCAAATACCACGACAAGGTGGGGCGCTTGCTGGTGTCCGAGCTCTTTACCGTGGGCGAGGGCGGCTGGTCCGGTTTCCCATCGCACAAGCATGACACCGACCGATTGCCGGACGAGACGCGCCATGATGAGACCTATAATTTCCGGTTCAAGCCCAACCACGGCTCTGGCGTGCAGATGTTGCAACGCGAAGACGGCAAGGCGGGCGATGCCTATCATATCGTGGATGGGTCCACGATCTGTCTCGATAGTGGCTATCATCCATGCGCGGTGCTGCCGGGCTATCAGATGTATTATTTCACCATTCTGGGCGGGCTGTCACAGCGCAGCCTGATCCAGTATTTCCAGCCGTCCCATGCCTATCAGATCGAGACGATCCCGGGCATCAAAGACATGATTGCCAAGTTCAAGTGACCCTGGCGACGCTCAGAGACGTGCTCCAGCCTGCATTGCGTGACGGCTATGCCATCGGCGGTCTCGTTTGTCTGGGTTGGGAGGATATGCGCGCCTTTGTTGCCGCAGCAGAGGCCGAGAATTGTGCGGTAATCCTGCAGGCAGGGCCGGGGTGCCGCGCGCATACGCCTTTGCCTGTTCTGGGCAAGATGTTCCGGCATTTGGCCGAAGGGGCCAGCGTACCGGTCGTGGCGCATCTTGATCACGGCTATACCTATGATGAATGCTCCGAGGCGCTGGATGCAGGGTTTACGTCACTGATGTTTGACGGATCGCGAAAGCCATTGGCGGATAACATTAAGGAAACACGACAAATTGTTGAGCTTGCACAGAAATCAGGAATTTCATGCGAGGGTGAGATCGGTTTTGTCGGCTATGCGGGCGGCGAGACTTCAGCCGGGACAGACCCCGCGGAAGCTGCACTCTTTGCAACAGAAACGGGCGTTGACGCGATGGCGATCTCAGTCGGCAATGTGCATTTGCAACAAGAGACAGACGCAGGCCTTGATGAAGCGCGGATTGCAGCAATTCAGGCCGCGACACAGGTGCCTTTGGTGATCCATGGCGGCTCGGGCGTGCCAGCCGATCAGCGCAGGCATTTGGCGCAGACGACAAATATCTGCAAATTCAACATCGGCACAGAACTTCGCATGACCTTTGGGGCAGCGCTGCGTGATGCGGTGAACACAGATCCTGATCGCTTTGACCGGATTGCGATCCTGAAAGACACCCATGCGCCCGTGATGGCAGCCGCGCGTGCCGTGTTACGTAACCTCAAGGGGTAGGCGGTTGGCATCGCTATCTTTCAGTTTGATCTGGTAAGCGCATAATCAGTATTATGTAATATGTATGCGGTGTTTCGACTGGACTGGATTGCGACCCCATCCCGTACACTTGCAAGCCTGAACGACATTGATACAAGCTGATGGCCAGCAAAAAGGTTCGGTCAATGAAGCGCGTGAAGAAGATTGGTCTGTTTTCTTGTATCAAGAATGAAGGACCGTTCATATTGGAATGGGTTGCCTATCACATAAACTCAGGCTTCTCCGCGATTGTGGTTTATAGCAATGACTGTACTGACGGATCAGCGGAACTACTGGATGCGTTGGCCGATAACGGCGTCATTCATCATCACGCACAGGACCTCAAGCCAGGTCAGACGCCACAATTTGCAGCTGCCGAAAAAGCGTATCAGAACACTGAATTGCAATCCGCGGATTGGTTGATGTGGATGGATACCGACGAGTTTCTATTCTGCAACAACGAAGGTAACAGCGTGCTGCAACTTGCTGAAAAAGCCTCAGAAGTTTCTGATGGCGTTGCTGTCAACTGGCTTAATTTCGGAGACAACGGTTTCACCCAATGGGAGCCCGGGTTAGTCACTCAGAGGTTCCTGAAGCGCGGTCCCGACAACAATAGCCGTCATGCAACATTCAAAACGCTTTTTAAACGATCTGACAGCGTTCGAGGCTTCGGACTGCACCGACCCCATGTGCATGGAGATTTCCAAGAGCAAGGAAAACGCTTTGTAAATGCGGCTGGCAACCCGATGCCAGCCACGATGTACCGGTCAGGCAAACGCATGCGCCATGGCCTTGGTGCCGTACCACCCGAGGCCATTGCGCATGATTGGGCGGCGATTTGCCATTACGCGGTGAAGACCAAGGATAGTTTCTTGCTCAAGAAGCTGCGCGGCCAAGGCACCAAACCCGTCGATGCGGATGACCGCGATTTCAGATTTCAAGACCGCTATTGGCGGGTATACAATCAGAACGCGGTTTTGGACGACCGCATGATTGCCCAGTCTGAAAAGCTTATGCAGCAGATCAAAGAACTGGCCGCCCTGCCCGGCGTTGCGGCGGCGCATGACAATTGCCTCCGCATTTATCGCGCGCGCCTAGACGGATTGGTCAACTAAGCTTTCTGCGTCACTTGCGCCTACCAGCTATTCGTTTTTATCCACTCACGTCGCTCATTGTATTCGGGCAGCTTCAACAGCTCTTTGGCACGCGCTGCGTGTATTTTGCACGCGGCATCATGAAGTTCGCGCAGTGCGTCATCAGCAAGCAGCTGATCGAGCTCTCTACGAAACGCTTGTTGCTGTCGTGCAAAATCTGACGAAAGTTCGTCATTTTGATTGCGAAGCCGCCAATAACGTTGCGAAACCTGGTTCTTTTTGACCACAACGTCGCCGCGAAACATCTTGATGAGAAAGCTTTCAAGTGATCGTAGCGGGAAATGATCCAGCACGACGAGCGCGTAGCTGCCGCGCACATCAATACCATTCAGCGTCGGATCGGCGTGAAGCGTCGCCAGCTCTCGCCCTGCCCCATCGCGCCAGACCGGTGCCGCGGTATCCATGCGGAAATCCGGCCTGTGGTTGCGCGGTTTGTCCAGCTTCGATGAAATCCGTGTAATTGTTTTCACGCCGCGCAACGCTTTGCGCGCACCCGGTGTCTCTGTCTGGTGGCGTGGGAACTGTTCTGTCACCAGCCCGGGGGTGAAATATTCCTGATTGTTTGCCCCATGATTCAATTCGGACATGGACAGGGCATCAAAAAAGCCGGTCGCGGCCATCAGGTCGCTCAGCTTGCCATCCCCGACCCTGATATTGATGAATTCATCGACATCCATCGAGATAAAGAAATCGGCTTTCTTCCACTCGGCCAGAAAAGGCACGTATGATAAAGCGATGGGTTGGAAATACGTGCTCTTCGTCGCCAAAGCTGGATTGGGAAGATGGCGCACATGACCAAGCGCCTGAAGCCGTTCAAGAATAAGATCAGTGCCATCAGTGCAATCGTTGGTGAAGACGACAAAATTATCAACACCAATAGCCTTGTGCCATGCAACCCATTCCAGAATGAACGGCCCTTCGTCTTTCATGCATGTCGCGATAAGAACGTTGGGATCTTGCGGAGGCCATTGCGCCTCGACGGGATCCATCTGACGGCGCACAAAGCGGCGTACAGACGTAGGTTTGTCCACAGGAACCGCCGAAAACCCTTTGTCCCAAAGCACAGAAATTATGCCATCGACGCCTTCTTGACCGTAGACCTTCGGGTGAAACTCAAGGATCATCAGGCGGACCTGCGACAGGTCGATATCGTTGAACAGCCCAAGCTCTGCGCCCTCGATGTCACAAGAAATCACGGTCGGTTTCTGGCGAACCATGAGATCTTTGATGCTGAGGGGGGCAACTTTCACGGCCTCTTTGAACGGACGACTATCGGGTTCCATCGACGAGGCCCAAAAATCTTCCCTGAGATAGAACACCGCAGGTTCTGCTTTATCCGGAACAACAATGCCATTGAGCAATGTGACATTCTTCGCGTGATTGAGCCGATAGGTCTCTGTCACCAGCGGAATAAGCGCCGGATTTGCTTCTACCGCCAGCACGCTTTCAACACCCGGGTGCAGCGCCGCGATGGTCGAAGTAACGCCGACACCGGCCCCCAATTCGAGGATCCGGTCGCCTTGCTCAAGCAGCTCCGCCAGCGCTTTGCTTTCACCACCTTCGTAGCGGTTGTTGCGCATGGGTTTTTCGATTGGCGGCGTGATGATGGCGGGAACGAAAGGAACCTTGATACCCTGCGTTTCGATTATCTCATCGTAACTTATGGTGGTTGTCATCGGGGCTGATTGATGTCCTTTGGGCGCTGGATCGCCGGACTGTGAAAACCCGGCTTTGATCTCGTGATAAATGCGATGGTAGTCCTCGTTTTGCATCAGCTTGTCAAAGACTTCATGCGTTGCATCACGGCCGACCTGCGTCAGGAGTGACAGACGACCGTTGGTCTGCGCGTCCATCCGTTCCATTTCGGCCCGTACTTCTGCTGCGCGATTCTTGGCAAGCAGATCAATCGCGTCGTTCTGATCGAAAGTGTCCCAATACTCTTTGTCGACGGCGCGTTCGTGATTGGCGGTCCGTCCACGCCCTGACTTGACGATGAAACGTTCCAGATCGCGCAGGGCGTAGTGGTTGACCTGTGCCAAGCTGCGGCATCCGGGGTCCTTTGACCGCCATCCTGGATCAACCTCGGGATCAAGTATAATGCCTGACCCGTTGCACATCACGGACGGCGTGTGTGCGAAGGCGTCTTTCGGCTTGTGAATGCCAATGCGCCGATAAGCGGTGGGTTTGAACAGCGATTTGAACCCCATCTGGCGCGATGCGATCTGATCGGGATGTTCTGCCAGCGTGAACTCTTCTGTCACCAGACCGTCTGGCATCGTGGCGTGATAGGAACTTCCAAAAGCTTTCCAGTGGATCGTACAGGCATTAACCTCGGGCGGAAGCGCATCAACAAGGTCCCCGACCTGGCCCTCCCCCGTCTTGACCACCAGAAACTCGTCGCAATCAAGCGCCATCGCCCATTCTGCTGCGTGGTAGGCCTCTAAACGCGAGGCACGGCGATAGGCTTTGTTCTGCCATCCTTTATTGCGGCTGGCGTTGTTGAAATACTGGATAAAGCCCGCCTTGTGCATCGTCCGCAGGATCTTTTGCGTCGAATCCTCACTATCATTCTGATAGATCGCAATATCCGTAAAGCCGATCACCCGATGGTAGGCCACCCATTCGAGCAAATTGGGAGCCTCGTTCTTGACTGTGAGCGCCAGAAAGAACCTACGTTCTGTCATCGGGAACATCTACCAAAATAGCAGCCTGAGAGTTCAAGTTAATCTGACACGGCATTGAAAGAACGACGCATTGTTTCGATGAGCCTCCTGTCCGGTACAAGCTCAACAGAGTTGGCGGCACGATCGGTTTTCCAGCTAGTCGAAATTTGTCGAAAGTGCCACATGCAAAACCTCGGATCGACCGGATCTTTGCGAGAGTCTATGAAATGTGTCAACCACTGCTTCCCCCGCATCGGACCCGTTGGCACGATGCACCATTTACGGTTCGCTTTGGGCCGCCCGTTGACACTGACATGTGTGTGATCGGCATGTCGCGGATGGTCTTTGCGCATTTCAGGAATGTAGACCCATGTCGCATCTGCGCGCAGATACCCTTGTTCCGACGCAACCGCGGCATCAAATACAGAAAGGCCGTCAGGCGCATCGAAAAACTCGTCTATGTCGGCATTCAGGACCGCCCTCGCCTTGGCAAGAAAACGGATTCTGATCATCTCTGCGAGTGAGCGTTGCAAAAACAGTGACTTGTAGGCCGCATTGTTCTCGGCGGTGGGCCCAAACGGATAGCGGGCATGCAAGATGAACGCACGCTTGAGCTGGGGAACGCTTGCGATGGCTTCGGACAGGTCTTGCGGCGTATAGTCTGTTGATCCGTTGTCCGATAAAACGACCGCTTCAAGCCCGTGTTCCCGGACATAGTATTGTAGCCAATCCGTGATCCATTCCAACCGGTTGTTGCGTGAGATTGTGTAGACGGCATTCATCCCTGCGAGTTCTTCGACAAACGATTTGCCAATCGAAAAGTTGGCTCCGAACAATCTGTGGGACACCGTAAGAAGCGTTCCGCTCACAGCAGACAAACGCACGAGTGTACAGCGGGATAGATCCTCGATTTTGGTAATTTCAACAGCCGTTCCGTCGACCGTGAAATCCGCCTCTTCCAATAGTGGCGCGAAATTGAGAAGTGGCGGACCAATAAGCGTGACGCACTGCATGTCAGGATCGACAAAACAATCGTAGAACAGCGTTTTCCAATCGTATCGCGCATCATAGTCGGCATCGTGAAATGCACGACCACCGACGCGGTCGCGTCTCAACTCATATGGTCGATCAGGCAGAACCAAACCGGACATTTCCAAACGTGTTACATGTGCGCTCATGGTGTGCGCTTCACTTGTGCAGGCAACAAATCGACGTAGCGCGCGGCCACATCCGCCCCAAGCGCGCCCCGTTCCGCAAGCAGGTCCAAGCAATGCAACGCAAGGTCGTAGCTTTCAAGAATGGCATCTGCAAGGAGCGCCAGTGTCTTGATCTGTTCGGTCGAAACGGTATCCGCATCCCGCAAATCCCGAACAAAAACGGCGTCGCCATCAAGAGCCTGGCTTGCGACGACTCTTCCTTTCAATCGCGCAGATTGCGAGTTGGAAATCTGCTGGTTTTTTACAAAAAGAAATTTGTGAAACCGTAATCCCAACGCAGAAAGCGCTGCGATTTGTGCATCCAGAAGCGGCTCGCCTTCGTACATCGGAAAAAACCGCAATTCGCTGATCACAACCAGACATTTTGAAAGCTTTTGCTTGCCATGCGTGAAGATCATGGTTTCCGCACCCTGCACATCTATCTTGAGCAAATCTATGTTCGGAATGTCCGCCAGCCCGTCGAGCGTGACAGTGTCGATGCGCTCTTGAGCGATCAGGCGCGCGCGCTTGGCGTTGCGCCCCAGAAAACGGGTGGTCGTATCATCGAGGGGAAATATCGAGGTCAAACCGCTTTGGCGGTAGATGTGCAGTGGATGCGCCTCGCCATCGCCAACAGCGAGGTTGTGATATGTCTCCCGCTCGCCTTTGTTTGCCACAAGTTCATGAAAGGCTTCGTTTTGCGGTTCAAAACCGTGCAGACTGCAAAGACCCGCGTCTAGGAACGGGCGATAAACCGGCGCGTCGAGCGGATTTGCACCAACATCAACAATAGACGGCAAGCGTTCACACAAAAGCGTCTTTGACAAAAACTGCCATCTTTGCAGACGAAGCTGCTCATCTATCCCGGTACTGTTTTGCACGGTGAACTGCGCCTTTTTTTTCTGTTGTACGGTTGCAGGGCTGGGCATGCGTAACAGGACAGTTCATCACCGAGCAAGGACGTCGCGACAAGAAAGATGAAGGATCGCCCCCAAGCAATCAAGCCGAAAAGCGCGCGTGTCCGGCCTTGACGGAAGTGTGCCGTCATGAAACCAATATGTTTCTCCGCGATCCTTTAATCAACGTCCGGTGTCGCCTGTGCAGTTTTACCCAAAGATAGCCGAACTGGCCCGTTTTAGGGCGCGCGCGCCGCGCTATCGGCAACCACAAAGTGCTATGCGCAGATGACGGGTTCGGTAACGCAGTGCCGACTAGGTGCACAGGATTTCGGGCGTGTGCGTCTGCTTGATGTCGTCGGGGAAACGATCGGCAGCCGACATTTCCTGTCCCTGTTCTTTGATCGCAAGATTGATCCCGAGGTTGTTCAAGTGCCGCAGGGTGTCGCATTGGTCAAGTCATACGCCATTGTCGGAGCGCATGTTTTCTGCTTCGAGGTGCCGTCGCTGACTGCGCCATTGCCCTGTATGATTGCCGCGCACCCGGTGACAATTCTGCCCGTTGGCAATGAACAGCACCATTTTACAAATGCGAACGTGCTTCTGGCGGTACGCAACGGTGAATCCGTTCAAGTCGTTCTGGATTGGTTGCAATATCATGTGCGCGTTCACGGGATGACGGGCGCTGTTATTCTTGATCGGGATCGACCCCACCTGTCCGCACGTTTCGCCACCAATCTGGATCGCAGGCTCAAGGATGAAAACATCGACGTCAAAATTATGATTTTGACTGCAAATGAGGGATTGGGGCAACCTGATCTGCCGCCAGAGAGTGATCCATACTGTGTCCCGGACGCGCCCGGAAAGGACCGGATGACGGTGCCTCCCGCAGATCTTTGGCGCGCGCCATTAGGGGCAATTATCTGGTATGAGATCGCGCGCGTCCGGTTTCTGGCACGCGCGCGCGCGGTTGCCAATCTTGACGTATATGATTTGGCGGCCCCGGACGGGGTCTCGATCTTCGATGCGGCTGTGGCTGCCCAGGGAGGGATCATTCGTCTGCTCGGTCGACAGTGCTATCCGTGGCGCATCCGGCAAGGCGATCCGATCAGGTTTGCGGACCACACCTGTGTGCAGTTTGATGCCAGCAGACTGCGCAAACGCTGGTGTATTGCGCCGGAACAAGCACCGAAAGATGTCGTCTGGAAGATGGTTCGGGTCGCCAATGCGCCCTCGACAACTGCGCAGGATCGGGAATTCTACCGACATATGGCACTGCGCCACCCCACCGACAAGGTTTCTCTCATTGTCCCCAAGTCCGGATTGGTTGAGCATAAACCCTTGCTTGAGCAAGCAAAGCAGCATTTTGGCCATAAACCTGTGCGCATGCCGAAAGTCAGCACGACGTCCGTGACACAGGGTCGGGGCCGCTGCACGATTGTGACAACCATGAAAAACGAGGGGCCGTTTATTCTTGAGTGGTTGGCCTATCATCGTGCAATTGGGTTCGATGATTTTCTTATTTACACCAACGATTGTACCGATGGCACTGACACGATGCTGGACCTTCTGGCGCAGAAAGGTCTTGTTCAGCACAGAGACAATGATTTTCGCAAAATGAATTTGCGGCCCCAACATGCCGCGTTGCAGATGGCCGAAGACGAGCCGTTGATCAAAGATGCAAAATGGGTGGCCTGCATCGACGTGGACGAGTTTGTAAATATCAAGGTTGGTGATGGCACGCTGGACGCGCTTTTTGGCGCGGTGCCCGATGCGAACATGATTTCGATGACATGGCGGTTGTTTGGCAATGCCGATACCCACGCATTTTCCGATGCTCCTGTCCTCGAACAGTTTACCTGTTGCGCACCCGAGGTTGCCCGAAAACCGCATCAGGCGTGGGGTTTCAAGACGCTCTTTCAAAATATCGGCATCTTCAAAAAACTGGGTGTTCACCGCCCCAAAGGCCTCAATCCCCAACTATGGGAAGATATCCGGTGGGTGAACGGATCGGGCAATCCCCTGCCCCACAGTATTTACCGCAATGGCTGGCGTTCGACCACGCAGACCTATGGTTATGATCTGGTGCAATTGAACCACTATGCTGTCCGGTCCGCTGAAAGCTTTCTGGTGAAGCGGGACCGGGGCCGCGTGAACCACGTCGATCGCGATCAAGGGCTGAGCTATTGGTTTCGCATGAACAACAATTTTGAAGAGGATCGTTCGATCCAGCGTCACCTGCCAAAGATGCATGCGGAACTTGCATCATTACTGTGCGATCCCGACATTGCGGCCGCGCACCAGAACAGCGTGACCAGTCACCGTGCAAAAATACGGGAACTGCGTGCCCGCGATGATTACGACCGGTTTTATCGGGCCCTTACCGGTTCACGTTTGGAAAGATTGTCGAGATTGCACAGTCATTTTGGCGCGAATGTCTTTTTGTCAGGTCCCGATGTGATCCCTGACGACATCGTCACACGCGATCCGCATGCAGAGTGGTCCTTTACAGTCGATAGGCCGGAAAACAGCAACCACTAATCCGCTTTGTCTGGTTGGTCCTTACGTGCCGCCTGAAGACCTCGGACGTGCATAAGCTGTCTGAACAGCTTTTTCTGCAAGCTCATCGGAAGCACACCGGTGCTTTGCATCTGTAGCAGTCGGGCCAGCATATAAAAGCTGTCGGACTCTTGCATCAGTGCAGCGATCTTTGCTCTGCGCCATACGACGCCCGCCACATGCAGCCGGTCAAGTTCCGGATCCTTTCGCAAATCATTGATGCCGGATACCACGGCCGATTGATGTTTCTGGATCGTCTTGTCCTCAACACTGTTGAAGTTGCGGTCAGTCCAGTAAGAAAGCTCGATGGGTTCACTGGTATGGTTCGGACGCCCGCGCGAGATCTTGACGAGGAAATTTTCCATCGCGCCCAAGGCGTAATGATTAATCTGCGCGAGCCGGTAACGCGGCTGATCGCTTGGGATCACTGTACCGGGCAGATGTTGAAGCGGCTCACCGTTGCCATCAACCCACAGCACCGGAGAGGCGCCATCCCTGACGCGCGGGCGGTGAACGCCCAGCCGGTCATAGCGCCGGTCATTTCGATAGAGCGACTTGTATTGAACCGCCCGCCATGGCCACAAAAGTGCCTCGGGTGCAGCTTGCGTGAACTGTTCAAGAACCGGACGATCCTCAAACGCAACGACGCCATTATTTCCGAACATGCGCCACGAGATAGAAAAGCCATAAACCTCGGGACATGCGGCGATAAGGTCACAGATCCGTCCATCACCCACATGAACACACAGGAATTCATCGACGTCCGCGACATATATCCAATCGGCCTGCTTTGTCAGTGGATGTTGTCGTGCTTTACTCAGCGCCCGCCACTGCACCGTTTTCTTGCCGCGACTGTGGTTTCGAACATGCGTGATATGCCCCAAATCATCGAGCCGGTCCAGCAAGGCATCCGTCCCGTCCTCGCAATCGTTGCTATAAATGAGAAAGTCCGTCACGCCGATATGCTGGTGGTAGGCGATCCATTCCAAAATGAAAGGGGCTTCATTCCGCACTGTTGTGATCGCGAGCACGCGCATAATAAGCTTTCCGACACTTTTGCACGGCGACCAAATACCGGTTCGACAGGGAGTTCAAGCCAATGGATGCGTCTTCTCTTGGAGGTGGTGCAGCAATTAGCCCACAGAGTTCTTTCGCGGGTAGAAATCTGTTTTATTCAATTGGTCAGAGGTGGTAGAAACAGGATATGACGCAATCAATCCTTATTTTGAATGGCCCCAACCTGAACCTGCTTGGCACACGCCAGCCCGAGGTTTACGGGTCAACGACGCTTGCCGATATCGAAGCGCTCTGCCGTGAAAAGGCGGAAACGCTAGGGGTGGAGATTGATTTTGCGCAATCCAACCATGAAGGCGAGATGATTGATATGTTGCACGGCGCGCGCGGTGTGCATGTGGGGGTGATCCTGAACGCGGGTGCCTATACGCATACCTCTGTCGCGCTCAGGGATGCAATTTCCAGCATCATGCTGCCTGTGGTCGAGCTTCACCTGTCAAACATTCACGCCCGCGAGGCATTTCGCCATCAATCCCACATCGCACCCGTCGCTGTGGGGCAGATCTGCGGGTTTGGTGCTGCAGGCTATCCTTTGGCGATGGATGCGCTTCTTGGGGCCATCGGGAGGGCACCATGACGGCGCTGTTGGCGCAACTGAAAAAGCTGACAAATGCCCACTCGGTCGAGGAATTGTGGGATCTTCACACCCGTCAGATGGCCACCTACGGGTTTGACAGATTGATGTATGGTTTCACCCGCTACCGGACATCAAAGGGTCTTGGTGACCCACAAGACTGGGTGTTGCTGTCGACCCAGAGCGAAGCCTATATGCATGTCTTTATTAACGAAGGGCTTTACGCACACGCCCCGATGTTGCGTTGGGCGCTGGAAAACAGTGGCGCCTGCAGCTGGCGCTGGATGCTGGATATGGAGCGTGTCGACCACCTCACCCCGAGCGAGTTGCGGGTGGTGGAATTCAACAAGTCCATGAACGTCACAGCCGGCTATACCATCAGCTTCCGGTCGATGTCTGAACGGATCAAAGGCGCCATTGCCCTGACCGCAAAACCGGGCATGACACAGGATGCGGTGGAACAGGTTTGGGCCGAACATGGTGACGAGATCATCGTCATGAACAATGTCATGCACCTCAAACTGCTGACCTTGCCTTACTCGGGTGATCGTACTCTGACAAAGCGACAGCGTGAGGTGTTGCAATGGGTGGGCGATGGCAAGACAACTCAAGATATTGCAGCACTCTTGAAACTGACACCGGCAACGGTTGAAAAGCATCTGCGCCTTGCGCGCGAAACGCTTTGTGTGGAAACGACAGCGCAGGCTGTTCTGAAGGCTGCTTTTTATAACCAGATGTTTCTGATGGACCCCGAGACCGCCTGACGGCGCGTGCGTCGGGGTGGGCCTGCGGTGCTTGCGTAAACTTTTTGTGAAGTCAGGTTTACCTTACTTTCGTGACCCTGCGTAAGCTGGCAGTGTGAGCGGGTTCCGTGAGTGGTGGCCTTAGGCCTGGGAACATGAGGAGGTATTCCCTTGTGATTAAAGGGCGCTGCTTTCTTGTTCCGGGAAACCGGATGCTGGCGTGGCAGGTTTGCCTGTTTACGTCAGCGCTTTAACGATGAACCCCGGTGCTTCGTCCCGAAACTGGACCGGGCGCCATCGTTGCGACACCTGCTTTCTTCCGAGCGTGGTGTCGCGCTTTTTCCCTACAACGGGAAACGGCCCGCGATGGTTCATCGCGGGCCGTATTCCTTTTTTCAAGAAGCTCTGACTAGCCGTTCAATTTTGCAACTTCTGCTGCGAAATCTTCTTCAGCCTTCTCGATGCCTTCACCGACTGCAAGACGCATATAGCCTGTGATCTCTACACCGGCCTCTTTGGCGGCCTGACCAACAGTCAGGTCGGGGTTCACGACGAACTGCTGGTTCAGCAATGTCACCTCGGCCATGTATTTCTGCATCCGGCCGACAATCATCTTTTCGATCACGGCTTCAGGCTTGCCACTTTCGCGGGCGATGTCCATCTGGACCTGCTTTTCTTTCTCGACGACTGCCGGATCAAGGTCTGCTTCGGACAAAGACGCCGGGTTTGCAGCAGCGATGTGCATCGCAACCTGACGGCCGAACGCCTCGTTATCACCAGTGATTGCGACCAGAACACCGATGCTGCCCATGCCGGGCGCTGCTGCATTGTGCACGTAGTTGACGACAGAGCCACCTTCCAGCACGGCCATACGGCGCACGGACATGTTCTCGCCGATCACGGCGACTGCGTCTGTCACGGTCTGTTCTACGGTTTTGCCGCCCATGTCGGCCGCTTTCAGTCCGTCAATATCGGATGTGCCCAAGGCCACATTTGCGATGCCCGCAACCATTTTCTGGAAGTCTGCGTTTTTCGCAACGAAATCGGTCTCGGAGTTGACTTCCACAGCCACACCCTTGCCACCGGATACAGCAACAGCCACAAGGCCCTCTGCAGCGGTCCGGCCGGATTTCTTGGCGGCTTTTGCAAGGCCCTTGGTGCGCAGCCAATCGACTGCCGCTTCCATGTCGCCATCAGTTTCGGTCAGCGCCTTCTTGGCGTCCATCATGCCTGCGCCTGTGCTGTCGCGCAGGTCTTTCACCATTGCAGCGGTGATTGCCATGTTACGTCTCCTTTGGAGGTAAATAATAGGGATGGGCGGGGACCAAGGCCCCCTGCCCTAAAGGGTGTCGAATGGATTATTCGGCTGGTGCTGCTTCTTCGGCAACAACCTCTTCGACCAGCTCTTCAAGCTCGCCCATGTCAACGCCAGCGGCGCCCATCTGTGCGGTCATACCGTCAAGGGCTGCACGTGCGGCCAGATCGGTGTAGAGCGCGATGGCGCGTGCCGCGTCGTCGTTGCCGGGGATGACATAGTCGATGCCAGCAGGCGAGCAGTTGGTGTCAACGATCGCAACAACGGGGATGCCCAGCTTGTTGGCTTCGGCGATGGCCAGATCTTCTTTGTTCACGTCGATGACGAACAAAAGGTCAGGCACGCCGCCCATTTCGCGGATACCGCCAAGCGATGCCTGCAGTTTGCCTTGCTCACGCTCCATGCCAAGACGCTCTTTCTTGGTCAGGCCGGCAAAACCGTTTGCAGAGGCTTCGTCGATTGCCTTCAGGCGGTTGATGGACTGCGAAACTGTCTGCCAGTTTGTCAGTGTGCCGCCCAACCAGCGGTGGTTCATGTAGAACTGCGCAGATTTCTCGGCGGCTTCCATGATCGGCTTGGCTGCCTGACGCTTGGTGCCGACGAACAGCACGCGGCCGCCTTTGGCGACGGTGTCACGGATGACTTGCAGTGCCTGGTCCAGCATAGGAACCGTCTGTGTCAGGTCCATGATGTGGATGCCGTTGCGCGATCCGTAGATATATTGATCCATCTTTGGGTTCCAGCGCGCTGTCTGGTGGCCAAAGTGTACGCCTGCTTCAAGCAGCTGACGCATGGAGAACTCGGGAAGAGCCATGTCGTTTTCCTTTTCCGGTTTCAAGCCTCAGCGGGGGATCAGCGTAATGCCAACCGGTGGATCCTTTGGGATGTCTCCCCATCGGACCCGCCCCCGCCTGCGGGATTAAGTGAGCGCGCTATAGCGGGGGTTGCGCCCTTGCGCAAGCCTCAGGATGCCTCCGGCGGGAGTTTTCAGGGCAAGATGATAAACAGACCCGCATTATATCCCCACGATCGTGCCATATGACCGCACGATGAACCAGTAAAGGCCAATGGCGGCGATGACGACCGAGGCGGGAACCGCCACGAAAAGGCGGTAGGCGTCGATCCGGTCACGCAGCACGATCGAGATCATACACAGCGCCGCCATCGCAACAAATGTGACAGCAAAAAGCAGCGCAGGCGTATCGAGAAGCAGAAGCGGAGACGCAAGCACCGCCGGGATCTGCGCGCTGTCGAACGCGATGAGCAGCACGCCGGTTACAGCAAGAAACCCGTAAAGGACAAGCCCCCGCGTGGTCTCGTTCGCACCGCGATCAATGCGCAACGCCTGCCAGACAAAAAAGAACATCACCGCAATCACGGCAAGCTGTCCCACCTCGACACCGACGTTAAAGCCGATCAGGGCGGCGACGAAGGTTTCTTCCGGCAGCCCGAATTCGGCCAGCACCGATGCAAAGCCGAGCCCGTGCAACAGACCGAAGATAAAGATCACGAAGGGCCGCCAGGGGCTGATGCCTTTGGTAAAGATATTCTCAATTGCGACATAGGCGATGGACAGTGCAATCAGCGGCTCGACAATATCAATAAAAGCGACACCGAAGGCATCTTGGGTAAAGTTGTCAATGAAATCGGTGTACCCGAGGGCCGCCGCCGCCAGTGTGATCGTGTGGGCCAGCGTAAAAAGCGATACCTGCAACAAAAGCGGACGAAACCGCGCGGCCAGAAAGAACAGCCCCAGCACAAAGAGAATGTGATCCAGCCCCTTGGGCACGATGTGGTCAAAACCGACAGGGATATAGTTGGCAAAGGTGACCCACCAGGTCGTTTGCCCCCCCCCCGCCAGCGAAATCTGGTCCGATAACGCACCTTCGGCAAGATAGCCGTCATAGGGCAGAGGGACATCCATCTGGCGCAACACAAGCACACCGAATTCGGGCACCCATCCCATCTGGACGGTCTGGGCGCCTTCGGGCAGTTGGGCGCTGAATTCAAAGACGGAAAAGCGGACAACCTCGACATTCCCGACGGGATCGGCCGCGACAGACCGGAAGGTGGGGACCAACGGCGCGCCGTCTGCCGTCAGAGTGATCCCTTGGGCCATCTGCGGCCAGAACGCCTCGAATTGCGCGGCAAGCTCGGCGGGTGGAAGCGCGCGCAAGTTATCATATATCTCGGCGCGGTCGCTTTCGTTGATATCCTCTGTTTCGGACAGATTCACACCAGCGATAAAGCTTTCGATATTCGCACGAACCTCGAATCTCAACTCACCTTCAACAGCGCGCATATCGGCGATCGCAGGGATCACCTCATGGGCCTGCGCAGTTGACAGTGTCGTGAGGCAGATGAGGAGAGCGCTTGACAACAACCGCAGAAAGGCCACCCTCGCACGTGTAAAAGGGGAAATATCCATGCGCATTCTTGCCTTCGCTTTCATTGTATTTGCAGCACCTGCAGCGGCCCACGAATTCTGGATCGAGCCAACCGCGTATCAGGTGGAGGCCGACGGTAGCCTTGAGGCAGATATTGTCAATGGGGAAGAGTTTGCCGGCGTCAAGCTGGCCTATCTGCCGCAGCGTTTTGTAAACTTTGTACTTTTCGCCGGCGATGCCTCTGCCCGTGTGAGCGGGCGGCCGGGTGATACCCCCGCTTTGCAACAGGAAGCGGTGGCAGAGGGGCTAAACATCGCGGCCTATCAGGCTAATATTGCGACGGTGGACTACGAGAATTGGGAGAAATTCCAACGTTTTGTGGATCACAAGGACTTTGGTGATGTGCTGTCCCAGCATGAGGCACGCGGCCTGCCGCTCGAAGATTTCAAAGAGATCTATTCGCGTTATGCCAAAACACTCATCGGTGTCGGCAACAGCGCAGGTGCCGATCGCCGGCTGGGGCTGGAGACCGAGATCGTGGCCCTGACTAATCCCTATACTGATGATCTGAGCGGCGGCTTTCAGGTGCAGGTCTATTACCGCAGTGACCTGCGCGCGAACACACAGGTCGAAGTCTTTGAGAAAGCGGCTGATTCACAGGTTTCAATCGCGCTTTATCAAACCGATGAGAACGGCATCGCGACGTTCCCGGTGCGGCCCGGCTATAGCTATATGGTGGATGCGGTTGTGCTGCGCGAACCCGATGAACGCTTGGCTGAACAATCCGGTGCTGTCTGGGAAACGCTCTGGGCCAATCTGACGTTTGCTGTTCCCGACTAGGGCTTGTCCTTGGCGCGGCTCTCGGTCAGAAGGCGTGCATGACCAAGACACCTGATATTTTATGCATCGGGTCCGTCCTGTGGGACGTGATCGGGCGCGCAGCCAGCCACATGCGTGTGGGCTCTGATGTGCCGGGCCGGATCACCCGTCTTCCGGGCGGTGTGGCCATGAATATCGCGATGACGTTGCGCCGCTTTGGCATGATCCCTGCCCTGCTGACCACCGTCGGCCGCGATGCCGAGGGCGAAGAGCTCATGGGTGAAGCGGTCCGCATGGGTATGATTTGCGACTATATGTACCGTTCGGAAGACCTGCCCACCGATGTCTATATGGCGATTGAGGGGGCCAATGGTCTGGTCGCCGCAATCGCAGATGCCCATTCGCTTGAGGCCGCGGGGGAAAAGATCCTGCGCCCTTTGGCAGACGGCCGTTTGGGATCTGCCGAGACCCCGTTCGCAGGGCTTGTTGCGCTTGATGGCAACCTGACCGAGGAATTGTTGCAAGTCATTGCCAGGTCGCCACTTTTTGCGGCCACTGATCTGCGCGTAGCACCTGCTTCGCCCGGCAAGGCGGAGCGGCTTTTGGCGCTTATCGACCATCCCTCTGCCACGCTTTATGTGAACCTCGAAGAGGCCGGTCTTCTCTGTCAGACCGCATTCGAGTCATCTGCCGATGCCGCCGCAGCCTTGATCAAACGCGGCGCGCACCGTGTGCTGGTGACCGATGGTGGCAAATTCGCATCCGAAGGCACCGCCGGCGATATTATCACGCAAACCCCGCCTGCCGTCATGGTCACACGCGTGACCGGCGCGGGCGATACCTTTATGGCCGCGCATATCGCGTCAGAGGCGCAAGGCATGGACCGTGCCGCATCTCTGACGCGGGCTTTGAACGCCGCCGCCACCTATGTTTCCGGAGAAACACCCTTATGATCCCGATCCACTATAGCACCGAAGTCGCCGCCGCCCGCACATCCGGCGCGGCCATCGTGGCGCTGGAAAGCACCATCATCACCCACGGTATGCCCTTTCCGCAGAACGTTGAAACCGCGCGGCTGGTCGAAGATGATGTGCGCGCGGCCGGTGCCGTGCCTGCCACGATCGCCGTGCTGGACGGCAAGCTGCACGTAGGGCTGGAGCCCGAGACGCTTGAGGCATTGGGTCAGGCCCGGGATGTTGCCAAACTGTCGCGTGCCGACATGGCGGCCTGCATCGCAACGGGTGGGACAGGAGCAACGACAGTTGCCGCAACCATGATTGCCGCACATCTGGCAGGTATCCATGTCTTTGCAACAGGCGGGATTGGCGGCGTGCATCGCGGTGCGGAACTGAGTTTTGATATCTCTGCCGATCTGCACGAATTGGCACAAACCCCTGTCACGGTTGTCGGCGCGGGCGCCAAGGCCATTCTTGATCTGCCGAAAACATTCGAAGTGCTGGAAACACTGGGTGTTCCTGTGATTGCCTACGGGCAAGACCGCCTGCCCGCTTTCTGGTCTGCCAGCTCTGATCTGCCTGCCCCTTTGCGGATGGATACGCCCGAAGACATCGCCAAGTCGCAGCAAACCCGCACCGCAATGGGCCTGCAGGGTGGACAGCTGGTGGCCAATCCTATCCCGAAAGCAGATGAAATTCCCGCCGAGGTGCTGCATCCGATCATCACGCAGGCCCTGCAAGAGGCCGAGGCACAAGGGATCACCGCTAAAGCCGTCACACCCTTCCTGCTGGGACGTATCTTTGAATTGACCGAAGGGCGTTCATTGACTGCAAATATTGCACTTGTGCGGAACAATGCGCGGCTAGCTGCACAAATTGCCATCGCAATGACGAAATAGCGCCAGCACGGTCCGATGACTGCTTGCTGCAAGGCCGCGCAACACCTAAGTGTTCGGCAAGAGAGTCCGAGACCATCAAAATGATCGACCCACAATCAGACGACAAGCGGCGCCACAAGCCGGGCATCATTGCCAGATTGCGCAGTAATTTTCTGGCGGGTCTGATCATTGTGGCCCCCATCGGGTTGACCATCTGGTTGATCTGGACGGCTGTCGGCTGGGTCGATAGCTGGGTCTGGCCCTTTATTCCGCAAGCCTATCAGCCCACTGCGCTTTTGAATGGCCTCTTGGGGCTGGAAGGCGAAGACCAGATCGAGGTCAACGTCCGCGGTGTTGGCGTTGTGATCTTCCTGATCTTTACCATCATCGTCGGTTGGGCCGGCAAGGGGCTGATCGGGCGTTCGTTTCTTGGCATCGGGGAACGCTTTGTCGACCGGATGCCGGTTGTCCGGTCCATCTACAACGCGGTCAAACAGATTGCGGAAACGGTCTTTTCGCAGCGCGAGACATCGTTCGACAAGGCCTGTCTCGTCGAATATCCGCGCAAGGGCATCTGGGCGATTGCCTTTATCTCGATCAATGCCAAGGGCGAGATTGATACCAAACTGAACGACGGTGAACCTTTCGTGACCGTTTTCCTGCCGACGACGCCGAACCCGACATCAGGTTTCTTGCTGTTCCTGCCCAAGCGCGACGTCAAGGAACTGGATATGACGGTCGAGGACGCAGCCAAGCTTGTGATTTCCGCAGGTCTTGTCTATCCCAACGACAAGACTGCCCTGCCCGTCACTAACCCCGCTGCATAGTATATGATTGTTCCTGCCTTAACGGGTTTTTCAGCCTCCGCCGCCTTCATTTTGGCCATTGGTCCGCAAAATACCTTCATTCTGCGCCAAGGCCTTGCCCGGTCGCATGTTTTCCCGTTGGCACTTTTTTGCGCGCTGTCCGACGCGATCCTCATCACAGCCGGCGTTGCCGGTTTCGGAGTGATCGTCGAGATGTTTCCATCGCTTCCGACCATCATGACATGGGGCGGTGCCGCGTTCCTCGTTGCCTATGGCGCGTTGCGCTTTCGGGCCGTGTGGATCAATCAATACGCCATTGAAATAGCGGGTAAACCTGTGGGGTTATGGGCGGCACTTGCCACCTGCGCAGCCTTCACTTGGCTCAACCCGCATGTTTACCTCGATACAATTGTCTTATTGGGTGCCATCTCGACTGAATTCACCATGGTTTCGCAAAAGATCGCCTTTGCACTTGGTGCGATGCTTCCGTCGTTCCTGTTCTTTTTCAGCCTTGGCTATGGCGCGCGGTTGCTTGCGCCAGTGATGCAATCTGCCCGTGCTTGGCGGGTCTTGGATGTGCTGATTGGCCTTTTGATGTGGGCGCTTGCGATCAAATTACTTAGCTGAACATCTCGGTCAGATTGACCGAACTGCGTTTGCCGATGTCTTTTTTGTGCTGTGCAAGAAAGGCATCCGCTGCCGCCTCACCCGCTTCTTTCAGGCGCGCAAGGATCACTGGTGTCGGGATGGTTTTGGTCGCGACATTCAGCCCGTTCATCAGCGCGTCATCCGCGATCATATGCACCAGCACGTCCTTCATTGTTCCGCGGGTGATCGACCCGTCGGCCAGCAGGCGTTTCACGAATTCGATGGCGCGCAACTCGCGCAACAATGAACTGTTAAAGCTGATCTCGTTGACACGGTTTTCGATGGACTGGCTGTCCATCGGCAATTCTTCACGGTAGAGCGGATTGATGTTCACGATCAGAATGTCATCGGGCAAGTCACCGGCAAACAACGGAAAAAGTGCGGGGTTTCCGGTGTAGCCACCGTCCCAGAACGCCTCGACCGTGCCGGTCTGCGGGTCCTCGAATTCCACGGCCTGAAACAGGCTGGGCAAACAGGCTGAGGCCATGATGACTTCGGGCATGATTTCGTCTCCGGTAAAAACGCGGATCTTGCCCGAGCGCACGTTCGTGGCACAGATGTGCAATGCAGGACCGTCGCTCGCGCAGACCGCATCGTAGTGGAATTTTTTCACGATTTTCGCCAAAGGGTTTTGCATCGCGGGGCCGTAGACATAAGGCGAAAACATCCGCGTGGTCATGTCAAAAGCCGTGTAGGCGGGTGAATATTTCAGTGCCTTGGCCCAGAGTTCGGCGGTGGGCGATGCGGCGCCGATCCATGGGGCAAACTGCGGATCATTGACCGCGCCGATCTGTTCCCAAAGCCAATCAAGGTTCGCCAGTGCGCCAGAACGCCCGTTCGCGACCCAGCCGGATTTGAGCGCCGCCGCATTCAGCGCACCCGCCGATGTGCCGGAAATAGCGGCAATCTCAATATCTTCGTCTTGTAACAACCGATTGAGAACACCCCAGGTAAAGGCGCCATGCGCGCCCCCGCCTTGGAGTGCAAGATTGATCCGCTTCACAGGGCTGTCCAACCGCCATCCACGCTAATGGTGGTGCCGGTAATCTGTGCCGCCGCATCCGAGCACAAAAAGACCGCTGTGCCACCCAACTGTTCGGTTGTCGCAAATTCCTTGGATGGCTGGCGTTCCAGCATGACGTTCTTGATCACGTCCTCGCGGGACATGTTATATTCCTTCATCGTGTCGGGGATCTGCGCCTCGACAAGCGGTGTCAGCACATAGCCCGGGCAGATCGCGTTGCAGGTGATCGGATCGCGTGCGGTTTCCAGACCGATGGTTTTGGTAAACCCGACAATGCCGTGTTTCGCGGCAACATAGGCGGATTTATAGGGCGACGCTGTCAAACCATGCGCCGAGGCGATGTTGATGATCCGGCCATACCCGCGTTCGCGCATGCCGGTGACGGCGGCAGCGGTGGTGTGAAAAGCGGACGTCAGGTTGATCGCGATGATTGCGTCCCATTTGGCGGCTGGAAAATCCTGAACGGGTGCGACGTGCTGGATACCGGCATTATTGACCAGAATATCGCACCCACCGGCGGCCACGATCAGACGGCGGCAATCCTCGCCTTTGGACATATCGGCCTGCACGTATTTTGCATCTACGCCCGTCACATCCGCGATTTCCGCGGCAAGCGCGTGATCCTCTTCTGTGTCGGTGAACGAATTCAACACGACATTGGCCCCGGCCTTGGCCAATTCACGGGCAATTCCAAGACCGATGCCCGAGTTTGATCCGGTAATAACGGCGGTTTTTCCTGACAGGGACATAGTTTGGCTCCGATTCTGCTGCTTTGCGACTCACCTTATATGCTGCAACTGCGAAAGCCACGTTACGGTTACGTGAGCCATAAAAAAAACGCCCGCACAAGGCGGGCGTAAAGTTATTGAGGCAGGTTTCATACAGGCAAGAAACCTATCGAGCAGTGTCCCCTTTATAAGCAATCCCTTGCCCGCCTCCAAGCTAAAAGTTTGAAAAGGTTGGTAACCCTCTCTACGATCCGATGTTGAGAGCAGATAAAACCGCAAAGGGCACACCGAAATGAGACGACTTTCGCGCCGAGCAATCCGCAGTACGGCCATCGCAGTGCTGCTGGGACTGGCAGGGCAAACAGGCTTTGCCGACCCCCGGCATGGCATAGCTATGTATGGCGATCCTGCCCTACCACCTGATTTTGTGTCCCTCCCCTACGCCAACCCCGACGCGCCCAAGGGCGGCCAGATCGTCACGGCAGAGGTTGGCAGCTTTGACAGCCTCAATCCGTTTATCCGCAAAGGATCGACACCATGGCAATTGCGGTTCTTCCTGGGCGAGAGCTTTATGGGCCGGTCCTTGGATGAACCCTTCTCGCTTTATGGTGTTCTGGCCGAATCGGTAGAGACAGGACCGAACCGTGAATGGGTAGAATTCACCCTGCGCGAAGGCGCAGAATTTTCGGACGGGAGCCCCGTGACCATCGAAGACGTCATGTGGTCTTATGAAACTCTGGGCACCGTGGGCCACCCCCGTTATCTCGGTTTCTGGGCCAAGGTCGCCAGTATGGAACAAACCGGCGAACGGTCTGTGCGGTTTACCTTCACCGAAGAAGACCGCGAACTGGCCTTGCTCGCAGGCCTGCGCCCGATCCTGAAGAAGGCGCAGTGGGACGGCGTGGACTTTGCCGAAAGCACAACCGAGGTCGTGCCGATCACATCGGCCCCCTACGTGATTGCCGACTATGACCCGGGGCGGTTTGTCTCGCTGCGCCGTAATCCCGATTACTGGGGCGCAGATGTGCCGTTTCGTGTGGGCACCAACAACCTTGATGAGGTCCGGTTGGAGTTTTTCGGCGATGAAACAGCGGCATTCGAGGCCTTCAAGGTGGGCGAGGTGAATTCGAACCGTGAATTCAACGTGGCCCGCTGGGAAAGCCAGTACAATTTCCCCGCCGTGCAGGACGGGGATGTGGTGCTGTCGATCCTCCCGCATGAACGCCCCTCGGGGATGACGGGCTTTGTGATGAACACCCGCCGCGATCAGTTTGCAGACTGGCGCGTGCGCGACGCGATGATCCACGCCTTCAATTTTGAGTTCATCAACGAGGCGATGACAGGGTCGGCCCAACCGCGCATCACCTCTTATTGGTCCAATTCGCCCTTGGGCATGTCGCACGGCCCCGCCGAAGGGCGCGTGGCCGAATTCCTCGCACCCTTCGCCGCCGATCTGACCCCCGGCACGCTTGAGGGGTATTCCCTGCCCGTCAGCGACGGCTCCGAACGCAACCGTGCGGGCACCGCCGCGGCGCTGGCACAGATGGAGGCCGCAGGCTGGACCGTGCAGAACGGCGTCATGGCCAATGCCGCAGGCCAGCCTTTCACCTTTGAAATTCTGCTCCCGCAGGGTGGGTCGGAAAATCAGGCGATCATCGACATGTATACGGGATCGCTCGCGCGGATCGGCGTGACCCCCACCGTTGCCGTGGTCGACAGCGCACAATTTGCCGAACGCACCGATGCCTTCGATTTCGACATGACCTATTACCGGCGCGGGGTGTCGCTATCGCCCGGCAACGAACAATTTGTCTATTACGGGTCCGAGGCCGCCGACACACCCGGCGGCAGTAACCTGATGGGCGTCAAATCCCCTGCGGTGGATGCGATGATCGGGCGCTTGCTGACCTCCGAAAGTCAGGATGATTTCGTGGCGGCCGTCAAAGCGCTGGACCGGGCCCTGACTGCGGGCCGCTATGTGATCCCGATCTATCAATGGAACATCAGCCGACTGGCCCATGCCAAGGAACTGAAGTTCCCTGAAGAACTGCCGATCTTTGGGGACTGGCCCGGCTGGCAGCCCGATGTCTGGTGGTATGCGGAATAACAGGTTTTGCAAATAGGGCGCGGGTGTCACCGCGCCCTATTTTCATCCAGAACCGTGATCTCTGCGGGCATTTCGGAACCAAACCGGTGTTTTGATCGTTTCCTTTCCAACCAAGAAAGGAAGCCGAATTATGAAATGGAACGATGTCGCATCACACTGGAGCTCTTTTGTCCCCCAGATCATGACACGCTGGCCCGAACTTGACGAAAACGAAGTCATTGCCATCGACGGAGATCAGGATGCTTTTGTGACTTATCTTGCCTCGTTCAAAGATCAGGACACAGTCACCGCGAAAAGCGAGCTAGATGAATGGTTGATGGGCGAACAGCCTGCAGATGCGGTGATGGACCCCACGCGTGATAACTCACAGATCAGCGCCACGACCGAAAACATTCCTGCGGGCGAAGATCCGTCAGATGATGACCGGCGTTTCGGCGACGATCTTGCGCCCCAGCCTCCCATCGACCGCACGGGTTAGACCAGCGACGTGACCCAAAGAATCGTCGCATCCTCGGCACTGACTGAAACAACATTGTGCCCCATGGCAGCGTCATAATAGGCGCTGTCGCCGCGTTTCAGCTCAATAGGCTCGTAAAACTCGGTATAGAGGCGGATGTGACCGGTGAGCACATAAAGAAACTCTTCGCCGTCATGGCGCACCCAGCCGTCAAAATCCTCGATCTTGCGGGCACGGATACGGGCACGATAGGGCAGCATCTTTTTCGTGGTCAGCGCCTCGGCCAGCATAGCATGCTCGTAAGTGGTGGTCACTTTCGCCGTCTCTTCGCCGTTGCGTGTAACCGCCATACGCCCGTTGACCTGCCCCTTCGAGGGCGGCGTGAACAGCTGCGGCACCGAAATCTCAAGCCCGACCGCCAGCTTTTTCAGCGCGTCATAGGTAGGTGACATCTGACCGTTCTCGATCTTGGACAGTGTCGAACGTGCGAGCCCTGCCTGCTGGGCCGCCTGTTCGAGCGTCCAGTCGCGGGCTTTGCGCAATTCACGCACACGCGCGCCAAGATCAAGCGGTTGTGCAACGCTTGCCTCACCACTTTCCCGCGCGACGCGGATCATGTCCTTGGGCCCATTCTGTGTCATGCACTTCTCTTAAGCAGACCGCTTGGATCTTGCAACAGCACCCCGGTGTGGGTAGCGGTGAGACATGCTGTCGCTTGTGCAATCAGATACGTTTCCCCCCGCGCCGCGCCAGTTCAGCATGGCCGCTTTTGTGCTGGCGCATGCGGATCGTCTGGGCAACAAGACCGCGCTGCGGATCATGGACGCAGCAGGCAAAGGTGAACGGATTGACTATCGGTCCCTGAAACAGGCGATCCTTGGCACCGCAACGGGCCTCTTGCAGGACGTTCGTCCTGAAGAAAGGATCATCCTGCAACTCGGGAACACACCCGAGTTTCCGATTGCTTTTCTCGGTGCGATCGCCGCAGGGATTGTGCCTGTGTCAGTCTCCAGCGCGCTTACTGAGGTTGAGTATAGGGAGGTGGTTGAAACAATCCGCCCTGCCTTGGAATTGCGCAGTAACGACAGCGCCACCAAGGCCCGTTTGCGTGCGTTCTGGGACCTTCCACCTGCTGACATCGCAATGGGCGACCCTGACCGTCCCGCGTATATCATCTACACCTCGGGTACGAGCGGCAGGCCAACGCCTGTGGTCCATGCCCACCGCGCGATCTGGGCACGCCAAATGATGTGGGACGGCTGGTACGGGCTGCGCGAAGACGACCGCCTGTTGCATGCGGGCGCTTTCAACTGGACCTATACACTGGGGACCGGATTGCTGGATCCTTGGGCGCTCGGGGCGACGGCACTGATCCCTGCACAGGATGTCACGCCAGCCCACTTGCCCGCGCTTATGCAGGCCCACAAAGCCACGATTTTCGCGGCAGCACCCGGCGTTTACCGCAGGCTCTTGCGCGCGGACATACCGCCGCTGCCACACCTGCGCCATGGCCTTTCTGCTGGCGAGAAGATGGCGCAATCTGTCAGAGCTGCATGGAACGCGGCCACCGGATCACCGGTTTATGAGGCCTTTGGCATGTCCGAATGTTCAACCTTCATTTCATCCTCACCTGCCCTTCCTGCACCGGATCACACGTCCGGCTTTGTCCAACGCGGGCGCACCGTCGCGCTGATCGGGCCGGATGGCCCCGTCCCGCGCGGCACAATCGGGATGATCGCGGTGCACAAAGACGACCCCGGCCTGATGCTCGGCTACCTTGACCGCCCCGTTGACACTGATGCGCGTTATCAGGGCGACTGGTTTCTGACCGGCGATCTGGCCACGATGGACGAAAGCGGTGCGATTACCTATGCAGGCCGCGCTGACGACATGATGAACGCAGGCGGCCACCGTGTCAGCCCGATTGAAGTCGAAGAGGCCTTAACCGCACATCCGCTGATCGCCGAGGCTGCGGCCTGTGCTGTGCAACTGCGCACAGGGGTTCATGTCATTGCGGGGTTTTACGTCGCCACAGACGTGATAGAGGAAGAGGAACTCCGTGATTTCGCAGCTGCACGTCTGGCTACGTATAAGATGCCGCGCCTGCTGATCGCCCGAGACAGACTTCCCCGCGGGGCCAACAATAAACTTTTGCGTCGCGTACTGCGCGCCGAATGGGAGACCACTTATGGTCAAGCTTGATATCATATCCGATCCGATCTGCCCTTGGTGCTATATCGGCAAAACGAACCTTGATAAGGCGCTGCTCCAATTCCCCGACCATCCGTTCACAATCGAATGGCACCCGTTCCAGCTCAACCCTGACATGCCAGCAGAAGGCATGGACCGCCGCGCCTATCTCGAGGGCAAATTCGGCGGCAAGGAAGGTGCTGTCAAAGCCTATGCACCCGTCGTCGCACATGCCGAAAGATCGGGCGCGCATATCAACTTTGAAGCCATCCAGCGCACACCGAACACAATCGACGCACACCGTTTGATCCACTGGGCAGGCATCGAACAGCGCCAGTCGTTTGTCGTGGACCTCTTGTTCAAAGCCTATTTCGTTGATGGCCGCAATATCAGCGATCACGAAGTCCTGGCCGATATCGCCGACACCGCCGAAATGGATGCGGCAATGGTCACGAAACTGCTCGCCTCGGACGCCGATACCGACGATATCCGCGCGCGTGACAAGCACAGCCGCGAGATGGGTGTAAACTCGGTACCTACATTTATTGTCGCCCACCAACATGCGGTACCCGGCGCGCAGCCACCCGAAATGTGGGTGGGTGTCATCAAGGATATCATGGCACAGATTGCCGCCGACGAATGAGCGTGCCACCGAAGGCCCGCGCATTGCCGCAAGGTGAATTTATCGCGCTGATGGCGATGGTCTCGGCGACCGTGGCGTTTTCGATTGATGCGATGCTACCCGCCCTGCCGGAAATGGCGCAGGCGCTGTCACCGGATGATTTCAACCGCGTCCAGCTGATCATCACCAGCTTTATTCTGGGGCTGGGTGTGGGTACTTTCTTTACCGGCCCCTTGTCCGATGCTTTCGGGCGCAAGCCCGTCATGATCGGCGGCACCATTATCTACATGCTGGGGAGTGCCGCCGCATGGCAGGCACAAACGCTTGAAGTGATGTTGGCCGCACGCGTGCTGCAAGGGCTGGGTGCCGCTGGGCCCCGCGTGGTGGCGATGGCGCTGATCCGCGATCTTTATGCGGGCCCACAAATGGCGCGGATCCTGTCATTCGTGATGATCATCTTCACCTTGGTCCCCGCGATGGCGCCCACAATGGGCCACTACATTGTTGCGGCCTTTGACTGGCACGCGATCTTTGTGGCCTGCATCGTGTTTTCATTCATCACGACGACTTGGCTACTGATCCGTCAACCGGAAACCTTGAACCCTGAGAACCGCCGACCGCTCAGCGGTCGCGCGCTCTGGCACGCCCTGATCGAGATGTTCACTCACCCGACCGCGCGCCTGTCGATCCTGATCCAGACGCTTACCTTCGCGATGCTCTACAGCATCCTGTCCTCGACCCAGCCCATTTTTGATCTGACCTATGGGCAAGGCAACAACTTTCACCTGTGGTTTGGCGGCATCGCGGTTGTGGCGTCTTCATCAGGCTTTCTGAACGCGCGCCTTGTTGTCAGGCTCGGGATGCGTGCGATCATCAAGGCGATGTACACAGCGCAAATCTTCATGACAGTCACCCTGATTGCGGTGCTTCTCGCAGGCACACCAGACCACATCGCCTTTCCGATTTATGTGCTGTGGGTGCTGTCCAACTTCTTTCAGGCGGGCTTGAGTATCGGCAATCTCAACGCACTCGGCATGGAGGAAATGGGACATATGGCAGGGCTTGCCGCCTCTGTCCTGACGTCCGTTGCCACTGTGGGCGGTGTGCTGATCGCAGTTCCAATCGCGCTGCTTTTCGACGGCACACCCCTGCCCGCTGCCATCGGATCACTGGTGCTGGCCTCCATCGCCCTATGGCTGACCACGCGGATCAAACGGCCGGGCGAAACCTGAGCGTCTATTACTGGCCCCTAAATATCCCCGCCGGAGGCATAAAATCTCTTATGCCTGGGCCTTCGATTTCTTCTCATCGGCCAGTTTCTGCGCCAGATCGCGTGCGATATTGAACGCGCCTTGGATCTTGTCGCGCTCTTTGTCCCAGTCACGGCGGACCACGATCTTGTTGTCTTTCACTTTCGCGGTGCCATTCTGGGCATGCACAAAATCAACCAACCCTCTGGGAGAGGCAAATTTATCATTGTGGAACTGGATTGTGGCCCCTTTGGGTCCGGCATCCAGTTTGGCAATGCCTGCGCGTTTGCACATCGCCTTGATCCGTACAACCAGCATCAAGGTATTCACCTCGCGCGGCAATTTACCAAAGCGGTCGATCAACTCGGCGGCAAAGCCTTCCAGTTCAACCTTGGTGGTCAGCTCGGACAAACGCCGGTAAAGGCCCAAGCGCACATCAAGATCAGGGACATAGTCCTCGGGGATCAACACAGGCACGCCCAGATTGATCTGCGGCGCCCACTGCCCGTCGTCGATAATGCCTTCCGCCTGCCCCGACCGGATCGCCGTAATCTGGTCTTCCAGCATTTGCTGGTAAAGCTCATAGCCCACTTCGCGCATCTGGCCCGATTGTTCTTCGCCCAGCAGGTTGCCCGCACCGCGAATATCCAGATCCTGACTGGCCAGCGTAAAGCCCGCCCCCAGCGTATCAATCGAGCCCAACACGCGCAGCCGTTTCTGCGCGGTGTCGGTCAGTTTCTGACGCGGCTTTGTCGTCAGATAGGCATAGGCGCGGGTTTTGGACCGCCCTACGCGGCCACGGATCTGATACAGCTGGCTAAGCCCGAACATATCCGCGCGCCAGACGATCATGGTGTTGGCAGTGGGAATATCCAGCCCGCTTTCCACAATCGTGGTGGCCAACAGCACGTCATACTTGCCGTCATAAAACGCGTTCATACGGTCATCCAGCTCGCCCGCCGCCATCTGCCCTGTGGCGGAAATATAAGTGACTTCCGGCACTTCGCGTTTGAGAAACTCTTCCATCTCTGCCATGTCGGTGATGCGCGGCACGACGATAAAAGACTGCCCGCCGCGATAGTGTTCGCGCAACAGCGCCTCGCGCACGGTGATGGTGTCGAATTCGCTGACATAGGTGCGGATCGCCAGACGGTCGATAGGCGGTGTGCCGATGATCGACAGATCGCGCACGCCCGATAGCGACAGTTGCAAGGTCCGCGGAATCGGTGTGGCCGTCAGCGTCAGCACATGCACATCGGTGCGCAACTGTTTGAGGCGCTCTTTATGCTGCACCCCGAATTTCTGTTCTTCATCAATCACCAGCAGCGCAAGGTTCTTGAACTTCACGCCCTTGGCCAGCAACGCATGGGTGCCCACCACGATATCCACGGTGCCATCGGCAAGGCCCTCACGCGTCAGGTTCGCGTCCTTGGCCGACACAAAGCGCGACAACGGCCGTACCTTCACGGGAAACCCGCGAAACCGTTCAGCAAAGTTCTGATAGTGCTGCCGCGCCAGCAACGTCGTGGGCGCAATGATCGCCACCTGTACGCCCGATAAGGCTGCGATGAACGCCGCGCGGATTGCGACCTCGGTTTTGCCAAAGCCCACATCACCGCAGATAAGACGGTCCATCGGTTTGCCCGACGCGAGGTCCTCCAGCACATCGGCAATCGCGGTCAGTTGGTCGTCGGTCTCCACGTAAGGAAACCGCGCCAGAAACTGATCCCAAAGTCCGTCAGGCGGGTCCAGCGCGGGTGCGGTGCGCAGTTCACGCTCTGCCGCCACGCGGATCAGGCGTTCGGCAATCTGGCGGATACGTTCTTTCAGTTTGGCCTTTTTGGCCTGCCATGCCCCACCGCCCAGTTTATCCAAGAGGCCGGTTTCATGGCCATATTTCGACAGCAGCTCGATATTTTCGACCGGAAGGTAAAGCTTTGAATCCTCGGCATATTCAAGCAACAGACATTCATGCGCGGCCCCCAGTGCCGTGACCACCTCCATGCCCATATAACGCCCGACACCATGATCGACGTGCACCACCAGATCACCGGGGGATAGGCTATTGGCCTCGGACAGGAAATTTTCGGCGCGCCGTTTGCGTTTGGTTTGCCGGATCAGACGGTCGCCCAGCACGTCTTGTTCGGAAATCACCGTCAGGCCCGCTGTTTCAAACCCGTGATCTAGCGGCCAGACCGCCAGATGCACACCGCGTTTGCCCACGCGTGTGAAATCGGAAACGGAAATCGTCTCGCCGATCCCTTCGTCTTCGATCAACCCTTCCAGACGTTCGCGTGCGCCTTCGGAATATGACGCGATCACGACGGGGCCGTCGTTCAGTTTGGCCTTAATATGAGCGGCCAAAGTAGTGAAAAGGCTGATTTGTTCTTGTTGGCGTTCAGGCAGGAAATTGCGCCCGATCCGCCCGCCTGCATCAATCACGCCAAGGCCCGTCGCCTGTTTGAGCGGCGAAAACTGCATCACGCGGCGGTTGGACACCGCCTTTTCCCATGCCGCATCATCCAGATAGAGCAACTGCGGCGGGGCCGGTTTATAAACGCTATCCATCCGCCCCTTTTGGGTCAGCGCATGCATCCGCGTGCCGTATTGGTCGGCTATGCTGTCCCACCGCGCAATCCGCATCGGGGTCATCTGGTCATCCAGCGTCACCGTGGCCTTTGGCAGATAATCAAAGAGCGTTTCCAGATCGTCCTGAAAGAACCCCAGCCAATGTTCCACGCCCGCATGTTTGCGCCCCGCAGAGACAGCCTCATAAAGCGGATCGTCCGTGCCGGCGGCCCCGAATTCAAGCCGGTAATTCTGGCGGAACCGCGTAATCGCGGCCTCATCAAGGATCACCTCGGACACAGGCGCCAGTTCGATCTCATTCAGCTTTTCTGTGGTGCGTTGCGTCGCCGGATCAAAGCGCCGCGCCCCGTCAAGCACGTCGCCAAACAGATCAAGCCGCACCGGCCCCGATTGCCCCGGCGGATAGATATCAATAATGCCGCCGCGAATGGCGTAATCACCCGGCTCCATCACTGTCGGGCTTTGGGTGAACCCCATGCGCACCAGAAAATGACGCAGCGCCTCTTCGTCCATGCGGTGGCCGACGGTGGCCTTGAACGCCGCTTCGCGCAGCAGGCTGCGGGCGGGCACGCGTTGGGTGGCCGCCGAAAGCGTGGTCAGGATAATGAAATGTTCCGGCATCGCGTGCACCAGCCCCGCAAGCGTGGCCATGCGCGCGGCAGAAATATCGGTGTTGGGCGACACACGGTCATAGGGCAAACAATCCCATGCGGGAAACACAAAAACCGGAATATCAGGGGCGAAAAACGCCAAAGCCGCCTGCATCGCCGCAAGCCGTTTGTCATCGCGTGCGACGTGCAGAACGGGCGTCCCCTTGCCCAGTTCGGCAAGCACAAGCTGGGCGTCGTAGCCTTCGGGCGCGCCGCTGACGGTAATATGATTTGGATCAGACATTCCGCTGACCTACCCCGCGCGCCCGCCGTGTCAACTGCTTAGAAGAAATGCTGCGATGAAATCACGACGTACATGCCGTACATCGCGGTAAAAAACAGCGCGATCATGCTGACAATCTGTGTCCACAACCGCACCCGAAAAAGCCGGTCCACCAGTTCCCGCCCCTGCAAAGGTGCCGCGTCCAACTGATGCGCCAGACGCATATTCATGACCATGATCAAGGTCAGCGGCGCAGCCAGCGCCAAAAGCCCCTGTGCAAGCTCGACACCGTAAAACAGGCTCAGAACCACAAGAACACTCAGGCTGAAGGCGACCATGATGGTAATGGCGACGCCAAGATAGGCGTTGATCTCGACGATCCGCCGGACATTCACATCCACCAGTGTTTCAAGGTCGGCCAGATGCGGGTTGGCCAATTTGCGCGCGCGAAAAAGCACATCAAACGGGACGCCAAGCAACCAGTTGCTTGCTACCGCATAGGTGACCATCACCGCCATCCAGTACCAAAGGCTGTCGAAGGTTTGAAAATCAAGTAACCGGAGCAGCGCAATCGTCGATTCCAAGCGTCTTATCCATTTGTTTTTGCATGTTTGGCCGGAACCTAGCGCCCGAGACCGCACTTGCCCAGCCTTGTGATAGCGCAAAATCCGTGGCACCAAGAAATCCAGTTTATTTGAGGCCACAAACCATGAAACCGACCGTTGCACCTTTTCCCGCCACCCGTCTGCGCCGGATGCGCCAAAGCCCTGCCCTGCGCGCTCTATCCCGTCAGAACACGCTAACGGTGGATGATCTGATCTGGCCGGTCTTTGTGATGGACGGCAAGGATGCGGAAACACCGATCGCCTCGATGCCTGGCGTCGTCAGGCGCACCGTGGATCGCGTGGCGCTCGCCGCAAAAGAGGCGCAAGACCTTGGTATTCCTGCGATTTGTATCTTTCCCTATACGGGCATGGAGGCCCGGACCGAAGATTGCGCCATGGCATGGGACCCTGACAACCTGACCAATCAGGCCATTCGCGCGATCAAGGATGCCGCCCCGGATATTGCAGTCATGACCGATATCGCGCTTGATCCCTATAACATCAACGGGCACGACGGTTTTGTCGAAAACGGCGAGATCGTGAATGACCGCACGGTTGATGCTTTGGTCAAAATGGCACTGGCGCAAGCCGATGCGGGTGCCGATATTCTCGGCCCGTCCGACATGATGGATGGGCGGATCGGGGCGATGCGCGCAGCCCTCGAAGCCGACGGGCATCACAATGTGACGATCCTGAGCTATACGGCCAAATATGCCTCGGCGTTTTATGGCCCCTTCCGTGATGCGGTTGGCGCGTCTTCTGCACTGACAGGCGACAAGAAAACCTATCAGATGGACCCCGGCAACAGTGACGAGGCCTTGCGCCTTGTGGCCCGTGATCTGGCCGAGGGTGCCGATATGGTTATGGTGAAACCGGGGATGCCATACTTGGATATCTGCCGCCGTGTGAAAGACACCTTCGGTGTGCCTACCTACGCCTATCAAGTCAGCGGTGAATACGCGATGTTGCAGGCCGCAGCCCAAAACGGATGGCTTGATGGTGAGAAGGTGATGATGGAAAGCCTGTTGGCCTTCAAACGCGCCGGATGTGACGGAATTCTGACCTATTTTGCGCCTGCCGCAGCCAAAGTCCTGAACGGTTAGCCATAATCAGGCGCAGCCGAGACATCACGTGGCTTGGTTCAAGGGCGAACTTCGGCCCGCATGGTACGTTCAAGGGTGACACCGCAGTGATCCTGCCCTATAAAATTAGCCATAAGGGTCGGAAAACGGCCCCATCACAGGCAATAGGCGGATTTATCATGAGCAATTTGACAAGGCGCAGTTTTGCGCTGGGAACATTGGCAGCGTCAACTCTGGCAGCATGCAGCAATGGCATCGGCAGCCCCGGTGGTGCGACAATCGACGCGCGTGTCGACAGTACCTTGAACGGCATGTACCAGCAATTTCCCGGCACGCGCGATCTTGCAGCGCGGTCTTCGGGGTTGTTGGTGATGCCATTGGTGACCGAAGTGGGCCTCGGTTTGGGCGGATCATTCGGACGGGGCGCATTGCGCGTCGGCGGGTCGACCGTTGATTACTATTCGGCCACATCCGGCAGCGCGGGTTTCCAGATCGGCGCACAACAATTCAGCCATGTTCTGTTCTTTATGACCCCAGAGGCGTTGATGGAATTCCGCCAGGGCCCCGGTTGGGCCGCAGGTGCGGATATGGAATATGCCTTCCGCGACCAAAGCGAAATGATCCGCGCCGAAACCACAACCTCATTGGCCCCGGTGATTGCAGTGGTTTTTGCACAAACAGGTTTGCGCCTTGGTGCCACGTTGGAAGGCACCAAATACACGCGCATCATTCCATAAGCACGCCACCGCTTTCCGGCGGGGTCGACGGATGGCTCCGCCAGAACAACACCGCGATGCGGCCTGCCAAGGATCAAAACGGCAACAGCCGTGCCTGCGGCGTCGTTTTTTGGCCGTCCAATCCGCTTCATCGTTGGACGTTTTAGCAATAGCCGCCCGCCGACACCCGCGGTCGTTTTCCGAACCGTCAGCAGTTTTCCGGCGCGGTCTTTATGACGCCGCAATGAGGAGTACCCGAGATGGCCATGGTCCCGATCCTGATCCTTGCGGCTGGCCGGTCCCGCCGGATGCGCGGGCGTGACAAGCTATTGGAAGATGTCGGCGGCCTGCCGCTATTGCGCCGCCAGATTGAAATGGCACAAGGCACAGGTCAGCCGGTTTTTGTCGCCGTCCCCCCCGATCTCGTGGCGCGACGGGCGATCATTGACGAAAACAAAGCAACAGCTTTGATGATTGCCGATGCGGATGAAGGCTTGTCCGCAAGTCTGCGCAGCGGCGTCGCACAATTGCCTGATGCACCGGCCTTTATGATTATGCTGGGCGATCTGGTTGCACTTGAGACCGCAGATCTTGTGGCGGTTCTGGGTGCCCGCGATGCTGCCCCTGATGCCATAATTTGGCGGGGTACGACCGCTGACGGAAAACCGGGGCATCCCATTTTGTTTGATGCATCATTGCGGCCTGATTTTGCGGGACTTGCGGGCGACAAAGGCGCGGATACGCTGGTTCAAAAGCACGACAACGCAACGCATCTGGTCGCCCTTGCGGATAATCGCGCCCGCTTTGATCTTGATACGCCCGAAGACTGGGACGCATGGCGGCGCACGCAGGTCAGGACTTGAACAGTAGGGCCGCTTCGCGCTTGCCCAACGTCCGACGTGCGGCACGATAGGCGGCAAGCCCCGCGTCGGTTGCCAACTCGGGGAAGAGCGTAAAGAGCTCTTCGCGCTGATCCGCGTCAAAGCCTTTCAGGGTGTGGTCGCCAGGCTGGAAGCTCTCGCTCCAAGCGCCGTCTGCCAGAACGATCTCGTGATTGTCGCACATCATGTGAACGTAGGTGACATAGGGCTGATCCGAGACCGAGACCCCCGCTAAATCCAACATATATTTGGCGGGTATCAAAATCTCGGATTGGCCAAAATAAAGTTCGGCCTTGTGCGACGTGATCAGCATCCGGTGTGTGGGCGACACCATCATGTCCCGTTCCGGCATCCCGTCGCCAAGCGCGCCAGCGGCAATGACGATCGGGCGCAGTTGCGGTGCTTTTTTCAGTTCCATAAAATCGAGCCGCTTTTGACCGACCCAGTTTATCACTTGAATCCCATTATCGCGGGTCAGAATACGGTCACCTGCCTTTAGCGTTTCAACCGCTACTTCGCCCCGAGGGGTTGCGATCAGTGTTCCCGGTGTAAAACATGGAACAACGCGCGTGGCTTCGGGCAAGGTGGTGGGACAACCAGTGCCTGCATCCGAATCCGGATTGTTGGCATCTATGGTGGATGACAGCCTGTTGTGCGTGTCACGTGTCATTTCAAACCAGCCTCAAAAACCACGGGCATCCAACCACTCTTCTCATCGTTGCGGCGGCCCCAACAATGGGCCCTTGCAATTCCAACTCACTAACCACGCCCATACGCAGGCCATTATTACCGCGCAGCTCGACAAGCCAGCATCCGGTCCCCGACCTCTGCCTCTTGTCTATTCTGAGCGCGCCACAATCGAGATTTTGCAGGCGTCCCAACGGCCAAAATACTATGTACGCACAAAGACATAGATCATCCGTTAAAGGAAAGACCCTTGGGCACCTAACATTATAAATTTGGCTAAAATATGCTCATGTTGTGTCTTTCCTGCAGAAAGTCACAACCCTTGGTGGAGAAACGCGGACCGGTCATACAAGCAAGACCAGTGGTGCCGATGGAGAGACTCGAACTCTCACGATATTGCTATCGGGGGATTTTGAATCCCCTGCGTCTACCATTCCGCCACATCGGCAACAGCGCTTCTCCTAATGTGCAAGCCGCGGCGCGTCAATCGCGATTTACTACAATCTGCTGGTGGAAAACGTATCGCAATCCGCAAGGTTGCCGCTGTCCAATCCACGCTGGAACCAGCGCTGCCGCTGTTCGCTGGTACCATGGGTAAAGGTGTGGGGTCGCACACGCTGCCCTGCATTGCGTTGCAGGGTGTCATCGCCGATTTGTGCAGCGGCGTTCATCGCCTCGGCAATATCACCGCGTTCAAGGCTGCCGAATTTTTCCTGCGCCATGCGGGCCCATATCCCTGAAAAGCAATCCGCCTGAAGCTCGACCCTCACGGACATGGCATTGGAATCAGCCGCGCTCATTTGCGCGCGCATCTGGTTGACCTGACCGAGGATGCCCAATTCGTTCTGCACATGATGGGCGACTTCATGGGCGACCACATAAGCGGCGGCAAAGTCTCCACCGGCGCCCAGACGATCCTCCATTGTCGTAAAGAAGGCCGTGTCGAGAAAAGCCTTGCGTTCCGGCGGGCAATAGAATGGACCGGTTGCCGCAGATGCCCCGCCACAGGCCGAACGCGTCTGACCCTTGAACAGCACGAGCGTCGGCGGATCATAAGTCTGCCCGAGCTGGCGCGCGAAAATATCGGTCCAGACCTCTTCTGTATCCGCAAGCGTGACCGACACGAACTGTGCCGCACGTTCATCGGCGGGTGTGATTTCGGATTCTGCGCTGCTCTGCACACCCGCGCCGCCCAGATCGACCAGTTGGCTCGTGTCCACCCCGAAATAGAGGCCTGCAAGCAAAATCAGGACCCCTGCGACACCCCCGATCCCCCCTGCCCGCCGGGTGCCGCTGCGCCGCCGACGGTCTTCGACATTGCCGCTTCCACGTCGTCCCTGCCACTTCATCGGTTATCTCCTGCCGGGCATTTGCCAACAGTTTAGATACTCCCCTCAACGACGCAAGCTTGACGATAGCGGCGCTTCGTGGCCTAAGGCAGAAAACGACCGGGCAGACGATGTTACGCAGGCTTTACAACTGGACCATATCGAGCGCGCAATCGCCCTATGCCCTTTGGGTTCTGGCGTTTGTGTCCTTTATTGAGTCCTCGTTTTTTCCCATCCCGCCTGATGTGCTGATGATCCCGATGATTATTGCGCGGCCTTCGCGCGCATTTGTGATTGCGGCTATCGCCACCGTTGCATCTGTCGCGGGTGGTCTTTTCGGCTATTACATCGGTGCTGTACTGATGGAAACGATCGGCCAGCCGATCCTTGCGCTTTATGGCAAAGACGCCAGTTTCGCCGAGATGTCGGCGGTGTTTAACGAATATGGCGCATGGGCCGTGGTGGTGGCGGGTGTGACCTTCTTGCCGTTCAAGGTGATTACGATCGCCTCCGGTGTCACCGGCCTGCCCTTGTCGGTCTTTATTGTGTCTTCCATTTTTGCGCGCGCGCTCAGGTTCTTCCTTGTCGCCGCACTTTTGTGGAAATTCGGCGCACCGATCCGCGACTTTATCGAACGTCGGCTCGGATTGGTGTTCATCGTATTTTGCGTGCTCCTGATCGGGGGATTCGCTATGATAGGGCTGTTATGACCAGAAACCTGATGATCTTGTTGTCTGCGGGTGGATCTGCCGCATTGCTGGCAGGCGCTTTCCTGTTTCAGGCGCTTGGCTATCCGCCCTGCGCGATGTGCCTGTGGCAACGCTGGCCCCATGCAGCCGCTATCCTGATCGGTGTGTTGGCGTTGCGGTTTCCGGGCCGTGTTCTGCCTTTGCTCGGGGCACTTGCAGCCGCAACAACTGCAGCGATCGGCGTGTTCCATACCGGCGTAGAACGTGACTGGTGGGAAGGCCCCAGCAGCTGTACCGGTGCGATCAGCCTTGAAGGTCTGAGCGGTGCAGACCTGCTCACCGTGACAGGCCCGCGCATTGTGATGTGCGATGAGGTCAGCTGGGAGCTGTTTTCGCTCTCGATGGCAAGCTGGAACGCGATTTTCTCGCTTTGTCTGGTGATCGGTTGGATCATGGCAGTCCGTCTTAGCGGCGCGTCGACAACAAAAGGTTCGTCTCGGACCGCGTGACGCCGTCCAGACGCCGGATCGCAAACAGCGCCTGATCGAATGTTTCCAACGTGTCGGTCCCGATCTCGGCAATCAGATCCCATGTGCCATTCGTGGAATGGACGGCCTGCACCTCTGGCATCCTTTGCAGTTGCTTCATTACCTTTTCGGCCCCGCGCCCAGCAATCTCCAGCATCATCAGACCTCGTACGGGGTCCGGCCGCACGTCTGACCGTGTCAGCACCGTAAACCCTGCGATCTCGCCCCCTTGGACCAACCGGTCAAGACGCACGCGCACCGTGCTGCGGGTGACGCCAAGCTGCGCGGCAAGCTCTGACAGCGCGGCACGCCCGTTGCGTTTCAGCGCTGCGATCAGGTGAGCATCCAATTCGTCCATTCACATTATCCATTTTGTCCAATCCTTTTACATTTTGCACAATTTGCAGGCTTAACCCACCCCCTGTTTTGGGCAACACTCTGAGCATGACACAAAAACACTGCATATTGATTGGCGCCCCTGTAGACTGTGGCAAACGTCGCCAAGGCTGCCTGATGGGACCCGACGCCTACCGCACCGCCGGCATCGCCGAGGCGATCAGGAAACTTGGTCATACGGTCGAAGATATCGGTAATCTGGCACCGGCCGATATTACCGTCGCCGCCCCGAAAAACCCGCTGGTGCATAAGCTGGCGGAAAATGTTGGCTGGACCCAGACCCTGATGGCCGCCGCCCAAGAGGCAGCCCCGCGCGGGATGCCGATTTTCCTTGGCGGTGATCACGCCTTGGCCGCAGGCACCGTGGCCGGCATGGCCGCGCACGCGCAAAAGATGGCGCGTCCGTTCTTTGCGCTCTGGCTGGACGCCCATAGCGACATTCACACGCCCGATACCTCTGACAGCGGCAATTTGCACGGAACACCTGTGGGTTACGTGACAGGACGCGACGGGTTCGATGCCTTCCCGCCCCTGCCCGCCAAGGTTGAGACACAGAACATCTGCATGATCGGTCTGCGTTCGGTCGATGAGGCCGAACATGCGGTTCTTGCGGGCGGTGATGTCGAACTGGTCGATATGCGCCGCATTGACGAAGAAGGAATAAGCACCCCGCTCAAGGCGTTCCTCGAACGTGTCGCGGCCGTGGATGGCATGCTGCATGTATCGCTGGACGTCGATTTTCTGGATCCGTCTGTCGCCCCTGCCGTCGGCACCACCGTACCGGGCGGTGCCACAGTGCGCGAAGGACATCTGGTGATGGAGATCCTGTCGGACAGTGAACTTGTCACCTCGCTCGACCTTGTTGAATTGAACCCCTTCCTTGATGACCGTGGCACCACCGCGAACCTGATGGTCGATTTGACCGCATCCCTTCTTGGCCGTCGCGTCTTTGACCGCCCAACACGAGACAAAAAATGAGCTTGAAAGCATCGCAGCGGGCCATGGTGCCCTTTGTCAGCGTCGATAACATGATGCGTCTGGTGCATCACATCGGGATCGAGGCATTTCTGGCCGATCTCGCCGCCGAGATCGAAGCGGATTTCGCGCGCTGGGAGTTGTTTGACAAAACGCCACGTGTGGGCAGCCACTCGGACGTGGGTGTCATCGAATTGATGCCAACGTCCGATGGCAAATTCTACGGCTTCAAATACGTCAACGGCCACCCCAAGAACATGAAAGAGGGCCTGCAAACGGTCACCGCCTTTGGTGTCCTCTCGGACGTCTATAGCGGCTACCCGCTACTCTTTTCCGAAATGACGATTCTGACCGCCCTGCGCACCGGTGCCATGTCGGCCGTCGCAACGAAACATCTGGCGTCCCCTGACGCCAATACGATGGCGATGATCGGCAATGGGGCGCAATCGGAATTTCAGTGCCTCGCGATCAAGGCCGTTTGCGGCATCGAAAATATCCGGCTTTATGATATCGACAGTGCCGCGACCGAAAAATGTATGAAAAACCTCGCGGGGCTTGGCTTTCACATCACCCCTTGCAGCACGCCGGAAGAGGCGATTGAAGGTGCCGATGTGATCACTGTGGCGACCGCCGACAAAGACATGCAAACGATCCTGACCGATAACATGGTCGGTGCGGGCGTGCATATTAATGCCATTGGCGGTGATTGCCCCGGCAAGACGGAATTGCACCGCGATATCGTGGCGCGGTCTTCGATTTTTGTGGAATACCCCCCGCAAACGCGAATTGAAGGTGAAATTCAGCAGATGCCCGAGGATCACCCCGTCACCGAGCTTTGGCAGGTCATCACAGGGGCACAAACGGGGCGCAAATCAGCCAGCGAAGTGACACTTTTTGACGGTGTCGGTTTCGCCATCGAGGATTTCAGCGCGCTGCGCTATGTCCACCGCAAAATACAGGATACGCCTTATTATCTTGATCTGGATCTGATCGCCGATCCTGATGATCCGCGTGATCTTTTCGGGATGATCAAGCGCGCGGGATAGGCGGTTTTTTGTGAAGACGCATTATCTATCTTTTCGAAAGAATTTGCTGCAATTAAAGGGTAGGCAAAGAACGAAAAAGGTAAGTCTTCATGCACAAACGCACCCTGCTCCTGACCGCACTTATCGGCCTTCTCGCACTGGCGGCCTGTAACGCGCCTGCCCGTGATATTCCGCTTGTTCCACAACCGACGCCCGGACAATTCTAGGGCCTAGTGATAGGTAAATTCGCCTGTCACATGCCGCCATTCACCCGGGCTGATCATCTTGCGATGGACAAATCGTACGGAATGCAGCGGCCCTTCCAGTTCTTTGCGCCAAAAGCTGATGAAATTCAAAAGCTTGTCGTGATCGGGTGCCAGATCATAGTCCTGCCAGACAAAGGTGTTCAGCACATGCGGGTAATCCGGCATGTGATAGAACATCTCGGCTGTGGTCAGTCCGTAACCTTTCAGCATCAACTCGGTTTCTGACGGCATGGTGTTTCCCTCGCTCAGATGTGCCCCAGTTCCATGATTCCACCGGATAAAATTATGTCAACAAAAACAATATATTAGCAGCATGTACCTGTGGCTGCTAACGCCTGATTGCATCCATCATTGCACCCCATATCAAGTGTCTGATAGAGTATCGCTAACCAGATGTAGCAGTCCAAAAACCAACAGGCGGATCACGTGAACGACACCCCAGAAACACCTGAAAACGATGAAGAAAACCCACCCATGCGCCCCGCGTATGAGGGGCCGTCGGTCACGATCGAGCATGAGCTGAAGACCAGCTATCTTGATTACGCCATGAGCGTCATCGTGTCGCGCGCGATCCCGGATTTGCGTGATGGTCTGAAACCGGTGCACCGCCGGATCCTGTACGCGATGCATGGTACCGGCAACACACCGGACAAACCGTACCGTAAATCGTCGCGTCCTGTGGCCGAGACAATGGGTAAATACCACCCCCACGGCGACAGCGCGATTTATGACGCGCTGGTGCGGATGGCACAGGATTTCTCGATGTCGCTGGTGCTTTTGGACGGTCAGGGAAACTTTGGCTCAATGGATGGCGACCGCGCTGCCGCCTATCGCTATACCGAGGTGCGGATGGACCAGCCTGCGGTCTACCTGCTGGCCGATATCGACAAGGATACCGTTGATTTTCAGGACAACTACGATGGCAAGGACCGCGAACCGACGGTACTACCAGCGCGCTATCCCAACATGTTGGTCAATGGTGCGGGCGGTATTGCCGTGGGGATGGCCACGAACATTCCGCCGCATAATCTGGGCGAAGTGATCGACGCAACGCTCGCGCTTATCGACAATCCGGACATGACGTCAGAGGAACTGATCGAGTATATCCCCGCCCCCGATTTCCCCACCGGCGGGATTATTCTGGGCCGTGCGGGTGCGCGCAAAGCCTATCTGGAAGGGCGCGGGTCCGTGATCGTCCGCGCCAAAACCGTGGTCGAGGAAATTCGCAAAGACCGCTACGCCATTGTGATTAATGAGATTCCCTATCAGGTGAACAAAGCCTCGATGATTGATCGCATCGCAGAGGCCGCGCGCGACAAAAAGATCGAAGGCATCGCCCACGTACAGGACGAATCCGACCGTAACGGCGTACGCGTGGTCGTCGAACTAAAACGCGATGCCACCGCCGAGGTCGTGCTGAACCAGTTGTTCCGCTTTACGCCCATGCAAACCTATTTTGGCTGCAACATGCTAGCGCTGAACGGCGGCAAGCCCGAACAATTGACGCTGCGCGCGTTTCTGACCGCTTTTGTGGATTTCCGCGAAGATGTGGTCGCGCGCCGCACCGCGTTTGAATTGCGCAAGGCACGTGAACGCTCGCATCTGCTTTGCGGTCTGGCCGTGGCCGTCACCAATATTGATGAGGTCGTGGCGACCATCCGCTCCTCTGCTGATGCGTCAACTGCGCGTGAAAAGCTGATGACACGTCGCTGGCCCGCCGAGGCGATCCTTGAGTATATCAAGCTGATCGACGATCCGACCCATCCCGCGAATGAGGACGGCACCTATAACCTCTCCGAGGCACAGGCGCGCGCGATCCTTGAATTGCGCCTGCAACGTCTGACGCAGATCGGCGTCAAAGAAGTCACCGACGAATTGCAAGAATTGGCCGGTAAGATACGGGAATACCTTGAAATTCTGGGCTCACGCGAACGGATCATGCAAATCATCCGTGATGAGCTGACCGAGGTGCGCGATCTGTTCGCCGTGCCGCGCCGCACCGAAATTGTCGACTGGTCCGGCGACATGGAAGACGAAGACCTGATCGAAAAAGAGGACATGGTCGTGACCGTGACCTCGGGCGGCTACATCAAACGCACCGCTTTGGCCGATTTCCGCGCGCAACGGCGTGGCGGTAAGGGCCTGTCGTCGATGGCCACTAAGGAAGAGGATGTCGTCACCACCCTCTTTGTGGCCAACACCCATACACAGCTGTTGTTCTTCACCACCGACGGGATGGTCTACAAGCTGAAAACATGGCGCTTGCCGCTGGGCAGCCGCACCGCCAAGGGCAAGGCAATCGTGAATATACTGCCGATCCCGGCGGGCGTTTCCATCGCCGCGATCATGCCTGTAGACCGCCCAGAGGAAGAATGGGACGACCTACAAGTGGTCTTTGCGACATCAGCGGGCACCGTGCGCCGCAACAAGCTCTCGGATTTCACCAATGTCATGCGCAACGGCAAGATTGCGATGAAATTCGAGGATGAACACGCAGACACCACGCTGATTAACGCGCGCATTGCATCAAATGATGACGATGTGATGCTCGTTACCGATAGTGGCCGCGCGATCCGTTTCCCTGCCACCGACGTGCGCGTGTTTAATTCGCGCAGCTCTGTAGGTGTGCGCGGCATCCGTTTGCAAGGCGACGACAAAGTCGTGTCCATGTCGATCATCCGCCACTTCAAGGCCGAGGCAGAAGAGCGCGCCGCCTATCTGAAGATGCGCCGCGCGATGGCGGGTCTGGCCGACGATGCCGAGGTTGATGACGAGGAAGAGGCCGCCCCCGGCGCGATCAGCCCCGAGCGTTACGCCGAAATGTCAGCGGCCGAGAACCTGATCCTGACGATCACGGCAAAAGGATCGGGCAAGCTGTCCTCCAGCCACGATTACCCTGTGCGCGGACGTGGCGGCATGGGTGTTGCGGCGATGGATAAGGCAATGCGCGGCGGGCCTTTGGTCACATCGTTCCCTGTCGATATGTCGGATCAGATCATGCTGGTGACATCAACGGGCCAGTCGATCCGCGTGCCGATTGAAGGCATTTCCTTCCGCTCGCGCGGGGCTGGCGGGGTCAAGGTGTTTGACACCGGCAAGGGCGAAACCGTGGTCAGTGTGGCCTGGATTGCTGATCAGGGCGAAGACGAAGAAGCGCCCATCACAGAATAACGCAAAAGGCCCGCAGATTGTCGCGGGCCTTTTCTTTTGCGGGTCTGCGGATTAAATCACGGGTTATGGATAAAACACTCAATATCATCGGCGGCGGCATGGCCGGTTCCGAGGCAGCTTGGCAGGCCGCGAACGCGGGCCTGAAAGTTGTCATTCACGAAATGCGCCCCAAGGTCGAAACCTTTGCGCATCGCACGGGCAATCTGGGCGAAATGGTCTGTTCCAATTCGTTCCGCTCGGACGATCACGAACAAAACGCCGTGGGTCTGCTGCACTGGGAAATGATGCAGGCCAACGGGTTGATCATGAACACCGCGTACAAACACCGTTTGCCCGCTGGTGGCGCGCTGGCCGTGGACCGTGATCCGTTTGCCGAAAGCGTGACCGCCGCACTAACCGCGCATCCCAATATTTCCGTGTCTTATGAAGAGATTACATCGCTGCCTGACGAGGGGAACTGGATCATCGCAACCGGTCCGCTGACCTCTGGTGCCTTGGCCGAGGCCATTCAGGCCGAGACCAGTGCCGAGGCTTTGGCATTCTTTGACGCCATCGCACCGATTGTTTACCACGAAAGCATCAACATGGATGTGGCATGGATGCAGTCGCGCTATGACAAGGGCGAAACCGAGGCCGAGCGCACGGCGTACCTGAATTGCCCCATGACCAAGGCCCAGTATGAGGCGTTTATTGATGCCCTATTGGAGGCCGAAAAGACCGAGTTCAAAGAAGGCGAAACCGCCAGATATTTCGACGGGTGCTTGCCGATTGAGGTGATGGCCGAACGCGGCCGCAAAACCCTGCGTTTTGGCCCGATGAAGCCTGTGGGCCTGACCAACGCCCATGATCCGCAAAACAAACCCTATGCCGTGGTGCAGCTGCGCCGCGACAATGCCCTGGGCACGCTTTACAATATCGTGGGTTTCCAGACCAAGATGAAGTACGGCGCACAGAAGGCTGTTTTCAAAATGATTCCCGGTTTGGAAGAGGCCGAATTTGCACGGCTTGGCGGCATCCACCGCAACACTTTCATCAATTCACCCACGTTGCTTGATGATCAGATGCGCCTGTGCAGCCGTCCCAATATCCGTTTTGCGGGCCAGATCACTGGTGTTGAGGGCTATGTCGAAAGTGCGGCGATGGGTCTTTTGGCGGGGCGCATGGCGGTGGCGGAAATGACCGGACACGCCCTTGCGCCGGTCCCCAACACGACCGCGATGGGCGCGCTTGTCACCCACATCACTGGCGGGGCCGAGGCCAAAACGTTTCAGCCGATGAACGTGAACTTCGGGCTGTTTCCGCCACTTGACGGTGTCAAAGGCGGGCGCAGAGGCCGCAAGGACCGCTACAAAGCCTATACCGACCGCGCCAAGATCGACTGGCAAGCGTGGCTGGGACAAACGGTGCAAAACGCGGCTTGATCACACGGTTTGCCCCTTCCCCCACTGGGCCGCTGCATCTTGGGCATGCCTATTCGGCGCTGACAGTATGGAAGGTGGCGCGCGATCTGGGCGGTACCGCCCTGTTGCGGATAGAGGACACCGACAGCACCCGCATCCGCCCCGCGCATGAAACCGCCATCTACGAAGACCTTGCTTGGCTGGGGCTATCTTGGCCCACGCCGGTGCGCCGCCAATCAGATCATGGCGGGGATTACGATGCGGTTCTTGATCGGTTGGCCGACGCTGGCCTGATCTATCCCTGCAGCTGCACCCGCCGCCAGATCAGCGATGCAGGCGCCGTGCCGGGTGCCGACGGGTTGGTTTATCCGGGCACCTGTCGTCATCGGGATATGGCGGATGCAAAGCCCGGTGACGGGGTGCGGCTGAATGTGCGCAAGGCTTTGGCCGCGTGTACCCAACCCATGCAGTATTCCGAAACGGGCACATCCCACGCCATCCCGATCACCGATGATCTGCTGATCAATACAATTGGCGATCCGATCCTGCGGCGCAAAGACACGCGCGATCCGGCCTATCATCTGGCTTGTGTGCACGACGACGCATTGCAGAATATCACCCATGTGGTGCGCGGTATGGACCTGCGTGATCTGACGCCCTTACATGTGCTGCTGCAAAACCTGCTGGGCTATCCCACGCCAATTTACCACCATCATCCGCTGATCACGGACGCGGGCGGCAAACGTTTGGCGAAGATCGACCGCTCCAAGGCGCTGGCCAAATACCGCGCGGAAGGCGCGACCGTGCAGGATATCAAGGACATGATCGGCTGGCGCGATTAATCGGCGTCCATCGGGGTCGCAATCTCGACCTCGTCGCCATCACGCACCGCGGTATAAAAACAGCTACGCCGCCCAGTGTGACAGGCAGGGCCGGTTTGGTTCACTGTCACAAGCAGGCAATCGCGGTCGCAATCGACACGGAAATCAACCAATTCCTGCGTGTGTCCGCTGGTGGCCCCTTTGATCCAGAATTCCTGCCGCGAGCGCGACCAATAGGTGACGCGCCCCGTTTCCAACGTCTGCATAACTGCCTCGGCGTTCATCCATGCCATCATCAGCACCTCGCCGGTCTTGGCATCTTGCGCAATCGCGGGGATCAGGCCTGCGTCGTTATAAAGCAGTGTTGCGGGGTCGAATGACATATCAAAAACCTTTGCAAGCGGGGCGGTGGGCACTATCTAATGAGGTGTAAGAAAAAGGGCAACGTGATGTCAGCGGAAAACGATCTGATCAAACTCTACTCGGGGCGTATTCTGGCGCTTGCAGCTGACATGCCGCGCACCACGCGTTTGGACCATCCCACGGCCACTGCCAAAAAACGCGCGCCTTTGTGCGGGTCTACCGTGACCGTTGATCTGCAAGTGACCGATGGCGTGATCACCGACTATGGGCAAGATGTGAAAGCCTGCGCCTTGGGTCAGGCGGCTGCGGCTGTTGTGGGGGCCAATATTGTCGGGCTGACGCTGGATCAGGTGCAGGCGGGGCGCGATGCCCTGAGTGCGATGCTGAAATCCGATGGCCCCGTGCCGCCTGCCCCGTTTGGCGATCTTGAGGTGTTGCAGCCCGCCAAGGATTACAAGAACCGTCACGCGTCGATCATGCTTGCCTTTGATGCCACCTTGGACGCCCTGCACAGCCAACAGGCCAGCGCATAAAAAAACCGCCGCACATCCGGGCAGATGGCGGCGGCAGGTTTGAAAACGATCACGACCCGGTCCAGTTTTCCATGGGGAGAGGCAAAACCCCCGCTTTGGATATCAGACAGGCAGGTCATCAAACATTGCATTATTGGGACAGGGCAATGTGACAGACCGGGCGCGATCGCTTCGGCAGGTTAGATCAGCCCGGGCAAGGCCAATCCAACAATCAGCATGACCATGAGGGCAGCAACACCCAACGCATCGGCGACAATCGTGTCGCGGGAACGTGCGATAACGGATTTTATCTCTTCAGCCATTGGTATGTTCTCCTCATGTTCCGTTGCTACTTTGTTCTCACAGTATTAACCGCCTGTAAAGAACTTTTATAGAACATTTGAGAACATTTTGTGACTGCTGCTACTAACCCACTGATATTAAACGGATCGCTTTGTCCTGCTCCATCAGCCAAAGCAGCGTGCGGGCGGCCTTGCCGCGCGCGTTTTCCAGCTTTGGGTCGTCAGTGAGCAATGCGCGCGCATCGGTTTGGGCCACGGCCATCTGCCCCGCCTGCCGTTCCAGATCGGCGATGCGAAAGCGCGGAATGCCCGATTGTGCGGTGCCGATCACATCGCCAGCACCGCGCATGGCCAGATCTTCCTCGGAAATACGAAACCCGTCTTCGGTTTCGCGCAAAATCTCAAGGCGGCGGCGGCCGCTTTCGCTCAGCGGCGCCTGATAGAGCAAAAGACAGGTCGAGGCCGCAGACCCACGGCCCACCCTACCCCGTAGCTGATGTAATTGTGCCAGACCAAACCGGTCCGCGTGTTCGATCATCATGATTGACGCATTGGGCACGTTGACCCCCACCTCAATAACCGTGGTTGCGACCAAAACCTTGGTGTCGCCTGCCACAAATCGCGCCATCGCCGCGTCTTTTTCGGCATTGGGCATCTGGCCGTGGACCAACCCGACCACGCCTTCGCCCAAGGTGGCACGCAAACGTTTGTACCGCTCTTCCGCTGCCGTCATATCGACGACTTCGCTTTCTTCCACCAAGGGACAGACCCAATAGGCCTGACGGCCCTGTGCCACCGCATGACGCAGTTTTTCCACCACCTCGTCCATGCGCGCGGCAGAGACCAGCGCCGTCTGTACCGGTGTGCGCCCGGGCGGTTTTTCATCCAGCACCGACACATCCATATCGCCATATTGCGCAAGTGCGAGCGAGCGCGGGATCGGTGTGGCCGTCATCACCAGCACATCCACCGCCTGGCCCTTGGCGCCAAGCTGCATCCGCTGCGCCACACCAAAGCGGTGCTGCTCGTCAATAACGGCAAGGCGCAAGTCATTGAATGCGATATCTTTTTGGAACACAGCATGGGTGCCCACAAGGATGTTGATGTCACCCTTTGCCAGCGCTGCCAGCTTTATGGCGCGCGCCGCCCCTTTGTCACGCCCCGTCAGAATTTCGAGCGTCACACCCGCCGCGTCCGCCAAAGGCCGCAGACCATCCAGATGCTGGCGCGCCAGTATTTCGGTCGGGGCCATCATCACGCCCTGCCCGCCTGCCTCGACCACGGCCAGCAGCGCCATCAGCGCGACCAGTGTTTTGCCTGACCCCACATCGCCCTGCAACAAGCGGTTCATCCGAAAAGCCGTTGCCAGATCGGCGTTGATTTCGGCAATGGCGCGGTTTTGTGCGGCGGTCGGTTTGTACGGGAGGGCCGCCAAAACCTGTGCGCTGAGCGCGCCTGTGGCCTGTGACGCGCGCCCCTTGGCACGGCGTGTTGCCGCGCGCGCCAAAGCCAAGGTCAGTTGATGGGCGAAAAGCTCGTCATAGGCCAGACGTTCGCGGGCCAGCGCATGGGGCGACAGATCCGACGTGGATTGCGGGCTATGCGCGGCCTGCATCGCCGTCGCCCAATCAGGCCATTTTTCGCGGGCCTTGAGTGCCGGATCAATCCACTCGGGCAGGTCCGGCATCAATGACAGCGCCGAGCGCGTGGCCTTCCACATCGGCTTTTGCGTGATCCCTGCGTGCAGCGGATAGACCGGTTCAAACGCGGGAATATCGGCGGCCTCTGCCACCGGCAACACATGATCGGGATGCACGATCTGGGCTATGCCGTCGAAGATTTCGACCTTGCCCGATACCACCCGTTTCTGCCCTGTCGGCAAGAGCCGCTGCAAATAATCGCCGCGCGCGTGAAAAAACACCAGCTGAAAGGATGTTTCCGCATCTTCGACATGCACACGGTATGGTCGCCCACGCGTACGCGGCGGATGGTGTTCGCCCACCGTCACCTCAACCGTGGCCACATTGGGGGCCACCACCTCTTTGATGCTGGCGCGCCTGTGGCGGTCCACACCCGAAAGTGGCAGTGTCATTAGAACATCAAGCGGTTTGGTGATCCCGACCGCTTCAAGAATTTGCGCCGTTTTGGGGCCGATGCCTTCCAGCTTTGTCAGCTCCGCGAAAAGCGGGAACAGGACTTCGGGCCGCCCGCTCATGCGTCGCCGATCAGGGCAAGCCAGGCGTCTTCGTCCATCGTCTCGATCCCCAGATCCGCGGCCTTCTTGGCCTTTGATCCCGCACCGGGCCCTGCGATCAGAATATCGGTTTTCGCGCTGACCGATCCGGACACCTTTGCCCCCAGACTTTCGGCGCGCGCCTTGGCCTCGGCGCGTGTCATGCGTTCCAGCGTGCCGGTGAAAACCACGGTCTTGCCCGCAACGGGGCTATCGGTGGCGCGCGCTGCGGCGTCCTGCACCGAAAGTTCCGCGATCAGGCGGTCAATTGAGGCGCGCTCGGCCTCTTGTTGCATGGTCGTGACCAATGACGTGGCCATCACAGCCCCCACGCCGTCGATCCCGATCAGGTCGTCCCACGCGGCCCCAGCGCCAATTTCGGCGGTGGTCATGGCCCGTTCGAACGCGTCCCACGAGGTGTAGTGATTGGCCAACAAGGCGGCACTGTTTTCTCCTACGTGCCGGATACCGAGTGAAAAGATGACGCGCGCGAGCGAAATTTCGCGTTTCTCGTCAATCGCGTCAAAGAGATTGGCGGCGCTTTTCTCGCCCCAGCCTTCGCGGTTTTTAAGCTGTTGCATGCCTGTGCCATAGCGCGCGCGCAGGGTGAAAATGTCGGCCGGCGTGGTGATCCAGCCATCTGCATAGAACTGCTCAACCTGTTTGGCACCCAACCCTTCGATATCAAAGGCCGCACGTGAGACAAAATGCTTCAGCTTTTCAACCGCTTGCGCGGGACAGATGATGCCACCGGTACAACGGCGTACCGCGTCGCCCTCTTCGCGGATCGCGTCCGATCCGCATTCGGGGCAGGTTTTCGGCATCACATAGGGTCCCGCATCTTCGGGGCGGCGGCCAAGATCGACGTCACTTATCTTCGGAATCACGTCACCGGCACGGTAAACCTGCACCCAGTCACCCACGCGAATATCGCGACCTTCGCGGATAGGTGCGCCGTTTCCGTCGCGCCCTGCGATGTAGTCCTCATTATGCAGCGTTGCGTTTGACACCACCACGCCGCCAACAGTGACCGGTTGCAATCGCGCAACGGGTGACAATGCACCGGTGCGGCCGACCTGAATGTCGATGGCTTCCAGTCTTGTCCAGGCCAGTTCGGCGGGAAATTTATGCGCAATCGCCCAGCGGGGCGTCGTGGAACGGAATCCGAGGCGTTTTTGCAGCGCAAGGTCATCGACTTTGTAAACCACGCCGTCGATATCGTAGCCAAGCGTCGCGCGCTGTGCCTCGATGGTTTTATAATGTTGCAACAGGTCGTCGGGGCTGTTGCAGGTGCGCGTCAAAGGGTTTGTGATGAAACCGAAAGAAGCCAGTTTCGCAATTGCTTCTGACTGCGTGTCGGCCAAAGGTGCCGACAGTTCACCCCATGCGTAGGCAAAGAAGCGCAACGGGCGCGATTTTGTGACGTCTGCATCCAGTTGCCGTAAAGATCCGGCGGCAGCATTCCGCGGATTTGCGAATTTCTTGCCACCGCTCTCTGCCTGACGGGCATTGAGTGCTCCAAAGTCTTCGTGGCTCATGTAAACTTCACCGCGGACCTCGAGCACGGCGGGCGCGTCGGCTATGTTCGTTGGAATATCGGCAATTGTGCGCGCATTGGCCGTCACGTTTTCGCCCGTTTCACCGTCGCCACGTGTTGTGGCATGCATCAGCGCGCCATTTTCATAGCGCAGCGATAGTGACAAACCGTCGATCTTTGGCTCGGCGGTGTAGTGCAATGCAGTGTCCGCATCCAAACCAAGGTATTTGCGAATCCGCGCATCGAACTCTGTGACGTCTTCATCTGCAAAGGCATTGCCCAAGGATAGCATGCGCACCGCGTGCCGGACTTTGCCGAACCCTTCGGCCACCGCACCACCCACAATATCACTAGGGCTATCTGCGCGTTTGAGTGACGGAAAATGCGCTTCAATCGCGGCATTCCGTTTTTTCAACGCATCATAGGCCGCATCGCTGATCGTGGGCGCGTCATCACGGTGATAGGCCGTATTTGCCGCAGTAATCTGTTCGGCCAGCCACGCCAGTTCGGTGCGCGCCTGTGCCTTGGTGAGCTGCGCAACAGGGATATCGCCTGTTTCAAGATGTTGCGCTGTCTCTTGAGCCATGCCGGCCTCCCACCCAATGACGCCCCACCGTGGGGGGTTATGTCATAATTAGGCGGGCTGCACTGCGGCGTCCAGTGCCGGATGCCCGCAGTCGGAAAGCATGAAAAGCGCTGGTCTTACGCCCCGATGGCGATCGGCGCATGGGTGGTCACCGGATCCGGATCACGCAGGACATAACCCCGCCCCCAAACCGTTTCGATATAATTGTCACCGCTGGTGGCTTCGCTCAGCTTTTTGCGCAGTTTGCAGATGAACACGTCAATGATTTTGAGTTCCGGTTCATCCATCCCGCCATAAAGATGGTTAAGAAACATCTCTTTCGTCAGTGTGGTACCTTTGCGCAGGCTCAGAAGTTCGAGCATCTGGTATTCTTTACCCGTCAGATGCACGGTGCTGCCTTCAACCTCAACTGTTTTGGCATCAAGGTTCACGGCAATCTGACCTGTCTTGATGATGGATTGCGCGTGCCCTTTGGACCGCCGGATAATTGCATGAATACGCGCCACGAGTTCTTCGCGGTGGAAGGGTTTTGTCAGATAGTCATCTGCACCAAAACCAAAGCCTTTTAGCTTGCTTTCTGTCCCATCGTCCCCTGAGAGGATCAATATAGGCGTATCAATACGGCTCAACCGAAGCTGGCGCAAAACCTCATGCCCGTTCATATCGGGCAGATTGATGTCGAGAAGAATCAGGTCATAATCATAGAGCTTTGCAAGATCGATCCCTTCCTCCCCCATATCTGTTGCGTACACATTCAGATTGGCGTGGGTCAGCATCAGTTCGATGCTTTTGGACGTTGTAGGGTCGTCTTCAACCAGCAAGACTCGCATGGCAGTTCTCCGCTATGAGTTCGGTAGTCTTCAATTAAACCAATAAAGGTTAATTAGCCGTTACCCCCAACGTACCTTAACACAAAACAACCTATAGTTGTCTATAGCGTTGTAGCGCAGTGGCCTTCAGTGCCGCCTCGCCGTGCTGGTCCACGGCAGTTTCCCACTCTGAAAACTCGTCCTCTGAAAGCGCGTAGGTTTCCAAGGCTTCGCTGCGCGTGATAAGCCCCCCGCCCACAGCCCGCACGACAGCGGCCTTGCGGGACGCAACCCAGCGCCTTGTTTTCTGACTGGGCAAATCCGCCCGCGTCATAATTGTTCCATCAGGCAAGGTCACAGATCTTGGTCCTTCGATTTTCCGAATGTACATATTTGCACCCCTTTGTCTCACTCCGGGGGTAAATATCGGGTGAAGGGTTTAACGAGTGGTATAGGGGGGCCTTGAGAGTGCATCGCATTTTCCTATATTTCGATACGTAACCGAAGCTTCCGGGACACTGATATGTCACTTGATTCGCCGCTCAATTCGCTCGGCTTTGCAAAACCACCCGCGCAAACGCGCGTCGTCGTCGCCATGTCCGGCGGCGTTGATAGCTCAGTTGTGGCCGCAAAACTGGCCGAAGAAGGTTATGATGTGGTGGGGGTGACGCTCCAACTTTATGACCATGGCGCGGCTTTGGCCAAGAAAGGCGCGTGCTGTGCTGGCCGCGACATCCATGATGCGCGCCGCGTGGCCGAGGAAATGGGATTTCCCCATTACGTGCTGGATTACGAAAACACCTTCCGCGAAGCGGTGATGGATGAATTCGCCGACAGCTATCTTGGCGGCGCCACCCCTGTGCCGTGTATCCGTTGCAACGAACGGGTGAAATTCAAGGATTTGTTGGAAACCGCCAAAGACCTTGATGCCGATTGCATGGCCACCGGTCACTATATTCAGCGCAAGATGGGTGCTGACGGGGCCGAGCTTCATTCTGCCGCTGATGCCACGAAAGACCAAAGTTACTTCCTGTTCTCGACCACGCAAGACCAGCTGGATTACCTGCGCTTTCCGCTGGGCCATCATGCGTCCAAGGAAGAAACCCGCGCGCTGGCGGGCAAATACGGGCTGAGTGTCGCGGATAAACCCGACAGTCAGGATATCTGCTTTGTGCCCAACGGTGATTATGCCGCCGTGATCGAAAAACTGCGCCCCGGTTCTGCCGCCCCGGGTGAGATTGTCGATACCGAAGGCCGCGTTCTGGGCACCCATAAGGGCGTGATCCATTACACCATTGGTCAACGCCGTGGTTTGGGGATCGGCGGGCTGGCTGATCCGCTTTATGTGGTGAAACTTGATGTGAACACCAAACAGGTCGTTGTGGGCCCCAAGGAGCTCCTGGCCACCCGCCGTGTGCCGATCCGTGAGATCAACTGGATCGGCGGCGGGAACCTGATGGATATGGGCGAACGCCAGATTGCGGTGCGCGTACGCTCGACACGGCCCCCTACCGATGCGGTGCTGCGTCCGATCTCGGACACCGAGGCCGAGGTGGAACTCTTGGTGGCCGAACAAGGCGTATCACCGGGGCAGGCTTGCGTGTTCTACGATCCCGACAGCACACGCGTGTTGGGCGGTGGCTGGATCTGGCGCGGCGCCTAGGTGTTTTGCAACGAAAGGTCACATGTCTGTGTGCCCTCTAGCTTTTGTGCGCATGATGGCCCCAACTGGGACCACACCCCGCGCCAGGAGCTTTGATATGACACTCACACGCCGCCACCTTTTGACACTTGCCGTTGCAGCCCCCGCCGTTGCGGGTTTTGCACCGCGCGCAATGGCCGCCACACCCGAGGTTTACGCCGAGGACGGAATTGCGGTCGATGGATCGGACGTGGTGGCCTATTTCACCGAAGGCGCACCTGTCGCGGGCGACCCTGCGATCACCGCCGACTATATGGGGGCAACGTGGCGTTTCGCCTCTGTGACCAACCGCGATGCCTTTGCCGCCGACCCTGCCCGCTATGCCCCGCAATATGGCGGATACTGTGCCTATGCGGTCAGTCAGGGTTATACCGCGTCCACCGTGCCAGAGGCGTGGTCGATTGTGGATGACAAGCTCTATCTGAATTTCTCCACTGGTGTGCGCAGCCGATGGGAACGGGATATTCCGGGGCACATTGCAGCAGCGGACGCCAACTGGCCTGCCGTGCTTGCGTAAACGCAATCGCGGGCGGGTCTGTGTTTCACAGCCGCGTCCGCGCCATTGTGCCAAGCCTTTGCAGGACGTGCAGATAAAAAGACGCGGATGCAAAAATCTGCTGGCAGATTGCAGTTTACGCCGTTACCCAAAGCCCCATGATTTACAAATCCGCATCCGACTGGCGTAACGCGCCGCAAAAACGTGTTTTGTTCTTTGCCATGTCAGGTTTGGGCAAAACCTATCTGTCGAAAATGCTGCGTGATACCGGTGACTGGTTTCACTACTCGATCGATTACCGGATCGGCACGCGCTATATGGGTGAAAAGATTGCCGATAACGCCAAGCGCGAGGCGATGAAGGTGCCGTTCCTGCGCGATCTGCTTCGGTCCAATTCAATCTATATCGGCTCGAACATTTCGTTCGATGATCTCAAACCGATGTCATCCTATCTGGGCAAACCCGGTGATCCTGCCCTTGGTGGTCTTGAATGGGACGAATACACCCGCCGTCAGGATGAATTTCAGGACGCAGAGGTCGCAGCCCTGCTGGATACCAGCCATTTCATCGACCGCTCGGTGGCGCTTTACCAATATCCGCATTTTGTCTGCGACACGGGTGGGTCGATTTGTGAATGGGTCGATCCCGATGATCCCAATGATCCGGTGCTGAGCGAGCTTGCCTCAAAGACCCTGATGGTCTGGATCAAAGGGACCGAGGCGCATACCGCCGAACTGATCCGCCGTTTTGATCACGAACCCAAACCGATGTCCTATGATCCGGCGTTCATGCTGGCGACGTGGCAGGCCTATCTGGCCGAATTCAACGTGGCGCCCGACCGCGTGAACCCTGATGATTTCATCCGCTGGGCCTTTGCCAAGGCGCTGGCGCACCGCCAGCCACGGTATCAGGCGATGGCCGATAAATGGGGCATTACGGTGCCGCAACACGCCGTCGAGAATGTCAAAGATACGGAGGGCTTTGTCAGCATGATCGCTGACGCCCTTGAGATGCGCGGCTAAGCCGCCTATCTCTGCCCACTTATCAGGAATTGACCGATGCCCATTAAACTGCCCTCTGCCCTGCCCGCCTATAACGTTCTCTCGAACGAAGGTGTCATGGTGCTTGATGAAGATACTGCGTCCCGTCAGGACATTCGCCCGCTGCGGATTGCGCTTTTGAACCTGATGCCCAAGAAGATCCAGACCGAGAACCAGTTCGCGCGTCTGATCGGGGCGACGCCGTTGCAGATTGAACTGTCCTTGGTGCGGATGTCCGAACACCAGACCAAGAATACGGCGGCCGAGCATATGGAAGAATTCTATCGCCCGTTCTCGGAGGTCAAAGACGAAAAATTCGACGGGCTGATCATCACCGGCGCCCCGATTGAGCATCTGCCATTCCATGATGTCACCTACTGGGATGAGCTGACAGAGGTGTTTGAGTGGACCCAAACCAACGTACATTCCACCTTTGGCGTCTGCTGGGGCGGGATGGCGATGATCAACTATTTCCACGGCGTCCAGAAACACCTGCTGGATCACAAGGCCTTTGGCTGTTTCCGGCACCATATCACCGACCCCGCCTCGCCCTACTTGCGCGGATTCTCGGATGATTGCGTGATCCCTGTCAGTCGCTGGACCGAGATGCGGCAGGATGAAATCGACGCGGCAGACGGGCTGACGACACTGATCACCAGTGATGATGCAGGCCCCGCGCTGGTTGAGGATCGCGCACATCGCGCGCTCTATATCTTCAATCACTTTGAATATGACAGTGGTACGCTCAAGCAGGAATATGACCGCGATATCGCCAACGGCACGCCGATCAACGTGCCGATGAACTACTACCCCGATGACAATCCCGACAACACGCCTCAAAACAGGTGGAGAAGTCACGCACATCTCCTATATGGAAACTGGATCAACGATATTTACCAGACCACCCATTTTGAGTTGGATAAAATTGGCACTTAAAACAGTTTCCATCGTGCTGGGGCTTACGGCGGTCGCAACGGCCCTGTTGGCACAGTACCGCGCCGCGCAAGCAACGACCCAGTACCCCCCGCTGGGCCAGTTTGTCGAAGTGACCGGCGGACAGGTGCATTATGTCCAAGAAGGGACGGGCCCGCATCTGATCCTCTTGCACGGGGCGGGTGGCAACCTGCGTGAATGGACCTTTGATCTGATGGGCCGCCTGACGGATCGCTATACCGTCACAGCCTTTGACCGTCCCGGTCTGGGATATACCGACCGCGTGCCGGGCGTCGCCACTGGTCTGACCGCCACCGAGGGCGATAGCCCGCAGGCGCAGGCCGCAATGTTGCGCGAAGCGGCCGAAAAGATCGGGATCACAGATCCCATTGTGGCCGGTCACAGCTTTGGCGGTATCGTGTCATATGCGTGGGCGGTTGCAGGTCTGGATCAAGACAGCCCCGTAAATGCCAAAGCGGTTGTCTCCATTGCGGGCGTCACCATGCCGTGGCCGGGTGACTTGGGCCGGTATTATTCGGTCAATGGCAGCGCGTTTGGTGGTGTCGTGACAATCCCTGCGATCTCTGCCTTTGTGCCGCCTGCGGTGGTCGACAGCAGTATTGAGGCGACTTTTGCCCCGCAAAGCGCGCCCGAAGGCTATGCCGACTACATCGGTGCGGGCCTGACGCTACGCCCGTCCAGCATGCGCGCCAATACGCGGCAGGTAAACACATCGCGCCCGCATGTCGTGCAACTCTCCCAGCGGTACCCGGAACTGACGCTGCCGATTGAAATTTTGCACGGCGAGGAAGACACAACTGTGCCGATCCATATTCACGCCGAAGAAATCGAAAAAATCGTCCCGCAAGTGAACACAACCCGCCTGCCCGGCGTGGGCCACATGCCACATCACGCAGACCCGCTTGCCGCGATCAGCGCGATTGACCGCGCGGCACGGCGCGCAGGGCTACAGCCTTAGTCATCTCCAGAAGCAGAAAGCCGAATTGCGCTTCCAGACACAAACCCCCATATATGGTGTGCGAAGTTCGGGAGAGTTTTCATGGATCTACCTTTTGATGGCGGGATCAGCCGCTATTTCACTGAAGATGCTCCTGCGGACGTGCGTGACGCGGTAGAGGCCGCTGGCAAGGGTGACATCATCAACCCTACATACCCCTATCGGGACCGCTGGAAGCGCAGTGAATACGAGGCCGAACTCGCAGCCCTGCAAATCGAACTGGTCCGGATGCAGGCGTGGGCGCGCGAGACGGGGCGCCGGATCGCGGTGGTTTTCGAAGGGCGTGACGCAGCCGGAAAAGGTGGCACAATCAAACGGTTGCGCGAAAATCTTAATCCACGCGGTGCGAAACTGGTGGCGCTGTCCAAGCCCACCGATGTAGAGGCCGCACAATGGTATTTTCAACGCTATATCGCCCATTTACCCGCCAAGGGCGAGATCACGATCTTTGACCGCAGCTGGTACAATCGCGGCGTGGTCGAACATGTTTTCGGCTTTTGCACGCCAGAACAACGCGCCCGCTGGTTTGCACAGGTCCCCGAGTTCGAAGACATGCTGGTTCATGAAGGGATCACGCTTGTCAAATTCTGGCTCAATGTCGGACGAGCAACACAGCTCAAACGCTTTCTGGACCGCGAGAAAGACCCGCTAAAGCAATGGAAGCTCAGCTGGATCGACGTCGAGGGCCTGAGCAGATGGGACTCCTACACCGCGGCGATCGCGGAGACGCTTGAGCGGACCCACACGGATCATGCGCCTTGGACGATCGTGCGCTCGGACGACAAACGCCGTGCCCGTGTGCAGGTGATCCGGCATCTGCTGGCCCAGCTTGATTATCCGATGAAGGATAGCGCCGCTGTCACACCCATTGACGACAAGATTTTGGGAGGTCCCGACCTCTGGCATGGCTAAACGCGGGTATCATCACGGCAATCTGCGCGAGGCGCTGATCGACGGCTGTCTGACGCTGATCGAAAAGCGCGGGCCGACGGGCTTTACCCTGTCCGAGGCCGCGCGCGAGGCCGGTGTGACCCCCGCCGCCGTTTACCGGCATTTTGAGGGCCGCGAGGATCTGATCGCGGCTGCGGCGCTGCAAGGCTATGAGATGTTTGGCGATCTGATGGAATACGCCTACGGCGATGGCCAGCCCTCGGCGCTCAAGGCGTTCGAGGCCACAGGACGCGCCTATCTGGCCTTTGCGCGCAAATATCCGGGACATTACATTGCGATGTTCGAGAGCGGTATTTCGATCAACCGCTCGTCAGAACTGCATACCGTGGCCACCCGCGCGATGGGCGTTCTGGAAAAGGCGGCAGAACAACTGTCGCAACATATTCCAGCAGAAAAACGCCCCCCACCCCAGATGTTCAGCGCCCACATCTGGGCCCTGTCGCATGGCGTGGTCGAGCTTTTCGCCCGTTCCAGCCCCGGCACCAAAAGCCCGTTTCCGCCCGAAGACCTGCTTGAAACAGGGATCGGGATTTATCTGCGCGGGCTTGGCCTGATCGCACCCGACAGTGAGGACCCCAATGGCCGATAGTACATTTGCCTGGATTTTTATCATCGTAAGCGCAACCGACACCTATCTGAACGAATGCCAGACCGATTGCTTTCAACAAAGCGAGGCACCAGCGCGCGTCCATGTGCAATATGGCGACACCCTGTTTCAGGAAGAGGTGATCGGCGATGAGGTATTCATCAGCTATGATCTGCCCAAGCGTATTGGCGCGGTCCAACCGACGGTGGGTGCCAGCCTGACCAGCAACGATGATCTCTGGTTCGGTGCCGGTGCCAAATGGTCCAGTGAACGCATCAGCGACAGCCCGATCTTTATCGAAGCTTCCGTCATGCCTGGTCTCTATATACAAGACGATGGGCCCGATCTGGGCTTTCCGCTGCAATGGCGCGGGTCGGTCGGCGCCGGTATCAAGTTTGGTGATGTCGGAAGTCTGTCCGTTTTTCTGGATCACCGCTCGAACGCAAATCTATCCGAGGTAAACCCGGGGTTGGAGACTGTGGGGATCAGATTTTCCTATCAACTCGACTAGGAACGCACCCAAGGCAAACAAAAAGGGCGGTCCCAAGGACCGCCCCTTCGTATCTTTGCAATCCAGCGATTAACGCTTGGAGAACTGGAAGCTCTTACGGGCTTTCGCCTTACCGTACTTCTTACGCTCAACAACGCGGCTGTCGCGTGTCAGGAAGCCGGCAGCTTTCAGCGCGGCGCGCAGTGTTGGATCGTACAGTTGCAGCGCTTTGGACACACCGTGCTTGACCGCGCCGGCCTGACCGGACAGGCCGCCACCGGCAACTGTTGCCATCACGTCGAACTGGTCAACAACACCGGCCACCTGAAATGGCTGGCGCAGGATCATCTGCAGCACGGGGCGCGCAAAATAATCGTCCATCGCTTTGCCGTTCACCGTGACCTTGCCGGAACCCGGCTTGATCCAGACGCGGGCAACAGCGTCTTTACGCTTGCCTGTGGCATAGGACCGGCCAAGCGCGTCGCGGACGGGTTCACGTGTGACAGTTGTTTCGACCGCTGCAGTCGGTGCCTCGGCACCTGTTGCAACTTGGCCCAGCTCTTCGAGCGAGTTTACTTGATCGGCCATTATGCAGTCCTCGTATTCTTTTTGTTCATGGACTTCACGTCCAGAACTTCGGGCTTCTGGGCTTCCATGCCGTGCTCAGCGCCTGCGAAAACGCGCAGGTGGGTCATCTGCTGGCGGGACAGTTTGCCACCGGGCAGCATACGCTGAACGGCTTTCATGATGACGCGCTCGGGGTGCGCCCCTTCAAGGATCTCTGCCTTGGTCTTGGACTTGATGCCGCCGGGGTGGCCGGTGTGCCAGTAGTACTTCTCATCACGCTTGTTACCAGTCATCTGGATTTTCTCGGCGTTGATGACAATCACGTTGTCGCCCATATCCATGTGCGGCGTGAAAGAAGGCTTGTGCTTGCCGCGCAAGCGCATTGCGATGATCGACGCAAGACGACCCAGAACAACGCCTTCAGCGTCGATCAGGATCCATTTCTTGTCGATATCCGCAGGAGTTGCGGTAAAGGTTTTCATATTCCACCAAAAGTTTGGGGTGGCTCGCGCCACGTGTCATTCGATGGAGGCGTTATATAGGTGGCGCAAACACAGTCAAGCGCGTTTGCGCCAATATTATTTATGTATTTCAGCATCTTATGATTTAGGTATCAATATACCCCACTCAATGACGCGCTTGCCTGACAGACTAGCAGGCGCCGGTCCATGTACAAATCGCATGGGCGACATCGGTAACACCTTTTGCAACATATGTACCAAGGCCCTGAATAAAGAGCAGCGCCACTTTTGCAGAGCACCCCACCAGCTGCGCTAGTGCAACAACGCATCCCGAACTTGTCGTCAGACTTGCAAGGGCAACGCCGCCGACAACAACAATCGCGCCGGCCACAGCCCAGACAACAATCGAACACGCAGAACATTTTGCAGAGGGCCAACTTAACAGCCCCTTTTCCAGCGACGCCCGCGCCAAGGCAAGATCAGGTGCAATCGTGACCGCAAACATTTTGTTAAATTCGGATTCAAATTGACCGGGGATATCAAAGCCAGCCGCGCGGGTTGCCGCAGCAGGATCTGCCTGCATCCCCAAAAGCGTCTGTTCTTCTTTGACGCTGCCCATCAAAAAGGCCTCGGCCTTTGCAATTTGCGCATGAAAGTCTGGGGACGGCTCTATTGTGCCAAAAGAAGTCTCGGCCATATTCATTTCTCCTTAATACCTAGCTTGAATGCGCAAGATGCTAAGGCAGAAAATTTAATCGACAAAGAGATTTTGTTCAGGCGCTTGGAGGTATCGCGTAGGTCAGACTGGCCCTTGCCACCGGACCCGCCTGCCCGGCGCTATAAATCATCGCATCACCGACCGCCAAAACCCGGCCCACCTTGTGCATATGTGCAACGCAAGTCAGATCAGCCCCTGCCGCCGGTTTGCGCATGAAATCAATGCTGCAATTCGTGGTCACCGCCAGCGCCACCGGCCCGATGCGCGACAGGATCGCCAGATAAACGGCCACATCCGCCAGCATGAACATCGTTGGCCCCGACACCGTGCCCCCGGGGCGTAAATGCCGGTCCTGCACCTTCAGACGCACCGTCACCCCGTCCGCCGCCAGTTCAGTCACGGCGATCTCTCCGGCAACCTGCGGAAAGGTCTCAATCAGAAACGATTGAAGGGCCGGTATATCCATCTTGTGTTCCATCTCGCCTCGCGCTGCATTACGGTTGGCCCAAGCAACACCGAAAGGGACAGAATGACAATCCTGCTTCGCGAAGACACCGCCCATATCGCCACCCTGACGATGAACGCCCCCGAGCGTCTGAATGCCTTGTCCGACGCCATGCTGGCGGCGTTGCACGCAGCTTTTGACGCCATCGCGGAAGACAGCGACATTCATGCGGTCATCCTGCGCGGCACTGGCAAGGCGTTCTGCGCAGGCCATGACCTGAAAGAAATGCAGGCAGGCCGCCAATCCTCCGATGGCGGTGCGGCCTATTTCAAGGATCTCTTTGATCGCTGTGCGGCGATGATGCAGCGCATTCAATCCATGCCCCAACCTGTCATTGCCCAAGTCCACGGGATTGCGACAGCAGCCGGATGCCAGCTTGTGGCGACCTGCGATCTGGCGGTCGCCTCTGATGACACCCGCTTTGGCGTCAATGGTGTGAATATCGGCCTGTTCTGTTCCACCCCGATGGTGGCGCTCACCCGCAATATCAACCGCAAAGCCGCGTTTGAGATGCTGACCACAGGCCGCTTTATCAACACCCGCGAAGCGCAGGATCTGGGCCTCATCAACCGTGCCGTCCCCGGCGATACATTGGAACACGACACCAATGAGCTTGCCCAGGCCATCGCGAAAAAGCTGCCCTCAGCAGTCAAGATCGGCAAACAGGCCTTCTATGCGCAGGCACAAATGACCACTGCAGACGCCTATGCCTATACCGGTGACGTCATGGTCCAGAATATGCTGGTGGATGACACCAACGAAGGCATCAACGCTTTTCTGGAAAAGCGCGACCCCAACTGGTCCTGACCCTCGCCTGCGTTATTACTGGCCCAAAAATATCCCCGCCGGAGGCTCCAACGCCTACAATCGGTAGATCGCGCTGAATTTCTGCTCCAGATAGTCCAGCAAAGGCCCTTCGTGCGGCGCACCGCCCGTCGCAAGGGTGATGGTATCCACCGGCGTGCGCAGGCCGCCAAATTGCTGCACGTTCTCGCGCAACCAGCCTGTCGCCTTTGACGTATCGCCGCGCGCCAGATCATCATCCAGCATCGGCACAGCCGCGCGCAGCGCGACATGCAGGCACCCTGCATAGACATTGCCCAAGGTGTAGGTCGGGAAATAGCCAAACAGCCCTTCGGACCAATGCACGTCCTGCAACACACCGTTGGACGGCTTATCGACGCCGTAGCCGAAATCAGCGGCAAAGCGGTCGTTCCATGCCGCCTCCAGATCATTCACCGCCAGATCCCCCGCGATCAGCGCGCGTTCCAGATCAAAGCGCAGCAGCACATGCAGGTTATACTGCACCTCATCGGCCTCGGTGCGGATAAACCCGTCGCTCACACGGTTGACGGTGGCGAAAAACGCCTCTTCGTCGGCGATCCCGAAATCACCAAAGGCATCACGCATCTGGCCGTAGAGCCAACCGGTAAAAGCACGGCTGCGGCCAAGTTGGTTTTCATAAATCCGGCTTTGGCTTTCATGCACACCCATCGACACCCCCCGCCCCAAGGGCGTCAACAGATGCGCGTGATCAATCCCCTGCTCATAGGCGGCATGGCCAACCTCGTGGATAGTGGAATAAAAGCAGTTGAACGGATCGACAGGATTGGTGCGCGTGGTGATCCGTACATCAAGGCCTGAACCGGATGAGAACGGGTGTACGGCTTTGTCGATCCGGCCGTTTTCAAGGCCGTAGCCAAAGCCAAGTGCCAGCTTTTGCGACAGCGCCAATTGCGCGGCCTCATCGAACGCGCCACTCAGCGGTGTCGGCGCTGGTCGATCCAAAATCGCCGCGCGCAGGTTCACAAGGCGCGGACGCAAGGCGCTGAACATCGCACTCAGGCTGGCACCCGTGGCACCCGGTTCATAATCATCCAAAAGCGCGTCATAGGGGTCAGTATCGCCCGCCACGGCGCTGGCTTCCTCGCGGCGCAGGTCAACGACCTTTTGCAGCATCGGCAGAAAGGACGCGACATCTTCCTCGGCGCGGGCACGCGCCCAGACGCGGTGCGCAAGCGAGGTGGTCTTGGCCAGTTCGGCGGCCAGTCGTGCGGGCACTTTTGCGGTGCGTTCATAATCGCGCCTGATATGGCGCAGGTTGGCGGCGGCCACATCATCCGCGGCCTCCGCGGCCTCAAGCCATTCGCCAATACGCGGATCAATCCGGCGGGCGTGCAGGATATTGGCCATCGCGCCGTGTTCCTCGGCACGCTGGGGCGTGGCCCCTTCGGGCATCATGGTTTCCTGATCCCAACCCAGACGGCCAGCAATCTGGGACAGCGCCTCGGTCTCGCGCTGGAACGCCATAAGCTCGGTATATGCGGTCATCGCCTACGCCCCTTTGATGGTCTGTGCGATGGGATACCCCGCCACGAAACGCCCGCGCAGGATCAGCGCCCAAAGAATGACTGCCATCAGCTGATGCACAATCGCGATCTGCCAGGGGGCGGAATACATGACCGTCACAATGCCGATCACGACCTGCAGGGTCATCACTGCTATCATCGCGTTAAAGGTAAAGCGCGTGGTGTCATTGGCCGACCGGCGCGCGCGCAGCCATACGAAAATCGCATAGGCAAAAAGCGCATAGCCCGCCATCCGGTGCATGAATTGCACAAGGCCCGCGTCCTCGAAGAAGTTGCGCCACACAGGGGTCAGCGACAAAGGCTCGGGCGGCAGGAACCCACCGGCCATCAGCGGCCAGTCGGGGAACGCGCGGCCTGCGTCAATGCCTGCAACCAAAGCCCCAAGGATGATTTGCAGGAACGCAAAACCGACAAGGATGCTGCTTAATCGCGCAAGGCCCGCGTTACCGCTGCGGCGGGCCTGTAGCAGATCGGCCTGGCTGCGGCCCAGTTGATAGACGTACCACGCGATAAAGCCGAAGATCACGAAGGCCAGCCCCAGATGGGTGGCCAAGCGGTAAGAGGCCACGTCCAACATGCCCTCTTCAAGGCCGGATGACACCATCCACCAGCCGATAAACCCTTGCAGACCGCCCAAAGCGCCGATGAACAACAACTTTGGTGTCCAGCCCTTGGGGATTTTGCGTGTGACGGCAAAGGCCACAAAGCCCAAACCCCAGACCAGCCCGATAAAGCGGCCCAACTGGCGGTGGCCCCATTCCCACCAGTAGATCACCTTGAATTCGGCCATGGTCATGCCACGGTTCTGCAACTGGTATTCGGGGATCGCACGATATTTGTCGAATTCTTCCACCCAAGCGGCCTCGGACATCGGCGGCATCGCCCCTGTCACTGGTTTCCATTCGGTGATGGATAGCCCGCTATCTGTCAGGCGGGTCAGCCCACCCACAACGATCATCACGACGACCAGCGCAAAAAGCGCCATCAGCCAGACGCGGATCGCACGGCGCGCGCCTTGGCCTGCGCGGTTGATTCCACCGGGGGCGGCTGCGTGTTTGGGGGTGTCACCGACATCTTCGAAAATTGTGCGCTTGGTTGCCATCTTCGGTCTCCGCTTGATCTTGCCTGTTACCTAGAACTCATGCGCGGGGGCCGCAAGCGTCAGGGTGCCACATGTAAGGTGGATTGAAATCCACCTTACCCGCGCTCTTTCCAGCGCACCATCTGGCGCATCATGCCATGCAACATCTGCACATCCGCCCGCGTCATGGGCATTCGCGACCACATATTGCGCAGGTTCATCTTCATATTCTCGGCCTTGTGTTCGGGATAAAAGAACCCCGCTTCTTGCAACCGGTCCTCATAATGATCGCTCAGCTTTTCAATCTCGATCTGTTCGGCCCAATCACCCACAGCATCCACGCGTGAGGGATCAACCTCAACCGCCTCGCGCCGCCATTCATAGCCGGTCAGCAACACACATTGCGCCAGATTGAGCGAGGGAAAATCAGGGTTCACAGGCACCGAGATAATCGCATTGGCCCGCGCGATATCATCGTTTTCCATCCCCGACCGCTCCGGCCCGAACATCACCGCCACTTTTTGCCCCTGCCCGATCCGCGCCCGCGCGTCCTGCATCGCGGCCTCGGGCGTGAGCACAAGTTTTGTCAGCCCCCGCGGGCGCGCCGTTGTCGCATAGACGTAATCGCAATCCGCAATCGCCGCCGCCGTATCGTCAAAAATCTGCGCCTCATCCAGCAGCCGCCCCGCTCCGCTGGCCATCGCCACGGCCTTCTGGTTGGGCCAGCCGTCGCGTGGATCAATGATCCGCATCCGGTCCAACCCGAAATTCCACATGCCCCGGGCCGCCGCCCCGATGTTTTCGCCCATCTGGGGGCGGATCAGGACAAACGCAGGCTGAAGCTGGGCGCTGGGCATAGGACTTCCTTTGATAAGATCGCCGCCTGATACGCGCCGCGCGGGACCAAGGCAAGAACCCCGGACTGTGCGACCCCCATAGCCAAGCCCGATTTTCCCCGCTAAAAGCGCGTCAGAATTCAAGTATATCGGAACGCCCTCATGTCGGACGCCCAAGACCACCCGCAAATCTATCTGATCAGCCCCTCGGAATTTGACCTTTCGACATTCCCTGCCGAACTGGCGGCCTGTCTGGACAGCACCGAAGTGGCCTGTGTCCGGCTTGCCCTTGGCACCACGGATGAAGGGCGCATCGCCAAAGCCGCAGACGCCCTGCGCGAAGTGACACACGCACGCGACGTGGCCTTGGTGATTGATACGCATATCCAACTGGTCAACCGCCTTGGCCTTGATGGTGTCCACCTGCAAGACGGCGCGCGCTCGGTCCGGCAAGTGCGCAAGGACCTTGGGGATGATGCCATCGTGGGCAGTTATTGCACCAATTCGCGCCATGACGGCATGACAGCGGGCGAACTGGGTGCCGATTACGTCAGCTTTGGTCCCGTAGGACAGACAGCCCTTGGTGACGGCCGTCAGGCAGAGTTGGAGCTGTTTGAATGGTGGTCGATGATGATCGAAGTACCTGTGGTGGCCGAAGGCGCACTGAATGCTGATCTGATCCGCGCCTTGGCACCACACACAGATTTTTTCGGGATCGGCGACGAGGTCTGGAGCACGGATAACCCCGCCGGAACCCTTGGCACCCTACGCCGCGCGATGCTGGGTTAGGCCCGCACGCACCTGATCTTCCATCGCTTGGGCAAGCGCTTTCCTGTCGCTGTAATCCGCGACCTTGACGGGTGCATGATAGATCACATGCACACCACCCTGCTTGGCAGCGGCCAGTGTCGCCAGCAGATGCGGCCCGAAATCCATATCACCCCACCAGCCATAAAACCGCGGGTCCGCGCCTGCGGGCGCGTGATACTGCAAAGTCACCGCCTGCATGTGAAGCGTCTGGCGCAAGGATGGATCGAAGAATGCGGCAAAGAGCGCGGGCTTGAACGGCAGCACCTGCAGACCGTCGGTTGAGGTGCCTTCGGGAAAGAACAGCAGCTTGTGACCTGCCGTCAGCCTGTCGCGGAAAACGGCGATCTGGCCCTGCACTTCGCTGCGGTCGCGGCGGATAAAGACGGTTCCGGTTGCGCGCGCCAGCCATCCTATGCCCGGCCAGCGGGCGACCTCGGCTTTGGAGACGAAATATATGCGTTTGCGGGCATTCAGCGCGAAAATATCCAGCCAAGAGGTATGGTTTGCCACCACGGCCCCCGCACCGGACATTGGCGCACCTGCCGAGGTATATCTGATACCCAGAACCACAAATGACATCCGGCACACAAACTGTGTGATATAAGGAGTGACCGGTCGCCCCAGCCCGCAAAGCGGCCGTTCAACAAGGCGGACAGCCAACAAGATCAGCAATCCACCAAACACGAGCACAATCAACGGGATCGCGCGGAAAACAACCCTGAGCCAGCCCAGACCATTCAAACGGCAATCCGGCGGCGCGCTTTTGCTTCGCCAAGTCTCAGCCATGCGCCCCACCTTTGGCCAGAATGGCCCGCTGCAACCCGTCAATCGCATCTTTCTCGAGGATCAGGCAGATATCGACGGTATTGAACGCATGATCGACAAAGGCATCAGGCGCTACTTTCCCGCCGAAGCGGAGATAGGCTTTGATCAGGGCCGGTATGCCGCGCACGGCGGCGATGCGGTCAATCGTATCAAGGGATTGGATATTCATCGGTACGGCCGTTGGCCCTTTGGCTGCGACGCGCAGACCCTTGGGTGCCAGATGTTTGTGGTACAAAAGGCTTAAAGGGGCAGAAAGCACCTTTACGTCAGTCCCGTGAAAAGAGGCCACCCCGAAAAGCACGGCAATCTGGTGGCTGTCAACATACCCAGCAAGGGCCTGCCACAGATGCAGCATACCCGCACCCCCGCGATAGTCGCGATGCAGGCAAGAGCGGCCAAGTTCCAACAGGCGTTGCCCGGTTTGGTAGAGCGGCGTCAGGTCATACTCGGTTTCGCAATAAAATCCGCCTGCCGCCCGCGCCATCTCAGCCGTCATCACACGGTAGACACCAACGACCTGATCATCCTGCGGGCGCAACTTGTCCAACAACACGATATGGTCGGCATGGGCATCATAGATATCACATTCCAAGCGCGCGGCGTGATCAACCAACGGACCATCGCCACCAAGCTCGGCGACAAAGACCTCATAACGGAGCCGTTGTGCAGCGCGGATATCATGGGGCGCGCGGGTCACGCGGGTCTCAAAGACAGGTTTTGGCGGCACAGACAAATTCAAGGGCAGCCTTTATTTTGGCGCAGGATGAAGAACATTAACGATTTAGAAACCATATCGCGACACTTTGACCAAGTGACGAAACCTGACTTGCGCAACTCACCTTTAAGTTGTAATTTAATCATTAACCAGTACGAGTAGAACACGCCTGCTATCAATGACGACTTTACCCATCTCTCTGAAGTTGACAGTAATCCGGTCGCCAATATTGGACTGTACCTGCCCTGTGCCCCAATCCGGCTGGTCGGGATGCCGGACGAGCACACCAGGCTCAAAAATCGCATTTATATCTGACATCTTTTCTCTCTTACAACGGAGGCTGCATTATGCAACCTGATCTTGCGGCTTTGGTTGGATCACGTATTTGCCATGATCTTATCAGTCCAATTGGGGCGATCGGCAATGGCGTCGAGCTTTTGGCGCCGACGGACGGCGATACCGGCGCGGAAATGGATCTGATCAACGAAAGCGTTCAGAACGCCAGCGCCCGCATCCGGTATTTTCGCATCGCCTATGGGGCGGCCAACGAAGAACAATCTGTGAGCCGCTCCGAAATTCTGTCGATCCTTGCGGCGACGGCCCGGGGTGGACGCATAAACTATATCTGGAAAATCGAGGGGGACCAGCCCCGCCGCCTTGTGCGCGCAGCCCTTTTGATGTTGCAGGCGCTGGAATCGACGATGCCTCTGGGCGGGGATATCCAGATCACGCGCGATGGCGAAACATGGGTCATGCGCGCAGAGGGGCCGCGTCTGGCCGTGGATCAGGAGATGTGGGACAATATCAGCGCACCGCAGATCGGCTTTAGATACACGGCAGCGCATGTGCAATTTGCGCTTCTGCCCGATGTTCTGGCGCAAGCGCAGCGTGCCCTGCAGTTCCGCCACATGAGTGACCATCTGATCGCGCGCTTCTAGCGGCGCAGGGTCCCGTTTCCTGTCACAAGATATTTGAAGCTGGTCAATTGCGTGGCCCCCACCGGTCCGCGTGCGTGCAATTTTCCCGTCGCAATCCCGATCTCGGCACCCATCCCGAATTCGGCACCATCGGCAAACTGGGTCGAAGCATTCCGCATCAGAATCGCGCTATCCAGCTCTTTGAAGAAATGCGCCGCGGCCTGATCGTCTGCGGTAATGATGGCATCCGTGTGGTTTGAGCCGTAATTACGGATATGCGCAATCGCTTCATCGACACCATCAACAAGCTTGGCAGCGCAGATCATATCCAGGAATTCTTTGCCGAAATCATCAGGTTGCGAAGGCGTTGTGCCCGCAATCGATGCCAGCTCACCCTCGGCGCGCACGTCAACGCCGGCCTTGAGCAGTGCATCGACCAACAGTGACCCGTGTTGCGTGTAAAAACGCCAGTCAATCAGCAGACACTCCATGGATCCGCATATACCGGTGCGCCGTGTCTTGGCGTTCAGCACGATCTCGACCGCCATTGCAGGATCAGCCGTCGCGCCCACGTAGATATGGCAAATGCCTTCAAGATGCGCAAAGACAGGCACACGCGCTTCGCGCTGGACCAGCCCGACAAGCCCCTTACCACCGCGCGGCACGATCACGTCGATATGGTCTGTGGCGGTCAGCATCGCCGAGACCGCCGCGCGGTCGCGCGTTGGGACAAGCTGGATCGCGGCGGCAGGCAGGCCGGCCTGTTTCAATCCGGTTTGCAGGCAATCGTGGATTGCTGTCGAGGAATGAAAGCTTTCGGACCCGCCGCGCAGGATCACGGCATTGCCCGATTGCAGGCAAAGTGCGCCTGCGTCCGCTGTCACGTTGGGACGGCTCTCGTAGATCACGCCGATCACACCAATCGGTGTGCGCACGCGCTGGATATGCAGACCGCTGGGCATATCCCATTCGGTCATGACCTCGCCCACCGGATCGGATTGGGCGGCGACATTGCGCAACCCGTCGGCCATCGCTCGAATACGGGGTTCATCCAGCATCAGACGGTCCATCATGGCGGGGCTGAGGCCCTTTTCTTCGCCATAAACCTGATCTTCGGCATTGGCATCCATGATCGCCATGCGGTTTTCCCAAATCGCGTCAGCCGCGCCAATGAGGGCCGCATATTTGCGTTCTGATCCGGCAGTGGCCAGCACGGTGGACGCAGCACGCGCATCCGCCCCGATCTTTGCCATCATCGCGCCAATGTCTTGATCATCCATGCTTTCTTCCCCTCACAGTACCATATCGTCGCGGTGTACCAGTGCCGCACGGCCCTCATAGCCCAGAATTTCCACAATCTCGGCAGAACGGCGCCCCATGATCTGGCGCGCCTCGGCGCTGGTATACCGGATCAGGCCTTGTCCCAGCGTCACACCGGCAGCATCAACGATGGTCACCACCTCGCCGCGACCGAAACTGCCACTGATCTGGGTGACACCGGCAGGCAGCAGGCTCTTGCCGTGGTGCAGCGCGTCCTGTGCGCCGGCATCCACCGTGACAATGCCGCGCGGTTTCATTGCCGAAATCCAGCGTTTGCGTGCCGCCTGCGGATCGGTCTGCGCGGCAAACCACGTGGCCCTTGCGCCATCTTCCAGCTTGGCAAGCGGGTTCATCGCGGTGCCCAAGGCAATGGCCATCGCACAGCCTGCCTCGGTCGCGATGCGCGCGGCGATCAGTTTGGTGATCATCCCGCCTTTGGACAGGCCCGATCCGGCGTCACCTGCCATCGCCTCAATCTCGGGCGTCAATTTTTCAATGATATCAAGGTGTTTTGCTGCACTATCAATCTTAGGATTGGCGGTATAGAGCCCGTCAACATCCGACAGAAGCACCAGTTGGTCGGCGCCCACGGTCACGGCCACCTGTGCCGCCAACCTGTCATTGTCACCATAACGGATTTCGTCAGTCGCGATCGTATCGTTTTCATTCACGATCGGGGTGACGCCAAGGCCAAGCATGGTTTCCATCGTGGCACGGCTATTGAGATAGCGCCTGCGATCTTGGGAATCCTCAAGGGTAACAAGGACTTGTCCGGTGATAATGCCATGCGGCGTTAAGGCCTCTTCATAGGCGCGTGCCAGACGGATCTGCCCCACGGCGGCGGCGGCCTGTGATTGTTCCAGCGCAAGCGAAGTGAGCGGTAGCCCCAGAATGCCCCGCCCCAAAGCGATGGAGCCGGACGAGACGATAATCACATCCGTTCCGCGTGCACGTATGCGCGCCACATCTTCGGCCAGTGAGGTCAGCCAGTTCTGGCGAAGCGCGCCGGTGGCCGCATCAACAAGCAGCGCCGAGCCGATCTTGACGACAAGGCGCTTGGACGCCGTCAGGGTTGCCATGGCGCATCCTCGCCTTCGTCCTGCTCCTCCGCGTTACGGTGGCGCAGGCGGTTGTCGTCAATTTCGGCCCGCAAGGCACGCAGCACATCGGGAATGCCCTCGCGGCTGACACCGGACATCATCATCACAGGGCCCTTGGCCACCGCAGCAATTTCATCGCGCAGGAAAATGCGCTCTTCTTCATCGAGCGTATCAATCTTGTTCAGCACCGTGATGCGCGGCTTATCGGCAAGTTCGCCACCATAGGCTTCAAGCTCTTCGATGATCGTTGTCAGATCGGCCGCCGGATCGCCCGATGTGCCGTCAATCAGATGCAAGAGCACCGCACAGCGTTCCACGTGACCAAGGAACATGTCGCCAAGGCCGCGCCCCTCGCTGGCGCCTGCGATCAGACCAGGAATGTCGGCCACGACAAATTCGACCTCATCAATACCGACAACGCCCAAATTCGGGATCAGCGTTGTGAAAGGATAGTCAGCGACCTTGGGCCGTGCGTTCGATGTGGCGGCAAGAAATGTCGATTTGCCCGCATTGGGCATCCCCAACAAGCCTACGTCCGCAATCAGTTTCAGACGCAGCCAGATCGTGCGTTCAATCGCCTCTTGGCCCGGATTGGCGCGACGCGGCGCCTGGTTCGTTGCGGTTTTAAAACGCAGGTTACCCCAACCGCCATTGCCGCCTTTGGCAATCACAATCTTCTGACCCACTTCGGTGAGGTCGGCAATCACCGTTTCTTCATCTTCGTCAATAATCTCGGTACCGACCGGCACGCGCAAAACCTTGGTTTCACCGTCTTTACCGGTCCGCTGGCTACCCATACCGTGCTGGCCGTTGGTCGCAAAAAAGTGCTGCTGATAGCGGAAATCGATCAGCGTGTTCAGGCCGTCGACCGCCTCAACCACCACATCGCCGCCACGGCCACCATCGCCCCCGTCGGGACCGCCGTATTCCATGAACTTCTCGCGCCGGAACGAAATACACCCCGCGCCACCGGCACCGGAGCGGATATAGACCTTTGCAAGATCGAGAAACTTCATGTCAGTGGCCTTCCAAGGCTGTTCATGAGCGCGATAAACTACTGCGCGGCAGTTCTCAAGCGGTCCCATGACGCGCGTGTCAGGCGCATGTTGCGCCCCGCGACCTCTCGTTGCGGCACCAAACGTTGTGTTCGCAATGTCGGGACAGTCATGACCCCAGTTTGAGGGTATAGGTCCATGTCGGCACCGTGGCTTTGCGCGAGACAGAAAACGCTTCGGCGTCACCCAGATAGTCAAAGCCGCAATTGGTCAGCACGCGTGCCGATCCGGGGTTATCCTGAAACACCTCTGCGAAGATGCGGTCCGACTGATGCGGGTTCGCCGCGATCAGGGTGCGCACGGCCTCGGTCGCAAAGCCGGTGTTCCAGAAGGCAGGCGCGATCCAATAGAAAATCTCGGATTGGGCGCGGTCCATACGCGCAAGGCTGATCAGCCCCAGCGCCTCTGCATGGCCATGGGCGGATCCATCAATGACCCAGACATCTTCGTCACGGTCAGGCAGACTTGCGCGTTCGATCATTGCCTCAACCGATCCGGGGGGCAACGGATGGGGCATGGCACGGGTGCCGCGCGCGACACGGTCATCACTCGCATACATTGCGATCAGGCCTGCATCAGACTTGCGGCACGGACGCAGCACGAAACGTGCAGCTTCTATGGTTTCCTGAACGGTAATCTCTTCATGTCTCATTGTTTCCCTCCCCGAAAACAACTGGATCTACGCCACCCATTAATTCTATTTGATGGCAGAAATATGAACAAAAAAAGGGACCGGTTTTCACCGATCCCTCCAATTGTATCTTTTGGATGTTTCGGCTTACTCAGCGGCCTCCGCCACTGGGAGGACCGAAATAAAGGTGCGACCCTTGAGGCCTTTGTGGAACTTCACGGCGCCATCAACGGTTGCAAAGATCGTGTGATCCTTGCCCATGCCAACGCCCATGCCTGGCCACATCTTTGTGCCACGCTGACGCATGATGATGTTGCCGGAAACGACAGCTTCGCCGCCGTATTTCTTTACACCAAGACGACGACCAGCTGAGTCGCGCCCGTTACGGGATGAACCGCCTGCTTTTTTATGTGCCATTTGGTCTCTCCTTAGCCTTTTGCCAGCTCGGCCGCTTGCGCGATCCAGCCTTCACGTTCGATACGGCCTTTGAACGACAGTTTCTCGTCCATAGCAGCCACATCAGCTTCCGTCCATGCTGCGATCTGGGCGAATGTTGTTACACCAGCTTCGAGCAATTTCTTTTCAAGCGCCGGACCAACGCCAGACAGCTTTTTCAGATCGTCCGCGCCAGCAGCCGCTTTCGGCTCTGCTTTTGCTTTAGGCTCTGCTTTCGCCTTTGGAGCGGCCTTTGGCTTTTCAGCCTTCGGTGTCGATGCACGCTCAGCAGATGCCGCAGCTTTCTTGGATGTTGGCGCACCATTCGCACCGGTTACATAAGCAGTACCGGCACCGGAAACAGCCGCCATCACGCCGGACTTGTCGGCACCTTTTTCAAGGATCTCGGCGATACGGACCAGTGTCAGTTGCTGACGGTGGCCCTTTGTACGCTGGCTGCCGTGCTTACGGCGGCGCTTGACGAAGTTGATCGTCTTTTCACCCTTGATCTGGTCAATCACTTCGGCCTGAACGCCAGCGCCCGCGACTGTTGGTGTGCCCACTGTGGAGCCGACCATGAGAATCTCGTTGAATTGAACTTTGTCGCCTGCTTTTGCTGCAAGCTTTTCGACACGAAGTACGTCGCCAGAGGCCACTTTGTACTGCTTGCCGCCGGTTTTGAGAACCGCAAACATATGTATTTCCTTCATCTTTCGCGTCACTGAGGCCCCGGTTTCATCCGGCGTTTGGTACCTTTGGACAGCGCGCCCGTGGGCGAGTTTTCGCATATCACCCTGCAAATCCCTTGCAGAGTGCGCGCTATATCTGACCAATGCGCCCATAAGTCAACATAAAAGAAGGATTAATCCCGATGCGCTGGCTCGTTTTCGCAACCGCCCTGACATCGGCCTGCGCGCAAGACAGCGGGCATCTGGGCAATCCGCTGATGTTACCGGTATCCGGGGCAACCACCCTTTTTGACAATGCCGCCTATGCGCAGCGGCGCGGCACTGTCGAAGTTATCGTGAAATCCAACTTCGACGCGATCATTTTTGACATCGCCTCAGGTGGCGGGCCCGTTCTGACAGACGCAATGGATGCCGCAGGCATCCCGCCACGCGACCGCCCTGCCCGTGTTATACAGCTCCGGTCAAATCTGGGGCTCTATCAGGCCAATCCGGACGCCTTGGTCACGACACTCATGGTTTATGGGGGCTAGAACCCTGCCAACAGACTGTCCCGCTTGGCGACCAGATCCCAGAAAGCCTTGGATTTCGCGATATCATCGGCCAGATCGGCGGGAATGCCACGCGCGACCATGCGATCATACAACGTTTGCGGATAACCCGGTGTCACTGATGGCACGCTGACCATCGGGTTGATATCGGCCGCAATCGCGGCGGCATCAGCAGGACAGCCGCGTGTCGGGTTGCCGCTTGGCGCGCGCCCTTCTGCTTCCAGTTTGACCACCGCCGCAAAATAGATCGTGCATTCCGCCGCGAGCAGTTCTGCCTGACGCGGATCATCAGCGGGCAAATCCGGCTGCGGAGCAATCGCTGCGGTCTGATCGCAGGCGGCCAGCAGGAAAAGAGCAAAAAAGGCGGGTTTGAAAGCAGGCAAGACAGGCTCCTCTAATCGATATGACGGCGCCAGCATAACCTGCCAATCAGCGATTCCAAGAGGTGCTGGTCACAGTTCTTGCGTCAACATAAAACGCGAAGAGGCCAGACCGAGCGCACGCGAAATGTCGTCGAACATGCCGTTGAACGCCTCAAACAGCGCATTGGTCATATCCTGCCCCGCATCACTGCGTGAAAAGGCAAGATAGGTTTCCAACTCCTCATCCGATAGCGGCTGATAGGCCATCAGAAGAAACGAAAAGAGCCACTCGATCGTGTCGGCGCGCACCATCGGTTCCTGCGCCCAGACATCCTGCAGCGCAGTTTCAGGGGTGACGCCGGCAGGCATCGCGCCGCCATCAATCAATCCGGTGTAGAAAGCATAGTTGGAATTGAGTGCGCCGGTCACATTGGCCTCAATCAGATCGTTGGCGTCGATAAAATCCTGCACCATCTGAAATCGGGGGGTCTCATCCATCATTGCAATCGCTGCATTCTCCTTGCTGGCCTCTTCCACGGCATCATCAAGCAACGCGCGGCGGGCGCTGATCTCGAGCCCGACAATACGCGCGCCCTGTTCCGAGGTGAAAAACGCAAGCATCGCGTCAACATCATCGCCCTCCAGCGCCTCGCCCAGAACGCCGCGGACCTCTTCGGTCATCATCTCGACATCATAGATTGCAGAGACCGCCATGGACCATTCCGCAGACCGCCCGCCCGGCAGCATATCGGTGGCCAGCGTCTCGCCATAGGCCAGCCCCTCTTCGCGCATGATTTCGATCATCTCGGGCATGCCAAGCGCATCAAACAACTGATCGACTTTTTCGGCATCACTCCCCTGCGCCCAAAGCGGTGCGACGGCGAGTGTCGCGGCAAAAGCAAAGGGGGCAGCAAAACGGAACATGCGGTATCCTATCAATCCAAAACCTTAGCGAGAAGTTATGCACCCTCGCCCCCCTTTGCCAAGGCCCCCCACGTAAATGTCAGCAATCCGTGCTTTGGGTCTTGCACGGGCGCGCGTGCCGCAGTAACACGCCGCCCTGACCCCCGCGGAGAGGTGCCGGAGTGGTCGAACGGGGCGGTCTCGAAAACCGTTGTGGGTGCAAGCCTACCCAGGGTTCGAATCCCTGTCT
>NZ_LJAL01000002.1 GCF_001419985.1 Loktanella sp. 5RATIMAR09 | reverse complement strand
GGGGCGGCACGAAAGCGCGATAGGTCCAATTTGGACCCATAGGCGCTGACGTTAGACATGTGGATTGGGCGACGCGCTAGATACTGGCACAGCGGCTCTCGAACACATTGTTCGTCTGATCCTTACTCCGCGCCATCACATCGATCACAGTAGAACCGTAGGAACATCCGCGCAGTATAATTACCGGACACACAAACCCACCTCAGCACCACGCGAGAAACCACTTTGACACACCGTTCCCAGCAAACGACAACACGATCCCACCAACACCCAATCACATCCCAGATGACGACAACTGCTTCGCGTCATCGCGCACCAGCGATAGCGCAACGCAGACCTTTGCAGCAGCCGACAGCCACACAAACGCGTGCTAAGGTACGAATACACGCTGCTTTTGCCGATAACTGGACGCCCTGCAATCAGGTCAAATCTGGCACTTAGAAATCTATATCATTGATTTAGCGAGAGAATAACGATCATCAGTCAAGCCACCCGAGTATAAAGAGACCCGTTCGAGAAAAAAGTTATCCTCCGCCACAAGTCGCATTTGAGGTCTCGGTATGGACCTTGCGAAAACCGCGTGCTTTGTGCCTTCAGTGGATTTGCATCGGATCAGCAAATCGAACGACGGGTTGATGGTCACCATGATCCGTAACGACAATCAATTCATATCAGGGGTCCTGCACTCACAAATCCTTCGAAAAATAGTGCAAGTGCGGGCGGAGCATGGGTTGATCCTTGTAGGTAGTCGTCTCTACCGGCACGTCCAATTCCACGAAACCGAGTTTGGGATATAGACTGCGCATTTCGACATTGGGTGTAAGCGTATCTGCAATCAGGCGTTTCAGACCCATATCGCGCGCTGCTTGTTCCCGCGCCATGATCAATGCTTTTCCGGTGCCCGTTCCCCTTGCCTCTTGGGTGACAAAAACCCGCTTCAACTCGCCAGTGTCATGGTCGAGCCGCTTCATCATGCCACAGCCGACAATCTGTCCATCGCCTTTGCGTGCAACCACAAGACAGCCGTTCGGAGTCAGATAATCGTTTGCATTTGCCCAGAACTCGGCAAGCGCACTTTTTGGCGCAGCGGGATCAATCTCAAACCCCATCTGCTGCATCCGGAGCACGATAAGCGCGTAGTACTGGGACAAAATATCATCGAGTTCGTCCCTGGGCGGCAGGCTTTTGCATAGTGCGATCGTGATATCGTGCATTGCAATGCTCCAAAGTCAGCCGAACAGGTTTGGCGGCGCTGGCTGCCCCTGCAATGTGATCCAACGCTGGGATTTCAGCAAGTCTGTCGCGCATACCTGCCGTAAAACGCCGGCACCCGAAGGCTGCCGGCGTTTTACGGCTAGATGGTCCTGATGCCGCCCTTACTCTGCTGCTTCCAGATAGTCCGTCATCGGCGGGCAGGTGCAGGTCAGGTTACGGTCGCCCCACACGTTATCCACGCGGTTGACCGGTGGCCAGTATTTGTCGATGCGGAAGGCTCCGGGCGGGAAGCACCCCACTTCGCGCGAATAGGGCCGGTCCCAATCAAGCACGAGGTCTTCCATCGTGTGCGGGGCGTTCTTGAGCGGGTTGTTGACCGCGTCGATCTGGCCGTTCTCGATCTGGGCAATCTCGGCGCGGATTGCCAGCATCGCGTCGCAGAAGCGGTCAAGCTCGGCCTTGGTCTCGGATTCTGTGGGTTCTACCATCAGTGTTCCCGCCACGGGCCAGCTCATGGTGGGGGCATGAAAACCGTTGTCGATCAGGCGCTTGGCAATATCATCCACTGTCACACCAGCACTATCCGCAAAGGGGCGTGTGTCGATGATACATTCATGCGCCACACGGCCGGTCGGCCCTTTATAAAGCACATCAAACGCCCCTTCGAGCCGCTTGGCGATGTAGTTGGCGTTCAGGATCGCCACGCGCGTGGCTTGCGTCAGCCCTTCACCGCCCATCATCAGGCAATAGGCCCAAGAGATGGGCAAAAGCGAGGGCGAGCCATAGGCTGCGGCCGATACCGCCCCTGTCCCGCCATTGGGATCACCGGGCAGATGCGGGATCAGATGTGATTTCACCCCGATTGGTCCCATGCCGGGGCCACCGCCGCCATGCGGGATGCAAAACGTCTTGTGCAGGTTCAGGTGGCTGACATCGCCCCCCAGATCACCGGGACGCGACAGGCCGACCATCGCGTTCATATTGGCCCCGTCGATATAGACCTGACCACCGTGATCATGGGTAATCTTGCAGACATCGGTCACGGTTTCCTCGAACACGCCGTGGGTTGAGGGATAGGTGATCATGCAGCCGGCAAGATTGTCGGCATGCTGTGCCGCTTTGGCGCGGAAATCGTCAAGATCAATGTCCCCCTTTGCATCCGATTTGATCGGTACCACAGTCCAGCCCACCATCTGCGCCGAGGCAGGGTTTGTCCCATGCGCGGACATCGGGATCAGGCAGATATTACGATGCCCCTGCCCATGCTCTGCGTGATAGCGCGCAATCGTCAAAAGCCCCGCATATTCACCCTGCGCGCCGGAATTGGGCTGCATCGAGATCGCGTCATAGCCGGTCACATCACAGAGTTTCGCGGACAGATCGTCGATCATTTCATGATAGCCTTCGGCCTGATCGCGGGGCGCATAGGGGTGCAGCAGCGCGAACTCGTCCCAAGACACCGGCATCATCTCGGCAGCGGAGTTCAGCTTCATGGTGCAAGACCCCAGCGGGATCATCGCGCGGTCCAGCGCCAGGTCACGATCCGCCAGACGCCGCATATAGCGCATCATTTCCGTCTCGGCGCGGTTCATGTGAAACACAGGATGCGTCAGATAGTCGGACGTGCGGATCAGCTTTTCTGGCATGTGATAATGCGGCGTATAATCCTTGTCCGCCCGCGTGATGCCAAAGGCGCGCCAGACGGCCTCGATTGTCTCCGGCCGTGTGCGTTCGTCCAGCGTGATCCCAACCTGCGTTTTGCCAACGGCACGCAGGTTGATCCCTTCGTTCATTGCCGCGGCCATAACGGCCGCCTGCAAGGGCCCTACCTCGACCGTCACCGTGTCAAAGAAAGTGGCGGGGCGCACGTCAAAACCCGCGTCTTTCAGCCCCTCGACCATCCGTGCGGTTTTGCGGTGGATGCGCTGTGCGATGGCCTTCAATCCCTCTGGCCCGTGAAACACCGCATAAAACCCTGCCATCACCGCCAAAAGTGCCTGCGCCGTACAAACGTTCGACGTGGCCTTTTCGCGGCGGATATGCTGTTCGCGCGTCTGCAAGGACAACCGGTAGGCGCGGTTGCCATGGCTGTCGATCGACACACCCACAATCCGGCCGGGCATGGAGCGTGCATAGGCCTTTTTTGTGGCCATATAGGCCGCGTGCGGGCCACCATAGCCGACAGGTACACCAAAGCGCTGGGTGCTGCCGATGGCGATATCGGCGCCCATCGCGCCCGGTTCCTTGAAGAGCGTGAGTGAAAGTGGATCGGCGGCAATCACGCCAATCGCCTTGTTTTCATGCAGTGCGGCAATCTGATCGGTGAAATCGCGCAAACGCCCGTGGGTGCCCGGAAACTGGAAGATTCCGCCAAAGACGGCCTCTGCGTCCATCGCTTCGGGATCGCCCACGATAATCTCGATCCCCAAGGGGGCCGCGCGCGTTTTCATCACCGAAATATTCTGCGGATGACAGTTTTCATCCACAAAGAACCCCTTGGCTTTGCTCTTGGCGACACGCTGGGCCATCGTCATGGCTTCGGCGCAGGCGGTTGCCTCGTCCAGCAGGGATGCATTGGCAATCTCGAGCCCTGTCAGGTCAGACACCATCGTCTGGAAGTTCAACAGCGCCTCAAGCCGGCCTTGTGAAATCTCGGGCTGATAGGGCGTATAGGCCGTGTACCACGCAGGGTTTTCGAAAATGTTGCGCTGGATCGCAGGCGGTGTGACCGTGCCATGATACCCCTGCCCAATCAGCGACGTCAGCACCTTGTTCTTTTGGGCAGTCTTTTTCATCCGACGCAGCAACTCTGCCTCGGACAGCGGCTTGCCGAAATCAAGCGGCGCTTTTTGCCGGATTGCGGCAGGCAGTGTGTCGTCAATCAGCGCATCAAGGTCTTTGGCCCCGACCACTTGTAGCATCTGCGCCATTTCGGACTGCGATGGCCCGATGTGGCGGCGGTTGGCAAAGTCGTAAGGCAGATAATCGGTCGGGGTAAAAGGCATGTCAGGCTCCGCGCGTGTTCAGGCGATCATTGCGTTATAGGCTGCTTCGTCCATGTATTCGTCCATCTGTGACGGGTCGGACGGCTTGATTTTGAAAAACCAGCCGTCACCGATGGCGTCCTCGTTGGCGAGGGCGGGATTGTCGGCAAGGGCTGTGTTTACTTCGACAATTTCACCGTCCAGTGGCGCGAGGATATCAGAGGCGGCCTTGACGCTTTCGATCACCACGATCTCGTCGTCCTTGGTCACGGTCGCGCCGACTTCGGGCAATTCGACAAAGACGATATCGCCCAATTGGGTCGTGGCATGCTCGGTAATACCCACGACGATCAGATCGTCTTCGGGGCGCAGCCATTCATGTTCTTCGGTGTACTTCATCGGGGCTCTCCAGTGTTAGCGTTTGAAATTGGCAGGTGTAAACGGCATCGCGGCGACCGTCAGAGGCAGGCGCTTGCCGCGCAATTCGCCCCAGACGGTGGTGCCGGTGCCTGATAGATCCGTGGGCAGATAGCCCATCGCGACAGGTGCGCCGACGGTCGGGCCAAACCCGCCCGATGTAATGGTGCCGATCTGGGTGGTCGCACCTTCGCTGGCAAAAAGCGGCACGCCTTCACGCATTGGTGCGCGCCCTTGCGGGAGCAGCCCGACGCGTTTGCGCGCAGCATGCCCCAGAGCGGGCAAAATGACCTCCGCGCCTACAAACCCGCCTGCGCGCGCACCGCCGGTGCGGCGCACCTTTTGGATCGCCCAACCAAGGGCGGCGTCGGCTGGGGTCGTGCCCGTGTCGATATCATGTCCATAAAGGCACAGCCCCGCTTCAAGCCGCAGGCTGTCCCGCGCGCCCAGCCCGATGGGTGCTACGTCTTCATGCGCCAAAAGCGCCGTGGCCAGCACTTCGGCCTGATCCGCAGGGACCGAAATTTCATAGCCGTCCTCGCCAGTATAGCCCGAACGCGACACCCAACATTCCGCACCTGCCAGTGTCAGTGTCGCCACATCCATAAAGCGCATATCGGCCGCACGCGGATCAAGCGCAGACAGAACCGCCTGTGCCGCGGGGCCTTGCAGTGCCAAAAGCGCGCGGTCGGTGATTTCGGTGACGGTCGCATCAGGCAGTTGCACTGTCATATAGGCAATGTCGTCAGCCTTGCAGGCGGCATTGACCACAACGAAAACATGATCGCCACGGTTCGCCAGCATCAGATCATCACGAATACCGCCCGCGTCATTAGTCAAAAACCCATAGCGCTGGCGGTTTTCAGGCAGATCGACAATATCGACAGGGATCAGCCGCTCAAGTGCTGCCGCCACACTGGCGTAATCGGGACCTGTCACACGCACCTGCCCCATGTGGCTGACGTCAAAGAGGCCGGCCTTTGCCCGCGTGTGCAGATGCTCTTGCAGCACGCCCATCGGATATTGGACAGGCATATCATAGCCTGCAAAAGCCACCATTTTAGCCCCCAGCGAAAGGTGAAGTGCATGAAGCGGGGTTTGGTGCAGATCAGACATTGGCAAGCCGTCCCTTCTTTCCGGCCGACACGATCTGGCGATCAAACGGCACCACGTGGGCACGGCAGCGGATGCTGACGTGCGTGATGCCCCCTCTGTCCTGATGCCTGAGATTGCTATCCCTTCGGCGGGCAGCGACCTGCCACTCTCCAGAGTCTTCTTACCTGCGTCGGTCCTGTGGCCTGAGAGTTTCCGGGGCGGTTGCTCCTTCGGCACCAACTGGGTTGGTTCTCCCGACGTAGATTGCGACGCAACTTGCCCCGTTCCCGACCTGCGCGCAAGAGATTCGATGCGAGCCGACCGCTTAAATCAGCGGCATTTCCAGCGCCATCATCAGCCCGTCACAAAAGCCAAGCACGGGGTGCAAGGTGGTCACTTGATCTCTTGCAAAACCGCCGGATCAAAGTCGCAAATACGGGCCTTGTTGGCGCGCAAATACCACAACGGCATCTGCGCGCGCTGCACTTAATCGCCGTCGGCGACACCCTCGGCCCGCTTGCGCGCACGCCGCGCACGGAAGCTTGGCAAAAGCACCAGCACCATGGCCAGAACCAACAAGCCCAATGTCATTGGACGTTCAAGGATAAAACCAAGCCCCTGATAAAGCTGCATCGAGCGGGCGAAGTTGTCTTCCAGCATCGTGCCGAGGATGAACCCGATCAAGAGCGGTGCCAGAGGATAATCCGCAAACCGAAGGATCGTGGCGACCACGCCAAAGCCCACAAGGATCAAAAGCTCGGTCGCGTTATTCTGCCCGATATAGGCCCCCATCAGTGTAAAGAAGAGAATGAAGGGGATCAGGTAGTTGCGCGGGATCGACAGGATCTTGGCGATATACGGGATCAGCGGCAGGTTCAGCACCAAGAGCACCAGATTGCCGATGAACATGGAGATAATGACAGCCCAGAAAATCTCGGGCGTGTCCGTCATAAGACGTGGCCCGGGGGTGACATTCAATGCAATCAGCGCGCCAAGCAGGATCGCTGTGGTCCCCGACCCCGGAATACCCAAGGTCAACAGCGGCACAAATGAACCGGTACAGGCCGCGTTATTGGCTGTTTCCGGCGCAGCGAGGCCCTTGATCGAGCCTTTGCCGAATTCGGCCTGCTCTTCGCCCTTGGCAAGGTTGCGTTCCACAGCATAGCCAAGGAAAGACGCGATCGTCGCCCCCGCACCGGGCAAAACGCCAATGAAAAAGCCCTGAATGGACTGGCGCCCGATCACCGGCATCATCGCCCGCCCCTCTGCACGTGAAAAGCGCAAATTGGTGATCTTGTTGCTGCCGCCTTCGGCATTGCTGGCCCCGCGTGCCGGGTTCAGCACAAGAAAAAGCGCCTCTGGCAGCGCAAACATCGCCATGGCCAGTGTGATAAAGCTGATGCCCGACTGCAGGTCCATCATGCCCATCGTAAAGCGTGGCATGCTGAACAGGGCGCCCTCGCCCACGGTGGCAAGGATCAGACCCAGCAGCGTCATCATCAGTGCCTTGCCCACCTGCCCTGTGCCTGCAAAAGCCGCGATCGCCGAAAGACCCACAACCATGAGCGCAAAATACTCGGCCGAATGGAACAAGAGCGCGACGGACGACAACGCCGGCGCAAAGATCATCAAGAGGATCGCCCCGATCGTGCCGCCGGCAAAGCTACTGACTGCGGCGATGGTCAGCGCCTTGCCCGCCTGCCCCTTACGCGCCATCGGATAACCGTCGAAACTGGTGGCGACCGTGCCCGCCACGCCGGGTGCATTCAGCAGGATCGACGAGGTCGAGCCACCAAAGATCGCGCCGTAATAGACACCTGCCAGCAGGATCAACGCCGCCGCCGGATCACCCAAGGTAATCGCCACAGGGATCATGATCGCGATAATCGACATCGGGCCCAGACCCGGCAACATGCCGATGAATGTCCCGATCAGACAACCAAACACCACCATCAGGATGTTCTGGACGGAAAAGGCCGCTTCAAGGCCAATCATAATTCCTTCAAGCATGACCTACATCCCCATGAAAAACGGAAAGGGCCGCAAGAAGATGCCAAGCACCTCCTGGACCAGATACCAGACAAAACCGGTGGCAAAGACGGCAACGGGGATCATGACGTGAAACTTGCGCTCACCCAGGATCGCGCTGCCCGCCGTCAAGAAGACAGTGGTAGAGATCAGAAAACCCGCAGGCCGCAGCATCAGCGCGTAAAGCACCATCAGCGCCAGCAACATCAGGGCCTGACCCAGCTTGTATTCATGCAGGCGGCGATAGTTGATTTCTGTAGCTGAAGGGCTTGCCGCGCTGTCATCGGTCTTTTCCAGACCCAGAAGCACGACCAGACCAACAATAACACCCAGAACAGCCAGAACCTTTGGAAAGGTAGAAGGCCACACAGGGTTACGTTGCATAAAGGGTGGAAGAAGCTGATCCATCGTAAAGAATGCGGCATAGCCATAAACGCAGCAAAACAAGACAAAGATCAGCGCGATCCAGCGATCCAGCGCCATGAATTCCCCTCCCTGAAAATTCTTATGTGGAAACCGCCCCGCGAGATTGCGGGGCGGTAAGGTATTGCGGCTTAGGCCCTAGAGAAAGCCCAGTGTCCGCATCAGGTCACCGATTTCCTGCTCCTGGTTGTCCAGGAATGCACGGAAATCCTCGCCGTTGTTATAGATGTTCACCCAGCCGTTACGCGCGCGGACTTCTTCCCACTCGGGGGTGTCGTACATCGCAGCGATAGCGGCCTGCATTTTCCCGACCTGTTCGTCCGAAATACCCGGTGCAGCAAAGAAACCACGCCAGTTGACGAATGTAGTATCAAGGCCCTGCTCGATCATTGTGGGCGCAGTGTCATAGGCCGGCACACGTTCGGGGGATGTCACGCCAAGAATGCGGACTTCGCCTTGATCGGCCAGTGCAATCGCCTCGGAAAATCCGGTCGAGAGCGCCTGAATTTCACCCGACAGCAGACCTGCCATGGCAGCGCCGCCAGCGTCATAGGGAATGTAGTTGAACGCGGTCGGATCTTCGCCAGCAGCCTGCATCACAGATGCCGCAACAAGGTGGTCAAGACCGCCCGGCACCGAACCACCGCCCACGGCAAAGCCCATGCCATCTTCGCGGTACGCCGCCAGCAGATCATCCATTGACTGGATCGCACTGTCGGTGCTGACAACAATCGCCGCGTAGTCACCGATCGTCCCCGCAACCAGCGTCAGGTCACGATAGCTTTGTGGAAACACACCTGTGAGCGAGCGGATGATGATCGGTGTCGAATTCACCATCATCGTATTTTGCAGCGATTCCGCATTTTCGATCAGGTGGGCAATCGCCACACCGCCGCCGCCGCCGGACATGTTTTCATAAGATGCTGTGCCGACAAGGCCCGCACCGGTCAGGGCTTCGCCTGTGCCGCGTGCTGTGCCGTCCCAACCACCACCAGCACCGCCGGGGATCAGGAAATTAATCTCGTCCATCACCTGATGGCCGCCAGCAGTTGCCGGGTTCGTAAACGCGAGTGTAACGGCCGCAGCGGCCATCACGACCCGGCGGGTCATGTTCATTGTCATCGGTATTCCTCCCATTTGACAGGCGCGGTTTCCCCGCCCATGCTAAATAACCGCATGCGAAGCTGACACGAGCCTGACACCGGATAAATTAATTCACCCGCCCCCGAAATTCGGGGCGCGCGGACCGAGGAGAGAACGATCAATGCGCTTTTTGCTCGTTGAGGATAACGCAGAACTGGGCGAGGCCGTGATTGCGCGTTTGTCGCTTGACGGGCACGCCGTGGATCATGCCATGACACTGGCCGAAGCCGAGGAATGGCTGGCAATTGCGGACTACGACCTGATGCTGCTTGATGTGATGTTGCCTGACGGTGACGGCCGCGAATTTTTGCGCAAGACCCGCACTGCAGAGCGCCTGCCGGTGATCGTGCTGACCGCGCGCAGCCAAGTGTCCGACCGCGTTGACACACTTGATCTTGGCGCGGATGACTATATCACAAAACCATTTGATTTCGGCGAGTTAGAGGCCAGATGTCGCGCAGTTCTGCGCCGTCGCGGCACCCCCACACCAGCGCTCATTCCGCTGGGCACGGCCCTCTTTGATCCATCAGGTGGCACGCTTCAGCAAGACGGTGACACAAAGCCCTTGCGCAACCGTGAACTGCGCCTGCTCGAGATCTTTGCGCGTAACAAGGGGCAGATCCTGTCCAAGAGCCAACTGCTTGACCGTTTGTTTTCGCAGGATGTCGAAGTAAGCGAGAACGCCATCGAAGTCTATGTCGGCCGCCTGCGCAAAAGACTTCAAGAGGCCGGGGTCGAGATCGAAACCGTGCGCGGCATCGGATACCGGATGACATGGCCATGAATACCGCCAAATCGCTGCCGTTCTGGTGGCGCTCTATCGGTCAACGCCTCACAATCCTGCTTGCGGGTGTCGCTGCTGTCCTCGCTATCCTGTCATGGTGGACGGTTACGACCTTTGCCCGCGAAGCCGCCGAACAGACCCAGGACAACGTCCTTGTCGCCTCGGCCACCACAATCGCCGAGGCACTGCGCAGTGAACAGGGCACTATTCTGCTGGAACTGCCCTACTCGGCCTTTGCAATGCTGGATGCGATCGGTCAGGACCGCGTGTTCTATCGCGTCTCCGCCGAGGGCGTAACGCTGACCGGATATGATGATCTGGCCGAGCCTGCGGGCCCTGTCCGCCGCTCCGGTGCGGTGACTGTCCGCACAATGAATTATCGCGGCGATCCCGTACGCGCGGTTACCGTCCAGCGCACGGTTCTGGCAGGCCAACAGCCTGTGCCGGTTCTGGTTACCGTGGCGCAAACCCGCACCGGGGTGGACGCGATTGGGTCTGAGCTGTCACAAACAGCCGCAGGGCTATCAGTGGCGCTCTTTGTGCTTGCCGTGGGGCTTGGGGCCGTTGCGGCAAGCAACGCATTGCAGCCGCTCAACAGTTTTGCACAGGCCGTGTCACGGCGCGGCCCGGCCGATTTGCGGCCCTTGCGCCGCCAGGTTCCCGCGGAACTGTCACCGCTTTTGGTTGCCCTCAACCGTCTGATGGAGCGGTTGGGACACTCCATCCGGCGGTCCGAAGAATTTATTGCCGAGGCCGCCCACCGCGTGCGCACGCCTTTGGCGACGGTGCGTGTTCAGGCAGAACTGGCGCTGCACACGGTGGAAAAAGACGCAGAAAAACAAATGCTGCGGCGTATTATCCGCGCGGTTGACGAAAGCTCGCGCTCGGCCAGTCAGCTTTTGGATCACGCCACCGTCAGCTTTCGTGCCGATGCATTGGCGCAGGACCACGTTGATCTGGCAGAACTGGCCGCGCGCGTGTCTGACGGGCTTGCTCCGACGGCCGACATGAAGGACATCGCGATCAACCTGCATTGCAACGGCCCTGCCGGTGTGCGTGGGGATGCCATTTTGCTGGAAAGTGCGTTGCGCAATGTACTGGATAATTCTATCAAATATTCGCCCGCAGAAACGGACATCAACGTGACCCTCGACCGGTTGGACGAAAAATACTGGCGCCTGACGGTGCGCGACCACGGGCGCGGATTTTCGGCACCCTCTTTACCGGATCTGACAGCACGTTTTCAACGCGGGGCCAATGTCGATCAAATCGTCGGGTCCGGCCTCGGGCTGACCATCGCAAAAGAAGTGCTGGACGCCCATGGTGGCCGTATCAAATTGACAAACCCTGATGATGGAGCAGGCGCATGCGTTTCCCTGATCTTGCCCGCCGCCTGATTACGACAACTTTTTTTCTTTTACTGGGCAGTCCCTTGCTGGCCCTCGAGCTTGAAGACCAAAGGTCTTACCCCGGCACCGGTGATGTCGTGATCAAGGTCATCTCGACCGGCGATCTAGAGGTTTTCGAGCCGTTCATTCTGGCATTTCAGGCCGAAAACCCTGCCATCGGCATTGATTATTTTGTGACGTCCAGCGCGGTGTTGCACCGCGCCATCACGCAGGGTGCGGTGTTTGATGTCGCAATTTCTTCGGCGATGGACCTGCAATTCCAGCTGGCCAATGATGGCGCGGCACAGGCCTATACATCCCCCGTCACGCAGGCCCTGCCCGCCTGGGCACAGTGGCGCAATCAGGTCTTTGCCTTCACGGCCGAGCCCGCCGTCGCGGTCATCTCGCGCGAAGCTTTCGCAGGTATGGAACGGCCCGCAACGCGCCAAGACCTGATCGCGCTGCTGCGCCAGAACCCCGCCATTTTTCAGGATGCGATTGGCACCTATGATGTGCGGACCAGCGGCTTGGGCTATCTTTTTGCCACCCAGGAAGCACGCAATTCAGATACCTACTGGCGGCTGTCCGAACTGATGGGGTTACGCGGAACAGCGCTTTATTGCTGTTCGGCGCAGATGATTGATGATGTTGCTGCAGGCCGGTTGTCCTTGGCCTATAACGTGCTGGGGTCATATGCCGCCGAACGGATCGCGCGTGATGACCGGCTGGAAATTCTGGACCTGCAGGACTATGCCACGGTGATGTTGCGCACAGCGCTTATCCCTGCAACGGCCACCCAACCCGCCAGCGCGGGGCTATTTATCGATCGCCTGTTGCAAGAAGGTATGCGCGAACAGCCCCGTATCTGGGCCTTGCCCCCTCTGGGTGCCGCCCAAACACCCGAAGCCCGCGCCTATGGCCCGATCCGGCTTGGCCCCGCATTGTTGGTCTATCTCGATAAACTGAACCGGAACGCCTTTCTCAGCGCGTGGAGCGATGCCATGTTGCAAGACGCAGTGGAAAATCCCTAGCGCGCCAGAACCAGCTCGGCCTTCAATCCACCAAGCCGCTCGCTGACACCAAGGCGCAGGACCCCGCCATGGGTTCGCGCGATATCGGCAACGATCGACAAGCCAAGGCCGACACCGCTGCCTTTGTCCTGGTTGCGCGCCGGATCCAGACGGACGAAAGGGCTCAATGCCTCATCATAGCGCTCTGGTGGAATGCCGGGACCGTCATCCTCGACCCAGAACCGGACCGCACGATCCGTCACGCTGACGCCGATCTCGGCTTTTGTGCCATAGCGCAGCGCATTGCCGATCAGGTTGTCCATCGCGCGGCGGATCGCAAGCGGGCGCAGGCCGACCTCATCGTCTGCACCTTCAATCGCCCCCAGCGTTACATCCTGCTGCATGCGTGTCGCATCAGCCAAAACATCAGCGATGATCTGACTTGGTATTGTCGGTTCAAGACTGTCTTCGGCGTCGGTGCGGGCGAAATCCAGAAATGCATCCAGCAGCCGCTCCATATCATCCACATCATGTGCAAGCGGCGCGGCATCCTGCGGGTCCAGCATCGAAAGACCCAACCGCATACGGGTCAGCGGTGTGCGCAAATCATGGCTGACCCCAGAGAGCATCATCGTCCGGCTTTGGGTCTGACGCTCAAGGCGGTTGCGCATATCAAGAAATGCCATGCCAGCGGCGCGGACCTCGACCGCACCGGATGGTGTGAACGGCGTGATCCGGCCCTTGCCGTAATCCGTTGCAGCGCGGGCCATACGTTTGATCGGTCGCAGCTGGTTGCGCAAGAAGACATAGGCAATCGCCGTCATGATGCCGCCCAGAACCACCATAATCACCAGCAACTGATGCGGATTCGAGGCCGACACACGGGCGCGGCGCAGATCCATCCGCAAAGGACCGTGACGGGTTTGCACCCAGACCACGACCCTGCTGCGCCGTTCCAGCGATACCGCCAGAATATCGCTGACACCCGCGCGCAGCGTTTCAATAACGGTACCACCTGTGAGATCGACAAAAGGAAGGATATCCTGCGAGACGACATCATTTGCAGGCAGAACCGTGTCGATTTCCAAAGGGCCATCGATGCGCCCAAGGGCTCTGCGTGCGCCCGCGAGCGTCGTTGCGCTGTTTGCGGTATCCACCAGAAAGCGCAATTCGATATTCACGGCACTTGTCATCAGGCGGGTGACACCTTCAAAGTGGCGCTGGATAAAGACAACCGAGACAAGCAATTGCAACAGCAAAATTGGCAAAACCAGAATCAGCGCGGCGCGCGCGTAAATGCCTCGCGGCATGTATTTTTTGAGCCAACCAAAGAACATACCGCTACGCTACCCCGCCACCGAAGAAACGGAAAGCGGTTGTGATGGCGGATTTTGCACCCATTGCAGGCAAACCGCTGGCGCTTGCGGAGGACTTGCAGCTGGTTCTGGCGCCAAACCCCTCACCCATGACCTATTTGGGCACGAATACCTATATTCTGGGGCGTGATACGCTTGCTATCATCGACCCCGGGCCGGACAACCCAGACCATCTGGCTGCTCTGGTGGCGGCCATTGCAGGACGCCCTGTGTCACATATCCTGCTCACGCATAGCCATCTGGACCATTCCCCGCTTGCCGCAACTTTGGGTGACAGACTGGCCGCACCGACCTATGCCTTCGGGGACAGTCACGCCGGACGCAGTGCCGTGATGCAGCAACTTGCCGAAGAAGGGCTCGCGGGTGGCGGCGAAGGTATCGACCACGCGTTTTCGCCTGACCGCATACTGACAGATGGCGAAGTGTTGTCAGGGTCGTGGGGCGATATCACCGCGCTGCATACGCCCGGACATATCGGGAATCATCTTTGCTTTGTCTGGAATGACGCGATCTTTACCGGCGATCACGTGATGGGCTGGGCCAGTTCGCTGGTCTCACCACCAGACGGGGACCTGAGCGATTTCATGGCCTCCTGCACGAAATTGCAGGCTCATAGCGCGCGCATTTATTACCCGGGCCACGGCGCCCCGGTTATGCAGACTGTCGCACGGCTCGCATGGTTGATTGAGCACCGCAAAAAGCGCGAGGCGCAGATCATTGCAACGCTGACCGAGAATCCTGCAACCCCCACCCAGATTACGGATGCGGTTTATCACGACCTTGCGCCCGAACTGGCCACGGCCGCAGAGCGCAACGTCTTTGCCCATCTGGTCGACCTCTACACACGCGGCATCGTCAGCGCCGCGCCGCAATTAGCAACAGGTGCAACATTCGCGCTGCATGGCGAGGGTGCGATCACGATTCCAGCTGCAAGAGGTTGAGGCGCTGCGAAATTGGACAATATCCCAGTTGGCTGTGCCGGATTGCTGCGCTCACTTTCAATGTTGAGACAGGAATGAAGATTACGGGCCCTTTTGCCTTGCCAGTGCTGACAGCTGACACCCTGCCGTTAGGAAATTACCAGCTTCTCACGCTGGCACGGGTCAAGGCACTTCAAAGACAAATGACTGCGAACACATTCCAAGAAACCGACGCAGCGCTGCGTCAGTCTTGTCGCTCAACTAGTGGCACTGGGAAGCAAAAGGGCGCGTATGGACGCCACCGATGCGACAGGGGCTGAATATGACAGCACGTGACGTCCGTTCGCGGGATTGGATCCGTCGCCAATCCCCTGTTGGTCACGGATTGGTTCAAACGATACAATCATCCCATGAAGTTACAAAGCCTCACACCGGATTTTTTAGCACTTGCACCCGACGTCGGCACAGTTTGCTGAAGTGCTACGATTAGTGACGAATTGTGTCAGATACGGTATTTTATCTCGAAAGCAGCATTGGTTGCGCGCCACTACAACGCAGTGGTGCACTTTTTCGGGATTCGGCTTTGGGCCGCTTGAGAACCCAATTATGCCCTCATCACAGCCATGAGTAGAAAGTGCATCGTTAACGTACAAACGCTCTACAATTCTAGCCAAAATTGGACCGGCGCCAACAACCAAAGGTGAAACTTAGCGCAAAAGGATGCATCTGAAAAGTTTCGCAAAAACACTGCAAAACCCTCTGGACGTCGCGGAATCGCATTGCTATACGACGCCGAGTGTTCCGACGTAGCTCAGCGGTAGAGCAGTTGACTGTTAATCAATTGGTCGTAGGTTCGATCCCTACCGTCGGAGCCAATACCCCACAGATCAATGAAGTTTGCAGGTGCTATTGGCGTGAATGCCACGGCCCGCGCAAATGCCGCGCGTTGGTTTAGAACGCGCGGAAAAAATTTGGTCTATCAAACGGCAGTCGGGCAGATCAGAAGTCTTGCCAGATATCTTCGCGGTTACCGCCTCCAGCACTCACTTTGGCGGCGGACCTTGCCTGATATGACGCGAGCTCAGGCGCCTGCTGCGCCGGTTGCGGGACAAATTGCATGATGTTGTCCTCTTTGGATGTATCAGTGATCGCCGCTTCATCGAGTCGGAAATGCGTAACCAGTTCTTCGAGTTGGGCCGCGTCACCATTCAATGCGTGGCTGCTGGCTGTTGCTTCTTCGACCATTGCGGCGTTCTGCTGTGTCACCTTGTCAAGTTGTGTCACACCGATATTGATCTCGCCAAGGCCAATTGATTGTTCTTCAGCGCCAGACGCGATTTCGGCGACGAGATCGGATATATGGTTGATATGACTTGCGATTTTCGTCAACACCTGCCCCGCCTGTCCGACCAGCGCGACACCGCGCTCAACCTGACCGGAACTCTCACTGATCAGTGCCTTGATTTGTTTAGCTGCATCCGATGAACGCTGCGCGAGCGCACGCACTTCGGATGCAACGACGGCAAATCCACGCCCCGCCTCGCCTGCGCGTGCAGCTTCAACGCCTGCATTCAGAGCCAACAGGTTGGTCTGGAACGCGATATCGTCGATCACACCGATGATTTGGGATATCTCCTGTGACGACCCTTCGATCTCTGTCATGGCGTGCACAGCATCTTTCACCACCGGCTCGCTCTTGTCGGCGTCTTGTCGTGCGCTGCCCACAACTTCCTTGACCTGCCGGGCACCGTCAGCCGCTGATCTGACGCTGGCAGTCATCTGGTCGAGCGCCGCAGCTGTTTCTTCCAGTGTCGCCGCCTGATTTTCTGTCCGGCGCGACAAATCATCCGAGGCACGGCTCATCCCGTCCGAACGCTGGCGGATTGCACCGGACCGGATCACGACAGACCCGATTGTCTTGTTAAGGTTCAGCATCGTGCGGTTATAGTCCTGGCGCAGTTGGTCGTAGTCACCGTCAAACGGTGTCTCAATTTTATGTTTCAGGTCACCATCAGCCAGTTTTGTCAGTGCGATACTCAACCTGTTCACGACCTCTGCTTGCTTTACCTGCAGTGCCTTCCGCTCTTCTTCGGCCTCATCGGATGCGCGCAGTTTTTGACAAAAGTCATTGAGACTATTGAACAGGCTTCCTATTTCATCGCCACGTTTTTGATCTGACAGATCAACATCATACTCCTTGTCCGAAATTCGCCCCATTGCATCACCAAGACGCGCCAGCGGCCGCACGACCGAGCCCGCGGTCAGCCAACCGAGAAAAGCAGCAATACCGCCAACCAGCACTGTGACAAAAATCATCTTGTTGCGGGCCGCGATAACGGGGGCTTGGATCTCATTTGTGGTGATTTCACCAATAATCGCCCAAGACTGACCAAACACGTCGACCAGGGCGCCCATGGTCAGCATATCATCGCCACTCACGCCTGTCGTTAGACCTTGGAACGTGTCAGCGCCATTGACGATAGATCTGACCTGAGAAGCGTTCGATACATCTGAAAGACGCATGGGCCCTGCGTCAAAACGCGGCTGATTCCGCGTCCGCAAATCCGACCCTACGGCATAGATGCGTCCGGTCTCGCCCATGCCAAGCGGATCATTGAATATCGCATCAATTTGACTTGTCGGCACCTGTACAGCGACGACCCCTAGCAACTGGTCGCTTCGATCGACGACGGGGGTCGCCAGAAATGCAGCCGCGTCACCTGCGCGCGCCGCATAACGATCAAAGTCAGCAAAATAGACTTGTCCCTGCGCGCCATCCCGCGCGGCAGCAAATGCCGACGCAAGGCCACTATCTGCGAAGGGGCCATCAGAGAAATTGGTCGCATAATCCCCTGCTTTTTCGACCGAATACATCAGATCCCCGTTCTTGTTGAACAAGAAAAAATCATAATAGCCCGCCGTCTTCACGATATCGCGGAAATACGGATGAAAACGCCCGTGCTGAAAATGATAGGGAACAGACTCAGGCGCCTGATCCAACAATGCGCGTTCTCCGGCCGGATTGGGATTATTCGTGATATACGCATCACGCAGACCAACGCTGTCAATCATCAGGTTATACGAACTATCGAACGAACTCAGGGCCGCAACAACCGTTGGATCATTCGCATAGCTTGCAACGATTTGGCCTGTATTCTCAAACCATGTCACCAGGCTTTTGCCACGGCTTTCCGTCAGTATCTGAAAATTCTTGCGTGCTTCCTGAAAGACACTCTGCCGAAAATCTATATATCCAACGATCGCGATACTCACACTCGCCGCCACACAAAGTGCGGCGATGATCGACGGCAGTTTTCGCGACAAAGCGATTGAAGTAGAGATTCCCATTAGTCCCTCGCAGAATACAGAATGCTATGTGCCCTTATGAACGCCGGGGTTTAAGAACAGCTTAAACCGCTCTTGCGCGGCCTCGCCTCGCCCGCACGCACGTCACATGACCGCTGAAGATATCGCAATCATACGATCTTGTTTGAAATCAACGCCGCATTTTCAAATTCACGCGAAAAGTCTTGTCTGCCGAACATGGGTGGCGTCATCGGCATTGCAAACGCATATTTCTGTGGAATTCCAACCGACAGGAGCCGACATGTCAGGCAAATACTTTGCACCAACCGGGGGCCATCCGGGCCAGGACCAGCTCTTGACGGACCGCGCGATCTTTACCGATGCCTATGCGGTGATCCCGAAAGGCACGATGCGCGATATCGTGACCAGCTTTCTGCCGTTTTGGGAAAACACCCGCCTTTGGGTCATCGCGCGCCCGCTCAGCGGTTTTGCCGAGACCTTTTCACAATATATCATGGAAGTCGGGCCCGGCGGGGGATCGAATCAGCCTGAGGCAGATGCCGGTGCCGAAGGGGTACTGTTTATCGTCGAAGGCACCGCAACCTTAACCGTCGCAGGCGAAACGCATGTGATGGAACCGGGCGGCTACGCCTATCTGCCGCCTGCATCGGGCTGGACATTGCACAACAACCACGATGACATGCTGCGGTTTCACTGGATCCGCAAAGCCTATGAGCCTGTTCCGGGTCTGGATACGCCGGATGTGATCGTAACGAACGATCGTGATGTGCCCCCCACTGTCATGCCCGGCACGGACGGCAAATGGGCCACCACACGGTTTGTCGACCCTGCGGATCTGCGCCACGATATGCATGTGACGGTCGTCACTTTTGAACCGGGTGCGATTATTCCATTTCTGGAAACCCATGTGATGGAGCACGGTCTTTACGTGCTTGAAGGCAAGGCTGTGTACCGGCTGAACAACGACTGGGTCGAGGTCGAGGCGGGTGACTACATGTGGCTGCGCGCCTTTTGCCCGCAGGCGTGCTATGCTGGCGGGCCGGGCAAATTCCGCTATCTGCTTTATAAGGATGTGAACCGGCACATGAATTTGCGGCTTGGGGGCGCACGCTAGCGCACCAAGCGCAAAAACTGCGTAGGAAAGCAGTCCGCCGCACAGCCATTTGCCTATTTTTTGTGCGCCGACCCAAAAAATGCGCATCAGAAAGGCTCTGGGTTTCGTGATCCCTGTTTCGACGCGTCTGCCTTTGATATTGTTTGGTGGTAACAATTTCACGGGACATGCCAATGATTTTCGACAAAAAGATGCTTGCGCTTGCGGCAAGCCTGCTCGCTTCACCTGCCATCGCGCAAACCGATATGCCTTTTGCGCTCGACTGGAAATTCGAAGGGCCGGCGGCACCTTATTTTCACGCCCTTGATGCGGGCTATTTCGCGGATGCGGGCCTGACAGTGACGATCAGCGAGGGTGCGGGTTCGCTTGACGCTATTCCAAAGGTCGCGACTGGCGCATTTCCGGTAGGGTTTGCCGACATCAACTCGCTCATGCGGTTCCTTGACCAGAACCCTGATGCGCCTGTGACGGCTGTGATGATGGTTTATGACAAACCGCCGTTCGCCGTTGTCGGGCGCAAATCGCTTGGCGTCGAAGCACCTTCTGATCTGGAAGGCAAAGTGCTGGGCGCGCCGCCACCTGATGGCGCATGGGCGCAATTCCCGATCTTTGCTGCGGAAACCGGCATTGATGTAGATGCGATCACGGTTGAGCCTGTGGGCTTTCCAACCCGCGAACCGATGCTGGCCGAAGGCAATGTCGCGGCAATCACAGGGTTTTCTTTCTCGTCCACGCTGAACCTCAAGCGTTTGGGTATTCCTGCCGATGACATCTCGGTTCTGCTGATGGCTGATTACGGCGTGGACCTTTACGGCAACGCCATCATCGTCAACACCGACTTTGCCGAAGCCAACCCCGAACTGGTGACAGGGTTCCTGACAGCTATTGCAAAGGGCTGGAAAGATGCCATCGCCACGCCTGACGCTGCGATTGCCGCGCTGATCGAGCGCAATCCTGCCGCGGACGCCGCCCTTGAAACAGAGCGCCTGCAAATGGCAATCGACGCCAATGTGCTAACTGACTATGTCATCGCAAACGGCATGGGCGGGATTGACGAGGCCCGCATTGCAAACGCGATTGAACAGACCAAATCGGTCTATGAGTTCGTGAACGCGCCCGACGCGTCGCTGTATTTTGATGGAAGCTATCTGCCAACGGCGGATATGTTGATGTTGCAGTAAAACAAGCGGGCCGCTGCACATTGCGGCGGCCCTTTTTCCATCAAGGCTAAAGACCATCGAAAATCTTATAGAAATCAAGGGCGTCAAGCACGCCTACAAGACCGCCCATGGCCCGCTTGAGGTGCTGGACGGCCTGGATGTCACGGTGCCCGAAGGCACCTTTGCTGCTGTTGTGGGCCCCTCGGGGTGCGGAAAATCCACGCTGACGCGGCTGGTGGCGGGCCTGATGGCCCCTGATGAGGGCGAGGTGTGGCTGCACGGCGAACGCGTCAAAGGCCCGCGCAATACCGTGGGGATGGCGTTTCAGAACCCTGTCCTGCTGGAATGGCGCACCATTCTGGACAACGTTATTCTGCCGCTGGAAATCGTGGCCCCCCGCATGCCGCGCAAGGATCGCGAAGCGCGTGCGATGGAGCTGCTTGAGATGGTCGGGCTTGTTGGTTTTGAAAACAAACGCCCGTCCGAGCTTTCTGGCGGGATGCGCCAACGCGCGTCGCTCTGCCGGTCGCTGGTACATAAGCCCGATGTGCTGATTATGGACGAACCTTTTGGCGCGCTTGATGCGTTTACCCGCGAAGACCTGTGGCAAACCATGCGCGATCTGCGTGCGGCTGAACCTTTTACTGCCGTGCTGATTACCCATGATCTGCGCGAAAGCGTGTTTTTGGGCGATCAGGTGATTGTCCTGTCAGGCCGCCCTGCCCGCACGCAATATGTGATGGACGTGGACCTGCCTGCGGACCGTAATCTGGATGTGCTTTTCACCGCCAAGGCCGCCGATATGCTGCATGTGCTGCGCGACCAGATCAAGATTGCACAAGGCCGCGAGGTGACCACCGATGTTCAGTAAAATCGCCACACCGATTATCGCAATCATCATCTTTCTGGGTCTTTGGGAACTGTTGGTCTGGGCCAATGGCTGGCCGAATTTCAAAATGGCCTCGCCCTCTGACCTGCCACCAGCGTTCTGGAAATATAAGGAATTGTTCCTTGAAATGGGATGGCAGACGCTCTGGCGCACGGTCGTGGGTCTGTTCCTTGCCGTGATCGTTGGCACGGCGATTGGCATGATTATCGGCTTTTCACGGATCGCGCGCGATGCGCTTTATCCGCTTTTGATCGGATTCAACGCCATTCCCAAGGCCACGCTGGTGCCTGTGATTTCGCTGCTGTTCATCGGCCAGCATGATTTCAACACCATCCTGATGGCCTTTATGATCTCGTTCTTTCCCATTGCTGTCTCTGTCGGTATCGGGCTGTCCACGCTTGAACCCGAATACCGCGATATTCTGCGCGCATTGGGGGCATCGAAAGCCACGATCTTCTGGAAAATCGCCCTGCCCAAGACCTTACCGGAATTCTTTGGCGCGCTGAAGGTCTCGGCGACGCTGGCGTTCATTGGCACCAATCTTGTGGAAATCGTCAGCCCGCACGGGCGCGGGCTTGGGGCGCTGTTCAAATCGGGTGAAACCAACGGGGATTATCCGCTGATGTTTGCAGTGCTGATCGCACTCGCCTTCCTCGGGATCGTTCTCTACTACGCGGTGATCTTTCTGGAACGCATCTTTGCAGGCTGGGCCGACCGCGAAGCAGGCTAGTCGCGAAAGCAAAAGGCCCGGTCGCATAACCGGGCCTTTCGCGTTTTCTTTCAAACGTTCCTAGCGGTTGTCATCCACTGGCAGCGCGCCGCGCCCGTGACCATGCATACCGCCCGAGACTTCCTCGGTTGCTTCTTCCGACAACTCCTCTGGCAGGATAAGGTTCAGCACGATGGCGATGAATGCCGCAGGCAACAGACCCGATGTCATCAGGATGCGCGCGGTATCGGGCAGACCGGCAACAGCGCCCGGCTCAAGTTGAAGTCCCAGACCAATCGACAGGGAAATCGCAAAGATCACCATGTTGCGGCGGTTCCAGTTCACGTCGGACAGCATGGAAATACCCGCAGCCACAACCATCCCGAACATCACGATCACACCACCGCCAAGCACCTCGATCGGCACTGTGCGGATGACACCGCCCACTTTCGGGACAAGGCCACAGATGATCAGGAAGATCGCGCCACAGGTCACGACATGCCGGCTCATCACGCCGGTCATGGCAATCAGGCCTACGTTCTGGCTGAACGATGTGTTCGGAAAGCCGCCAAAGATACCGGCAACCGCCGTTCCCAGACCGTCGGCATAGGTGGCACCCGTGATTTCCTTGTCTGTCGCTTCGCGCCCAGCCCCGCCTTTGGTGATGCCCGAGACATCGCCCACGGTTTCAATGGCCGAGATAAACGCCATCAGGCAGAAACCGATGACAGCAGCGGCAGAAATCTCAAAGCCGTACTTGAATGGTTGCGGCAAGGCGAAAGCTGCTGAACGTTCCCATGAACCGGTGACAGCGGACCATTCCAGAATGCCCACACCAAGGGCGTAGAAATACCCCACGATCAGGCCAACCAGAACCGCAGAAATCGACAGCATGCCATGGGCGAAGAACTTGAGACCAAGCGTGACAAAGATCACCACCAACGCCGCTGACCAGTTAAGAAGCGAGCCGTATTCAGGTGTGCCGATGGCCGGAACACCGCCCGCTGCATACTGAATGCCCACTTTCACCAGCGCCAGACCGATCATCGTGACCACAAGGCCCGTCACAAGCGGCGGAAGTGCAAAGCGGATCTTGCCGATGAACAGCCCCAGGAATGCATGGAACAACCCCCCGATAACGACACCGGTGAACAATGCGGCAAGCCCATCAACACCCTTGCCCGCCACCAGCGGGATCATGATCGGAATAAAGGCAAAGGACGTGCCCTGCACAATCGGCAATGCGGCCCCCACGGGGCCAATTGTGATTGTCTGCAACAATGTCGCGATACCTGCAAAAAGCATCGACATCTGAATAAGGTACAGCAATTCCGGAAAATCGGGGCTGTTTGACCCGAACCCAAAGCCCGCCGCACCTGCCACGATAATCGCAGGGGTGACGTTGGACACAAACATCGCCAGCACGTGCTGGATGCCCAATGGTATCGCGCGATGTAGCGCAGGTGTATAGTTGGGATCCCGGAGTTGCTCCGCGGTCCCGATTGAAGTGTCAGCCATAGTGTATGTCCCTCCCTTTGGACGTATTAGCCAGTCTCCCCGCTGGCATTTGCCTGATCACCAGTGATGGTGAACGGCGTGTCGAACCAATGCTCTTGCAGGTTCGGACCCTCCCCGATCCGGTCTACAACAGCAAAAAGCCCCGGCGCATGCAGCGGGGTCAAAACCCCGTGCCATGTGCCCCGTGCGAAATTAATTCCCTGCCCCGCCGTTGTCAGAAATGCGCGGGGCTGGCCCGGTGTGCCGCCCGCGTCAGGCGCCACAACAACAACGAAAGGATCGAAACTCATCGGCAAAAAGGCCTGACTGCCGTCAGGGTGCCGTTCAATCATTTCAAGCATGATCGGGAACGGACGCGGTTCCGCTTTGAACAGGCTGATGCCTGTGCGGCCATCCACAATGTCAATATTTGCGCGGTCGTGATAGCGCCCGCAAAGCCCCTGATTGATGATCTTGTCAGGTGCGCCCGCGACATCCAGCACCTCACCAAAAGGCGCGAAAGCCTCTTGTGTCAGGGGTTCAAGGTGCAATTTCACGCTCATGCGCCCAACTTCTCGATCAGGCGCAGTGCGGCGATGCGTTCCACCTGTCGGCAAGCCTCGGAGAATTCCGTATCGCGGTCATTTTCGATGCGCCGATGAAAAGCCGCGAGGATCGATGCCTTGTCGTGGTCTTTCACCGCAATGATGAAGGGGAAACCATGCCGCGCGACGTATTGCGCATTCAGCGACTGGAACGCCGCCCGCTCATCGTCGGTCAGCAGGTCAAGCCCTGCGCCCGCTTGCTCGGCTGTACTTTCGGCGGTCAGTTTGCCCGCCGCCGCGAGTTTCCCCGCCAGATCGGGGTGCGCCTTGAGGACATTCAGGCGCTGGTCTTCGCTGGCAGACCGGAACACCCGCGCCAATGCGCTATGCACGCCGGTCGCCGTGTCATGGGTATGGCCCAATTCAAGGTCATACGCGCCTTCAGCAATCCATGGGCTATGTTCAAAAATGCTCCCGAAGGCCGCAACAAAGGTATCGCGGTCCATCTCGGACGGGCGGGCAGCGGTCGGTGCGGCGTGAAGTGCCGCCCAATGCTCGGCAATTTCCAATCTGGTCGCAAACCAGACGTCATCGTGTGATTTGAAATACTCAATCACCCGCGCCAGCGCCGCCGCACGCCCCGGACGGCCCATCAGACGACAATGCAGACCGATCGAGAGCATCTTGGGCGCACCTGCCGTCCCTTCGGCGTAAAGCACATCAAAACTGTCCTTGAGATAGCTTTCAAACTGGTCGCCATTGGTGAATCCGGCCTGAATGCCAAAGCGCATGTCGTTGCAATCCATTGTGTAAGGCACAATCAACTGGTCGGTGCGGCCAAAACGGGACCAATAGGGCAGATCATCGGCATAACTGTCTGCAACATAGGCGAATTGGCCGGTCTCGGCGACCAGACGCACGGTGTTGTTGGAACAGCGCCCTGTGTACCAGCCGCGCGGTGCGGCACCTGTGACTTCAGTGTGCAAACGGATCGCCTCGGCGATTTGCGCGCGCTCGGCGTCTTCGGGCATATCTTTGTGTTCGACCCACTTCAGACCATGGCTCGCAATTTCCCAGCCTGCCGATTGCATCGCGGCCACCTGCTCTGGCGCGCGGGCCAAAGCGGTGGCCACGCCGTAAACGGTGATCGGCAGATCGCCCAACAAACGGTGCAAACGCCAGAACCCGGCGCGCGCACCGTATTCATAGATTGATTCCATGTTCCAATGGCGCTGGCCCGGCCAAGGGGCCGCGCCTGTGATCTCGGACAGGAATGCCTCCGATGCAGGATCGCCATGCAAGATATTGTTTTCGCCGCCTTCTTCGTAATTCAGGACGATCTGCACAGCAATCTTGGCCCCGTTCGGCCAATTGGCGGCGGGCGGGTTTGCACCATATCCGGTCATGTCGCGGGGGTAACGGGTCAAGCGATGTTCCTCTTCAGTGTTAGTTTCCTATAAAGCAACGCAATGATTTTCTTTTTCAAAAAATATGCGAAAGAGCCTCTTGCTTGCGTCGCTTTGCGCTTCATCTGTCTTTCTGGCACTAAGTGGCGCAACAGCAAAGGAGCAGCGCAATGGGCGGTTATCTGACAACACATGTTCTGGACACCGCGCGCGGTTGTCCGGCACAGGGCCTCAAGATTGAGCTTTTCGCGATTGCGGGCGATACACGCAGCCTGCTCAAGACATTGGTCACGAACGACGACGGGCGCACGGATGAACAAATTCTGCCTGCGGATCAGTTCGCCACTGGCACTTACGAGCTTGTGTTTCATGCCGGTGCCTATCTTGATGCTATAGGCACACCGCCCGAAGATCCGCGTTTTCTGGATATCATTCCGATCCGTTTCGGCATGTCAGAGGCATCGCATTACCATGTGCCTTTGCTGCTGTCGCCTTTTGGCTATGCGACCTATCGCGGATCCTGATCGCCGCGCACGACGGCGCTGATCCGGTCAATCACGAAATCCATGAAAAGCCGCGTCTTGGGGTCTTGCCGTCTGCGGTGAGTAAACAGGCACGCCATCTGGATAGGAACAGGCGGCGTCTGCGTAGCCACGGGCACCAAGCGGCCCGCCTTGATATGTTCAGCCACCTCGAACACAGGCTTCATCGCGATCCCGTTGCCGCCAAGCGCCCAATCGGTCAGCACATCACCATCGTCAGATTCGTAGCGGCCCTGCACGCGAAATTTCTTGGGGCCGTCTGACGTCTGCAAACGCCACTGGAATTCCGACGCGCCGGGAAAACGCAGGTTCAGACATTCATGGCGGTCCGCGATCAGATCAGCGCCCGAGGCAGGGTGACCATGTTTGGCGATATAGGCAGGTGCGGCGCATAAGATGCGCTCCACATCTGCAATCTTGCGGATGCGCAGGTTGCTGTCTTCGGGTTCACCCAGAAAAAACGCAAGATCCAAGCCTTCGGTCGTCAGATCAACCTTCCGGTCGGTCAGTCGCAAGCGCAGGGTGATTTCGGGATAAAGTGCAAGAAAATCGGGGACATTTGGCGCAATCAAGCGCCGCCCGACACCCAACGGGGCCGCGACATAGAGCGCGCCTTTGGGGTTTTCGGTAATGTTGACGACCTGCGTTTCGGCATTGGCCACGCTTTCCAGTATCTCGCACGCCCCGCCATAAAACGCCCTCCCCTGTTCGGTTGGCGTCAGGCTCCGCGTCGTGCGTTGGAACAGGCGCACACTGAGATGCCCCTCAAGCTGGGAAATGCGCGCAGAGGTCACGGCAGGCGAAATCCGCAGATCACGGGCCGCCGCGGACATGCTGCCCAGCTCATAGACACGGACGAAAGTACGGATATTGTCGAGATAGGACATTTGTTTGTTTTTTTTGATGCTGTTTGGTCTCTACAAGCAATAGCAGAATAATCCATCCGCGCCTAGGATGGGAAAAACGCACAGACGACGAGGACGCGCCATGTATGATGTTGCTATTTTCTGGGACTGGATCGGTTTTTCGGTCCGCTGGCTGCATGTGATCACCGCCATGGCGTGGATCGGCGCGTCGTTCTATTTCATCGCGCTGGATCTGATGCTGAAGCCCGCGCCAAATATGCCGGAGGGCGCATCAGGCGAAGAATGGGAAGTCCACGGTGGCGGCTTTTATCACACCACCAAATATATGGTCGCCCCTGCGCAAATGCCCGAGCATCTGACGTGGCACAAATGGCAAAGCTATACGACGTGGCTGTCTGGTGCAGCCCTGTTGATGATCGTTTATTGGGTGGGTGGTGAGCTTTATCTGCTCGATCCCACCAAAGCCGAGCTTGCACTGTGGCAGGGTATCGTGATCTCGGGCGGATCGCTGACCATCGGGTGGCTGGCCTATGACGCGATGTGCAAATCCAAGCTGAGCGAAAAACCCACCCTGCTGATGCTGCTCTTGTTTGTTATTCTTGTCGCGATGTCATGGGGTTACAACCAGATCTTCACTGGGCGCGCGGCCTTGCTTCACCTTGGGGCTTTCACCGCCACGATCATGACCGCCAATGTGTTTTTCCAGATCATGCCGAACCAGCGCATTGTTGTGGCCGACCTCAAGGCGGGGCGCACACCCGATGCAAAATACGGCAAGATCGCCAAGGTGCGCTCGACCCATAACAACTATCTGACTTTGCCTGTCGTGTTCCTGATGCTGTCGAACCACTATCCGCTGTCGTTCGGAACAGAATATGCGTGGATCATCGCCAGCCTGATCTTTCTGACCGGCGTGACGATCCGGCACTATTTCAACACGATGCACAAGACCGGCAAAGGGCCGCACTGGACGTGGGCGGTGACGGTTTTGTTGATGATCCTTATCGCTTGGCTGTCCACCGTGCGCACGGGCGATACGTGGCAAGAGGCCGAGGCGCGCGCGCTGACCCCCTATGAGCAAAAATATGCATCGGCGGCAGGCTTTGACGATGCCTATAACGCCGTGATCAGCAACTGTTCGATGTGTCACGCGCGCGAACCTGCATGGGGCAACATGCAATGGGCCCCCAAAGGCGTGTATCTGGAAACCCCTAGCGATGTGGCGCGCCACGCCAGCGCCATCTACCTGCAGGCGGGTGTGAGCCACGCTATGCCGCCCCCCAACGCGGTCCAGATGGACCCCGAAGCACGTGCAACACTCATCGCGTGGGTACGTGAAGTGCGTAGCGGCAGCTAATAGTCCCGACCCAACTCTTGGATATCGGAACAAGACGCAGGCGTCGGCCCCCATCGGTATCGGCCCAGTGCCCAATAGCACCGGCAGGTTCGGGGACTAAGGTACTTTGCTGTTCAGTCAGACTGTGACGCTAAAAAAGAATAGCGTTTCCCGCAGGATATGGTTTGCTTGACAATCTCATCAGCTGACATGCGGTCATAGGTCTTTTCGGCATTGTGCAGCGCCAGCCAGCCCGCACGACCATCACTGGATGCCGCTGCGGCCAAAGCGGTCGACATCGCATCAATGACCTCTTCATCCCAAGGATCGAAGCCGATTTCAGCGTGAACTTCATCCTGCATTTGCGGCGGCAAAAAACTGATCCAGAGCCCGCTGAAATCAAAAAGAACCGTACATAGAGCAACTGTTTCCAACATCGCCTTCCCCTCACCTCTGAAGATCGCTTGCGTGCCGATCATGCCGCAAAACACGAAACCTGCAATGCATGACAACGCGCCATGCCGTGTTACGCAAGATCAGCATGCAAGAAGCGGTTTGCAAAGGGAAGTGGCGGACAGACAGGGATTCGAACCCTGGAGACGGTCTCCCGCCTACACACTTTCCAGGCGTGCGCCTTCGACCACTCGGCCACCTGTCCGTGAGGCGCGGTTTAGCCTTATCGCCCCCCCTTTTGCAAGACCCTATACATATGTTTGTGATCCCCCTTTACCATGGCCCCGTCCGGCCCCTACAAATGAGGCGTTCGAGACAAGAGGCCGCCTGACGTATGCTGCATGATCCGCCCAAAACCGGCAAATCGGAACGCCCCAGCGAGACGACACGTCTGCAAACGGGCGCGTTGCTGATTATCGCCTTCGCGGTCGTGTTGTTCCTGCTGGTGCAGGCGCGGTTTGTGCTGATTTCATTGGCCACAGCGATCATTCTTTTCAGCCTGACAAGTGACGTCATCAGTTTTATCGCCCGCCAGCGTATCGGGCCGTTCCGCATCCCCAACGCATTGGCAAGCATTGTCGCTATGGTCTTGATTGCCGCCGCACTTCTGGCGCTGACATCGCTCCTGCTGGCACAGATCAACACCGTGCTGGTCACAACGCTGTCTTATGCCGAACGCGCCCCTTCGGCCGTTGCGTCTTTGTTTTCCTGGCTTGGCGAGGACAGTGAACTTGCCATCCTGAACGCTCTACGCTCTGTGAATGTGTCGAACTATCTGCGTGGTGCCGCCAGTCAGGCGAGTGGCGTCACCCAAGCCACCGTTCTGGTCATCCTCTTCGTGGGGTTTCTTTTTGCCGAACGGATCTGGTTTGAAACAAAACTCCTGAGCCTTGTCGGCGATAAGGCGCAGGCTGAGCGCGTTGGCAAAATCATCCAATCGATCATCCACCGCGTGAACTATTATCTTCTGGTCAAGACCCTCATCAGCGCCATCACCGGTGCCATGATCTTTGTTCTGGCACAGGCCTTTGGTCTGGAATTGGCGACTTCGCTCGGGATCATCACCTTTGTGCTGAATTTTATCCCCAACATCGGGTCAATCGTGGCCACTGCGCTGATCGCGCTGGTCGCCCATGTCGAGATCGGAGATTCCACCACGACACTCGCGGTCTTCAGTATTGCCGGTGTGATCCAGTTCGTGAACGGCAGCATCATCGACCCTATGCTGATGGGCCGCGCGCTGCGGCTGTCGTCCTTCGGGATCATCCTGTCATTGGCGTTCTGGGGCGCTGTCTGGGGCATCCCGGGCATGTTCCTGTCAGTGCCGATCATGGTGATGCTGCTGGTGGTGTGCAGCCATGTGCCAAACCTGCGCCCCTTCGCGGTCCTTTTGTCGCGTGAGGGATTGCCGGAGTCCGAGAAAATGCTCGACCAGCCGATCGAGCGCGATCTTTTCGGACAGGATATCAAGCGCGACTAGCGGTCGGAACGCATCGCAGCGGGCGGTTTATCTCCGATCGGCTGACGCGCGTAATAGGTCACATCCTCGGTGAAATACTGATAGCTATCGGCATTCTCTATCGCGCGGCCTGCGTCCCGTTGCGCCATCCGCGAACATTCGGTACGCGAATAGCAATAATCCTCGGTATCCGCGACATGCAGGAAATGTGACACCTCATGCACAATAGTTCCTTCGCGTGTGCCGTTGTTGGACCGGCGGTCGCCGGGCCGCAGCGCTGTCAGGGGCGGCAGTGTGAAAAATGACGGACACAGATGCATCAGGTAGGGCTGGTTGGCAAAGACCCAAGCGTATTCGCCCGCCCTGCACCCGTCATCGGTGGCCGCATCGCATTGTGCAGTCACAGCACCACCGCGCAACGCAGTCACCACTGATTTCAGGCTGGCACGGACGCGTTCGGCGTTGGCCTGTGAATAGGTGCCGAACCAGCGTTGATAATCCGACGTGTCGCCCACCGCCACTGCAGCCCTGAGCGTGAGATCCTTGGCGGTGGCAATGGCCGCATCAACGACTTTGGCCTCTTCGATTGTGCAGCCCGCATGGCGCGTTTCTGCGGCAGCAGGCAGGCCCGCGAAAAACAGCACGATCATGAGGGGTATCACACGCAGCAAAAGCTTACTCCAGATGCAGGTAGACGCGCCGGTTCTGGCGGCCCTTCTTTTCGATCTTACCCAGACGCACGCGCCCGATCTCCTCGGTATTGGCGACATGGGTGCCGCCACAGGGCTGCAAATCGGCAGTCTCATCGCCCACCCCGATGCGGACAAGGCGGATTTGACCACTGCCGCGTGGCGGTTGGACGGACATGGTTTTCACCAGATCAGGCTGTGCATCAAGCTCGGCGTCGGTGATCCATTCCTCTGTCACATCCATTTTGCAGTCAATCAAACGGTTCAGGTCGGCTTCCAACGCCTCTTTGTCCTCAGGGGCCTCTGGCATATCGAAATCCAGGCGGCCTTTGTCGGTCCCGATGGACCCACCGGACACCGGCAGCGGTATCACGACAGACAGCAGATGCAGCGCGGTATGCACACGCATGTGGCGCAAACGACGGTCCCAGTTCAGCACCTGTGTCACCTCTTGGCCGACACTCGGCATACCCGCAGGTTCTGCCGGGATCAGCACCACAGCGTCACCGTCACCTTTGACAGTGGTCGCAATCTCGATCTCGCCGCCCTTCCAGCGCAGGGTCCCGCTATCCCCAGGTTGCCCGCCCGATGTGGGGTAAAAAAGCGTTCCATCCAGCACAATACCACCTTCTGATGTGATGGCTTTGACAGTGCCGATGGCTTCGCGGGCATAGGCATCCTTGCGGAAAAGGAGTTCGGTCATGGTGTCGTTGCGTCCTTCAATACTTCTGGGTTGCGCAGCCATATATCACGCTGTGCAAAGGGAATTTCGATTCCTTCTTCGGCAAAGGCCTTGGCGATGGCGTGGTTCATCTCGGATCTAGTCACGATGACATAATTCACGTCACGCAGAATTGCGCGGATTTCAAAATCGAGGGAATCCGCACCAAAGCCAATGAACATGACCGCAGGGGGCGGCGTTGTGACAACCTGCGGATGCGCCTCTGCAATGCCGCGCAGAATTTCGGCAACCTTCTCGGTGTCAGTCCCGTAAGCCACGCCCACAGGCACGATCACGCGCCCGATCAGATTACCACGGGTCCAGTTCGTCACCTGCCCGCTGACCAGATCAGCGTTGGGAATAATCACATCGGTCCGGTCAAATGTCTCGATCCGCGTCGAACGCACCGAAATCGACCGCACATAGCCCATCTGGTTGCCCACCTCGATCCAGTCGCCTTCGCTGACGGGGCGCTCAATCAACAGAATGATCCCCGACACAAAGTTCGAGACGATATTTTGCAGACCAAAACCGATACCCACTGACAACGCACCAGCCACAATCGCAAGGTTCGACAGATCAATCCCCGCAGTTGTGATTGCGAGAATAGCGGCCAGCATGATCCCGACATAGCCAAAGCCCGCAACGATCGCATTCTGCCCGCCCAGATCAAGCCGCGTGCGCGGCAGCACCGACCGGCGCAACGATCCCTGAATGAAACGGGTCAGCAGATAGCCCACCGCAAAAACAATCGCGAAGGTCAGAAAATCGGTCGGTGAAATACGGGTTTCACCAATAGAGAAACCTTCGCGGAAACGCGCCCAGATCTCTGTCAGGTCATCAACACGCGCGCCCCAGATCAACGCAAAGAACGGCAGACTGACCACATAGAGCACAAAGCTGACCATCACCGGCAGCAGCGCTTGAAGACCGCGCGCGTCTTCATCATTGCCAGCAGGTTGCGTCATTTCGCCTACAATTTGCTGTAACATGAACAGCAAGCCCACAAGCGCGACAGAGATGATCGACGGCCCCAGAATGGCAATACCGGCAGCGATATAGCCGAAGGCCGCAATCGAAGGTGCGACAATCGCCACGACAGTGGCAAACCGGCCAATCAGGTTACGCAACCGTCCCGCTGATACAACCGTGTCTTCGCGTTGCTCTGGTTTGGTGCGGATCACGCGACCAAGCCGCCAGAATAAAATTCCTAAAACCACCAAGAAAGGCCATTCAAAGGCGGCAATCGCCCCCTCTGACAAATCCAACGTAAGCAGCCCGGCCCCGATAAACGTGCCCGTGGCCATAACCCACGCCAGCGCGCTGCTTGCGCGCCGCCCTGCGGCCCGTGTCTGCGCGTCATATCCCAGATAGCCGGGCATGTCGCCCAAAGGAAAAACAAGCCGTGACAACCACCAGCCAAAAATAACAAAGGAGCCAGCCATCGGGACCGCGTCAAGCATATCCCCGCCACGCAGGCCGAAGATATCCAGCGCCTTCAAGGCCTCGGTCAACGCCAAAAGCCCCAACAAAGGCACTACAATCTGGATCAACGACGCAACAAACACGCCCATGGGACGCCAAGGCCCATGTCGTGATAGCAGCGTCGTACGCCAGCGCGTGACCATGCCCCGACCAACGCTCAACAGCCCAATGCCGAGCACGAGCAAAAGCAGGACGCGGGGCAGATCGCGGCTCAGCCCACCGTTCGCGAGTCTGACGTTGAAACCGGCCATAATTTCGGCGCCCACGACATCAAAGAGCTGCCACAGTGCCGTCACTGCCGCGCCGATATGCACCGGATTGAGCGGCGACGGACCACGCACCGACAATTCATCTGTTTGCTGCTGCAAAGACATCGTATCGAATTCGCCGATCAGTCCGTTCGCGCGCACGTAAGATTCCTGTGCAAGAACACGTGGCGCCACAAGCGCGTTGCGCTGCGCGATCAGCGCGGCACGGCGCGCGGCGATGGCGGGGGCTTCTTCGCCATTCTCGGGCACGGCACCAAGAGCGGCAATCTGTGCGTCAACCGTCGCGATCCGGCCCGCATTGACGTTGGTTTGTGCTAAAAAGCGGTCGCGCCATCCGACAAGTTCGGCGCGCAACCGACTGATTGCAAACAACGAAGCATCATCGTTGCGTGCGAGATCCTCGGCGCGCTGTGCCAATTTTTCGAAACTATCAGCATCCGCCGGTGCCACTTCGATTGGTACATCAGCGGGCGTCTGGATCGGGGATTCCGACGATGCCTCATCTGGCGTGTCAGACTGGGTGTCCGTCGGCGCGTCAGCCTGCGTTTCGGTCTGGGACGTATCCTGCGCGAGTGCCGCCGCAGGATACGTGACAGCAAAGGTCCCGATTAGAAAAAATGCCGCGAGGACCCGTATCATACAGCTTCGAAAACCTCGGGCACATCGACCTTCTGTTCTAACCATGTGGGCACAGGCAGATCCTTGCCCCGCAGAAAGTCAGGATTGAAGATTTTGGACTGATAGCGTGTGCCATAGTCACACAGGATCGTCACGATCGTATGCCCCGGCCCCATTTCACGCGCGAGCCTGATCGCCCCCGCGATATTGATACCAGTGGACCCGCCCATGCAAAGCCCCTCGTGCTGCAAGAGATCAAAAACGATCGGTAGCGCCTCGGCGTCGGGGATTTTATACGCGAAATCAGGGGTGAACCCCTCAAGATTGGCTGTAATCCGCCCCTGCCCGATCCCTTCGGTAATGGAATCGCCTGAAGGAGGCACCTCGTTGGTGTAAAGCTTATAGAGCCCCGATCCATCCGGATCCGACAGGCCAACTTTGACACCTTTGGCTTGCAACACCTGCCCCACGCCCGCCAGTGTCCCGCCAGAACCGCAAGCACAGGTAAACCCGTCAACCTTGCCGTCCGTCTGTTCCCAGATTTCGGGCGCTGTCGTTTCGACATGGGCCTGCCGGTTGGCGGTGTTGTCAAACTGGTTGGCCCAGACCGCACCATTGGGCTCGGTCTTGTTTAATGCTGCGGCCAGACGGGCGGAATATTTCACATAGTTGTTGGGGTTGGCGTAAGGCACAGCAGGTACTTCGACCAATTGCGCGCCCGCCACGCGGATCATATCCTTCTTTTCCTGACTTTGGGTTTCAGGAATAACAATCACGGTCTTGAACCCCATCGAGGCACCCACAAGCGCGAGACCGATGCCTGTGTTCCCCGCGGTCCCCTCGACGATGGTCCCGCCCGGTTTCAGATCACCGCGCGCAATCGCATCCTTGATCATGAACAGTGCTGCGCGGTCCTTGACCGATTGGCCGGGGTTCAGAAATTCGGCCTTGCCCAGAATGGTGCAACCTGTCGCCTCGGATGCGGCACGGAGCTTGATCAGGGGCGTGTTTCCTACGGCATCTGCGAGATCAGTCTTAATTGTCATTCCACGGCCCTTTCATCTGTTCCTCTCTGTGTAGGGCTGCGAAGGCCTAACATCAAGCGAACTCAGGGTCAGGCCGCGCCCTGCAGGCGCGCTTTGTGGCGCAATATCCAGTAGAGCAGAAAGAGCGCCGGACCTGTCGCGATTTCCCCGCTGTCCGCGAGGGCCAGCGCGTCGTCAAAACCGACGGGATGTAGCCTGAGGTCCTCTGCCTCATCTTCCAGCCCGCCCGGATAAGGCTCTGTTTGCGGCAAATCACATAGCCCGACATAGGTATAAAAATAATCCGTGCTGGCACCGGGCGAGACATAAAACGCCCCCGCTTCTTCCAGCTTTGTGACGATCAACCCCGCCTCTTCCTTGCATTCACGCAGCGCTGCCGCCTGTGGCGTCTCGCGCGCATCGACAATTCCCGCGACGGGTTCGAGCATCCACGGATTCGGGTCGTGGCGCAGACGCGGGCCCAGACGGGCCTGCTCAACCAACAGCACCTTATCGCGCGCCGGATCGTAAGGCAGGACAACAGCCGCATCTATCCCCACGAAAGCTTCGCGCACCAACACGTCCGAGGACCCGCCTGTAAACCTGCGATGCATGACATCGACGCTTTCAAAGCGAAAGAAACGCCCCTGCGGCGCGCGCGCGCCGGTAATCTGGAAATCTGCAGGTTGGGAGGTGTAACGCCGCGTGGCAGGCGCTGCTTTGGCGCGATGCCTTGACCACGCCCGCGCCTCGATCATCGGCCACATGGCGCGTGCCTGCGCAAACGAAGGCAAAGGGTCATAGGAAAACAGCTCTGTTGCGGCAAGCACCGCAGGTGCGCGTTGGTCTTCTTCCCACGCGTCCAGCGACCACGTACCTGCACCTGGTGCAAACTCCTGGGGTGGCAGATAGCACTGGACAGGACGCAGGCCCGCCGCTGTGGCCACTTCGACCGTAACGACCCGATAGCCGAACGCGCCCTCATAGAGATCAAGACGCGCCATTTGCTGATCGTCCAGACCTTCATAGATCAGCCCCTGCGCCGTCGCGCCCTCTTGCGGCGCAATGAAAGGCACCACATTCCCCTCCACCGGAAAAACGCCATACCCCCGCAGCTCTGCCGTTACAGGATCACGTACCGCGCCACCGGACACGGCGGCCATTAAATCCTCGGACCGCAAAGTCCCGTAAACAAAAAGATCCATGCCTTATGGAAAACGCTGACCGAAAAATTCGGTAATCCATGCGCAAACGATACCGCCGATCAGCACTGTGGCAATCAGGGTTACGTCGGTAAACATGATCGCGTATTCGATCATCTGGTTGAAAATATCAACCACTGCTTCCATCGTTCCGTCGTTGTAGCGGTTCCGCAACGCGTTCGAGAGCATCTGATTGAAAGATAGGGCGAAAAGGGCGACAAAGGCAATCGTTGCACCGCTGGTAATCCCGGTCCCGACCGCAGGGTTATACCCCTGCCCTGCGCGGCTTCCGCAAACACGCCAGCCGACGACCAAACCGATAAAGCTGACAACCGGAAGCCAGAACGTCGGCGCGTTCGCTTCGGGAAAGAACGGGATCGTCAAGCCCGCAAGGTACCAGCCAAACAAAGCAAAGATAACTGCACCTGCAAGACGTCCGGCTGTGGGCATGTCATGCGTCCCTTCTGTTGACGCGCACGACCCTGCTTTAGCTTGGCCGTGTCACGGTAATCTGCGTTACATCGCAGTTTCGGCTATCAAATGTCGCGGCACAAGAGGTCAGATAAAAATCCCACATCCGTTTGAAACGCGCGTCAAAACCCAAAGCGGCGACCTGATCCCATTTTTCGTTGAACGTCTCGTGCCAGCGGCGCAGCGTCAGTGCATAGCTCTTGCCGAATTCAACCGACCCTTTGACATTTAATCCTGCCTTTTCAACCTCTTGGCGCAAAACAGCAGGGCTTGGCAACATGCCTCCGGGAAAAATATACTTCTGGATAAAGTCCACGCCTTTGCGATAGCTCTCCCAGCGTTCGTCTTTGACGGTGATGATCTGAAGTGTTGCGTGTTTGCCCGGTTTGAGCCGCTCGCGCACGGTTTCAAAGTACGTGGGCCAATACTGCTCGCCCACCGCTTCGAACATTTCGATGCTGGCGATGCCGTCGTAAAGGCCCTTTTCGTCGCGGTAATCCTGCATCTTGATCTCAACCATGTCGGAGAGCCCCGCCTTGGCCATCCGCGCGACGGCAAAATCATGCTGTTCTTGGCTGATGGTCAGACCCGTCACCTTGATTCCGCGTTCCTTGGCGGCATATTCGGCAAATCCGCCCCAGCCACAGCCGATCTCAAGCACATGGTCGCCCGCTTTGGCCCCCATCTGGTCGACCATGCTGGCGTATTTGGCAATTTGGGCGGCTTCTGTGCTTTCCTGTCCTGTCTCGAAGATGGCCGAGGAATAAGTCATCGTATCATCAAGCCAGAGACCATAGAAATCATTGCCCAGATCGTAATGATAGCTGATGTTCTTGCGCGCTTGGGTCTTGGAGTTGCGCTGCATCCAGAACCGGATGCGTTCGTAAAGGCGGATCAGTTTTTGGGCCGGAAAACCATCATAGATGTGATCGGCTTCATCATGCATAAAATCCATGACTGCCATCAGATCTGGGGTCGTCCACCAGCCATCCATATAGGCCTCGGAAAAGCCCATGTCGCCTTCACGCACTGTCCGCGCAAACAAATCGGCGTTGTGTACGTGCACCTCGGCCACATAACCGGGTTTCGCGCCCTCGGCACGGAAATGGCGCCCGTCGGGCAGAATGATATCAACGCGGCCTTTTTCAAGGTCTTTGACCTGATCAAAGACCCGCGCAAAATAGCGGGGCAGATCGGTTTGGCCGTCTGTACTCGTTAAGATCATATTTTCTTCCTGTCGTCGTCTCTGGCACTCGGGCAGTTTGCGCGGCCTGTCTGTACCCAAATTAACCTTTGATACGGTGAAGTCACGGAGAACGTTCAAAAAAGTTTCACATGACCAAAGGGCAATTAGAAACCACGGTCCTGATATGCATCAAGCGCACGCTTGCGACCCACATCTGCCGGAACGATCGGATCGGGGTAGCGATCCTGCGCCGTCATGCCCCAACTGAGGGGAATCATATCATAATATGACAAAGCTGTCGCGGTTGGCTCTTTTGTGCCCTCGGCGATCCATTTCTTGACATAGGCGCGATCCTTGTCAAATTTATCCAGCTGCGTGACAGGATTGAACACGCGGAAATAGGGCGTGGCATCCGGCCCCGACCCCGCTGACCACTGCCAGCCCATTGCGTTACTGCAAGGATCCCAGTCAATCAGGCAATCGGCAAACCAGTCCAGCCCGATCTTCCAGTGACATAGCAAATGTTTCGTCAGATAAGACGCCACAATCATCCGCCCCCGATTATGCATCGTGCCTGTGACATACATTTCGCGCATGGCGGCATCGACAAAGCGAATGCCTGTGCGCCCTTGCTTCCACGCCTTGACCTCGGCCAACCGCTCGTCGGTGTTCCATGGGAAAGCATCCCAGTCTTCCTTCCAGTTGCCTGTCGTGATGCGCGGCGTGTGATAGGCCAGATGATAGGCAAACTCACGCCAGACCAGCTCTTTGAGGAATGTTTCGGCGTCACCCTTGCCGTCATGCAGCGCACGCCAGCCTGCGTGCCAGCATCTGCGCGGGCTGATTTCACCATACGTCAGGTTCTCCGAAAGCCCCGATGTGCCATCAACAGCTGGCAAATCGCGGTTCTTGACATAAGTGGCCACGTTGTTGGCAATAAAGGCCCCCAGCCGGTGCGAGGCCGCCGTTTCGCCCACGGTGCAATGGGACGTGAGGATCTCCGCGCCGCGCTGCATGGCGGCCCCCATCTGCCAATCTGCCAGATCATCGCTGGCAGGCCAGCTGTCAGGTGGGGGGATTGTGGCGGGGGTTGGCAGGGCCTCGGGCACCGCGTTGTCGCGCACGGATTTCCACATCGGTGTGTAGACTTTGTAAAATCCACCGGTTTTCGTCTCAACCGTCCACGGCTCAAAAAGCACGTGACCTTTGAAGCTTTCCGCCCCAACGCCATCCTCTTTCAGTGCGGCTTTCACCGCCGTGTCGCGTTCACGGCTCGCAGGATCGTACATCCGCGACCAATAAACCGCACCTGCCCCGGTTTCCTTAATCAACGCGCGCAAGACCGCCAGCGCATCCCCACGGCGTAAAATCAAACGGCTGCCTTGATCACCAAGGGATTGCGCCAGATCAGCAACCGACAGTCCCAAACGCATCTTTGGTGCTGCACCCAAACTCTCGCTCAGCTCATCATAGATAAAGACCGGAATGACCGGATGACCTGCGGCACAGGCCGCTGTCAGCGCCTCATGATCGCCAAGGCGCAGATCGCGCCGGAACCACATCAGAATTGGGGATTTGCTCATCGGACCTCCGCGCAGAACGACGTGTCTGCTTACAAGACCTGATCTAGCGCGCCCATCAGCGCGTCAACCTCGTGCTTTGTGGTGTAATGCACAAAGCTGACGCGTAGCACGCCCTTCGCGGGGTCCACACCGACCGCAGACAACGGGCGTTGTGCGTAAAAATCACCCCCACCCGCCATAATGCCGTGCGGGGCCAGCTTCGCGGCCGTCTCTTCGGCATCCGCCTCCAGCGCCATGGCAACAGTGGGCGCACGGCGCGAAGCGTCCGCAGGGCCGACAAGCCGCACCGAGTTTTTCGCCGAGACATAATCCAGCAAGGGCTGTAACAAAGCCACTTCGTGATCGCGCATCAGATCATGGGATTTGCGCGCCGCAGCAGCCCCCGTTCCACCGCCGTGATGCACGGACATCGCATCAAGATAATCCGCCATCCCCGCACTGGCCGCAACCTGCGCATGATCGGGACCGGCAGGCGTGAAACGTTTATAAAGGCTGCCACCGTTGAAATGGTGGCCCTGATTGGGCAGTTCCATCCCCCAATCCTCACGGATCACCATGATCCCCTGATGGGGCCCATAGGTTTTATAGGCACTGAAAAGATATACATCGCTGCCAAGTGCGGCCACGTCGGCAAAGCCGTGCGGGGCATAGGAGACGCCATCAACAACAGTCCGCGCACCTGCGGATTTCGCCAAGGCACAGATGCCCGCGACATCATTGATCGCCCCCACCACGTTCGAGCAATGCGGAAATACCACCAGCGCCACATCCTGTTCCAGCAATCTGGCCAGATCGTCCGCGTGCAATTCCCCTGTCTCGCGGTCGATCTGCCACTCAAGAACCGTGATGCCCTCATCGGCCAACCTGCGCCACGGGCCGCTGTTGGCCTCATGGTCCTGATTGGTCACGACAATGGCTTGACCGGGTTTGATCCATTTGCGCACGGCTTGGGCCAGAACATAGGTGTTTTGCGTCGTCGACGGGCCAAAAGAGACTTCATCGGTTTGCACACCCAGCATCTCGGCCAGACGTCTGCGCGCCTCGTCCATTTCTTCGCCCCCAAGGCGCGCGGCCTCATAGGGGGCGTAAGGCTGCACCTTGCGCTCGGTATAGAACCGATACAGGCGGTCAATCACCTGACGGCAGGTATAAGACCCGCCTGCGTTTTCGAAAAAGGCCTGCCCCTGCAATGAAGGCTGGTCAAAGGCGGGAAATTGGGCGCGCACCCATGCGATATCTAGTGTCATGCGCATATGGATACGAAAAAGGCCCCGATGCGCAAGCACCGGAGCCAATCATTTTCACATTCAGCTGTGTCAGGCCTTCATTTCGCTTTGCAAGCCACGGAAGATGGCAAAACACATCAAAAGAAGGACGATCGTAAACGGCAATCCGGTTGAAATCACCATCGCCTGCAGCGACCCGAGGCCACCCCCGATCAACAGCGCAATCGCCACCAGCCCCTCAAAGGTACACCAGAACACACGCTGCGGGACGGGCGCATCGATCTTGCCACCGGCCGTGATCGTATCAATCACAAGACTGCCGCTGTCCGAGGATGTCACAAAGAACACGATGACCAGCACGATACCCAATGTCGAGGTGATCGACGCGAGCGGCAGGCTGTCCAGCATCGCAAAGAGCGACAGTTCCGGACTATAGCTGTCAATCACATTGGCCTTGACCGCACTGGCATCCACATTGGCGATCATATCGTTGATCGCGGTGCCACCAAAGACAGTCATCCAGAAGACGCACACCAGTGACGGGATGATCAAAACGCAGGTGAGAAATTCACGCACAGAGCGTCCGCGTGAAACGCGCGCGATAAACATACCGACAAAAGGTGACCAGCTGATCCACCACGCCCAGTAGAACGCCGTCCAGCCTTCACGGTATCCGTCATCGGACCGCCCGATCGGGTTGGACAATGGCAGGATTTCCTGACCGTAGGCGACAATCGTTGCAAAGAAGTCGGTAAAGATACCAACCGCGCCCGCTGTAAACAGCACGAAAAGCAATAGCCCGATTGCCAGCACCATGTTGATCTCGGACAGCACTTTCACCCCGCCATCAAGACCCCGGATCACCGAAATCAGCGCCAGAAGTGTGATCAAAACGATCAGGACAACCTGCGCTGTCACGCTGCTGGGAATACCATAAACGAACTCAAGACCGGCGTTAGCCTGCTGCGCACCCAAGCCAAGCGACGTCGCAAGACCAAAGAGCGTGGCGAAAACGGCAACGATGTCGATCACATGACCCCACCAGCCCCAAACACGTTCGCCCAGGATCGGATAGAAGGCCGACCGGATCGAAAGCGGCAGACCCTTGTTGTAGCTGAACAGCGCAAGCGCAAGCGCCACCACCGCATAAATCGCCCAAGGGTGCAGCGCCCAGTGATAGGATGTCGCCGCCAGCGCCATCCGCTTGGCCTCTTCCACATTGGCGGCAATCAACGTCCCGTCTTCTGCAAACGGCCGGACAGTGCCCAAGGGTTCATCGCCCCACGGCGTGCCAAAGTAATAGGCAGGCTCAAGCACGCCAAAGAACATCAGACCAATGCCCATGCCCGCCGCAAAAAGCATCGCAAACCAACCCAGATAGCCGTAGTCGGGTGTTGCATCTGCTCCCCCCAAACGAACCGACCCGTAAGGAGACACGATGAGCAGCAGACAGAAGATCACAAAGATATTCGCCGCCGTCAGGAAAAACCCGTCAAACGTCGACGTCAAGGCGGGCCGCAGCCAGCCAAAAAAATCAGCGGCCTGCGTCGGTGCGATCAGCGCGTAAAGCACAAAGATCACAACAGAAAGCCCCGAAATAAGAAAGACGGGGTTGTGAATATCAAGGCCGAAAGGCCCGATCTGTGTTTCAATATTGTCCTGACCGATTGTGTAATCGGTCTCGATCATATCAGAGGCACCTTCCGGTAACGGAATGCCCATATCGGTTTCGTCTTGTGTGGCCATAACTTGGCTTCCTTCTTATTGTTCCGTCTTGTTGTTGCGGGCGCGGCCTTAACCAGCTGCGCGCACGAGGCAAACCGATGCCTTGGTGCGGCGTGCCAGATTGCCGCCGTTCGAGGCCCAAATCCGGTCGCCGATGTGCGGCACATGTGTTGCCATCACCACAAGATCGACATCCATTTCGTCGACTTCCTTTACCAGATCATCGTCCAGCGTCGCAGTCGGATCATGGGACAGGACCACGTGGGTTGTCACATCCTGGCCATGCACCTGCGCCTCTTTCAGCGCAAAAGCGGCAAGCTTTTCTTTGTATTCCTCGGGAGAATGCGCCACCGAGGACGGCGTTGGCGTTGTCGCCCCCAAATAACACACCGTCGCTCCGTAGAGCTTCGCCAGATCGGCCGCCACCGTGATCGCAGATTCCATCCGGTCTGCATGTGCCAGATCAATCGGCACAACGATTTTTCTAAACATCGTCCCCTCCTTCTCCGGGCGTCGGCACACGCACCATCACGTCGGCAAAAGACCCGGATATTCATCATCAAAGACAGGGGTTTGGCCCCCGTTCTTACCCTATGCCTAACAAGCCGACCCACCAAGAAACAACCTGATGACCGAAAATTCACTTCAATTTGCCCACAAGATCCTGCCAGGACATGCTTCAACCCCCTGCCATAAAACACAAAAAAGTCGCCGAAGTTTTTTCGGCGACTTTGCAGATTTTGGGGTATCCAAGAGAGGATCAGGCGTTCACATCAACCACAACACGGCCTTTTACCTGACCTTGTAGAATGCCGGCACCAAGTGTGGGCAGATCCGATAACGTCGCAGGCTGGATCATCGCCTCAAGCTTATCCATCGGCAAATCCTTGGCAATCCGCGCCCATGCGCGCACGCGATTGTCATAGGGCTGCATTACGCTGTCGATGCCCAAAAGGTTCACACCGCGCAGCAGGAACGGGATCACAGAGGCAGGCAAACCTGCCCCGCCAGCAAGACCCACAGCAGATACAGAAGCACCGTATTTCATCTGCCCCAGCACCCGCGCCAGCATCTCGCCACCGACCGCGTCAACGCAACCGCCCCATGTTTCCGCTTCAAGCGGGCGACGGGTGATCGCGTTGATCTCTTCGCGGGGCACGATCTGTGTCGCACCAAGGGATTTGAGGTAATCGGCCGTCTCTGGCCGCCCTGTCACCGCTGCCACTCCATGGCCCAGATTTGCCAGGATTGCGGTTGCAACCGACCCCACACCGCCGGCCGCACCCGTGACAAGGACCGGACCGTCTTTGATACCATGATCCTCAAGCGCCATCACCGCCAGCATCGCGGTAAAGCCTGCGGTACCGACAGCCATCGCCTGACGCGTATCAAGGCCGTCAGGCAATGGCACAAGCCAATCGGCTTTCACCCGCGCTTTTTGGGAATATCCGCCCCAAAAGGCCTCACCCACCCGCCAGCCGGTCAGGACAACCTTATCGCCAGGCCGGTAACGGGGATCATCCGATGCCTCGACCGTGCCCGCCATATCAATGCCCGGCACATGCGGGTAGTTGCGCACCAACCCACCGCCCGGCCCGATGCAAAGCCCGTCTTTGTAGTTCACGGTCGAATATTCCACGGCAACCGTCACATCACCTTCCGGCAATTGCTCTAGCGACAATTCTTGCACGGACGCACTGGTTTTTCCCTCGTCGTCTTTTTCGACCATCAAAGCTTTAAACATCGTCATTCCTCTCAATTTAGGGCACGCAGGCCCCGACTTTCCATGTCTCTTCAAACTTCCGCCGGAGGCTCCGGCGGTGCAACGGGCGCTAGATCCAGAATTTTTCGTGCACCAACGCTGCGCGCGGCCCGTCCTGGGTGTGCACCTCAAGTGAAGTGTTTTCGTCCCAGTGGGTCATCCGCACCATACCTATGGCCACATTGGTATCATAGACGGGTGATTTCGCCGCCGATGTCACCTGCCCCACCCGCTTGCCGTTGGCCATCAGCGGCCAGACCTGATTGCAAACAGGAATATCCCCCGCAATCGCGATCGCGCGGATCTGCTGGGTCGGGCCCTCTTTGGCGACGCGTAACAATGCGTCACGGCCGACACACCCAATCGCCGTCTGGGTTGAACAAAAGCGGCCCAACCCGCATTCATGGGGCGTGTTTTCGCGGGTCATGTCGTTGCCGTAGGACAAAAGCCCCGCTTCGACGCGTTCAATCAGGTTGGGACAGCCCGCATAGACATCCAGATCCTTGCCCGCCTCCATCAAGGCGTTCCAAAGCGGCATGCCGTTTTTTGTACCGTCGACATAAATCTCGTATCCGCCTTGCTTGGAATAGCCCGACCGCGCCACAGCCATGCTGACACCGTTGAAATCGAACCAGCCGAAGCGGAAAAACTTGATCGCACGCACAGCATCGCCAAAGACCCGTGCCATCAGATCATCGGCCAGCGGTCCCTGCACCGCCAAAGGCGAAATATCGGGTTCATCCACCAAGACATCCAAGCGATAGCCGTACGCCAAGGCCTTGACCCAGAACAGCAAATCACTGTCGGCAATGGAAATCCACCAGCGGTCCTCGGTCAGCTTCAGCGCCACAGGGTCATTGAGCATCCCGCCGGTTTCATCGACGATCGGCACATAATAGCACTGGCCCGGCAACATGCCGCGCAAATCACGCGGTGTCAGCATCTGCATCAGGCGGGCCGCATCAGGGCCGCGCAGTTCCACCTGCCGCTCACAGGCGACATCCCAGACCTGCACCGCCGTCTTGAGGTGGTGATAATCCTCGGTCACGCTGCGAAACACCGTGGGCAAAAGCATATGGTTATAAACCGTGTAGCCCTTGACCCCTGCGGCTTCGACACCGTCGGTAAAAGGCGTACGCCGCACGCGGCGCGAAGGTGCAATCACAGCCATCAGAATTTCTCGGGCATAAAGGGAAGATCGGTATCGTTGGGGCGTTTGCCCATCGCGGTCAGCATTGCATGCACTTGGCCGCGATGATGCGTCTGGTGGTTGAAAAGCTGCATGACACACAAGGCAATCGGTCTGGTGAAATCGCGGTTCATCGCGCCGGAATGCCAGCTAAGATCACCCACCAGATCAATCGCGCTCACGCGCTCGGCCCAGAGTTTGATCCGTGCATCCATTTTGAAACGTTCGCCCGCCCAGACAGCAGGTGTCGGGGTAAAATTCACGCTGTCCTTGATTGACGGGTCAGGGCCAACGCCACCGTCAAAGCGGCTGATCCAGATGGTATCGCCCCAGAGCAAGTGATTCAGCGTGCCAATGATCGAGCCGAAGAATGCGCCGCGATCCTTATACAGATCGTCGCGGTCGATATCCGCGATCATGTCGCGCAAACCCTTGTTTTGCCACGCATTATACCGCGCCATGGTTTGGCAGTAGGCGGGTGTGATCAAGGCTTGGGACCTTTCCAGTCAATCGGGCAGATTTCTGCTGATTTGCCACCGAAATCCCACACACGCCCGTAGTCACGCACTTTGGATTTGGTGCCTTGTGCAGCGATGATATCGGGGCCCATCCAGTATTTGGAATTGCTGACCATCACCGGATGATCGGGGCTCTTGCCCGTCATCATTTCGATCTCGCCCTGAATCTTGCGGCCGATATAGATGCCACGCTTGGTGCCTTCGCGCACGATCTCGACCTTTTCGCGCTCGGCCCCGATGATCTCGGACACCAGCATGGTGAAAAGACCCGTGGTGCCCCCCGCCGCTCCGCTGAAAATCTGCAACAGGCCGTTGTATGCTTTCTGGGTTGAGCGTTCATCCACATAAGCCGCAACACGCCAGTTGCCCTCGGCCATGCGCCCCGGGATATCGACCAATAGGCCGACGTTCAGTCCTGACAGGTCCTCGCCCTCGAAATGGCCCTCGTCAATCGCGATGGCCATCCATGCGTGGCAATGCCCTTCGGTCGGCGGATGGGCACCAAGGCTGACAACACAGGGACAAAAGACAGTGCAAGAGCAGTTGAGAAACAGCTCGCCTTTGATCGCCCACTCGGTCGGCTTCATCTTCCGGCGCAGCGGATTGCTTTCCATGCGCTGATTGATACGTTGCGAAATCGGCAAGCGGTCGCTTGGTGCGCGTGTCTTGTCAGCCATTTTTCGTCCCTCTTTCAAAAGAATGCCAAACCCAATCCCGCAGCGATCAACACCACGCCGACAGGTTTGATGATACGATGCCCGATATCGGGCAGTTTTTCAAAAACCATCAAAAGCGTCGCCAAACCCATCCACGCAAGGCTCATGACGCCACCGACAAATCCCAGCGCCATATAGCCCCAGCAACAGACCACACAAAACGCGCCCAGGCCGATCCCCATACGCAAACCGCCAGAGAAACCGGTTTTCCAGTGTCCCAGAAAATAGGTCATAGGTGCATGGCAAACGCCGTGGCAGACCTCTTTGATGCGCGTGAACTGGAATGCCCCCACGACAATCAGCAAGACAGCAGACAACCAGACCGGCGCAATTCCCAACATATTGACAACGCCGCCAAAGAGCAGCGCCAACTGGAGTGCGGCGATGACGGCCGCGAAGGCCACCCAGACAATAAAGTAGCCCAGCAACAGCCCGACCCAGCCTGCCCGCGTGCCATCGGCGCTGACCATCAGTTTTTCATATGTGGTCAATGTCGGCACCAACGTAGGCAGCATCATCGCGGCCATCATCACCGCCCACATCGCAAAGAGCGGGCCAAACCGCGCCATCGGCATATCCATCGGCATACGCGGGTCCATGGCGGCCATCACCTGCCCCATGGGCCCCGGACGGCCCAGTAGGTCGACGTCCATATCCATCGCCATAACATAGAGCATCCACCACGCGAGCAGGATCGCACCGAAAAAAAGCAACCAAAGCGATGATCTGATCAAATGCGGCAAACGGCCCTCCCAAGCGGTCTGGTGCGACTCAAGACTTGCGCAAAGATATGTCAGACGTTTAATTGTCTGACAAATGAAAATTGACCCGCAAAGCCCCGCAGACCTCTCTGCCCAGATCGCCAAGGCCATCCGCGATGCGATCATATCCGGCGCTTTGCCGGTAGACGAACGCTTGCCCTCCGAGGCGGAGATGGCCGAACAGTTCGATGTCTCGCGTCCGACCGTCCGAGAGGCGTTGAAACGGCTGGCGGCACAATCGCTCATCCGCACACAACGCGGGGCGACCGGCGGAGCCTTTGTGAACCGGTTGCGGTTCGAAGATGCCTACGGGCAGCAGATAACCACATCGACCTTGCTGCTGTCCATGAATGACGTCAGCTTTGCGACCGCCTGCGAAGCGCGCTATGCGCTGGAGCGCGCCTGCGCACCGCTATCCGCATCACGGCGCAGCGCCGATCATCTTGCCACTATGCGGGCCGAAGCACACCGGCAATTGCAGCCCGGTCTGACGGATGAGGCCTTTTGCGCCTCGGATGTGGCGTTTCACCGGGCTTTGGTCGATGCGGCGGGCAACCCGGTGTTGTCCTACCAACTGGCCGGCGCTGTTGAGGCGATGCAGCCGTTAATGAATATGATCACCTTCAGCGCGCGGTCGCGCGAAAAGATTGTGGCCCTGCATACAAGCATTGCAAATGCGATCGACGCACAGGACGCGCAGGCGGCAGACACCCATCTGGCGGCGCTTGCCACCTATACGCAAGAGCTGGCCCAGAATGTGATTGCTGAGAGACAGTCCAAGCGTAGTTCAGGTAAGGTGGATCTTGATCCACCTTACGGCGCCGATCACACCGTTTTTTGATCGTGTCTCGCGCGATCCACGACTGTCCATTTACGCCAAACACAGGTAAGGACACATCCAAAGCACGTAAGCCTGTCATCATCGGAGGATTTGATGAAAGCCGCAATCTTCGGAACTGTCACACTCGCCGCCGCTGCTGCACTTGGTGTCTATACGTGGCAGACCCAAAACACACCGGCCCCTTGTGGCGACACAGCCGTCGCAGGCAGCGCGATTGGCGGACCATTCGAACTGGTCTCGGAAACCGGTGAAACCGTGACCGATGCCGACGTCATCACAAAACCGACGCTGGTCTATTTTGGCTACACATTCTGCCCTGATGTCTGCCCGCTGGATTCCGCGCGTAATGCGCAAGCGGCCTATATCCTTGAAGAAGAGGGGCTTGATCTGGGCACGGTTTTCATCTCGGTCGACCCCCAACGCGACACGGTCGAAGTTGTGCGCGATTTCACCGACAACTTCCACGAAGACATGATCGGTCTGACCGGATCGCCAGAACAGGTCAAAGCCGCGAGCCAAGCCTATAAAACCTACTACCGCGCGGTTGAGGGCGATCCGGAATACTATCTCGTCGATCACTCGACCCAGACCTACCTGATGTTTCCTGAAACCGGATTCGCAACGTTTTTCCGTCGTGATACGCCCGCAGAAGCGGTCGCTGAAATCTCGGCCTGTTTTATGGCACAAAACAGCTAGAAAAATTGCGCCACTTGATCTGGCGCAACAAAACCGGACAGGCGATGGGCCAAAAGATGTGTATGACACATCTTGATACCCTCCGCCGCATGGGCCTTTTTGATGCCCGCGTCCCCCGCTACACCAGCTATCCGCCGGCGACTGCGTTCACCCCCGCGCAAGGGTCTGACTTTCAGGTCAGTTGCCTGCAATCGCTGGATCCGGCAACGCCCGTGTCGGTCTATATCCACATCCCCTTTTGCGAACGGCTTTGCTGGTTCTGCGCCTGCCGGACCCAAGGCACAACCACACTGAAACCTGTGGCGCATTATGTTGAGGTCGTGAAGAAGGAGCTTGCTTTGCTCCGCGCGACCCTGCCTGCGGGTGTGACAATGGGACAAATGCACTGGGGTGGCGGTACGCCTACCATCCTGCCGCCCGAAATGATCCGCGACCTTGCACAGGCGGTGAAAAACGTGATCCCCCCTGCGCCAGATTTCAGTTTTTCGGTCGAAATCGACCCGACTCTGGTGGATGACGCCAAGATCGCGGCTTTGGCCGACATGGGCATGACGCGCGCCAGCATCGGCATTCAGGATTTCGCAAGCGACGTCCAAGAAGCCATTGGTCGCAAACAAAGCTATGCCCAGACCCGCGCCTGCGTGGACAGCCTGCGCGCTGCAGGTATCACATCGCTGAACGCCGATCTGGTGTATGGTTTGCCATTCCAGACCGCAGCCAAGCTTGCCGCGACGATCGCCAAAGTCCGCGCGCTGGACCCCGATCGCATCGCGCTTTTCGGCTATGCCCATGTGCCCAACTTTTCCAAGCGCCAGAAACTGATCCCTGACGCGGCCCTGCCCGCAGAGGAAGACCGCTATCATCTGGCCCGCCAAGCCGCCGCCGCCTTTACCGGCAGCGGCTATGAGGCCATCGGGATCGACCATTTCGCCAAACCCGCCGACAGTCTTGCCATTGCGGCACGCACCGGCCACCTGCGCCGCAACTTCCAAGGCTACACAGATGACACCTGCCCCACCCTGATCGGGATCGGGGCCTCGTCGATTTCACAATTCGCGCAAGGCTATGTGCAAAACGCCTCGGCGACCGCTGCCTATATCGAACGCGTCGCAGCAGGCCAGCTTTCGGGGCACCGCGGCTATGCAATGACCGCCGCAGACCGCCTGCGGGCCACTGCGATCAATATGCTGATGTGCGCGTTTGAAATTGATCTCGAAAAGCTTGCGCAGCACACCGGAGCTGCAGAGCTTGCACCGATCCATGACGCCATTTTGCAGGATTTCGCCGGCATGGTTGTCAAAGACCAGGGGCGCATCCGCATCACACCCGCAGGGCGGCCGCTGACGCGCATTATCGCCCAACGCTATGACGGTTTTTCGGGGATCGCAGCGCAGTATTCACAAGCCTCCTAGATTTTGCGGTTGAAGTTGCGGTCCTCAGCGCCAGTTTGAGTAAAAACCGCATCGAAAGTAGCGCCATGGACATTCTCAATATTATCTTCGCAATCCTCAGTATCGGTCTGGGTTGCTTTGGCTGGCTCGCCCCGCGCTATACAATGGGCGCATTAGACCTCAAGGGCGGGGACACGACGATGGGCATCTCCGAGGTCCGCGCCTCGGCAGGTGCGCTCTTCGTGGGCATGGGCGTGGGTGCGCTGTGGCTGGGAACGTCAGAAGCCTATCTGTTGCTGGGCTTTTGCTGGGCTGGTGCGTCCATAGGGCGGTTGACGTCAGTAATTGTGGATGGTGCAACACGCCAGAAATGGACGTATTTTGCCGTGGAAGCTGTGGTTGGCATCGGGGCGATCGTCTTGAATTTGGGATAGATCCTTGGTTTTGGTCCGAACCATACAGGCATGAAAACCCATACGTATGCTCGGATCACGAGGCTTGTGGTACTGATTTGGCGGTCGTCACCCAATCCGGACCGTGGTGCAGTTGCAGCGAAGGGCATCCGATCCCACAGGAGACCACCAGAGCCGCGCTGCCTGCGCACGCTGCGCGGCATGTAGGCCAGCAATCTATTGAAGCTGCAGCGAGGAAGCGGTCATTTGCCCCGACGCGATTAATGGCAAATGACCTGACCTGTCGGATGCAGTTGGACATCTTTGTAAAAAAGTCAAAGGCGTGATGATAAAACGAGAAACATTCATTCCGCCGTTGTCGTCCTGCATATCCCGCATTGCCAAGATCACCGGATGGCGCACCCCGCGAAGCGGAGACAGCGGAACGATATGTCGTTACGTCCGTCTGTCCCCTTTTGCTTCATTTCAGTTGCCCTCAGCAGTGACAGACGCGCCCCGTTTCTGGTAGCCGACCAGTAAGACGGCGAGGCCCACCCCAATCGCATCCGTCATCCATCCACCTGCGATCATGAAAAGACCTGCGGCCAGCACAAGGACACGCACAGCGACACGCGCATGCCCGGCCAGCCAGCCCTGCACGGCAAAGGACAGCAGACAGACGCCAATGACAGCCCAAATTGCAATGTGGATGATCTCAAACCAGTTGCCATCAAAGCCGCTGATCCGGCGACAGTTCTGGCAGCTCACCTCCCTGAGAAGCCAACGGGCCGCTGCATCGTCATCGGTGCCGGAAAATCTGCTGCCGCAATGACCTTGGTACTTGAAACGGCTTGGCCTGATGTGGACCTGTCGGGCGTCGTTGTCACACGCTACGGACACGCGGTCCCCACGTCACGCATACAGGTTCTCGAGGCCCCCCATTCGGTGCCCGATGCGGAAGAGATAGAAGCGGCCCGGAAGGTTTTGGAAACAGCGGCCTCTGCTGGTGAAGGTGATCTTGTGATTGCGCTGATATCGAGGGGCGGGTCGTCTTTGCTGCCTTTACCAGTTGCCCCGTTGACCTTGGGCGAAAAAATCATCGTTAACAGATTTTTGCTGAAATCAGGCCTGACCATTGAGAACATGAACAAGGTCAGGCACGGGCTGTAGCTTATCAAAGGCGGCGGGCTCGCACGTGCGGTGTATCCCGCCAAGCTGGTGACTTTGGCCATTTCGGACGTCCCGGGCGACGAACCCGCCGCAATCGCGTCAGGCCCCACAGGGCCGGATCCGACTGCGGGTGAGGACAAGGAGATGGGCCGGATCGCGGCAGAAGTTCTGGGAGACGGACGGGGCAGTGATCGCAAGGCGGTTAACCTTCCTGATTGCATCTTGGATTTGCCTGTCCTGCCCAAAAAAGACCGCGCCGATCTTCAATTCGGGCTGGCAAACGGTGCGGATGGCTGGGTTTGGAGGGAAGATTGGAGGGCATGTCATACCAAGAGTCCAACTGCCTGCAGTCATCCCGCCGCGCGCAGCCTGAAACAACGGGCCCATAATCGGTCCGGGCCGACCGCTGCTTGCCAAACAGGTCCCGGCCATCCGCGCGCGCTGAACTCGCGAGCTATCCTCGCGACATTGCGCTGCCTTATGTTGTGATTGATGCTGACCTGCGGGGCGGTGATCTGGTCAAACTCACCGTCACGGACCTCGTGACAGAAGATCGCGTTCGCAAACAGGTTTGGAGGTTTCAAAACAAAACCAAAAAGCCGGTGCAATGCGAACTGACTGAAAACACGCGCGATTCAGTCTTGATATGGTTAAATCGCCTCAGATGATTGCTTGCAAGTTTTTGTTTCCAAACCGTTTTCACGGCCGACCACACATCTCAACGTGGCAATACGGTCAGCTCGTCCATGAATGGATTGGAGCCGAAGCCTATGGCACGCATTTACTATGTCAGAAAACGGGCACCCTGCGCGCAGAGCAGTTTTTGCATAGCCATACGGCACAGTGCGTTGACTTGGTGTTGAACTGGAAGATGCTCTGCACATCGCTGAGCGGATCGACCTCCAACCCATGTTGGCGGACCGCACTCGCCGTTCGGCGATACCAAAAAACACGGTCACTTCATGTTTTTGGCGAACAATATTCGAGACAGCTCCAAGCAAGGCCGTGTTGGTGGAGGCGTCGCGGCCACTTCCTGAAATCGCAAGAAAGTTCATGTGTTATCTTGGGTCAAAACCCTTGCGGCTCTCAAAGGTAGCTTGGCACTGCGAAGCAGTCTTCGGTGGGCGGCGCAGCGAACTTCCACTCCCCGCCCCATTTTGCCGAAAGTCTGCACCTCGTCTTAGACCGCCCCCTCCACAACCTCCAACCCGTCATTCACAAACGGGCGTTGTAGTTTCAGCGCGGCCTCAACGGGGGCTTTCAGCCAGTGGGCAACGGCCTCGGGGCTGCGCAAGATCACGGGCATGGCTTTGGGGTGTATCGGGGCGACGACGCTGTTGGGCGCTACGGTCAGAAAGGCGAAGAGGTTATTGGTCGTCTCGCCCTCTTTCAGCGTCCGGACCGAGGTCCATTCCGTCCAGATCCCTGCAAAGAACAGCGTCTTTTGCGGACCTGTGGGGGCAAACCAGATTGTCTTGGGCTTTTCGCCCTTCACGGTCTGGTATTCAGAAAAGCTGGTAAAGGGCACCACACAGCGATGCGCCGGACCCAGCCAGCGCCGCCAATGCGGTGAGGCCGTATTGCGGACATTAGTCACGCCCTTATCGGTTTTCCTGCCCTTCAGCACAAAGTCAGGTGACGGCATCCCCCAGCGCATATTCTGCATCACACGGCCCTCGGGCGCCTGCGTGATTACGGGGGCAGCATAGTCGGGGTAGATGCCCGACAAAGCAGGCAGATTACCGGTGTCATCGCGCCACAGACCGACCAGATCGGCAATGGCAGATTGGGTCGAGGTCAGCGAATAGAGGTTGCACATGGGTTGAAATTGGCACGGCATAGTCGATCAATCAACAATCGACATTCCTTGCCATTTTTTTTGCAACGTGAAAGCAGACCTTCACGCAAAATGCAGCGAACAGCGGCTTTGGGAGCGGTTTCCCGCGCGGCTGGATGGCATTCAAGGGAATGCCGTTGTTCCGAAGGCTACTGCTGTGCCGTTGGATGTGATGACTTGCAAAAAGTCGCTGGTGCCGTTCAGCCCGCAGAGAGTGCTTTTTCGGTGGCTGCGGCGCGGCGCAGACCTGTTTCGATGTCAAAAATATGGGCTTTGCCGTGTTCGATTTGAAAGCTGCGCACATCGCTGACGAGGGCGGCCTGATGGACACCTTGCAAACTGACCGTAAAGCTATCGGCCGACCCTTCGATTGCGCCATGCAAAAGGGTGTTCGCACCAAGCGGTTCGGCCAGTTTCACGGTGACACGTAACGGCCCTGCCTCATCTGGGACAAGATGTTCCGGCCGAACGCCCAGCTTTACAGGCCCGTCCGCACCACTGGCCTCTGCGACAACCTGCCCCTGAAACAGAATCTTCCCCCCCCTCACTTCGGCGTCCACGATGTTCATGGCGGGGCTTCCGATGAACTGTGCCGCAAAAAGGGTACGCGGTGTTTCGTAGACTTCCAGAGGCGTACCGATCTGTTCGGCAACCCCTCCGTTCATGACGATCATGCGGTCCGCCATCGTCATCGCCTCGACCTGATCGTGAGTAACATAGAGCGATGTGATACCCAGCTTTGACTGTAACTCTTTGATTTCAAGGCGCATCTGAACCCGTAGCTTTGCGTCCAGATTTGAAAGGGGTTCGTCAAACAAGAACACAGCCGGTTCCCGCACGATCGCGCGGCCCATTGCGACACGCTGGCGTTGCCCGCCTGACAGTTGCTTCGGTTTACGATCAAGCAGCGGCTCAAGTTGCAATAATTTCGCGGCGGCAACGACTTTTGCTTCGATCTGGTCTTTGGGCATTCTGGCGATTTTCAGGCCATATCCCATATTCTGGCGCACTGACATATGCGGATAGAGCGCGTAATTCTGGAACACCATCGCGATGTCGCGGTCCATCGGTTCCTTCTCGTTCGCGCGTTCACCGCCGATCAATACGTCACCGGCGGTCAGTGTCTCCAACCCTGCAACAAGGCGCAGCAAAGTCGATTTTCCACAGCCGGATGGCCCGACGATGACGATGAACTCGCCATCCTCGATTTCGGTTGTGATGCCGTGGATCACATGGGTTGCGCCAAAGCTTTTCTTGACGTCCTTGAGGGAAACCGTTGCCATATCTTATTTCTCGCTATCGACGAGGCCGCGGATAAACAGCCGTTGCATACTGATCACAACGATCACCGGAGGGATCATTGCAAGAATTGAGGTCGCCATGATCACAGGCCAGTCAGCCGTGTCATCGCCTGACGGGAACATCTGTTTGATCCCCATGACGATGGTGTTCATTTCCGGATCGGTCGTGATCAGAAGGGGCCACAGGTATTGGTTCCACCCGTAGATGAACAGAATGACAAACAGGGCCGCGACGTTGGTCCGGCTCATCGGAACGACAATATCCCAGAAGAACCGCATCGGGCTTGCACCATCGACGCGGGCCGCCTCGGCCAGTTCATCAGGGATCGTCAGGAAAAACTGGCGAAACAGGAATGTGGCCGTGGCAGAGGCGATCAGCGGGAAGATCAAACCTCCATAGCTGTTGAGCATCCCAAAGCCTGCGACGACCTCATAGGTTGGCACAATGCGCACCTCAACCGGCAGCATCAGTGTCAGAAAAATCATCCAGAAAAAGATCATCCGGCCCGGAAACCGGAAGTAGACGATCGCAAAGGCAGAAAGCAGCGAAATCACGATTTTGCCCACGGCAATGCCGATGGCCATGATCAGACTATTGAAAAGCATCGTCGCGACAGGGACGTTGACGCCCGAAAACAGCGCCTTGGTGTAGTTTTCAACGAACTGGTCGCCGGGCAAAAGGGGCATGGGCGGCCTGACGATTTCAGGCTGCGTGACCGTGGAGGCCACAAATGCCAGCCAGATCGGAAAAAAGATGATGAGAACACCGATGATCATGAAGACATGGGTCAGCCACAGGCCCGCACCACGTTTCTCGACCATACCATGGATTTCACGCGCCATCAGTAATGCACCCGCTTTTCGACAAACTTGAACTGGATGATCGTCAACAGGCCCACAACCACGAGCAGGATCACAGATTGCGCCGAGGATGAACCCAGATCCTGCCCGACGAAGCCGTCCGAGAAGACCTTGTAAACAAGGATCGTTGTTGATTGTTGCGGTCCGCCAGAGGTGATCGTGTGGATCACGCCAAAGGTTTCGAAGAAGGAATAGACCACGTTCACGACCAACAAAAAGAACGTCGTTGGTGACAATAGTGGCAGAACGATCGTCCAGAACCGTTTCCAGAACCGTGCACCATCAATAGCTGCGGCTTCGATCACCGAGCGGGGCACAGCCTGCAGTGCGGCAAAAAAGAACAGGAAATTATAGCTGATCCGCCCCCAAGCGGATGCGACAACAACAAGTCCCATCGCCTCGCCCCCGTTGAGCACATGGTTCCAGTCATAGCCAAGGGTGCCAAGGTACCACGACACAACACCCACACGGGTATTGAACATAAACAGCCAAAGCACCCCCGCGATTGCAGGAGCGACGGCATAGGGCCAAATCAACATCGTGCGGTAAACGCCTGACCCTTTGATCAAGCGGTCCGCGATCACGGCAAGGAAAAGGGCGGGGATCATCGAGCACAGTGTCACAAGGATGGAAAACACCGCCGTTGTCGCAAAGGAGGCGCGGTAAAACCTGTCGCTCAACAGAAATTCAAAATTGCCAAGGCCGACGAATTGCGATGACAGGCCAAAGGGGTCGGGAATGAACAGCGACTGCCAGATCGCCTGACCCGCCGGATAGAAAAAGAAGACCGCAGAAATCAAAACCTGCGGTGCAATCAGCAATGCGGGCAGTAACCAGCCCCGAAATATGACGCGTTTTTCCATGGTCCCCCCGCCTGCAATCGGCAGGCCCCCTGCGGGGCCTGCCGTTTAGAACCTAGCGGTTCGCAGCTTCAAAACGGCGCAGCAACGCGTCGCCACGCTCTTTGGCACTGTCCATCGCCTCTTGGGCGGATTTGTCACCGGCCCAGATCGCTTCGAGCTCTTCGTCGATGATACCGCGAATCTGGTCAAACGACCCAAGACGGATGCCTTTGGAATTGGCTGTCGGCTCGTTTGCGGTCATCTGGATCACCGCAATGTCTGTTCCGGGGTTTGCTTCATAGAACCCGGAAGCTGCGGTTGCGGCGCTCGCTTCGGCTGTGATCGGCAAATAGCCCGTGTCCTGGTGCCACTTGGCTTGCACGTCCGAAGACGACAGGAAGTTCAGAAACGCGCCGGCGCCCATATATTCATCGGCTTCATGGCCTTCCATGACCCACAAAGAGGCCCCACCGATGATCGTATTCTGTGGCGCGTTGCCAACGCCTTCCCAGTAAGGAAGCGGACGCACATCGAAGTCGAATTCGGCCTCTGCGGTGATCCCTGCATACCCTGCCGAGCTTTCAGTGAACAACGCGCATTCGCCAGAACGGAAGTTCGCACCACCTTCATTGCGACGCCCGGTATAGATGAATTTACCGTCCTGCGCCCACTGGCCCATAGCCGTCAGATGCGCGATCTGCGCTTCGCCGTTCAGCATCAGTTCCGTGTCCAAACCCGCAAACCCGTTGTCTTGGGATGCAAACGGAACGTCATGATAGGCCGAGAAGTTTTCCAGATGGATCCAGCTTTGCCAAGCGGTGACCAAAGGGCAATCCTCTCCGCCTTCCTGAAGCGCCGTCAGTACCGCATCGACGTTTTGCCATGTGGACAGATCAGTGTCAGGATCAACGCCAGCCGCTGCCATCGCATCACGGTTGACCCACAAGACAGGCGTCGAGGCGTTGAATGGCAAGGACAGCATGTCGCCTTCGGTAGATGTATAATAGCCTTTGACAGCACCGATATAAGCGTCTTGATCAAGCGACCCACCGCTTTGGGCCATGACTTCATATGCGGGGCGCACTGCACCTTGGGCCGCCATCATTGTGGCTGTGCCGACTTCGAACACCATAAGAATATGTGGCTGTTCGCCCGCGCGGAACGCCGCAATGCCGGCGTTCAGTGTTTCCGAGTAGTTGCCTTTGTGACTTTGCACGACAACGTAATCGCTTTGGCTTGCGTTGAATTCTTCGACTTGCGCCGCGACCAATTCGCCAAGGCGGCCTGTAAACGCGTGCCAAAACTGGATTTCTGTTTGCGCAGACGCAGCAACCGGCGTCAGCATTGTGGATACGGCGAGCGCGCCGATCATTGACTTTTTCATAGTTCCTCCCTGGGCACCTTCATGGTGATTTGTCATCTGATGCGTTCGGGCAGAGCCCGCGTCAGCTTTCAGAGTTGAAAACGAAACACAGCATTGACGGGAATGCAAGACGCCACTGCGAGGTGGTTCACGGCACGGCCTAAACCAGCGGCGCTCTTCTCAACATATCTTGTGCGTTCTCACGCGCATTGATGCACAAGCCAGCGGGCGCTTCGTGCAATTGCGCCCATCTGGTCAATCTGACGGACGCCTTGGTCGCGTGCCGCAGAACTTTATGCGCGGACGACCGCATTTCCGTTTTGGGAATCATCTGTCCGTCATTGAGGTAAAGCCTGTACCGTAGCTTGCCGGACGAACGACCGACGATCCGCATCCGGCACCCCTTGCGCAGAGCCCGTCCAAGCCCTACTTATGGGGTGTCCTTCGGGACTATGGACATAAACGCGCTCGTAATAAGCGGATCGGACCCGGGGGCGGTACCCGGCGTCTCCACCAAAACCTGCTCATTTGGCAGCAATGGGGACGAAATAGGATCGACGAACGTCTAAAGGGGTTTTGCTTTGTCCCGGTGAGTTACCACCGTTATCGGTACAACAAAGCTAGTTGCAAATGACAACAAAGCACCGATGGCAGTCGCAGCGTAAGCTGTGCCTAATATCGAAACCTTAAGCCCTATGGTTTTGCGACCATAGGCGGGGTCCGCAGGTACCTGGCAACAGAAACCTGCACCTTCCCCCCCTATTTACCCGCCGCTGCGCGATCTTGTCACTTGCAAAGACGGGTGGCTCTGCGCACCATCCCTTTTATGCTCCGTTTTGTTTTTGCATCCCTTATATCCACCCTGCCCGTCACAGCACAGGCTTGCGAGACCGCACTGATCCTGACGATGGATGTCTCGAATTCGATCGACAGCGCCGAATACCGGCTGCAAACCGACGGGCTGGCCGACGCCCTGCGCGACCCGGAGATTGTGGAGATAATGGTGGCCGGAGAGAATTATCTGACGGTCGTCCAATGGTCCGGTGTTGACCGGCAAACAGTATCGCTCCCTTGGACCCAGATGCGCACCGCCTTGGATGTCGAGAGTTTCGCCCAGAAGGCGCGGACGATGGAACGCGCGTTTATCCTGTCTGATACCGCCCCTGCCGAAGCGGTTTTATTTTCTCTGCGGCTCTTTGATCAGGTGCCCAATTGCGCCCGCAAGGTGATTGACATCTCGGGTGATGGCACACCGAACGGTGGCTCTGACGTGCGCGCCGCACGCAGCGCCGCCGAACGTGCGGGCGTGACAATCAACGCAATTGCGATTGAATCCATGGGGCTCGCGATCACAAATTTCTTTCGCGGTGCCGTGATTACCCGCGACGGATTTGTCATGACCGCACGCACCCACCGCGAATACCCCGCAACGATCCGCGCCAAGATCCTGCGCGAAATCAGCCGTATTTTTGGCTAGGGGTGGACCCGCGCACATGACCTCTGAGCTTATCGCTGTCTTCGGGCGCATCGGCCTGATGTCTTTTGGGGGACCTGCCGCGCAAATCGCCCTGATGCACAAAGAACTGGTCGAAAAACGCGACTGGCTCAGCGAAGAGCAATTCCTGCGTGCGCTTTCTTTCTGCATGTTGCTGCCGGGGCCTGAGGCGATGCAGCTGGCCACCTATGCCGGATGGAAACGTCAGGGAATAGTTGGCGGGCTCATCGGTGGCGGGCTTTTCGTGTTGCCCGGTGCGCTGGTGATCGCGGTCCTCGCGCTGGCTTACGGGGCTTATGGAAACCTGCCGGTCGTGCAGGCACTGTTCTTGGGCGTCAAAGCGATCGTTGTGATCATCGTGATCGAAGCACTTTTGAAAATTGCGCGGCGGGCGCTTATCAAGAGGGCGCATCTCTTTCTTGCTGTTGCAGCTTTTGTCGCACTGTTCTTCTTTGCCCTGCCCTTTCCCCTGGTTATCGCCGTTGCTGCATTGATCGGCGCGTTGTGCCAGGACGATGCCGTCACACAGCCCACCATCCGTTCCGGCAGCTTACGCACAAGCTTTTCGGTGTTCATCATCGGCGGTTTGATCTGGGCAGCACCCTTTGGCCTGATTGCCCTGTCAGGCAACGCGTTTCTTCTGGATGTCGGTGTCTTCTTCTCGACCCTTGCGGTGGTGACATTCGGCGGGGCCTATGCCGTGCTCGCCTATATGACCCAAGAGGTGGTGGTGTCCTACGGCTGGCTCAGCACACCGCAAATGATGGATGCTTTGGGGCTGGCAGAAACAACGCCGGGGCCGCTGATCCTTGTGACGCAATTTGTGGGCATGATCGCGGGCATGACCCAAGGCGGTGTGGCGATGGCGCTTCTGGCGGGCGCGTTGACGCTTTGGGTGACGTTTGTGCCCTGCTTTATCTGGATCTTCGCAGGTGCGCCACTGATTGACTGGCTAGACGGGCGGCCACGTTTGCGCGGCGCGCTGGCCGCGATTACGGCGGCGGTCGTCGGGGTGATTGCCAATCTGTCACTCTGGTTCGCGCTGCATGTATTTTTCGGTCAGGTTGATACAGTCTTTCTTGGCCCTTTGCAGTTTATCTGGCCTGTACTGAACACGTTGCAACCTCTTGCACTTGGCCTTGCTGCGATAACGGGCTTACTTTTGCTCTGGCGTCACTGGCCGCTGCCGCTGGTTTTGCTTGTTTCGGCGGCACTCAGCCTTGTTGCGGCACGTATCACCGGCACGATCTGACAGCCCCCCTTTCAACCCGCCTCGAATCCCCTATGCTAGCGGCAGGACCGCAAGGAGAGCACAGCCGTGACGACCACTATCGACTATGGGAATCTGATGCACCGCGCGATGCGCGGGTTGATCCAAGAGGTCTTGACAGACGTGCAGAAACGGGGGCTCCCGGGTGAGCACCATTTCTTCATCACCTTTGACACCATGCACCCGGACGTGGAAATCGCCGATTGGCTGTCTGACCGCTATCCCGGTGAGATGACGGTGGTGATCCAGCACTGGTTTGACAATCTGGAAGTCACTGACGAAGGCTTTACGATCACGTTGAACTTTGGCGACAACCCCGAGACGCTTTATATCCCCTATGATGCGATCAAGACCTTCGTGGACCCGTCAGTCGAATTCGGCCTGCGGTTCGAGACGCAGAACGAAGACGACACGACCGATGAGGTGGCAGAGGCCCCGATGGACGAGATGGTCGAACCCGAAGATGACAAAGCGCCCAAAGAGGCCGAAGTCGTCAGCCTCGATCAATTTCGCAAGTAATCCCACGCCCTTGGTGGTGATGCGATATTGCGCAAACGCCCCCCGCTGCCTATAGGTCAAAGGCGAAAAGCCTAAGGGGAACATCATGACCGATACACGTACAGAAACCGACAGCTTTGGCCCGCTGGAGGTTCCCAGCGACCGCTATTGGGGCGCGCAGACACAGCGTTCAATCATGAATTTCCCCATCGGCTGGGAGAAACAGCCAGTGGCGATCGTGCGCGGGTTGGGTGTGATCAAACAGGCCTGTGCCATGGCCAACAAAGAGCGCGGCAAACTGGACGCCGCGCTTGCCGATGCGATCATCGCGGCCGCCGCCGAAGTGGTGGCCGGCAAACTGGATGATCATTTTCCGCTGGTGGTGTGGCAGACCGGATCGGGCACGCAATCGAACATGAACGCCAATGAGGTGATTTCAAACCGCGCGATTGAGATGCTGGGCGGTGTGATCGGATCGAAAGACCCCGTACACCCGAACGATCACTGCAATATGGGTCAGTCGTCCAACGACACCTTCCCGACCGCCATGCATATCGCAGTTGCGATGACCGCGCATGATGTGCTGTTGCCGGGTCTTGCAAAACTGCACGCCGCATTGGTGGCCAAGCAGGCCGAATTCGACGATATCATCAAGATCGGCCGCACCCATACGATGGACGCGACACCACTGACCTTGGGTCAGGAATTTTCAGGCTATGTTCATCAGGTCGCGATGGGCATCCGCCGGATCAAAGCCGCCCTGCCCGCGATCTATGAGCTGGCACAAGGCGGGACCGCCGTGGGCACCGGCCTAAACACACCCAAAGGCTGGGGCGAAACCGTGGCCGCGCATATGGCCGAGATCACCGGCCTGCCCTTCGTGACAGCCCCGAACAAGTTCGAAGCCCTTGCCGCCCATGACGCCTTGGTCGAAATGTCAGGCGCGCTGAAAACCGTGGCCGTTAGCCTTTACAAAATCGCAGCAGACATCCGCATGCTGGGGTCCGGCCCCCGCTGCGGTCTGGGCGAGCTGATGTTGCCGGAAAACGAGCCCGGCTCATCCATCATGCCTGGCAAAGTGAACCCCACGCAGGTCGAAGCACTGACGCAGGTTTGCGCGCATGTGATGGGCAATGACGCCGCTGTTGGTTTCGCAGGCTCGCAGGGGCATTTCGAATTGAACGTCATGAAACCAATGATGGCTTATAACGTCTTACAATCCATGCAGCTTTTGGGCGATGCATCGGTTACATTTACCGATAACTGCGTTGTGGGCATCCGCGCAGACCGGACACGGATCGAAAAACTGATGCGGGAATCGCTGATGCTGGTCACGGCACTGGCCCCCACCATCGGCTATGACAATGCCACGACGGTCGCCAAGACCGCGCACAAGAACGGCACGACGCTCAAGGAAGAAGCGATCAAGCTGGGCTTTGTGGACGAGGCAACGTTCGACAAGGTGGTACGCCCCGAGGACATGATCGGCCCCAAATGAAGCCAATCAACCTCAATCAGGCGCGTAAGGTAAAATCGCGGGCCGAGGCCAAGGCCAAAGCGGACGAAAATGCCGTCCGCTTTGGGCGCACCAAGGCCGAAAAGGTGCTGGACGCGACCCGCGCAAAACAGGCCAGCGACAGGCTTTCGCAACTGAAGTTCGAAGACGAATGATGGATCACCGGCGTCCTGTGAAGCGGTCTTTGACCTTGCGCGGACACCGCACAAGTGTGTCGCTGGAAGATATCTTCTGGGATGCGTTCCGCCGTTATGCGGATGAAGACGGTGATACCATCAACGGACTGGCCGCTAAAATAGACGAAGCCCGAGGTGATCTCGGGCTTGCTTCAGCGATACGGATTTTCGTGCTCGAGCGTGCGCTCAAACAAACTTAGGACTTGGAAGAATAGAGCGCACCACGCAGGCTGGAAAGTTGTGCGCTTGCGTCCAGCTCGCCCTCGCTCAGCTTTGCTGGCTTGACCGGCTTTGCCGTGCGGGCCTGCTTGTCAAACAGCTTGGCAAGTTGTGTGCCATCAAGCTGCTTTTTCGCAGCCGGGCGCTTTGCAGCAGTATCATCATTACGCTTAAACAGGCCAGTAAGACCTTTTCTTGACGAACCTGGCAGCGAAATTGTCATGAGATCGAGCCCCCTCTTTAAAGCTACACACTTTGTTAAAGTAAGAATGGCACAATGTAGACAACAGGGCAAATGTCCGTTCAAGTGCCATATTTCGATAACATATATTAAGTCATTGTTATTATTATGTTCTTATGATTTTCGCGGCATTAACCTGTTACTCATTACGCCATAATCCCTGGTCAAAATACCGACAAAACCGCCAGATTTGCCAGTTTTGTCAGCATAACCGCAACAGTAAGGCCTTACCGCGACCTGATTCGCAGCCAGATTCCTGCTGTCGAACGGACTGTCAAATGGGCCACGGGCACAGGAACGCGTCCTTCGACCGTTGAAAACTCATAGGTCTTCAGTAACCGCGCCAGAACCACGACCCCTTCGATCAGGGCAAACCCCGCCCCAGAGCAAATCCGCGGTCCTGCCGAGAACGGCATATAGGCATCGCGCGCGGAGGCCTTGCCGTTCTCGGTGTCCCATCGTGCGGGGTCAAAGGCATCCGGATTGTCCCATAGCCGCGTGTGCCGGTGCAGGTGCCAAGGCGACAGGACAATCTGCGCGCCGCGTTTGATCGTACGGCCACGGAATTCTTGCGTCTCAGCTGCTTCGCGCACCATCATTGGCACCGCCGGGTAAAGGCGCAGCGTCTCGCGGAACACATCACGGGTCTGTTTCAGTTTCGACAGGTCGGCGAATGCTCCGTCAAAACCGACCGCCTCAGCATGCAGCCTGTCTTGCCAGTCAGGATACAACGCCAAAAGATAGAGCGCCCAAGCCAGTACCGCCGCACTGGTTTCGTGCCCTGCCAAAAAGAAGATTGCGACCTGATCAATCATCTCGTCTCGCGAGAACACGTCGCCCGTCACGGGATCCTTGGTCGTCAGAATCTTTGTCGCCAGATCATCCGGCGCCTCGCCTGCCGCAATCAGGTCAAGGCGGTCTTGGACCAGCTTTGTAATCAACAAGCGAATGTGCCGAGCGTGACGCCGCGTTTCAGGGCGGAAAAACCGCGGCATCCATGCGGGGCCACGCACAAAGGCCGCAAGGTTCAGGATTGGCTGCGTGCGTTGATAGGCGCGAAACGCATGAAACACCTCTTGCGCGGTCTCGTCCTCGATCGGGATCGAAAACAGCGTGCGAAAAATCACATCGGCCGCGATATGGCTTGTGATCGCCTCGATCTCTTGTGGCACCTCTGGCGGCAGGCCTGCAAGCCGCACCACACCAGCATCAGCCGCATCGCATATACCCGGATAGGTATCGCGCAACCGCCCGCCCGCGAACGCAGGGTCAATGATGCGGCGCTGGCGCTTCCACGTATCCCCATTCGTCAGAAAGACACTGTCACCCAGCAAGGGCCGCAGGCCCGCACCAATGCGGTCGGATTTGGGAAAGGCATCGGGATTGCGCACCAACACCTCTTTCACGAGGTCGGGATCGTTGACCAGATAGCTGCGAAAGAACGGCGTGCGGAATTCAGCCATCCACGCGCGGTAAAGCTTTGCCGGCTGTGCCGACAGAATATCCTTGCGGAACAGGCGCATGTAACGCCACAGCGACACCTTTTCAGGTCGCGATGTGGGTTTGGGCGGCAGCACCATCAGCGCACCTTCGACGTATATCTGGACACGGGACTATCAATGCGCGACGCCGAGGGTTTGCGCCCGGCATAGCGCGCAGCAAGCGTCAACGGGCCCGCCGTGATCTGGAAATAGTCGTAATCCTTGGGCCGATCAAAGGCGCAAAGGTACTGGAAATGCAGCCGGAAAAACCGCCACCGCAGCGCTTTCCAACGTGCGGGCGTCAGGCTCTGGGTGAAGGCCGCCGATATCACTAAAGGCCAGCGCTTGTTGTCGGGGGCAACGCCGGACACCGCCACCGGATCACAAAGGGCAAAACAGCATCCGTCACCGGGGGCTGACACGTCAACCCAAGTGAGTGCGTCACTGGCGGACAAATCCGCCAGATCGCGGCGCAATTCATGCGCTTGCGGCAGGAACGACACCATCGGCACCACCTGCCCAAGTGACAGAAACGCCAAGGCCGGGCCGTTGCCTGGCACCTGCCCTGCGCGCAGCATTTCAGCAAGGATCGATACCGCCAGATGTGCCCCCGATGAATGGCCGACAACCAGCACTTCATCTACATCCTCTTGCAAGGCGGCCGCGATAAGCGTCTGGAATTCGCGCATGCGCACTGCCAATGCGGGCGGCGTTTGCCCCTGTAATTGCGCCGAATAAGCGTAGTCGTGCATCAGGTAATAGGCAAAGAGCTTGCTATCGCGGGCCCTGAACCAGCGCAGGATCGCCACTGCGACCACGCCCATCACAACCCAACTCAAGGCCCAGAGACCCCATGCAAGGCCTGTGAACACCACACCTTCGGTTGATCCGGCCCAAGCCAACGCGCCCTGCCCGCCTGTTTCCACAACCCCGCCAAGCCATGACCCGATCCCGACGGCCAGCACGAGTTGTGTCAGCAGCATCACAACCGGATAAAGGGCCGCAATCACCGGCCCTTTGCGCATCCACATTAGACGGCGCAGCGTGCCGGTGCTGATATAGGTCCAAGCGGTTTGCACAAGTTGCAGATAGGTTGCCGGAATGGCGTGCGCCATGCTGTCGCGCACGATGTCGGACCAGACCAGAACATCAACTTGCGACGTGACAGGTTGACCTTCGATCCGTGCACCGACTGTCCAGCGAAAGGACGCATCCGAGGTCTGTGCCTTGATCGCGATGTCATAACCGCTGATTTTGGCCTGTGCGGCACCTTCAGAGCGGTAAAGTTCGCGGTAGCGGCGCGGAGGAAACGGATCGTAGCCGGGAATATGGAAAACCCGCCGTGTCCTGACCTGTCCTGTCTGCGCGTTCATCGCTGCCCCTCTTGGCTTGTGCGGGACAGGTTAGCCGGTTCCGTGTCGAAGGATAAGGGCCTAGCCGACCAAAGCAAGCGCAGGAAAACGCTCGAGCAGCCAATAGCTGAAGGCCGCGAATTGACCGGTCATCATCATCAGACCCACGGTCCACAACAACAGGCCCGAAATCTTTTCGATCCGGTCCATATGGCGCTTCATCCAGCCCATGACCCCTTTGAGACGCGGAAAGAATGCGGCAACCAACAAAAACGGGATGCCGAGGCCGAAGGCATAGACCGCCAGCAGAACGGTACCGCGTGCAACATCCGCCTCAGAAGCGGCAAGGCTGAGAATTGCACCAAGGATGGGCCCGAGGCAGGGTGTCCAGCCAAAGGCAAAAGCAAGGCCCAAGAGATAGGCCCCAAAAGCCGAGCCGCCCTTGTCACCGGCATCAACGCGCAACTCGCGATCAAGAAACCCGATCCGAAACACGCCGATGAAATGTGCGCCAAGGATCATAATCATCGCACCTGCGACGATGATGAACCACTCCTGCACCTGCAAGAGCATCCGCCCCATGGTCGAAAAGGCGAGACCCAAAAGCAGGAAGATCGTTGATAGCCCCAGCACAAAGAAAACAGCCGAGACAAACACGCGCTTGCGCGCTGCGCGTGTCTCTTCCATCTCGCTGACCGACACACCGCCCATATAGGCAAGATAGGGCGGCACAACGGGCAGCACGCAGGGGCTGAGGAACGACAGAATACCCGCCAGCATGGCGATCAGCATCGCCGGCAATAATGCAGCGTCAAAAATCAGGGCAGTGTCGAGCATGTCATTTTCCTTTGCCCCTGCTTATGCGAGCTTTTGCACGAGGTCACGGGCCAAGTTGTCACAAGTTGGTGGACAAATTGAAACATCGCGCCTACCTCCTCGCTATGACCTATGATGCTGATCTTGATGCCAAAGGGCTGCTTTGCCCGCTCCCCGTGCTAAAAGCGCGCAAACGCCTGCAGGCTCTAGGCTCTGGACAGGTTCTGCGCGTCCTGGCCGATGATCCCGCAGCGATTGTTGATGTGCCTCATTTTTGCGCCGAAGCGGGCCATGCGTTGATTGCGACAGAAGACACGGCCGACGGACAGCTATATTTCATCAAGAAGGCCTGAACGAGGATCGCGGCGCGCCCTGCATGGCGCACGGTGCCAAGCGATTATGCCAAAGCCCGATCGAAAAGCGTCGGTCATGTGCGAAAGACGCCCGCGTTCTGCGGGTTACATATCCAGTTCAGTCAAATCCGCGTTGCCATCGCCCGTCCGCGCAGGCGTTAATTTGATACGTCGCCGAAACTGTCACGGGAATTGCTGCAAACCAGACCGTTCTGTCGGCAATAACAAAAGGCAGTGAACAGTTTACTGGTCGTACCCGCAGATCATTCCGTGCCGGTCCGCCCTGCGGGTCCGTGGCACAAAAAAGGCGCAGCCCTTCGGGCAGCGCCTGATCTTCATTTCGTGTTCCGCCTTGCACGTGCCGCGCCCAGAAAATCACCGCCTCCTGTAATCACGACACGCCCAAGTATCAGCCGCCCAGCGACCACCACCCCTTGCGCTTAGGCTTTGCCTTCTCCGGCGTCACGTCCTCTGCGGTCGCAGGGACAGGGTCCGGTTCGGATTCCGGTGCGGGCGTTGGTTCAGGTGCAGGTTCCGGCGCTGGCGCGGGCGTTGGTGCCGGTTCAGCCGACGGCGCTTCTGCGGCCGGTTCGGTCTCTTCTTTCGGCTTTGGCTTGGCACGGCTACGACGCTTTGGCTTTTCCGCTTCCGCAGGAGCGGCCTCGCCTTCCGCGCCAGAATCAACACCAGCCAGAGATTCTGCTTCCACATCCGCCTTCTTGCGGCGTGTCCGCTTTTTCGGCGCAGGCTTTTGCTCGGCAGGCTCTTCGGCAGCAGTCTCCGCAACCGGCGCGGTCTCGGTCCCAGTCAGGGTCCCAGTCTCAGCGCCAGCCTCGGTCTCAGCCGCTACCGGCTTTTTGCGACGGCTGCGCGTACGCTTGGGCTTATCCTCGGGTGCTGGCGCATCTTCGGGCGCTTCTACAGCAGCTTCTTGCGATGCGGATTCGGCACTGTTGTCCGCGTCGTCGTCATCACCGTTCTGGGTGTCGCCATTTTGGTTGTCACCAGTGTTGCCGCTGCCTCCGCGACGACGGCGACGGCGACGGCGCTTGCGCTTGGGCTTGTCATCGGCCTCCGCAGAAACGGTGTTCGCCTCTTCGGCCTCATCGCTCTCAACGATGATATTGGCCTCATCAACCGCATCGTCATCGTCATCCATGACGACCGATGTGACAAATGGGGCTGCATCAGGAACGGCGCGGGTTGCCGTCTTGAACTTTTCGATTGCGAAATCAGGCGACACAAGCACCGGATCACATTCGATCCGCACGGACATGCCATAGCGTGTCTCGATATCGGCGATATGTTCGCGCTTGCCGTTCATCAGGAAGTTGGCAATCGAAATCGGCGCCTTGATCAGCACCTCTTTGGACCGACCGCGCACGCCCTCTTCTTCCAGCGCGCGCAGGATCGAAAGCGCCACGTTGTCATCAGACCGCAAAAGGCCCGTGCCGTGGCAATGGCTACACATTTGCGTTGTCGCCTCAAGCATACCGGGGCGCAGACGTTGGCGTGACATTTCCATCAGGCCAAAGCCCGAAATACGGCCAACCTGAATACGCGCACGATCTGTCTTGAGCTTGTCTTTGAAACGCTTTTCGACAGAGGCATTGTTGCGACGTTCGTCCATGTCGATAAAGTCAATCACGATCAAACCGGCCAAGTCGCGCAGACGCAACTGACGCGCGACCTCATCGGCGGCCTCAAGGTTGGTTTTCAACGCGGTCTGTTCGATGGAACCTTCTTTGGTCGCACGCCCGGAGTTGACGTCGATGGCCACCAGCGCCTCGGTGATGCCGATCACGATATAGCCACCCGAGGGCAGCTGGACCGTGGGGTTGAACATGCCGTTCAGATAACCCTCAACCTGATAGCGCGCGTAAAGCGGCATTTGTTCGGCATAGTATTTGACGTTTTTGGCGTGGGACGGCATGATCATTTTCATGAAGTCCTTGGCGGTGCGATACCCCGCCTCACCTGCGACGATCACTTCGTCAATCTCTTTGGAATAAAGATCACGGATCGCGCGTTTGATCAGATCGCCCTCTTCATAGATTTTCGCGGGCGCTGTGGATTTCAGCGTCAGTTCGCGGATCTGTTCCCACATGCGTTGCAGATATTCGTAATCGCGCTTGATCTCGGCCTTGGTGCGCTGTGATCCGGCGGTACGAATGATCAGGCCCGCACCCTCGGGCACGGTCATGTCGTTTGCGATTTCTTTCAGTTTCTTGCGGTCAGCGGCATTGGTGATCTTGCGGCTGATGCCACCGCCACGCGCGGTGTTGGGCATCAGGACACAGTAGCGGCCAGCCAGCGACAGATAGGTGGTCAGGGCCGCACCCTTGTTGCCGCGCTCTTCTTTGACCACTTGAATCAGCAGGATCTGACGGACCTTGATGACCTCTTGGATCTTGTAACGCTTGGGGCGCGGTTTGCGCACGGGGCGCACCTCATCGGTGTCGTCTTCTTCGGCGACGCTTTCGATTGTGTCGTCTTTGCTCTGCGGATCCGCCTGATTGTGGTCCTCGTCATCAAGGTCGTCGTCAGCGGCAGGCGTATCGACAGGTGTCTCGCCGACCAGCTCCATGGGCGAGCTGCCCTCGTCGCTATCGCCCAGATCAATGGTTTCCATACCCGCGATATCGCCAGAGGTCTCTTCCTCGGGCGTTTCCACCTCGCCTGTGACAACCGCATCATCGCTGGCTGTTTCAGCAGCGGCAGATTTACTGCGGCGGCGGCGCTTTGGTTTGGGCTTTTCTTCCTCGGCCTCTGCTTCGGCCTTCAGGCTTTCGGCATAGGCTTTTTCCTCGGCAATCAGCGCTTCGCGGTCCGCGATGGGGATCTGATAATAATCGGGGTGGATTTCCGAGAAGGCAAGAAAACCATGACGATTACCGCCATAGTCAACAAACGCCGCCTGCAGCGATGGCTCTACCCGTGTTACCTTTGCGAGGTATATGTTGCCAGCGAGCTGACGCTTGAACTGGCTTTCGAAATCAAATTCTTCGACTTTGTTTCCGTCGACCACAACAACGCGGGTTTCTTCCGCGTGTGTGGCATCTATTAACATTTTCTTTGGCATTTTGTCCGTTCGCACATAACCGCGGTGGCGTCCCGGGGGGCGCTGATGTCCGTGTTACATGTCTGATTAAGGCGATCTGCGCGCGGGCCGTGCCAGCACCCCTTGGGGCGGCTGCATCGTGCCTCATGTTTTGCGCGCTTTGCATCGCGGTTCTTCTCCGACCCCGCCGTAGCGCAGCCCATTCATGGCCCGGTCGGCGGTGTCGCACGATCCGTGGCGTTCTCCTGATCCCGGGGGATCAAATCAGCTGTCTTGTTTTGATGTGTGGTCAAAAAACAAAACAGAGAATCTCTATCGGTTGTCACCGCGCAACTGCTGCGCGAGCATCCGTATACAATACATAAGGGACGAAAGGCACCCAGCACAAGGGCCTCTGTGCAGGGTGCCTGAAATGCCGGTGCTTTTGTCCAGTAAGGTCTTACAGATAATCCGAGCGTTGCAGCCCGTATTTTGCCATCTTCTCGTTCAATGTCCGGCGTGGCAGGCACAATTCATCCATCACCGACACGATTGAACCCTTATGGCGGCGCATCGTGTTGTCGATCAGCATCCGCTCGAAGGCCTCGACGAACTCTTTCAGCGGTTTGCCTTCGGTGGTCATCGCAGGTTTCGTTTCGTCAGTGTCCGCCATCAAGAGCGAAGCAATGGACCCTGATCCGCGCCGGTTCTGCAACACAGCACGCTCGGCCACGTTGATCAGCTGGCGCACGTTGCCGGGCCACGGGGCCTGCAAAAGCTGGGCGGCCTCTTGTGCACTGACCTGCGGCGCGTCACAGCCGTATTCATCGGCAAACTGCTCGCTCAGGCGGGTAAAGAGCGTCAGGATATCCTCTCCGCGCTGGCGCAGCGGCGGCACGGTGATCCGCAGGGCGGCAAGCCGGTAGAACAGATCGGGACGCAGCACGCTTTCGCAGGTCTGGTCCTGCTCTTGCAGGTTACAGATCGCCACGATCCGCGTTTCGGCGGGTGTGCCCTGATTGTTGATCGCAGTCAGCAGACGCGCCTGCAACGAATGGCTGAGCGCCTCGATATCTTCCAGCACCAGCGTACCGCCGCGTGCCTCTTCCATCGCGGGGATCGGCTCATCATCATTGGCAGGGCCGAATATTGTGCGGCCCAGTGTATCTTCGTCATAGGCCGAGCAGCTGAGAAGAACGAACTTCTTGTTGGCGCGCGCACCCACCGCATGCAGTGCATGGGCAACCAGCGTCTTGCCGGTCCCTGTCTCGCCCTCGACCAGCACATGACCATCGGCCTGCCCCAGATCGAGAATGTCTTCTTTCAGACGCTCCATCGGCGGCGATTGCCCGATCAGTTTCTTGATCAGCGCAGAGCCATCCGACAATTCGCGGCGCAACGCGCGGTTATCAAGGGTCAGACGGCGCGCCGTCGTGGCCTTTTTCGCCAATTCGGTCATCCGGTCGGGGTTGAACGGCTTTTCCAGAAAATCGAACGCGCCGATCCGCATCGCCTCAACCGCCATGGGAACGTCGCCGTGGCCTGTGATCATGATCACAGGCAGCGAACTATCGACACCCTTGAGCTTTTTGAGAAACTGCATCCCGTCCATACCGGGCATCTTGATGTCACTGACAACAATACCGGGATAATCCGTGCCCAAACCGCGCAGTGCTTCTTCGGCCGAAGCAAAGGTTTCGGTGTCGAAACCCGAAAGCGCCAACCACTGTGAAATCGACTGGCGCATGTCTTTTTCGTCGTCAACAATCGCAATCTTCATGACTTTACTCATGGTCTTTTCCTTACTCTGCCGCGGCGACTTCCTGCTTTAATGTTGGCAGTTGCACCTCGAATATAGCCCCGCCATCAACCGCGTTGCGTGCGGTCAGGCGCCCGCCCAAGTCGTTTACGATCCCGGAGGAGATGGCAAGCCCAAGTCCCACCCCGTCACCAGGTTGTTTGGTGGTGTAGAAAGGCTCGAATAAATCGTCCAGATTGTCGATCCCCTCGCCGTTATCGCGGATCTGGATGCTGACTGTGTCACCCGCAGCCAAGAGGATTTCGATGGTCGGATTTGGCGACAATTTGGTGGCGTCCAACGCGTTGCGGAGCAGGTTGATAATCACCTGTTCCAACCGCAGCCTGTCACCCATGATAAACACCGGTTCATTGGGCAAAGTGCGGATGATATTCACGTCACGGGTTTTCAGTTGGGGTTCCATCAAGGAAAGCGCCGTTGACACCGCAGCCCTTGTATCTACTGGCGCAAATGCCTCGGCACCCTTGCGCGCATAGGACTTTAGTTGCCGCGTGATCGCCCCCATCCGTTCCAGCAGATCATCAATGCGTTGGAAGGACGATAGCGCCTCTTCGGGCCGCTCACGTTGCAGCAGCAAACGTGCGCCCGCCAGATAGGTTTTCATGGCCGCCAAGGGTTGGTTCAACTCATGGCTGACGGCGGCCGACATTTCGCCCAACGCGGCCAGTTTCGATGATTGCGCGATGGTCTGTTCGGCCACTTGAAGGGTCTTTTCGACCTTCTCGCGCTCGGCGATTTCCCGCTGCAAACGGCGGTTCAATGCGCGAAGCTCTGCTGACTCGCGCTGGAAGAAAACCAGACGCGATGCCGTGCGCCGCGAACTGCCCCAAAACAGCAGGGCAAGAAGGATCGCGAATCCCATGACCTCGAGCGCCAAAATGCCGTTCACACGTTCGCGCACAGAAGCGTAGGTCGTGTAGCTGACCATCCGCCAGCCCTGATGCGGTACCCGCATTTCGCGCCGCAACACCGCCTCGCCACGTAAGTAGGCATCAGCAGGCAGCGCGCCCCAGCCTTGGGTGGCCCGGATGGCACGTTCGATCGCAGAGGGCGCGGATTGACGCGCCAAGGCCTCTTCTTCGTTCAAACCGCGCCAGCGCGGTTCGGTTGCCATGATGATCGTGCCTGCGCTGTCCATCACCAGCACCGCGTCCGACACTCCTGCCCAACCGGTTTCAAGCCGCTGGCCGTTCACCTCGACCATGATGACACCCAGCAGCGCCCCCGCCACCTCGATACGCCGCGAGTAAACATAGGCAAAACCACCCTCAGGGCGCTGATAGGTGGTATAGACGGTCTGGTTACTGCGTTGCGCATCCACAAAATAGGGGTTTTGCCGGTGGTCTGTTCCGATTCTGTTGCGGTCTGTCGCCGCCACCGCGCGCCCGTCACGATCCAAGAGCGTGAGCGACGCGGCGCCAATTTCATCGACGAACGACAAGAGCCGCGCCGTCGAGAGCGAGTAATCCTTGTCTTCGAGCGCTTTGATCAGATCCGGATCACGTGACAACAGCTGCGGCACCACAGAATTGCGCTGCAACTCGTTCATAAGGTTGGTCACATAGAGTGCCAGCCGCACATCAGAGCGGTTGCTGATGGTTTCGGTAAAACGCTGTGTCAGCAGCTGGTTGGAGATATAGATAACGATCACACCAAACAGACACACGACCAGCACCGCCAGCCGCAAGAACCATTTGCCGCGGCGTCGGCCGCTGCCGAGATCAGTCATGCGCAACATAGTCTGAGTTTATAGCCGCGGTTGCAACGCGGCAAGCGAGCTGATCACGCTTGGGCAAATTGCCCCACCAATCCGCGGAAAAGCGCCTGTCCGTCAGTGCCACCATGGCCCGTATCAACAGCGCGTTCAGGGTGCGGCATCATGCCAAGCACACGGCGGTTCGCAGACAGCACGCCGGCGATGTTGCTAATCGATCCGTTAGGATTGTTTGCATAGGTGAATGCGATGCGATCTTCAGCGACCAGCGCTGCAAGCCCCTCGGGATCGACCGTATAATTGCCATCGTGATGCGCCACAGGAAAGCCGACGCTGTCACCGGCGTGGTAACCTTCGGTAAAGGCCGAACTTTCTGTTTCCACTTTTAAATCAACAGTTTTGCAGATGAACTTGAGGTTCGCATTGCGCATGAGCGCACCCGGCAAAAGCCCTGTTTCTGTCAACACCTGAAAACCGTTACACACGCCCAGAACATACCCGCCGCGTTCCGCATGGGTGACGACCGCCTTGCAGATTGGCGACTTCGCGGCAATCGCACCACACCGCAGATAATCGCCAAATGAAAACCCACCCGGCACGGCGACCAGATCAACATTCTCGGGCAGGCTGGCATCCTTGTGCCAGACCATGCTGACATCGGCACCCGCTGCCTTGAGCGCGACAGCCATGTCGCGGTCACAGTTCGATCCGGGGAAAACGATAACAGCGGCGCGCATCAGAGCACCTCGACGCTGTAGCTTTCGATCACGGTGTTCGCGAGCAGCTTTTCGCACATCTCGTTAATCGTGGCTTCCGGTGTGCCATCGGCCAGATCAAGCTCGATCACCTTGCCCTGCCGCACACCGTTGACCCCGTCAAAGCCAAGTGTCCCAAGCGCGTGGCGGACGGCCTCGCCTTGTGGGTCCAGCACACCGTTTTTGAGCATGACATGTACGCGGGCTTTCATGGGCAGGTCCTTTGTTCGCTGTAGTCGCAAGATTAGTTGATCAAGGTAGGCTTGTTGGGCGTGTGGGTGACGTTCGATGGCATCACACCAAGACGCCTTGCAACTTCGGTATAGGCGTCGGTCAGGTTGCCCAGATCGCGGCGGAACACGTCTTTGTCGAGCTTCTGGCCTGTTTCAATGTCCCACAGACGGCAGCTATCAGGGCTTATTTCATCCGCCAGAATAAGACGCTGGAATTCATTGTCCCAAACGCGGCCGATCTCGATTTTGAAATCAATCAGCTTGATGCCGACACCGTACATCACGCCCGACATCCAGTCGTTCACACGCAGTGCAAGGCTGACGATATCGTCCATTTCCTGCTGCGACGCCCAGCCGAAGGCGATGATGTATTCCTCGGGGACGAGCGGATCGCCCAGTTTGTCGTCCTTGTACGAAAATTCGACAATCGGACGTGGCAACGGGGTGCCCTCTTCCATGCCCATGCGCTTGGCCATCGATCCCGCAGCAAAGTTGCGCACGATGACTTCCAGCGGGATGATTTCGGCCTGACGGATCAACTGCTCGCGCATGTTGAGGCGTTTGATAAAATGCGTGGGGATTCCGATTTGGCCAAGTCCGGTCATGAAATATTCGGACAAACGGTTGTTCAACACGCCCTTGCCTTCGATCACGGCCTTCTTCTCGGCGTTGAACGCAGTTGCGTCATCTTTGAAATACTGAACAAATGTACCTGGCTCGGGGCCTTCATAAAGAACCTTTGCCTTGCCTTCATAAATCTTTTTACGACGTGACATGCTGACCCCTTGCCCCATTCCGGCCCGGCGTGGACCGCATCATCTGCGCGTCATAGTGCAAGCCCCCCTTGCGGGCAAGCACCGTGAGAGGCATATCATAAGCAACATCTTCCAAATCAAGAGGCCAAACCCATGACAACCTTCGATGATCGCGAGAATGCGTTTGAAAACAAATTCGCCCATGATGCCGAAATGCAGTTCAAAGCCGAAGCGCGCGGCAACAAATTGTTGGGCCTCTGGGCTGCGGAACTGCTGGGAAAAACCGGTGAAGAAGCCGCGGAATATGCCAAGGAAGTGGTGAAATCCGACTTCGAGGAAGCAGGACACGAAGATGTTTATCGCAAGGTCTCTGGTGATCTGGGCGACAAGGCCGATGAAGCCACCATCCGCACCAAGATGGTCGAGTTTCTGGCTGAGGCCAAAGCGCAGTTGATGAAAGAGATCTGAACCGGATCGCAGCACGACCACGAACCGCGCCAATGACCGGCGCGGTTTTATCATTTCTTGCATAAAGACCATGTATGCTTTGAAATTGCATCCGAGACACAGACATGACACCGCACAACAACCCCATCGCGACAGCCGGAGCCCCCTATGACCAATGCCCTCTCAAAGCTTCTTGAAACCAACGACTGGCTGATGGCTGACGGGGCGACAGGGACCAATCTGTTCAACATGGGGCTGATGTCGGGCGATGCGCCCGAGATGTGGAATATTGACGAGACCGCCAAGATCACAGCGCTTTACAAAGGTGCGGCAGATGCGGGCAGCGATATCTTTCTGACCAACAGCTTTGGTGGCAATGCATCGCGTCTGAAACTGCATGGTGCGCAAGACCGCGTGCATGAATTGAACAAGGCCGCCGCCGAACTGGGCCGCGAGGTTGCCGATGCATCGGGCCGCACGATCGTTGTGGCAGGCTCGGTCGGCCCCACAGGCGAGATTATGGCCCCGATGGGCAGTCTGACCCATGAAATCGCGGTCGAGATGTTCCACGAGCAGGCTGAGGGTCTGAAGGAAGGCGGGGCGGATGTGCTCTGGGTCGAGACGATCAGTGCCCCCGAAGAATACGCCGCCGCAGCCGAGGCTTTTGCGCTAGCCGGTATGCCGTGGTGCGGCACGATGAGTTTCGACACCGCCGGGCGTACGATGATGGGGCTGACATCGGCCGATATGGTCAAGAAAGTCGGCAAGCTCGCGCATCAGCCGCTTGCGTTCGGTGCCAACTGCGGCGTGGGTGCGTCGGATTTGTTGCGCACGGTGCTTGGCTTTGCGGCCGCAGGTCCGACGCTGCCTGTTATCGCCAAGGGTAATGCAGGTATTCCCAAATACCACGACGGACATATCCACTATGACGGCACGCCGGAGCTGATGGCGGATTACGCCTGCCTTGCGCGCGACTGTGGTGCCACAATCATTGGCGGGTGTTGCGGCACGACGCCGGAACATCTGCGCGCGATGCGTGCCGCACTTGAGACCCGTCCGAAGGGCGATCTTCCGACGCTGGAGCAGATTTCCACCGCACTGGGCGGGTTTTCGTCAGAGTCTGACGGAACCGACGGTGCGGGGCCTGAGGCCTCACCGCGGCGCGGACGGCGGCGGAAGTCGTAAAAGGGGCGCTGCCCCCCGCCACCTGCGGTGGCTCCCCCGGGATATTTTCGGGCCAGTAATAACGAGTGGTCGTCAGAAAAGTGAGAGCTGGTCGCCTGTTTGTGCGGGGCGGGCGAACAGGTCTGTGCGCAAAGGCGGCAGGCTCCGGTCGAGGCCGAGTTTGCGTGCGGCCAGCTTGAACCGCTGCTGCATCATTGCAGCCCATGGCCCCTGCCCGACCATCCGCTTGCCGAAATCGGGATCATAGTCCCTGCCGCCATGCAATTCGCGCACGCGCCCCATGATGCGCGCCGCACGGTCGGGGTAATGGATGGTCAGCCAGTCACGAAAGAGCGTGGCCACTTCGCGCGGCAGTCGTAGAACGATCGAGGACGCGGCGACAGCACCTGCCTCTTTTGCAGCCTCCAAGATCGCCTCAAGTTCGTGATCGGTCAGCGCAGGGACAACAGGTGACACCATCACCCGCACCGGAATACCCGCATCGGTCAACCGCCGGATCGTGCGCAGCCGTGCAGCAGGTGACGGCACCCGCGGTTCCATTGCCCGCGATGTTTCGGGATCAAGCGTTGTGATCGAGATACCGACCCGGATAAGCCCTTTGGCCGCCATCGGTGCCAGAATATCGCGATCGCGTTCGATCAGCGTGCCCTTGGTGACAATCCCCACAGGGTGGTTGAATTCGGCAAGCACCTGTAGCACCGCGCGCATGATTTCACGCGATTTTTCGATGGGTTGATAGGGGTCGGTGTTGGTGCCGACCGCAATGATCTTGGGCACGTAGCGCGGGTTCGAGAGTTCTTTGCGCAATTGATCCGCCGCATTGGGGCGCGCGATCAGTCTGGTCTCGAAATCCAATCCCGGCGACAGGCCCAAGAACGCATGGCTGGGGCGCGCAAAGCAATAGATGCACCCGTGTTCGCAGCCGCGATAGGGGTTGATTGATCGGTCAAAGGACAAGTCCGGTGAGGTATTGCGCGTGATAACCGACCGCGCGATCTCATCAGTGATTTCGGTGCGCAGAACCGGCAAATCCTGCTCTGGTGTCCAGCCATCATCGACAGCCTCGGCGCGCAATCTATCAAACCGGTTGTCCGGATTTGACCGTGCCGCGCGCCCCGGCGTGAGATGAGATTTCTGAACTGGCATTTCTTCCATAATCTTTATTAGAACAATTCACGAACATCAGCAACACAAGGTCGGTCATGTTCTTGGACATGTCGGAAAACAACCGCTAGAATTTGAAAATCCAGCGCAATACTGCGGTGTAAACTCATACAAAGGCACGGCCCATGTCCGACGAAGAAGATGACATCATCCTGTCCGAACTGAATGACGAAGATCTCGTCGCGCAGATGTTCGATGACCTTTACGATGGAATGAAGGAAGAGATCGAGGAAGGGGTGAACATCCTCATTGCACGTGGCTGGGAACCTTACCGCGTTCTGACCGAAGCTCTGGTCGGCGGTATGACCATTGTCGGCAACGACTTCCGCGATGGTATTTTGTTTGTGCCCGAGGTGCTGCTGGCGGCCAACGCCATGAAGGGGGGCATGTTTATTCTCAAGCCCCTGCTGGCAGAAACCGGCGCACCCCGTGTGGGCAAGATGGTGATCGGCACGGTGAAAGGCGACATCCACGATATCGGCAAAAACCTTGTGTCGATGATGATGGAAGGCGCCGGTTTCGAAGTTGTCGATCTGGGCATCAACAATGCCGTCGAATCCTATCTCGACGCTTTGGAGAATGAAAAGCCCGATATTCTGGGCATGTCCGCCCTGCTAACGACCACAATGCCTTATATGAAGGTCGTGATTGATACGCTGGTCGAAAAAGGTATGCGCGAGGATTATGTCGTGCTTGTTGGTGGCGCGCCGCTGAACGAAGAGTTCGGCAAGGCGATTGGTGCTGATGCCTATTGTCGCGATGCGGCCGTTGCGGTGGAAACGGCCAAGAGCTTTATGGCGCGCAAACACAATCAGGCCGCGGCAGTGGTCTGATCTTACAAAAGTGGCATGTCGTTCTTATCTTTGCAAAGAGGAGGACGACATGCCCATTGAACGACTGATCTTTATCCTTGTGCTTGTGATGGCGGCTGCGGCGGCCACAATTGCCATAGTATCTTCCGCGCTGAACGGCCTGCAAGCGGCCCCGATGACCGGTTTTGCCATCCTGAGCCTGTCGGCACTCTGTGCGGCCTATCTGTGGCGTAGGTACAGCGACCGAAATGACAAATGACACGATCCTGACCAACCAAGGGATTGCGCCTGAAGGAAAGGGGCGTGTTCTTTTGATTGCCTGCGGTGCATTGGCACGCGAAATTCTGGCAATCAAAGCGGCAAACGGCCTTGATCACCTTGATCTACAATGTCTGCCTGCAATCCTGCATAACCATCCTGAAAAAATCGTCCCTGCGGTCCGTCAAGCCGTCGCCAAACATCGCGATGCCTATGAGACGGTGTTTGTCGTTTATGCCGATTGCGGTACTGGCGGTCTGTTGCAAACCGCTTGCGCCGAGATGGGCATCGGCATGGTTGCTGGCCCGCATTGCTATTCATTCTTTGAGGGCAATGATGTTTTTGCAGATCATGACGAGATCACTGCATTCTATCTGACCGATTTTCTGGTGCGGCAGTTCGATGCGTTCGTGTGGGAGCCACTTGGCCTTGCCCGCCACCCGGAGCTGCGCGATATGTATTTTGGGAATTATGAAAAGCTGGTCTATCAGGCACAGACGGATGATCCTGATTTAACCGTAAAAGCAGAAGCTTGCGCTGCAAAGCTCGGGTTGGGATTCGAGCGGCGCTTTACCGGTTATGGCGATCTGACACCTGCACTGACCGCAATTACCTAGGCTGCTGCTGCGGTCTCACGGATACGCTCGACCATGGCCCGCAGCCCGTTTGAGCGTTGCGCGGACAAATGATCGTTCAGGCCCAGACGGCCCAACTCGGCTGCTGCGTCAATTTTCATCACGTTGCTGACCGGTTGTTCGTTGTAAAGCGCGGACAGCACCGCGATCAACCCGCGCACGATCATCGCGTCGCTTTCACCACGGAAGGTGAACACGTTGTTCTCGATCTTGGGCACCAGCCAGACCTGACTGGCGCAGCCGTCAACTTTGGTCGCGGGCACCTTCAGCGCATCTTCCAGCGGGTCCATCGCCTTGCCCAAGTCGATCACGTGACGATAGCGGTCTTCCCAGTCGTCAAGAAATTCAAATGTCTCGACAAGCTCTTCAAAATCGGGGTTCGCCATGGTTTTCCCTTTGGTTCGGTTCTGTCACAGATGTAGGTCCGCGCCCCGGTATCGTCCAGATCAAAGTGCCACGGTGATGACCTTCTGACCTTTCACAGCCAAACCGACGCGGCCTTCGCAAAGCTCCAGCGCGTCATTGCCAAACACCTCGCGCCGCCAACCGCGCAGGGCCGCGACATCACGCTCGCCCGCGGCCAGTGCATCAAGATCGGCAGAAGTGGCGATCAGTTTTGTGGCGACTTCTGCGTCATCGGTTTTGGCTTTCAGCAGCACGCGCAGCATATCCGCCAAGGCGGGGTTCACCTGCAGCTTCGCGCGGGCCCCGTCAACCTTGGGCATGTCCTTTGGGGCCACTGCCATACCCGCTTTGATTGCGGCCAGGATGCCATTGGCAATGTCGCCCTTGCGGGCCTCACGCAGCAGCAAACGGGACCGGCCCAAATCATTCTCGGACAGTGGTTTTGTGGACGCGAGTTCAACCAGCGCGTCATCCTTGAAGACACGGTTGCGCGGAATGTTACGACTTTGCGCATATTCCTCGCGAAAGCGGGCCAACTCGCGCACGATCGCCAGAAACTTGCCCGATTGGGTGCGCGTCTTGACGCGCTTCCATGCATTGTCAGGGTCTGATTGATAGGTCGCGGGGTCTTTCAGGACCGCCATTTCCTCAGCAACCCATTTGCTGCGGCCTGATTTGGCCAGACGTGCCGATAGATACTCATAAATGTCACGCAGATGCGTCACATCAGCCAGCGCATAGGTTGCCTGCGCATCCGTCAGCGGACGGCGCGACCAATCCGTAAAGCGGGATGATTTATCCAGATCGGATTTCGCAATCTTGCGCACGAGGGTTTCATAGCCCACCTGTTCACCGAAACCACAGACCATTGCCGCGACCTGGGTATCGAACAACGGCTCGGGGATGACGCCTGCATCGACAAAAAAGATTTCGAGGTCCTGCCGCGCGGCATGGAACACCTTTACACAGCCTTGATCGCGGAACAGCGCATAGAGCGGCTCAAGCGACAACCCCTCGACAAGCGGGTCGACAAGTGCGGCATCCGCGCCTTTGTCATCCTGATAAGCCAACTGGACGAGGCAGAGTTTGGAATAATATGTGCGCTCGCGCAGAAACTCTGTGTCTACGGTGACATAAGGGCGTTTTGCAGCTTCCTGGCAGAACGCTGCCAAGTCTTCCGTCGTTGTGATTGTCTTCATCTCTGCCCGCAAACCGCACTTTTGTTTATCATTGGTTCACTGATAAGCGAAAGCCTGGGCGATGAAAAGTGCAGCTTCACCCGTCCAGATTGACAGGGGTCCGGTCGCCAGCCGCGAAGCGACGCAAAACAGCGACGTAAAGCGCGTGCTCGAGCGGAAGCAGACGGGCCGCGAGCGTTTCAGGCGTGTCCCCCGCAAGAACCCCGATCCGCGCCTGCCCTAGGATCGGGCCATCATCCAGCGCGGCAGTCACTTCATGCACTGAACATCCATGTTCGCTATCGCCAGCCTCGAGTGCGCGCGCATGCGTGTGCAGCCCTTTATATTTCGGCAAAAGAGACGGGTGGATATTCAACATCCGCCCTTCCCATTTTGCTGTAAATTCGGGCGTCAGGATGCGCATAAATCCGGCAAGGCAGATGATGTCAGGCTTGGCCAACTCAAGCGCCTTTTGCAACGCCGCTTCAAACGCGGCACGGTCCTTGCCATAAGGTTTGTGATCGATGGCCAAGGTCGGAATGTTCATCGCGCGCGCTTTGGCAAGGCCACCGGCGAGCGGATCGTTTGATATCACCAAGACAGGCCGCGCGGCGTGATCGCCGCACATGGATTGCGCGAGAGCAACCATGTTCGACCCGCCCCCTGAGATCAGTATTGCAACCCTTTTGGTCACAAAAGCGCGCCCGTATAGCGCACGCCCTCACCTGCCGTGACTGTGCCCAATTGATGCACAGTCTCGCCTGCGTCAGTTAAAATTGTGGTGATTTTTGCGACTTCATGTGCCTCAACCGCCAGCACCATACCGATGCCTGCGTTGAAGGTCTTCAGCATCTCGGCCTCCGCCATGCCACCCTTTTCAGCCAGCCACGCAAACACCGGCGGCAATTCCCATGTGTTCAGATCAATCTGCGCGCCCATCCCTTCGGGCAGAACGCGTGGCAGGTTCTCGGTCAGGCCACCGCCGGTGATATGGGCCAGCGCATGCACGCCCCCTGCCCGCACAGCCGCCAGCACCTGTTTGACGTAGAGCCGCGTGGGTGCCAACAGAGCCGCACCCAATGTGTCATCCGCGAATGGCGCAGGATCGTCCCACCCCAGACCGGACACCTCAACGATGCGGCGCACCAGCGAATATCCGTTGGAGTGTACACCGTTTGACGCAAGCCCCAGCAACACGTCACCGTCGCGCACGCCTGCGGGCAGTTCCGTGCCACGCTCCATCGCGCCTACGGCAAAGCCGGCCAGATCGAAGTCACCGGCGTGATACATGCCCGGCATCTCCGCCGTTTCACCACCGATCAACGCACAGCCCGACGCCTCGCAGCCCGCGGCGATGCCTTCGATAATGCGGGTCGCCTGATCCAGCTCCAATTTGCCGGTCGCGAAATAATCAAGGAAAAACAGAGGCTCGGCCCCTTGGCAGACCAGATCGTTGACGCACATCGCCACCAGATCAATGCCGATTGTGTCCACATTGCCGGTATCAATCGCGATCCGCAGTTTCGTGCCAACCCCGTCGGTGGCGGCCACAAGCACCGGATCGGCGTAGCCCGCAGCCTTGAGATCGAAAAGCGCGCCAAATCCGCCCAACCCCGCCATCACGCCCGACCGTGCGGTGCGTTTGGCGGCGGGTTTGATCCGCTCGACCAACGTATTTCCGGCATCAATATCGACCCCTGCATCAGCATAGGTCAGGCCATTTTTCTCGGTCATAGCAGGGCTCCTGTCGTGTTTGGCGTTCGTTACCGCATCATTTCGCCAAATGGAACAACAATTGGCGCGCGGACGTGCGGTGGCCCTGTGGCGTGGAATTTTTCAATTCCTGCCGCTTGACCCACCCGTCCAGTCTGCTACTCCAATCTTCGCAAGGGGGCCTGTAGCTCAATTGGTTAGAGCAGAGCGCTCATAACGCTTTGGTTGCGGGTTCAAGTCCTGCCGGGCCTACCATTTCCCCAAACAGTATACGAATGCATACCGGGGCTTCCCGTGTGGCCTGTGATACGCTATGGCAGCATCAAACGAACTACGCCACGGAGACACATTATGTCAAAGATCAAGGTAGAAAACCCCATCGTCGAGCTTGACGGTGACGAGATGACCCGCATCATGTGGGACTTTATCAAGCAAAAACTGATCCTGCCCTATCTGGATATCGACCTGCTCTACTACGATCTTGCGATGGAGGTCCGCGACGAGACCAACGACCAGATCACGATTGATGCCGCCGAAAAGATCAAGGAAATCGGCGTTGGCGTGAAATGTGCCACCATCACTCCCGATGAAGACCGGGTTGAGGAATTCGGCCTCAAACAGATGTGGCGTTCGCCCAACGGCACGATCCGCAATATTCTGGGCGGTGTGGTGTTCCGCGCGCCGATTATCTGCAAAAACGTCCCCCGCCTTGTGCCCGGTTGGACCGATCCGATTGTGATCGGGCGGCATGCCTTTGGCGACCAGTACAAGGCAACCGATTTCCTGATGCCCGGCCCCGGCAAGCTGACGATGAAATTCGTGGGTGAAGACGGCACCGTGATTGAAAAAGAGGTGTTCGACAGCCCCGGTGCGGGCGTGGCGATGGGCATGTATAACCTTGATGCGTCCATCATCGACTTTGCACGGGCGTCGTTCAACTACGGGCTGAACCTTGGCTGGCCGGTCTATCTGTCGACCAAGAATACCATCCTCAAAGCCTATGACGGACGGTTCAAGGACCTGTTCCAAGAGGTGTTTGATGCCGAGTTCAAAGACAAATTCGAAAAGGCAGGCATCGAATACCAGCACCGCCTGATCGACGATATGGTTGCGTCCGCGATGAAATGGTCGGGCAAATTTGTCTGGGCCTGCAAGAACTATGACGGCGATGTGCAGTCCGACACGGTCGCACAAGGGTTCGGCTCACTGGGCCTGATGACCAGCCAGTTGATGACCCCCGATGGCAAGATCGTCGAAGCCGAGGCCGCCCACGGCACCGTCACGCGCCACTACCGCCAGCATCAGGCAGGGCAAGCGACGTCGACCAATTCGATCGCGTCGATTTTCGCATGGACAGGCGGATTGAAACACCGCGCGAAGCTGGACGACAACGCGCAGCTGATGAACTTTGCCGAGACTTTGGAAAAGGTCGTCGTGGACACCGTAGAAAGCGGTTTCATGACCAAGGATCTGGCACTGCTGGTCGGCCCCGATCAGGGCTGGCTGACCACCATGGGATTCCTGGAGAAGATCGACGAGAACCTGAACAAAGCGCTTTAGGGTGTCGTTCGAAAGAGCCGTGCCATCGCGCGGCTCTTTTTATACATAAATGAGTGCGGCGTTCAGTCTTCAAGGATGAATGTGCCGACACCGTCAAATGTGCCTTGCCCAGACACGGCAACATCAAAGGTCAGCACACCACCAAGTTCATCCGCATTGGGCCCATAAAATGTTGCATCGATTTGACCCGTGCCGGAACACCCGCTGCTTGCACAGCCCAAGCCGCCGTTAAAACCGTTGCCGGCCAAATTGAATTGACCGTCCATATCAACCTCGGTTCCCACGCCGTTGATCTGTGCGTCAAGCAAATCGACACTGGCCGTCCCTGTGCCTGCAAAATTCACAACAACCCCCATACCGCCCGCAAATTCGGTGTCGGTATTATTCGCGCCGTTCAATGACCCTTGGGCTTGGAAAACACCAGTGTAGGTCGACGTGCCTGTCACGCCTGTTGCAACCGTCGTCGGGTTGGTTTCAAAGCCGAAAACATACGCACTCTGCATGGCGTCAGCCCGGTTGAAACTGTCAGCCGAGGCTTCAATAGCAGCAGCCCAGGTTCCGGACCGGTTGGGCTCATACGTCAGGACCACCTCTTGACCGGATGACAGGGTTCCTGTGCTGTTGGTAATTGTGATCGGATCAGGTTCACCGAAAATCGTAATCGTCCCATTGAGATTCTGTGCGCCGCCTTGGAAGAATCCCGCACCAACCGTGATCGTCACAGTTTCAATGCTCGGCGCATTTCCCACCTGAAAGCTTGCGCTGCGCATTGTCACGGCCTCCCCTTCAGCGGCCGAAAGCATTTGACCCGATGCACCAAAAGGAAGCCCGTTCGATCCTGGCGTAGGATCAACACCCCCGCCGCCGCCACCGCCGCCACCGCCTGTGCCGCCACCGCCAGTGCCGCCACCGGTTTCACCCCCGCCCCCGCCACCGCCGCCACAGGCGGTCAATGCCACGAATGCGACGAGAGACAGAGGTTTCGCGAGGTGAGAAATCATACGGTCGATCCTAATTCTTTTTGCGCCCAATGAGGCCAGAAACACATTTCTTTGCGGCATGTTAAATATCTATGTGGCCAAATCTTGGCGGCCCGCCCGTCCTTATCGCAGTGCAGGACATTTTACGCAATATAGCAGGATTTGGGTGAGACCTGCGCTGGCTCTGGCGGGCCGATATGCCACGAAAACAGAACGTCGCGGCAGGCGAAAACAGCATTGCGACGATAAGGGGTAGCTTTTGCTGCGATTGCACGGTATCCGCGCGCCAACTTACCCTTAAAGGCAGACCAATGGACATTCGCAATATCGCGATCATCGCACACGTTGACCACGGCAAGACGACACTTGTTGACGAACTTCTCAAACAGTCGGGGATCTACCGCGAAAACGAGGCGACGCAAGAGCGCGCGATGGATAGCAACGATATCGAGCGCGAGCGCGGCATCACTATTCTGGCGAAATGTACGTCCGTTGAGTGGAAAGGCACCCGCATCAATATCGTCGACACCCCCGGCCACGCCGATTTCGGTGGCGAGGTTGAGCGTATCCTGTCGATGGTCGACGGTGTTGTTCTGCTGGTTGACGCCGCCGAAGGCCCGATGCCGCAAACCAAATTCGTGACCTCCAAGGCGCTGGCCCTTGGCCTGCGTCCTATCGTGGTCGTTAACAAGGTTGATAAACCCGATGGCGAACCTGATCGCGCCGTCGATGATGTGTTTGACCTGTTTGCAGCACTTGAAGCATCCGACGAGCAGCTTGATTTCCCGACCATGTTCGCATCGGGCCGTGCCGGTTGGTGTGACGAAGAACTCGACGGGCCACGCGAGAACCTTGATGCGCTGTTTGATAAGATCGTCGAACACGTCCCGACACCTGCGCAGATCACCCGCAAGGATGAGCCGTTCCAGATGCTGGCCACCACGCTGTCCGCTGACCCGTTTATCGGGCGTATTCTGACAGGCCGTGTTGAGGCAGGCACCCTGAAAGCAGGCGAAACGATCAAGGCCCTTTCACGCACCGGCGACAAGATCGAACAATTCCGCGTATCCAAAATCCTCGCCTTCCGTGGTCTTGGCCAACAGCCCATCGACGTGGCCGAGGCTGGTGACATCGTGACCATTGCAGGCATGACCAAGGCCACCGTGGCCGACACGCTGTGTGATGTCAGCATCGACGTGCCCATCCCTGCCCAACCGATTGATCCGCCAACCATCACCGTGACCTTCGGGATCAACGACAGCCCGCTTGCCGGTCGTGACGGCAAAAAGGTACAGTCCCGCGTCATCCGCGAACGTCTGATGAAAGAAAGCGAAGTCAACGTCGCGATCAAAATCGCAGACACCCCCGGTGGCGATGCGTTTGAGGTCTCTGGCCGTGGCGAATTGCAGATGGGTGTTTTGATCGAAAACATGCGCCGTGAAGGGTTCGAGCTCTCTATCTCGCGCCCGCAGGTCATCTTTTCCGAACAAGACGGCCAACGCATGGAACCTGTCGAGGAAGTCACCATCGACGTCGATGACGAATACACTGGCGTCGTGGTCGAAAAGCTGACCGGCCCGCGCAAAGGCGATCTGGTCGAGATGAAACCAGCCGGTGCTGGCAAAACGCGGATCATCGCGCATGTGCCATCGCGCGGTCTGATCGGCTATCACGGTGAATTCCTGACCGACACACGCGGGTCCGGCGTTCTGAACCGCCTGTTCCACGGCATGACCCCCTATAAGGGCAAGATTGACGGCCGCCGTCAGGGTGTTCTGATTTCCATGGAAAACGGCACGTCGGTGGCCTTTGCCCTGTGGAACCTTGAGGATCGTGGCAAGATGTTCATCGGGGCGCAGGAACCGATTTACACCGGCATGATCATCGGTGAACACAGCCGCGAAAACGATCTTGAGGTGAACCCGTTGAAGGGCAAGAAGCTCACGAACGTACGGGCATCCGGCACCGACGAAGCGGTGCGCCTGACCACACCTGTGACCATGTCGCTGGAACAGGCGATTGCCTATATCGACGACGATGAGCTGGTCGAAGTCACGCCAAACGCGATCCGCCTGCGCAAGCGCTATCTTGATCCACACGAGCGCAAGCGCCAGTCGCGCGCAAGCTAATGCCTTTCGGGTGACGCGGGTTCTACCGCGTCACCGACACACACGGTGCCCGGCTTAACGACACTGGCATACCAGCCGCCATGCCCGCGCATCGCGTTATACCCGCCCGGACCCAACGCTTTTTCCATGCGTGAACACGGCGGGCACGGCCCCTCAACTTCCAAAATCACGTCGCCAATGCGCAGCACCCCCTTGCGCAGTGCAAGAAGGTTCAGCCCTGACACGACCAAATTGCGGCGCAGAACCTCTGGCAAAATCTCAGACCTGTTTGAAAGCGCCGCAATCACCGGCAGATGCTCTGCCTGCATCAGCGTCACCGCCCGCTTGCCCGCACGCCCGTGATCGCCCAGCAAACCGGCCTCGGTGATCTCGGCACTTTGCACCACATCAAGCGGATCATAGCGCGCCGCGCGCAACCCGATCCAGTCTAGACGGCCCACCCGCGCGTGGCGGGCCATCATGTCGCCAAGCTGGCCTTTCAAGCGATCTCTTCGACGATGCTCAATTCACGCTGGCTGGCACCTGTGGCAAAGCTTAGCGCCTCTTGGTAGGCATCCGAGTAGTAGCAATCATGCGCGGCCTGCAGGCTGGGAAAGCGGGCTACCACATTGCGCGGGCGATCGGGCCCTTCCAACTGCTCATAGGCCCCGCCGCGCGCCAGAAAGACACCGCCGTGATCGGCAATCGCACCTGTGGCGCGCTTGGCGTATTCGCCATAGGCGGCCTCGTCCGTCACTTTCACATGGGCAATCCAGAGTGCGCTCATTTCAATCCCTCCAACACGGATTTCGCTGCCACAATCGCAGCATCTGCATGTTCCACCGAAGCACCGCCACCCTGCGCCATGTCAGGGCGGCCACCACCGCCTTTGCCGCCCAGCACGGGCGTTACAGCGCGCAGGATATCCACCGCCGACACGCGGTCGGTCAAATCTGCGGTCACGCCAACGGCGACAGCGGCCTTGCCCCCCGCATCGGCGATCAACAAAATGGCACCGCTGCCCATGGATGCCTTCATATCGTCAATCAGCGCGGGCAGGTCTTTGCCGGTCACGCCGGTCAATACCTGTGCCTGAAGTGCGACGCCGTTGATAACCTCGGCAGGTGCCGCCTCTTTCGCGCCGCCGCCCATGGCGACCTCGCGGCGCAATTGCGCCACCTCATTGGCCAGCGCCTTGCGTTCATCCATCAGCGCCTTCACACGGTCCGCCACCTCTGCCGCAGGGGCCTTGAGCATCGCCGCGGCTTGGGTCAAACGCGCATCTTGCGCGCGCAAATGATCCAACGCCGCCTGCCCGGTCAGCGCCTCGATCCGGCGCACGCCCGCGCTTGATGCACTATCGCCCAACATCACAAACGCACCGATTTCACCCAATTGCCTGACATGGGTGCCACCACACAGTTCCAGCGAATAGGTGTGCCCGTCCACCCCCTTGCCCGAACCGGTCTGACGGCCCATCGACACAACGCGCACCTCATCCCCGTATTTTTCACCAAAGAGCGCCTGCGCCCCCATCGCGCGGGCATCATCGGGTGTCATGATGCGGGTTTCAACGGGGGTGTTCTGGCGAATGATCGCGTTCACATCAATTTCGACCTTGGCCAATTCCTCGGCGCTTAACGCCTTGGTATGGCTGAAATCAAAGCGCAGACGATCGGGCGCATTCAACGACCCGCGCTGTGCGATATGATCACCCAGCACCTCGCGCAGCGCCTCGTTCAGCAGGTGCGTGGCGGAATGGTTCGCGCGAATTTTGCTCCGATTGTGGTGATCCACCTCAAGGCGGACAGGTTCGCCCACGGTCACTTCACCATGATCCACTGTCAGATAATGGGCAAAGACACCGCCCGGCATCTTCTTGACGTCCGAAACATGGCCGGAAAACTGTGGTGTCTCGGCATTCGTATCACCGACGAGGGCGCGCACATATCCACGATCACCAACCTGACCGCCGCTTTCGGCATAGAACGGCGTTTGGTTGCACACGATCCACGCCGATCCGCCCTCGCCTTTCAGCGCATCAATGCTGTTGCCTGCTTCATCGACAATCGCCACGACCTGCCCCTCGGCGGTCTCGGTCTCATAGCCCAGAAAATCCGTCGCGCCGTGCGCATCCGCGATATCGAACCAGATCGCGCTGTCTGCAGCTTCACCTGTGCCCGACCACGCGGCACGCGCTTTGGCCTTTTGTTCGGCCATTGCGGCATCAAATCCTGCGGTGTCCACCTCGCGGCCTTTTTCGCGCAAGGCATCCTGCGTCAGATCAAGGGGGAAGCCGTAGGTATCATAAAGCTTGAACGCCGCGGCACCGGGCAAAGCGGCATCCTGTGGCAAACCTTGCAATTCGTCATCCAAAAGCTTCAGACCACGCTCAAGCGTTTGCTTGAAACGCACTTCCTCGTTCAACAAGGTCTCTTCAATCAGGCGCTGGCCAATGCCAAGTTCCGGATAGGCCCCGCCCATCTGCTGCACCAAAGCCCGCACGAGTTTGTGCATCACAGGGTCTTTGCCACCCAACTGATGCGCATGGCGCATCGCACGGCGCATGATCCGGCGCAGCACGTAACCGCGCCCTTCGTTCGACGGCAGCACGCCTTCGGCAATCAGGAACGAAGTCGAGCGCAGGTGGTCGGCAATCACGCGGTGGTGGGTGTTGCCGGGCCCGTCGGGATCGGTTGATGTCGCATGCGCCGACGCCTCGATCAATGCGCGCATCAGGTCAGTGTCATAGTTGTCGTGCTTGCCTTGCAGCAAGGCGCCAATGCGCTCCAACCCCATGCCAGTGTCGATCGACTGCATCTCAAGCGGCTTCAACGTGCCATCTTCGAACTGTTCGTTTTGCATGAACACGATGTTCCAGATCTCGATAAACCGATCGCCATCCTCTTCGGGTGATCCAGGCGGGCCGCCCCATATATGATCGCCGTGATCGTAGAAAATCTCGGTGCAGGGGCCGCAGGGGCCGGTCGGCCCCATCCGCCAAAAGTTGTCATCCGTGGGAATGCGGATGATCTTGTCATCCGAGAAACCGGCTACTTTCTTCCAGATCGCCGCGGCCTCGTCATCGGTATGGTACACGGTGACAAGCAAACGGTTCTTGTCGATCCCGAATTCGCGTGTCAGCAATTCCCACGCATAGCGGATCGCATCTTCTTTAAAATAATCGCCAAAGCTGAAATTGCCGAGCATCTCGAAAAACGTATGGTGGCGCGCAGTGTAGCCCACGTTATCAAGATCGTTGTGTTTACCTCCCGCCCGTACACATTTCTGGCTGGTGGTGGCGCGGGTGTAATCGCGTGTCTCGACACCCGTGAACAGGTTCTTGAACTGGACCATGCCCGAATTGGCGAACATCAGGGTGGGGTCGTTGCGTGGCACCAACGGGCTTGAAGCCACGATCTCATGGTCCTGCGAACCAAAGTAGTTCAGAAAGGTCGAGCGGATATCGGCGAGACGGGTCATAGCGCACTTTCAAGCAAATATTTCTATTATCTCGCAGAAATAGCCCCGCCTCTTGGCACTGTCCACCAACAAACGGGGAAGCACTTTTCATGTCCGATCAAACTTCCGCCGGAGGCAGCCATCAAAAAAGGGCACCGCTGCTGCGGCACCCTTCGTTCATTCCATCATCTGTGGTGCTTAGACTTCGACAAGGTCGTCATCACCATCGCTATCACCGGTGTCGGCCATATCGAATTCAAGCCCGTGCGCCGCGCGGATCTTATCCTCGATCTCAAGCGCAATCGCAGGATTCTCTTTCAGGAAGACCTTCGAATTCTCACGTCCCTGCCCGATCCGCTCATCGCCATAGCTGAACCAGGCGCCGGATTTCTCGACAATCCCCGCCTTCACACCCAGATCCAGCAATTCGCCGGTTTTGGAGATGCCTTCACCGTACATGATATCGAACTCGACCTGCTTGAAAGGCGGCGCCACCTTGTTCTTCACCACTTTGACGCGGGTGGCGTTGCCCACCACCTCATCACGGTCCTTGATTGCACCAATACGGCGGATATCCAGACGGACAGACGCATAAAATTTCAATGCGTTACCACCCGTTGTGGTTTCGGGCGAACCGAACATCACGCCGATCTTCATGCGGATCTGGTTGATGAAAATCACCATACAGCCGGACCGGTTGATCGACCCTGTCAGTTTACGCATGGCTTGCGACATCAGGCGCGCATGCACACCAACCGAGCTGTCGCCCATATCACCTTCAAGTTCGGATTTCGGCGTCAGCGCCGCCACAGAGTCAACAACTACAAGGCTCACAGCACCGGAACGTACCAGCGTATCCACGATCTCAAGCGCCTGTTCACCGGTATCGGGCTGCGAAATCAGCAGCTCATCGAGGTTCACACCAAGCTTTCTTGCGTATTGCGGATCAAGCGCATGTTCGGCGTCCACAAAGGCGCAAACACCGCCCTTTTTCTGCTCTTCCGCGATGGAATGCAGGGTCAGCGTAGTTTTACCCGACGATTCCGGCCCGTAAATCTCGATCACGCGGCCCTTGGGCAGACCACCAATTCCCAGCGCGATATCCAGCCCCAGCGAACCGGTCGATGTCGCCTCGATTTCGGGCATCTGGTTCTGCCCGCCCAGCTTCATGATGGACCCTTTACCGAACTGGCGTTCGATCTGTGCCAGCGCGCTTTCGAGCGCCTTTTCTTTATCTGCGGTCTTTTTATCTGTCATTTTGAGAAGTTCTGCCGTTGCCATGTGTCCGGTCCTTATTTCACGCTGCCCAAGGGGCGGCAATCACTGCTTTTGTTCTTATTGTGTTCTCATCGTTAATGAGATCAAAAGCAGAACATTGCAACATAAATTTTCAGGATTAACCTTCATCCAAGAGTGGTTAAGGAATGGTTTATGCCGTAGCATGAGCCCCACAAAACACGAAAGACGGCGATCAAATGCTTGTTTTCTGGAAAGAAAATCTGGTGCTGCTGGCGGTGCCCAAGACCGGATCAACCGCCTTGGAAGGCGCTTTGGCACCGCGCGCGTCGATGGTGTTGCGCGACCCGCCGCACCTCAAACATGCGCCGTGCTATCGCTATAAGCGATTCTTGAAGCCGTTTTTTGCACAGGCCGGCGGGCAAAAGCCCGAATTGATGGCGGTTGTGCGCAATCCCGTAGACTGGCTAGGAAGCTGGTACCGCTATCGCACACGGCCTGATCTGATCGGCCACGAAAACAGCACCCGCGACATCAGTTTCGATGACTTCGTGCTGGAGTACTGCAAAGGCAGCCCGGCCCCTTTTGCCAACGTGGGGTCACAGAACAAGTTCCTGCGGATCAATGACGGCGAGATCGGCGTGCAGCATCTTTTTCAGTACGAACAATGGGATAAAGTGATCGGGTATTTGCAAGAGCGGTTGGAAATGACCATCACGCTCAAACAGAAAAACGTCTCGCCTGCGATGGAGTTGTCCTTATCACCAGAGGCCGAAGCAAAGCTGCGCGACAAGCGCGCCGCGGAATTCGCGGTGTGGGAAATGGGGCGGCGATAGCGCTATCCCTGCGTCAAAGTCCGCTTCACCGCATCCCGCCACCCTGCATAGCGCCGTTCGCGCGTAGCCTCATCCATCTGCGGCTCGAACCGCTGGTCCAATGCCCAGTTCGCTGCAAATCCGGCCTGATCAGGATAAACGCCCGCCCGCATCCCCGCCAACCACGCAGCACCAAGCGCCGTGGTTTCTAAAACCGTAGGCCGGTCCACGGGTGCGCCGATAATATCGGACAGGAATTGCATCGACCAATCCGAGGCACTCATGCCACCGTCAACCCGCAAAACACCATCCGTATCAGAGGCTTGCCAGTCACTCTTCATCGCCTCCAACAGATCACGGGTTTGAAAACCGACGCTTTCCAAGGCAGCCCGCGCAAACTCTGCGGGCCCTGAATTGCGCGTCAGGCCGTAAATCGCGCCGCGTGCGTCCGCATCCCAATACGGCGCGCCAAGGCCGGTAAAGGCGGGCACGAGATAAAGCTCTTGTCCCTGATCCGCCGTTTCGGCCAAGGGTTGGGTTTCTTTCGCGTCGCGGATAATTTTTAGCCCATCGCGCAACCACTGCACCACGGCGCCTGCGATAAAGATCGACCCTTCCAGCGCATAGGTCGGCTTGCCATCAAACTGATAGGCAATCGTTCCCAGCAGACGTTTTTGGCTTTCCACCAGCGTATCGCCGGTGTTCAGCAGCGCGAAACAGCCCGTCCCGTAGGTTGATTTCAACATCCCCGGTTCAAAACACGCCTGCCCGATGGTCGCGGCCTGTTGATCGCCCGCGACCCCGAGGATCGGAAGCTCTTTGCCGAACAGATCGGCGCGTGTGGTGCCAAAATCGGCCGCGCAGTCCAAGACCTCGGGCAACATGGCCGCAGGGATGCCGAAGCGGTCACAGATCGTGGTGCTCCAACGTCCTTTGCGAATGTCATAAAGCATTGTTCTGGCGGCATTTGTGGCGTCCGTGACGTGCCGCTTACCGCCTGTCAGCTTCCAGATCAGATAGCAATCGACAGTGCCGAATAGCAGCTCGCCTGCCTCGGCGCGAGCGCGTGCACCCTCTACCTTATCAAGGATGTAATTCACCTTGGTGCCCGAAAAATACGGGTCTGCCAGAAGGCCGGTTTTCTGTGTGATCGTTGCTTCAAACCCCTCGCGGCGCAACTCCTCGCAAAACGGCGCTGTGCGCCGGTCCTGCCAGACGATGGCGTTATGGATCGGCTCGCCGGTCTTTTTGTCCCAGACCACCGTGGTTTCGCGTTGGTTGGTAATCCCAATCGCGGCCACATCAGCGGCCGTAATGCCCGCTTTTTCAATCGCACCACGGCAGGTGGACGCGACGGACGACCAGATATCGGATGGGTCATGTTCCACCCAGCCCGATTGGGGGAAATGCTGAGGGAATTCCTCCTGCGCGGTCGCTTTGATCCGCATATCTGCATCAAAGATAATTGCGCGGCTGGATGTGGTGCCTTGGTCGATGGCCAGAATATAAGTCATGGTTCCCCCCTTTTAGTCTTTTGTTTCAAGCCACCATAAAAGCGTCAAGGGCCGCGATTTGATCCTGCGTCATGCGCAGGCCAAGCTTGGAGCGCCGCCAGACGATATCTTCGGCGCTGCGGGCATATTCGCGGGCCATCAGCCATTTGACCTCGGCCTCGGTCAGTGTCGCGCCGAAATCCTGCCCCAGATCATCCACCGCCTTGGCGTCGCCCAGAATAGCGCGCGCTTCGGTGCCGTAGGCCTTGATCAGGCGCAGCGCCCAACGGGTATCCAGAAACGAATAATCCGCCGCCAGATCGGTGACGAGTCGGTCGCGGTCCGTGACCTTGAAATCGCCCCCCGGCAACGCGGCGTCAGCCGTCCATGGATCACCGCCACCAATCAGCGGGGTCAGTTTTTTCAACGCATTCTCGGCCAGTTTGCGATAGGTCGTGATCTTGCCGCCAAAGATGTTCAAAAGCGGCGCGCCGTTTTGATCCAGTGACAACACATAATCGCGGGTCGCCGCCGTGGCGGATTTCGCTCCGTCGTCATAGAGCGGCCGCACGCCTGAATAGCTCCAGACCACATCATTGCGGGTCACGGGCTTTTCGAAATATTGCGACGCGAACGCGCAAAGATAGTCTTGCTCTTCATCGGTCGCATAGGGCTTTTCAGACAGGTTTTCGTGCTCGGCGTCGGTGGTGCCAATCAGGGTGAAATCCATCTCATAGGGGATCGCAAAGATGATCCGCCCGTCAACGCCTTGAAAGAAATAGCTTTTGTCGTGATCGAAAAGTTTCTTGGTCACAATATGGCTGCCGCGCACCAGACGCACCCCTTCGGATGTGTTCAGCCGCGCCACATCGCGCACGATATTTTCGACCCAAGGTCCGCCTGCATTGACCAGCGCGCGTGCCGTATGCGTCTGTTGGACGCCATCATGTTCGGTCACGATTTCCCAGTGCCCGTCAACGCGGGCCGCACTGATCACCTTGGTGCGGGTCATGACAGTGGCCCCGCGTTCCTCGGCATCACGGGCGTTCAGGACGACAAGGCGCGCATCTTCGACCCAGCAATCGGAGTATTCATAGGCCGTTTGAAATTTGTCCTGCAGCGGTGCGCCCGTGGCCGCCGTCGTCAAATCAACAGTTGTAGTGCCTGGCAGGATTTTGCGACCGCCAAGGTGGTCATAAAGAAACAGCCCTAGCCGGATCAACCACGCAGGCCGACGGCCCTTCATCCACGGCATGACGGTCGAGAGCAGTTTCGACGTGGGCGTGTCATTTTCAAACCGCATGTCTTTGTGATACGGCAGCACAAAACGCATCGGCCAACTGATATGCGGCATGTTTTTCAGCAGGACTTCGCGTTCGACAAGGGCCTTGCGCACCAGACCGAACTCGAAAAACTCCAGATAACGCAGACCGCCGTGGAACAGCTTGGTCGAGGCAGATGACGTGGCCCAGCCCAGATCGTTCATTTCGGCTAGCCCCACCGAAAGGCCCCGCCCCGCCGCATCGCGCGCGATACCACAGCCGTTGATGCCACCACCAATAATAAAGACGTCAAAGTCCGCGCTCATATTGTGCCTCTTTTTGTTTTCGTCGGTTTGGCGCGCCTGCCGCATGGGTGCATGTCGCAAGCTTACCAATGCTTGCCGGCAAGCAGACCAACATACTCGGAACTGGATATATTCCGATCTAGGGAATGTTCCACTCACCGGATATTTGTTTACTGCCAAAAACAACGGACGCTGATTGATAATGAAAGATCGGATGATGACGCAGCCTTTGGCATGCACAGGGTAGCAGGCATCATTTTCAGCGCGTCATCACCACGTATGCAAATCTACCCAGAGCCATACAACAAGGCCCCAGATGATCCCGGCCCCAATCAGACCGATACCGGCCCAAGCAATGTAATCCCAATCATTTTCGAGCCCCCAGCCGAACAACGCACCGCCAGACCCGATCAGGATAATGGGCATCAGCAGACCTATTATGAAACGTATCGCGCTCTTCACTTATCCGCTCTCTCAACCTCGGTCAGTGAATGATAAGAAACCGCTGAGCTATTTGCAAATTCCTTGCTGCGTTGACGGCCTTATGCCTCGCCGCCTTCACCGCCCTTAAATCCTGTGGCCACAACAAATTTTTCCGAACTATCCGATCGTGACGCGGGCGGTTTCACATTTGCCACCTTCGTAAACCGCGCCTTCAGCAGTTTTTGCAAATCGCCCTCGGCCCCGCCTGCCAGCACCTTGGCGACAAAGGTGCCGCCCTCTTCCAGCACGTCGAATGCGAAATAGGCCGCCGCTTCGCACAGCGCGATAATCCTGTTGTGGTCGGTCTGTTTATGCCCCGACGCCGAGGCCGCCATGTCGGACATCACGACATTTGCCTTGCCGCCCAGCCATTCCTTGACCTTCACGTCGGCATCGTCTTCCATGAAATCCAGCTGGTGAATTTCGGCCCCTGCAATCGGTTCAACCTCTTGCAGGTCCACACCAAGCACAAAACCCTGCGCCTTGCTGGTGCGTTCGCCCAGCGTATTGGCGCGTTTGACGGCAACTTGCAGCCACCCACCCGGCGCGCAGCCCAGATCGACAATACGGGCGCCCGGCACCAGAAAACGGTACTTGTCGTCCAGCTCAAGAATTTTATAGGCCGCGCGGCCGCGATACCCATCGGCCTGAGCACGCTTGACGTAAGGATCGTTCAGCTGCCGTTGCAACCATTGGGTCGAGCTGAGCTTGCGCCCGCGGGCGGTTTTCACCTTCACATGCAAATCGCGTTGCCCGCGACCGGATGTGTTCTTTTTTGTCGGACGTTTCACCATGACAGCGCCTTAACCCTAAAACGGGGTATCTTCCAAGACCCCATGCGCGGACATCTGGGCATAAAGCAGCCCCTCGCGCAGGCCACGGTCCGCCACCGAGAGCCGATCTGTCGGCCAAAGCCGCATCAGCGCCTGCAAAATCGCAGCCCCCGACATGATCAGGGCCTGCCGGTCCTTGCCGATGCGCGGGTCATTGCGGCGACCTGCGGGCCCCAACACGAGGTAGTCGCGGATCACGGCATCAATCTGGTCGGTGGTCATGCGGAGACCGTCCACCTTAGTGCGGTCATAGCGCTTCAGGCCCAGATGGCTGGCGGCCACCGTTGTCACCGTGCCGCTGGTGCCGATAATCTGGAATCCTTCGCGCGCCTGTGCGGCCGCATAGGGGGAAAACTCTTCAAGGTTCTCCTCAAAAAACCAGCTCATCAGCGCGAAACGTCCTGCGTCGTCTTCGACATCCTGGAACTGGTCGCGCAGCGTGGCGACACCCAAAGGCACAGAGATCCAGTCCACGACCTTGGCCGCGGCAAAAGGCCCCGGATCAGATTTGAACCCCGCATGCAGGCGCATGATCGCGCGGGGGCGTTCGCGTTTGGGGACATTGGTCAGATCAATCCAGACCAGTTCGGTCGACCCGCCGCCAATATCCACCACCAAAAGCTGTTCGGTGTTCACACTGACCAGTGGTGCGCAGGAAATCACCGCAAGGCGTGCTTCTTCCTCGGGTTTGATGATCTCCAGATCAAGACCGGTCTCGCGGCGCACCTGGGCCACAAAACTGTCGCCGTTAAGCGCGCGCCGGCATGCCTCGGTCGCGACAAGACGCATATGTTCAACGCCGTGCCGTTTAAGCTTCTCACGGCAGATGCGCATCGCAGAAATCGTGCGGTTCATTGACGCGCGCGAAAGCCTGCCGGTGTTTTCCAGACCGTGGCCCAGTTGCACCGACTTTGAAAAACTGTCCACCACGTGAAATTGGCTGCCCTTGGGTTGGGCAATCAACATCCGGCAGCTATTTGTGCCCAAATCCAGTGCCGCATAGAGCTGCGATGGATCGGACGATTTCGGCGCGGGGCTATCGACCGCTTTGGGGAACGCGCCCGCACCATTGGGACGCTTGGGCGCCATTGTTTACGCCCTCCATTTTCGAGTTACCCTCAAGCTAGGGGGTCGAATGAGATTGCACAAGTCTTCTCATCGCTTCGCGCGATTTGCCTCACAACGATTATGCAAAATATGAAGATGCTGCCGCATAGCCGCACCGCTGCGGATCGTATAGCAAAGCGTAGTCGCTCTCTGCACTCCTTGGGTCGAAAATCGACATTGAGGCGCGCTTGGCGGTGATAGAACGGAACACAGAAAAACGAGGAATCACAGATGGCCGACGTCGTAATCGTCTATTGGCGCGATATGCCAGCACAGGTCATTGTGGGCCGTGGACGGCGCGGGGTGAAACTGCCCCTGCCCGAGCGCTTTGAACAGGCGATTGACCGGGCTGCGATGAAATCGGGTGCCGCTGAATCCGATGATTACATGGCAGGCTTTCGCAAGGCTGATCCCATTCCCGTTGACGGCACGGATCAAGACGCCGCAGAAGCCACCGTCGCACGGATCGTCACCGAGTATGACCAAGAGCGGATCAAGACGCTTATCGCCAATGATGGTTGGGCTTGAAGTCCCCGCCCTCTTTTCCCACACGCCTATCGGAGGTCGTTATGTCATTGCTCCCGTTCCGCAAAACCAAAGAGGTCGCCGCGCCGACCGTATCGCCCGAAATGGAAGCCTTCCTGAAGGATTATTCCATCGAAGTGATGCCACGCACCGCCGAAAAGGTGGAAGATTTCCGCGAACTGCTGCCCGCAGGCACCCGCGTCTATATCGCCCACATCGAAGGCACGCCCATCGAAGACATGGTCGCCACGGCCAAGCGCCTTGCGACCGACGGCTATAAGGTGATGCCGCATTTCCCCGCGCGGATCATCAAGGATGAGGCGACACTGGCCGACTGGATTGCCCGCTATCAGGGCGAAGCTGACGTCGATCAGGCGCTCTTGCTGGCCGGTGGCGTGGCCACGCCGCACGGCGATTACCATTCGTCGATGCAACTGCTGGAAAGCGGGCTGTTTGGCAAGGCAGGGTTCAAGCGTCTGCATGTCGCAGGCCACCCCGAAGGCAACCGCGACATCGACAAGGACGGATCAGACAAGAACGTCATGGACGCGTTGCGCTGGAAGCAGCGGTTTGCCGATACGAGCGACGCCGAAATGGCGCTGGCAACGCAGTTTGCGTTTGAGGCAGGCCCGATCATCGCTTGGGCCGACGCCCTGAAGGATGCGGGGATCACGATCCCCGTGCACATCGGTATTGCGGGGCCTGCGAAACTGCAAACCCTGATCAAATTCGCCATCGCCTGTGGTGTCGGCCCATCCCTGAAAGTGCTGCAAAAACGGGCGATGGATGTGACCAAACTCTTGCTGCCCTATGAGCCGACAGAGGTGTTGACCCAACTGGCCGCCCACAAGGCCGCGCACCCTGATTTCAACATCACCAACGTTCACTTCTTCCCGCTTGGCGGCATCAAAACCAACGCCGCTTGGGCCATTGCAAACGGCGGCGCCTCTGCTGTTCCTGCTGCGCAATCTTAAGGATCAAATATGACACGCACGATCGTCGAATCCAAAACCAAGACTGCTATCATCGGCTTCGACCAGCCCTTTTGCGTGATCGGTGAGCGGATCAACCCCACAGGCCGCAAGATCCTTGCCGAAGAACTTGAGCGCGGCGATTTTTCCCGCGTTGAAGCAGATGCGCTGGCGCAAGTTGCGGCGGGTGCCAACATACTGGATATCAACTCCGGCGCTGTGTTTTCGAACAAGATGGCCGAAGACCCGCGCTATGCTGACAACAACTTTGTCGAACCCCCCTTGATGAAGGAAATGATTGAACGGGTGCAGGCGATTGTGGATGTGCCTTTGTGCATCGACAGTTCCGTGCCCGGTGCGTTGGAGAACGGTCTGGCCGCTGCCGAAGGGCGGCCTTTGCTGAACTCGGTTACAGGCGAGGAAGAGCGCCTTGAACTGGTCCTGCCGCTGGTCAAGAAATACAACGTACCTGTTGTTGCGATCTCGAATGATGACACCGGCATCTCTGAGGATCCTGACGTCCGCTTTGCCGTTGCCAAGAAAATCGTCGAACGTGCCGCTGATTTCGGCATCCCTGCCCATGACATCGTTGTTGATCCGCTGGTCATGCCCATCGGCGCGATGGGAACGGCAGGGTTGCAGGTTTTCACCCTTGTGCGCCGTTTGCGCGAAGAACTGGGCGTGAACACGACGTGCGGTGCATCCAACATCAGCTTTGGACTGCCCAACCGCCACGGCATCAACAACGCCTTTCTGCCAATGGCGATGACCGCAGGCATGACATCGGCCATCATGAATCCGGTCGCCCTGCCCGTCGGCCCGTTGAAGATCGCCGAAAAGAAGGCGGAAATTCTGGCGGCGGGGATCATCCTGCCAGAGGATATCGACGACGAAACCTTTGTGACGCTCTTTGGCATGGGATCAACGAAGCCCCGCGCAGGCAAGGAAATGGAAGCAATCCGCGCCGCCAATTTCCTGACCGACAATGATCCGTCAGGCTCCGAGTGGATCAAATTCAACCGCGTCGCCCCCAAAGAAGGCGAAGGGCGCGCCCGCACAGGGCGCCGCCGTCGCGGTTAGGACGAAACGCGCTGTGCCAATTGGCGCAAAGCGCTGTTCAGCGCAGCCATATCACCCCCCACGCCGAGGAAGGTCACGCCTTTCTCGGCGTATTCTTTGAAACGGCTCTGATCAAACGTGATGATCCCCGCAACCTTGCCCGCCGCCACCGTGCGGGCAATCAGGTGATCGATGGCCTTTTCCACCTCTGGGTGGTCGGGCTGGCCCGGATAGCCCATATCGGCTGACAGATCGGCGGGCCCGACGAATACCCCGTCCACCCCCTCGGTCGCCGCAATTGCATCAATGTTATCAACAGCCTGCGCACTTTCGGCCTGCACCAGCAGGCACATCTGCGCGTTGGCGCTATGCGGATAATCGGCGACAGCACCCCAGCCCGTCGCGCGCGCCAGCACAGCCCCCATTCCGCGATTGCCATGGGGCGGATAGCGCATGGCATGCGCCATCTTTTGCGCGGTCTGCGCATCATCCACCATCGGCACCAACACCGTCTGGCACCCCAGATCAAGCACCTGCTTGACCATCCACGCCTCGGCATTGGCGATCCGCACCACGGCAGGTGTTCCGCTGATGGCAAGAGCCTGCAACTGCGGCAGTATCTCTGACACGGTATTCGGGCCGTGTTCACCATCAATCAGGCACCAGTCAAAGCCCGCATTGCCCGCAAGTTCGGCCAGAATAGCTGTGCCGGACGTCAGCCATATGCCGTGCTGGACGGCACCGGATTGCAGCGCGCCTTTGAGTGTATTGACAGGTGTTTGCATCAGATGACCTCATGAAAAAGAATACGCGCCGATGCGTACACATCGGCGCGCTACAATCAACTCGTTACACTCGGGAGGAACCCTTATCTGTAATAAAGCGATTGGCCGTTGTGGAAGATCTGCACCTTGTCAGGTGTCGCAGCCATGCGCACGGATTTGCCGCGCAGATCGGCATGGATACCGGGCAATTTACCGATCACGGCGTCATTGCCACCGACCTTGTCGAAATAGAGCAACGTGACCTCGCCCAACGCTTCGGTGATGTTCACCTTGCCCTCAAAGGCGTAGTCATCACTGTCTGACGCGACCATATCCTCTGGGCGAATACCGATATTCACCTTCAGGCCCTTATCGGAGGCTCGCGTTGGCACCGCCGATTTCACCAACCCGCCGCCATCAAGTTTCACAACAGTCTGCGCACCGGTTTCCACAATTTCACCCGCCAAAAGGTTCATGGCAGGCGATCCGATAAACTGCGCGACAAACTCGTTCTCGGGGCGCTCGTAAAGCTCAAGCGGTGTGCCTACCTGTGCGATACCTTTATTGGCCAGAACCACGATACGCGTGGCCAGTGTCATCGCCTCAACCTGATCGTGGGTCACGTAGATCATCGTGCTGTCGGGCATCGATTCCTTAAGCTGCGCAATCTCGATCCGTGTCGCGACACGCAGGGCGGCATCAAGGTTCGACAGGGGTTCGTCGAACAGATAGACCTTGGGGTCGCGCACAATCGACCGGCCAATCGCAACACGCTGGCGCTGACCACCCGAAAGCGCCTTGGGCAGGCGATCAAGATACTCATCCAGTTGCAATATCTTGGCCGCGCGGTTCACCGCCTCGTCAATCTCGGCTGATGGTTTCTTGGCCAGCTTCAGCGCGAACGACATGTTATCGCGCACCGTCATATGCGGATAAAGCGCGTAGGATTGGAACACCATCGCGATGCCGCGCTGTGCGGGGGGCACGTCGTTGACGACCTGACCATCAATCTGCAACTCGCCGCCGGTGATTTTTTCCAAACCTGCAATCATCCGCAGCAAAGTGGATTTACCGCAACCGGACGGACCAACAAAGACGATCAATTCGCCCTTTTTAATATCCAGATTGATGTGTTTGAGAACATCAACCGTGCCGCCGTAGGTCTTGGCAACGTCCGTCAGTTTCAGATCAGCCATATCTCACTCCCCTAAAATTTATGTCTTGAGCGCGAGGCAAACCTGCCACGGCCCAAGGTGCAGTCTTCCGTCTGCGGATGTATGCGCGCTCCCCAACTCGGCACCGATCGGTGTCCAGTTCCCCTCGGGCAGGTCGAAATCGGATGGCGTTTCGCTGACGTTGAACGCACAGAAAATCGTCTGCGTGCCTGCCGTGCGCGTGAAATAGACGACATCATCTTTGGACTGCATACGGTCATGTTCACCGATACTCAGCGCGGGGTGCGAATGCCGGAAGGCAATGGCCTTGCGGTAGTGGTGCAGCAAAGCGCCCGGTTCGTCCTCTTGCGCCATGACCGACATATGCAGATGCTCGGAGGCCACAGGCAACCAAGGCCGCGCATCCGAGAACCCGCCGTTCTGGTTGTCGCTGTCCCAGACCATTGGCGTGCGGCACCCGTCACGGCCCTTGAACTCGGGCCAGAATTCGATGCCGTAAGGGTCCTGCAAATCCTCAAAGGCCACATCGGCCTCTGGTAGGCCAAGCTCTTCGCCCTGATAAATACAGACCGATCCGCGCAGACACATGATCAGCGTCGCAAACATGCGCTGCGCCGATGGTGGCAAATGCCAGCGCGTCGCATGGCGTACCACATCGTGATTGGAAAACGCCCAGCAGGCCCAGCCGTCAGCGGCTTTTTCATCCACCTGCCCCATCACATCAACAATGCGTGCAGCGGTCGGTTGATCGGCGGCCAGAAACTCAAAAGCATAGCACATCTGCATCAGGTCATCGCCAGCCGTATACTGGCCCATGATCTCAAGCCCGCGCTGCGCATCACCCACTTCACCCACGGCGGCGGCACCGTAAGGTTCCATCACCGCACGCAGCCTGCGCAGGAAATCGAGGTTTTCAGGCTGGTTCTTGGAATAAAGGTGTTCTTGGTGGTTATAGGGGTTCACCGAGGGCGCGATATTGGCGTTGCGCTTTTCTTTCGGCAAAGGTGGGTTATCGCGCAGCTGTGCGTCATGCATGTAAAAGTTGATGGTGTCCAAGCGGAACCCGTCACACCCACGATTGAGCCAGAAACGCGCCACATCCAACAGGGCCTCTTGCACCTGCGGTTCGTGGAAGTTCAGATCAGGCTGGGACACAAGGAAGTTGTGCAGATAATATTGCTCGCGCCGTGCGTCCCACTGCCACGCAGAGCCGCCAAAGATTGACAGCCAGTTGTTGGGTGGTGTGCCGTCCGGCTTGGGATCGGACCAGACATACCAGTTGGATTTGTCGTTCATGCGGTCAGCGCGGCTCTCGGCGAACCACGGGTGTTGATCGCTGGTATGGCTCAGCACCAGATCAATCATCACGCGGATACCAAGGCGGTGCGCTGTATCAACAACCGCATCAAAATCCGCTATTGACCCGAACATCGGATCCACGTCGCAGTAGTCACTGACGTCGTAGCCAAAGTCTTTCATGGGGGACATAAAGAACGGTGAAATCCAGATCGCATCCACACCCAGCGATGCGATATAGGGCAACCGCTGGACGATGCCCAAAAGATCGCCGATGCCATCGCCGTTGCTGTCTTGATAGCTGCGCGGATAGATTTGATAGATCACCGCCCCCCGCCACCAGTCTTTGTCGATCGCCATATCGGTGTTGTTGGCTAGCGCCGTCGTCATATCGTGTCGTTCCTGTCTTTGCGGGGGCCAGAAATTGCCACTGGACCGCGCGTTTGAATTGAGGTCCCGGGGAAAGCCCGGGACTGCGTTGTTTCTATTTCACCGAACCGGCAAGCAGACCCCGCACGAGGTACTTTTGCATGGCAAAGAACACCGCGAGAGGCACGGCAATCGAGACAAAAGCGGATGTCGCGAGGATCTCCCAGTCACCGCCACGGGTGCCGAGCAATTCCACGATCTGCTTGGTCATGACCGTCGTTTCGCCGGTCGCGTCAATCAAGAACACCAAAGCCACCAGAAGGTCGTTCCACGTCCACAGGAACTGAAAGATCGCAAAAGAGGCCAGCGCCGGAAAGCTGAGCGGCAGAATGATCTTGGTGAAGATCTGAAAATCCGTCGCGCCGTCAACCTTGGCGTTCTCGATAATGTCGCGCGGCAAGCCAACCATATAGTTGCGCAACAGGTAGATCGCCAAAGGCAGGCCAAATCCGGTATGGGCAAGCCATGTTCCCAAGTAACCTTTGCCGATACCAATCGCATTGTGCAGCGAAAGTAGCGGAATAAGCGCCAGTTGCAGCGGTACAACCAAGAGCCCCACGATGATCGCAATCAGCAAAGCGCGCCCCGGAAAATCCATCCACGCCAGCGCATAGGCCGCAAAGGCCGCAATCAGGATCGGGATGATCGTGGCAGGGATGACAACCGTGAGCGTGTTCATGAACGCCTTGGCCATCCCTTCCGAGTTATCTTCATCAAAAAGCACGAAGCTGTAGTTATCCAGGGTGAAATCCGGCGGGGTTATGACATCAAGGAACACCCGCTGCGCACGGCCAGAGATCTGGTCATCATTGCCTTCCCACACATAGGCGCCGTCCGCCTGCACGGTCAGCGTCTCACCGTCGCCCAGATCATTCACGTCACCGGGCTGGAAAGCGCTTAGATTACGGCTGGATGTGCCCCAAGACCGCAGTTTACCTTCGAAATCCTGACCAGCAAAGATATTCCCCTCGACCATGAAACGGCCGTTGCCCAAATCGATACGGGCCTCGTCAGGGTCTGCCACGCGCAGTTGAATAGTCTGCTCGGCGGGCAGGAATGACGACCACCAGCCCGAGGCCGTGATCTGGTCACCCGTCCGGAACGATGACACCAAGAGCCCCAAAGTCGGGAACAGCCACAGCGCAACAAGGGCCACAACCGAGATGTTCAGTGCCCATACGACGGCGGGCTTACGTCCTGCAATCGCATCCATTACTGCATCTCCTTGCGTGCGTTATAGACGTTCCAGACAAGGATCGGTGTCACCATCAGCATAATGATCATGGCAGAGGCCGAGCCCATGCCCCAGTCGTTCGCGCGGAACAATTTGTCGTACATGTAGTTGGCCAGCACTTGGGTTTCCCACTGGCCGTTGGTCATCGCGAACACGATGTCAAAGACCTTCAGCGTGGCAATCGTAATCGTCGTCCAGACCACCACGATGGTCGACATGATCTGCGGCACCTTGATCTTGAAAAAGATCTGGAACGGGTTGGCACCGTCAATGACGGCGGCCTCGATCGTTTCCTCGGGGATACCGCGCAGCGCGGCGGACAGGATCACCATGGCAAAACCGGTTTGAATCCAGATCAGGACAGCCATCAGAAAGAAGTTGTTCCAGAACGGCACTTGCAGCCATTGGACGGGCGCATCGCCGCCAAATGTCAAATACAGGTGGTTCAGGATACCGATCTGGGCCACATCCTCGGGGCGGGCCTCGTAGACCAGTTTAAAGATCACGGCAGCACCAACGAACGAAATCGCCATCGGCATGAAGACGATGGATTTGGCGATATTGCCCCATTTCAGACGGTCGGTCAGCTGTGCGGCCAGCAAACCAAAGGCAGTTGCAGCAGCGGGCACAACGACCAGCCAGAGGACGTTGTTCAACATCGCCTCGATAAACTTGGGCTCGGCAAACATCTTGGTGTAGTTTTCAAAACCGACAAAGTTGTATTCGTTGCCGGGCAAACGCTCAAGAAAGCTGAGGCGCAATGTCGCGAAGACGGGATAGGCCAGATACAGACCCAAGGCCAGCAAAGCAGGCATCAAAAATACCCAAGGCCGGATCATGTTGGCGCGGTTGATATTACGGCCCGCGTTCGGGCCCTCGGCTTTGAACAGCACCTTATCGAGAAACAGGTTCGCACCGTAAAAGTACCCTACGCAGCCCCCGACCCCGATAATGATCGTAATCAATCCCTGTAATGCCGGATTCATAGCGCCCTCCCCTTCGCTGTGTGTCTCAGACGGTCGCAGGTTGCGCCGCTGAAAGGTCCGGACAGTCGCCCGCCCGAACCCTGTGTCGTTTCAGCTTGGGCTGATTACTTCAGCGCGTCCCAGCTCTGCTGAATCGCGTCGCCGACGTCCTGCGCGGAGGCACCGCCCACATAATCGACCATACCGGTCCAGAATGTACCCGCACCAATGGCGCCCGGCATCAGGTCGGACCCGTCAAAACGGAATGTGGTCGAGTTCAGCAGGATTTCACCCTGACCACGCAGTGTTGCATCTGCGTATGTATCAAGATTGACGCCAGAGTGCGGTGTCAGGAAGCCTGTCTGCGCCATCATCACTTCGTGGGCGATTGGCTGCTGGAGGAACTCCATGAAGGCCATTGTGGCATCAGATGCTTCTGTGACAGCCATCAACGTGCCACCGCCCAGAACGGGGTTGCCCAGATCCTTGCTTGCGAAGGACGGAAAGTAGAAAAAGTCCGCATCTTCGCCAATCACAACGTCCTCGGGCATAAAGGCCGGGATAAAGGACGCCTGCTTGTGCATGTAGCACTGTGGCGGGGACGAGAAGAGACCTGCAGGGCTGTCGCGGAAGTCGGTTGAACCGACAGCAGCAGCACCGCCTGCGACCATTGCATCATTCTTGGCAAACATGCCGAATGTTTCAATGGCTTCGATCACCTTAGGATCATTGAACGGCAGGTCATTTACGACCCATGCATCATAATCCTCGGGGGATTGCGTGCGCAGCATGATGTCTTCAACCCAGTCTGTCGCTGGCCAACCCGTGGCAGGACCCGACCCCAGACCGATGCACCAAGGTGTGCCACCATCCGCGATGATCTGTTCTGACAACGCGATCAGATCTTCCATCGTTTCGGGAATATCATAGCCTGCATCTTCAAAGTTCTCCGGCACGTACCAGACAAGCGACTTGACGTTCACGTTGTAGAAGAAACCGTAGAATTGGTCATCGCCATTGGCATCGGCATAGGTGCCCAGATCAACCCATGACTGACCAGCGGCATAGTTGTCGGCAACCCACGACGCCATGTCTGGACCCAGCGGATCCAACAGCCCCTGCGACGCCATGTTCGCGGCAAGACCCGGCTGCGGGAATACGGCGATGTTCGGCGGGCTGCCTGCTTCGGCATCAATCACGATCTGCTGCTCGAAGCCGTCAGAACCCGCGTAAGTGACATTCGCGCCGGTTGCTTCAGTAAAGTAGGCGATCATCGAACGGAAAATGTCGTCCTCAGGCGACAGCCAAGGCCCGAAAACGGTCACGTCCTGACCGGTCAGATCCGGCGCATTTGCCGCCCACTCATTGTAAGCGTCCCAGCTGAAGTCACCTTCACCCGGCGTAAACACAAGATGGCCAGCCGCCGATGCTGCACTCGCAGTCAGAGCGACCGCTGCCACGCTGGCATACAGTTTCGTAATCATAGAATTTCCTCCCAATCGCGCCAAAAACAACGCGTCCTTCTTTGCACTTTCGTGCGATCATTCCGTTCCGCGTTCAGGAATCAAAATTCCAAAGCGCTTTGGATTTGCTCACAGTCGGTCAAGTTTAAGCTTCTGTCAATACAGCACTGTTAGCGCTAAAATTACCTTGGATTTCTAAGAAATCATGCTACTCAACAGGCAACACGCGTGATTTTAAGTGAGCGCGCAAACGTCAACCACATGCTTGAAAGCGCTTTGGATTATCGCCTGACCCCATGAATTTAAAAGAACTTTCTCAGAATTTGGGGCTTAGCCAGACAACCGTGAGCCGCGCATTGAACGGCTATCCCGAGGTCAGCACGGCCACGCGACGCCGCGTAGAAGAAGCTGCTCGCACTTTCAACTATAGCCCCTCAACGCGGGCCAAGGGACTGGCGACAGGCAAGGCGCTGGCCATCGGCCATGTGATCCCGCTTTCCAGCAAACACGAGATGGTGAATCCGGTCTTTGGCGATTTTATCGCAGGTGCTGGCGAGACCTATTCGCGCAACGGATATGAAATGATCCTGTCCATCGTCCCCGACCAGGACGAGCGCCGGATTTATCAGGGGCTCAAATCACGACGCGCGGTTGATGGCGTCATTGTGCATGGTCCCGTCATGGATGATCCGCGGATTCCCCTGCTGCATAAACTTGGCCTGCCCTTTGCCGTGCATGGACGTGCTTCGGTCAACGAAACGCCCTATGCGTGGCTCGACATGAACAACCGCAATGCATTCAAACGGGCCACTGATTTTTTGTTTGATCTTGGACATCAACGTATCGGCCTGGTGAACGGCCTCGAATTCATGGATTTCGCCTATCGGCGGCGCAACGGCTATACTGTCTCACTGTCCGATCACGGTGTGACACCCGATCCGGATTTGATGCGCTCGGGTGAAATGACCGAGGATTTCGGCTATGTCAGCGCACGCCAGATGTTTGCGCTTGATGACGCCCCAACCGCAATCATTTGCTCGTCGATGATCAGCGCCCTTGGTGTGCGCCGCGCGATTGAGGAAAAGGGGCTGGTGATGGGTAAGGATATCTCGGTGATCAGCCATGACGACGTGTTGTCGTACCTCAAGAACGGTGGCGACACCCCGATTTTCACCGCCACGCGGTCGTCGGTGCGCGAAGCAGGGCGCCAGTTGGCGCAAATGCTGCTCGATGCGATCGAGAACCCCGGGCGCGCGCCACAAACCAAACTGCTAGAAGCGGAACTGGTGGTCGGAACGTCGACCGGCCCTGCCCCGCGAAAGGACTGACATGGACTTTAAACGCTCAGATTTCCCCCAAGGTTTCGTCTTTGGGGCAGCCACGGCCGCTTACCAGATCGAGGGCCATAAATTCGGCGGCGCAGGCCCGACCCATTGGGATACCTTCGCCGCAGGCCCGGGCAATGTGGTGCGCGGCGAAGATGGTGCCTTGGCCTGCGACCACTATCACCGCTTTGCCGAAGACCTTGATCTGCTGAAAGATGCCGGCATGGACGCTTACCGTTTTTCCACCTCATGGGCGCGGGTGATGCCCGACGGGCGCACGCCCAACCCTGCGGGTCTGGATTTCTACGATCGCTTGGTCGATGCCATGCTGGAACGCGGCCTGCAGCCGTTTCAGACGCTCTATCATTGGGAGCTACCCAGCGCTCTGGCCGATCAGGGCGGGTGGATGAACCGTGACACCTGCAAATATTTCGGCGATTTCACAGATGTGATCACGGACCGGATCGGCGACCGTATCCATGCAATTGCCACGATCAACGAGCCTTGGTGCATTTCGTATTTGTCGCATTTTCTGGGCCATCATGCGCCGGGCCTGAAGGATATCCGCGCCACCGCGCGCGCGATGCACCACATCAATCTTGCCCATGGCGAGGCGATGAAGCGCCTGCGCGGCAAGGGCATGAAGAATTGCGGGATCGTTCTCAACTTTGACCACACCGACCCCAAGGATGACACGCCTGAGGCCGCCCAGGCCGCGGCAACCATGGACGCGATCAACAACCGCTGGTTCATCGAAGCCGTGACCAAAGGCACCTACCCCGAAGAGGCGCTGGCGGGTCTGGCCCCGCATATGCCTGCGGGCTGGCAGGACGACATGGCTCAGATTAGCCAGCCAATCGATTTTCTGGGTGTGAACTACTATACCCGCCATAAAGTCACCCATGATGCCAGCATGGTTTGGCCCCATGTCGCATCGGAAGAAGGCCCCGGTGACAAGACACAGATGGGATGGGAGATTTATCCGGACGGACTGCAATCTTTCCTGACGCGGCTGTCGCAGGACTATGTGGGCGATTTGCCCATCTTTGTGACAGAAAATGGCATGGCATGGGATGACCGTCTTGAAAACGGTGGCGTACCCGATCCCGAACGCACCCAGTTCATCAATGATCACATACTGGCAACAAAGCGCGCCATTGATGCAGGCGCAAATGTGCAGGGCTTCTTTTACTGGTCACTGCTGGACAATTACGAATGGGCCTTCGGCTATGAAAAGCGGTTTGGTATCATTCACGTGGATTTTGAGACCTTGAAGCGCACACCGAAAGCATCCTATCACGCGCTGAAATCCGCGATCGCGCGTTAAGGAACACCATGGCACATCCCGCAGATACCTATTCACTGGTTGCCGATATTGGCGGCACCAACACGCGCGTTGCGTTGGCCGATGGGCGCATGATCATCGACAGCACGATCCGGCGCTATCACAACAGTGAATTTCCCGGACTTGAAAGCGTACTGAACCGCTACATCGAAGACGAAGGCGGGGTTGACCCTGTTGCGGCCTGTGTTGCCGTGGCGGGGCCCGTGCGGGACGGACGCGCCACAATGACGAACCTTGATTGGACAATCGACAAGGACACGCTGGCACGCGCCACCAAAGCGGAAACCGTCGCAATCCTGAATGATTTGCAAGCGCAGGGTCATGCTTTGGGGCACATTGATCCGGCGAATATCCGCACGATTCTGCCGGGCCCTGACAGCAGCCAGAATGCGGCGAAACTTGTGATCGGTGTCGGCACCGGCTTTAACGCAGCGCCAGTCTACGATTTGGAACACGGGCGCATCGTGACGCCCTCTGAAAGCGGCCATGCGAACTTGCCGATCCGCAACGAGATGGAGTTGCGGCTGTGCCAGTTCGTATCCACGGCACACGGGTTTCCTGCGGTCGAAGATGTGCTTTCCGGCCGCGGTCTTGAGCGTGTGTATGCTTTCATGGGGCGTGAAGCGGATGATCCGCAGGAACGCAGCGCACAAGAGATCATGACCGCTTGTGCCGATGGGTCGGACTCCCGCGCTGTTGAGGCAGCCCAGCTTTTCACGCGAATACTTGGGACCGTTTGTGGCAACCTGTCACTGATCCAGCTGCCCTTTGGCGGGGTCTATCTGGCTGGCGGCGTGGCGCGGGCTTTTGCACCGCATCTGCCCCAATTCGGGTTTGGTGACGCGTTTCGCGACAAGGGCCGCTTTGCAGGCTTCATGAGCAACTTTGCGGTCCATGTGATCGAGGATGACTACGCCGCCCTGACAGGATCGGCGGCGCATCTGGTCGCAATCGGACGATAATAACGCCTCAAAGCACCTGTCAGGCCGGTTCCAGTGTTGGTAGTCCCTGAAGCTGTTCCTGCACCGTGTCGGTCAAGGCCTTGAGCGAGAACGGCTTGGGCAGAAATGCAGCCCCGAGCACTTCTGGCTGGCCATCGTCAAAAGCGTCTTCAGGATAACCGGACACAAAAACAACCCGCGTTTGCGGGCGCTGCAGCAGCGCCTTACGCACCCAAGTCGGGCCGTCCTGACCGGGCATAATCACGTCCGTCACAAAGATGTCGATGTGCAGTTCGGCATTCTCCAAAAGCTCCAGAGCGGCCTCGGCGCAATCCGCTTCCAGAACGGTATAGCCACGCAACCGCAGGGCGCGGGCGGCAAAAGCGCGCACCGGGGCCTCGTCCTCGACCAGCAGCACAACACCATCGGCACTGGTTTTAATGGGCAGGCTTGCGACAGGTGCCAAAGGTACCGCTTTTTCTTCTGCCGGTGTATGGCTTGGGAACAAAAGCGAAAATGTCGCCCCGACACCGACCTCGCTATCGACAAAAATGTAGCCGCCAGACTGTTTGACGATCCCGTAAGCCGTGGATAACCCAAGCCCCGTTCCTTCACCCACACGTTTGGTCGTCACAAAGGGTTCAAATATTTTTTCCAGCTTGTCACTTGGAATACCATGCCCTTCGTCAATCACTTTGACCAAGACATAATCGCCCGGCGGCACAGTGGCACGGTCGCGGTGCAACGCGGTTTTGAGATGCGTATTTTTCGTCACGACACGGATTTCACCCGCACCCTGCATTGCATCGCGCGCGTTCACCACAAGGTTCATCAAAACCTGCTCAAGCTGCCGTTTATCGGCCTTGATCCGCGCCAATTGATTGTCATGCTCCAGCTTGAGCGAAACTTTCTCGCCCACCAGCCGGTTCAGCAAATGCGTCAGGTCTGACAGCGTGTCGCGCAAATCAAGCGCCTCGGGCTGCAAGGTCTGTTTGCGCGAGAACGCCAGCAGTTGTCCAACAAGGCTCGCGGCGCGGTTGGTATTCTGGTGGATCTGGATCAAATCACTGTAATCGCGGTCATGTTCATCGTGGTTGCACAGCAAAAGTTCACAATGCCCTGAGATCGCGGTCAGCAAGTTATTGAAATCATGGGCGACGCCGCCTGCAAGCTGGCCAATCGCCTGCATCTTCTGGCTTTGAACGAATTGTGCCTCAAGCGTTTTTAGCTCAGTAATATCGTTCAACACCGCGATCACATGCAGGTCGTCGGGGCAACCGGCCGTGTTCAGTGTGACCTGAACAAAGGTATCCTGTTTGTTGCCACGCCCATGCAGAAACTGTGACACGTGCCCCGCCTGTCCGGCCAATGCTTCGGCAAGCCAATCGTTGATGGGCCGCCCCGGCCCGTCAAGCACATCGGCCACGTGTCGGCCACGTGTCGCCCCGATATTCAAAAGCTGGCGTGCCTCGCGGTTCGTGGCCAAAAGCACCCCATCCGGCGCAATTTTCAACAAAGGCACAGGGAGGTTTTCAATCGCATCCCAGCCGGGTTCGAACATCGGCGGGGTCGCCGAGATCGGCGCACCGGGAAGGACATAGATATCACGCGTCTCATCGCTACCTTCCGTGATTGCCAACACCACGTCTTTCCGTCCTTGCAATCCACGCAGGACCTGAGGTTGGCCGGACCGCAGCGGCAGCTCTTCAAAAACGTCCTCAAGCATACGGAACGAAGGCCCCACCAACTTGCGAAAACTCTCGTTCATCTGAATCATTTGACCACTTGGGCCCACAGTCAGCATCGGAAAAGCTGTGGGTTGCCGCAGCGCACGCCCAGACCGTCCAGCGGCGCTGAGATCGTCCAGCCACCAGATCTGGCAGGCCTCGCTCATGATCAAAACGCGCAAGCGGAAGTGCCCGCCACGGGTGACAATATCTTCGGTCTTTGCCCCCGTCGGCCCTGCCTGCGCAATAATCTGCGACAACACACTCAACGGGTTGGCCAACATCGCCCCCAGCACCTGCGCCAAATCAGTCCCTTCCGTGGTACCAAAGCGGTCATGCGCACCGGCGTTCGCATACCTGATTAGCCCTGCGCCATCCGTGACAAACCCGATGCCCGTGTCATGGGCAATGATCGCATGCGCCATTGCGCGCAGGCGGTGCGCCGCCCGCCCCTCCAGTTTGAGCGCGACTCCGACAAAACCCGCAGTCACAACCAAGATGCCCCCGCAGATCGCAAATCCGTAGTAAAGCGCAGGCACAGGGATCAAAACGGCGACAGCAAAGCACAGACACCCGGCTACAAAAAGATGCAGCACCGGTGGCAGACCTGCCGGCACTTTAGGCCGCTCTGCCGCAAACGACTGATCAAAAGGCAAAGCACACACCTCACTACGCGATAACGAGATAAAACAACACAACGATTAAATCATCCTTAATGCTCGATAGCACAGGATTAATTGCAATTCTAGGTTGTATTAAATTCTTCGCAAAGTGCAGGTATAAAAACCGTCTCCGTTTGCATCTGGTACATCCTGATGCGCGTCCATGATCTGCCACTCGGGATGGGTACCGCAGAAAGCAGAGACAATCCGGCTATTTTCATGTGCAAGGATCGAGCACGTCGCATAAACCAGCTGCCCTGCCTCCGCGACAAGCGGGGCCGCAGCTTCGAGAACTTCACCTTGTGATTGCATCAGCTTTGCCAGATCATCGGGCGTCAGCCGCCACTTTGCATCCGGCGCACGTCGCCATGTGCCGCTGCCTGTACAGGGTGCATCGCAAAACACGAGGTCAAATTTGCCGGCATCAGAGAGCGTATCAGTCGCAAGTGTTTTGATCGTGACACCGGCCCGTGCCGCGCGGGCGGGTAAATCGCGCATCCGCTGGGGGGCGATATCATGGGCAAATACTGTCGCCGCGTATAGATCGGCAAAGGCCAGCCCCTTACCCCCACCACCGGCACAATAGTCCAGCACGCGCGCGCCATCCGGCACCGCAATGCGGCGCACGGCCCGTTGCGATGCCGCGTCCTGAAGCTCGACCAGTCCTGACAGATAGGCAGCAGAGGTTTTCACACGGCGCGGGTTACCGGTGACCCGCAGACAGCCTGCAACATCCGGATGTGCAATGACCGTCACATCGTCCTTGGCAAGCGCATCAATGGCTGCTGTCACCGATGCCTTGCGCATGTTCACACGCAAGAACACGTCGGCACGGCCCTTTTGCACCTCTGCAACCGACGCTGCGCGATCGGCCAGACTTTCCTGCCAGAGCGGCCAAAGCCAATCAGGAAGATCGCAGACGGCAGCAGCAGAGAGCGCAAGTGGCGCATCCAACGCTGACAATTCCTCTGCTGTAAGCGGATCAGGTGCGTGGCCATCGCCGGAAAACAGCTCTGCCAGAGGCCAGTTTTCACGCCGGGCCAGCCGCTGCATCAACTGGCGCCCTGTCCCGTCACCCAGTGAACGTTTTGCGCGCAGCACATCAAAAACATGATCGCGCACCGCAGCACGGTCTTTGGACCCCGCAAAGCGGCTGCCACGTGCCCAGGCTGTCAGCGCCTGTTCAGCGACAGCGCCCGCCTGTATCTGGTCCAGTACCGCAATTGCAGCGGCCACACGTGCGCCGGGGGTCATGCCCTAGCCGATCCGGTAATTCGGGCTTTCACGGGTGATCTGCACGTCATGGACATGGCTTTCCTTCAGGCCCGCACCGGTGATCTTAACGAAGGTACAATTCTTGCGCATCTCGTCGATCGTGGCGCAACCTGTATAGCCCATCGCCGCACGCAGACCACCCACCAGCTGATGCACGACCGCATGGGCCGATCCTTTATAGGGCACCTGCCCCTCAATGCCTTCGGGCACCAGTTTGTCGCTGGCCGCCTCTTTCTGGAAATACCGGTCGGCCGAGCCGCTGGCCATCGCCCCAAGGCTGCCCATCCCGCGGTAGGATTTGAACGAACGGCCCTGATACAAGATCACCTCGCCGGGGCTTTCATCGGTGCCCGCGATCATGGAACCAACCATGGCGCAGGACGCACCCGCCGCAATCGCCTTGGCAAAATCGCCCGAGAATTTGATGCCGCCATCGGCAATGACAGGCACATCGCCCGCACCTGCGGCACAATCAATGATCGCGGTCAGTTGCGGCACACCGACACCCGCCACCATCCGCGTCGTACAGATCGAGCCCGGCCCGATACCAACCTTTACCGCATCTGCACCCGCACCGATCAGCGCCTTAGCGGCTTCGCCCGTGGCGATATTGCCTGCCACGATCTGAACTTCGTTCGACAGCATCTTGGCACGTTCCACCGCTTTGGCCACACCTTCGGAATGACCGTGCGCGGTATCAATCACGATCATATCAACGCCCGCATCCACAAGCGCCTGTGTCCGCTCAAAACCGGCATCCCCTACGCCAGAGGCTGCAGCAACACGCAAACGCCCCAGACCGTCCTTGCAGGCCATCGGGTTAAGAACCGCCTGTTCGCTGTCTTTGAGCGTCAGCAAGCCGGTGAGCTTGCCTTTGTCGTCAGTGATCAACAGTTTCTCAATTCGGCGCGCCTGCATCAAGGATCGCGCGTCATCCAGATCGGCCGGTTCACGCAGAATGGCCAGATTATCCGTTGTCATCATCACACTGACAGGTGTGTTGTCATCCTGCGCAAAGCGCATGTCGCGGTTGGTAACAATACCGACAACCTTGCCGCCTTCACCCACAACAGGAAAACCAGTGATCCGATAACGCTCCATCAGGGCCTTGGCATCGGCCAGTGTCTGGTCGGGGCGCAGGGTGACGGGGTTATAAACCGTACCCGACACAAAGCGTTTGACCCTACGGATTTCCTTGGCCTGATCGTCGATGTTGAGGTTCTTGTGGACCACACCGATGCCACCGGCCTGCGCCATGGCAATCGCCATGCGGCTTTCGGTGACGGTATCCATGGCACTGGACAAAAGCGGGATGTTCATGCTGATGGATTGGGTCACACGGGTGCGCGTGTCCGCCGTCGACGGCAGCACACTCGACGCCCCCGGCACCAGTAAAACATCATCAAAGGTGAGTGCCTCGCGAATCTCCATCAACCAGTCTCCTCTGTCGTGGTATCGTTGGCACGTCCCTATTGCATGGATACCAAAGAACCGAAAGACCAAAGTGGCAAATCCTGTCCATCGGCCGTGCAACAGGCAGGCATGACCATTGACCGAGCGATAGCCTGCGGGTTTCCCCGACCATCTTCGCGATTTCGTCTATTTCATGAAACGCGCTGGCGGATACCCGATAGATCCACGCTGCCCCCGCTCTGCCCCCCCTGCAACCCTGACGGCGTGCAGCCCGCGTGTGATGCCGCTGCTCATAGTTATTATGACGGATACGAGCCTTCTCTTTATGCGGACAGACGCTACATTCGCCCCAAGAACAAACAGGCGCATATTATGTCCAAAGACCCCCTCGTCATTTTTACCCCCTCCGGCAAACGGGGCAACTTCCCTGTCGGCACCCCTGTCCTGACAGCGGCGCGCCAGCTTGGTGTTGATCTTGATAGTGTCTGTGGTGGCCGCGGCATCTGTTCAAAATGCCAGATCACGCCGTCCTATGGCGAATTTTCCAAACATGGTGTGACCGTGGCGGATACAGCGCTATCGGACTGGAATAGTGTCGAGCAACGCTATGATGATAAACGCGGCCTGAAAAAAGGGCGGCGTCTGGGCTGTCAGGCCACGATCCAAAGCGATGTGGTGATCGACGTGCCCGCCGAAAGCCAGGTCCACAAGCAAGTCGTGCGCAAAAGGGCCGAAGCGCGCGATATCGTGATGAACCCCTCGACCAAGCTTTATTACGTCGAAGTGGCCGAACCCGACATGCACGACCCCTCGGGCGATCTGGAACGGCTGGTGGCCGCACTGCGCAAGGATTGGGCCCTGCCCGCGCTTGAGGCCGATCTGGGGGTTCTGAAGACCCTGCAAAAAGCGCTGCGCAAAGGTGAATGGAAAGTCACCGTCGCCGTGCATCTGGGCGATGCGGTGTTCAGCCCGCGTATTATCCAGATCTGGCCGGGCTTTTATGAAGGCACGCTTTACGGGCTGGCGGTTGATCTGGGGTCAACCACGATTGCCGCCCACCTGTGCGATCTGCAATCAGGCGAGGTTGTCGCATCTTCCGGCATTATGAACCCGCAAATCCGCTTTGGTGAAGACCTGATGAGCCGCGTGAGTTACGGGATGATGAACCCCACCGGATCAGACGAAATGACCAAAGCGGTGCGCGAAGGCATGAACGCGCTTTTCGTGCAAATCGCGTCAGAGGCGGGGATCGATCGCAATCTGATCATGGACGCGGTATTTGTCTGCAACCCTGTGATGCACCATCTCTTTTTGGGGATCGACGCCTATGAATTGGGGCAGGCGCCCTTTGCGCTGGCCACATCCGAATCCATCTCGCTGCGCGCGACCGAGCTTGATCTGAACCTGCATCCTGCCGCGCGGGTCTATTTGCTGCCCTGTATCGCTGGGCACGTAGGTGCAGACGCGGCGGCGGTGGCCTTGTCCGAAGCACCGGATAAATCCGAAGACCTCGTGCTTGTGGTGGACGTAGGTACGAACGCTGAAATCCTGCTAGGGAACAAGGAAAAGGTGCTCGCCTGCTCCTCGCCCACAGGCCCTGCGTTTGAAGGGGCGCAGATCAGCTCGGGTCAACGCGCCGCCCCCGGTGCGATTGAGCATGTCGAGATTGATCCGGTCACGAAACTGCCGCGCTTTCAGGTCATCGGCTCGGACATCTGGTCCGATGAAGACGGATTTGAGGCGGCCATTGCACAAACGGGGATCACAGGCATCTGCGGGTCCGGCATTATCGAGGTGATCGCCGAGATGCGCATGGCCGGCATCGTCGATGGCCCCGGCCTGATCGGATCGGCGGAACAAACCGGATCGCCCAACTGCTTTCAGGACGGGCGCACAAATTCCTACCTGCTGTATGATGGCACTGAAAACGGCGGACCAAGGATTACCGTGACCAATACCGATATCCGGCAAATCCAGATGGCCAAGGCCGCCCTTTATTCCGGTGCGCGCCTGCTGATGGACAAATTCGGCGTCGATAAAGTAGGACGTGTCGTGCTGGCAGGCGCCTTTGGCGCGCATATCAGTCCCAAACATGCGATGGTGCTGGGCATGATCCCCGATGCGCCACTCGATAAGGTCACAAGTGCGGGCAACGCGGCAGGAACGGGCGCGCGGATCGCGCTATTGAACACCGACGCACGGCGCGAAATCGAAGAGACGGTGCATAACATCCACAAGATCGAAACCGCGATTGAGCCGCGCTTTCAAGAGCATTTCGTCAACGCCTCAAACATCCCCAACGCGGTGGAACCCTTCCCGATCCTCAACAGCATCGTGGTGATCCCGCAAGTGAACCACAATCAGGGCGGCGGCGGTGATGGCGGACGCAGACGGCGACGCCCGCGTTGATTGCCGCTTGACGGCGCGCGGCGGCGCAATTACGGCTAAGACATCGGCGCGGGTATGGTGAAAAGGTATCACGAAAGCTTCCCAAGCTTCAGTTACGGGTTCGATTCCCGTTACCCGCTCCAAGAAATCTCCTCAGACAAGCACGTACGTGATCCGCAGCAATCGCTATGAGATCATATGGTTGGGCAACGCGTCCAGACGCGGTGCCTAAATCAGGAACATCCCTGCAAGCCCCGCCATCCCGATGGAAAAACTCAGTGGCAACACCTGTTTCGCCATCAGATGCCATGAGCTGTCCTCGGATCCGAACGCTTTGCGCAACTGCACAAAAATGAACGAACTGACGAAGAACACCAATATGAAAACCAGCGCCGCATAGCCTGCCTTTGACACAGGCACGAAAAGCGCAACACCGGTCATCAGCTTGACCGCCCCCGCCCCCGATCCGCCAATCGCGAACATGACAAGCCCGAAGAGGAAAACGCCCAATGCCAGCCCGATTTGCCAGTAAAGCGGAGTTCGATCCTCGGACATAACCAGAAGCACCGCGAACAGAACAAAGGGCAAAAGCGTGAGCCAGTTGGGGATACGCCCCGTTCTGATTTCCAGCAACATGGCGACAACGATGATGGCCGCAACAGCGTAGGGGATCATTTCAGCGATCATGTGGTGGTCCTTTGTGAGGTGTCGCGCTGCTTATGACAAAGCCCGCGCCCTAAGACACCCCATGCTTTTGCAGAAAATCAACAAGTGCGGCAGTTGAGCCATCCTTGCCTTGCGCACTCTCTTTGCCTTCCACGACAGGCTGTAGCGCTGTGGCAAGTTCCTTGCCCAGTTCTACCCCCCATTGATCGTAGGAATTGATGCCAAGCACGACGCCTTCGACAAAAACACGGTGTTCATAAAGCGCCACGATCTGGCCCAGCACCTCGGGTGTAAGCTGCGGATAGGCGAGGGTCACAGAGGGGCGGTTGCCTTTGAAAACACGGTGACGCGCTTGGCGCTCCAGTTCCGCGCCTTCGAATTTATCCGCCACTTTGCTGCGCGCCTCATCCAAGTCGCGTCCGCGCATCAGCGCCTCAGATTGCGCAAGGCAATTGGCAACCAAAAGCTGGTGTTGGTGGTGCAGATCATCCTCATGGCCGCGCGCTGCAACCAGAAATTCACACGGGATCACGCGGGTGCCTTGGTGGATCAGTTGATAAAACGCGTGCTGGCCGTTTGTGCCCGGCTCGCCCCAAACCACAGGGCCGCTGTCGATGGTCAAATCGGCGCCGTCCATGCTGACGCCCTTGCCGTTACTTTCCATCTCGAGCTGCTGCAAATAGGCGGGCAGACGCGCCAGAAGGTTATCATAGGGCAGCACCGCACGGGTGGCATGGCCGCAGATCTGGTTGTGCCAGATACCGACCAGCGCCAGCATCGCAGGCAGGTTGTCCTGCCAAGGGGCGGCTTGGAAATGGCGGTCCATCGCTTGTGCGCCGCGCAGGAACGCGCGGAAAGCGTCCGGCCCGATAGCGATCATCAGCGACAGGCCAATCGGGCCCCACATGGAATAGCGCCCGCCAACCCAGTCCGCGAACCCGAATACCCGTGACGGATCAATGCCAAAGGCGGCCGTCTTATCCGCAGCCGTCGACAGCGCCGCAAACTGCGCGCCGGTGTCGCTGACACTCTGGCCCATCCACGCCTGCGCTGTGCGCGCGTTGGTCATGGTTTCAATCGTGGTAAAGGTCTTGGAGGCCACGATCACCAGCGTCGTCGCGGGATCACAGCCGCGCAAAACGCCCGCAATATCCGCCGGGTCCACGTTGCTGACGAAATGACAGCGCGGGCCGTCGTGATAAGGGGCCAAGGCCTGTGCCGCCATTGCGGGCCCAAGATCGGACCCGCCGATGCCGATATTGATGACATCGGTAATCTTGCCACCCTGCCCTGCGAATGTGCCACTGCGCACGTCGTGCGCAAAGCTTTCCATCCGTGCCAAAGTATCCAGCACCTCAGGCATAACGTCTTGGTCGTCGACCATAACAGGCCCGCCATCAAGGTTGCGCAAGGCGGTGTGCAGCACGGCGCGGCCTTCTGTTTCATTGATGGGGGCACCTGCAAACATCGCATCGCGTTTGCCAGCAACACCCGCCACATCAAGCAACTCGATCAGCAAGGCGCGGCCTTCTGCGTCGATATTGGTTTTTGCATAATCCAGGCGCATATCGCCAGTTTGGGCCACAAAATCCGCAGCGCGTGCGGCATCCAACATCGGCTCAATCCGGCGGTCAGCCACGGCTTCATGGTGTTTTTGAAGTTTGCTCCACATGTCCTACGCCTCCGCCCAGTGTACTGTTGCACCGTTCAGGACGGCCGCCACTGGCGCTTCATCCGGTGACAGATGCCGCGCCTTTTCCAGTGCAGCGCGTTTTTCGGCACCCACAATCACAATATGACGGCTCATCGCGGCATTCAGGACCGCCGCAGACAGGGTAATGCGCGGCTCCGGCGCGCCCGGTGCGCGCATGGCGACCAAGCGATCACGACCGTGCAGTGCCAGATCAAGCTGGTCGGCACCGGGAAAAATCGAGGCTGTGTGCATATCCGCGCCCATCCCCAAAAGCGCCACCGTGAGTGGCAATGCGGGGGTAAGAGCGGCCGCAAGCGCAGGGAGTTTTTCTTCCGGTGTCGGCGCATCGGCATAAAGCGGCATATACGTCGCCGCCGCCGCACGATCAGTCAGCAGTCTTTCGCGCAAAAGCCGCGTATTGGACCTTTGGGACGTTTCCGGCACCCAGCGTTCATCGGTCAATATCACCTGCACACGCGCCCAATCCAGATCAACACCACACAGGCTGTCGAAAATCGGCCCCGGCGTTGTGCCCCCCGGCACCGCGAGCGACGCGGTATCATTCGCGCGCAAGGCAGATGACAGCTCACTGGCCAGTTTATCGGCCAGATCCATCATCATCATCTCAGCGTCTGGATATTCAACGAGCTTCATGGGACCAATCCTCTTTTCCGGTCAGGTCAATTCTTATCTGTCGGTTGCGTGTTGGCGCTAGCCTTTGATTTCGCGCCATTTCCGGCCATCACGGTGCAACAACATCATTGCATCCTCCGGCCCTGCAGAACCCGCATCATAATGCTTGGGCACGTCATTGCGCGCCTCCCAGCTATTGATGAGCGGATCAGTCCAGGCCCAAGCCGCCTCAACCTCGTCGCCGCGCATGAACAGGGTCTGGTTGCCACGGATCACATCCATAATCAGACGTTCATAAGCGTCCGTCACATCCTCTGCCCCGTCGCCCAAAGCATCCGCGAATGTCATATCCAGCGGCACATCAATCAGACGCATACCCCCCGGTCCGGGTTCCTTAATGGTTACTTGCAAATCAATGCCTTCGTTGGGTTGCAGGCGGATCGCCAGAATATTGCGGTGGCGGGCCTCGTCACCCTCAAAGATCGTATGTCCGAGGTCTTTAAACACAACCGCAATCTCGGAGGATCGCGCCTTCATGCGCTTGCCTGTGCGCAGATAGAACGGCACACCCGCCCACCGCCAGTTGGCGATATGGCAACGCATGGCAATAAAGCTCTCGGTAAAGCTGCGGGGGTTTTCCGCGTCCTCGCGATAGCTGGGTCCATCGGGGCCCGCGTCATACTGACCGCGTACGATATGATGATGATCTATGGACTGTAGCGCTCTGATAACTTTCAGTTTTTCGTCGCGCACTGCATCCGCTTCAAACTGGCCGGGTGGTTCCATCGCGATCAGACACAATAGTTGCATCAGGTGGTTTTGGACCATATCGCGCATGGCACCGGATTTATCATAATAGGCGCCGCGCCCGCCGACACCCACGGTTTCGGCCACGGTGATCTGGATATGATCGACGTAGTGATTATTCCACAAAGGCTCGAACAGCACGTTGCCGAAACGCACAGCCATCAGGTTCTGGACCGTTTCTTTACCCAGATAATGGTCGATGCGGTAAATCTGGCTTTCGTCAAAATGCGCGGCCAGCGTCTGGTTCAATTCACGCGCCGTCTCAAGATCGCGGCCAAAGGGCTTCTCTACCACGATGCGGCTTTGCGCATTGGCAATCTTGTTGGTGTGCAATCGCTCGGCCAGATCGCCAAACAGGGACGGCGCAACCGAGAAATAGAACGCCTGCACCACATCCTGACGCACGATGCCCGCAAGATCAGACCATCCACCCTCGCCGCGCGCGTCAATTGCCACGTATTGCAGTTGTTTAAGAAAGGCCTCCAAGCCCTTCTTATCCTTTGATTCTTCTCCGCCAAATTCGGCCACAGCCTCGGCGATCATGTCGCGATACCCCTGCGCGTCCAATTCAGACCGCGCAGCACCAATGATCCGCGATCCCGCTGGCATCTGTCCCGAGAGAAAGCGCCGGAACAACCCAGGTAAAATTTTGCGCCGGGCCAAGTCGCCGGTGCCGCCAAAAATCACAAGATCGAATTCATCGACAGGAATGACGCGAGAGACCAAAATAAACCCCCTTAGGATGCCGCGTTAGCGCTAACGCGGCCTACCTAACCCGATGTGGTTCACGAGTCTAGCGCTGGTACGCAGTTACGCTTCGAGTTCTGCGTCCCAATAAAGGAAATCAAGCCAGCTTTCATGCAGATGATTAGGCGGAAACTTTCGTCCGACATTGTGCAACTGCTCGGGCACAGGCCTGCGCGGCGGTTTTTGCAGGCTCATGCCGCATTGTTTGAGCGACCGCGACCCTTTGCGCAGGTTACAGGGCGAACAGGCCGCCACCACATTTTCCCAACTGGTAATACCGCCACTGGCACGCGGAACAACGTGGTCAAAGGTCAGATCACCGCGCGCGCCGCAGTACTGGCAACAAAACTCATCCCGTAGAAACAGATTGAAACGGGTGAAAGCCACCTGTTTCTGCGGCTTGATATAGTCCTTGAGCACGACGACCGAGGGGATTTTTATGATCGTGGACGGGCTGCGCACCACCTCGTCATATTCGCTGACGATATCCACGCGGTCGAGCCAGGCTGCCTTTACCGCCTCCTGCCACGGCCACAGTGAAAGCGGATAATATGACAAGGGACGATAATCCGCGTTCAGAACCAAAGCCGGATAGTGTTTGAGCGCGCCCGGTTCGCGCACAAAGTCAGTTCTGAAGTCGGCCTGCGTCATCTATCACACCCCAATAAGGCTGTGCGGGACCAGTCAAAGCGGCATTCCCGCATTCATCTTGATCAAGACTATATATCGCGTCAGAAATGTGACAAGCCCCAGAATATGCGGCAAAATCTACAGGAAATTGCGAGATCAGGCCGCGAGCGCATCTTCTGAAAGCATCACCTGCGCGCGGCCACGCATTTTGGCGCGTAAAAGCGCAGCCTCGGCGTGGTGCATCAGCTTGCTCAGAGTGGTTTCGCCATCTGCTGCAACCACACCCACCGATACGGTAACTTCGCACCGTGTCTGCCCTGTCGTGACCAGCAAACCCTGTGCCAGCCTTTCAGCCACGTCGCGCCCTGAATCAAGCGGCGTCCCCGGCAGATAAACCGCGATGGTCGCGCCGTCGATCCGCCCGACAACATCGGTGCTGCGCGTCACCTCGCGCAAGCGGATGGCCAGCGCCATCAGACAAAGATCACCTGCGTGATGGTCATGTTTGGCGTTGATTTGCCCCAACCCGTCAATATCCAGCATCATCAGCACGCCGGTTTGTACCAGCTTGCGTTCTGTGTGCCGCAAGAACGCCTGCCGCTGAAGCAGACCTGTCATCTGGTCGGTTTCGCTGGCCTTGATCAACTGCACGCGCAACCGGCCCATGTCGGTCATGATCCCGGTCGCAACCGCATAAAGCGGCAGACCGATCATCACCATTGCCCCAAGATATTTTGCCATAACGCCATGAAACGCATTGTCCGACAGCACGTCATGCGCAAAAACCGTGCCGACAACGCCCAGCGCCAGGATGGCATAGCGCAGCAACCAGCCCAATCTGTTTTTCGGGCCTAAAAGTGAAACGATGGGACTGTGCATTTCTCTGCCTGTAATGCTCTGGGGACAACGCAATCTGCGCAGTGGATTACCTTGAACGTGGTAATTGAGTCTCAAAAAAAGGCAACAAAAAGCCAGTTGTTAGCTCATACCCAATCTGTCCTGCATGAACGCCAGCGCAACCTGTAACCCGTCTGGCGCAATCCCGTGACCTGTACCCTTCATGATATGGGCATAGACCTCCGTCCAGCCTGCCTCTTGCAGCGCCTCGGCCGCCTGCGGCAGCGATTGTGGTGGCACAACATCATCTGCATCCCCGTGGATCAACAGCACGGGTGGCCTGCTTTGCGCCTCTTCGGCCAGCAACTCCGGCTCCAGCAGCCGCCCCGAAAAGGCAACCACCCCGGCAATGGCATCTTCGCGGCGCGGCACCACATGCAAGGCCATCATCGTGCCTTGCGAAAAGCCCAGCACGATGACCTGCTCGGGCAGCAGATCTTCATCCACCATCACCCCGTCAAGAAAAGCATCCAGATCGGCGGCGGAATTTTCCATACCCGCGCGGCTTTCTTCCTCGCTTGAGCCGTCAATCCAGGGGATCGGAAACCACTGCAGGCCCATAGGGGCGGCGATACAGGCCTCCGGCGCATCCGGTGCGATGAAAAGCGTGTCGGGCATATGTTCGCCCAAAGGGTCCGCCAGCCCGATCAAATCCGCCGCATTGGCGCCGTATCCATGCAGGAAAACCACACAAGATCGGGTCTCGCCCGAGACCGGTTCGCGCCGCTGTGCTTCCAAAGCCCGTGTCATCTGATGCCTTCTCTTTGTTTATGATGTTGGTAGTAGGCCCACATGATGCGGGCTGCAACCGATCGCCACGGCGACCATGCTTGCGCCATCGCGCGCAGGTCCTTTTCTCTGGGGCGTTCGGGCAGATCAAAGATCAGCTTTGTCGCTTCCTGCAAAGCCAGATCGCCCGGCGCAAACACATCCGCCCGCCCCAGTGAGAACATCACATAAATCTCGGCGGTCCACGGGCCGATACCGGGTACAGCGGTCAGTGTCTTGATGACCTTGGGCGCTGGCATCACGCGCAGTGCATCGTAGTCAATCCCGTACGCAGCCAACGCATGGGCATACTGTGCCTTCTGGCGGGTAAGCCCCAGCGCGCGCAGATCATCCGCACTGGCGGCTGCAACAGCCTGCGGCGTGGTCATACCCGCCGCTTGCAATCGCCTCCAGACCGCTTCGGCCGAAGCCACGCTGACCTGTTGGCTGACAATAGTGAAAAAAAGCTCGGCAAAGCCATCGGGATTGCGGCGCAACGGCAACGGCGGCAGACCATCCATCGCCTTTGCGAAGCATGGCTCAGCTTGACAAAGCCATGCTACGCCTTCCGCAACACACGCGTCTCCTTCAATCAAGCGTTCCTTCACAGCGCGTCCACCCATGCCAAAGCCGCATCCACCGTATCAACCACAGGCCAATCGCCTTGTGCAGGCCGTGCCACCATCAAGACCTGAATACCAAGGTGGCGCGCGGCGGTCAGTTTGGTGCGACTTGCAACGCCGCCCGCATTCTTGACCACAAGATATTGCACGCCCAGTGCGGCAAAGAGCGCCTCTTCATCGGCAACCGAGAACGGCGGCCGCCCCACCAGAAACCGCCCCCCTGCAAAGGGGAAAGGTTTGTCGGGTGGATCAATCTGGCGGCAAATCACCTCGCGTCCCGTCAGATTGGCAAAGCGGTCCAAGGTCTGGCGCCCCGTTCCAAGGAAAACAACAGCGCCTTCGGGAATATGGGCGGAGGCATCTGATTCCGAGGCGATCTGGGTCCAATTATCCCCTGTCTGGGGCCACCATGGCGGGCGCAGGAACTGCACGTAAGGCAGGCCAAGTGACCGGCAAATGGATGCGGTTCGCGTTGTAATACGATGGGCAAAGGGATGGGTTGCATCCAGAACAGCCGTAATGCCCGCCTCTTGCAGATAGGCGCGAAACCCGTCCGCCCCGCCAAAGCCGCCGATCCGCGTCGGCAAGGACAGCGTCGCAGGGGCCCGTGTTGCGCCGGCAAGCGATATCACCGCGTCATACCCCTGCGAGCGATCAGCGATCTGCCGCGCCTCGCCCGTGCCGCCAAGAATCAGCAAAGTCATGCGCCAGCCCTTGCGATAATCGTGCCTCTGCGATCGATGATAACAATATCATAAGCGATCTCGTCCGCGCCGAACCGCGCGTGCACCTGCGCCAGTGCCTGATCAGCGACCTTCTGCGCCAACATAGGCCCCGCGATCTCATAGGCCTCAAGTGCAGTGTTAGCATCAGCAACACGCGGATCACCTGCCATATCAGCGAGTTTCGCAAAATCAACCTGACTGCGCCCGGAATGCAAATCAATCGCCCCCTGCGCCAGTTTGGTGATCTTGCCGATACCCCCGCCGATGGTGACACGCGCCACGGGATGCTTCACGAGATACTTGAGCATCCCCCCCGCGAAATCCCCCATATCCAGCATCGCATGATCGGGCAGACCGTAAAGCGCCTGCACCGTCTTTTCAGACGTGGCCCCGGTACATCCGGCCACATGGACCTGCCCCGCCGCGCGCGCCACATCAATGCCGCGATGGATCGAGGCAATCCATGCCGCACAGCTAAAGGGCCGCACAACGCCCGTCGTGCCAAGAATCGACAGCCCCCCCGCAATCCCCAGACGCGGGTTCCATGTTTTCAGCGCGATCTCGGCACCGCCCGGCACAGACACCTCGATCACCACATCAGGGCGCTGCCCGTATTGCGCCGCCATTTCTTCAACAACGTCCGTCATCATCTGACGGGGTACAGGATTGATTGCAGGCTCCCCCACGCCAATCGGCAGTCCGGGTTTGGTAACGGTCCCAACCCCCTCACCTGCCCCAAAAGCAATCCCCCCCTGCGACGGGCGCACAGTGACCACAATCAGCGCCCCATGTGTCACATCGGGATCGTCGCCTGCATCTTTTGTAATCCCCACACGGGCCCAGCCCTCACCCGCCTCTGCCAAGGCCAGCGGAAACACCGGCTTTTCGCCTTTGGGCAGCACGATCCCGACCTCGCGCTCAAAGGCCCCGCCCCAAAGGCGCATCAACGCCGCTTTGGTCGCCGCCGTTGCACAGGCCCCCGTGGTCCAGCCACGGCGCAATTCGGTTGTGATCTCATCTGTCATTGGCCGCGACGATAGGCAGGCCCGCGCATGACGGCAATCACCAATGCGTGGTCGTTTGCCACCTTTCCAAGCCGCACAATCGGCGGCATAAAGACGGCATGAGCACCGATATTCCCCTTCCCGTTCACACATGGCCCACGCTGGAACCCGGCTGGGTCTGGCTTTGTGGCGCGGGTCCGGGCGATCCGGGGCTGTTGACGTTGCACGCAGTCAATGCGCTGCGTCAGGCGGATGTGGTGATCTATGATGCACTTGTGCAGGAACAGATCCTGACATGGGCACCGCAAGCCGAGCATATCTATGCGGGCAAACGCGGTGGCAAACCCTCTGCCAAACAGCGCGACATCTCTTTGCGGCTGGTTGACCTGGCGCGGGCTGGCAAACGTGTGCTCCGGCTCAAGGGCGGTGATCCCTTTGTCTTCGGGCGTGGCGGCGAAGAGGCCCAAACGCTCGTCCAGCACAATATCCCGATCCGCATCATCCCCGGCATTTCCGCAGGCATCGGCGGGCTGGCCTATGCGGGTATCCCCGTCACGCACCGCGATGTGAACCAATCCGTGACCTTCGTGACAGGCCATGACCAGTCAGGCAACACCCCAAGCTCACTGGACTGGGCGAGCATTTCCAAAGGCAGCCAGGTGATCGTGATTTATATGGGCATGAAACACATCGCCCAGATCACCGCGCAACTGATCGATGCGGGGCGCAGCCTGCACGAACCCGTCGCTGTGGTGACGACAGCGACGACCGAGCACCAGCAAGTGCTGGAAACCACGCTGGGCACCATCGTGGATGACATCGCTAAAGCGCAACTCGAACCGCCCGCGATCATCTGCGTCGGACAATCCGTGCTGATGCGGCAGGTTCTTGACTGGCAGAACATGGCCGCAGGCCACCCGCCGCGCAATCTCGACCCTTTGGGACGTGGCCGCCCCGCCGAATCTGCCTGATTAGCCATGCCAGCCCCCCTCTTTCTATGTCCAATCAAACTTCCGCCGGAGGCATCCCCACGCCTCGCGAGGCGATGAGCTTCGTTCTCGCAGCGCCCGCATCAGGCAGCGGCAAGACCACCGTTACCTTGGGCCTGCTGCGCGCCCTGACACAACGCGGCATTGCCGTACGTGGTGCGAAATCGGGGCCAGACTACATTGATCCACGATTTCACGAGGCCGCCTGCGGGCACCCCTGCCTGAACCTTGACGCATGGGCGATGACGCCCCAGCGCATCCAATCACTGAGCACAGGCTCCGTCCCGTTGATGATCGAAGGGGCGATGGGGCTGTTTGATGGCGCGCCACCTGACGGCAAAGGCGCTTGTGCCGATCTGGCGCGCATCCTCGATCTACCGGTGATCCTCGTGATTGATGCAGGCAAAATGGCAGGCTCGGTCGCGCCGCTGGCACAAGGGTTCATCGCGCATGACCCCGCCGTGCGCATTGCGGGCGTGATGCTCAACAACGTCGGCTCGCCGCGGCATGAAACGATGCTGCGACGGGCGCTGCGCGACGTTCCCGTTTTTGGCGCAATCCCCCGCAACGCAGCACTGACCCAACCGTCGCGGCATCTTGGACTGGTACAGGCACAGGAACGGCCCGACCTTGCGGCGTATCTGGATGCCGCCGCAGCGCTGGTTGCCGCGCATTGCGACATGGACGCTTTGCAGGCCATGCTGCATCCGCCCACAGCACCCATCGCCAACAAAGCCACGCGCCCACCGCCCGCCCAACGCATCGCCATCGCGCAAGATGCCGCCTTTGCCTTCAGCTATCCGCACCTGCTGCAAGACTGGCGCGACGCAGGCGCCAGTTTGCAGTTCTTCTCTCCGCTCGCGGATGAGGCGGCACCGGATGCGGACCTGATCTATCTTCCGGGCGGGTACCCCGAACTTCATGCCGGCAGGCTGACCGCGAACACCCGTTTTCTGGGCTCGTTGCGGACAACCACGGCGCAGATCTACGGCGAATGCGGCGGGTATATGACACTGGGTGACGCCTTGATCGACGCAGACGGCACGGCCCATCAAATGGCGGGGCTTCTGGCGCTGGAGACATCCTTTGCTACCCGCAAGCTGCATTTGGGATACCGCCATCTGCACGCGGCATCCGGCCCTTTTGACGGCGCTTGGAACGGCCATGAATTTCACTATGCCACAACGCTCAAAGCCGAAGGTGCGCCGCTATTCAAAGCCGCCGATGCCGAAGGCACCGCCCTGCCCGCGATGGGCTTGATCCAGAACAATGTCAGCGGCAGTTTCGCCCATATTATTGACGCAGCTTAAACCCAGCCTTGCGCGCGCGAGGCCGCAGGCGTAACGATGCAAAAATGATAATAACAGATGATAAACGGGCCAAACGCAATGTGGCCGTCCTTGTGCTGGCCCAAGCGATTTTGGGTGCACAACTGCCAATGATTTTCGTCGTAGGCGGGCTTGTGGGTGGACAGTTGGCCTCCAACCCCTGCCTTGCGACGCTGCCGATCTCGTTCATCGTGTTCGGCTCGATGACAACGGCACCGTGGATCAGCCCCCTGATGCAGCGTAACGGACGCCGCTTCGGCTTTTTCCTCGGGGCGTTTGCGGGGGCTGTGGGGGCCGCCGTGTCGGCCTACGGTCTTTATACCGGATCGTTTTTCATTCTGCTGGCGGGGTCTTACCTGACCGGCATCTATATGTCCGCCCAAGGTTTCTACCGTTTTGCCGCCACTGATACCGCGTCCGAGGCGTTCCGCCCCAAAGCCATCTCCTATGTCATGGCTGGCGGTCTGTTATCGGCGGTGATCGGGCCGCAACTGAACAAACTGGTGCAGGACGCCTATGTCGTACCATTTCTGGGCACGTACATGGCAATTATTGTGCTGAACCTAGTCGGGATGCTTCTGTTTCTCTGGCTCGACCTGCCCAAAGGCACCAAGCGTGAACCACAAGCCGCCACAGTGGCGGGGCGGACGCGGCTTGAGCTGCTGCGCGACCCAAGGGTTCTTGTGGCGATCATCTGTGCGATGGTGTCCTATTCGCTGATGAACCTTGTGATGACATCCACGCCTTTGGCGGTGGTGGGCTGCGGGTTTACCACAGCAAACGCCAACGACATCGTGTCAGCCCACGTGCTGGCGATGTTCGCGCCCTCTTTCTTTACCGGCCACCTGATTGCGCGCTTCGGGGTTGAACGGATTGTTTCACTGGGTCTGATCATCCTCGCCTTTGCCGGTGTTGTGGCCCTTTCGGGGGTTGAACTCACCAACTTCTACATCGCCTTGATCCTTTTGGGGCTTGGCTGGAACTTCGGCTTTATCGGCGCCACCACCATGCTCGCGGGCGCACACCGCCCCGAAGAGCGCGGTGCCGTGCAGGGTATGAACGATATGATCGTCTTCGGCATGGTGACGGTGGCGTCACTGGCGTCTGGCGGGTTGATGAACTGTTCTGGCGGCACGGCGGTTGAGGGCTGGAACGCCGTGAACCTTGCGATGGTGCCGTTCCTTGTGCTGGCAGGCGGGTCGCTGATCTGGCTGGTGCGCCAACCCAGAATGGCGGTCTAGCGCCACCAGCCACGCAGCGACACGTTCAAGAACCGCAGGCTGTCACGTGCAGGGTTCACATCAAGCGCATCTGCCGTGACGCGCGCGGGCGTGCGCTGTACCTGCTGCAACACGGGCCGCGCATGATAGCCCGCAACCAGTGCCGCGCCTGCAGGTTTGGACACGCCACGCCTGCCTGCGCGCGCCTGATCCATCCGCGCCTGTCCGGACGCGGCCAATGCCGCAACTGCGGTGTCGTCGGTCTGCAACAACGGCTTGCGCCCTTGCGTTGTCAGGGCTGGATAGGCCTGAAAGATATTCGCAACCCCCACGCCATAGGCAAAATCGCGGACGACTTGTTCGTCTGCGGGTCCCAAAAGGCGCGCAGCCGTCCACATCAGATCGGCAGACGTGGCGTTGATATAGGCATCAAAATGCGCGCGATCCTCGAACGGGTCTTTGTAAATATCCCAGCGCCGCGCGGCAATCAAACCATCCAGACAGCGCGCACCTTCGGCATCCAGACAACCCGCCAGCGCATCAACCACCTCATGACGCCGGGGGGTCTTGCCCTCGGCAATCTCTTCCAGCGCGTCGCGCCACCACTGCAAACGCATCTCCGCGATCATCGCCTCTTGCGTGACCCAAGGGGCGCGCGCGATCTCGATGTTGAAGGCGTAAAGCGGGAACAGGACGCGGCGCGCAGCCACAGGGGCCGCCATCGCCGCACGAAAGCGCAACGGATCGCCCTTTTCAACCAGTGCCGCGCAGGCCTCGAAACTCATGCCTCTGCCTGCGCCCCGTCGCGGATCAGTTTCCAGTTGATCGCATCAATCAACGCATCAAAAGACGCATCCACAATGTTGGCGCTGACCCCCACGGTTGACCATGACCGGCCCTTGCCGTCTTCGCTGTCGATGATAACGCGGGTCACAGCCTCGGTGCCGCCATTGGTGATACGCACTTTAAAATCAACAAGTTGCATGTCATCAATGATGTCCTGATAGGGGCCAAGGTCTTTGGACAAAGCACGGCTGAGCGCGTTGACCGGACCTTGGTCAGACCCATCGGGCCCCTGGCTTTCGCTGACGTTCAGCATCTTTTGGCCGCGCACCTTTGTGACGACCACCGCTTCGGAGATCGACACCATCTGGTTGCGCTTGTTCTTGCGCCGCTCCACCGTGACACGGTAGCGCTTGACCTCGAAAAAGCGCGGCAGCGTGCCCAGCTCTTCGCGCGCCAAGAGCTCAAAACTGGCCTGTGCGGTGTCATAGGAATAACCCTGCGCCTCGCGTTCCTTAATCCGCTCGACAATGCGCGGCAAGGCAGGATCGTCGGCGGCCACCTCTAGCCCTGCATCCAGCAGACGGGCGCGCAGGTTTGATTGCCCCGCCTGATTGGACATCGGCACAATGCGGGTGTTGCCGACAAGGGCCGGATCAACGTGCTCATAGGTGCTGGGATCTTTGGCAATGGCGCTGGCATGCAGCCCCGATTTATGCGCAAAGGCCGAAGCACCCACATAGGGCGCCTGTTTGGCTGGCACACGGTTCAGGATATCATCCAGCAAACGCGACGCACGACGTAGACCCTTCAGCGCGTCCAGCGTCACGCCGGTTTCAAAGCGGCTTGCGTAGGGTTCTTTCAGCAACAGCGTCGGGGTCAGGGTGGTCAGATTGGCATTGCCACACCGCTCGCCCAGCCCGTTCAGTGTCCCCTGCACCTGCCGCACACCCGCCAGCACCGCCGCCAGTGAGTTCGCCACGGCGTTTTCGGTATCGTTGTGGGTGTGGATCGCCAGATGATCGCCGGGAATACCGCTGGCAATCACATCCGTCACGATCTGCGATACCTCATGCGGCAACACGCCCCCGTTGGTGTCACACAACACGATCCAGCGCGCGCCCGCATCATAGGCCGCCTGGATGGTTTGCAGCGCATAGGCGGGGTTCGCCTTGTAGCCGTCAAAGAAATGCTCGGCATCAAACAGGCCCTCACGGCCCTGTGCGGTGATGTGGGCAAAGCTCGCGGCGACGTTTGCGAGATTATCCTCAAGGCTGATCCCTAGCGCCGTCGTCACATGAAAATCATGCGCCTTGCCCACCAGACAAACCGCAGGTGTGCCCGCGTTCATGACCGCCGCCAGCACATCGTCATTCTCGGCAGACCGCCCATTGCGTTTGGTCATGCCAAAGGCAGTAAACGTCGCTTGGGTCCTGGGCGGGTTCGCAAAGAATTCGGTATCGGTCGGGTTCGCGCCAGGCCAGCCACCTTCGATATAGTCGATCCCCAGACCATCCAAGACGGCGGCGATCTGATGCTTTTCAGCGGCCGAAAACTGCACGCCTTGCGTCTGCGCGCCGTCACGCAGGGTGGTGTCGTAAAGGTAGAGGCGTTCTTTGGTCACGTCACAGCCCCTCTAACTTCGCGGCGTCGAAATCCGGCCCCGGCACCCAAGTGGCCTGCCCCCCCACATCCGTGACCTGCACGCCTGCGGCATTGAGGATATCGCGCACTTCATCGGCGCGCGCCCAATCCTTGGCCGCCCGCGCCGCAGCACGATCCGCAAGCAACGCGTCAACCCGCTGCGCAATCGCAGGGGCCACGCCTGCCCCGCCTTCACCGCCATCAAACTGCGGGATCGCCGACCAGTCATTGACCAGCCCCAGCATCTGCATTCCATAGGCAAAACCGGCCAGCGCCACAGGCGTCTTGGCCTTGGACAGCACATGCAGGCGTGACAAGGCCGCCGATGTATTCAGGTCATTGGCCAGCACGCCGATAAATTCGGCATCAGGTTGCCATTTGCCCTCGGCGCGCAGGGCGGCGATCAGCTCGGGACCAAAACCGTGACCGTGCAGGATGCCAAACCACTTGCGCAGCGTGACTTCGGCCTCGGCGCGGCGGGTCTCGGTCCAGTCCATGGTCTTGCTATAGTGGGTGCCCAGCATCACCAGACGGATCACCTCGCCGGGGATGCCCTGATCCAGCAGGTCGCGGATGGTAAAGAAATTGCCCAAGGATTTGGACATCTTCTTGCCCTCGACCTGCAGCATCTCGTTATGGATCCAATAGCGGGCGAATTCCCCGTGCGGATGGGCGCAAGCGGATTGCGCGATCTCGTTTTCATGGTGTGGAAATTGCAGGTCATTGCCGCCGCCGTGAATGTCAAAGCTCTCGCCCAGCAATTCATGGCTCATGGCAGAACATTCGATGTGCCAACCGGGGCGGCCATACCCCCAGGGGCTATCCCATCCCGGCACACCATCGCCTGAGGGTTTCCAAAGGACAAAATCCATCGGATTGCGCTTGTAAGGGGCGACTTCGACCCGCGCACCCGCGATCATATCGTCAATGGACCGGCCTGACAGCGCGCCATAGGCCTCATAGCTTTCCACCGCAAAAAGCACATGGCCCTCGGCCTCATAGGCGTGATCCTTGGCAATCAGATCGGCAATCATCGCAATCATTTGCGGGATGTGATCGGTTGCGCGCGGCCCATGCGTGGGGCGCTGCAATCCGACGGCATCCAGATCGTCGTGATACCACTGGATCGTTTCTGCCGTGATGTCGCCAATGGCACGGCCCGTTTCCGCGGCGCGCGCATTGATCTTGTCATCCACGTCCGTGAAATTACGCACGTAGGTGACGTGATCGGACCCGTAGACCTCTTTGAGCAGCCGAAACAGCACATCAAACACCAACGACGGCCGCAAGTTGCCGATATGCGCGCGGTCATAGACCGTCGGCCCGCAGAGGTACAAACGCACGTTTTGCGGATCAATCGGGACAAAGTCCTCGCGCTTGCGGGATTTGGTGTTGTTCAGGCGGATCGTCGTCATAATAGCCTCGCACGTGCGTTACGCCGCGGGCTTACCAAGATCAGTTCTGTTATGAAACGACAAAGAGCAACCCGCGACAGATGTCAGCAGATAATAATGCAGCGGGTAATGATGCAGTTGCTCTTCATTGGGACGGGATAGCAGGTAGGGGGGAGTGCGTCTAGGTTTACTTAAACAGTGTGGGGATGTCTGCTTTGAGCCCGGAGTGTCAGATGCTGCAGAGTGCACGAATGGCAGCTTGTTGACTGTCTGCTCAGCCCAGCGGTCCATAATGAATGATCGAAGCGAGGGCGGCTGTTAGCTCGGCATTCCCCTTGGCCTGCTTGCCATTCGGAAGGACCATTACGTCTTCGAGTCCGGTCCTGATCCCGTGCCCTCGGGCGATAGCACGGCGGTTTACATTCCAACACGCAATTCCATAGCCATGATGCACCTGTTCGAGATCAATACCCGCATCTATGACGATAGACTCGATCGTTTCGGCATGGCGGACAGCGTCAAATGGGTTCAAATCTAGCGGTTCGACCATGACACGTTCGCATTTTTCCGCGATCCCCGAGGCTACAAAAATCCGAGCGTCTTCCGCAGTCAGCAGTCCAGCTTCTATGCCCACACCCCTGCTAATCAACAGGTCGCATACTTCGCGTATACCATCTTCCCCCTGATTTGCGGTTACAAGGTCCGGCAGTTCACTCCAGCCCGCAATCAGGTCTAGGCGCCGCTTGGGATCAGCTTCGATGGCGGCCGAGGTGCTGAGAGAAATGGGTATGCCCGGACAGGCAGCACGCACCGCCTTTATCGTGTCCGCGCAATCTGCGGCCTGAAGTGTTTCGCGCCCTTCCTTATCGAAGGGATGAAGATGCAGCGAATGAGCCCCTTCAGCAACAACAGCGCGCGCGTCTGCGGCAATCTGATCGGGCGTTTTCGGTGTGGCAGGGTGAACGCTATCTCCGTTTAACGCGACCTGAAGGAAGAGAGATTTCTTAGCCATTTCTAGTCTCGCTATACTCGAATTGTTCACTTTATGTTCTACTTCTCGTCATTTAGCAACTTATTGCTTCAGTTGAAACACTTGGTTTTGGCAATACCCAATCGTTTCCTACTAATTGTGCGGTGCCTTCAAAATCCAAAGCGGACGTGGAGACCGAACCATCGAACGACCGCAAAGTCCGCACACCGGCCTTCCAAACCTCCAACGTTTCAGCCATTCTGTGATCTATGTCTCGCACCCTCGTCAACCAAATCTGCACCGCCCTGCCCGGTGCCACCGCCGCTGACCCCACGACCGAGCTGGACAGCTGGAAAGTTGGCGGCAAGATGTTTGCCTGTTTTGGCGACCGTATCGACGGGGTTTGTGTCAAGACGGACAGCATCGACACCGCCGCGATGCTGATTGATGCGGGGGCCGCAACCAAGGCGCCCTATTTCCACAAAAGCTGGGTTCTGGTCGGTTTCGACAGCGCCGAAGACGAACTGCGCCACAGGATTACAGTCTCCTATGACATCATCTTCAAGGCGCTGCCAAAGAAGCTGCGCGACCAGATCGCTCAGGCGTAGCTGACCCAGAACGTTCTCCCTCCGACCCGTGCAATCTGCGTGCCACACCCCCTTGACTTCACCGCGCAGACGCCGTTCCTCTGCGCCCCATGAAACTCTCGCATCGTATCACCCATATCACCGGCGGCGGCTCTGACGGCTGGGACGTCTTTAACAAAGCGCGACGCATGATCGCAGACGGGATCGCCGTCACGGAACTGACCATCGGCGAACATGACATCAGGACCAGCCCCGCCATTCTGGAGGCGATGCAGATGTCGGCCATGGGCGGGCACACGGGCTATGCGATGGTTCCGGGCACAGACGCCTTGCGCAAATCGGTTGCCGCCCGCATCGCCGCGCGGACAGGCGTGCCCACAACGGCGGACAATATCCTGATCACCCCCGGCGGGCAGGCCGCCCTTTACGCCGCCCACACGGCAACCTGTAATCCTGGTGATACGGCCGTCTATATTGATCCCTATTACGCCACCTACCCCGGCACGATCCGTGGTGCGGATGCTGTGCCAAAGGCGGTTGTCACCACACCCGACACCGCCTTTCAACCGCGCGCCGATGCGCTGATGGAGGCCACAAAGGGTGCGTCGTCGTTGCTGGTGAATACCCCCAACAACCCCACCGGCGTTGTCTACGGGGCACAAACGCTGGCGGCGATTGCCAAGGCCTGTATCGCCAACGATCTGTGGCTGATCTCAGATGAGGTCTATGACACGCAGGTCTGGGAAGGCCGCCATATCAGCCCCCGTAGCCTGCCCGGTATGGCCGAACGCACGCTTGTTGTGGGCTCCATGTCGAAAAGCCACGCCATGACAGGTAGCCGCGTGGGCTGGATCTGCGGCCCGGCCGAGGCGATCAGCCATCTTATCAACCTTGCCACCCACACCACCTACGGTGTGGCCGGTTTCATTCAGGATGCCGCTGATTTTGCACTCAACCAAGGCGATGCGGTCGAAGAAGAGGTCGCAGCCCCCTTCCGCCGCAGACGCGCGCTGACGATGGAGGCGCTGGAAGGGCAGAACGTGGTGCGCGCGGTCCCCGCACAGGGCGCGATGTATGTGATGCTTGATCTGCGCGCTACGGGTATGAGCGGTGAGGATTTTGCCAATGCGCTGCTCGACGCCGAACATATCGCAGTGATGCCCGGCGAAAGCTTTGGCACGGCGGCGGCGGGGCATGTGCGTGTGGCAATGACAATCGCCGATAATCAATATCTCGACGCGCTCAACCGCCTGATCGCTTTCGCCGCTGATCTGGCCGCGCAATAAACGCCCGATTTCAGGCGGCATGGCTGCATAGAATCGGCTAGCCTCGGGTCATGATGTTTGAGCTGCCTGACGATGATACGCTTTATGCTGCGCTTTTGGCGCGTAATCCCGACTATGACGGGCGGGCCTTTGTCGGTGTGTCCTCGACCGGAATTTTTTGCAGACTGACCTGCCCTGCGCGCAAGCCCAAGCGCGAAAACTGTCATTTTTACAACGATGTAGCGGCCTGCCTTCAAGCGGGGTTCCGCCCTTGCAAGCGCTGCCATCCGCTTTCTCCAGCGGCGCAAAGCGATCCTGCGGTCACACCGCTTTTGGCCGCACTTGAGGGCCAGCCCGCGCATCGGTGGTCCGAAACAGACGTGATCCGCATGGGGTTTGATCCCTCAACCACGCGTCGCGCGTTCAAGCGCCACTTTGGCATGACGTTTCTGGAAATGGCGCGCGGCAGGCGGCTGGCGCTGGGGTTCACGGCGCTGGGCGCAGGATCAGTGATTGCCGCACAACTGGATGCCGGGTTTGAAAGCCCGTCCGCCTTTCGCGCGGCCTTTGCCAAACTGATGGGGGTGGCCCCCGGAAGCCTTGCCAAGGATGCGCTTTTGCGGGCCGATCACATAAAAACGCCCTTGGGTGATATGATTGCGGTGTGTGACAACCGCGCCCTTCACCTGCTGGAATTTGCCGATCGCAAGGCGCTGCCCTCTGAAATGCAACGCCTGCGCAAAGCCGCAAACGGCAGCATCGGGATCGGGCGGTTTGCGACGCATGACCGGATCGCGGCGGAACTGGACGCGTTCTTTGCCAAAAAGTCCGCAAGCTTCGCCACCCCGCTTACCCTGCATGGCACGCCGTTTACCCGTGATGTCTGGAAGACCCTGCAAACCATCCCTGCAGGGCAAACGCGCAGCTATGGTGCGATTGCGGCCAGCATGGGCGCACCACAGGCCAGCCGTGCCGTGGCCCGCGCGAATGGGGCAAACCAGATCGCGATTGTCATTCCCTGCCACCGTGTCATCGGCGCGGACGGATCGCTGACCGGCTATGGAGGCGGGTTGTGGCGCAAACAGTATCTAATTGATCTTGAGAAACATTATGCTGACAGGAGACAGCCATGACCCATATCGCAGAGACCTTTCTCGCGCTGCACATCAAAGGTGATCCGCTTTTGATGGTGAATGTGTGGGATCGTGGATCAGCCAAGATGATGGTGGCGATGGGCGCAAAAGCCTTGGCAACATCGTCCGCCGCGCATGCCTTTACACTCGGGCGGCCCGATGGCGGCACGCTCACCCGGGACGAGGCCTTGGCCCATGCAGCCGACATTGTCAGCGCGGTGGCGGTGCCTGTGCAGGGGGATTTCGAAAACGGCTTTGGTGATGATCCTGAAACTTGCGCCGAAACCGTACGCATGGCCGCCGAAGTTGGATTGGCGGGGATCTGTATCGAAGACACGGCCCTGCCCGCGCAAACGGCCTATGATTTTGAGCTTGCGGTAGACCGCATCGCTGCTGCCGCTGCGGCGGCGCGTGATCTGGGGCATGATTTTGTGCTGACGGCGCGCGCCGACGGCATCATGACCGGGGCCTATGATACCGATGAGGCGCTGCGCCGTCTGCTGGCCTTTGAGGCAGCAGGCGCAGATTGCCTTTATGCCCCTTTGCCGCCGGATATGGGGGCCCTTGCACGGATTTGTGCGGCGGCAACCGCACCCGTCAACGCGCTGGTGGCGGGGCCTTTCAATCAACAAAGTCACGCAGAATTTGCAAAAATCGGGGTCGCGCGTTTGTCCCTTGGGTCCGCGTTATCGCGGATCACGCACCGCGCGATTTATGATGCGGCGACGGCTATGTTCGGGTCAGGGGATTTTTCCAAACTTCAAAACGGCATCGACAGCGCGATCATTGATGATCTGCTGAAATAAAGCTGCATTTCGCATAAAAATGGGGCCTGTCAGTGCGGTGACAGGCCCCATTGAAGCATCCGGTGCATTTATTCTCGGGGAAGGGACAATGCAGCCGGATGCCTCTTTGGTGCGGGTCTTTAGAACTTGAACGACGCGCGCAATGAGAGCGTTGTCGCGTCAACATCCGCAGCGTCTGCAACATCTTCAAACTGGTGCTGCAGCACTTCACCGCCCAGAATGAGGCTATCGCTCATCATGTAGGACATGCCCAGACCGGCGAATGCGCCGTCTGTGTCATCGTCGAGATCATCAGACGTCTGTGCCTGTGCGTAACCTGCTGTGATATATGGCATGAATGCACCTGCATCATAACCCAGCTTGGCTTTCGCGCGCAAAACGCCATCCAGGTCGGAATCTGGTGTATCGAACGAGATATCTGTCAGGTCATAATCAATTTCACCGCCCAGTACGACCGAGCCGAAGTCATAGTTATAACCAGCGTGCACACCGTAGATCACACCATCGGGTTCGGATGGGTCTGTATCCACGCTTGGATCCAGTCTGCCATAGCCCAACTGGCCACCTGCGTAAAAGCCGGTCCAGTCGTTCCCCATCATGACAGGTGCTGGTGCGACGACGACAGGTGCTGGCGTCTCCACTGGTTCGGCCAGTCCGCCTGCAGTTGCCATACCGGCGACAATCGCCAAAGGTGCAGCCAACATGCTCGTGCGGGCGAATTTTGATGTCATAGTCATTTTACTCTCCGTTAATTCGGTTGTTGTGTGAGCCACAGATGACAATTCATGCGAGAGTTTCAACGGGACTCACGCGGCTGTGAGGCCGATCGGCTGAAATTGGCGGAGAATGGCTTTGAGCATGAGCCAATAGTGGCCGATCTTATTGTAAAAACGGCGAAATATTCAAAATCGACCATTCGGCGACCACACATTTTTGTGATGCCCTTGAATTGGAACCAATGCTCTACGGCGTCAAACGCCCCCCGCTGAGCGGGGCCGGAACGCCAGTGGTTTGCGGACTTGACAGGGCGTAGCCACGTGCCGTGCGTACCGCCAGATAGGCAAAGGCCTGCGCCTCGAGCATATCGCCGTCAAGGCCGACCTCTTCGACTGCGATCACATCACACGGCAGGGCCTGCGCCAGACCGGACATGACGGTCTTGTTATGCCGCCCGCCGCCTGTGACCAATAGTTGCGCGGGCAATGTCGGGCAAAGCGCGCATGCCGCGACAACAGATTGCACGACCGCCGCGGCCAGCGTGGCAAGCGCATCTGCATCCGGCAAATCGGCCACAGCTTTGCTGAGCCCCGCAAAGGCATCGCGGTCGAGCGACTTGGGGGCGGGGTTGCCAAAATACGGATGGGCCATGAAATCAGAGAGGATACCCGTATCCGCCTGTCCTTGCGCCGCCAGCGCGCCGCCCGCGTCATACTCCACCCCTTGCCGCACGCGCATCAGGTCATTCATCGGCGCATTGGCTGGGCCAGTATCAAAGGCAAGCAAAGCCGCCGGATCTGTCGGTGCATCACAGGCGGGATTGACCCATGTGATATTGCCGACGCCGCCAAGGTTGAGAAACGCCACCGGCGCCTCCGCCTTGATCCATTTCGCCAAGGCAAAATGGTAGAAAGGGGCCAGTGGTGCACCCTGCCCGCCTGCGGCCACATCCGCGCTGCGAAAATCCCACGCGACCGGATACCCCAAAGCTGTCGCCAACCGCACTCCGTCACCACACTGATGCGTGCCGCGACCACCGGGATCATGGGCAAGAGTCTGACCATGAAACCCCGCAAGCTGGATTCCCTCGAACGGTTGCATCAGGGCGATATGGGCATCTTCGACGATCTGCGCAGCCGCGCTGCAATCAGCATCCTGCCAGCGGCCCAGATGCGCCTTCAATACCGCTTGTTCGTCGGCGCTATAGGGGCGGTAGGCGCTGGGGCCAAAACCCGCGATCTGCACACCGTCGGTCTGCAGCACAGCCGCATCCACCCCGTCCAGTGACGTGCCCGACATTGTGCCAAGCACGGTGATGACGCCATCCTGCAACATGCACTTTCCCTATGCCTCTGTCCTGACTATAGAGTGCACCGAGACACAGTCGGGAACAAGCCAATGACATACCATCCGAAATCCGAATTCATGAACGTCATGATGACACGCGGCTTTCTGGCCGATTGCACGGATTATCAGGGCCTTGATGAGGCGTTGAGCAAAGGTGTGGTTCCTGCCTATATCGGCTATGACGCCACCGCCAAATCGCTGCATGTGGGCCACCTGATGAACATCATGGTGCTGCGCTGGCTGCAAAAATGCGGGCACAAACCGATCACTCTGATGGGCGGCGGCACCACCAAGGTGGGCGACCCTTCTTTTCGCGCAGATGAACGCCCCTTGCTGGATGATGCGGCGATTGCCGATAACATCGCAGGCATGCAGAAGGTCTTTGCGCAATACCTGACCTATGGTGACGGTGAGCAAGACGCGATCATGCTGAACAATGCCGAATGGCTTGACGGGTTGAATTACCTCTCTTTTCTGCGCGACATCGGGCGGCATTTTTCGGTGAACCGGATGCTGTCATTCGAAAGCGTCAAATCACGGCTGGACCGGGAACAGTCTTTGTCGTTCCTCGAATTCAACTACATGATCCTGCAAGCCTATGATTTCCTTGAATTGAACCGCCGCTACGGCTGTCTTTTGCAAATGGGCGGCTCGGACCAGTGGGGAAATATTGTCAACGGGATCGACCTGACGCGGCGCGTGCTGGATCAGGAAATCTATGGCATGACAACGCCGCTTCTGACCACATCGGACGGGCGTAAAATGGGCAAGTCCCAAGGCGGGGCGATCTGGCTAAACGGCGATATGCTGTCGTCTTATGAATTTTGGCAGTTCTGGCGCAACACGACAGATGCAGATACTGGCAAGTTTTTGAAAATCTTCACAGAACTACCAGTGGAAGAATGCAACCGTCTGGGCGCGCTGGAAGGCTCCGAGATCAACGCCGCCAAGATTATTCTGGCCAATGAGGTCACAACCCTGTTGCACGGGGCCGAGGCTGCCAGAGCAGCGGAAGCCACGGCACGCGAAGTTTTCGAAAAAGGTGGCGTGGGTGATGATCTGCCAACGCTGACGTTAACAGACGATGAGTTGGGCGGTGGCATGTCTATCGTGCAGTTGATTGTGAAATCGGGCCTCGCCAAAAGCGGCAAAGAGGCCAAACGCCTGATTGCCGAAAACGGCGCGCGTATGAATGATGAACCGCTGACTGATGCAGGCCTGATGGTGGATGCAAGCCAGCTTGCCACACCGATCAAGCTGAGCGCGGGTAAAAAGCGCCATGCCTTGGTGCAACTGGGCTAGCGGAAGGCAGAACGAAAGCAATGGCAGATTATCTGGTCTACGACGTCTTTACCGACACGCCTTTTGGCGGCAATCAGCTCGCGGTGTTTCCCGATGCAACCGCACTGCCCGAGGCGCAGCTGCAAAAGATCGCGCGCGAATTCAACTTTTCTGAAGTGACCTTTGTGTATCCGCCTAAGGATCCCGCCAATACTGCAAAGGTGCGCATCTTCACCCCGACAATGGAGATCCCTTTTGCGGGTCATCCCACCATCGGCACGGCAATCGCGCTGCGCGATGAAGGGCACGCAGGGCCAATGACGCTTGAGCTTGGCGTCGGGCCGATTGACTGTGAATTCATCGGCGACAGCGCCGCGTTCACCATCGCAGCCCCGCTCGACCGGCGCGCCACCCCTGATCCGGTATTGGTCGCAGCGGCCTTGGGGCTTGGGATTGACGCGATTGATGTGACGACCCATGCGCCCGTACAGGCAAGCATCGGATTGCCCTTTGTTCTGGTCGCGTTGCGCAGCAAAGCCGATCTGGACGCCTGCGCGCCTTCGGTCGCACACATCCGGCAAGGGGCAGAAACCTACCCTGCCGGGATAGATTTCGCGCTTTTCGCCTATGTCCGCACCGGCACCCAGATCGACGCGCGCATGTTTGCCCCTCTGGACAATATCCCCGAAGACCCCGCCACCGGCAGTGCCTCGGCCACTCTGGCGGCACTGCTGACCGAGGAATTGGGCCAAGACCTCGCGCTGGACATCCTGCAAGGCGAAAAGATGGGCCGTCCATCCCGTATTGCGGCGCGCACAATTCACGCCACTCCGGTCTCTGTCACCATCTCGGGCAACGCGGTCCGCACGATGCAAGGCACCCTTCTGGTCTAATTGTCTGGAAACCGCCCGCCTGCCCCGCTATCAGAACATCAGGACACAAAGAGGCCGGTATGACGACGACCATTCTTGAACGCTGCGAAGCCAACGGGCTGCGGATGACAGACCAAAGGCGGGTCATTGCGGCCGTTCTGCAGGAAGCGGCGGATCATCCGGACGTCGAAGAGCTTTATAACCGTGCGGCAGCCGTTGATGCGCGGATTTCACTGGCGACGGTCTACCGCACGGTGAAATTGTTCGAAGAAACCGGAATCCTTGAAAAGCACGAATTCGGCGATGGGCGCGCGCGCTATGAGGCCGCCGACCGCGAACATCACGACCACCTGATTGATGTCCATTCCGGCGAGGTCATTGAATTCGTCGACCCCGAGATCGAAGTGCTTCAGGAACGGATCGCCGCGAAACTGGGATACCGTTTGATGGGACACCGGCTTGAACTTTACGCAGTTCCGCTGACAGACAAGGACGACTGAGCTTGGACAATATCCGTGGCGCGGCCTTTATGGTCTTTGCGATGCTGTGCTTTGCCGTCGAGGACGGCATGATCAAGCTGCTGGCGGCGGATATACCCGTTGGACAGATTATCTCGATTGCCTGTTTTGGCGGTCTGATCGGTTTTCTGGTCTGGTCGGCAATCAAGGGTGATGCGCTTTGGCAGCCTGAATACCTCAACCGCAAAGTCCTGCTGCGCAGCGCGTCTGATACCGCAGGGTCCATCTTTTTCGTCACCGCGCTGGCGGTGGTGCCGCTGACCACCGCCTCTGCCGTTATTCAGGCCACACCGCTTGTGGTCACACTGGGGGCTGCACTCTTTCTGGGCCAAGCCGTGGGCTGGCGGCGGTGGATCGCAATTCTGGTGGGCTTTATCGGCGTGCTGATTATCATTCGCCCCGGCATGGAAGGGTTTACGCCTGCGACACTTCTGGCGGTCGCGGGAATGTTGGGGCTTGCGGCGCGTGATCTGATCACCCGAAGTCTGACGGTGAAACTGAACGGACCGCAACTTGCCACCCATACCTTTGCCATGATCGTGCCAGCAGGTTTGCTGGTCACACTCTTACGCGGGCAAAGCTTTGTCATGCCCAATGCCTATCAATCGCTGATACTCTTTGGCACCATCGTCGTTGGCATGATCGCCTATCTGGCGATTGTTGCGGCCACCCGTGGCGGCAATGCGGGCATTATTTCGTCGTTCCGCTATAGCCGGATGATTTTTGCGCTGATTGTCGGCTACCTGATGTTCCGCGAAGTTCCCGATACCGCCACCATTATCGGCGCGGCCATTATTATGACCACAGGTATCTACACCCTGTGGCGCGAAGCACGGCTGCACCGCGCTTCACTTCAACCAGGTCCCGCGCTATAGAGGCGCTGATACCGCTAACATTCGCTTTAGGAGCATCCCATGAGCACGATCATCGACATCCACGCCCGCGAAATTCTTGACAGCCGTGGCAACCCCACGGTCGAAGTCGATGTGATTCTGGAAGACGGCACCATGGGCCGCGCGGCGGTCCCGTCGGGCGCATCCACCGGTGCGCATGAGGCCGTGGAAAAGCGTGATGGCGACAAGAGCCGCTATATGGGCAAAGGCGTGCTGGAAGCGGTCGCTGCCGTGAACGGCGAGATCGCCGAGGCGATCCTTGGCTTTGACGCGACCGAGCAAGTGGCCATCGACATGGCGATGATCGAACTTGACGGCACCCCAAACAAAGCCCGCCTTGGTGCAAACGCGATCTTGGGCGTCTCTATGGCGGTGGCCAAGGCGGCTGCTGATTTCACTGCCCAACCGCTGTTCCGCTACATCGGCGGCACCTCTGCCCGCACCCTGCCCGTACCGATGATGAACATCATCAATGGCGGCGAACATGCTGATAACCCTATTGATATTCAGGAATTCATGATCATGCCGGTTGCGGCAGAAAACGTCCGCGAAGCAATCCGCATGGGCGCGGAAGTGTTCCACACCCTGAAGAAAGAACTGTCCGCCGCAGGCCACAACACCGGTATCGGCGACGAGGGTGGTTTTGCCCCGAACCTGGCCAGCACACGCGACGCGCTTGATTTCATCATGACGTCGATCAAAAAGGCCGGTTATGAGCCGGGCAAAGATATCTACCTCGCGCTGGATTGTGCGGCGACGGAATACTATAAGAACGGCAAATACGAGATGGCGGGCGAAGGCATTTCGCTCACCAGCGATGAAAACGCGGCCTATCTGGCGAAACTGGCCGAAGACTACCCCATCATCAGCATCGAAGACGGCATGTCCGAGGATGACTGGGACGGCTGGAAAACGCTGACCGATATGATCGGCGACAAGGTGCAATTGGTGGGCGACGATCTGTTCGTGACCAACCCTGCCCGTCTGGCCGAAGGGATCGCCAAAGGCTCGGCCAACTCTATGCTGGTCAAGGTCAACCAGATCGGCACGCTGACCGAGACATTGCAGGCCGTCGATATGGCGCACCGCGCAAAGTTCACCAATGTGATGTCGCACCGTTCGGGCGAAACCGAGGATGCAACGATTGCCGACCTTGCGGTTGCCACGAACTGCGGCCAGATCAAAACAGGCTCGCTGTCGCGCTCGGATCGTTTGGCCAAGTATAACCAGTTGATCCGCATCGAAGAAATGCTGGGTGAAACCGCTGTCTACGCGGGGCGGAGCATCCTGAAAGGATGATCACCGAAGGCATGCACGACATCCCCGCCGGCCATGTGCCGGCGGTGGTAACCTATCTGGAGATGTCCGCCCCCGCGATCACGGGCGACACGCCGTTTCCCGATGGGATCACGGCAACCCGTGAGGTGCCCACAATCGCGGATTACCGCACGTTATTCCGTGCCGTGGGCGCACCATGGCTCTGGTCGTCGCGTCTCGTGCTTGATGCGGAAGAACTCAGCGCGATTTTGGCACGCGAGACGACAGAAGTCTGGGTGATCCGCAAAGGACCGGACCCGATCGGCCTTGTGGAACTGGCTTTTCAGGGCCCACAGGATTGCGAGTTGGCGTATTTCGGGATCATCAAGGAAGCGACAGGACAAGGACTTGGCGGCCCGATGATGGCGCTGGCGCAAAGCCGCGCCTTTGCGCGTGATATCACCCGCTTCTATGTGCATACCTGCAACTGGGACGATCCGCGTGCGCTTGGGTTTTATCAAAAAGCCGGTTTTGTCCCCTATAAGATTGCGGTCGAAGTGTTTTCTGACCCAAGGTGTGATGGCATCCACCCTGAAACCACCGCTCCGCATGTCCCGTTGATCAAATGACCGCTGACGACATCATCGCCCAGCTCGACCTTGCCCCGCATCCCGAAGGGGGGTTCTACCGCCAGACGTGGGTGGCAGAGAACGCAGGCCGTGCGACAGGGACCTGCATCTATTTCCTGCTGAAAGCCGGCCAAGCGAGCCACTGGCACGCGGTCGATGCGGTGGAAATCTGGCATTACTACGCAGGCGCGCCGCTGGTTCTGTCACTGGCCGCCAGCCTTGACGGGCCAGCCACCGACCACATGCTGGGACCGGACCTTGCCGCAGGGCAGCTACCGCAAGCGATCGTACCCGAGGGTCATTGGCAGATGGCGGCCACCACCGGTGATTGGACACTCGTAGGCTGCACCGTTTCACCGGGGTTCGAGTTCGCAGGCTTCACGCTCGCCGCACCCGGCGTGGATATCCCGCGCTAAGTCTCCAAAATAAAAAAGGGGGAACCGAAGTTCCCCCCAAGTTTCGCTGATCAGGCTCACTCATTATACCGCTCGGTTTTTTTGCCTGCGGCCCAATCCGCGCCGGAGCGAGCGCACCCGCTCCGAAGCTCGATGTCTCTTAGCTACAGCCGGATGTCCCGCCGCAGGTGTTGCACTTCATGCAAGTCCCGTTGCGCACCAGCGTGTAGTTGCCGCATTCGCCGCAGGGATCGCCCTCATAGCCCTGCATCTTGGCCTTGTCGCGGGCCGAGATGCTTGCTGTCGCTGTCGTGGCTGTCACGCTTTCGCTGACGATGGTTTGCAGCGTTGCGACCGGATCGGCACTGTTGTCCACCGGTGCAAGACGCATGCCGCCCTGCAACGCCACCAGATCCTGTGGCATCCGCTTGCGCAGGTAGCCTGTCGAGGAAATCTGCTTGAGCACTTCCAAAGACCGCGAAGCCGCGTTTTCAGTCGGGGCCTTCACGTTCGAGACACCCTCTTCCTCGCCACGGCCGATGCTGTCAAAGGACGCGCCCTCTGGCTTGACATGCGCCAGATCGGTGCGGTCAAGATAGCTGACGGCCAGTTCGCGGAAGATATAGTCAAGGATCGACGTCGCATTCTTTATGCTGTCGTTGCCCTGCACCATGCCTGCTGGCTCGAATTTCGTGAATGTGAAGGCATCCACGAATTCCTCAAGCGGCACACCGTACTGCAGACCAACCGATACCGCGATGGCAAAGTTGTTCATCATGGCGCGGAAACCGGCACCTTCCTTGTGCATGTCGATGAAGATTTCACCAAGCTGGCCATCCTCATATTCGCCGGTGCGCAGATACACCTTGTGCCCGCCAACGATCGCCTTTTGGGTGTAACCTTTGCGACGCTGCGGCATCTTTTCGCGCTCACGGTTGCGCACCTCTTGCACGATGATCTTTTCGACGATCTTTTCGGCCAGAACGGCGGCTTTTTCGTGATGGTTGCCGCTTTCCAGTACCTCTTGTGCGTCCTCGTCGTCTTCGACAAGGGCCGCCGCCAGAGGCTGGGACAGTTTGGAGCCGTCACGGTAAAGCGCGTTCGCCTTTACGCCCAGTGACCATGACAGCTCATAGGCTTTCTGGCAGTCCTCGATTGTCGCGTCGTTCGGCATGTTGATCGTCTTGGAAATCGCACCCGAGATGAACGACTGGGCAGCGGCCATCATGTAGATGTGGCTGTCAACGCTCAGATAACGCTTGCCTTTTTTGCCGCACGGGTTGGCGCAATCGAAGACGGAATAGTGCTCTTCCTTCAGGAATGGCGCGCCTTCCAGCGTCATGGTTCCGCAAACGTGATCGTTGGCCGCGTCGATATCCTGCTTGGAATAACCAAGGTGGCGCAGCAGATCAAAGGTCGGATCGTTCAGCTTGTCCTTGGGGATCCCCAGCGTCTTGGTGCAGAACTCTTCGCCCAGCGTCCACTGGTTAAAGACAAAGCGGATGTCGAATGCCGAGGCGAGCGCGCCTTCGACCTTGTCCAGTTCCGCCTGACCAAAGCCGTGACCGATCAGCGAGGTGTGATTGATCGCAGGCGCCTGCCCGATGGAGCCGTGACCGACAGCATAGGCGATGATCTCTTCGATCTGCGCCGAGCCATAGCCCAGCTTTTCAAGTGCTGCTGGTACCGACTGGTTGATAATCTTGAAGTAGCCGCCACCGGCCAGTTTCTTGAACTTCACCAGCGCAAAGTCAGGCTCGATCCCGGTTGTATCGCAATCCATGACCAGACCGATGGTGCCGGTTGGTGCGATCACAGACACTTGGGCGTTGCGGTAGCCATGCTTTTTACCCAGCTTCAGCGCTTCGTCCCAGCTTTCAACCGCCAGTTCGATCAAACGCTGATCGGGGCAATTGGTGTGGTCGAGTGGCACAGGCTTTACGTCCAGTGCATCGTAGCCGTCTTTTTTGCCCAAAGCCGCCTGACGGTGGTTCTTGATGACACGCAGCATGTGCTTGCTATTCTTGGCGTAGCCCGGGAAGGCACCCAGCTCGCCCGCCATTTCGGCGGATGTCGCATAGGACACGCCGGTCAGGATCGCTGTCAGGGCGGCACCCATCGCGCGACCTTCGTCGCTGTCATAGCCAAAGCCCATGTTCATCAAAAGACCGCCGATGTTGGCATAGCCCAGACCCAAGGTGCGGAAGTCGTAAGACCGCTGCGCGATTTCCTTGGACGGGAACTGTGCCATCATCACGCTGATTTCCAGTGTCACGGTCCACAGGCGCGTGGCGTGCATATAGTCTTCGGCCTGGAACTGTCCGTCCGAATAGAATGTCAGCAGGTTCATCGACGCAAGGTTACAAGCCGTGTCGTCAAGGAACATATATTCGGAACAAGGGTTTGAGCCGCGAATCTCACCGTCTTCGGGGCATGTGTGCCATGCGTTGACTGTGTCGTGGTACTGGATGCCCGGGTCGGCACAGGCCCATGCGGCGTGGCCCACCTGTTCCCACAATTCGCGGGCTTTGATGATCTTGGCGACCTCGCCATTGCGGCGGTTGATCAGCTTCCAGTCGGCGTCGTCCTCGACAGCCTTCAGGAACGCATCAGTCACGCGGATCGAGTTGTTCGAGTTCTGGCCAGAGACCGAAGAATAGGCCTCGCTATCCCAATCTGTGTCGTATGTCGGGAATTCGATGCTGGTGTAGCCCTGCTTGGCGTAGTCCAGAACACGCTTGATATATGTCTCGGGGATAGCGGAACGTTTCGCGTCCTTGACGGCTGCGGCCAATGTGTCGTTTGTCTTGGGGTCATAGGCGGCCACTTCTGTGCCGTCCCATGATTTGATCGCGGCAAAGATCGCGTTCAGATAGCGGGCGTGCATTTTGGAACCAGCAACGATCGACGCCACTTTCTGCTCTTCGATCACCTTCCAGTTGATGAATTCCTGAATATCGGGGTGGTCGGCATCCACGATCACCATCTTGGCCGCACGGCGTGTTGTGCCGCCCGATTTGATCGCACCGGCAGCGCGGTCGCCGATTTTCAAAAAGCCCATCAGGCCGGATGACTTGCCGCCACCCGACAAAGGCTCGCCCTCGCCGCGCAGCGACGAAAAGTTGGTACCTGTGCCAGAGCCGTATTTGAACAGGCGCGCTTCTCGGACCCACAGGTCCATGATTCCGCCTTCGTTCACCAGATCATCGTCAACAGACTGGATAAAGCAGGCGTGCGGCTGCGGGTGCTCATAGCTGGAGGCAGATTTTGTCAGCTCACCTGTCTGGTAGTCGACATAGTAGTGGCCTTGGGCCGGACCGTCGATGCCGTAAGCCCAGTGCAGGCCCGTGTTGAACCACTGCGGGCTGTTGGGCGCGGCGCGCTGTGTCGCCAGCATATAGCGCATTTCGTCGAAATAGGCGCGGGCATCATCCTCGGATGTGAAGTAGCCGCCCTTCCAGCCCCAATATGTCCATGCACCGGCCAGACGGTCGAAAACCTGCTTGGCGGATGTCTCGCCACCAAATGTTGCGTCTTTGGCAGGCACCGAGCGCCACAGAAACTCTGGTACGCCCTTTTCCTTCACGCGCTTCACTTCTGAAGGCACGCCCGCTTTGCGGAAATATTTCTGCGCGATCACGTCAGAGGCGACCTGGCTCCAATCAGCCGGAATTTCACAATTGTCGAGCTTGAAAACAACCGTCCCGTCAGGGTTGCGAATCTCTGACGTCGTCGTCTTGAACGCCAGTTCGCCGTAGGCACCTGTTTTTGCTTTCGTGAAGTTACGGTCAATTTTCATTGGTCTGCCCCATCTAGTATGCGCCGTCGTTGCGGCTAAATTCTCAACAAGACCGCGGCTGCGGCCGAATAAAGGGGATGTCACATGTCGACGTTGTGCCGCTCCTGATACATCATCAAGAGCCCGTCTATGGGCGCTGAAACCATGCACCCGCCTGTTGATCTGTCCCCGTGCCGCTACCACATCTTGTGTCGTGCTCATCGGCCTGCACAACCTGACGCATCTAGCCCTCGTGGGTCAACGGCTTTTTAACACAAAATGTGGATTAATTCAGTTGACCTGCCCGTCCTCACATGCCCGCCCTTTTGGGTGGGTGATTCACACACAAACTTGTCCACAGATGTATGCCGAAAGCCGCGTCACCAGAAACCGTTTTACTTCGCAACCTTAGCCATTCCGCTTCAAGCAAACTGTCAACTATCTCAGGACAGGCACAGCAAGCAGCGGTTCTGCGCAACCGCCACCCGACCCTGCGTTGCACGATAGCCACGCCACATCGGCCTCATGCAAATAGCATTGCTCCAACGCACCGGCATGCAAGGAGATCACGCAACAATCGCGTAGATTGAAAACCGTGGTCCAATCAACACATAAGGCCATATCTTGCGCCAACAGCCGGCGAAATCCATTGACTGAACAGCGCGCCTATAGTTTGGCAAAACTCAATCGCGGTGCCGCGCTGCACACCTTGTTCCGCGAAGAAAAACTTGATTGGGAGACAAACAATGAACAAATTCTGGATCATTCTGGGTGCGCTGCTTGTGGCTGGCGTATCTGCATACGCAGGCGGTCTGGCCGATGCGATCACCGAAACCGCCCCGATGGCAGAACCTGCCGCAACCGCACCAAGCGTGCCAAGCTGGGTTATCCCGGCGGCAATCGTCGCTGTGCTCATCGGTGTCGTCGTTGCGTCAAACGACGATGACGATGATGATGGCCGCGACCCCTACGCAAGATAGCCTGCGCTAACCTTGCACGCATCGAGTGCGAAAGTAGCCAAGAATACCGAAAGGGCCGCGCGGATATCCTCGCGGCCCTTTCTCGCTATCGGGATTTGCACTTTCGAGCGCAATGAGCCCTTGCTGGAATTGCTTGAATCGATCGGCGGCCAGACAGGCCAAATTGATGCCGATATTGTCATTCTCATCGTAGACAACAATCCAATACCGACCGTCCCGCGAGATCGCGTGCGCAACAGTACCCCTTACAGTTTCAGGGTCGTACATGAACCGCAAACAGGCCTTGTTCATGCGCGCAACCGGCTTTTTGACTTGGCTGAAGAAGCCGACGCAGATTGGTTAATCGGCGTTGATGATGATGTGATCGCCGAACCGGACTGGTTGTCTGAATGGATCAGGGGACTTAACGTTGCAGACACTGACATCCTGATAGGCTCTGTCGAGCTGACGTTTCACGCCAGTGCGAGCCCCTATCTGTCGCGACGCCCGTTTTCAAATCCTGAAACCGGCAAAGAGCCACGCGTGCTTGCGACAACCAATTATGCCATTTCGCAGCGCGTTTTTGCGCGATCAAAAGGGCTGGGTTTGCGCTATCACCCCGCCTTCAATCAAATCGGCGGCGAGGACGCTGAATTCTTCCTCAGGGCAAAGCGACAATATCGCTACGTGACGCATGGCTGGCCATCGGCTCTCGTGACCGAAGCGCAGAACGGCGACCGCGGCACACTTCTTTATCACCTGAACCGCACGCTCTGCACACAGATGAATGCCTACTACATTGCGGCACTTCACAGGCGCGATAAGCTGATGGACAAGCCAGCCCCACTCGCGTTTGTGCTCATACGGCGGACGGTCAGAAATCTTGTCAGAGGGTTACTGCGTTTGGGGGCAGGCATTGCCACGCTTCCCTCCTCGCGCACCGCTGCACAACAAACGATCGGCATGGGATTGTCCGACATGACACGGGCTTTTGCAGTGGTCTCGTATCTCCTTGGAAAAAAATATCGACGCTACGGGAACACGGCGACACACGGTACTGACTAAAACTCTCGCTCACACAGCCCAATAACGCTGTCCGACAGCAATAGGTGCCGCGCCGCGGTGATGTAAACACTTGCATATTTCCTGAAAAGTGGTCGGGGCGGAGAGATTCGAACTCCCGACCCTCTGTTCCCAAAACAGATGCGCTACCAGGCTGCGCTACGCCCCGAACCATGGCGTGTCTTTAGCTTCCCGAAACTGATTTGAAAAGCCCTAATTGCCGCCGTTTTGCACACAAGGCAAAATAGCGTCATTCCCAAAGGTGGGGTGTTGCATGACGTCGCCCACAGCAATGCCCAGACGCGCAGAAAGGCCGCCATTGATCTCTAAAACCATCTGCACACCGTCGCCGCCCGTGATCGACGTGGTGTCGCCGGGAATCGCATTTTCATGGATATGCAGGATTTCACCTGTCGGACTGGTAAACAGCATGTCGAGGGGAATCAGTGTGTTCTTCATCCAGAAGCTCACGGCTTGAGGCTGCTCGTAGACAAAGAGCATCCCCGAGAGCAAAGGCATCTCTTCGACGAACATCAGCCCCTGCGCGCGTTCACGCGCATCATCTGCCACGTCGATGGTAAAGGTCGCCTGACCGAAATCGCCCTTGATCGTGATACGGTCGTCGGCACATGTTGCCCACAGCGGCGCAGCCGCCACCATGAGTACCCCCACAAAACTGGCTAGCTTCACTTGGCCGCTGCCTCCCAGCCGATGACTTCAATCGCCATGCGGCCACGTTCGCCATCTACCATACGCAAACCGACTGCCTCACCTGATTGCAGGTCGGACAGACCGGAGCGCCGCAAAACTTCAACATGCACGAAAACGTCTTCGCTCTTGCCGAATACATTCGCAAAACCAAAGCCCTTGCCCTTGTCAAACCACTTCACCCGCGCCGGTTCTATCGGTTTGCTGGCAATATCCTCTGGTGTAAACTCGACCATATCGCGCAGCGGCAGAGTTTCTTCACTCGCGGGCGGTGTGATCGAAATCACTTCCGTTGCCTGCAAACCCCGCTGGGTATCCTGCACCATGATTTTTATTTCAGAGCCATCTACAACAGAGCCCTGACCGAAATTCCGCAACACATTCGCATGCAGCAAAATATCGGGTCCACCCTCTTCAGAGATAACAAACCCGAATCCCTTGGTGGGATCGAACCATTTCACCTGGCCCAGTACCATACGCGGCGTACCGGTATCCTGCGTTTCCATAATGTCTTCCTTCAGAACAGCGGCAATTGCCTTGCCGCTATCCGTATTTGTCTATCGCCCCAACCGGGACATCGAGATCACCAAACCAACACATAAGCCTTCGTCCAAGACGTTACGGTGACAGTCGGGTTATCTCCCAATCCTGGTCAACTTCACTGCGCGACCACCGAAACCGGTCGTGCAAACGAAATGCGCCATCAGACCAAAACTCGATCTCCAGAGGCACAATCCGGAAACCGCCCCAAAAAGGTGGCCGTTCCGGGTCCGCACCTTTTTGTATCGTTACTTTTGCAACCTCGGCCATCAACGCCGCACGCGACGCCAAAGGTCGAGACTGTTGTGATGCCCATGCGCCAACCCGGCTCTTTAAGGAGCGCGACTTGTAATAGGCATCAGCAATCGGGCCATCCTCTTTCGAGACAAGCCCCCGTACCCGTATCTGCCTTGCGAGTGATTTCCAATGCAAAACGAATGCGGCCTTGCCAGATTGCGCGATTTCCCGCGCTTTCTGACTCTCGTAATTAGTGTAAAAGACGAACGCGTCTACTTCGATGTCTTTCAAAAGCACCATGCGCACGTTCGGCATACCGTTTTGATCGACTGAAGAGAGCGCAATCGCGTTCGGATCGCTGGGTTCCGATTCAGCCGCCGCGTCAAGCCATTCCTGCGCAATAACAAACGGATCTGCGCCCGCAAAAATGCCGCCACGGTCAGACATAGCTGATCCCCAAACAAAACCCCCACGGCCACGCTATGGGTAAATAGACACAGTGGCAAGCATTTTGCATCATTGTTCAGATACTTGCTGGCCCGCGCGCAATCGCCTAAACGGGAATTAAGCCAGAGGCAAACAACAAAGGAATTCGCGCAATGACATCGGAACTGATGAAAGGCAAACGTGGCCTGATCATGGGCCTCGCCAACGACAAATCAATTGCCTGGGGCATTGCCAAAGCATGTGCGGATGCGGGCGCGGAGCTTGCGTTTTCCTATCAGGGAGAGGCATTGAAAAAGCGCGTCGGCCCGCTGGCCGCCTCGGTTGGATCTGATATCGTATTGCCTTGTGACGTGGGTGATGAGGGCTCGATTGATGCGCTTTTTGCGGCACTCGAAGAGCGCTGGGGCAAGTTGGATTTCATCGTTCATGCCATTGGCTTTTCAGATAAAAACGAATTGCGTGGCCGCTATGTCGACACCACGCGCGGCAACTTTCTGACATCCATGGATATTTCGGTCTATTCCTTTACGGCTGTCGTGCAACGCGCCGAAAAGATGATGACAGATGGCGGGTCCTGTCTGACGCTGACCTACTATGGCGCGGAAAAAGTGATGCCACATTATAATGTGATGGGCGTGGCCAAAGCCGCGCTTGAGGCCTCGGTCCGCTATCTGGCCGAAGATCTGGGCAAAGACAGGATTCGGGTCAATGCAATCAGTGCGGGAACGATAAAAACGCTTGCAGCCTCCGGGATCGGTGACTTCCGCCTGATCATGAAGTGGAACGAGTATAACTCGCCCCTGCGCCGCACCGTCACACAGGAAGAAGTGGGCAATTCCGCGCTTTATCTGTTGTCAGACTTGGGCAGCGCTGTGACGGGCGAAATCCTGCATGTTGATGCGGGGTATCATGTCGTCGGCATGAAGGCCGTAGACGCCCCCGATATTACCAAAGAATAGGACCCAGCGCTATGACCGACCGTTTGCCGCATGAAAAAGGGTTCCACATCAGCTGGGACCAGATCCACCGTGACAGCCGTGCCTTGGCATGGCGCCTTGACGGTAAAGGCCCTGACAATGGCGCATGGCGCGCCGTTGTTGCCATTACGCGCGGCGGCATGGCCCCTGCGATGATTGCGGCCCGCGAATTGGATATCCGCACCGTCGATACCATCAGCGTGAAAAGCTATGACCATCAGGATCAGTCGCAGGCCAGCGTTCTGAAAGCCCCCGATGCGGAACTGATGGGCGACGGCACCGGTATCCTGATCATTGATGATCTGGTGGATAGCGGCAAGACACTTGAACTGGTACGCGAAATGTATCCGCAGGCGCATTTCGCCACGGTCTATGCCAAGCCAAAGGGCCGCCCGCAGGTTGACACATTCATCACCGAAGTCAGCCAGGACACATGGATCTTCTTTCCATGGGACATGGCCCTGCAATATGTTGAACCCTATCGCGGCAAAGACTGATCCCGCGTTATTATCGGCCTGAAAATATCCCCGCCGGAGGCTCCGCCATCGCGACCGCGCGCCACCGCCCAGTTTTTGGTGAACCATGCCTGAAAGCCGCACATCAAACACTTTTCCCCCGCCAGTCATGGAGGCGCGGCGCTGGCTTTCGGGTGTCACACATCCCGCTGACCGCCCGCTGCTGAACGTCAGTCAAGCCGCCCCGGTAGATCCGCCTCCCGCGCCTTTGCGCGAAGCCATGGCGGATATTGTGCTGAACGACGCCGATGCACATCTTTACGGGCCTGTCCTCGGCCTGCCCGCCCTGCGCGCAGAAGTCGCTGCCCAGTGGAGCGCAGGTTACGGCGGCACTATCACCCCCGATCAGGTCGCAATCACGTCAGGCTGCAATCAGGCTTTTGCCGCCACCATCGCGACACTGTGCACAGAGGGCGACGAGGTTATCGTCCCCGTTCCCTATTACTTTAACCACCGCATGTGGCTGGATATGTCGGGCGTTAAAACCGTGCCATTGCCCGCAGACGACAGGATGATCCCCCAAGCAGCCGATGCTGCAAAACTGATTACGGCCAAAACCCGCGCCATTGCCTTGGTCAGCCCCAACAACCCTTGCGGTGTGGAGTACCCCGCTGCGGTCCTGCACGCTTTTCGCGATCTGGCGCGCGCGCATGGCATCGCCCTGATTGTCGACGAAACCTATCGCGATTTCGACAGCCGCACGGGTGCGCCGCATGATTTGTTCGCGGATCCCGCATGGGATGACACGCTCATCCAGCTTTACTCCTTTTCAAAGGCTTACCGGCTGACCGGCCACCGTGTTGGTGCCGTTGTCGCCAGCGCTTCCCGCTTGGCCGAAATCGAAAAATTCCTTGATACCGTCACCATCTGCCCCAACCAGTTGGGCCAGCGCGCCGCGCTCTGGGGGATGCAGCATCTCGGCGCGTGGTTGGCTGGCGAGCGTCTCGAAATCCTCGACAGGCGTGCAGCGATCGAAGAGAACTTCCATCTGCTGGCCGACAAGGGCTGGGAACTCTTGGGCTGTGGCGCATATTTTGCCTATGTAAAGCATCCCTTTGCCATGTCATCGGCTGATCTGGCACCGCTTTTGGTGAAAGAGGCAGGCGTTCTTCTGCTCCCCGGCACCATGTTCATGCCCGATGATGTCGCAGGCGGTGACCGCCAGCTACGGATCGCTTTTGCCAACATTGACCGCGCCGGTGTCGAAACCCTGTTCAACAGGCTGTCACTGCTGGAACGCTAGCCCTTGCACCGCCGCGTCCGGCCCCTTATTCAGACGCAAACCAGCGGGTGGAGCGGCAACAAATGGCTAAAAAAGACAAACCTCGTTATGGCGCATGGATCATTGTCGGCGTCATCCTTGTGGGCCTTGCAGGCTTTGGCTCGGGCGGCCTGAGCGGGAACATCCGCAACATCGGCACAGTGGGTGAGAAAGAGGTAAGCGTCGCCTCATATCAACGCGCCCTCAACGATCAAATTCGTGCGGTATCGGCCCAGTTCGGCCAGCAGATTACCTTCCAGCAGGCGCAGGCCTTTGGCATTGACCAGCTGGCGCTTAATCAGGTCGTCTTGCTGCGGACGCTGGATAACGAAGCGGACCAGCTGGGGATTTCTGTTGGCGACGAACGCGTGTTCGAACGGCTGCGGGCGATCCCGTCCTTTCAGGGCGCGGGTGGCTTTAACCGCGAAACCTATCGCCTTGCGCTTCAGCAATCAGGCCAGTCCGCAGCCGAGTTCGAAGCAGGTATCCGCGAGGAAACCGCCCGCACCCTGCTGCAAGGCGCTGTCGTCAGCGGCGTGCCTGCACCGCAGGCCTATGCAGATGCGATGGTGCAATACATCAGCGAAAGCCGCGATATCACTTGGGCCGTCGTGGACGCAGAAGACCTGACTTCGCCAGTGCCGGGTGCGACGCAAGCCGCACAGCAGGAATACTATGACGCAAACCCGGCCGAGTTTACTCTGCCCGAAGCCCGCAACATCACCTATGCTTGGCTGACGCCGACGATGATTCTCGACGAGATGGTCGTTCCCGATGAGGCGGTAGAGCGCCTGTACAATGAGCGGATTGCCGAATTCGTCCAGCCCGAGCGCCGTCTGGTCGAACGTCTGGTCTATCTGGATGCCGACCGTGCCGAAGAAGCGATGGCACGGCTCAACGCAGGCGAAGCAACCTTTGAGGAACTGGTCGCAGAACGTGGCCTGTCGCTCACAGACGTCGATCTTGGCGATGTGAGCAAGGAAGATCTGCGCGCCGCAGGTGACGCGGTCTTTGCCGCCAATGCCGGTGAGGTCGTGGGGCCGTTCAACGCGCGCCTGGGCCCTGCCCTGTTCCGCATGAATGCCGTCCTGTCCGAGCAAGTGACGACCTTGGAAGAGGCGACACCTGATTTGCGCGAGGAATTGGCCGCAGATGCCGCGCGTGACTATATCAACGACCGCACCGATGCGATCATCGACCTTCTGGCCGGTGGCGCGTCCATGGCCGATCTGGCCGAACGCACCGAAATGGAACTTGGTACCGTAAACTGGACACCCGACACGATTGACGGGATTGCAGCCTATGACGCGTTCCGCGATGCGGCGGCGACTGTTCAGGAAGGTGCCTTCCCCGAGATCATCGACCTTGCCGATGGCGGTATTTTTGCGCTGACATTGGACGGCATCACGCCGCCGACACTGCAACCGCTTGACGACGTGCGTGATGCGGTCGCGGCAGCATGGGAGGCGCAGGCCCGTCAGGAGGCAATCCTTGCAAGAGCCGAGGAGATTGCTGCAGATATCCTGCCCCTCACAGGCTTTGAAACAGTGGGCCTTGACCCTCTAAGCGAGCAAGGGCTGACGCGCCGGAGCTTTGTGGAAGGCACACCGCCCAACTTCAATGATGTCCTGTTTGATATGTCGATTGGTGAGGTCCGTGTCGTGGACGCCTTTGATCGCGCCTTGATCGTGCGGTTGGACAATATCGCTGCCCCTGATCTGACTGATCCGTCGGTGATCGCTCAGCGCGATGCGCTGGCCGAAAACGCGCGTGCCGGGATCGCACAGGATATCTTTGACGCTTATGCGACATCAGTGCAGCAACGCACGGAAACATCGCTGAACCAGCAAACCATCAACGCGGTCAACGCGCAATTCTAAGGCGGCCCCATGGCACTCTTGCCCGATTACGACAGTTTCGCCGCAAGCTATGACGCGGGTGCCAATCAGGTGGTCTATAAACGGATCGCCGCCGATCTGGACACGCCTGTATCGCTGATGCTGAAACTGTCCGGTGCGGGCAAAAACGCCTTCATGCTGGAAAGTGTCACAGGCGGTGAAGTGCGCGGGCGCTATTCCATCGTCGGTATGAACCCCGATCTGATCTGGGAATGTCGCGGCACCACTTCGCGCGTGAACCGCACCGCCCGCTATGATGACGCCGCTTTTGAGGAACTGGACGAAGACCCGCTGACGGCCCTGCGGTCATTGATCGCCCAATCGCGGATTGATTTGCCCGATGGCCTGCCTGCCGCATCGGCGGGGCTGTTCGGGTATCTGGGTTATGACATGATCCGTCTGGTCGAACATCTGCCCGATGTGAACCCGGATCCGCTTGGGCTGCCGGATGCGATGATGCTGCGCCCTTCGGTGGTGGCTGTGCTGGACGGTGTGAAGGGCGATGTGATCCTTGTGGCCCCCGCCTATGTCACGAATGGGGTGTCCGCCCGCGCGGCCTATGCGCAAGCGGCCGAACGGGTGATGGACGCACAGCGCGCGCTGGAACGCCCGATGCCCAGCGAAGCCCGCGATCTGGCCGAGCCTGCGCAGGTTGCACCGCCGGTGTCGAATTTCGCGCATGAGGCCTATCTGGCCGCCGTCGAACAGGCCAAGGAATACATCCGCGCGGGTGACATCTTTCAGGTCGTCCCCTCGCAGCGCTGGACGCAGGAGTTTCGCGAGCCCCCTTTCGCGCTTTACCGCTCGCTGCGGCGCACGAACCCCTCGCCGTTCATGTTCTTTTTCAATTTCGGTGGTTTTCAGGTCATCGGGGCCAGCCCCGAAATCCTTGTCCGTGTGTTCGGCAAAGAGGTCACGATCCGCCCCATCGCAGGCACCCGCCCGCGTGGTGCCACCCCCGAAGAAGACAACGCAAACGAGGCCGATCTGATGGCCGACCAGAAGGAACTGGCCGAACATCTGATGCTGCTTGATCTGGGCCGCAACGATACCGGCAAGGTCAGCAAGATCGGGACCGTGCGCCCGACCGAGCAATTCATCGTCGAACGCTACAGCCACGTGATGCACATTGTATCCAACGTCGTGGGCGAACTGGCGGACGACCAAGACGCACTCAGCGCGTTTTTCGCAGGCATGCCCGCTGGCACTGTGTCAGGCGCGCCCAAAGTCCGCGCGATGGAGATCATCGACGAGCTGGAGCCCGAAAAGCGCGGTGTTTATGGTGGCGGGTGCGGATATTTCAGCGCCAATGGCGACATGGATATGTGCATCGCCCTGCGCACAGCCGTCTTGAAGGACGAAAAGCTTTATATTCAGGCAGGCGGCGGCGTGGTCTATGACAGCGACCCCGAGGCGGAGTATCAGGAAACGGTGCATAAATCGAATGCAATCCGCAAAGCGGCGGCGGATGCCACGATGTTTTGTGGGTCCGGAAATCAATAAGACACGCGCTTTGTCGGATTAGTCGTCCTGCGCAAGCAAAATTGCCGAAACAGGCGCAATCGACAACGTGGAGCGGTCAAGCGCACCTGCCCAATCGCGTAGCGCCTGCACGGTTTCGGGGGTCATCCGCCCCAAGATCACCACATCCCCGGTCTGGCGCGCACGAAATGCGGCCTGATCGAGTGCACGCGCCATGGCGCGGCTGTCTTCGCCCCCGCCGTCAACGTCGCGCAGGACCGTGGCCGCTGGCACACCGGCCTGTTCAGCCGCCCGCGTGGCATCGCTCAGGCCGCGCTGCACGGTCACAAACCCAAGTCCGTCAGCCGCCAAAATCTGCATCACCTGTGCTGTCACGGCCCGATCCTCGATCGCGCCCGCACCCAAAGAAAACAGCATCGCGGCTTCGGGCAAAAGCTGGAACGCCGCCTCAAATGCTACTTCTACATCCACAGGGCGCGCGCCCGATGGCAGATCGGCCTGAAGTGCCACCTCTAGCCCAGCCGCACGATAAGCTGTCATCTTATCGCCCGCCCCATCGGCCAGCGCGTTGACCGCAACAGTTGGCGCAAAGCCCAGTGTCGCAAGTTCAGGCGTGGCATCCGCCATCGCATCCGTATCAATCAAGATCACGGCAATTTTCGGCAAGCCATCTGTCGCGTCAAAAGGTGCGGCAAAGCGCATCAATGCAGGCATGTCGTCTGAAATCTCGTCGGCCTCGGCGGTCGCAGGTACTGCGTCTTCGGTCTCGGCGGGCTCTGCGCCCGGGCGGTTGATCCGCACCCCGCCTGATGCTTGCGGCAAGGCCTGCGCTACGATCACCGGCTGGTCTGACGCGGCAGCTGCTTGCGCGGTGGTTTCTTGCGCGGGCGCGGTGGTTTGCTCCGGCGTTGCCGTGACAACCTCGGTCTCGTCGGGCGCCTGAACGGTCTCATCGCCAGCTTCGCCTTCCGCCTCATCCACTGCGGGGGCTTCCACTGGCATCTCTTGTGGCACCCCTGCAAGAGCGTCTTGCGATGCTTCCACTTCGGTAACCGCTGCCTCTTCTACCGGTGCTTCCGCTTGTGGTTCCGGCGCGGCCTCTGCGACTGGCGCAGGGGTTGTCGTTTCTGCCACTGCGGCCGCGTCTCCGGTTGGGCTTTCGACGGCAATCGCAGGCGGAGTAACAGAAAGTGGTGTATCGTCCTGTCCAGCCGCCGCAAGCGGTGTGCCATCGGCTGTTTCCACTGCATCATCATCAAAAACAGGCGCGAATGTGGTCGTCGCCGCTTGTGGCGCGGGGTCTTCCACGGCCACTATAACTGGCGCTTGCGCTGTTTCGGTCGGCACATCCGGTATAGCTTCTGCGTCAGGCGTCACGACGCTCAATGGAACGGCATCGGCAAAACTCGGTACATCGTCGGGGCTGCTGGGTAGCGGTACGGGCAGTTGCGTTGTCTGCACTGCGGGCACCATGTCAGGCGCCGCCAGCTGCGGCGCGGCAGGGCCAGTTGCAAAATCCGGCTGCTTGTTGGCAAGCGAGATGCCACTCAGCCCGACGCCGCCCAAAACCAGCCCCCAGAGACCGCCCTTTACATAGCCCTTCATCTGCCCACACCTTTTTTCTTCGACCTTGACGTGCCCTTGCGTCCCGGCCCATGTATGGCGGGCTTATACCGTTCTCTTCACTGGAAACGGTAGTCCTTTTTGTTCCATGCGCGGGTTTTTACTATGCTGCTTCTGATCGATAACTACGACAGCTTTACCTACAATCTGGTCCACTATCTGGGCGAGTTGGGTGCACAGGTCGTGGTCAAACGCAACGACGCGCTTGATGTACAAGAAGCGATGGCGATGCGCCCCGAGGCGATCATGCTGTCGCCCGGTCCCTGTGATCCGGCGCAAGCGGGGATTTGTCTGGCCCTTGTCCATGCGGCCGCTGAGGTGAAAATGCCGCTGATGGGCGTGTGCCTCGGGCATCAGGCAATTGGCGAGGCGTTTGGCGGTAACGTCGTGCGCTGCCATGAGATTGTGCATGGCAAGATGGGCGCGATGCAGCATACCGGCAAAGGGCTGTTTGCCGGATTGCCTAGTCCGTTTGACGCCACGCGCTATCATTCGCTGGTCGTCGACCGCGATACCCTGCCCGATTGCCTTGAGATCACCGCCGAGCTGCAGGATGGCACGATCATGGGTCTGCAACATCGCGAACTGCCGATCCACGGTGTGCAATTCCACCCCGAAAGCATCCGGTCAGAACACGGCCACCAGCTTCTCCAGAATTTTCTTGCAATGACAAAGGTGCCCGCATGAGTGACGCAATGAAGCCTCTGATTTTCGCAGCATCCGAAGGCCCGCTGTCACGGTCGCAGGCGGAAGAGGCGTTCGGCTATCTGTTCGAGGGGGCTGCCACGCCTGCGCAAATCGGCGGGTTTTTGATGGCGCTGCGCGCACGCGGCGAATCCGTATCCGAATATGCCGCCGCCGCCGCCGTGATGCGCGCGCATTGTATCCCCGTCAAAGCCCCCGAGGGGGCGATGGATATCGTCGGCACCGGGGGTGACGGCAAGCACACGCTGAATATCTCGACGGCCACCGCCTTTGTCGTGGCAGGTGCGGGCGTACCCGTGGCAAAACACGGCAACCGCAACCTGTCATCGAAATCCGGCACGGCGGATGTGCAGAGTGCGCTTGGCATCAACGTGATGGTCGGCCCGGAGGTGGTAGAGAAAGCCATCGCAGAGGCGGGCATCGGTTTCATGATGGCCCCGATGCACCATCCGGCGATGAAACATGTGGGGCCTGTCCGTGTCGAATTAGGATCAAAAACGATCTTTAACATATTGGGGCCATTGACTAATCCCGCAGGCGTGAAACGCCAGTTGACGGGCGCTTTTGCCCCCGACCTGATCTTTCCAATGGCTGAAACCCTGCAACAGCTTGGCACCGAAAAAGCATGGCTGGTCCACGGCAGCGATGGCACGGATGAGATCACGATTTGCGGCCCAACCGCCGTGGCCGCGCTTGAGAACGGCAAAATCACATCCCGCGAAATCCACCCCGAGGATGCGGGCCTGCCCGTCCATCACTTCCGCGATATTCTGGGCGGCACGCCAGAGGAAAACGCGACTGCGCTCATGGCCTTGCTGGACGGCGAAACCGGTGCCTACCGTGATGCGGTGCTCTTGAACGCCGCCGCTGCTTTGGTCGTGGCCGATAAGGCGGGCGATCTCAAAGAAGGTGTGGAAATGGCGCGCGAAAGCATCGACAGCGGCAAAGCGAAAAAAGCGGTTGAGACACTTGCGCGGATCACCTCTGCCGCGTGATGTTTGATCTGTCGGACCTTGGCGCGTGGGGTGATTTGCCGTTTTTCGCCCAAGACCTGCCGCGCATTGCAACACAGATTGACGGGGATTTCCTGCCGCCCCCCGCGCTGACCTTCGCTGCCCTTAAACGGACCCAGCCCGCTGCAACCCGCGTGGTGATCCTTGGCCAAGACCCCTATCACACCCCGGGCAAAGCCGACGGTCTGGCGTTTTCCATTCCTACAGGGTTTGGTGGCAGGCTCGACAGTCTTGGGAATATTTTCAAAGAAATTCAGACTGATACCGGCCAAAGGCGCACCCGAACCGATTTGCGGGATTGGGCCGATCAAGGTGTCTTGCTGCTGAATACTGCGCTGACCGTGCCACCGGGCCAACCCAAAGCACATGCCAAACTAGGCTGGTCAACACTGGTTGCCCAAGTGCTGGAGCGGCTGAATGACCGCCCCCGCGCGTTCATGCTTTGGGGCGCGCCTGCACACGCCTATGCCAAGTATCTTGACCAGCAGCACCTGATCCTGCGCGCCGCCCATCCTTCCCCGCTTTCGGCGCATCGCGGGTTTTTCGGGTCGCGCCCATTTTCAAAGGTGAACCGGTGGCTTATTGAACAAGACCAACAGCCAATTAACTGGGCGGACCCATGAGCGATATTCTGGAAAAGATCAAAACCTACAAACTCGCCGACGTGGCCGCGCGCAAAGCAGCGGTTCCACTGGCCGAGGTCGAGGCGCGCGCCAAAGAGGCCCCGCCGACACGCGGTTTTGCCGATGCCCTGTCAGCGGCCGTGCGCGAAGGCTATGGCCTGATCGCCGAGATTAAAAAGGCGAGCCCCTCAAAGGGGTTGATCCGCGCCGATTTCGATCCGCCCGCCTTGGCCAAAGCTTACGAAGAAGGCGGTGCGACCTGTCTGTCGGTGCTCACCGACGGCCCTTCGTTCCAAGGCGATGACAGCTATCTGACGGCAGCGCGCGCCTCTGTGAACCTGCCCGCACTGCGCAAGGATTTCATGTACGACACCTATCAGGTGGCCGAAGCGCGCGCCCTGCACGCCGATTGCATCCTGATCATCATGGCCAGCGTCAGCGACGCGCAGGCGCAAGAGCTTGAGGATGCGGCGTTTGCATGGAACATGGATGTGCTGATCGAGGTCCACGATGCGGATGAGCTCGAACGCGCGACATTGCTGAAATCGCCCCTTATGGGGATCAATAACCGCAATCTCAAAACCTTCGAGACCACGCTGGACACCACGCGGACCCTTTCAAAAAAGGTGCCTGCTGACCGGATGATTGTCTGCGAAAGCGGTTTGGACACCCCCGAGGAATTGGCCGATATGGCGCGCTACGGCGCGCGCAGCTTCTTAATTGGTGAAAGCCTCATGCGGCAAGACGATGTGGCCTTGGCCACCCGCACTCTGCTGGCAAACCCTGCAACGGGGATGATGTAATGACTGGGCTTTCGCATTTCGATCAGGACGGCAAAGCACATATGGTCGATGTCTCGGACAAACCGGTGACCGCGCGCACAGCGATTGCCGAAGGGCATATCAAGATGAGTGCAGACACGCTCGCCCTGATCACCGAAGGCCGCGCCGACAAAGGTGATGTACTAGGCATTGCGCGGATCGCAGGAATCATGGGGGCCAAAAAGACCGCTGATCTGATCCCGCTGTGTCACCCGCTGCCGATCACAAAGGTCGCGCTGGACCTGACCTCTGACACCGGCCTGCCCGGCATCCGCATCACCGCAACGGTGAAAACAGGCGGCCAGACCGGCGTTGAAATGGAGGCGCTGACGGCGGTTAATATCGCCGCCCTCACGGTCTATGACATGGTGAAAGCCGTACAAAAAGACATGGAAATCGGCGGCGTGCGGCTGACGTTCAAGGACGGCGGCAAATCAGGACGGTTTGAAAACCCATGATCTCGGTGGATGAGGCACTTTCCCATCTTTTCGCCCTTGTCACACCACTTGAGGCCGACAATGTCGCGCTGATCAAGGCGCATGGCCGCGTGCTTGCGCGCGATGTCAGCGCCACGCGCAATCAACCGCCCTTTGCGGCCTCGGCGATGGATGGGTATGCCGTGAACGCGCGGGCCATCGCACCGGGCCAGACATTCGATGTGATCGGCGAGGCCGCCGCAGGCCACGCATGGGCGGGCACAGTCGGTGCATCCCAAGCAGTGCGCATCTTTACCGGCGCGCCGCTTCCCGAGGGGACGGACCATGTGATCATTCAGGAAAACGTCACGCGGACAGGGGATACAATCACTCTCGACGATAGCGCCAATGACACCGCTTACGTGCGCCCCGCCGGTGCGGATTTTAAAATGGGCGACACGATCCGCGCGCCCCGTCTGCTGACCCCGTCCGACATCGCCTTGCTGGCATCGATGAACATCGCAACCGTTCCTGTCACGCGGCGCCCCATCGTCGCGATCATCGCCACCGGCGATGAGCTGGTCCAACCGGGCGAGGCCCCCGGGCCGGACCAGATTATCGCCTCGAACAGCTATGGTCTGGCAGCACTTATCAACCAGCTTGGCGCAACAGCCCGTTTGCTTCCGATTGCGCGCGATAATCGGGCCTCGCTCGCACTTGCCTTTGATCTGGCAGCTGATGCCGATTTGATCGTGACGATTGGCGGCGCTTCGGTCGGGGACCATGATCTGGTGGGCGACGTGGCCGCCGACAAAGGCATGGACCGGTCCTTTTATAAAGTCGCGATGCGGCCCGGCAAACCGCTGATGGCGGGACAGCTGGGCGATGCCACAATGATCGGGCTGCCCGGCAATCCTGTCTCGGCCATGGTCTGCGGGCATGTGTTTCTGGCCCCCGTCATCCGCAAAATGCTGGGGATGGGTGAACAGCCTGCCCCGCGCGAAAACCACCCGCTTGCCAAAGCCGTTCCCGCCAACGGGCCACGCGAACACTATATGCGCGCGCATCTGGGGCCGGCGGGCGTGACAATCTTTGACCGGCAGGACAGCGCGCTGCTAACGGTTCTCGCTGATGCGAACTGCCTCGCAGTACGCCCCATAAACGATCCTGCACGTCCAAGTGGCGACCACATCGCGATCGTTCGCCTCTGATCCTGGGCTTTCCATGTCCCTTCAAACTTCCGCCGGAGGAATCAAGGCTTTCCCCACAAAACAGCCCCCAGTTGACACAAAACAAGAACATGCATAGAACATATGCAAAACGTGGCAACGGAGCAGTCATATGTTGACGAAAAAGCAGCTCGACCTCTTGGAGTTTATCCACAAGCGTGTGCAACGCGATGGTGTCCCCCCAAGTTTTGACGAAATGAAAGAGGCGCTTGATCTGCGCTCCAAGTCCGGTATCCACCGTTTGATTACGGCACTGGAAGAACGTGGGTTTATCCGGCGGCTGGCGCACCGCGCCCGTGCGCTTGAAATCGTGAAACTGCCCGACGCCATGCAAACCAAATCCGGCTTTCAGCCCCGCGTGATTGACGGGGATAAACCCGATAGCACGCCTGCCGCCGCTCTTGCGGTTGAAACCGGCGCGGTTGACCTGCCGTTGATGGGCCGCATCGCTGCGGGTGTTCCGATCGAGGCGATCAGCGAAGCGTCGCACAACGTATCCGTACCGCAGTCCATGCTGGGCAGCGGCGATCATTATGCCCTTGAAGTCAAAGGAGATTCTATGATCGAGGCGGGTATCAACGACGGCGATGTCGTCGTGATCCGCGAAACATCCGTGGCCGATAACGGCGATATCGTCGTGGCACTGGTTGAAGGCCATGAAGCCACGCTGAAACGGTTTCGCCGCAACGGGTCTGCCATCGCACTTGAGGCCGCCAACCCCGCCTATGAAACGCGGGTGTTCCGTGATGATCAGGTCAAGGTACAAGGCCGTTTGGTCGGATTGATCCGGACATATTAGGGTCTTTCCGCGTTACCCGAAAGGGTCGCTGCGGCGGCCCTTTCTTTTTGCGCATAAGACAGCCTGACGGGCGTAGGCCACGGACCTTGCCAACTGTTCCAGGGGCGCTGACCCGTCATCTGATGCGCTGTTGTGATCAGCAGATCACCATTTCCCGCCACATCCAGCGCCAGAGCGCCCGTGTTGCGCAACCGTGCCACATCGTAGACCGCGCAGGGGCGCGTCCCCGAATCAATCTGGTTACTGATCAGCACATCTGCCCCATCGCAATCCAGCATTGCCGCAAGGGCGGTTTTGCCGGACACCTGCAAAACCTGCCAGCCACCCAGATCGGCCCGCGTCACACGCTTATCAATCAAGAATCCGTTACGTGCGGCGGCCACCTCCTGAGCCACGGGCGCACCATCATTCTCAAGCCAGATCCCCGCGACAAAGCTATTGCCTGAGGGCTTGGAGAGCGCCCGCCCGTCCGCTCCGTTTAACCCGATCAGCGCCCCGCTATCAGCAACAAGCAACGTGGCGCGCGATGTCTGTTGCCAAAGCACAGCGGCAAGCAAAACGACAGCAACCCCCGTTAACCGCCCCCGCCCCACGATCAGAACGCACGCCAGAAACCCGAAGGCCAAGAGCGGCAAGACATACCAATCCGGCGCCACAACATGTCCCAGCGCCCCCTCTTGCGCGGATACGGTGCGGGCCACCAACAGGATCCAGCGCAGTCCGAGGTCCATCAACCAAAGCCCGATCCCCCACAGCCCCAAGGGCGCAAGACAGACCGCCAGCACCGCCGCAGGCATCACCAGAATACCCATCAAAGGCACGCTTACGACATTGGCGATCAAACCGTAGTGCGCAATCTGGTTGAAATGTGCGGCAGCGAAAGGTGCTGTCGCAATCCCTGCAATAAACGATGACAGGATCACAGAGAGGACCGCACGCGCCCACCGCGGCAGACCGCGCAAATCAATCTTTCGCAGCGCCCCGAACGCCACGACAAGTGCCGTTGTGGCAGCAAATGACATCTGGAATCCCGGCCCGATCAGGGCCTCGGGTTGCCACAGCAGCACGAGGATTGCAGCAATCGCGACGGCCCGCAGTGTCAGCGCTTTGCGCCCCAACAAGACGGCGACCAGCATGACGGCGACCATGATATAGGCGCGTTCGGTGGAAACACTGCCCCCCGAGAGCGCCAGATAGAATGCCCCCACCGCCAGTGCACAGATTGCGGCGATTTTCTTGGTCGGCCAGCGTAGCGCCACGCCGGGTATCAAAGCCAGTCCGTAGCGGACCACCGCAAAGATAAAGCCTGTCAGAAGCCCCATGTGCAGGCCTGAAATCGCCAAGAGATGCGCCAGATTGGAAGTGCGCAAATCGCGCAACGTCTCTTGCCCCATGCCGGACCGGTCACCGGTCATGATGGCAGCGGCAAAGGCCCCCGCTTCGCCGGGGATGGCTGCTTGCACCGCACGCGACACAGCCATGCGCAGCGCAAAAAGACGCGCGGCAACGGTGGTGTTATCGGCTGCCGTCAAACGCAGGACGGGGGTGCGCGTATAGCCCACAGCGCCCAGTTCCATGAACCATGCATGGCGTTGAAAATCGAAACCGCCCGGCTCGGCTGGGCCTGCGGGCGGTGAAAGATGCCCTGTCAGGATGATCACATCACCGGGGGTAAAGGCAGCAAGCGGCTGCTGGCCATGCACCGACACGCGCACATGGCGCGGTGTCCGCACCGGCGACATCCGTTCCAGAACAACACGGTCAAGCGTGAGCCGCACCGCATCACTGGCCGAACGGTCGATATTCACGATCCGCCCTTCGATTGCGCCATAATAGCGAAACGTCAGGATCGGGGCCTCGACAGATGCCACGCGGAGTTTGGCAATGCCGGCCCCTGCGACCACGAGGACAAGGGCCATCAGCAAAGGCGCAAATGCCGTGGGCACCAGACGTGACGCAAGCAGCAAAAAGGCCGCACCAATGGCGCAACCGGCCATGAGCAGGACATCAGGTTCAAAAGACAGCGCGAAATAGGTGCCAATCCCGACACCGAGACAGACCGGCACCCAACCGATCAATTGCCCGCGTTGCGCCAGAAGCGCGTCTTCGATCCGCGCACGCACTTGTCCTTCACCCCGCAGTCTTCTATCCCACGTCCAAGCCGGGATCTTACCGGAAAGCTGGTTAGCGAAAGGTTAATATGCCCATGTCTGTTGTCACACGCTTCGCCCCGTCGCCCACCGGCGCCTTGCACATCGGGGGTGCGCGCACAGCCTTGTTTAACTGGCTTTATGCCCGCGGACATGGCGGCACGTTTCTGCTGCGGATCGAGGACACGGACAAGGCACGCTCCACCGGCGAAAACCGCCAGGCGATCCTTGATGGTCTGACATGGCTTGGGCTTGACTGGGACGGCGAACCATCCAGCCAAGCCGCCAATGCCGACCGTCACGCCGCTGTCGCGCATGAACTGCTGGCCAAAGGCGCGGCCTATAAGTGCTTCAGCACGCAAGAGGAAATCGAAGCGTTCCGTGAAAGGGCCCGCGAGGAGAAAACATCTACCCTTTTCCGCTCGCCATGGCGGGATGTGCCCGAAGCGGACCATCCTGATGCGCCTTACGTGATCCGCATCAAGGCGCCGCGCGACGGGCAGACGACACTGCATGACGAGGTGCAGGGCGATGTCACATTCGCCAATGACCAGTTGGACGATATGATCCTGCTGCGCTCGGACGGAACACCTGTTTATATGCTGGCGGTCGTCGTGGATGATCACGACATGGGCGTGACGCACGTCATCCGTGGCGACGACCACCTTGCCAACGCCTTCCGCCAGAACCTGATATACGAGGCGATGGAGTGGGCGAAACCGGTCCTTGCCCATATCCCGCTGATTTTTGGTCCTGACGGCAAGAAACTGTCAAAACGTCACGGGGCGACGGGCGCTGCCGAATATCAGGCGCTGGGGTATCCTGCGGCGGGTATGCGCAACTATCTGGCGCGTCTGGGCTGGAGCCACGGGGATGACGAGTTTTTCACTGACGATCAGGCCAAAGACTGGTTCGATCTGGACGGAATCGGCAAATCACCGGCACGGTTCGATTTCAAAAAGCTCGAAAACATCTGCGGTCAGCATATTGCCGTCGCGGACGATGCTGCACTGCTGCAAGAAATGCAGGGTTACCTTGCGGCAATAGCGGCGGAACCGCTGACCGCGGCACAAAAAGATGGCATGCTTAAAGCAATGTACTGCCTCAAGGAACGGGCCAAGACATTTCCGGAATTGATTGAAAAGGCTCACTTTATTCTGACGCCACGGCCGATCGCGCCGGACGAGAAGGCAGCCGCTCATCTCACGGATGTATTCCGTGGTATACTGGGTGAATTGACGCCGCAGTTGCAAAATGCTAGCTGGTCTCGTGACATCCTGGAAGGGATCGTTGCATCCACTGCCGAAGCTCATGACATGAAACTAGGCAAGCTGGCCGGACCTTTACGGGCGGCTCTCGCTGGACGCGCGGTCTCACCGAGTGTGTTCGACATGATGTTGGTCCTCGGGCAAGATGAAACCGTCGCCCGCCTGCAGGATGCCAGCCGCTGATATCTGCGTCATACACGCGTGATTATCCGCTGGTAACCAATGTTGATTGATGCTGCTGCTGCGACTGGATTGGTCGCAGGACCGAAAGGGAATGAAATATGGCTGAAACTACCGATACCGCGAAGCTGACGCTCAAAGGCAAGACTTACGATTTGCCTGTCTACTCTCCTACGGGTGGACCAGACGTGATTGATATCCGCAAGCTTTACGCTCAAGCCGATGTGTTCACCTACGACCCCGGCTTTACGTCCACAGCAGCCTGCGACAGCACCATCACATTTATTGATGGTGAAGAAGGCGTATTGCTGCACCGTGGCTATCCGATCGACCAGCTGGCATCCCAGTCGCATTATCTCGAAGTCTGTTATCTGCTGCTTTATGGTGAGCTGCCTTCTTCCACAGAGCTGGAGAAATTCGAATCCCTCGTGACCAATCACACGATGATCCACGAGCAGATGCACAACTTTTTCCGTGGTTTCCGCCGCGATGCGCACCCGATGGCCACGATGGTGGGTGTTGTCGGTGCAATGTCGGCGTTTTATCACGACTCCACTGACATCAATGACCCACACCAGCGCGAAGTTGCGACGATCCGTCTGATCGCCAAAATGCCGACAGTGGCAGCGATGGCCTACAAGTACTCCATCGGCCAGCCATTCGTGTATCCACGCAACGATCTGGATTACGCTGCGAACTTCCTGCACATGTGCTTTGCCGTGCCTGCGCAGGAATACCACGTTGATCCGATTCTGGCCCGCGCGATGGACCGTATCTTTACGCTTCATGCGGACCACGAACAGAACGCCTCGACCTCGACGGTGCGCCTGGCATCCTCATCTGGTGCCAATCCGTTCGCGTGCATCGCGGCAGGTATTGCCTGCCTCTGGGGCCCTGCGCATGGTGGTGCCAACCAGGCCTGTCTTGAGATGCTCAAGGAAATCGGCACCGTTGACCGCATTCCTGAATACATCGCCCGCGCCAAGGACAAGAATGATCCTTATCGCCTGATGGGCTTTGGCCACCGCGTGTACAAAAACTTCGACCCGCGCGCGACAGTAATGAAGCAAAGCGCCGATGAGGTGCTGGAACTCTTGGGTGTTGAAAACAACCCCGTTCTGCAGGTCGCGAAAGAGCTTGAAAAACAGGCGCTGGCCGATCCGTATTTTGCCGACAAGAAACTGTTCCCGAACGTGGACTTCTATTCCGGCATCATCCTTGAGGCGATGGGTTTCCCGACCTCGATGTTCACACCGATCTTTGCCGTGGCCCGCACCGTGGGCTGGATTTCACAGTGGGCAGAACAGCTTGCCGATCCACAACTGAAGATCGGGCGTCCGCGCCAGCTTTATCTGGGCGAGATGGAACGCAAATATGTCGACATCGAAAAACGCTAAGATTTTGGGGCTGCCTCCGGGCGGCCCCTTTACTTATTAGCGGCCTTCGTAAACCGCTTTGCGCTTTTCCAGGAACGCAACAACACCTTCCTGAAAATCTCGGGTCTTTCCGCAGCGCCCTTGCAGTTTTGCTTCAAGCGCAAGTTGCTCATCCAGAGAATTCTCGAACGACCCCCGGATGGCCTTTTTCAACTGCCGGTAAGCCACCGTCGGCCCCTGCGCCAGATGGGCGGCACGCTTGGCCACATGGTCTTTGAATGTCGCAGCAGGGGCGATCTCGTAGATCATCCCCCATTGTTCGGCCTGTTGTGCACTGATCTTGTCCGCAAACAGTGCGGCCCCCATCGCCTTCGCTGCGCCCATCTGGCGCGGCAACCAATAGGTGCCACCGGCATCGGGGATCAGGCCAATCCGTGTAAAGGCCTGAATAAAATAGGCGTCTTCGGAAGCAATCACCACATCCGCCGCCAGCGCAAGGTTCGCCCCTGCCCCTGCGGCTGGTCCATTGACGGCCGCAATCGTCGGCACACGGCAGTCAAAGATCGCCTTGAGCATCGGCACATATTCGTCACGCAGGGTGCGTTCCAGATCAAGCGTCGCCGCACTGCCGCCATCGCCGAGGTCTTGGCCGGAACAGAACGCCCGGCCCGCCCCTGTCAGGACAACCACCCGCGCGTCTTTCTCGGCGGCTTTGAAGGCATGGGTGATCTCGGCGCGCATCTGCGTGTTAAGCGCATTCATCATATCCGGACGGTTCAGCGTGATCTCTGCGACAGAATTATGGATGGCGAAGTGAATGGCTTGATAGTCCATGAGCGGGGTCCTCTAACAGTTCCCCAACACTCTACTGAACTGATCCGTTTAGGAAAGCACTACGGCACGTCACGACCGTAGTATTTTCTCCAATTCCGCTTTCTCGCTCTCGGACAGAGCCTCGGTCGTGTCGCGTCTGGCGCGGATCGTGGACCAGCCGACACCAAGTGCAATCAGCAAGAGCGCAGGTGCAGCGAGCCACAACACAATATTTGCACCATCCGTCGTTGGACGCAGCAGCACAAATTCACCATAGCGTGCGACAAGGAAATCCACCGCTTGCGCATCCGTGTCCCCAGCGACAAGCCTTTCGCGCAACAAAATTCGAAGCTCTTGGGCAAGTGCCGCGTTGCTTTCGTCAATGTTCTCATTGCGGCACACGGGACAGCGCAGCCCTTGCGAGAGATCGCGCGCCCGCTCTTCCAGGACTGGATCGGCGAGGATCTCGCTCGGGTCAACGGCCCAAACCGGCCCGCCAAGCAGCAACAGGATGAGCAAAAACCGCTTCATTCCGCAGGTACCGCCCCGGCTGGGGTTTTCTTGGTAGACGCAGCAGCACCCACCCGCAACCGCCGGTCAGAGAGCGAGAAACAGCCGCCAAGCGCCATCAGGATCGCGCCGCCCCAAATCCAGTTTGCAAAGGGTTTCAGGTAAACACGCACCGCCCATCCGCCATTTGCCTGCGGATCACCGATGACAACATAGATATCCCGTACAAAACCGTTCAAAATCGCGGCTTCGGTCGTGGGCATGTTTGCAACGGGATAGAACCTCTTTTCCGGGTGCAGATCGCCGACCTGATCTGTCCCACGCCAGACAGAAATATCGGCCATCGTGGTCATATAGTTCGGCCCTTGTTGCTCGCTGACGTCATCTAGGCGGAACTGGAACTGGCCAACGGTCCATGCGTCGCCGATCTGGGCCACGCGGATGTCTTCCTTTTCCCAGGCAAGCATGGCTGCAATACCGAAGATCGTCACACCCATCCCGATATGCGCCGTTGCCTTGCCCCAATCGGCGCGCGGCAGGCGTGAAATACGGCGAAGGCGCGACATCAAACCGTCGCGGCCACTTCGCAACCACAGATCAAGAAGGGCACCACCAACGACCCAAACACCAAGCGCCACACCAACCGGCCCCAAGGCCGAGTTACCGCTTTGCACAGCGTAGACAAGTGCAGCAATCGCGACCGAGAGTACAAGCCAACCGACAAGGGATTTAGAGGCACGTGTCAGATTTCCACGCTTCCACGCCAGAAGCGACCCGAGCGGCAATGCAATCGCCAGCGCCACCATGAACGGTGTAAAGGCCGCGTCAAAGAACGGTGGCCCGACCGAGAGTGTGCGATCAAACAGCATCTCGGCCACCAATGGCCAGATTGTGCCGATGAACACCACAAAACAACTCACTGACAGCAAGATGTTGTTCAGGATCAGCGCGCTTTCACGGCTGACGGTCGAGAATACGCCTTTTGATTCCATCGCACCCGCGCGGAAGGCAAAGAGCGTCAGCGCACCGCCAAGGAACACAGCAAGAATGATCAGTATCAGCATCCCTCGCTCTGGATCGTTTGCAAAGGCATGCACGGATGTCAGGACACCCGAGCGGACGATAAACGCGCCAAGCAGCGAGAAACCGAAGGCCATGATAGCCAACAGGATTGTCCAGCTTTTCAACGCCTCACGTTTCTCGACCACGATTGCCGAATGCAACAGCGCCGCCGCGATCAGCCAAGGCATGAATGACGCATTCTCGACCGGATCCCAGAACCAAAAACCACCCCAACCAAGCTCGTAATACGCCCACCAGGAGCCGAGCGCGATACCGACGGTCAGGAACATCCACGCGGCCAAAGTCCACGGACGGACCCAACGCCCCCAAGCGGCGTCCACGCGCCCTTCGATCAGGGCGGCAATCGCAAAAGAAAATGACATGCTCAGGCCGACGTAACCAAGATACAGGAATGGCGGATGAAAGGCCAAACCGGGGTCTTGCAACAGCGGGTTCAAATCACGGCCGTTCAGAGGCGGCACTTCCAATCGCAGGAACGGGTTGGATGTGAACAGGACGAAGGCGAAAAACGCCACGCCGATCGCAGCCTGTACCGACAGCACGCGCGCACGCAACCTTGCTGGCAAACCGTCGCCAAACCATGCGGCACAGGCCCCGAAGAGCGTCAGGATAACCATCCAGAGCAGCATCGAGCCCTCGTGGTTACCCCAGACACCCGTAATCTTGTAGATCAAAGGCTTGTCGGTGTGAGAGTTCAGATAGACCAGCTGCAACGAAAAGTCCGATGTCACAAAGGCCCATGTCAGCACCGCAAAGGAAAATGCGGTGAGCAGGAATTGTACGGTGGCCGCCGGTTCGGCCATCGCCATCCAGCTTGCGTTACCACGGTGCGCGCCGATCATCGGCACGATCATCTGGATAATGGCAATGCCAAAAGCCAGAATCAAAGCGAAGTGTCCAAGTTCTATCAACATGACCCATAGATAACGCATTTATTGGTGAGGCAACATACCTGACCGGTCACATATGCGGTACAAATTGGCGCAGGCCTACAGCGCCAGACCACCGCCGACAGCGTAGGTTAGTCCCGCCATCAACAGCCCGCCGATTACCAACCGCACCAACCATTTCAATGTGTCTTCAATGGCCCCCAAACGGCGGGCCACATTGGCCCTGTGCACCTCATCCACCGCATTGCGCATCTCAAGCGCGACGATCCGGCGCTCGAGCTGGCTGGCCCAGTTATTCTCCATTCTTCGCCTGCCACGCGGACAGGGCCGGATTGTCGGAGGGCGGTGCAACCGGGGCATGCAGCGCTTTCGAAACGCCCAGGCTTTGCACCACAGATCTCTGAAATTCTTGAGATTTTACCTGATGACGCGCACCAAAATAGAAACTCACAATCGCGCCCATCAGCCACCAAAGCGGTTCCGGCACCAACGCAAGGCCTTCCATCCCCTTTGCAAATTGTTCAGGGTTTTGCATCGCCATCGTAAAAAGCCAGATTGTCCCCAAAGCAAGTGCGGGGCGCGGCAGCCTGTTCAAACCATCCACCATCCTGTCGAAAAGGCCGCGCTGCGGGCGCGCAAATTCGGCAGCAAGCTGTGTGAGGCTATCGCTGCGCGCCGACGCATCCCGCACCGCCCCGTTTTCTGCATTCTCGCGGAATATCTGGGCGGTCTCGACGATAACGTTGCGGTTATCGCCAAAAAGAAATGACATCACCGTTGGAATCAGACCCATTGCGCAACCCTCGCTTGATGTTGTGCTTCGGTGAGGTGATAGCGGGCGGCGATAAATTCCTCGGCCCGCTTGATCCACCCGCCTTTGCCCCCGTCGCTGCGCATGGCGTATTTGCGGCTGGCGGGACGCCTGTCGGCCAAATCATAGTAATAGTTGCGCCGCGCAATCCCGTAGGCATCAACAAGATGATCGGGGGCAGCTTCCATCGCCTGCCGCGCCGCAGCGACGGTCTTGGGGCCAATGACACCGTCTACCGTGACCACGATGCGCATATCGCACAGCAAGCGTTGAAGGATTTTCACCGCATTGGCCCCTGCATTCACATACAGGTCGAAAACACTGGCCTGTAGCGGCGCAGGCAGCCGGTCAATCCGTGGTCCGCGAAAGTAATGTTCGACAAAGATCGAAACCGCATGGGCGCTTGTCAGCACGCGCACGTCGCTGCTGTCAATCTGGCCGTCCTTGGTCAGATCAAGCCCCAAGCGGCGCATGGTATGCACCGTGACGCCAAAATTGGTCGGACCGCCCGGATCATCAGGATCGTTCACATAGCCGCCTTCGCGGTTCACGATATCTGTGGCAATTTCGGTGACTGTCGGCATCTTCGCCCCTTCCATATGGATGGGGCAAAGGCTGCTCTCAATTCGTTAATTCGTGACGATAGCACCGTCCGGGTCAACATAAAGACCCTGCTCCTTCAGCGCATCAAGCACTTCCGAAGGCATGTAGGTTTCATCATGTTTTGCAAGAATTTCAACGGCTTCAAAGCGACCATTGATGTAGTTTCCCTGGGCAACCATACCCTGACCTTCCTCGAACAAATCGGGCAGGATGCCGGTATAGACCACAGTCACAACTGCGCCACCATCGGTTACAGCAAAGCTCACCTGTTCGCCCTGACCACGCACAAGCGAGCCTTCGGCAACCAAACCGCCAATGCGGAAACGCTCATTGGGCGGCGGCGGCGCTTCGGCCACTTCAGAGGGCGAGCGGAAGAACTGGAAACTGTCATCGGGCAGGAACCACAAGAGCATCAGAACCAGCGCCACACTGACCCCTGCCATCGACATCACCTGGATCCGACGGCGCTTTTTGAGGCTTTTGAGACCACCGGTCATGGGAACACCGGCGCCAGCATCAGCCCCTCTGTTTCAGGCAAGCCAAGCATCAGGTTGGCGTTCTGGATCGCCTGCCCTGATGATCCTTTGGTCAGGTTATCCAGTGCGGCAATCACAATCGCCCGTCCCGGAATACGGTCGGCCACGACCCCGATATGGCAAAAGTTCGATCCCCGGATATGTTTGATCGACGGATGTTGTCCCATCGGCAGTACCTCGATAAACGGCTCATCCGCATAAGCGGCCTTCAAAGCAGCATATATGTCGTCAGGATCGCCTTGCACATAGGTGGTGGCCAAAATGCCGCGGTTGGCGGGGATCAGATGCGGCGTAAACTGGATTTTCACCGCGCGTCCGGCAATCGCCGAGAACTCTTGATCGAATTCACCCAAATGCCGGTGTGTGCCACCAACCGAATAGGCATGTGCCCCTTCTGACAATTCCGCGTGCAACAGATTCTCTTTCAAACTGCGTCCTGCGCCCGATACTGCCGCTTTTAGATCAAGGATGATGTGATCCAGATCAATTACGCCCGCCTCAATCAGGGGACGCAGCACATACTGGCCTGTGGCCGCGTTGCAGCCCGTGCCAGCTACCAACCGCGCGCTCTTGATCTGGTCACGGTAAAACTCGGTCAGACCGTAAACTGCTTCTTTCTGCATCTCGGTCGCCGCATGGCCCTTGCGGTACCATTTTTCATAATCGGCCGGATCACGCAGACGGAAATCAGCCGACAGATCGACGATTTTGAGCGTTTTCGGTAGCTCGGAAATGACCGCCTGTGATGTGGCGTGCGGCAAAGCACAGAACACCAGATCAACACCGTCAAAATCCATGTCCTCAATCGTCGTCAGTACGGGCAGGTCGAGATGGCGCAGGTGCGGAAACACATCGGCCATCGCCATGCCCGCCTTCGAATTGCCCGACAGGCCCACAATTTGCAGGCTGGGATGCGTGGCGATCAGGCGCACAAGTTCGGCGCCCGTGTAACCAGAAGCACCAAGTATGGCGACATTATAGGTCATTTGTTTATCCCTCAGGATGAATAGTCGTGAATTGCGTTATGCGGCGGTAAACGTGATCTGCCGTCGCAGGAATTGGGTCGCGCGATTGGACACACGGTCCGGATCGCCTGTTGTCAGATAGGCAGGCGTCGTGCCCGGCCCCACCATCTCTGGCCGCCGCTGAAGGTAATCAGCAAGGCTCTCTGCGACCAGATCGGCCTGACTGAACACTTTAACGTTCGGGCCAAGGGCCGCCTGAAACGCATCAGCCATCAGCGGGTAATGGGTACAGCCCAGCACGGCGGCATCCGGTTCGGGCATCTTGCGCTTGAGCGCGTCAACGTGGCTGCGCACCAATGCTTCGGCCAAGATCATATCACCGTCTTCAATCGCATCGACCACACCGCCACAGGCCTGCGCCTCGACATCCACGCCAATCGCGCGGAACGCCAGTTCGCGCTGGAACGCGCGGCTGGATACGGTCGCGGGCGTCGCAAAGAGCGCGACATGTTTGATATCCACTTCGCGGGGGGGCGAATTATCGCCCCACTGCCGCTCGGTCAGCGCCTCGATCAGCGGGACAAATACACCCAAAACGCGCTTGCCCTCTGGCACCCACCCCTCTTGCATCCGGCGCAAAGCAGCGGCCGAGGCGGTGTTGCAGGCCAAAATCACCAGATCACAGCCCGCATCAAACAGCCGCTGCGTGGATTTGGTGGTCAGGTTATAAATATCGTCCGGCGTGCGCACACCGTAGGGCGCATGCGCGCTATCCCCCATGTAAACCAGCGGAAGATCAGGCAGGCGCTTGGCCACAGCGTCCAGCACCGTCAGCCCGCCAAGACCGCTATCGAATATGCCCACTGCCATTGCTGCGTACCTTGTATTTCGCTTCAAACTCATGCCCCAAATGGGATGGATCCACCGGGCTTGTGCTCAACTCATACGTGGCTTTACGCAGAAAATCCATGCATCCTTTGGGGTCTTTTTTGAAACGCTCCAAGGTCGCTTGCGGGATCGGTTCACCAATCACCACGCGCACGGGTCTATTGATCTGAACCTTGAATTCGCGGATGAACATGCCCGTGCGCAAGGTGCTGTGCAGGTGGCTCGCCAGTTGGAACAGACGGCTGTTTTGCCCTTCGAAAAACACCGGCACCACAGTTGCCCCTGATTTGGCAACCATCTTGGCCGTGAAGGTGCGCCAGCCGGGGTCCATCGGTTTGGAAAAGGGCGTGGCCGAAGTTGACACCGTGCCGCCGGGAAAAATGCCGATCGCGCCGCCATCCTGCAGATATGCGATCGCCTGCGCGCGGGTTTCAAGGTTCAGCTTGGCGGCCTCTTTGGTATCATCAAAGGAAATCGGCAGAATGATCCGTTCCAGTTCTACCGCGCGCCGAAAGATGCGGTGGGCCAGCACACGGAAATCACCGTCGCGGCGCGCCGACAGGATACGGCCCATCATCAGCCCATCAAGAATACCGTAAGGGTGGTTTGACACCACGATCAGCGGCCCCTCGCGCGGAATATTTTCAAGCGATCCACCGATAATATCCAGATCAAGCCCGTAACGCGCGCTCATTACCTCCCAAAAATCCGCCCCCGCCGCGACTTCGGCGTCATATCCACGCGCCTTGCGGATCAGGCGCAACCGCCCCGTGGCATTTTCCATCACGCGGATCACCGCACGGCCAGAACGGCGTTTGGCGGATGACGCATAGGTGATGTCTCGGGCGGCGTCGCGGTCAGTTGTGGGCATGCGGGAATCATCCGAAAAATACGTTTTTCGGATAATTAGCCTGTAACTGCGGAAGTACTATGACAAAAATGCTATTCCGCCGCCTGTTGCATCGGGCGCGCGCGCAACACCGCCAAAAGCTCTTCACGGCGCTTTGCCGTCTTGCGCGCATTCGCCTCTTTCACCGGACCGAAGCCACGAATGTCGCGGGGCAATTCCGCAAGCGCAATCGCCGCATCGCGCGTATCAGGCCGCATGATTTGCAGCACTTCGGCCATATCGGCTTCATATTCCGCAATCAGTGCGCGCTCCATCCGCCGCTCGGCGGTCCGCCCGAATGGGTCAAAGGGCGTGCCGCGCAGGAATTTCAGCTTGGCAAGCTTGGGAAAGGCCCACGCCATGCGCGCGCCGAATTCCTTCTTGGCGGGCCGCCCGTCAGGGCCGGTCTTGCTCAGCATCGGCGGGGCCAGATGATAAGTCAGCTTCAGATCCCCATCAAACTCGGCTTTCGCCTTTTCTTCGGTCTGGGTCAGCAGACGCGCTACTTCGTATTCATCCTTATAGGCCAATAGCTTGTGATAGCCTGTTGCCACCGCAGCGCGCATCCCGTCATCCATAAAACGCGCGACCATTTTGCGATAGCGTTTGGCGAGCCACTTGCTTTGATACGCCACCAGATGTGCCTCGCGGAACGCGATCTTTTCCTCTGTGGATTTTGGCAGGGCCACAACATTTGGCGTCAGAAGCGCCTGCGCATCGGCAGGATGCAGATATGCCCAACGGCCCAATTCAAACGCGCGGATATTGCGCTCTACTGCGGCACCATTCAGCTTGATTGCCTGCAAGATCGCGTCATAACCCACTGGAATAGCGCCCATTTGCCAAGCAGCACCAAAAATCATCATGTTGGAATAGATGCTATCCCCCAAGAGCGCCTTGGCCAGATCAGAGGCGTCAAACATCGCCAATCCATCCGACAAACGCGCGGCAAGTGACACTTTGAGTTCGTCACTCGGCAGGCGAAATTCGGTGTCACGGGTAAAGTCACCGGTGATAATCTCGTGGCTGTTTACCACGCCTTTGGTGCGCCCGGTTTTCATCAAGCCAAGCGTTTTCGCACCCGCCGAGACGACCAGATCACCCCCGATCAGCGCATCACACTCACCCGTTGCGACACGAATTGCATTGATATCACTGGGCTTTTCGCCAATCCGGCAATGGATGTGCACAGCGCCGCCCTTTTGGGCCAGCCCCGCCATTTCCATCATGCCCGCACCTTTGCCGTCGATGTGCGCAGCCATGGCCAACACGGCACCGATTGTGACAACGCCAGTGCCACCAACACCGGTAATCACAACGTTATGCGTTCCAGTGATTGCAGGCAGCACCGGTGCGGGCATCTCGGGCAGATCAACGTCCGCTGTCGCCTCTTTGCGGATTTTCGCGCCTTCAATCGTCACGAAAGACGGGCAGAACCCTTTGACGCAGGAAAAATCCTTGTTGCACGACGACTGGTCAATCGCGCGCTTACGGCCCAGTTCTGTCTCAACCGGCACGATGGAGACGCAGTTCGATTGCACCCCGCAATCGCCGCAGCCTTCGCAGATATCGGTGTTGATAAAGACACGCTTGTCGGGATCAGGGAACTGGCCGCGCTTGCGGCGGCGTCGCTTCTCTGCGGCGCACGTCTGGACATAAACTATGACAGACACACCTTTGTATTTACTAAATTTCTCCTGCACAGCCGGCATCTCTGCCCGCTCATGCACATCCAGCCCCTTGGGAAAGAGCGCAAGGTCGATGTCTTCTTTGTCATCGTAGACAAGCGCCACGTTGCGCACGCCCATCGCCTGAATTTCGCGGCAGATCTGGTCGGCAGTCAAACCGCCGTCGTTGCCCTGACCACCCGTCATGGCGACGGCGTCGTTATAGAGGATCTTATAGGTGATATTGGTGCCAGCCATCAGCGCAAACCGAATGGCCTGCACGCCCGAATGGTTATAGGTGCCGTCGCCCAAGTTCTGGAACACATGGTCGCGGGTCGAGAACGGGGCCTCGCCGACCCAGTTTGCGCCCTCACCACCCATTTGGGTAAAACCAACCGTATCACGATCCATCCACTGCACCATGTAGTGACAGCCGATGCCCGCATAGGCGCGTGATCCTTCAGGCACTTTGGTTGATGAGTTATGCGGACAACCCGAACAGAAATAGGGCAGACGCTGTGCGATCTCGGGTGCATTATCGGCACGGCGCGCCTCGGCCAGCTGGACAAGACCTGCCTCAACACCTGCCGATCCACAGCCCTCTTCCACTAGAATACCGCCCAGCTTTTCGGCGATCATAATTGGGTTCAGATCCGCCTTGGTCTGGAACACCTCTTCGCGGCGACCTTCGGAGTGTTCATCGCCCTTATGCCAGCCATAAACGCGGCGTCCATCACGGTCATCAAACAGCGCCTCTTTGACCTGCACCTCGATCAGCTTGCGCTTTTCTTCGACCACGACAATCAGATCAAGGCCCTCGGCCCATTCATGGAACGACGCCATATCCAGCGGCCAGACCTGTCCGACCTTGTAGGTTGTGATCCCCAAATCCTCGGCCTCTGCTTCATTAATATTCAGCAGCGCCAATGCATGTTGCAAATCAAGCCAGTTCTTGCCCGCTGCCACGAACCCGATTTTCGCTCCCGGCTTGCCCCATTTACGTTGGTCCATCTTGTTGGCACGGCTAAACGCCTCGGCGGCAAAGCGTTTATAGTCGATCATCCGCGCCTCTTGCAGCTGCGGGGTGTCGACCACACGGATATTCAAACCGCCCTCAGGCATGTCGAAATCGGGGCGGACAAAAGACATGCGGTCAGGATTGCCATCCACCACCGATGTCACCTCGATCGTGTCTTTCATGGTCTTCAGACCGACCCAGACACCGGCAAAGCGTGACAATTCCCACGCATATAACCCGTAGTCGAGAATTTCCTGCACACCGGCAGGCGACACAATCGGCATATAGGCATCAATCATCGCCCAGTCGGACTGGTGCAACGTGGTCGAGCTTTCGCCAGTGTGGTCATCGCCCATTGCCATGATCACCCCGCCATTGGGGGATGTGCCCGCCATATTGGCGTGGCGCATCACATCGCCTGAACGGTCCACACCGGGGCCTTTGCCGTACCACAGGCCAAAGACGCCGTCATATTTGCCCTCACCGCGCAATTCCGCCTGCTGGCTGCCCCAAAGGGCGGTTGCAGCAAGGTCTTCGTTCAATCCGGGCTGAAAGGTGATCTGTGCAGGCTCCAGCACGTTTTTCGCCCGGGTCATCTGCATATCGACGGCGCCAAGCGGTGATCCGCGATAGCCGGTAACATATCCGGCGGTGTTCAAACCCGCCTGTTCATCCCGGGCGCGCTGCATCAGCATCAGGCGCACCAAGGCCTGCGTGCCGTTCAGCAAAATCTGGTGTTTGTTAAGATTATATCGATCATTGAGCGACACATTCTGATGTGACATCCCGCACCTCCCCGCACGTCGATTACACATCAAAGTATAGGTCAAAATTGCTGACCTACAAAGCACAAAATAAATCAGATCGTGGTTTGCATCAAAACACCCGTTTCGGGTAATGTCTGCAAATCAAATACAACAAATTTTTTTTAAAAAGGCCGTTATGGACTGGGATAAACTAAGAATCTTTCACGCCGTTGCGGACGCGGGTTCGCTCACGCACGCGGGCGATACGCTTCACCTGTCGCAATCGGCCGTCAGCCGCCAGATTCGTGCGCTTGAAGAATCGCTGAATACGACACTGTTTCACCGCCATGCGCGCGGGCTGATCCTGACCGAACAGGGCGAGCTGTTGTTTGACGCTACCAAAAGCATGAACAAACGGCTCGAGGCCGCGTCAGCACGCATCCGTGACAGCGAAGAGGAAGTGTTTGGCGAATTGCGCGTGACCACGACCACTGGCTTTGGCACGCTCTGGCTCGCGCCGCGCCTGCCCAAGCTTTATGAGCTATACCCCGATCTGAAAATCGACCTGATGCTGGAAGAACGGGTGCTCGATCTGCCCATGCGCGAGGCCGATGTCGCGATCCGCATGAAAGAGCCCTCGCAGGCGGACCTGATCCGCAAGCGGCTGATGTCGGTGCGGATGCGGCTTTACGCGTCAAAAACCTATCTGGAAACGAACAAAGCGCCGGTCGAGATGTCGGATATCTCTGACCACAGACTGATCTGCCAAAGCCTCAATTCCATTCAGGTCGCTGCGGGGGCAACACTGCTGCAACACCTGATGACATACGACATTCCCAACACGTTCACCGTAAACAACTACTTTGGAGTGCTACAGGGCGTTATCAATAATATCGGGATCGGCGTTCTACCTGACTACCTGACTGAGGATTTTCCAGATCTTGTGCGCGTCCTGCCGGATCTGGAAAGCGGGGAAGTGCCCGTTTTCCTCGCATACCCCGAAGAATTGCGGCAATCCAAACGCATCGCGGCCTTCCGCGACTTTGTACAGGACGAGATTTTCACGCATCGGCGAAAAATGCGCGAAGCGACAGACATATAGCGCGACGCAACCACAGGCAGAATTATCGTTCGAAAACAGGGCCAAAGCTGTTGATTGATGCGATTTGCCCCGTTAGCTATGCATTGAAAGCATAGCGGCATTGCGATAACACAACCGATTTTTTCTTGATTGGTCAAAAAACGCACCCTATTTGATCAGTCGAGGTTGACGATGCGATAGCGCTCATCAACCTCACCTCCCTGTTGGACTTCGCCGGGCCTTGTGCCCGGCATTTTTTTTGGCGCATCACTGCCCTGTGCTGCATCCCACGGATCCGCATTAGCAGCTTTGTAAAGCAGACAAATCAACACCTCCCTTTCCCTCTTACGCGCAACCCCGTAAAACACGCGCGACTCACGCGCGGGGGACCAAGATGCAAGAGCCAGCCATCACCGAAGACCTGATTGCAGCCCACGGGCTTTCGCCTGACGAATACCAGCGGATCCTCGAGATCATCGACCGCGAACCAACCTTCACCGAATTGGGCATCTTTTCGGCGATGTGGAACGAGCATTGTTCCTACAAATCCTCCAAGAAATGGCTGCGCACCCTGCCCACGGAAGGCCCGCAAGTGATCTGCGGCCCCGGCGAAAACGCAGGCGTTGTCGATATCGGTGATGGACAGGCGGTGGTCTTCAAAATGGAAAGCCACAACCACCCCAGCTATATCGAACCCTACCAGGGGGCAGCGACCGGCGTGGGCGGCATTCTGCGCGATGTCTTTACCATGGGCGCGCGCCCTATAGCCGCGATGAACTCACTGTCTTTCGGTGAACCTTCTCACCCGAAAACACGGCAATTGGTCAATGGCGTCGTTGCGGGCGTTGGCGGCTACGGCAACTGCTTTGGCGTGCCGACTGTGGGCGGCGAAGTGCGCTTTGATCCCGCCTATAATGGCAACTGCCTTGTCAACGCCTTTGCGGCGGGCCTCGCGGATGCCGACAAGATTTTCTATTCCGCTGCCTCCGGCATCGGTATGCCTGTGGTCTACCTTGGCGCGAAAACCGGCCGCGACGGCGTGGGCGGGGCCACGATGGCATCAGCCGAATTTGACGACACCATCGAAGAAAAGCGCCCCACCGTGCAAGTGGGCGATCCGTTCACCGAAAAGCGCCTGATGGAAGCGACACTGGAACTGATGGCCACAGGTGCCGTGATTTCCATTCAGGACATGGGGGCCGCTGGCCTGACGTGTTCGGCGGTGGAAATGGGCGACAAAGGCGGCTTGGGTGTCAAACTGAACCTCAACGCGGTCCCACAGCGCGAAGAGAACATGACGGCCTACGAAATGATGCTGTCCGAAAGCCAGGAGCGCATGTTGATGGTGCTCAAGCCCGAGCTTGAGGCGGAAGCCCGCGCTGTCTTCGTCAAATGGGACCTCGATTTCGCGATCGTTGGCGAAACAATCGCCGAAGACCGTTTCATCATCGAACACAACGGCAAGGTCATGGCCGATCTGCCGCTTGCCACCCTCTCCGGCTCGGCCCCCGAATACGACCGCCCTTGGGAACCCACCCCCCCCGCCGCCCCGCTGGGCGATATGGCAGGCGTGCACCCCATCGACGGATTGAAAGCACTGATCAGCAGCCCCAACTACGCGGGCAAGCAATGGGTTTATGAGCAATACGACCAACAGGTCATGGGCGATACAGCACGCACACCCGGCGCCGGCGCCGGCATCGTGCGGGTGCATGGCACCGATAAATCGCTGGCTTTCACCAGCGACGTGACCCCGCGCTACGTCATGGCCAACCCCGTTGAGGGCGGCAAGCAGGCCGTGGCAGAAGCCTACCGTAACCTGACATCCGTAGGTGCCGTCCCATTGGCAACGACGGACAATATGAACTTCGGCAACCCCGAGAAACCGCGCATCATGGGACAATTCGTCGGTGCCATCCAAGGCATCGGCGAGGCGGTCAAAGCGCTCGACATGCCGATTGTATCGGGCAACGTATCACTTTATAATGAAACCGACGGCAAAGGCATCCTGCCCACACCGACCATCGGTGCGGTCGGTATCATCCACCACCCCGATCATATGATCACGGGCGACATCCGCGAAGGCCATGTGCTGCTCTTGCTGGGCGAAACGACTGGCCACCTTGGACAATCAGCACTGCTTGCCGAGGTCTATGGTCGCGCCGAAGGCGATGCGCCCCCCGTCGATCTTGTCGCAGAGAAAGCACATGGTGATTTCATCCGCGCCAACCACGCCTATATCAAGGCCTGCACAGACCTGAGCGACGGCGGTCTTGCGCTGGCTGCCTTTGAGCTGGCCGAAAGCGCCGGCGTGGGCATCACACTTGACGCAGAAGATACACCAACACTGTTTGGCGAGGATCAGGCCCGTTATCTGATCGCCTGCAACTTTGATCAAGCCGAAGCACTGATGATCGCCGCCAGCCAAGCGCATGTACCGCTGGCGACTGTCGGAAAAGCGGGCGGCGACCAGATCACCTTTGGCAGCCACAGCGCCCCCCTGTCAGAGCTCAGCCAGATCTTCCGCACCTCATTCGAAAACGCGGTCGCCTGATTATCATCTTGCCCAAAATACTCCCGCCGGAGGCATCCCCACTTGTCCCCCGACGCAAGCGGCCCTAATTTAAAACAAACGCACCAAAAGGACCGCAAATGCCTATCACCGCCTTCGAGATCGAGACCCTTCTGCGCGAAAGCTTCCCTGACGCCACCATCAATGTGCAGGGTGACGACGGGGCCCATTTCGCAGCCGAGGTTATCGACGAAAGCTTCCGCGGCAAGAACCGCGTGCAACAACAACGCGCCGTCTATGCCGCGCTCAAAGGCAAGATGGACGGCAGCAACGGCGAATTGCATGCGTTGGCGTTAACAACCAAGGCACCGGACTGATGTCACCTTACGTCTATCTTTTTGTCTTCCTTTCGATCTTCGCAGGCTTATGCGTGCTCCGGATCTTAAGAGGTGAAGCACGAAGAAGGTTCGCTCCCAAACAGCATCGTGGAGTTGTTCCAGGACATGAGAATACACTTATCCACTCAAACTATGGTTCTGGCAGATCGACAAGCTCGACCGCCTATCATATCACGCGTGATCCACAGGCTTACGCGAAAAAATTTGCTCCAAAACAAACGGATACAAAAACATGACAGCCCAAGACAAAATCAAAGACGCCGTAACAGCCAATGAAGTTGTGCTTTTCATGAAAGGCACCAAGAGCATGCCGCAGTGCGGGTTCTCATCGCGCGTCGCAGGCGTTCTGAACTTCATGGGGGTCGACTATGCCGACGTAAACGTGCTGGCAGATGACGAGATCCGCCAAGGGATCAAGGATTATTCCGATTGGCCCACCATTCCGCAGCTTTACGTCAAAGGCGAATTCGTCGGTGGCTGCGACATCATCACCGAGATGACGCTTTCGGGCGAACTCGATACGCTGTTTGCAGAAAACGGCGTCGCCTTCGATAAAGACGCCGCCGAGAAAATTCGCGAAGCGAACGGCTAAAACGGAATAAGGCGGGCGCATTGCCCGCCTTTTTTTATCGGGCTTCGACCTGATCCGCCAAGGCTTCGGCGCGCGCGGCGATCTCGGCCAAAGCATCCGTCACAGCAGCAGGCACCACTGGCACCTCGACGCGCACAGGCGCAGGTGCGGGCTGGCTTTGAAGGGTTTCCATCTGCGCGCGCATGTTCGCGGCCTCTGTTTCCAGCTGGCGCACCTTGTCTTCCAGACCTGCGGTCTTATCCGCCAGCATCAGACCCGCCATCAAAAGCATACGGCCCTCGGGCATCCGGCCAATCTGATCCGCCAGATGACTGGCCTCCGCATCCAGCATCGCAGCAGCAGAATGCAGAAAATGCTCTTCGCCGTCCTGACAGGCGACCTCAAAGGTGCGACCTCCGATAGCAATCTCAACCTGCGGCATGGGATGTCTCCTCGATCAGGGGCTTCAGCTCGTCCAGAATGGCATCAATCTCGGCTGCATCGGCCGACCGCTGCGCGCTTAACGCCTCGATTTCAGCGTTCACAGCCGCGTCGTGCAATTCAGGTGCAAGCCCTGTGGTCACGGCCGCGCGCAGTTTTGCGTTCATGTCGCGCAATTGCACGTTCGAGGCGCGTAATTGCTGCAACTCTTCATCCAATTTCATCAGATGCTTGCTTTGTGTCTCGGCACGCAGCGTGAGGCTGGCCACTTGCGTATCCTGCCGCTCTTTCAGCACGCGTACGCGTTCGACCAGTTCGGCGTTTTGCGCACGCTCCTGATCAAGGGCCGCCTGTAGCGCGACATCATCGGCAGCATTCTGCCCGCCGGCGGCATCCAGACCCTGCCTGATCCTGTCCAGCGCAGCGGTGATGCGGCCTTCCAATATACTTATGTCACTCATCCGCTCGTCCTTTCGTGGCGCAATAGGCGTGCCCGTTTTTGCCATCGTCGTTGTAATCAAATGGTCTTCTGCCCGACTGCCGCGGCAAAAATGTACCGAATCGTACCTGTTGATGCCAAGCGTATGCCATCACCGGCCCTGCCGCAAACCACAGCGTGCCAAGAATATGAGTAACTTAGCCGTCACGCTTGATCTTGGGTTCGGTCCTGATATGACGCTGCCAACGCCTGATGTTCACCATTCGTAAATAGGACCTGATCACTTGGATATTGCAGCCCTGCGCACCGCACACCCCGACCACTGGATGAAAGCCACCGCCATCCGCACTCTGACGCTGGATGCGGTCGCCGCAGCAAACTCTGGCCACTCCGGCATGCCAATGGGCATGGCCGATGTTGCAACAGTGCTGTTTGAAAAACACCTCAAGTTCGACCCCAAAGCGCCAGAATGGCCCGATCGCGACCGCTTTATCCTGTCGGCAGGCCACGGCTCGATGTTGCTTTATTCCCTGATGTATCTGACCGGATACGAGGATATGCCGCTGGAGCAGATCAAGGACTTCCGCCAATGGGGTGCGCGTACCGCAGGCCATCCAGAGTTCGGCCATGCCCGCGGGATCGAGACCACGACTGGCCCGCTGGGCCAAGGCATAGCCAATTCGGTCGGCTTTGCCATCGCCGAGGAAATCCAGCGTGCCACATGGGGCAAGAAGATAGTCGATCACTACACTTATGTCATGGCTGGCGACGGCTGTTTGATGGAAGGCATCAGCCAAGAGGCGATTGCACTTGCCGGGATGCAAAAACTGTCCCACCTGATCGTGTTTTGGGACAACAACAACATCACCATCGACGGCACTGTTGATATCGCCGACATTACCAACCAACCGATGCGCTTTGAGGCCTCGGGCTGGCACGTCCAATCCATCGACGGTCACGACCCCTCCGCGATTGACGCGGCCATCACGGCGGCAAAGAACGACCCCCGCCCGTCCATGATCGCCTGCAAAACCCATATCGCTCTGGGCCACGCGGCACAGGACACCTCCAAAGGCCACGGCGCCCTGACCAACGCCGACCAGCTGAAAGCAGCCAAGGAAGCTTATGGCGCGCCTATGGGGGATTTCGAAGTCGCCGCCGACGCGCTCAAGCAATGGGCTGAAATCGGCGCACGCGGGGCCACAGCCAACAAAGAATGGCACGACCGCTTCAACGCGCTCTCGGCCAACAAACAGGCCGAGTTCAAGCGTATCTACGCCGGTCAAGCGCCCAAGCGTCTATCGGCTACGATCCGTGCGCTGAAAAAGCAGATCAGCGAAGGCGCACCTTCGGTCGCAACCCGCAAATCATCGGAAATGACGCTTGAGGTCATCAACCCGATCATGCAGGAAACCATCGGCGGTTCGGCCGACCTGACCGGATCGAACAACACGCTGACCAAAGACATGGGCACCTTCCACCCTGATACCCGAAAGGGCCGCTACATCTACTACGGTGTGCGCGAACACGGCATGGCGGCCGCGATGAACGGTATGGCACTGCACGGCGGCGCGCGGGCCTATGGCGGCACATTCATGTGTTTCACCGACTATGCGCGTGGGGCCATGCGTTTGTCCGCGCTGATGGGCGTTCCGGCCACTTATGTCATGACGCACGACAGTATCGGCCTTGGCGAAGACGGCCCGACACACCAGCCTGTCGAACACCTTGCCATGTTGCGGGCCACCCCGAACATGAACGTGTTCCGTCCCGCCGATACGGTCGAAACCGCCGAGGCTTGGGAAATCGCACTGACATCCCAGAAAACCCCTAGCGTGCTGGCCCTGACCCGTCAGAACCTGCCCACCGTACGCACCGAGCATAAGAACAAGAACATGGTCGCCCAGGGCGCCTATGTGCTTGCCGATGCGGAGGGCAAACGCCAAGCGATCCTTCTGGCCACCGGCTCTGAGGTGTCCATCGCGATGGAAGCCCGCGATCTGCTGCAAGCGGAAGGGATCGGCACCCGCGTTGTGTCCATGCCGTGCTGGGAACTCTTTGAAGAGCAAGAGGAAAGCTATCGCAAGCGTGTGCTGCCCGGCGGACCCGTACGCGTCGCGGTCGAGGCTGGCATCCGCTTTGGCTGGGACCGCTGGTTGTTCGGCGAGCGCGGCAAGCGTGAGAAATCCGGCTTTGTGGGGATGCACGGTTTCGGGGCATCTGCCCCGGCCGAGCGTCTTTTTGAAGAGTTCGGGATCACAGCCGCGGCGACAGCGGCGAAGGTCAAGTCGCTGATCAAGTAAACAATAAACGCCACTGCGATGACATGGATCTAGGTCATCATCGCAGTGGCGACGCCGGGATGGTGGCCGTTGTCAGCAGCCCCCTCACACATGGTGCGCCGTCCTTTTCATTCGCTGACAGCCGATAACACCCAAAGATGATTCGACAGACCCTTGTGATGTTTGCGGTAACACATGCTTTTCCCGCAGAATCGTTATCGCTAACACGGTCCGTTATCGTTAACATATTGATGAAAAACACGTTTTTCATTCCCCTGCGCCGCACACCTGCGTATACCGCTTGCAACAACGAACGAGTGGCAAGGATATTCAGTTATGACAGTGACCATCGGAATCAACGGGTTCGGGCGCATTGGACGCTGTACTTTGGCCCATATCACCGAAGCCGCCCGCAACGATGTTCAGGTGGTAAAAATCAACGCCACCGGCCCGATTGAAACCAACGCGCACCTGCTGAAATACGATAGTATTCATGGTCGTTTTGGCAGCCCGATCACCGTCAAAGGCAACACAATGGATCTGGGGCGTGGCCCGATTGATGTGATGTCGACGTATGATCCGGAAGAGCTGGACTGGGACGGTGTCGATGTGGTGCTGGAATGTACCGGCAAATTCAACGACGGTCTGAAATCAAACATCCACCTCGCGCGCGGTGCCAAAAAGGTGCTCATTTCGGCCCCCGCGAAGAATGTGGACCGCACGGTCGTTTATGGCGTGAACCACCGTTATTTGCTAGCCACCGAAAACATGGTGTCCAACGGCTCTTGCACGACCAACTGCCTTGCGCCCTTGGCGAAGGTGCTCAACGACGCCATTGGCATTGAACGCGGCATCATGACCACAATTCACAGCTATACAGGCGACCAGCCCACGCTGGACCGTCGCCACAATGACCTCTACCGCGCTCGTGCGGCGGCGATGGCAATGATCCCGACCTCTACGGGTGCAGCCAAGGCACTGGGCGAGGTTCTGCCGGAACTGGCAGGCAAGCTTGACGGCACCGCGATGCGGGTCCCTACCCCCAATGTGAGCGCCGTTGATCTGACTTTCGAGGCCGGAAAATCCGTCACCGTGGAGGAGGTCAACGCTATCGTGGCCGAAGCCGCCGCCGGTTATATGGGCATGGTGATGTCCTATGATGACGAAGCCAAAGTCAGCATCGACTTTAATCACACCACCGAAAGCTCGATCTTTGCGCCGGACCAGACCAAGGTCGTGGGCGGTCGCACTGTGCGCGTTCTGGCGTGGTATGACAACGAATGGGGCTTTTCGGCGCGCATGGCCGATGTCGCGGCCACGATGGGACGGATGCACTAGCCCCTGCCCGCAAAGCGCAAAAGCACAGCAAGCCCGCCCATGCGGGCTTTGCCATTTGTTGCATCTGGGCTAAACCTCGGCCCATGACAAACACCATCGCCGTTCTTCTTGGTCTGTTCTTGGTCGCATTGCTTGGTTTTGATTACCTGCAATACGATGGGGCCAATGCGCTGTTTCTATCGCGCAAATTTGTTGAACTTATCGAATGGATGGCGTTTTGGCGCTAAAAGCGATCAACGGTTGACCTTTGCGTATAAATCGCAATGTTAGCGCCAACATTGACCCTGAGGAGAACACCATGGCCGTCAAAGTAGCTATTAACGGATTTGGCCGGATCGGCCGTAACATCCTGCGCGCGATCGTCGAAAGCGGGCGCACCGATATTGAGGTGATTGCAATCAATGACCTTGGACCGGTCGAAACCAACGCACACCTGCTGCGCTTTGACAGCGTACACGGGCGTTTCCCCGCCACGGTAACCACGACAGAGACCACCATCGACGTCGGCCGCGGCCCGATCCAAGTGACCGCCATCCGCAACCCCGCAGACCTGCCATGGTCTGACGTTGATGTGGTGATGGAATGCACCGGTATCTTCACCAGCAAAGAGGCCTGCCAAGCGCACCTTGATAACGGATCCAGCCGTGTTCTGATCTCGGCCCCCGGTAAAGACGCTGACAAAACAATTGTTTACGGTGTGAATGACGGAATGCTGACGGCGGACGATATCATCGTCTCGAACGCATCTTGCACAACGAACTGTCTGTCCCCTGTGGCCAAAGTGCTGAACGATGCCATCGGCATCACCAAAGGCTTTATGACCACGATCCACAGCTATACCGGCGACCAGCCAACGCTGGATACGATGCACAAAGACCTCTACCGCGCACGCGCTGCGGCATTGTCGATGATCCCGACATCAACCGGTGCGGCAAAGGCCGTGGGGCTCGTACTTCCGGAACTGAACGGCAAACTTGACGGCGTCGCAATCCGTGTGCCCACCCCGAACGTGTCGGTCGTTGACCTGACATTCGAGGCGAGCCGCGACACGACAGTCGAAGAAGTCAACGCCGCCATTGTCGCCGCAGCAGACGGCCCGCTGAAAGGCATTTTGGGCTATACCGACCTGCCGATGGTCAGTTCCGACTTCAACCATGATCCCCATTCCTCGATCTTCCACCTTGATCAAACCAAGGTGCTCGACGGCAACATGGTGCGGATTTTGACATGGTATGACAACGAATGGGGTTTCTCGAACCGCATGTCCGATACAGCCGTGGCAATGGGCAAGCTGATCTAGGCGATCCACAACCAAAATGAAAAGCCGGTCCTCTGGGCCGGCTTTTTTTTGTGCAACTTGCAAAATCCGCCATGCAAACCCTGCATAACCGCTAGCGCTAACTGTCAGTTGTTCTGCGCTGCAGCATTGCTACATGTGGGTCACGGGATAACCCCGCATGAATGCAAAGGAGCACGCACATGACCGTATTGAACACAGTTCGCACCGCCGTCCAGAAACGCGTGGCCTATAGCCGCCTCAAGTATGAGCTGGAATCGATGCCTCTGGAAACCGCAATTGACCTGGGCATATTCCGCGAGGACGCTGCGAAAATCGCAGCCCGATCAATTTACGGCTAAACGACCGACACCGCGAAAGAACACCAGCCGCGCCTTCGGGGGCGGCTTTATTCTTTCGTAAGGCCCGTCAGAAATGCGTTGATGCGGTCCTGATAGCCTGACTGCCCTGCCAGATTGTTGTGGGTCGCCCCTTCCACACCGTGAAATGTCACGGATAGATCCACAGCCTTCATCGCATCCGCCAATTCCATGCCATAGCCAATCGGAATCAGCTGATCAGCGGTGCCATGCTGCACCAGAACCGGCGCATTCAGCGCAGGCACGTCATCAAGCGAGCGCCATTTCTGCACAAACGGCAGATAGCAGGCGGGAAGGTATGACCCTTTGGTCATGAGTGCGCACAGCGTGGGATAAGGCGCATCCAGCAAAATCGCCGCGACATCCCGCCTTGCCGCCACATGAATGGCCAATCCCGTGCCCAGCGAAAACCCATGCACCGCAATTGGCCCTTCATGCTGTGCGGCGAGCCAGTCATAGGCCGCCAGCGCATCAGCCTTCAAACCCGCCTCGGACGGGCGCCCCGCAATCCCCGCACCGCCCCGATACTCCAGTGCGGCAACTGTTCTATCCGCGGTTTGATGAGCCTCCAGCGCATAGGTGAAATAGGCCAACGACCCACCATTGCCCATAAAGAACAAAACGGCCAAATCATCTGCGCCTTCCGAGATCGCGATAGAAACATCGCGATCTGATACGACCTCTTGGCGAAAGGCGGGGTTTTCAAAGGCGTCAGCGCCGAAGGGGTAGATGATGCGCGGATGCACCATGACCATCACAGCAGCGTAAAGCAGATAGGTTCCAACCAGCATCCAGAGCCAGCTCAACCGCCGAACCGTTCTTTCAACGCGGTATTCACGGCGGGTGTCACGAATTTCGACACATCACCCCCAAGGCGCGCGATCTCTTTGACCAGTTTGGACGCAATCGCCTGATGCTCGGCCTCGGCCATCAAGAAGACCGTCTCGATTGTGTTATCCAGCGCGCGGTTCATACCAACCATTTGATATTCGTACTCAAAATCCGCCACAGCGCGCAGACCGCGCACGATCACAGACGCACCCACGTCGCGGGCACAATCTATCAGCAGATTCTCGAACGGATGGGCCACGATTTCGCATCCGCCATCAACAGACAGATGCCGCACCTCGGCCTCAATCATCTCAACCCGCTCTTCCAGCGTGAACAGCGGGCCTTTGTCACGATTGATTGCCACGCCAATCACCAAGCGGTCCACCAAGGTCGCGGCGCGGCGGATAATGTCCAGATGGCCATGCGTGACCGGATCAAATGTGCCGGGGTAAAGTGCGACGCGCATGGCAAACCTCTTGGTGTTCTACAGTTTCGCCAAGCAACAATATTGCACAGCAGAATGCAAGCGCGGCCTAGTGGCCCATAATCATGCTTTCGAGCGATTCTTTTTCCATCGCCAACTGCGCCAACCGGCCCTTTACGGCGTCCCCGATGGAAATGAGACCGATCATTTTACCGTCTTCCATCACCGGCAAGTGTCGGAAGCGTCCATCGGTCATCATCTCCAGCACCTCAAGTGCGCTGTTTGACGGGCTGCATGTGGTGAGCTTGGCCGTCATCAAGGCACTCACCGGATCGCTCAGACACGACGCGCCCCGTTTGCCCAATTCACGCACAATATCGCGTTCGGACAGGATACCATCCAGCGCTGCACCATCAGAAGACACGACAACCGTGCCGATACGATGATGTGACAAGAGCTTGGCCGCATCCGCAACAGAGGATGAGGGCGTCACCGAAATCACACCGACCTCAGGTTTCGACTTCAACATTTGGGAAACTAACATGGGTGGACTCCTTGGTTCTCCTCCGGAATTTCAGCGTGTCAAACGGGGGGCCTAGCTGTCAAGCGTGCTGTGCGTTCCAGCCGCACGACTTCTTCCTGTATTCCCGCCCGCAGCGCCTGCGCAAACCGCGTCAACCGGTCAAGCCGCCGGTCCGATGTATGGCGCACCAGATAGAACGACCGCGTCAGCGCCACCTGCTCGGGCAACACCATTTTCACCTCGGGCGCAAAGGGCAGCGCGAAATCATGCACGATCCCGACACCTGCCTGCCGGATCATCTGCAACTGCACCGCCACAGAATTCGACGCCATCTGCACGCCCGCCACATCAATCGCGCTGAGGTAGTCCAGCTCTTTGTCGAAAATCATATCCGGAATGTAACCCACGATCCGCCGCCCCTTCAGATCGGCCAGGCTCTGCAAAGGCGGCGCATCCGAACGCATCGCCAGATGGAGCTGATAATCCGTGATCTTCTGCACTGTCAGCCGCCCTGCGGCGGGCGGGCTGACGGTAATCGCCATATCCGCCTCGCGCCGTGACAGGTTCACGACGCGCGGCAGTGCCAGAATCTGTACTTCAAGATCAGGATTCTTTTCCTGAATAGCCGCACAAACCTGCGGCAACAGATAGTTTGCCGCCCCGTCCGGCGCCCCGATCCGGATCTGTCCCGTCAGCCCCGCAGTCTCCTGTCCTTCATCGGCGATGCGCGCCAGATGCACCTCGGCCTCTGCGGCGCGCGCCTTCATCCGTTCGCCCAGATCGGTCAACGCATAGCCTTGCGGGGATTTCACAAAGAGGGCCGCACCCAGACTGCGCTCGAGCCGTGCAATCCGGCGGCCCAATGTCGAAGGGTCCATTTTCAGGACAGGGGCCGCAGCAGACAGCCCTTCGGCCCGCGCCACCGCCAGAAACACCCGCATATCATCCCAGTTTTCCATCGCGCCCTTGCATTTTTGCAAAATGGTTTTGAGATATTGGTTCTTTTACGGTGAAAAATGCAAGGATATAGTCCGGCCAAACCAACATTTGGAGGACACTATGCAAGAGTTGACCCACTATATCGGCGGCGAACACGTCAAAGGCACGTCAGGCCGTTTTGCCGACGTCTTCAACCCCGCCACTGGCGAAGTGCAAGCCAAAGTACCGCTGGCCAACGCTGATGAAATGGCCAAAGCCGTTGAAATTGCGGCTAAGGCACAACCGGCATGGGCCGCCGTCAACCCACAGCGCCGTGCGCGTGTGATGATGGCCTTTGTGGGCCTTCTGAACCGCGATATGGACAAACTGGCCGAGGCGCTGTCCCGCGAACACGGCAAGACCCTGCCAGACGCCAAAGGCGACGTGATCCGTGGCCTTGAGGTGGTGGAATACTGCATCGGTGCGCCGCAGCTCCTGAAAGGCGAATTCACCGACAGCGCGGGCCCCGGCATTGATATGTATTCGATGAAACAGCCCTTGGGTGTGACCGCTGGCATCACACCCTTCAACTTCCCCGCCATGATCCCGATGTGGATGTTCGCGCCTGCGATTGCCTGCGGCAACGCTTTCATCCTCAAACCGTCCGAGCGTGACCCCTCCGTGCCGCTGATGCTGGCCGAACTGATGGAAGAGGCTGGGCTGCCAAAGGGTATCTTGCAGGTCGTCAACGGCGACAAAGAAGCGGTCGACGCGATCCTTTATGACGACACGATCCAGTCGGTCGGTTTCGTCGGATCAACCCCGATTGCGGAATATATCTACGGTACAGGCTGTGCGCAGGGCAAACGCGTGCAGTGCTTCGGTGGTGCGAAAAACCACATGATCATCATGCCCGACGCCGACATGGACCAAGCCGCAGATGCGCTGGTTGGTGCAGGCTATGGTGCGGCTGGTGAACGCTGCATGGCGATTTCGGTTGCCGTAGCCGTGGGCGATGAAACCGCAGATCGTTTGCTGGAAAAGCTGGTGCCCAAGGTCGAGGCGCTGAAGGTTGGCCCCTATACCGCAGGCAATGACGTGGATTACGGCCCTGTCGTGACAGCCGCCGCCAAAGCCAACATTGGCCGTCTGGTGCAGTCCGGTATCGACCAAGGCGCAAAACTGGTGGTCGACGGGCGCAACTTCAACCTGCAGGGCTATGAAGACGGCTTTTTCGTGGGCCCGCACTTGTTCGATAACGTCACCAAGGACATGGACATCTATCAAAAAGAGATCTTCGGCCCTGTCCTGTCGATGATGCGCGCCCAAAACTATGAAGAGGCGATTGGCCTTGCGATGGACCATGAATACGGCAACGGCACCGCGATCTATACGCGTGACGGCGATACCGCCCGCGACTTTGCCAGCCGGATCAACATCGGCATGGTCGGTGTGAACGTGCCGATCCCGGTGCCACTGGCCTATCACACCTTTGGCGGGTGGAAGAAATCCATGTTCGGCGATCTGAACCAGCACGGACCGGATGCGTTCAAATTCTACACACGCACCAAGACGATCACGTCGCGCTGGCCGTCAGGCATCAAAGAAGGCGGCGAGTTCTCGATCCCGCTGATGGAATAAGCGACAAAGGCCCACCCCCGCGGTGGGCCTTTTTGTTTGCGCTGGATGGCTTGCCAAAGAACGCCGATCCGCGCATTATATGAACAAGTGTTCAATTCCTTGACGGGAGGCAAGAATGAACTTTGCTCTGACAGAAGAACAATCCGCAATTTTCGATATGGCCCGCGATTTCGGGCAAGAGCATATCGCGCCCCATGCCCGCACGTGGGAACGCGATGGCACGATCCCCAAAGACCTTTGGCTGAAACTGGCCGAGCTAGGGTTTGGTGGTCTTTATGTATCCGAAGACCACGGCGGATCGGGCCTGTCGCGCCTTGATGCAACCCTTGTTTTCGAGGCCCTGTCGCAATCATGCGCCTCCGTTTCGGCATTTCTGTCGATCCACAATATGTGTGCCCGTATGATCGACGCCTACGGCTCGGATGCGCTGAAAGATCGTATTTTGCCCAAGGCCCTGACCATGGAAACGATCCTGTCCTACTGTCTGACCGAACCGGGCTCAGGGTCAGACGCAGCCGCCCTCAAAACAAAAGCGGTGCGCGATAATACGGGCTATCATCTGACAGGCACCAAGGCATTCATTTCGGGCGGCGGGTACTCTGACGCCTACATCGTCATGGCCCGCACCGGCGACGATGGTCCCAAAGGGATCAGCGCAATTCTTGTCGAAGATGGCGCACCCGGCCTGTCCTTTGGCGGGCTTGAGGACAAGATGGGTTGGCGGTCGCAACCCACGCGGCAGGTCCAGATGGATAGCTGCCCTGCCCCGGCAGAGAACCTGTTGGGCGAGGAAGGCATGGGCTTCAAATACGCCATGGCGGGCCTTGATGGCGGGCGGTTGAACATCGCGGCCTGTTCGATTGGGGCGGCACAGTCCGCTTTGGATCAAACGGTCGCCTATATGGCCGAACGCAAAGCTTTTGGAAAATCCATCGACCAGTTTCAGGGGTTACAATTCCGATTGGCGGATATGGAAATCGCACTGCAATCGGCGCGCACCTTCCTGCGTCAAGCTGCTTGGAAGCTGGACCAAGGTGCACCGGATGCGACGAAGTTCTGCGCCATGGCCAAGAAACTCTGCACCGAAACCGGCAGCGAAGTCGCGGACGGGTGCCTGCAACTGCACGGCGGTTACGGCTATCTGGCGGACTACGGGATCGAAAAAATCGTGCGCGATCTGCGCGTGCACCAGATCCTTGAAGGGACGAACGAAATCATGCGGTTAATCACCGCCCGCCATATGATCCAATGACCGATATCGTCATCCGCAAGACCGGACGCGCGGGATACATCACGCTGAACCGCCCCAAGGCCCTGAACGCGCTGACCTGGGATATGTGTCTGGCGATCGAAGACGCGCTGGACAGCTGGCGCGACGATCCCGATGTGGCGCTGATCGTGATTGACGGCGCGGGCGACCGCGCCTTTTGTTCGGGCGGTGACATTGCCGACATGTACACCACCGGACAGCGCGGTGACTTTGACTATGGCCAGCGTTTCTGGCGCGACGAATACCGCCTCAATGCGAAAATCTACAATTACACCAAGCCTATCGTCAGTTTCCTGCACGGCTTTACCATGGGCGGCGGCGTTGGTGTGGGCTGCCATGCCGCACAGCGGATTGTCAGCGAAACCAGCCAGATCGCCATGCCGGAATGTAGTATCGGTCTGGTGCCGGATGTGGGCGGATCACTGATCCTGGCCAAAGCACCGGGGCATTGCGGTCAATACCTTGGGCTGACGGGCGACCGGATGGACGCAGGCGATGCGATCTATGCAGGCTTTGCCGATCACTTTGTGCCGCAGGACGCTTGGGATTGCTTGAAAGACACCCTCATCTCCACCGGTGACACCGCCGCTATTGATGCAGCAGCCAAACCCGCACCGCCGGCCCGTCTTGCGGACTGGCAGGCCGAGATTGACCACTGTTTTGTCGGTACCAGCCTTGGCGATATCTATCAGGCGCTTCTAGGCGATGATGGCCCCGCAAGCGCACAAGCGCGCAAGCTGATGGATCGCAACGCCCCGCTCGGGATGGCGGTTGCAACGCAAATCATCCAATCGGTCCGGCGCGATCCGCGCATCGAAAACGCGCTCGACCACGAATTCCGCTATACCTACCGCTGCGGCGCGCAAGGTGACTTTATCGAGGGGATCCGCGCGGCGATCATCGACCGTGACCGGGCCCCTATCTGGCAACACGCCAACTGGCAGGACGTATCCACAGCAGATGTGGCCGCCATGACAGACGACTTGGGCAGCAACGCGCTGCAATGGGAGGACAAGACATGAAAATCGGATTTATCGGACTGGGCAACATGGGCGCGCCAATGGCCGCAAATCTGGCCAAGGCGCATGACGTGGTGGGTTTTGACACGGCAGCCGCACCCGTGGGCCTGACCTTGGCAGACAACGCCGCAGCCGCCGCCAAAGACGCCGATGTGGTCATCACGATGCTGCCCAACGGCGCAATCCTGCGCGCGGTCGCCGCCGAAATCCACCCCGCGATGAAAGCGGGTGCTATACACCTTGATTGCTCAACCGTCGATGTTGAAAGCGCGCGCGCGGTCGCGGCAGAGGCACATGCGGCAGGCCTGCAAGCGGTTGATGCCCCAGTTTCCGGCGGCATTGGCGGGGCGACAAACGGCACGCTCACCTTCATGGCTGGCGGCACGGCAGAAGCCTTCGCCACTGTCCAGCCACTCTTTGACATCATGGGGCAAAAGGCCGTGCATTGCGGCGATGCCGGCAACGGACAGGCCGCGAAAATCTGCAACAACATGATCCTCGGGGCCACCATGATTGCCACCTGCGAAGCCTTCGTGCTGGCTGATAAACTCGGCCTCGACAGGCAGGCGATGTTCGATGTGGTCAGCACCTCATCGGGCTATTCATGGTCGCTGAACGCCTATTGCCCCGCACCGGGCATCGGCCCGCAGAGCCCCGCCGACAACGGCTATCAACCCGGTTTTGCGGCGGAACTGATGCTCAAAGATCTTAACCTGAGCCAGATGGCTGCAGAGGCTGTCGATGCCGATACCCCGATGGGGCTGGCCGCACGCGATCTTTACGCAAATTTTGTGGAAGATGAGGACGGACGGGGCAAGGATTTTTCAGCGATGCTGCCGCGGTTTGAAACACGCAAACGGACCTAGGCTCCGCTGTGGCCACCCAACCGCCAAGCACCGGAGCGGCCAAGAATTCGCCAATCCGCAACACAGAACCACTCACAAGAAAGTGAGGTATCTTGAAACTTATCCGGGCGATCCCGATTTCTGACCTATTCAGTCAGGAAAAAGGAGATTACCATGCAAGACAATAAGATAACCACCCTTAACGCTTCAACCGTGTCCCACTGGTTGAAGAAAGACATCACCGTCAGCGCACCTGGTTGGGCGTTTGCCCTTGCGGCGGTGGTAGCGGTTGTGCTGCTTGGCGTGGCACTGGATTAAGCCATGACAGCAAGAGCCATTTTTACCGCCCTTCTGCTGGCATCGCCCTCATTTGCGCTTGCCGAAATGACAATCGCAGACCTCCAACCTGATACCCAAGTGACAATCGCAGGCGTGGTCGATCGTATCGCGGACGAGGACACATTCATCCTGCGTGACGCGAGTGGCGAGATCGAGGTCTACCTTGGCCCGAACCTCGTTCCGGTTTCCGTCGGTGCTGACGTTACTGTCACAGGGCTGGTTGATGACGGCCCCGTGCCAGAAATCTATGCCCGCACGGTCACCACCAGCGACGGTGAAGTCTTTACCTTCAGTTACAATTACGACTGATCATTCAGCAGCAACTTTACGGGCCGAGAGCATATCCTTCAGATATCGGCCCGTATGGCTCTCGGGCACTTCTGCCACCTGCTCGGGCGTGCCTGTCGCAACGACCTGACCACCGCCATCGCCGCCTTCAGGGCCGATATCAATAATATGATCGGCGGTTTTCACCACATCAAGATTATGCTCGATCACAATAACCGAGTTCCCCTGATCCACCAATTCATGCAGCACTTCCAAGAGCTTGCGCACGTCTTCAAAGTGCAAACCGGTGGTCGGTTCATCCAGAATATAAAGCGTACGCCCCGTGGACCGGCGCGCCAGTTCCTTGGACAGCTTCACACGCTGCGCTTCGCCCCCTGACAGCGTTGTCGCCTGCTGGCCCACCTTGATATAGCCCAGCCCCACACGCATCAGCGCATCCATCTTTTCACGGATCGACGGCACGGCGGTAAAGAAGGTCTGCGCATCCTCAACGGTCATATCCAGCACATCGGCAATCGACTTGCCCTTGAACCTGATCTCCAGCGTCTCGCGGTTATAGCGCGCCCCTTTGCAGGTTTCGCAAGTCACGTAGACATCAGGCAAAAAGTGCATCTCGATCTTGATCACACCGTCACCCTGACAGGCCTCGCAGCGGCCACCCTTGACGTTGAAACTGAACCGCCCCGGTTTGTACCCGCGCGCCTTGGCCTCGGGCATGCCCGCAAACCATTCCCGGATCGGGGTGAAGGCCCCGGTATAGGTGGCAGGGTTCGACCGTGGCGTGCGCCCGATGGGGCGCTGGTCAATGTCGATCACCTTGTCCAGATGCTCAAACCCTTTGATCGTCTCACATGGCCCCGGCGTTTGCCGCGCCCCATTCAGTTTCATCGAGGCATTCTTGAACAATGTCTCAATCGTCAGGGTCGATTTGCCGCCGCCCGACACGCCGGTGACGCAAACAAACTGTTGCAGCGGGAAATCGACGGTCACGTTTCGCAGGTTGTTGCCCGTGGCCTTTACCACGGTCAGCTTCTTGCCCTTCCCCTTGCGCCGTTTGGCAGGCACTTCGATCTTGCGCGCACCGATCAGATACTGGCCCGTGACCGACGCCTCATTCGCCATAATCTCTTGCGGGGTGCCCTTGGCGACCACCTGCCCGCCATGCACACCCGCACCCGGCCCGATATCAAAGACATAATCCGCCTCGCGGATCGCCTCTTCATCGTGTTCCACCACGATCACGGTATTACCCTGATCGCGCAGGTTTTTCAGCGTCGTCAGCAAGCGGTCATTGTCGCGCTGGTGCAGACCAATCGACGGCTCATCCAGAACATAAAGCACCCCTTGCAGGCCCGATCCGATCTGGCTGGCCAGTCTGATCCGCTGGCTTTCGCCCCCGGAGAGAGTACCGGAATTGCGTGACAGGGTCAGGTATTCCAGACCGACGTTATTGAGAAAGCCCAGACGTTCGCGAATTTCCTTCAAGATCGCGGCCGCAATTTCATTTTTCTGCTTGCTCAGTGAAGACGGCACATCCTGACACCAATCATAGGCCTCTTTGATCGACATCTTCACGACCTGCCCCACATGCAGACCGCCGATTTTCACCGCCAGCGCCTCTTCGCGCAAACGGTAGCCGCCACACGTGCCGCAATTGCGGTTGTTCTGGAAGTTCTCGAATTCCTCACGGATCCAGTTGCTATCCGTTTCGCGGTAGCGGCGTTCCATGTTGGGGATCACACCTTCAAAGGCACGTTCCACCTGATAAACACGACCGCCCTCATCATAGCGGAATTTGATCTCTTCCGTGCCAGACCCGCGCAGGAACACCTGCTGCACCTTGGGATCAAGGTCTTTCCAGCGGGCGTTTTTATTGAACCCGTAATGTTTGGCAATCGCTTCAATGGTTTGCAGGAAATAGGGGCTCTTGCCCTTACGCCACGGCGCCAGCGCACCATCGGCGATTTTCAAGGTCACATCAGGCACGATAAGCTGTTCGTCAAAGAACAGCTCGACCCCCAAACCGTCACAAGACGGGCACGCCCCGAAAGGCGCGTTGAACGAAAACAGACGCGGTTCGATTTCGGGAATGGTAAAGCCGGACACGGGGCACGCGAAATTTTCCGAAAAGGTCAGACGCTCGGGATCGCCTTCTTTGGGCGCAGTTTCGAGAATGGCAATGCCATCCGCCAAATCCAGTGCAGTGCGGAAGCTATCGGCCAACCGCGTCTCAAGCCCCTCACGCACGACGATCCGGTCAACCACCACATCAATATCGTGGCGGAACTTCTTATCCAGCGTCGGCGGCTCATCCAGCTCATAGAACTGCCCGTCCACCTTCACACGCTGAAAACCCTGTTTGCGCAGATCCAGAAATTCCTTGCGGTATTCACCCTTGCGGTCACGAATAATCGGGGCCAGCAAATAGCCGCGTGTGCCTTCTTCCAGCGCCATAACGCGGTCGACCATATCCTGCACCTGCTGCGCTTCGATCGGCAGGCCGGTGGCGGGGCTATAGGGGGTGCCGGCGCGTGCGAACAACAGGCGCAGATAGTCGTAAATCTCGGTGATGGTGCCGACGGTCGAGCGGGGGTTCTTTGACGTCGTTTTCTGCTCGATCGAAATCGCAGGGGACAGGCCGCTGATGTGATCCACATCCGGCTTTTCCATCATATCCAGAAACTGACGCGCATAGGCCGAAAGCGATTCCACATAGCGCCGTTGCCCTTCGGCATAGATCGTGTCGAATGCCAGTGACGATTTGCCAGACCCCGACAGCCCGGTGATCACCACCAACTGATCGCGCGGAATATCCACGTCAATATTTTTGAGGTTATGTTCGCGCGCGCCGCGGACTTCGATATTCTTCAGCTCAGCCATTTTGACCCCCAAGGCAACGTCTTAACAGATAGGCCCACAAACGAAGATCGCCAGCCCAAAATTGGAACGTTTGCAGAACATAGACACATTTATTTCCTTCCACCAGCCAAAAGCAAAAGGCCCGCCACAATGGGCGGGCCTGTGCCTCTGGTAAGGTGGATCTTGATCCACCTTACATATGGATCACACGGTCATAAGCATCCAGCACGCTTTCGTGCATCATTTCCGACAGGGTTGGATGCGGGAAGACGGTGTTCATCAGATCCTCCTCGGTCGTCTCCAACTGACGCCCGATCACATAGCCCTGGATCAGCTCCGTCACTTCCGCGCCAACCATATGCGCGCCCAAAAGCTCGCCCGTCTTGGCATCAAACACGGTCTTGATCATGCCCTCAGGTTCGCCCAAGGCAATCGCTTTACCGTTGCCGATAAAGGGGAAACGCCCGACTTTGATGTCATAGCCCAGCTCTTTGGCCTTCGCCTCGGAATAGCCGACAGATGCCACTTGCGGATGGCAATAGGTACAGCCCGCAATGCTTTCGGGCTTGACCGGGTGGGCATGTTTGCCCGCGATCAAATCGGCCACCATGACACCTTCGTGGCTGGCCTTGTGCGCCAACCATGGCGCGCCCGCGATATCGCCGATGGCATAAAGCCCCTCGACACCGGTGCGGCAGAATTCGTCGGTCACAACATGCGTCCGGTCGATCTTCACGCCCAGCTCTTCCAGCCCCAGACCTTCCACGTTGCCAACGATCCCGACAGCGGAAATAACCGTATCGAATTCCATCTTCTCGGTCTTGCCGCCCGTTTCGATATGCGCAGTGACTTTGCCTTTGCCACGGTCCAACTGCCTGACCATGGCTTTCTCCATGATCTTCATGCCCTGCTTGACGAACTGCTTTTTGGCAAAGGCGGAAATTTCGGCGTCTTCGACAGGCAGCACACGGTCCATGACCTCAACCACAGTCGTATCCGCGCCCAGCGTGTTGTAAAAGCTTGCAAATTCGATGCCGATCGCGCCAGAGCCGATCACCAGCAGTTTCTTTGGCATCTTCTTGGGTTCAAGCGCATGACGGTAGGTCCACACCAGATCGCCATCGGCCTCAAGCCCCGGCAATTCACGCGCCCGCGCGCCAGTGGCCAGCACGATGTTCTTGGCTGTCAGATCGTCGGTGCCTTTTGCGCCGTTGACGCTGACCTTGCCCTTGGCGGGTATCGTGGCCTCGCCCATGAACACGGTCACTTTGTTTTTCTTCATCAAATGGCCGATGCCACCCGACAACTGGCCGGCAACCGCGCGGCTGCGCTTCACAACTGCGTCCAGATCATAGTCAACGCCAGTAGCCTTCAGACCGAATTCCTTGGCGCGGTGCATCAGGTGGAACACCTCGGACGACCGCAGCATCGCCTTTGTCGGGATACAGCCCCAGTTCAGACAAATCCCGCCCAAGTTCTCACGCTCGACAATGGCAACCTTCATTCCCAGTTGTGAGGCGCGGATCGCCGCCACATAGCCGCCCGGTCCGGCACCAATTACGATCAAGTCAAAGTTCTGCGCAGCCATGGATGGGCCCTCCAATTCCAAATTTAGTTGAACACTAAACTATTTTCCGGACGACCTCTAGTGACCTTAGGTCATAACAGCCAACCGGTGAGCGCAACGGCGCTATTTTGCGGTTTCCTGCTGCGCGCGATAGGCAGCACCATAGCCGCCACGATCCAGAAATGCCTGCTCAGCCGGGGTTGTCTTGCGCCCCAAGGCATCGTTGCGGTAGGGGAAACGGCCGAAATCGCGGATCACAGCGCGATGCGCGCAGGCATGATCACGGTTGCCCGCACCATGCTCGGGCATCCGCGTATGGATAAGGCGCACAGCACGATCCTGATCCGACAGGTTCTCGGCGTGCATCAAGGGCAGATAGAAAAACTGGCGGGCGGGTTCGTCAATCTTCAGATCCCAGTCGCGATCAATCGCCATCTTGGCAGCGGCACGCGCGATCCCGTCCGTGGCAAAGGCCTTGCCTTTCCCGCGAAACATATTGCGCGGAAACTGATCGGTCAGAATGATATAGGCCAGCACGCCTGACGGATATGTCAGCCAAAGACCATAAGCGCCCTCGACCGCCTCCTGCCACGCCACGCCAAACCTGTCGCGGATCAATGCGTCAAACGCAGGATCACTCTTATACCAGTCGGAAGGCGTACATTCGTCCAGCCAAAACGCCAACACCTCTTCGGGGGTTACCACGGCACCGCTCCTTGATGATCCTCACTCCTGTGCCATTGCAAACAGACTAATTGGTGCGTGACAAGTGTTTAGAAGGTCACATCATCTTGCGAAATGACATGAGGGGTCGGCTTGGTGCCACAAGATCACGGTTGTGTCGCCTCTTCTTCAAGCTCAACCTCTTCGATATACATCTCCTGCGCCAGCTCGGCCGCAACAGGTGTGGAAGCCGCGGAAACCGGCGCATACGGGACTGTCACGCTCTCGGTTTCGAGATGTTCGCGGCTCCGCTGTGTCGCGCGGTAGATGCCATAGAACCCGACTGATGCCATCAGGACCGCCGTGAATAGCCAGAACCCGTTGTCACCGATGCGATCCATTATGAAACCCACGGTCAGTGGTCCTGCAATCGCCCCAACACCGTTGATAAACAACAACCCCCCCGAGGCCGCTGCCATGTCCTCTTTCTCAAGATAGTCGTTGGCATAGGCGATCAGCAGCGCGTAAAGCGGGTTCGACATACCGCCGACGATTGCCCCGCTGATCACGATCAGCACATAATATCCGGGCACAAGAAAGGCGATCATTGAACCCGCCGCGCCGATCAGGGAAATCCACACGATCAACGCGCGCCGGTCCATACGGTCCGACAACCAACCGATCGGGTACTGCAAGATGAGTGCCGCAATATAAATGGCCGAGATAAACAACGAAATCTCGGACACCGACAGCCCCACACGGCTGCCGTAAACGGCCGACATGCCGAACTGCGCGGAAAATACACCGCCCAACATAAACATCCCGAAACAGGCCAACGGTGACGCGTTGATCAAATTGCGCAGCTTCATCGGCTTGGTGGATGCAAAGGCCGGCATCGGGCGCACCGACAAAAGCACAGGTGCAAAGGCCAGCGACACCAGAATGGACGGGATGATGAACAGGACATAGCCCGACACATCCCCTTGGCTGACGATCCACTGGGCGAACACGATCCCCGCCATCTGCGTGATCATGTAAAGCGACAGGGATTTGCCACGGTTTTCGTTGCTGGACGCATCATTCAGCCAGCTTTCGGCGGTGATATAGACGCCACAAAAGCAGAACCCGATGATCACGCGGCCAATGGTCCATGCCCATGGCTCGATCAGCACCGGATAGGCCACAAGCACCGCCGAAATCATTGATCCCAGGGCTGCGAACACCCGCACGTGTCCGACACGGCGGATCAGTTCGGGCGTATAGCGTGAACTGAACAAAAACCCCAGAAAATAGGCCGACATGACGATTGAGAGTTCAAAGGTGCTGAACCCCTCTGCCTCGCCGCGCAAACCAAGAAGCGTGCCTTGCAGACCATTGCCCACCATCAGCATGAACATTCCGACGAACAAAGCCCAAGAGCCGGTAAATACCTGAAACATGACACGCCCTTTCAGCACAGCAAGAACCGTGCAATGTCACGATTCTCCTAAGAATTCATCACAGAAGCGACAGGGCCTCAACCATTCACGCCGTCTTGCGCGGGCAAGAGAAGCGAGCTGTCACCATAGGAAAAGAAGCGGTAATTTTCCGCAATCGCATGGTCATAAATCGCACGAATGTTGTCCGTGCCCATCAGCGCCGACACCAACATCATGAGTGTCGATTTCGGCAAATGGAAATTCGTCATCAACCCGTCCGCTATCTGAAACTGGAACCCCGGGGTGATGAAAATATCTGTCGGCCCTGTCCACGGCTGTATTTTGCCGTCCTGTACCGCGCTTTCGATCAGGCGCAGCGCCGTTGTGCCCACAGGGATCACACGGTGCCCCGCAGCCTTCGTCGCGTTCATGTCTGCCGCTGCTTGCGGTGTCACCTCGCCCCATTCAGCGTGCATCTTGTGATCGCGCACATCATCTACTTTGACTGGCAGGAAAGTACCTGCGCCGACGTGCAATGTGACATGCGTAAATTCCACACCCCGCGCGGCAAGCGCCTCCAGCAGCGGCCCGTCGAAATGCAAAGATGCCGTAGGGGCCGCAACCGCCCCGCTGTTACGTGCCCAATAGGTCTGGTAATCCTGCTTGTCGGCCTCATCCGCAGGGCGTTTTCCGGCAATGTAGGGCGGCAACGGCATCGCGCCCACGGCATTCAGTGCCGCATCAAAATCATCACCTTTGAGGTTGAATTGCAGGTACCCCTGCCCATCGCCGCGCCCGACAACTTCGGCGCTGAGATCGTCTGAAAAAACAATCACCTCGCCATCGCGGACCTTTTTGAGCGGCTTGATCAACGCAGACCACGCGCCATCCGCGCGCGGTTCCAGCAAGGTGACATCCATTTTCGCGGCGGTCTCGCCCGCCTCACCGCTGCGATGACGGACGCCGAACAATCGCGCGGGGATCACTTTGGTATCGTTCAGGATCAACCGGTCGCCAGGCTGCAAAATGTCTGGGAGCTGATTGACAATTCGGTCCGCGATGGCCGTCCCCTGCGCCAACAAGAGCCGCGCGGACGAACGCGGGCGCGCTGGCCGCGTGGCAATCAATTCTTCGGGCAGGTCAAAATCAAAGTCGCTGAGTTTCATGGGGAAAGTTCCGGTGCTGGCCTGCGAAAGATCTCGCGGAACATGCCCGGTGTCAGCGCGGATAGCGGGTTCACAGCCACCTGCGGCGCGTCAGACGTGCCGCCAATGTTAAAGTTGAACCCGATCAATCCTTCACCCCTGCGGGTCAGGAAAGAACCGATACTGTTGACCAAAAAGAATGGTGACACGACGCCCTGCAGATCAATCTGTTTATTGGCCAGCGTGTAGATGCCGTCCACAGAAATGCCAAGCCCCGGACCAACGGCACTCGCCTGCGACACGATCACCTGTTGGGGGGTCAGCCGGAACCGTGCGTCCATTTCATCAAATGCAAGCCCCTGCCCGTCCAACTGCTGCAACAGCCCGACAACGCTGATCGCGTCCAGCAAGGCCGCAATCGCTGGCGCGTCGCGCACGCGGATGTCGCGCACGCGCAACGTGCCGTCAAAGGTGCCCGGGCCAATCGCGGGCAAAAGCGTCAGTTCCGCCGTGCCACCCACCGCGTTGCGCATCAATCCCGCCGCACGCAGCACACCGCCCGCATCATCGCTGCGCAACTGCACCGCAGAACGCCCGTCACGCGGGGCCACTGTGCCCCCGATGCCCGCGTCGCCGTTGATCCGCCCCGTGAACTCACCGCGAAACCCGCCTTGGCTGCGGAAATCGCCCTGAAAATTGGTCAGGGCCACGCCTTCTGTCACCTGCAACCGATCCAGCGCAATCTGCACAGGCCCGCCATTTTGCTGGCCCCCGCCGAAACTGGCGTTACGCAGATCGAGCGTGCCGCCTTGGATCTCAACGCCCACCGGCTGCCCCGCCCCGCGTCCGCGCAGCGTGAGCGGCGCATCAAACCAATTGCCAACGCGGAATTGCGTGAACTGCGCGGTCTGCAAGCCGCCCGAAGGGTCCAGCGTGATCCGTCCCGCCGCCCGCAGGCCACCGCCTGCAATTTCAAGGGTGTCGATAGACGGCACTGCGCCCAAGGTGCCCGCAATCAAAAGGTTTCCCACCGTTCCCGGCCCTTTGGACCACCCGATCGCAGGGATCGCCACTGTCAGACCCTGCAAATCGGAACGCAAGCTGAATGCGGGCGGACGCCCACGCTGAAAATCAACTGCAAGCGCTCCTGTCCCACTGCCCCGGATCGTCCCGGGCGGCAGTGCGATGTCGAACTCATCCAGAAACGCCTGTGACAGGGCGACATCCGCGGTCACACGGCTACCAGGACGCTCGGCATCACCAAAACGCTGGTCCCATGCCCCCACGCCGGTCACATCGCCAACACGCACCGAACCAGCAATATTCACGCCGCGCCTGCTGGCCGTCACTAACAAACGGGGGGCCGCAAAACTGCGTCCCGCTATCAGCACATCACTGCGCACATTGCGCAACTGCGATGTCATCTCGAAAAGAACGCTTTCCGGTGCCGGGCGCGGTTGCAGCGGCCAGGTAATCTGACCTTCGCTCAGGGCGCGTCCATCGCCGAGTGTCACCGGCAGATTGGCTTTGTCCATATAGGAAAAAGGCTCTTGATTGAGCACAGAGAGGGCGGCGGTCAGAGAACTGTCCACCCGCAGGTTCAGGATCGCGGGCGACGGGTTCAGCCGCAGATCAACAATGGTGAAATCCGATCCGGCAAGCCGCATCGGCCCGCCCTGTGGTGCATTGACCACCCCGCCATCCAGCCCGACAATCAACTGGCTGTCCGCGATACTGGCAGACCCACGCGCTTGCGTGACAGGTGGGATGTTGCGCAAAAACTTGATCGATGTGCCTTCGAATTCAAAGTCGACCGCGAACTGTGCGGGCCGCTCGGGCGCGATCCGCAGCCCCATATCCACGTCAAACAAGCGCCCGTCGGTCAGATTGTTACGCACCCATTGCCGCGAACCCGGTTTCATCGTCAGGGGCCAAAAGGATACAAGCCTCTCGGGCGTGATTGCGGCAACCTGCGCGTCCAGCGCCAGTTGCCACCCCGCGTCTGTTGCCGCCAACGCGCCGCTTGCATCCAGCCGCACATCGCCATCCGTCATCACCGCCTGCCCGATCTCTACCGAGAAGGGCTCAAACCGCAGGCGCATATCAATCGAGGCTTCAGTAATCTCAGGTGGTGTGTCAAAGAAACCTGGCGGGTTCAGCGCCACATCGCGAAAGCGAAACTGTGCCAAAGAGGCGCGCGGCAAACCATCCCTGAACTCGCGCAGATAGGCGTCGCCCTCGGCGCGCAAACTGCCCCACGCGGTCTCAAGCGATACCTCGCTGAAGGCGATCAGATCGCGCACGGGATCATAAGTAAAGTAGGCTTTGGCATCTTCAAAAGCGATAGGCTCGGTCGCGGGGTTGGGCTGCAAGACCCCGGTGCCAATTTCAAGGACAGCATTGAGCGGCCCCAGCGCACCGTCTTCATCAAGCGCGGTGCGTAACGCGGCGGTGATCGGGGCCTCGACGCCTTGTAACCACCGCAAGGCTGGGGATTGCGCGGCAATATCGCTGGCCTCCGCATTGGTCAGGTTGATGCCCACCTGCGCCGCGCGGCTGCCGCGCGGGCTGATATATGAGAGGGTCACACCGGTCACGTCGGCGCGGCCCGACAGCAATGAAAAACTGCCGTTGATCTCCGTCTCGCCGCCGCGCAGATCAAGCATCACACTGCCGCCGTCCACAACCCAACTGCGTCCCGCCCGCGCATCATCAAAATTCACGATCAGCCCGTCCGCCCGCACGGTTTCAAGCGCCTCAAGTGCGGGGCGTTCAAAAACGCGGTCAAACTGTTCCAGCAATTCCGGCAAAGACCGCGCCTGCCCCAAATCTCCGCCACCCGCTGTCAGCGCAAAAGACACCGAGCCGTCGCGCGCGCGGCGCAAATTCACCTGCGCCCCGATCAGGCGCACGTTTTGCATTAGAACCTCTTGTTGCAGGATCAAACCGCGCGGCGATATGCCCCCCTCAACCAGCGGCACCCGCGTAAGCGTTAACCCGCCGGCATCCACCAGCCGCGTATCCACAAGACGCACGGTCGGGTGCAGGTCACGGCCAATCCGCACGGTTATCGCCCCGAACTCAAGGCTGCCACCCTCCAAGAGCGCGTCGGCCCGCGCCTCGATGCGATCCGTGATCCAGCTGGGCGCGGTAATGTCGCGATCGATGACCATGACGGCGGCTGCAGCCAGAAAAACAAGGGGCATCATGCAGACCACAAACACCGCGCGCAGCCAGAACACCCAAGGGCGCATACCCTTGGGCCGCGCGGGCCTCGTCTGGTTTGGGTCGGTCTCTTCGGTCATTGTGGCCTTGTCTTGCGCGGCTAGCTGCGCGCTTTGCTCTTTATCTTTGCCTATCATGACCTAAAACAAAACCAGGAAAGTGAAACGCAAAAAGGACGCACCCATGACACAGCCCGCAATCGGTGACACAGCCCCCGACTTCAGCCTGCCCCGCGACGGTGGTGAAATGGTGAACCTTTCTGACTTCAAAGGCAAAAAGGTCGTGCTGTATTTCTACCCCAAAGACGACACCCCCGGCTGCACGAAAGAGGCCATCGGTTTCACCGATATGGCCGATGCCTTTGCCGCCGAAGACACCGTCGTTCTTGGCGTGTCCAAGGACAGCGTCAAAAAGCATGATAAATTCGTGGCGAAACATGACCTCAAGATCGCGCTTTTGTCGGATGAGGAAGGCGACGTCTGCGAACGCTATGGCACATGGGTCGAAAAGAGCATGTACGGCAAAACCTACATGGGCATTGAACGGGCCACCTATCTGATCGGCGCAGATGGCAAGATCGCGCAAGCGTGGCGCAAGGTCAAAGTCCCCGGTCACGTCGAAGCCGTACTTGAAGCGGTGCGCGCAGCGTGACCCTGACAGAGATGGCCGTCGCGGTGCTGACCACCGCAGACGGCCGCGCCAAAACAGCCCTGTCGCGCGGGTATGCCGCCCAATGGCAAGCCGCCCGCGCCGCAGGTGAGCTGATCGAGATCGGCACGGCGACGCCGCCCTTGCGCCCTGCACGTCCTGCCAAACCCGAACTGCTCAACCCCCGCGATGTCCCCCACCGCAAACCGGGTACCGAGGCTGGGCGCATAGCGCTTTTGCACGCCGTCGCCCATATTGAGCTTAACGCCGTTGATCTGCATTGGGATATCATTGCGCGGTTCTCGGACACCAAACTGCCGCTGGGGTATTACGACGATTGGGTCAAGGCGGCAGATGAGGAATCCAAACATTTTAACCTGATGTGTGACTGCCTTGAAGAGCTTGGTAGCCACTACGGCGCCTTGCCCGCCCATGCAGGCATGTGGCGCGCGGCAGAAGACACAGTTGACGATCTGATGGGGCGGCTTGCCGTCGTGCCCATGGTGCTTGAGGCGCGCGGGCTGGACGTCACACCCGGCATGATCAAAATCTTCAAACAGGCCAAACTGACCTCAGCGGTGGATGCGCTTGAAACGATCTATGCCGAAGAGGTCCATCATGTGGCCTATGGGTCCAAATGGTTCCACTTCCTTTGCGGTCGCCACGATCTTGACCCGACAGGCGTGTTTCACGACCTTGTTCGCAAATATTTCCACGGCAATCTCAAGCCGCCCTTCAACGAGGAAAAGCGTGCCGAGGCCGGAATCCCACCCGATTTCTACTGGCCCCTAGCCGGAACGGGCGCTGTTTCGGCGGGTTCGTCCTGAGATCGGCAAAACCCCGCCCAGCCGCGATTAAACGCGGGACCTTGGCATAAAAATCACGCAAATTTCTTGCAGCCTGTGGCAGAGGCACTTAAACGGAAACGGATCACTGCTGGCGGGGCACCGGCGCAAGCTAACTGACAGGACAGGCACCAACGTGAGATCACGCATAACAGCACGCATTCATGGCGTTTTGGAACGGTTTTTCCCCGAAAGACGTTTGTTCCTGCGCTCCGACAGTGAGACGCGCTTTATCCGTCTGACATCCGAAACCCAACTTGTCGCATGGACCGGCAGCATCATTGTCGTCGCCTGGACAATCATCGCCACAGCCATTCTGCTGATGGACAGCATTGGCGCCGGCAATTTCCGCGCACAGGCGCAGCGTGATCAGTTCACGTATGAGCAACGCCTGAACGCACTGTCTGCTGAACGCGATGCCCGCGCGATTGAGGCGCTGGCGGCACAGGAACGCTTTACCTCAGCGCTGCAGCAAATCTCGATCATGCAGTCCGAACTGCTGGCGACCGAAGAGAAACGGCGCGAGCTTGAAACCGGTCTCGAGGTTGTGCAGGCCACGTTGCGCGACACGATGCGCGCGCGCGAAGCGGCCCGCCGTGAAGTTGCAGTCCTGTCGTCCGAGAACCAGAATGAAGGGTCCGCCTCGATCAGCGACGATGCGGCTGGCACCGTCGGCCTGTTGGCCTCGGCCCTTGCAGATACCGCATCAGAGCGTGACCAGATCGCCGCCGATGCGGAATTCGCCATCGAACAGGCCGAGGAAATGCAGCTTGAACTGCGGCTTTTGCAAGAACGCAACGACCAGATTTTCCGCCAGCTGGAAGAGGCAATGCTCGTTTCTGTTGAACCGCTTGACGATATGTTCCGCGCCGCAGGCATGAACCCCGACAATCTGATCGAACAGGTGCGTCGTGGTTATTCCGGCATGGGCGGCCCGCTGACCCCGATCCAGTTCTCGACGCGTGGTGGCGATCCTGACCCCGATGCACTGCGCGCGAATGCGATCCTGACAGCGATGGACCGGATCAACCTTTACCGGATCGCCGCTGAAAAAGCGCCCTTCTCAATTCCGGTGAAAGCCAACTTTCGATATACCTCCGGCTTTGGGCCACGCTGGGGGCGGTTACATGCAGGTACTGATTTTGCCGGTCCAATCGGTACACCAATTTACGCCACCGCCGATGGGGTGATCACCCATGCCGGTTGGTCATCCGGTTATGGCCGTTTGATCAAGATCCGGCATGACTTTGGCATCGAGACGCGTTATGCCCATCTTAACGCCATGGATGTACGCGTCGGCCAAAGGGTCTCGCGCGGCGAGCGAATTGGTGCTATGGGGAATTCTGGTCGCTCGACCGGGCCCCACCTTCACTACGAGGTCCGTGTGAACGGCAACCCCGTCAACCCCATGACTTATATAAGAGCTGGACAAGATGTTTTCTAAATCCAAAATCAACGAACCCGGACCAAGCGCGTCCGAAACCGATACGTCCAAAGGCACTGACACAGCCAAGCCCGCAGGTTCTGATTTCAAGGCATCTGCAGCGCCAAAGTCAAAGCCGGCGCCGTCTATCCTGTCCTCTGATTTGCTGATCACGGGTAATCTCAAGACGACGGGCGACATTCAGGTCGAAGGCCAGGTTGAGGGCGACATTCGCGCCCACCTGCTGACCGTCGGCGAAGGCGCCACCGTCAAGGGCGAAGTGGTTGCCGATGATGTTGTCGTCAACGGCCGCGTTGTTGGCCGCGTGCGCGGTCTCAAGGTCCGCCTGACGTCCACCGCACGCGTCGAGGGTGATATCATCCACAAGACCATCGCGATTGAAAGCGGTGCCCACTTTGAAGGGTCCGTACAGCGTCAGGACGATCCGCTGGCGACAGGCTCCAAGAAGATGCCGACAACGGCAACACCTGACGCCAAGTCCTAAGACAGGTTTGAATTATGCATCAGGGCGTCCTTTGGGGCGCCCTTTTTGTTTTCACTGATAGGCAGGACACTGTCCATCAGTCTTCACCAAAATACCATAAGACGGCAAAACTGATAATCCACGATCCAAAAAGAATTCCGGAAAAGGCCTCTCCGGATAGGTTTGTGTTGTCGACTTCAAAGTACGCCATCAGCCAAAAAACAATCACAGAGGGTATCGCTATTCCAAAGATGGCATAGGCAAGCGAACATGCATTGGCTATTCGCTTATCAAGCTCCCATCGCCGGACCGCTCTGAACAACCGAAAGTACACCTACGTCTCCACTCACCTCTGCATCTAAACTAATGCCCGCCGATACAAATGCCATGTCGCATGGCCCAAGATCGGCAGCACCACCATCAGCCCCAAAAACCACGGCAAAAGCGCCAGCAATGACAACACGGCGATGATCATCGCCCAAACCAGCATCACAAACAGGTTTTCGCGCACGGCCTTCATACTGGTCAGCATCGCGGTGACAAAATCCACCTCGCGATCCAGCACCAAAGGCAGGCTGACCACCGTCATTGAAAACAGCAAGAACGCCAGTATCGCGCCGACCACTAGTTCAACCGCGATCATCATAAGGCCACTTGGCGTCAGAAACGCCTCCAGACTCTCGCTGATATTGGTCATCGTCGACAGCCCCATAAACAGGGCAAAAATCATATGCGCCAGAAAGGTCCAGAACAGAAAATAGATGACGATAATCGCACCCAGCCACGGCAGTTGGCGCGTGCGTTCATTCCAGACGATCCCCAATATCCCGCGCCATTCAAGCGGCTGCTCCGCCTCCATCCGGCGGCTCACCTCATAGAGCCCTGCCGCCGCGAATGGCGCAATCAGCGGAAAGCCAAGCGATGTGGCCAACGTCCAGCTGACATGGCCCGCCCCGACCCAAATCAGGATGAACCCGCCCACCACGTAGACCGCGCTGAAGAACAAACCGAACTGCGGCGCGCGGCGGAAATCCCGCAGACCGGCGCGCAGCACATCGCCGATATCCGACAGCGTCAACTTATGCAGTGTGACCGCCGGCGCGGCGGCTAAGACGTTGCTTTGTGCCATGCTTCCCCCAATTGTAGCACGCGCAGATCGTCACCACGACGCCCCGCGATCTGAAGCCCCATCGGGCGCGCACCTGCCATCGGTACCGCCACACAAGGCAGGCCGATCAGACTGACAGGAATAACGATTTCCATCCAGCGGTGATAGGTATCCATCTGAACGCCGCCAATCTGCTTGGGCCAAGCCCAGTCTATCGGAAACGGCCAACACTGTGCGGTTGGCAGAACAAAGGCGTCATAACGATCAAACAAATCATGCGCCGCACGGTACCAATCTGACCGCAGCGTACTGGCCCGTTGAATGGCCGCACCCGTCAGCGCACGCCCCTTTTCCACCTCCCAGATCGCTTCAGGCTTGAGCCCGTCACGCCGTTCTGGATCATCGTAGATCGCACCAAACTTCGCGGCTTGGTACCATGCGCGCAATGTCGTCCACGCCTCCCACAACGCACCCGCATCAAACGGGGGTGCCACGGTCTCAACCCTGCATCCCATGTCCTCGAACCGCGCAACACCGGCCTGCGCTGCCGCCAACACGCCCTCTTCCATCGGATAGGCCCCGCCCCAGTCGCCCAGCCACGCAATCCTGCGGCCTGCCACATCCACGTCGAGGTCATCCGCATAGTGCGCTTGCGGTAAACCAAACGGCACACGCGGATCGGGGCCGGACTGCACCCCAAGCAAAAGCGCCAGATCACGCGGGTTGCGCGCCATCGGGCCATTGGTCGAAAGCTGATGCATAAACAGATCACCGCCCGGTGCCCCCGGCAACCGCCCCCATGTGGGCCGCATCCCGTAGACGCCGTTCCACCCTGCCGGATTGCGCAAACTGCCCATCGCATCAGAGCCATCCGCCAGACACACCATATGCTGCGCCAGTGCGACAGCGGCACCGCCGGACGATCCGCCCGCCGAACAGCCCGGTAACAGGGCGTTCTCGGTCGCGCCGAAAACAGGGTTATAGGTATGGCTGCCCAGCCCGAATTCGGGCGTGTTTGTTTTGCCAATCACAATGGCACCGGCGTCCTGCATCCGCTGGACCATAATCTCGCTTTTGGGGGCAATCTGGCCCGCAAAAAGGGGCGAGCCTTGTGATGTCGGCATCCCGCCCACATCCGCCAGATCCTTGACCGCCATGGGCACACCATGCAGCGCGCCTTTCGTGGCGGCGCCATCCGCAGCAGCCGCCTCTTGCAAAAGCACCTCAGGGTCACGCAAGGACACGATTGCGTTGTAATGCGGGTTCTCCGCATCAATCCGCGCCAAGGTTGCTTGCATCACCTCGACGGCACTGAGCCGATTACCGCGCAAAGCGGCGATCAGGTCGTGCGCTGTCCATTCCAAAAAATCTGCCATGCGCTATCATGGCCGCGCAGGCGCGGATTTGGCAAGCACCAAGCTTACTCGGCGTTCGCCTCGGCGCGGCTTTTGCCGGATACATCCATCGCCAATGTGGCGGCCATGAACCCGTCAAGATCGCCATCCAACACGCCCTTGGTGTCGGAGGTCTCATAGCTCGTGCGCAAATCCTTGACCATCTGGTAAGGCTGCAAGACATAAGACCGGATCTGGTTGCCCCAGCCCGCATCGCCCGCGTTCTCATGCGCCTCGTTCACAAGCGCCGAGCGCTTATCCAGCTCAATCTGATAGAGCCGCGATTTCAGGGCCTTCATCGCGATATCACGGTTCTGGTGTTGTGATTTTTCGGAACTCGTCACCACGATCCCTGTGGGCGCGTGGGTGATCCGCACGGCCGAATCCGTGGTGTTTACGTGCTGACCACCGGCACCGGATGACCGGTAGGTATCAATGCGGATATCTGACGGGTTCACCTCGATCTCGATGTTGTCATCGACAACCGGATAAACCTTGACCGAAGTAAAAGACGTGTGGCGCTTGGCGGCGCTGTCAAAAGGCGAAATCCGCACCAGACGGTGCACGCCGCTTTCGGATTTCAACCAGCCATAGGCGTTGTGGCCGCTAATCTTATAGGCGGCGGATTTGATGCCCGCTTCGTCACCTGCCTGCTCGGACTGCAATTCAACCTTATAGCCCTTCTTTTCCGCCCACCGCACATACATGCGCGCCAGCATATTGGCCCAGTCACAGCTTTCTGTGCCGCCCGCACCTGCATTGATCTCAAGGAAGGTATCATTGCCATCGGCCTCGCCGTCCAGCAGGGCCTCGAGCTCTTTCTTGGCGGCCTTCGCAGCAAGTGCTGTCAGGGCCGCTTCCGCTTCGGCGACGATTTCGGCGTCATCCTCCATGTCGCCCATTTCGATCAACTCGATGTTGTCGGACAATTCGGTCTGGATACTGTCATAACTGGTCATCGCATCCACCAGCATCTGACGTTCGCGCATCAGTTTTTGTGCGGCCTCAGGATCATCCCACAGGGTCGGGTCCTCGACGCGCGCGTTGAACTCTTCCAGGCGGTGGGGCGCTGTTTCGCGGTCCATCCGCTGCGCCAGCAAGGCAAGCGACTTTTGGATTGCCGCAATGGTATTTTGCATTTCCGCGCGCATAGGGCACCTGTTGTTCGTCAATGATATTTGGTGATGCGGTCTTAGCGCGCCCTAGGGCGCGCGACAAGCACATGGTCAGTAAAGACCACCCGAAGACAATGTGCCAAAGGTCGCCTTATCGCCCACGGTCGCGGTTTCACCGGTCGATGTGGTCACCTGACGCTGTGCGGCTTGTGCTTCATCAAAGAGCGGCAGATCGGCCGCCATGGCAAAACCACCGTCAAACATGATGCCAAACAAAGGCTCTTCGCCGGGGCGAAAACATTCGCGTACGACATTATCGCCCGCAGCATCATCGGGCAGCCGTGCGCCGCTGAACCGGTCGATGTTGATGAACTGGCAATTGGCAGGCACGCGAAATGAACCCGATCCGTACTTCTCGATCGCTTCTTCCATGAACCGGTTGAACACAGGCCCACAGAACCCGCCACCCGAGGCACCACGTCCCAAGGTACGCGGCGTATCATAGCCGATGTAACACCCTGCCACGATGTTGGACGAAAATCCCACGAACCAGACATCTTTGGCATCGTTCGTGGTACCGGTCTTGCCCGCGATCGGCACAGGCAGATTCACGGTGCCGCTGGCGGTGCCGCGCTGCACGACACCCTGCATCATCGAAGTCAGCTGATAAGCGGTAATCTCATTCATCACACGGTCGCGGTTCGACATGATCCGTGGCCCGTCACCGTCAGGCAGATTGGCCTGATCGCAATCAAGGCAACTGCGCTGGTCGTGTCGGTAAACCGTATGGCCGTAACGGTCCTGTACGCGGTCCACCAGCGTCGGTTCGACCCGCTCACCGCCATTGGCAAACATGGCATAGGCGGCAACCATCTTGAACAATGTGGTCTCGTCCGACCCCAAAGAGGCCGCAAGCACGCGGTTCATATCCTCGTAGACGCCAAAGCGTTCCGCATAGCGCCCGACCGTATCAATCCCGATTTCCTGGGCCAGACGGATCGTCATCAGGTTCCGCGACCGTTCAATCCCCGTCCGCATCGGTGTGGGGCCGTAGAACTGGTTGGACGCGTTGCGCGGACGCCATGTGCCCTGCGGTGTGTTGATCGTGATCGGCGCGTCTACAATGATCGTGGCCGGCGAATAGCCGCTGTCCAATGCTGCTGCATAGACGAAAGGTTTGAACGATGATCCGGGCTGGCGCTGCGCCTGTGTGGCGCGGTTAAAGACCGAGCTTTCATAGCTAAAGCCGCCCTGCATCGCGATCACGCGGCCGGTGTTGACGTCCATCGCCATAAACCCGCCCTGCACCTCGGGCACTTGCCGCAGGGACCAGTGTTCAAAATTGCCGTTCCCATCCAGCAAGCGGCGCACGTGCACCACATCACCGAGGGTAAAGTTGTCAAAGAAATCACCCGCCAGCCAACGGATGTCGACGCGCGGCACCACAAAGGGTTCGGCTTCGGTCTCTTGCACGCCTTCAATGCCGATCGTCAGCGTGTTTTCCGCCACTTCGCGGATCACCGCCGGATACCACTGACCGTCCAGATCAATACTACGCGGCACGCTCAGACCGGCAAGGGCTGCGCGCCAGTCTTCTTCGCTGGCCAAGGCCTCTTGCGGGATGGTCAGTTCGGTCCCGCGCCAATTCCCCTGCGCGCGGTCATACTCTTCCAGCGCGCGCTGCAAGGAATGGGCCGCCGTCACCTGCAATTCGGGATCAATGGTCGCGCGGATCGACAAACCGCCCGAGAAGAATTCCTCTTCCCCGAAGTTCTGGCTCAGCTGGCGGCGGATTTCATCGGTGAAATAATCCCGCTCGGGCAATGTCTCGCGGAAATCCTCATAGTCGCCGTTCTGCACCGACAAAAGCGGGGCTGCGCGCTCGGTGTCGTAGGTCTCTTTGTCGATATAGCCGTTCTCGAACATCTCGCGCAGCGTGTTGTTACGCCAAAAGACAGCAACCTCACGGTCACGCACAGGGTGACGATTGCTGGGCGCCTTTGGCAAGGACGCAAGATAAGCCGCCTCGCCCGGGGTCAGTTCGGAGAGGGGTTTGTTGAAATAGGTCAGTGCGGCAGCGGTTACGCCAAAACTGTTCTGGCCCAGAAAAATCTCGTTCAGGTAGAGTTCAAGAATACGCTCTTTCGGCATCGCACCCTCAATGCGCACCGCCAGAATGATCTCTTTGATCTTGCGCTCAACCGAACGTGATCCATCCAGAAGGAAGTTCTTCATCACCTGCTGGGTAATTGTGGACGCACCGCGCAGGTTTTCACCACGCGATTCCACCGCATCGACAAAAGCCGACACCATGCCCATGGCGTCGAAACCGCCGTGTTCGTAAAAGTTCTTGTCCTCGGCAGAAATAAAAGCCTGCTTCACGATGTCGGGGATTTCTTCGGCGGGCGTAAACAAGCGGCGCTCGACGGCGAATTCGTCGATAATCTGCCCTTCACCTGAATAAATCCGGCTGATCGTCTTGGGTGTGTACTGCGACAGGGTCTCGTAGCTGGGCAGATCACGGCCATACATATAGAGCACAGCCCCAATCACCAGTGCCCCCATAAAGGCCCCCAGCGTCAGCAATGTGAACAAGCCGCCGAAGAAAGAAAAGATAAAGCGCAACACGAAAGGGAACCCAGTCCTGATAATTTCACCTGCCGGTATACGCGCTCCGACCCCTAGGGTCAAAAGGCCAAATGCCAGGTTCGGCCAGAAGATGCCTGCAATTCGGTCACTTTTTGAGCAGCAGACCGCAGGTTTTTACCGCGCCAAAAGCACCACCGTGTCGCGGATGGCGCGCGTAATCCGTGCGCGCCCTTCGGGGGTGGCCAGAAACGCGCGGTCCTGCGCATTCGACAAAAACCCTGCCTCGATCAACACACCGGGATAATCCGCAGCTGTTAGTACCACAAACTGTCCCTCGCGGCGCGGACGCGAATTCATCGGCACACCCTGCGCCTGCATCGCGGCCGCAAGTGCGTCAGCAATCCGCACGCCCTCAGGCCCAGTACGCGCGCGCGCCAAATCCATCAGCGCTGTCGCCACGCGGTCTTCGGCATCGTTCAGATCGACACCGGCCAAAAGGTCACCCCGCTCATGGCGCTCAACGATCCGCTGTGCAGCGGCATCACCACCATCGGATGACAGCGTATAAACCGATGCGCCCCGCACGTCTTCGTCGCCCAACGCGTCGGCATGCAACGACAAAAAGAGATCCGCGCCCACCTGCCGCGCAAATGTCATGCGTGCCGACAACGGTACAAAAGTGTCATCCTCGCGGGTCAGCACGGCATGCACACCCTCTTGCGCATTCAGCATCACCGCAAGCTCGGCCGCCAAAATCAACATCAGATCGGCCTCTTTGATGCCGCCTTGAAAAGCCCCCGGATCAATGCCGCCATGTCCGGGGTCAATCACCACCAGAAAATCCTCGCTCGCGGCAAGGGCTGCGGCGGCATCGGGGTCAAACCCCGTCACAACATCCCAGCCCGGATCGGGGGGCGCGCCAGCGGCGGCGGCAAATTCAGCCGCACTTGCACGTTCCAACACAATCCTCAGGTCAGCACCCGCATCGGTCCGGACCATCCCAGCCTCTGAAATGACAAGAGGTTCGGCCAGATCAACCACCATCCGCGACCAGCCCGGACGCAGCGGGCCAAACCGCACGTCCGCCGCACGATCCCCCGAGATCAGTGCATCCCCATCAAGCCCGTCGAAAGAGGCCCCTTCCACATCCAGCACCAGACGGCGCGGCGCATCCAACGTGAACACGCGGTAGGGCGTGATCCGGTCCAGCCCCACCGCTACTTCAAGCGTCCACCAGCCGTCGCTCACACTGGTCCGCTCAGGGTCAACCGTCACCTGCGCGATGGCCATATTGGCGATGAAAAGGAAGGACAAAAGCCAGCGGATCATGCACGCCGCCCTTGCATAAACCGCGCCAGTCGGTCCAACCCTTCGGTAATATCCGCCGTGGAGCGCGCATAAGAAAACCGCAGCCAGTGGTGGCCACGCGCCGCGTCAAAATCCAGACCCGGCGTGACAGCAACGCCTGCCTGATCCAGAATTTCAGCGGCAAAGGCCAAGGCATCATCGGTATATTCCGACACATCGACATAGACATAAAACGCGCCATCGGGCGGCGCAAAACGGGTCAGACCAGCGGCCTGCAACCCTGCAATCATCAACGCCCGATTGGCACGGTACACCGCCTTGTTCGCCTCCAACTCATCCGTGCAATCCATCGCATGCAGTGCGAGCCGCTGGGCGGCATGGGGCGCGCAGATAAACATGTTCTGCGCCAGACGCTCGACCTGCCGGATGTGATCTTCGGGCACGATCATCCAACCCACACGCCAGCCTGTCATCGAGAAATACTTGGAAAACGAATTCACCACATAAACATCATCCGTGACCTGCAAAGCCGACACAGGGGCCACATCATAATCAATCCCGTGATAAATCTCGTCCGAGATAAACGCAGCCCCCTGCGCGTCACACGCAGACGCCAAAGCCGCCAGCCCGTCACGATCCAGCATCGTGCCTGTCGGGTTCGCAGGCGAGGCCACAATCAGCCCATCAAGGTTATGGGCCGCCACGTCGGCGGGTGCAGGTTGAAACCGCTGCGCAAATGTCGTGGGAATATCAATCGGTGACAGACCCACGGCGCGCAAAATCTGGCGATAGGACGGGTAGCACGGCGTCCCGAGGCCAACCCGCGCGTCATTGTCAAAAAGCGCCGAAAACGCGAGCAGGAACGCACCAGACGCGCCACTTGTGATCACCACACGCGCGGGATCAAGCGACACGCCATACCAATCGGCGTAATGCTGCGCGATGCGCTCTTTCAGCTCTGGCAGACCAAGCGCCACTGTATACCCCAAAGGGTCCGCCATATCCGCGATCAGCTTGGCCTTTGCGTCCTGCGGCGCACCGGTGCCGGGCTGACCTACCTCCATATGGATAATATGGCGGCCCGCCGCCTCGGCCTTGCGCGCGGCCTCCATCACATCCATCACGATGAAAGGATCGACATCCCCTCGGTTCGAGCGTCTCATGGCCTGCCTCAATTGGTTTTGTGTCTGTTTGCCCGTGCAGGATGGGTGGCGTCAATGGGCAAGCGGGGTAAGGTGGATCATGATCCACCTTACTGAGCTGCGAGATCGCTCTGCGCTTCCAGCTCGGCGGCCTTCTTTTCCACCTGCTCGACGATGTGATCCAGCATATCCGCATTGGATTGTTTATGGCTTTGCTTGCCCGCCAGATAAACCATGCCGGACCCTGCCCCGCCGCCAGTGAACCCCACGTCAGTCATCAGCGCCTCGCCCGGGCCATTCACCACGCAGCCGATAATAGACAGCGACATGGGCGTCTTGATATGCTCAAGGCGCTTTTCCAGCGCCTCAACCGTCTTGATCACGTCAAAGCCTTGGCGCGCGCAGGACGGGCAGGAAATGATATTCACACCCCGGTGGCGCAGGCCGAGGGATTTGAGAATTTCGAACCCCATTTTGACTTCTTCCACCGGATCGGCAGACAGGGATACGCGGATCGTGTCACCAATCCCCATCCACAACAGATTGCCCATACCGATTGCGGATTTCACTGTGCCGCTGATCAAACCACCGGCTTCGGTAATACCCAGATGGATCGGCGCATCCGTGGCGTCGGCCAGCTGCTGATAGGCAGCGGCGGCCATGAACACATCAGAGGCTTTGCATGAAATCTTGAATTCGTGGAAATCATTGTCTTGCAGGATCTTGATATGATCCAGCCCGCTTTCGACCATCGCATCGGGACAGGGTTCACCGTATTTATCCAGCAGATGCTTTTCCAACGATCCGGCGTTCACGCCAATGCGGATCGAACAGTTATGATCGCGCGCGGCCTTGATCACCTCTTTGACGCGCTTTTCATCCCCGATATTGCCCGGATTAATCCGCAGACAGGCGGCCCCCGCCTCTGCGGCCTCAATGCCACGTTTATAATGGAAATGTATGTCCGCCACGATCGGCACCGATACCTCGCGCACGATCTCTTTCAATGCCTTGGATGACGCCTCATCTGGCACAGAAACCCGCACAATATCAGCACCCGAATCAGCGGCGGCCTGCACTTGGGCGATTGTTCCCTTAATGTCCGTTGTCAGCGTGTTCGTCATCGTCTGCACGCTGATCGGGGCATCACCGCCAACGGGGACATTGCCCACCATGATCTGACGCGATTTGCGGCGGTAAATATTGCGCCACGGGCGGATATGATTCAGGGACATGGATTCACGACTTTCAGATGCGGTAGATTTGCCACTAACCTATGACGGCAAGCCCGTATCATCAAGCGACAGTAGCGCGGCTTATTGGCCTGCCACGACCTCGGCGACATTCACGATCTCCGCCAGATCATCGTCTGCGCTCAAATCCGCAACGGCAAATGTTTCCGTCAGGTTTTGGGTGCTGAGTGCAACATTCGATGTCACAACGCCCGACGGACCAACGGGGCCGTAATGCACGCCATTGACGGCAAAATACAAAGCACCGCTTTCACCTACACGCAGGGTTGCGGGTTCTTCGGTGGCAGGCACGACAAAGTTCTGCCCTGGCTCCATCACGCCTTCGTAAATGATTGTTCCATCAGCGGCCCGGATACGCACCCACGCGGGACGCACAGCGACAAGTTGAAGTTCCGGCACGTCGGGCGCCACCACCTGAACAGGCGGAACAGGCGCGCCCGTTTCCGCTTCTGCCAACTGCAAATCCGGCGACAAGGCGCGGTCTTCCTGCGGCAGGATCGCGCCAATACTTTCACGCCGCAACGTGGAAATCGGTGCATCCCGCGCAACCAGTACCGGCACATCAAGCGCTTGCGGGCGATAAAGCCGGTCCAAAGACTGCGTAGAGGGCGCTTCAAATCCGGCCAAGGCATCGCTTGGCTCGATCGCGTTCGTGGCACCGGCCAGTGGATCAAGGTCAGAGATAACAACGGGTGTCTGCTCAACAGGTGCGAATTGCACCTTTTGCACTTCCTGCAAAACGGTCCAACCGCCAAAACCAAGACCGCCAATCAGCGCGACCAGCACCAGCACAGAGCCAATGGCGCGGGGTTCGATCCCCGCCAGCATCGCATCACCTGCGGGAATGAACGGGGTCGCAGAGGCGGAAAAAATATCCTTGCCCAGCGGTACACCCGCAGGGTCATAAGTCTTGCCCTTCAGGGAAGATGCTTCGGCCGACATTCCGTGGGCTGTGGCAAAACCGCTTTCGGCACAAAAACCTGCAAAAACCTCTTCTGGGTCCATGCCGAGGTAGCGCGCGTAAGAGCGCACATAGCCTGCAATAAAACCAGGCGTATCAAAAGCAGAAGGATCGGCGTTTTCAATTGCGGCGATATAGGCGGCCTTGATCTTCAGCTCGCGCTGCACATCCAACAGGCTCTTGCCCATCGTCGCACGTTCGCCACGCATGACATCGCCAAGGCGCAGATCATAGGCGTCAAAGCCTCTTGCCTCTGCATCCCCCGACGCGTCCGCACGCTTGAAGGTCTTCCCGATCATCGACTGTCCCGTCGCTTAATGCCCCTAAGCGCACGCCGTTCCACGAATCGAAACAAAGCCTGCGCCTTCAATGACGTTAGCACGTCTCTTAAAGTTATGCACAGGTGTATATAGTGTTAACCGGCCAACTCAGCGCGATTCAGCGCACAATGCGACCACAAACCATCCAAAGCGCCTACCAATGCATCCATTTCGCGCGGCCCATGAACCGGCGACGGCGTGAACCGTAAACGCTCGGTGCCGCGCGGAACGGTCGGGAAATTGATCGGCTGCACATAGATACCGAAGTCGGACAAAAGCATGTCGGACAGCTTCTTGGTATGCACCGGGTCCCCGACGATCAACGGCACAATATGGCTGCCATGGTCAATAATCGGCAGGCCCATCCCTTTCAGGCGCAGTTTGAGGATCTTCGCCTGCGTCTGGTGCTGGGCGCGCAGCGCCTGATCCGTCTTCAGATGCGCCACGGATGCCGCAGCCCCCGCTGCAACAGCAGGCGGCAGCGATGTGGTAAAGATAAAGCCCGGCGCGTAAGAGCGTATCGCATCGCACATTTTCGCGCTGGCGGCGATATATCCGCCCATCACACCATACGCTTTGGCCAAAGTGCCGTTGATGATATCAATGCGCCCCATCAGGCCATCACGCTCGGCCACGCCGGCGCCGCGCGGGCCGTACATGCCGACGGCGTGGACTTCGTCGATATAGGTCAGCGCACCGAATTCATCGGCCAGATCGCAGATGTCCTCAATCGGGCCGAAATCGCCATCCATCGAATAGATCGATTCAAATGCAATCAGCTTTGGCACCGCCGGATCATCAGCCGCCAGAAGTTCGCGCAAGTGCGCCACATCGTTATGGCGGAAAATACGCTTGTCACCACCGTTGCGGCGCACACCTTCAATCATCGACGCATGGTTCAGCGCGTCGGAATAGATAATCAGACCCGGAAACAGCTTGGGCAATGTGCTCAGCGTCGCATCATTCGCAATATAGGCCGAGGTAAAAAGCAACGCCGCTTCCTTGTGGTGGAGATCGGCCAGTTCGACTTCCAGACGCTTGTGATAGACGGTTGTGCCGGAAATGTTGCGTGTCCCACCCGACCCTGCGCCGGTCGCCTCGATTGCCTCATGCATGGCGGCCAGAACTACAGGATGCTGGCCCATCCCCAGATAATCATTCCCGCACCACACGGTCACGGGAGCCTCTGATCCGTCAGGCTTACGCCACGTCGCATGGGGGAATTGACCGCGTTTGCGCTCGATATCTATGAAGGTCCGGTAGCGACCCTCGGTGTGCAACCGTTCGATCGCAATGTCCAACTTGGCGTTATAATCCACGTCTTTCGTCCTCTTTGTCGGAACAAAAGCCACTATATGCAGCGGTTTTTGAATCGTTCTAAGCGTCATATAGGGCACAACCGCACGGGACAAGCCGTTACAAAGTGTCACCCCCCTTTCCGTCCCTTTTTGGACAGCATCGCCTGCCGGTTCATTGATCTGCATCAACAACTTTCCATGTCTCCTCAAACTTCGGGGTGAGCGCCAAAGGCGCGAGGGGCAGCGCCCCTTTCAACGCCCCCCATTGACCTCGCGCCGGTTTCCGACAACCTTGCGCAAAAATCCCATATATGAGGCCCGACATGACCCTAGACCCCGTCCTCGCACGGATCGACGCCGATCTGCCCCAAGCCACAGAGCGCTTGTTTGAACTGCTCCGCATTCCCTCCATCTCGACCGATCCTGCCTATAAGGCAGATTGCGATGCGGCGGCTGACTGGCTTGTGGCGGATCTGAAATCCATCGGTTTTGACGCCTCCAAGCGCCCGACACCCGGACACCCGATGGTCGTCGGCCACACGGGCGGCCATGGACCGCACCTGCTGTTCTACGGGCACTACGACGTGCAACCTGTTGATCCGCTTGAACTTTGGGATAACGACCCCTTTGATCCCCGCATCGAGGAAACACCAAAGGGCAAGGTCATCCGCGGACGCGGCACCGCCGATGACAAAGGGCAATTGATGACCTTTGTCGAAGCCTGCCGCGCATGGAAAGCCGTGCACGGCACCCTGCCCGCCAATATCTCGATGTTTTTCGAGGGCGAAGAAGAATCCGGCTCGCCCTCACTGACCCCGTTCATGGAAGAAAACCGCGCCGAGCTGACCGCCGATATCGCGCTGATCTCGGATACTTCGCTGTACGATGAAAACACACCCGCGATCATGACCCAACTGCGCGGTCTCTTGGGCGAAGAGCTGACCATCACAGGGCCAAGCCGCGACCTCCATTCGGGCATGTATGGCGGGGTCGCGATGAACCCTGCCCGCGTGCTGGCGCGCATCATTGCGGCGCTCCACGATGATGAAGGCCGGATCACTGTGCCCGGCTTCTATGATGGCGTGCCAGAGCTCTCGACAGAACTTGCCGCCGCCTGGGACGACCTGAAATTCGACCATGAGAGCTTCTTGGGGAAAGTCGGCCTGTCCGATCCCGCCGGTGAAAAGGGCCGCCGCCCGCTGGAAATGATCTGGTCGCGTCCCACCTGCGAAGTAAATGGTATCTGGTCAGGCTATACCGGCGATGGTTTCAAAACGGTTCTGCCGTCCAAGGCCTCGGCGAAAATCAGCTTCCGGCTTGTCGGCACACAGGATCCCCACGAAATCCGCAAAGCGTTCCGCAAAATGGTGCAGGATATGCTACCGGCCGATTGCAGCGTCAGCTTCAAGGACCATGGCGCCAGTCAGGCCTCTGTGATGACCACCACGCATCCGGCCTTTGCGCAAGCGCGCAAGGCGCTCTCGGATGAATGGCCGAACGCGGCGGCCTTTACCGGCGGCGGCGGGTCGATCCCGATTGCAGGGCACTTCAAGGAAATCCTTGATATGGATACAATGCTGATCGGCTTTGGCAAAGACGATGACGGGCTGCATTCCCCGAACGAGAAATACGATCTGTCATCCTTTCACAAAGGTATTCGCAGCTGGGCACGTATCCTGCATGCGATGACAAGCTAAAATAGCGCGGGGGCATGATCCGTTTGACATGCCCCCGCATTCGCCCATGCTAGGCGCATGAGCAACACATCACGCCCCCCGTTTATGAGCACTTCCCCCTACCACCCCGCCGCTGACCGTTATGACAAAATGGTCTACCGCCGCTGTGGCACCTCGGGTGTGCAACTTCCCGCAATCAGCCTTGGCCTGTGGCACAACTTCGGCGAGGACACACCGCACGCCACCAAACGCGCCATGTGCCAGACGGCGTTCGATCTGGGGATCACCCATTTTGATCTGGCCAACAACTATGGCCCACCCGCAGGATCGGCGGAAGAAGCCTTTGGCGACATCCTCAAGACCGATTTCAATGGCCACCGCGACGAACTGATCATTTCCAGCAAAGCAGGCTACGACATGTGGCCCGGCCCTTACGGCGAATGGGGATCGCGCAAATACCTGATCGCGTCCTGTGACCAGTCGCTCAAACGGATGGGGCTGGATTACGTCGATATCTTTTATTCGCACCGCTTCGATCCCGACACCCCGCTTGAGGAAACCATGGGCGCGCTTGATCATATCGTGCGCTCGGGCCGCGCGCTCTATGCAGGCATATCGAGCTATAATTCCCAACGCACCCGCGAAGCGGTCGCGATACTGAAGGATCTCGGCACCCCCTGCCTGATCCACCAACCGTCCTACAACCTGCTGAACCGCTGGGTGGAACATGACGGACTACTGGACACGCTGGATGATCTGGGCGTTGGCTCCATCGCCTTTACGCCGCTGGCGCAAGGAATCCTGACGTCGAAATATCTGGGTGGCATTCCCGAAGGCAGCCGTGCGACACAAGGTAAATCGCTACTCGACGGCATGATCAATGAAAGCTCGCTTGCCAGTGTGCGCGCACTCAATGACATGGCACAAGCACGGGGGCAAACCTTAGCGCAAATGGCCATCGCATGGGTCCTGCGCGGCGGTCGTGTGACCACAGCGCTGATCGGTGCATCACGGCCCGAGCAAATCATTGATTGTGCAGGTGCCATCGACAACCTCGACTTTACCGAGGCCGAGCTGAATCAGATCGACGAGATCAGTTCGGAAGAGGCGATCAACCTCTGGGCCCGTTCGTCAGAACTGGACTAGGCACATTCCAAAAAAGAAGGTGGGCTATGACCCACCTTTTCAGCAGGAAGTTGGGAAAATGGCGCGGTTGACGGGGCTCGAACCCGCGACCCCCGGCGTGACAGGCCGGTACTCTAACCAACTGAGCTACAACCGCGCGTAGGGGGCGGGATAGTCGCGGATGCGCGGGACGTCAACGCCGAATCTTCATCGCGGTGTGGTTTTTCCGAAATGGTCCGACAGAATATATGACTTGTTCAGAAAAGGCAGCGCGCGGAGCGTTGAACGGCGCGGATATCCGCGTCTTTATGTACAGGTTATCTACGGATATTGGACCGCTTGCGGACCGGACTTTTGCCAAGAAAAAAAGTTAAACGCAATCAAACGCTACGGTGCGCCAAGGGCGTAGCGTAAGCTGCTGATCGGTCGGGGGAAAGGCAGTGGCGCGGTTGACGGGGCTCGAACCCGCGACCCCCGGCGTGACAGGCCGGTACTCTAACCAACTGAGCTACAACCGCGCATCTGCTTGTCCAGCATACGCTGAACGTGCGCTGCTTCTAAGTGCCCAAACCCGCCCCGTCAAGCGCCCTTAACGCTCAGGCAGCGGAATAAATTCCGCGTCATCATCGGGGGGCAATTGAAAGCGGCCATTCTGCCAATCTCCGGCACGCCACGCCTCTTTGGCCTCTTCAATCCGCTCCTTGCTCGACGCCACAAAATTCCACCAGATATAGCGGTCGCCTTCCAAAGTCGCCCCGCCCAGCAACATCACACGGGCGCCCCAAGGCCCCGCTTTCATGCTGATCCGGTCACCGGGACGGAAAGTGACCATCTTGCCCTGATCAAAGACCTGCCCCGCGATTTCCACCTCACCTTCAAGCACATAGGCCCCGCGGTCTTCGTGGTTGTCCGGCAGTGGCATGGTCGCAAAAGGCTCCAGCATCGCATCGAGATAGAACATCTCGGAAGGTGTCGCGACCGGCGCACGTTCGCCATAGGCCGCGCCCATAATCAGGCGTACCTGCTTGCCCTCGCCTTCGAGGAACGGCAATTCCGCTTTGGGCGCATGGATAAAACCGGCTTCGCGATCCTCGGCTCCTTTGGGCAGTGCGATCCATGACTGGATGCCAAACAGGCTCTGCGGCTGTTGGCGCGCGGCCCCGTCCATGCGTTCGGAATGGGTGATCCCGTGACCTGCCACCATCAGGTTCACATCGCCTGCTTCGATCCACTGATCCGTCCCCAGACTATCGCGGTGATGAATCGTCCCGCTATGCAAATAGGTGACGGTGGCCAGACCGATATGCGGATGCGGCCGCACGTCAATGCCCTCGCCCGTCAGAAACTCGGCCGGACCCATCTGATCAAAGAAAATAAAGGGGCCGACCATCTGCCGACGCGGCGCGGGCAAAGCACGGCGCACTTCGAAACCGCCGAGGTCACGGGCGCGCGACACGATCACAGTGTCGATCGCGTCAATCGCATCACCGGTCGGATTGTGGGCATTCAGTGTTGGGTTCCAGCTCATATCTTCGCTCCATTCCTACGTGAGCACCAAGATAATCTGTGCGAAAAATTAAGATAGATCATCCAGCGAAGGGGTTATGTGCGCATATGCGCAGAACGCACTCGGCGGTTTGTATTTTAATGGAGATAATGGTGGGTGATGAGAGGCTCGAACTCCCGACATCTTCCGTGTAAAGGAAGCGCTCTACCAACTGAGCTAATCACCCGATGCGGCATCATTTAGACGAGTGTTCAGGGTAGTGCAAGCCTATTCCAAGAGGAATTGTTCGCCATCTTTCAGGTGGTAAACACAGCCCTGCCCGCCATGACTATTACGTTGCGCATGGGCCCTTTCGCCCACAACCAGACCACGGATCATGCTGCTGGTGATACCATGCGTCACAAGGACCGCCGGTTCGCGCAAATCCGCCAGAAAATCACGGCATCGCTGCTTGAGGCGCGCAAAGCCTTCGCCGTTCGGTGCGATTTCGTATTGCGCCATGAAGGGGTCTTTGCCCTTCGGCATGGGCAGCTCATGACGCAGGCGGCCCGACCAATCGCCCACCCCGATTTCGCGCAAACGATCATCGGTGCGGATATGATCGGCCACCCCTGCCAAAGCGATTCCCGCTGTCTGGAAGGCGCGGCCCTGCGGACTGGTAAGGAACACAAAACCCGTCAGATCGCGCGCCGCAAGAATCTCACCCTGCTTTGCCGCATGGCGCAGCCCCTTGGCCGTCAGCGGCGAGTTCAGCTCTCCCTGCATCCGGTTTTCGGCGTTCCACATCGTTTCGCCGTGGCGCAGAATATAGAGTTCAGGATACCGCATCGTTTGCCTGCATCAGGCGTCGTCAGAAGCGGCCTCGGCAGCTACCGTGGCATCCTTGGGCGTCCGCAATTTCAACGTAACAACCGCAGCACCGCCATCAAGCGGTTTTGTTTTGACCACCCGCAGCTTGCCCAAAGGCGGCAAATTCACAACCGCGCCCTCGCGCAACGCTTCGCCCAAAACAGCGAGGGCGGCCTCGACTGCGGGTTTCACATCCCGCTTTTTGAGGTTCGTGCGCGCTACGACCGCATCGAGGAGTTCCGGCTTTTTCAGTGTTCCGTCCTCGGTCTTCGCAGTTTCCGGCGTTTCTTTCGGCTGACGTGGCATGTGCATGCGTCCCTTTCAAGTGTTGCGGGCATTACGTCCGTTGCGGCCAGCAACGTCAAGCGGATAGCACATATAAAAGGCGCCCCCGCTAGCAAGGGCGCCCTCTTCTTTCATCAATTCAATCGGCAGTTAGTGCGCGCGCGCCGCTTCACCGCTACCTTGTGCCTTGAGAGCGGCTGCGGCTGCTTCTTCTGCGGCCTCGTCCCACTCGATCGCCTCGGGCTTGCGCACCAATGCGTGTTCCAGCACCTCGGAGACGTGTTTGACGGGGATGATCGTCAGCCCCTCTTTCACGTTGTCGGGGATTTCGGGCAGGTCCTTGGCGTTGTCCTGCGGGATCAGCACCGTTGTGATACCACCGCGTAGCGCTGCCAGCAGTTTTTCCTTCAAACCACCAATCGGCATCGCATTACCCCGCAAAGACACCTCGCCGGTCATGGCGATATCCTTGCGTACCGGAATACCCGTCAGCACCGACACGATTGATGTGACCATCGCCAAACCGGCGCTTGGCCCGTCTTTTGGGGTGGCCCCATCCGGTACGTGGACGTGAATGTCGATGGTATCGAATTTTGGCGGCTTCACGCCGATCTCGGGCGCGATTGAACGCACATAAGATGACGCCGCATCAATCGATTCCTTCATCACATCGCCCAGCTTGCCGGTGGTCTTCATCCGGCCCTTGCCAGGCAGGCGCAGCGCTTCGATATTGAGAAGCTCACCACCCACAGAGGTCCATGCAAGACCGGTCACAACGCCCACCTGATCGCTTTCTTCGGCAAGGCCAAAGCGGTGCTTTTCCACGCCAAGGAAATCGTTCAGATTGGCAGCGGTGACTTCGATCACCTCGGCCTCTTTCTTCACGATCATTGTGACCGCCTTACGGGCAACTTTCGCCAGCTCGCGTTCCATGTTCCGCACGCCAGCCTCACGGGTGTAAACCCGCACCATCGCAAGCAACGCATCGTCAGATACCGAGAATTCCTTGGCCTTCAAGCCATGGTTTTTCATGACCTTCGGCAGCAAGTGCTGCTTTGCGATCTCAACCTTTTCGTCCTCGGTGTAACCCGAGAGCGAAATGATCTCCATCCGGTCCAAGAGTGGGCCCGGCATGTTGTAGGAGTTCGCGGTGGTCAGGAACATCACGTTCGACAGGTCATATTCAACCTCCAGATAGTGATCCACGAATGTGCTGTTCTGTTCCGGATCAAGCACCTCAAGCATCGCCGATGCGGGATCGCCGCGGAAGTCCTGACCCATCTTGTCGATTTCATCGAGCAGGATCAGCGGGTTCGTGGTTTTCGCTTTTTTCAGCGCCTGTATGATCTTGCCGGGCATCGAGCCGATATAGGTCCGGCGGTGGCCGCGGATCTCGGATTCGTCGCGCACACCACCCAATGAGATGCGAATAAATTCGCGTCCCGTGGCCTTGGCAACGGATTTACCCAGCGATGTTTTACCCACACCCGGAGGGCCTACCAGACACATGATCGGGCCTTTCAGCTTGGCCGAACGCTGTTGTACGGCAAGGTACTCGACAATACGCTCTTTGACCTTTTCAAGTCCGTAGTGGTCGTTGTCCAAGACAGCCTGCGCTTTGTGCAAGTCTTTCTTGGTGCGCGATTTTACGCCCCACGGCACGCCCAAAATCCAGTCTAGATAATTGCGCACAACGGTGGCTTCAGCAGACATCGGCGACATGTTCTTGAGCTTTTTCAGCTCGGCATCCACCTTTTCGCGGGCCTCTTTGGACAGCTTGGTCTCAGCGATCTTCGCCTCAAGCTCATCCACTTCGTTCTGGCCCTCTTCGCCATCGCCAAGTTCTTTCTGAATGGCCTTCATTTGCTCGTTCAGATAGTACTCGCGCTGGGTGCGCTCCATCTGGGATTTGACGCGGGTCTTGATCTTTTTCTCGACCTGCAGGACGGACATTTCGCCCTGCATCATGCCAAAGACCTTCTCCAGCCGCTCGGATACGGAAAGCGTTTCCAGAAGCCCCTGCTTTTGCTCCACTTCAATTCCCAAGTGACCCGCAACCAGATCGGCCAGTTTCGCAGGTTCGGTCGCATCGCTGACAGCGGCCATCGCTTCTTCGGGGATGTTTTTCTTGACCTTGGCGTAGCGCTCGAACTCGGCCGCGACATTGCGCACGAGCGCCTCGATCTCGGCTGGGTCGCCATCGGTTTCGGCCAGATATTCGCAAGATGCCTCAAAGAAGCTATCGTTGGCGACAAAATCTGTGATTTTGACGCGCGCACGGCCCTCGACCAGCACCTTTACGGTGCCGTCCGGCAACTTCAACAGTTGCAGCACATTGGCCAAGACACCTGCCTTGTAGATGCCATCCTCTTTGGGATCGTCCTCACCGGGATCGACCTGACTGGACAGCAAAATCTGCTTGTCGTCCTGCATCACCTCTTCAAGGGCGCGGACGGATTTATCGCGGCCTACAAACAGCGGCACGATCATATGCGGGAACACCACAATGTCGCGCAGCGGCAGGACGGGATAGGATGAACTCAATGGTTCTTGCATGCTCTTTTCCTTTTTACGGCAAGACGCGCCGGTCCCGCTTTTGCGGCAACATGGAGCGTCTCCTCTCGGCATCAATATGTGGGGTGGCTTTTGGCGGGTTTCAACCAGACATATGACGTGTTGACGCCAGATTGCCTTTCTCGTGAAGTGACCGCAACCTCACAAACGCGAAAAACTTGTCAAAACGCGAAACGACGTGCGTTCAGAGCGGCGCGATATCCCCCAAAGCACGGGTGGCGTGGAACTCTGCTTCCCAATCTGCAAAGCGGCCAGCGGCGATAGCGTCGCGCATCCCTTGCATGATTTCCTGAAAGTAATGCAGGTTATGCCACGTCAGCAGCATACCGGAAATCATTTCCTGCGCGCGGAAGACATGATGCAGGTACGCGCGTGAGTAATTTGTACAGGCCGGACATGTGCAATGTTCATCCAAAGGCCGTGGATCATCGGCGTGGCGCGCGTTCTTGATGTTGATCACACCGCGGCGGGTGAACAGCTGGCCAGTCCGCCCCGACCGGCTGGGTAGCACACAATCCATCATATCAATGCCGCGTTTGACAGCACCGACGATATCATCAGGCTTGCCCACGCCCATCAGATAACGCGGCTTGTCGACGGGCAGTTGATCGGGCGCGAAATCCAGCACGCTGAACATGGCCTCCTGCCCCTCGCCCACGGCCAGACCGCCCACGGCGTACCCATCAAACTCCACCGCTTTCAGCGCTTCGGCGCTTTGTGCGCGCAGGTCTTGTTCCAAACCGCCTTGCTGAATCCCAAAGAGCGCGTAGCCCGGCCTGTCGCCAAAGGCATCCCGCGACCGCTGCGCCCAACGCATCGACAATTCCATACTTTCCGCGATCCGCTTGCGATCAGCAGGAAGTGCCGGACATTCGTCGAAACACATCACGATGTCGGACCCCAGCAGCTTTTGAATTTCCATCGACCGCTCGGGCGTCAACTCATGCTTGGAGCCGTCAATATGGCTTTTGAAGGTCACGCCCTTCTCGGTCAGCTTGCGCAGGTCCGCGAGGCTCATCACCTGAAAGCCGCCGCTGTCGGTCAGGATCGGTTTGTTCCAATTCATGAACTTGTGCAGTCCGCCCAGCCGGTCGATGCGTTCAGCTGTCGGGCGTAGCATCAGGTGATAGGTGTTGCCCAGCAAAATATCGGCACCGGTTGCAGCGACACTTTCGGGCATCATGGCCTTAACGGTGGCGGCGGTGCCGACGGGCATAAATGCAGGCGTGCGAATATCCCCGCGCGGGGTCGAGATTACGCCGGTGCGGGCTTTGCCGTCGGTGGCGTTCAGAGCGAATGAGAAGCGTTGGGTCATGCCTCCCTCCTCCCTGATATTGCCGAATTTGCCAAGAGGCTTCGGTTTTTGAAAGGCCGCTTTGGGAAAGTACCCCCGCATGATCAAGCCTCGTCTACCAGATGCCTGCTGCCCAAGGGAAAAACGATGGACGGGGCCGTGATGCAAACCCAAACGCGGCTTCGCGCCGGGGGCAATGTGGTTAAATTGCGGCAGGAAGTACCAGAAAATGTGGCCAAAATGACATTATTACAATCACTTACTGGCCTTTAAGTCAGGTGTACTTCGACACGAAGAATTTATATATATTGATTAATGATTATCAAGATTGGCCTCTCGCAGAGAACGCAGCGCCTTATGATAAGTAGATCTCTTTTCAGTTTTTCCTGAAATCTACTGATCTGGCTGCACCCTGCGGCACACCCGTCAATGGTGTCATCGCGTCTATCGACCCCAGCAAAGACTATGCCGATCCCGGGCAAGGACATGAAGCTGGGCAGTAAGTGTACAAGTGAAAGTCTGTCTGATGAAAATGTTCCCACACATGTTTGCACGCGTTCCGGCCGACCAAGAGCCTGTGCAAAAAGGACAAACAAGAACCATGCACCCGCAGCACGGCACCGAGGGCCATGCCCCGGTCAACCTAGACTTCGAAAGACTGGTTGCGGTGATGCGCTCTGCCAGCGCATGCCAAAACGATGCGCAGCAATGCCGGCGCGAATTGATGAAAAAACTGCCCCCAGAGACGGTTGACTGGAACACAGTGAACTGGGTCGCTTTGTGGCCCTTTGCGACACGGCGTCATTGAGCCTGCATCAACCGAAGCGGCGCGAGCCAAGATCGCCCCGCCCGACCATGTGATCGATCTGGCGCATTGCTTCACACCCCCTTTACGCCCCCGCGCCCAATCCCTATATGTTTGCTCAGGAATTGCGGGAACCAAGACCATGACAGATAGTAATGCTCAGCTTGAAGGTGCGCCAATGATTGCGCCATCATCGACCGATCACCCCCTTTACGAAGATGTCGTCAAGGCGTGCCAATCTGTGTATGACCCTGAAATTCCGGTGAATATTTACGACCTTGGTCTGATCTACACGATTGATATCAAGGAAGATAACGCCGTCAGCATCATCATGACCCTGACTGCCCCGGGCTGTCCTGTGGCCGGTGAAATGCCCGGATGGGTCGCCGACGCCGTTGAACCGCTGCCGGGTGTGAAACAGGTTGATGTCGAAATGACGTTCGAGCCGCAGTGGGGCATGGACATGATGTCCGACGAAGCGCGCCTCGAACTCGGCTTCATGTAGATTGACGTTCGCCTGATCACATTCTCTGGCGTCTGCGCACCCGCATCTTGAGTGCGCAGCCTATCTCACCTACATTGAATGGAAAGGAGAGCACCATGTTCGGCATTCCAGGCAAACAAGCGGTTACCATCACCGACAAGGCAGCGGCGCAAATCGCCAAGCTGATGACAAAAGACGGCCATCAAGGCTTGCGCATTGGCGTCAAGAAGGGTGGCTGCGCCGGCATGGAATACACCATGGACTACGTGACCGAGGTTGATCCGCTGGATGAGGTGGTCGAGCAGGACGGCGCGCGTGTCATGATCGCGCCAATGGCACAGATGTTCCTTTTCGGCACGGAGATTGATTACGAGGTGTCGCTCCTCGAGGCAGGCTTCAAATTTCGCAATCCCAACGTTGTTGACGCCTGCGGTTGCGGCGAGTCGATCAAGTTCGACGAGAAGCTTTCCGCCAGCTGAGCCCGCGCGGAAGGATTGCATATCTGTGGTCTGACAAAAGCCGGAAACGAACCATCTCCAATACCGTTAGAGGACAGTGTCACTTCATCACACGGCACGTGCTGACGTGCTTTGCCATGGCTGCCCTTGACGTAAGCCAAGAGGCCTGCAAGTTATCAAGACGCACTCTTGCTTCACTGGAAAAAGGACGCCGCCATGCCCCGTAAGATCGCCGCAGGCAATTGGAAAATGAACGGGACGCAAAGCGCATTGGTTGAGTTGGAAAAACTCGAAGACAAACATGGCGATGCAGATATTGCGATCCTGATCTGCCCCCCCTTTACCCTGATCAGCGCCTGCGAAGATACACCGTTCGATATCGGCGGTCAGGATTGCCATACCGCGCAGTCGGGCGCACACACCGGCGACATCAGCGCTGAAATGCTCGCAGATGCGGGGGCCAGCTATGTCCTGCTGGGGCACTCTGAACGCCGTACTGACCACGGTGAAACCGACGCGCTGGTCGCGGCAAAATCCCAAGCGGCGTATGATGCGGGGCTGATTGCGGTGATCTGCATTGGCGAAACGCTTGCTGAGCGCGAAGAGGGCACAACGCTGGATGTAATTGACCGGCAGCTTGCACATTCTGTCCCCACAACAGCGGATGCGTTGAACACGGTCATCGCCTACGAACCCGTCTGGGCGATCGGTACGGGAAAAGTCCCCACTACAGAGCAGATCGCGCAGGTACACGCCCATGTGCGCCAGCGCTTGCAAGACCGGTTTGCCGATGGGGCAGAGATGTCACTGCTTTATGGCGGATCTGTGAAAGGCAGCAATGCTGCGGAAATCTTTGCCGTACCACATGTTAACGGCGCTCTTGTGGGCGGTGCCAGCCTGACCGCCGAAGCGTTCTCGCCTATTATTTCGGCGCTTGAAGACGCTTAGCCCGCGTCCTCGGCGATCAGATCGCGCAGTTTGACAACGGCGGTGTTTACATCCTTCAACACCGCATCTGCGCCCACCACGTCAATGATGTCGGCGTGATGATCAAGTATGTTGCCTGCCACAATCACATGCGCCAGCGGTTGCGAGATACGTAAAGCCAGCACCAGACGCGCTAACGCCTCGAGCATACCGTCCGAATTGGCTACCAGCACGATCACTTTGTAGCTGCGTCTTTCGGATTGCTCGATCAGCGTATCGTGATCCAGCGCCATCATCATATCCACATCCCAGCCCTCGCGGCGGAATACGTCCGTGGCAATCTCGATACCAATCGTATGGGTTTCACCGGGCACCAGCGCGAACATCGCAGGCCAGTCGTCCCTGTCACCCAGAATACCGGGCGCAATCGCGTGGCGCAGGCCACGGATGATCCGGTAAAGCTTGCCGCAGGCCAGTGTCACATCAATGAACGAAATGTCGTCATTGTCCCACATCTCGCCCAAGCGGCGTGCAGCACCGGCCACATAGCCCAAATAGATCGCCTCAAGCCGCACCCCGTCGCGTCGCGCCGACAGAATAAAGTTGTCTGCCGCATCATCAGTTCTCGACAGCAGTGCGCCACACAGTTGCTCAATATCTGATTTCGTCGGCAGATCTTCTTTTTTCAACGCATGTGGCATTCGAAAAGCAAGACGCCTTACAACTTCGCGCGCAAGAGCCGAGACGGCCTCTTCCGGTAGTTTCTCTTCAACTAACCGGAAATACCGGTCGGCTTTGCGATACTCTGAGCGATCAAACGCAACATCGTCCATAGGCGCGTCGGCCATGAACGTCCCTCCCTTGTTGGCTACGGAATTCACAATGTCATCTGTTCCCGACGACTATTTGTATCCAACTGCATGCAGCTTAACATAGGAAAACCGGGCAACGAGCGCGTCAGAACGTCGCGGCGCAGCTGCAGCAATTTGTGTATGGGTCGCGCAGTCGCTTGCAATCCACTGAACGGTCGGACAAATGTTCTGACATGCAAAAATTCCAAAAATCCCCCACCGATCCGGCTTTTGTCCAAGACCCATATCCGTTCTATGCGCAGGCCCGCGCAACAGGCGATTTTATCTGGTGGGACGATTTTGAAATGGCCTGTGCTGTGTCGCATAAAATGGTGCATGCCGTGCTGCGGGACAAACGGATGGGGCGCGAATGTCCACCGGAACTGGCACCAGAGGTTCCTTCACATCTCAGGCCGTTTTTCGACGTTGAGGCCCATTCCATGCTGGCCATTGAACCGCCACGCCACACCCGTCTGCGATCCCTTGTCCTGCGTGCATTTACCAGCAGGACAGTCGCCGCACTCGGCCCTGACATACGCCAACTCTGCCATGAGTTGATTGACGCCTTTCCAAATCAACCCTTTGATTTGCTGACCTATTACGCCCAACCCGTACCGGTGGTCATCATCGCGCGCCTTCTTGGTGTGCCCGAAGAACACGCAGATGATCTGCTGCGCTGGTCCAATGCCATGGTGGCAATGTATCAGGCCCGCCGCACCCCCCAAATCGAGGCCGCCGCGGTTGCCGCCACCAATGACTTTGTCGCCTTCATGCGCAGCTACATTCAGGTTCGCCGAAAGACACCTGCCGATGATCTGATCTCGACCCTGATTGCCGCCGAAGAAGACGGCGCACGCCTGAGCGAGGATGAATTGATCAGCACCTGCATCCTGCTTTTGAACGCGGGCCATGAGGCGACGGTGCATACGCTGGGCAATGGCACCAAGACACTGCTGGAACAGGGCCTGTGCGAGATCGACGAGACCCTGATCGAAGAAGTCATCCGCTATGACCCCCCACTACATCTGTTCACGCGCTGGGTTTATGAGGATCTGACCTTGGGCGGCCAATCCTTCAAGCGCGGCGACCAGATTGCCTGCCTGCTGGGCTCTGCGAACCGCGATTCGCAGGTCTATACGAATGCCGATTCCTTTGATCCCGCCCGCAAAGGCGCACAGAATACCAGTTTCGGGGGGGGCATCCACTTCTGCGTAGGCGCGCCACTGGCCCGTCTTGAACTGCAAATCGCCCTTGAGGTGCTGTTTGAACGCTGCCCCGACCTGCACCTGACCGAAGCTCCGGTCTACGGTGATGTCTACCACTTTCACGGGCTGGAACGGCTGATGGTGTCCACCAGCCGTTAGGTTCAGAACCGCGTCAGCGCGGTCGGTGTGATCCTGTAGATCTCTGCCGCAAGGTCATTGTCGCCCATGAACCGCGCGATGGAACCGAAGGTTGCTGTACCAACCTGCGCGCCATGATCGACCGTGGTCAGCGCCTGTGATGCAGCAGGGGCCAGAAGCCGTTGCAGGCCATTGATCGGTACGGGCTGTGGTGTGAAATAGGCGGCGATATTGGCTTTGATCTTGGCGCGATCATCCGTGTCGTAAAGTGCCGCCATCACCACATCCAACGTGTGCTCGGTACAGTTCTGAAACTGTGCCGTGCGCGGATTGGCCAGCACAGAATAATTCACGTTGTGCAGGGCGGCATAGGTCGGGCTGGCAATCACCGCGAGCAGTTTACGCTGCAGGCGCGGATCTGGGATGATGACACCCGCGTCAAGACTATGTGCACCGGCAAAGAAATCCGCAGGCGTATCCTGGACAAGGTCGCTCTGGGTCAGATCACCCTCGCGCTGGTAGAGGTTATAGACGCGGTACCCCTGCCCTGTTGAGCCGTCTGCGCGGGTGATCTGCGCATAAACCCAAAAAGCGACATGGGTATAGTCGATGCCATCAGGCAGGACAGACGGATCGCGCCCCACCCGCGAGACAATGGCGACATTTGCACCGCGTGACGCGAGATCACGTTGCACACGATTGGCAAAGGCAGCGACCTCATCGGCAGGTAGAACGGGATGACCGGCAGCACTGCTGCCTGCGAAAGCGGGGGTGGTGAAGGCTGTTATCGCCGCCACCAAAAGGGCAAAAAAACGTTTCATGATGGCGACCCCTTAATCCAACCGTGGTAACGCATCGGGCGCAACGCACGGGACTGTTTGCACGGTCTTGCAGGTGCCCAATCCAGCATCCAACACTTCGCCACCCACCGCTATAGAGGCGGTCCCGACACTCTCGATCGCCGCGCCCGACACTGAAAGCGCGGCCCCGGATGCGATGATCGGCACCGCCGAAACAGTCGCGGCACCTGATGCTACCGCCGCCGCACCATGGCTTGCGGCTTGCGCGCTGTGGTTGGCTGATTGGGCGGTATGTTGGGTGCTGGGTGCGGCACAGGCCGCTGCCAAAGCAAGCGTTGCCAGGGTGACCGTGATCTTGATCGTCTGCATGATGTCTCTCCAAATATGAACATTGTTCATTTATTTAGCGAGGCAGAATGGGGGCGTCAACAAATTTCTTGAACGATGTTCATTACAGTGGCAAAGCGACAGTCGATTTAATCTCTTCCATCGACAAAAGTGCTGTCACATTATGCACTTTCACCTCGGAAATCAGGGCTTGATAAAACGTATCATAGGCCCGCGCATTGCGTACGCGCACCTTCAAAATATAGTCAATATCACCCGCCAGGCGGTGCGCCTCTTGCACTTCAGGCCGTGACTTGAGTGCCCTGAGAAACCGACCCTGCCATTCTGCGTCATGCTCTGATGTGCGGATCAGGACAAAGAAACAGGCCTCGAACCCCAGCGCCTCGGCATCGAGCAAAACCGTGTGCTGGCCGATCACACCCGCCTCTCGCAATTTGCGAATGCGATTCCACACAGGTGTCTTGGAAGACCCCACAGCCTTGGCAATATCGTCCAGAGATTGCGCCGCATCCGCCTGAAGCGCCGCTAAAATCTTCTTGTCTGTGGCGTCAATGCGTACTGACATTCTCGAATTCTCCCAAACACAGGACATACAGTCCAAATTCGCGGCAAGGAAGAACATATGTCCTTAACTCGCCGCATGGGGAGGCAAATAGCAGAACGATGTTCTATATTGAAGATAAGAAATTTGAGGTTTGCCATGAAGCACTTTCCGATCTTCCTTGCCGTCGAAGGCCGCCGTATCGTTCTGTCGGGCGGTGGCGATGCCGCCATGGCCAAGCTGCGCCTGCTGATGAAGACCGAAGCGCATCTGACCGTGATCGCCGCCGAGATCGCACCTGATATCCGCAAATGGGCCGATCAGGGCAAGTTGCGGATCATTGAACGCGCAATGGAACCGGGTGACGCGCTTTGCGCCGCCCTCTTCTACGGCGCCAATGAGGATGACGCCGAGGACGCCCGCGTGGCCGCAATTGCCCATGCCGAGGGTGCGTTGGTTAATGTCGTCGATAACCTTGCCGACAGCCAGTTTATCACCCCAGCCATTGTTGACCGTGATCCGGTGACAATCGCAATCGGGACAGAGGGTGCCGCCCCTGTTCTTGCGCGCGCGATCAAAGCCGATCTGGAAGCACGGCTACCCACATCGCTGGGTGTGCTTGCGCGGATCGGCAAGACCTTCCGCCATGCGGTTGACGTTTTGCCGATGGGGCGCAAGCGCCGTGACTTCTGGTCGGCCTTTTACTTTGGCACAGGCCCCAAAGCACTGGCAGATGCAGGTGAACAGGCGGTTGTCCCTGCGCTGGAAAGCCTTCTGGACAGCCACATCATGCAGGAACGGAAATCCGGTTCCGTCGATCTTGTCGGCGCAGGCCCGGGTGATCCCGAGCTGCTGACACTCAAAGCCCGCAATGCGCTGGATAAGGCCGATGTTGTTATTCATGATCGGTTGGTGACGGCCGAGATACTGGAACTGGCCCGCCGCGAAGCGATTATCATCGACGCAGGCAAAGAGGGCTTTGGCCGCGCGATGGCGCAATCCAACATTGACGCGCTGATCGTGCAGCATGCGCTGGACGGGCATCATGTTGTGCGCCTGAAGGCGGGCGACCCCACGGTCTTTGGCCGCTTGGACGAAGAGATCGCAGCGATTGAAGCACACAACATTCCCTATACCATCATACCCGGCATTACCGCCGCCTCTGCTGCTGTGGCGAACATCGGTCAAAGCCTGACGAAACGGGGCCGCAATTCCGCTGTGCGCCTGATCACAGGGCATGACACCAAAGGCTATGCCGATCATGACTGGAAGGCACTCGCCGCCCCAGGTGAGGTTGCCGCGATCTATATGGGCAAGAAATCGGCGCGCTTTATCCAAGGCCGGTTGCTGATGCATGGCGCTGATCCGGCGACGCCTGTGACGATCATCGAAAACGTCAGCCGCGCCAATCAACAGATCATAGCGACCACACTGGCAGAACTTGAACCGACATTGACCCAAGCAGGCCTCAAAGGCCCCGCCATCACATTCTACGGGCTTGCCCCGCGCGACGCGCAATCGAGCGCCCGCCAACTCAAGGAATTTGCATAATGCCCCGCTCTTTTACACCCAAGGTTGTGACCGCGAATGCCCTTTTGGAAGGCGACGCCGTTTGGCTGACAGAGGCCGACACATGGACCCGCGATATCCGCGAGGCCGAGTATATCACCGACGAGGCCCACGCCGATATCCGCCTGCTGGAAGCGCAGGCGCGCAAGCATGAGATTGCCGGTGCCTATCTGGCAGAGGCCACGGCGGGTGCCAAAGGCCCCGAGCCCACGCATTTCCGCGAAGCATTCCGCACGCGCGGCCCGTCGAACTACAACCACGGCAAACAGGCTGAAACGCAGTCCCGGACCTGATCCGGGACCTCACCCTTACCCTTGAAACAGAGGTCCCGGATCACGCCCAGGACTGCGACAGGACAAAGAACAATGTACACTTACACCGATTTCGATGAGGCCTTCGTGCGCACCCGCGTCGCCCAATTCCGCGGCCAGGTCGCGCGCCGCATTGACGGATCGCTGACCGAGGACGAATTCAAGCCACTGCGCCTGATGAACGGTCTTTATCTGCAATTGCACGCCTATATGCTGCGGGTTGCGGTGCCCTATGGCACGCTGAACCCTGCCCAGATGCGCCAGCTTGCCTACATCGCGGACCGCTGGGACAAAGGCTATGGCCACTTCACCACCCGTCAGAACATCCAGTACAACTGGCCAAAACTGCGCGACGTGCCGGATATGCTGGACGCATTGGCCGATGTCGGCATGCATGCCATCCAGACCTCTGGCAATACGATCCGCAACGTGACCGCCGACCATTTCGCCGGTGCTGCCGCAGATGAAATCGAAGATCCCCGCGCCATTGCCGAACTGCTGCGCCAGTGGTCTACAGATCACCCCGAATTCCAGTTCCTGCCGCGCAAGTTCAAGATCGCCGTGACGGGTGCAGCGCATGACCGTGCCGTCACCAAAGCCCACGATATTGGCCTGCGCATGGTGCGCAATGACGCAGGCGAGCCGGGTTTCGAAGTGATCGTCGGTGGTGGCCTTGGCCGCACGCCGATGGTGGGCAAGGTGCTGCGGGCGTTCCTGCCCAAGGCCGATCTGCTGCCGTATTGCGAGGCGATCGTCAGCGTCTACAACCTGCTGGGCCGTCGCGACAACAAATACAAAGCGCGCATCAAGATCACCGTCCATGAAAACGGGCTGGAGAAGATGCAAGAGCTGGTCGAAGCGCGCTTTGCGGATATCCGCGACGGTTTCACTGGCCACGACCAAGCATTGCTGGCCGAGATCGAAGCTGCCTTTGCACCACCCGCTTTTGTGACGAAACCCACCGACGGGTACGAGGCCGCGCGCCTTGCAAACCCCGCCTTCCGGTCATGGAGCGACACGAACCTGTCGGCGCACAAGGCCGAGGGCTATGCCATCGTGTCGATCAGCATCAAGAAACACGGCGCCACACCGGGCGATGCGACATCTGACCAGATGCGCGTCATGGCCGATCTGGCCGAGCAATATGGTCATGGTGAACTGCGCATCAGCCACGAGCAGAACGTCATCCTGCCCCACGTGCACAAATCCGACCTGCCTGCGGTCTATGCGGCACTCCGCGAGGCGGATCTGGCGACGGCCAATATCGGCCTTGCGTCCGATATCATCGCCTGCCCCGGCATGGACTATTGCGCGCTGGCGACGGCACGGTCGATCCCCATTGCGCAGGAAATCGCGACCCGTTTTGATGAGCTCAAGATCGAGCATGAGATCGGCCAGCTCAAGATCAAGATTTCGGGCTGCATCAACGCCTGCGGGCACCACCATGTGGGCCATATCGGTATCCTTGGCCTCGACCGTGCGGGCGTGGAAAACTACCAGATCACGCTGGGCGGCGACGGGACCGAGACCACCACGATTGGCGAACGTGCTGGCCCCGGTTTTTCCGCAGATGAAATTGTACCTGCCATCGAACGCCTAGTGACGGGCTATCTGTCGCTGCGCCAAGACGCCGATGAAACTTTCCTACAGGCTTACCGCCGTCTGGGCATGGAGCCCTTCAAAGCCATTCTCTACCCACGAGAGGACAAAGCAAATGCCGCTTAAAGAACTCGTTGAACGCCGCAATATTCTGCACCGCAAAAGTGATGCGCAAACTGTGCTGCGCCACGCGCTGGATGATGTGGAACTTGGCAAAGTCGCACTTGTGTCTTCCTTCGGGGCCGAAAGTGTCGTGCTTTTGCATATGCTGTCCGAGATCGACAAGGACGCGCCGGTCATTTTCCTCGACACCGAGATGCTGTTCGCGGAAACGCTGGCCTATCAAAAAGAGGTCGCGGATCATTTGGGCCTGCGCGATGTGCGGGTGATCACGCCCAACCGGAATGCAGTCCTGACCGAAGACGTGGACGGTCTGTTGCATCAGGCCGACAAAAACGCCTGCTGTGATCTGCGCAAGACCCGCCCTTTGGCCGAAGCGCTCGAAGGATTTGACGGCTGGATCACAGGCCGCAAACAGTTTCAGGGTGGCAGCCGTGCGACATTGCCACTGTTTGAAAAGGACGACCGCAAGATCAAGATCAACCCGCTTGTCCGTTGGAATGCTGCTGACCTGAACGCCTATATCACGGCGAAGAACCTTCCGCGTCATCCGCTGGTTGCCAAGGGCTACCCTTCTATCGGCTGCATGCCCTGCACCACCCGTGTAAGCGACCACGAAGACCCGCGTGCCGGCCGTTGGCGGGGCAGCGACAAGACCGAATGTGGTATCCATTTCGACAATGGCAAAGCGACAAGACAAGGACAGGCAGCATGAGCGTGATAGTCACCGACCGTGGATTTACCACGGATGATTTTACCGCAGGCTTTGTAGGCCTTGGTGAAAAGGCGGCGAATGATTGCGGCTATGGGATCGACCTGCCGTCCGATACGCCCCCCGATGCGCTGGCCGACCTCACGAAGGCCGCGATGATCCGCATTGATTTCCCATCCTCCGCCGACGGGCGCGGCTTTACGCTGGCGGCCATGTTGCGGCGGGCGGGGTTCACTGGCCGTTTGCGGGCCAAGGGCCATGTGCTGGCCGACCAATACGCCATGGCGCGCAGGTCCGGCTTTGATGAGGTGGAAATTGATGATGCCCTCGCCGCCCGTCAGCCCCAAGACCAATGGCAATTCCGCGCGGATTGGCAAAATCACCACTATCAGGCCCGCTTGCGCGGCTAAGCCCCTTTTCCTGATCCAGATCAACGACTACACCGGAGGGCGGCCCTATCAGGGCTGCCATGAATGATATGACCGAGCAAAAACCTGTGACTTTAGATACCGCCAAAGCCGTGCCCACCCTGCCCGATGCGCAGACCGTGACAGAGGTGAAACACTACACCGACCGTCTGTTTTCGTTCCGCGTGACCCGGCCTGCGTCGCTGCGGTTCCGGTCGGGCGAATTCGTTATGATCGGCCTGATGGGCGATCCGGACCCCAAAACCGGCAAGCAAAAACCGCTGCTGCGCGCCTATTCCATCGCCTCGCCCTCTTGGGACGAAGAGTTGGAGTTCTACTCAATCAAGGTGCAGGACGGACCGCTGACATCGCGCCTGCAACACATCAAGCCCGGGGACGATCTGATCCTGCGCCCGAAACCTGTCGGCACGCTGGTGCATGACGCGCTGCTGCCGGGCAAACGGATCTGGTTCTTTGCGACCGGAACAGGCTTTGCACCATTCGCGTCGCTGCTGCGTGAGCCGCAGACTTATGAAGACTATGATGAGGTGATCATCACCCACACCTGCCGCGAGGTTGGTGAACTGACCTACGGGCGTGATTTGATTGAAAGCCTCAAATCCGATGAACTGCTTAATGAAGTGATCGGCGAAGGGTTCTGGAAGAAGATCAAGTACTATCCCACAACCACCCGCGAAGAGAGCCCCAAGATGGGCCGGATCACCGACCTGATGCGCTCAGGCGAAGCATTCGCGGATCTGGGCGTGCCACCGTTGTCGCCCGAAACCGACCGCGCAATGATCTGCGGCAACCTTGCGTTCAATCTTGAACTCAAGGAGATGTTCGAGGATTACGGACTGGTTGAGGGGGCGAATTCGAACCCCCAGCATTATGTCGTGGAAAAAGCTTTCCTCGACTAGATCTATGCCAGCAAAAGAAAAAGGCCGCGTGAGAGGTCACGCGGCCTTTTCTGTTTCAGGCTTTGACGCTTTACATGCCAAGCGCTTCGCGGATGCTTTCAAGCACAGGCTGCAGCAATTCGGGCTGGTTACGCGCACCTTCAAGCGACGTCGTCAACACTGTCTTCTGCATCTGTGACAGCTCGGAATTCTGCACGATCTCCAGAACGCTATCAAAGTCGAAGCCTTCAACAGTTAGCACTTCACCATCCTCGGGCAGCATGGCCTCCGGTGTGGCTTCGGTCGCTTCAACGGCTTCCTCGGTTGTGCCATTGAGCGCATCTACCGCATCTGTTGCTGCGTCGGTTGCGCTATCAACCGCGTCTTGCACCGCTTCCGCAGCATCATCGCCAGCAGCAGCGGCCGCATCAAGAGCGGCTTGTGCTGCGGCTTCAGCCTCTTGCGCGGCGCTCTCTAGTGCGGATTCCGCAGCAGCGGCCTGCTCAGCGGCGAGCGCTTCTGCTTCGGCGGCTGCGGCCTCGGCAGCCTCGAGAGCGGCAGCGGCTTCAGCTTCCGCAGCAGCGGCCTGCTCGGCTGCCAGTGCTTCTGCTTCGGCAGCTGCGGCCTCGGCGGCTTCGAGTGCGGCAGCGGCTTCGGCTTCTGCGGCAGCGGCGGCTTCAGCCGCAGCGCGTTCCGCTTCCTGAGTGGCACCTGTCAAGACACCAATAGCTTCACTTGGGTTGCGACCTTCGGCTGCATATTGGTATCCAAAAAAACCAACGACGGCCAAAACCACGATAATAATGATTGCACGCATGGGTCATCTCCTTCCAAATCTATATATTTGGGCCCCCATCGGACCTTACTGTGGATATGTCAGATGCCTTGTGAAAGGGAAAGCGCAATCACAGGGGAAAAATCGGCGGAAAACCGCATCTTTTCCGGGTTGAAGGTAACCAGCGACAGGTTTAGTTTGGCGCTTAGCTTTTTGGAACAACGCAAGGATAAAGACCATAGGACGCAGACCTCATAACGCACCACCACAACGCGACACCGGCCCACGTATCAATGAACGGATCAGATCGGATGAAATCCGCCTGATCGGGGCGGATGGCGAAAACGTGGGCGTTGTTACACCCGCACGTGCAATGGAAATGGCCGATGAAGCTGGCCTGGACTTGGTGGAGATTTCGCCAAACGCCAACCCGCCGGTTTGCAAGATCATGGACTATGGCAAGTTCAAGTACGAGACTCAGAAGAAAGAAGCTGAGGCCCGTAAGAAGCAGAAGATCATCGAGATCAAGGAAGTGAAATTCCGTCCCAACACGGATATCAACGACTACGAAGTCAAGATGCGCAACGTCTTCAAGTTTCTGGAAAACGGCGACAAGGTAAAGATCACCCTGCGTTTCCGTGGCCGCGAAATGGCCCACCAGGAACTGGGTCGTCAATTGCTGGAACGTGTTGCCGAAGACACCAAAGAGACCGGCAAGGTCGAGAACTTCCCCAAAATGGAAGGCCGCCAGATGGTCATGCTGATCGGGCCGCTTACCAAGTAAGACCGAACAGACTGGAATAAAAAAGCCCCCGCAATCGCGGGGGCTTTTTGGTTCAGGCGACGGCTGTAACTGCGCGCCCTGTCATGACCTTGACCAGATGTGCGCGGTATTCGGGCGATCCGTGCAAATCGGCGATCATCTCACCAGCGGACACCGTCAGCCCCTCAAGCGCCGCGGCCGAGAAATCAGCCGAAAGTGCGGCTTCTGCCTCGCTCCAGCGGAAGACACCGTTTTCAGAGGCCCCTGTGACAGCCACGCGCACGCCATCTGCATATTTGGCCACAAAGACCCCCACGAGCGCAAAGCGCGACGCAGGCTGCACGAACTTTTGGTAGTGCGATTTTTCCGGCACCGGAAAGCGCACTTCGGTGATCACTTCACCTTCTTCAAGGGCGGTCTCGAACATGCCTTGAAAATAGTCATCCGCCGCAATCTCACGCGTATTGGTGATGATCGTGGCACCAGAGCCCAATGCCGCCGCAGGATAGCAGGCCGACGGATCGTTATTGGCCAGTGATCCGCCAACAGTCCCACGGTTGCGCACCGCCGGGTCACCGATATTGGCGGCAAGGCCCGCAAGCCCCGGATAATGCGCCGCGGCTTCCTTCGCCACCGTGGCATGGGTGGTAGCCCCCCCGATGCACACCGCACCGTCATCGGCCAGACACACGCCTTTCATTTCGCCGATACCGGTCAGGCTGATCAAGGCCGATGGCATCGCCAACCGCTGTTTCAGCGTCGGGATTAGTGTCTGCCCCCCGCCCAGCGCCTGCGCGTCTTCATCTTTCAGCGCTTTGACCGCATCCGCAATCGTGGAAGGCCGTTCAATATCAAAAGCATACATGCGCGTTCTCCCTTATGCGTTGTTCATGGCCGCCCAGACGCGCGAAGGCGTCAAAGGCATGTCGATGTGGGTGACGTTCTTGCCGCCCGATTGCAGCGCATCAATCACCGCGTTCACGACCGTGGGCGGTGATCCGATGGCGCCACCCTCGCCGCACCCTTTGGCCCCCAGCGGGTTATGCGTACAGGGTGTGCCGCCGTCATGGTCCACCGCGATAAACGGCAGATCATCGGCGCGCGGCATCACGTAATCCATATAGCTCGCCGACAAAAGCTGGCCGTTTTCATCATAAGTGGTGTTTTCCAATAGGGCCTGTCCGATCCCTTGGACGACACCGCCATGCACCTGCCCGCTGACAATCATCGGGTTCATGACATTGCCGAAATCGTCACACGCCATGAACCGCTCGACCGTCACCTTACCGGTTTCGGGGTCAACCTCGACCTCGCAGGCGTAGGCCCCCGAAGGATAGGTAAAGTTGGCGGGGTCATAAAAAGCCGTTTCTTCCAAACCCGGCTCGATATCCTCAAGCGGATAGTTGTGCGGGATATAGGCCTTCAACGCGACCTCGCCAAAGCTGACGGATTTATCCGTGCCTTTGACCGTGAACTGCCCATCGGTGAAATCCACGTCATCGGCCGAGGCTTCCAGCATGTGTGCTGCAATCTTCTTGGCTTTGGCGATAATCTTTTCGGTCGCCCGCACCATGGCAGAGCCGCAGACCGCAAGGCTGCGTGACCCGTAGGTGCCCATCCCGAACGGGATTTTCGAGGTATCGCCATGCACGATATCGACTGACCCGGGATCAATCCCCAGCATATCGGCCACGATCTGTGGGAACACCGTCTCATGCCCCTGTCCGTGGCTGTGGGCCCCCACCATAACACTGAGGTTGCCTGTCGCGTTCACGCGCACCGTGGCGGCATCATAGAGGCCCACACGCGACCCAAGCACACCGACAAGGTTTGATGGCGCAATGCCACAAGCCTCGACATAGGCGTTGATCCCCAGACCGCGCAGCATACCTTTGGCTTCGCTGGCGTTGCGGCGTTCTTCAAAGGCTTTGCGGTCAATCATCGCCTCCATCTTGTCCATCAGCGCGTCATAGTCACCGCTGTCGTATTCAAGACCTGCCGCACTTGCGAACGGGAATTGATCGGCTTTGATAAAGTTCTTGCGCCGCAGTTCCACGGGGTCCATCCCCAATTCGCGCGCTGCCATGTCGATCACACGTTCAAGCGAATAGGTGGCCTCTGGCCGCCCAGCGCCGCGATAGGCATCAACGGGGGCGGTGTTGGTGAACACGGTTTTCACGTTCACATAGACGTTGGGCACCGTATAGTTGCCCGCCATCAACGTGCCATGCAGGAAAGTGGGCGTCGCGGTTGAAAAGTTCGACAGATAGGCCCCCACGTTCGCCAGCGTTTCACTGCGGAAGGCGATGAAGGTGCCATCCTTTTCGCACGCCAGTTCAATCTTGGTGACGTGGTCACGCCCGTGGGCATCGCTCAGGAATGCTTCGGTGCGATCCGCCACCCATTTCACAGGGCGGCCCACCTTTTTCGATGCCGCAAGCACAAGCGCCTCTTCACCGTAGTGATAGATTTTCGAGCCGAAACCGCCGCCCACATCAGGGGCAATCACCGTCAGCTTGTTTTCGGGAATGCCCAGAACAAAGGCCGAAATCAGCAACCGTGTCAGGTGCGGGTTCTGCGATGTGGTTTGCAACAGGTAAGAATCGCCCGCTGCATCATACGTGCCGATCGAGGCGCGCGGTTCCATCGCGTTGGGCACCAGACGGTTGTTCACAAGCTCCAGCGTCGTGACATGCGGCGCGTTCTTGATCGCCTCGTCCGTAGCGGCGCGGTTGTCCTCGATCCAGCCCCAGTCGAAACACTGGTTGGTGCCGATTTCATCATGCACATAGTTGTCGCCGGCCAAAGCATCGGCCATGTTGATCACCGCCGGCAGTTCTTCGATATCGGCAATGATCTCTTCGGCGGCATCGCGCGCCTGCTGTTCGGTCTCGGCGATCACGGCGGCATAGGCATCCCCCACGTGGCGTACCTTGCCGTGAGCCAGCACCGGGCGCTTGGGTTCTTTCATCGGTTCGCCATCGCGGCTGTTGATCAGCCATCCTGCGGGGTTGCCGCCGACATCAACAAAATCCTCGCCGGTAAAGACCGCCAGCACACCCGGCATGCTTTCCGCCGCAGACGTATCAATTGATTTGATCACACCATTGGCGACCGTCGAGCGCACGAAAATCGCCGCCGCCTGACCAAAGACATTGATGTCTGCAGTATATTTTCCCTTACCAGTTAGAAAGCGCACGTCCTCGCGGCGCGTTGTGCTGGCACCAATTCCACCATCTTTAGGCATTGTTATTCCTCCCTATCGAAGCTGCGGTTTCCTCCCGGAGAACCGGCTTCTGATTATCCTTGAAATCCTGCTTATTCGGCAGCGATAGCCGACACATCCTGACCGGACGCGGCCATGATCGCCTTGACGATATTGTGGTATCCGGTGCAACGGCAGATGTTGCCTTCCAGATATTCACGCACTTCGCGTTCCGTGGGCGTCGGGTTTTCCTTCAACAACGCAGCCGCCGACATCACCATACCCGGTGTGCAAAAGCCGCATTGCAGGCCGTGGTGATCCTGAAACGCCTGCTGGATCACGTTCAGCGATCCGTCTGCGTTGGCCTGCCCTTCAATGGTTGCCACATCCGCCCCGTCCGCCTCAACCGCGAACATGGTACAGGCTTTCACCGCTTCGCCATTCACATGGATCACGCAAGCCCCGCATTGCGATGTGTCACATCCGATGTGCGTCCCTGTCAGTCGCAGGTCATTGCGCAGGAAATCCGACATCAATGTGCGGCCCTCCACATCACCTGACACGGATTTGCCGTTCACGGTCATAGTTACCGATGCCATTGTTTCCTCCCAAAAACTCATGTGCTTTGGAACGAGTTAAACACGCCAAACGAGACTTGAGAACACCCAACTTCCGCTGCACCTGCAAAGTAACGGGGATTTGTGACTAGAGATTGGCGCGTGGTTTGGGACGGGACGGGATTTCTTTAAGCAATCCACCGACGCCCATTCTCGCAAAATCAGCGGGTGTAGGGCTGCGACCGCAGATCACACGCTCCAGCACCCAATCAGCACCGTTCAAAGCGGGCGACCGCGCGCATCCGGGCAAACCCACAACGGGTTTTTCCCCATAGTTCCCCAAGAATAACAGGTTCCCCGGGTCAACAGGCATACCGAATTGCGTGACCTCGCCACCCGCCTGCCGCAGCGCCGCAGGCCCCACATCGTTCACGTCCGATGTCGCCGAGGCGGTGAGGATGAACACCATCTCGCCTCCCGCCCCCTCGATGGCCTGTGCCAAGGGACCTGCAGCATGCGGCACAATTACGCGGGGGGTCAACGTGACGCCCAATCGTGACAAACGTGACGCCAGCGCGCGCCGGCCTTTGGTTGCGGGCTGTTTGCCAATATCGGTTTCAATCAGGCTCGCCGTTGTCACGCGGGGCGGCAATAGCGCCAATGCCCCGTTCCCAGCAACACAAGCGGCCGTCACATCTTCGGCGGGGACAGCATAGGATATGATCTTGATGGTCGCGATCATCATCCCCTCTTCGACCCGTTGCAGCGGGGGCACTGTGGCGACCGTGATCATGGGATTGACGGCATTGCAGGCGTCAATCCGCGCGGCGTCGATCTGCACAATCCCGGGGCCCGTCGCAAAGAGGTTCACACGCCCCGTCGCGGCCTTGCTGATGTATAGCCCCGCGCCTGCAATCGCTGTGGCGAGCTGGGCTGCAGCGGTGTTCTCGTCCAGATCACAGGGATCATAGCGCGCAACGATGATCTGCTGATGCCCCGCCGCCAGCAGCGCGGCAATATCCGCATCAGACAGGACCTGCCCTTTACGAAGCGCCCCCGTCTTCACCGGCATGGAATGCGCCAGCACGGTACCGACCGCCTCTTGCGTTGGTACAGGACCAAATTTCACGATTTTTTCCGTAAGGCCTGCGTGACCTCTGCCATGATGCTCACCGCAATCTCGGCAGGCTGGCGCCCTCCCAGATCAAGCCCGACCGGCGCATGGATGCGGCCGATCTCGTCGTCGGTGAACCCCACCTCTTTCAGGCGCGCGACCCTTTTGGCATGGGTGCGCGTCGATCCAAGGCACCCCAGATAGAAGGCCTCTGACTCCAGCACCGTCACAATCGCCGGATCATCGAGCTTGGGATCATGGGTGAGCGTGACCACGGCTGTGCGCGCATCAATCTTGAGGGCGCGCAGTGCCTCATCGGGCCAGTCGTCAAGGATCGTTTCGCCGGGAAAACGCGCATCCGACCCAAAGGCAGGGCGCGGATCAATCAGGACCGGACGATACCCGCAGGCCCGTGCCATTGGCACCAGATGCTGGGCGATGTGCACAGCCCCCACAATCACCATCCGCAAAGGCGGGTTATGAACGGCCACGAAGGTGCGTCCGTCCTCTTCAATTCCTGAGGTATCGGTCCGCTCCCGGTCGGGATAAGTCCACGCAGCCTGCAGCCGTGGGCGGCTTGCGATAATATCGGTGACGTAGACGACAGGGGTGGCCTCGGCGCGGGCATCGGCCAGCCGTTCAAGAATATCAATCGGCATCACCGGGCCTACAGGTTCGATCAGCACCTTGATCTCCCCACCACAGGCCAAACCGACCGCGAACGCCTCATCATCGCTGACGCCAAAACTGAGCAACCGTTGTTCACCGTCTGCAATGGCGTCGATGGCTTCGGTGATTACAGCGCCTTCAACACAGCCGCCGGAAACAGATCCCTCCATCGCGCCATCGGCGTCAATGACCAACTGGCTCCCAACAGGGCGCGGAGCCGAGCCCCACGTCTGGACCACCGTGGCAATCGCAACACCGCGGCCCGCGCGGTACCATTCAAGCGCCAGTTTCGGCAGGTCGGTGATGTCTTCCGTCATGGTATCAATACCTTACTACGTATTCCCAGAATTTAGCACAGCGCGACCGCGACCGCATTACATTCGCGCCAAAAGGCGCGCTTTTTCGCCGGTATCGTCCGGCCGCGACAGGGCGTTTGCCAAGCCTGCCAAAGACGCAATGTTATGGCCTGCACGAAAACTCGAACAATGCGGCAGCATTTGCATAATCCCTTTGGCCTTCGGCGCAAACCCGTCCCAGCGTAACAGCGGATTAAGCCAGATCAACTGGCGTGATGACAAACGCAGGCGCTCCATTTCGCGGCCCAGATCGTGGTCTGTGTCGCGGTCAAGCCCGTCGGTGATCAGCAACACAACCGCACCCTGCCCCATCACACGGCGCGACCAGTCGCGATTAAAGTCATGCAAACACGCCCCGATCCGCGTGCCACCTTCCCAATCCTGCGCTTCGGTTCCGGCGGCAGCCAAGGCCACATCCACATCACGTCTGCGCAGATGGCGGGTAATATTTGTCAGGCGGGTGCCAAAGGTAAATGCATGGACCTGCGCCCAGCCTTGGCCCTGCCGGTTCGACACTGCATGTACAAAATGCAGGACCGCACGCGAATACTGCGACATAGAGCCTGAAATATCGCACAACACCACAAGATTAGGGTACCGGATACGGCGGCGTTTCGTTGCAAAATCAGTGACTTCTCCGCCCTTGCGCATGGCATTGCGCATCGTCGTTTGCCAATCAGGCAGCGTGCCTGCAAGGCGCTCGGTCCGGCGGCTGAGAAGGGGCGGAACAGGCAATGCGAGCTTGGCCAAAACCGCCTTGGCCGCATTCATCTCCGCCACGCTCATCAATTCGAAATCAAGCGTGCGCAACCGCTCTTCTGCCGATGCCGTCTGGGTCGCATCAATATCAATTTCGATCTCATCATCGCTATCGGGCTGTGGCGGCAGCGGGCGTTCTTCACCGTCCAACAGCGCCTCTGCCGCGCGTTTTTCCGCAGGGGCCGCGGCGCGTTCTTCCTGCGTGCCGCGCACCATCGGGCGCAGGAACGACATCATCTGTTCAAGGTACTCTGGATCACGCCAATAAAGCCGGAACAGCTGGGCAAAGATCAGGTGTTCCTCAGGTTTGCTGACGAAACAGGCGTGTAACGTCCAAAAGAAATCGGCCTTTTGTGTAAACCCCACGACGGCCACCGCGCGGATCGCATCAATCACCCGCCCTGTCCCGATCGCCAGCCCCGCACGGCGCAGGGCGCGTGCGAAATGCGTGATGTTCTGTGCCAGCTTGGGATCATCCGGCAGCGCCATTTCGGGATATTGGACCATCAGGCCTTTTCCAGATCCGCCTTGGCGGCATCAAGGATGCGTTTGGCCTCGGAACCTTGCAGTTTCTGGATGTCGTCCTGATACTTCAAGATTGCGCCCAGCGTGTCGGCAATCGTCGCCGGAGACAGATCAATCACGTCCAAAGCAAGCAGGCATTTGGCCCAGTCAATCGTTTCCGCAACACCGGGTTTCTTGAACAAATCCTCTTCGCGCAACCGCTGCACAAAGGCCACGATTTCGCGCGACAGCGTCGCGGACGCCTCGGGCGCGCGGGCGTGCAAAATCTCAATCTCGCGGTCAAAATCAGGATAGTCGACCCAGTGGTACAGACAGCGCCGTTTCAGCGCGTCGTGCACTTCACGCGTGCGGTTCGAGGTCAGGATTACGATGGGGGCTTGCGGTGCGGTCACGGTCCCCAGTTCGGGGATCGTGACCTGAAAATCGCTGAGTGCCTCAAGCAAGAAGGCCTCAAACGGGGCGTCCGTACGGTCGATTTCGTCAATCAACAGCACAGGCGCGCCACCGGGTTGCGGGCGCATGGCCTGTAAAAGCGGTCTTTCAATCAGGTAGTCTTCGGTGAAGAGTTCCGATTTCAACATGTCGCGGTCGGTGCCGCCTGCGGCCTCGGCAGTGCGGATCGCAATCATCTGTTCAGCAAAGTTCCATTCATAAACCGCCGAGGAGGCATCCAGCCCCTCATAGCATTGCAACCGGATCAAACGACGCCCCAAGGCGGCAGCAATCACCTTGGCGATTTCGGTTTTGCCTGTGCCCGCCTCGCCTTCCAGAAACAAGGGACGGCCCAGCTTGAGGCTCAAAAACACCACTGTCGCCAGGGCCCGCCCGCAAACGTAGTTTTCTGTCGCCAGTGCGGCCTGCACCTCGTCAATATCTGCAAATGCCATTTTGTGATCCTCCAAGCCTTACAACTGCATCCCATCCCCGCCGCGTCAAGCCGTCCATTGCCCCCGCCGTGCAGACGTCCTACTCTGCGCGCAACAAGTCGGGAGCAAAGACAATGAACGATTCCACACCAATCAAAGCCACAGGTTTCGGTCCTGACCTTGGACCATTCGACTGGGCCGATCCGCTGCGCCTTGAAGATCAGCTGACCGAGGACGAGCGGATGTTGCGCGATGCGGCCAATGAATTTGCGCAGAATACGCTGCAACCGCGTGTCACCGCCGCCTACCGCGATGCCACCATTGATCCTGATATTTTCGCGGAAATGGGCGGCGCGGGCTTGCTCGGCCTGACGATCCCCGAAGAATACGGCGGTCTGGGTGCGGGCTATGTCACCTATGGCCTTGTCGCGCGCGAGGTTGAGCGCGTCGATAGCGGGTATCGGTCAATGATGTCTGTGCAATCCTCGCTGGTGATGTACCCCATCCACGCCTACGGCAACGAAGAACAACGCCAGAAATACCTGCCCGGACTTGCAGCGGGTACTCTGATCGGCTGTTTCGGGCTGACCGAACCTGATGCAGGCAGCGATCCCGCAGGCATGAAAACAACCGCGAAAAAGACCGCTGATGGCTATGTGATCAGCGGGTCCAAGATGTGGATCAGCAACGCACCAATTGCGGATGTGTTCGTGGTCTGGGCCAAATCCGAGGCACATGGCGGCAAGATCCGTGGCTTCGTGCTGGAAAAAGGGATGAAGGGGCTGTCGGCCCCGAAAATCGGTGGCAAGCTGAGCCTGCGCGCATCCGTGACAGGTGAAATCGTCATGGACAACGTTGCCGTCGGTGAAGATGCCCTGCTCCCGGGTGTTCAGGGCCTGAAGGGACCGTTCGGCTGTCTGAACCGCGCGCGCTATGGCATTGCGTGGGGCGTGATGGGTGCCGCCGAGGCCTGCTGGCACGCTGCGCGCCAATACGGGCTGGACCGCAAGCAGTTCGGCAAGCCGCTGGCGCAAACCCAGCTTTTCCAAAAGAAGCTGGCCGACATGCAGACAGAGATCACATTGGGCCTGCAATCCGCCCTGCAACTGGGCCGTTTGATGGAAGCGGGCAAAGCTGCCCCCGAAATGATCAGCCTGATGAAGCGCAACAACTGCGGCAAGGCGCTGGATGTCGCGCGGGCTTCGCGGGACATGCATGGCGGGAATGGAATCAGCGAAGATTTCCAGATCATGCGTCACATGGTGAACCTCGAAACGGTGAATACCTACGAAGGGACGCATGATGTGCATGCATTGATCCTTGGCCGTGCACAAACAGGCCTTCAGGCTTTCTTTTAGGCCTTAGGCGCAACATTAAACCGGTCTTTGTTGCCTAGTGAGCGACTGGCTTTGTATGTACTCTTTTGACAGCGGCGGGTGTGTTTCCGCCGCCGGAGTATTGAGTATGAATGACGGGCAGTTGGCCATCGATATCAGCCTGACGGACCTGAGTGCCAACGATTGGCTGGGCCGTATTGACGATTTCTGCGAAGATCACGGGTTTTTCGAGCAGCTTGGACGCGAGCATTGCGCGGGCTTTCTTGAGGCCGGAAACAAGCTTTTGGTCACCTTTGAGAACGCGCAACTCGTCCGCGAAAACAACCTCGATGCTGAACCCCGCGGCTTTGCCTACACCCGTCACGAAGGCTGGTCGCTGCTGTCGCTGTTTTCGTTCAAGGAGGGCTGGTTCCGCGATCACCACGTTTATGATTTTTTTGACCGGCTGGTAGACGCGGGCTTTTTTGACCAATTCGAAAAGATCGTCTTTCATGGTGGCGGCGGCGGTGCGTCATATGCTGCGGCGGCTTATTCCGTCACAGCGCCGGGCGCGACGGTCATCGCGCTACGTCCTCAAGCGACGCTTGATGCGGAATTGGCCGGATGGGACCCGCGCTATAAGCACGTCCGCAAGAAAAGCTTCAACGACCGCTATGGTTATGCACCCGAGATGATTGATGCCGCGGACAAGGTCTTTATCGCCTTTGACCCGATCCAGCGGCTTGATGCCTGCCACGCCGCGCTCTTTCGGCGGCCGCAAGTGACAGCCTTGCCCTGCCCACTATTGGGGGATGATCTGGATCAGGCGTTTGACCGCATGGGAATACATGACGTGATCATCAAACTGGCGATGGACGATATGCTGAACCGGCGCCGTTTCACGCGGCTTTTGCGCGCACGGCGTTACGATCCGACCTATGTGCGTGCGCTCGTGCGTCGTCTGGTGGTCACGGGTCATCCGCGCTTGGGCCTGATCGTTTGTGAATACATGATCCGGCGAGGCCACAAAGCGTTCTTCATCGACAAGCGCGAAGAACTCACGCCGACCGAAGACATTCACACGTAATAGGTATCGCGATAGACATGCCGCAGGATCGTGTCGCGGCTCAGACCGATGTCGGCCAGTTCATCATCGCTGAGGTTTTGCAGGCGGAGCACCTGGGCAGACCGATTTTGCGCGGCCAAGAGCCGCGAAACACTACTTGCAATAGCGTTAAAGAAGGCGAGGAACGGCGACGGTGCCGTTTGTGAGGGTGTCTGTCGGGCCATAGCGGCTATCCTATCGGGATCATTTCAGATACCTGCTTGATAGACGCCCTACCCGCCTTGAAAACAGCCAAAGCTGCATTGCTGCATTGCAGCAAACGCATGTCAGAGTGTTTAGCCCGCGTCTTGGCGACCTTCGATGACCTTTTTCAGAACATTGAAGATACGCGTGCCGAAATAGCCGAAGATCGCGCCGATGATAATCCCGAAGACCGATCCGCTATCAAAAGCAGCGGCCATGATCGCAGCGCCAACCAGCGCAACCATAAAGGCGATCAGGCGCTTTTCGGCTGGTGTAACCTCAAAATAGCCCTCAAGCGCCTTGACGATCGGACCAGCGACAGGGCCCTCAATCTGCGGTGTCAGAAACCCGGCGGCTGCAGCAATCAGAAATCCAAGCATCGTGTCTCTCCCGTGGTTCCATATCTTGCGCGGAAATATCGTGAATTGCCGCAGGCTGTGCAAGGGTATTCACGAAAGCGGTTTGCGCGTGAAAGGGCTATGGCGTCCTGCGACGCAACGGTGTAATCGGGAAACATGCCAGATAAAAACCCGACCCGCCTCACCATCCGCCGCCCTGATGACTGGCATTTGCACCTGCGTGACGGTGCCATGCTGCGGGCAGTGTTGCCTGAAACCACACGGCATTTCGCACGTGCCATCATCATGCCAAATCTGGTGCCGCCAGTTGTGACTGCGGCACATGCCGCCGCCTATCGCGACCGGATCATGGCGGCGATGCCCGCAGGGGCCGATTTCACCCCGCTGATGACGCTTTACCTGACCGAAGCGACCGATCCCGAAGATGTGCGCGCAGCCCACGCGGCAGGGATTGCGACAGCGGTGAAACTCTATCCTGCCGGTGCCACCACGAACTCGGCCTCTGGCGTGCGGGACTTTGAAAAAGTGCGCCCTGTGCTTGAGGTGATGGCCGAAATCGGGATGCCGCTGTGCGTGCACGGCGAGGTGACGGATCACGAGATTGATATCTTCGACCGCGAGGCGACGTTCATCGACAAAATCCTGAAACCGCTGCGCAAGAAGGTGCCCGACCTGAAGGTCGTGATGGAACATGTCACCACCCAAGACGCGGTGGATTACGTGCGCGACAGCAGCAAGAACCTTGCCGCAACGATCACGACACATCACCTGATTATCAACCGCAACCACATTCTGGCGGGCGGAATCAAACCGCACTTCTATTGCCTGCCCGTGGCGAAACGCGAAGCGCACCGCATCGCCTTGGTGCAGGCCGCCGTATCGGGCGACAAACGGTTCTTCCTCGGGACCGATAGCGCCCCTCATACCGATGCGCTCAAGCTTCAGTCTTGCGGCTGTGCAGGTATCTTTACCGCGCCAAATACCATGTCCTGTCTGGCTGAAGTCTTTGATGCAGCTGGTAAAATCAACAAACTGGAAGACTTTGCCTCACTCAACGGCCCGCGCTTTTATGGCCTGAAGCCGAACGAGGACACAATCACCCTGACCAAGGGTGATCCCGTCAGCTATCCCGCCCATATCGACACCGAGGACGGGCCTGTGACCGTATTTGACCCCGGATTTGATCTGCACTGGCGTGTCGAAGAATAGAAAGGCCATCCGATGATCCCCACCTCTTTTCCCGCCAAAGACGAGATCGCCCGCCTCACCGCCGGCATGTTGCTTGAAATCGGCGCGATTGACTTCAATGCGTCTGAACCCTTCACCCATGCCTCGGGCAAAAAAGCCCCGACATATGTGGATTGCCGCAAACTGATTTCCTACCCGCGTATCCGCTCCACGTTGATGGATTTCATGGCGGTGTCGATCATGCGCGAAGCCGGGTTCGAGGCCTTTGACAATGTCGCAGGCGGTGAAACGGCGGGAATTCCCTTTGGTGCGCTGGTGGCGGAACGGCTGGCCCTGCCGATGACCTATGTGCGCAAAAAGCCCAAAGGATACGGGCGTAACGCGCGGATCGAAGGCGTGATGACCGAAGGCCAGCGTGTCATTCTGGTTGAAGACCTGACCACCGATGGTGGCTCGAAGCTCTCCTTCGTTGACGCGATCCGCGAGACAGGTGCCACCTGTTCGGCGACTGCCGTGATCTTCTACTACGGCATCTTCGAAGGCGTGGAGCAAACACTGGCCGACCACGGTGTACAGCTGATTTCGCTTTGCACATGGTGGGACGTCTTGGCCGAGGCCAAAGCGCGGGGCGCCTATGACGACGCGACACTCACCGCAGTTGAGGCCTATCTAAATGATCCGGCCGGCTGGACACCCGCGTAATTTTCTTTTCCACAGCTGTGTATAAAATCGGCAGAGATCAGCGCATATACTGACGGCGGTGATGGCACTGGCGCTACATGTTGATCGAATCGGCATAATCCGCGATGCTATTGCAAAGTTATCCGAGACTATCCACAGCGATTTGGCTGGCGTGGCGCAGGCCTGAACTGTTAGGACGCCCTCGGGAACAGGTGAGCAGCAATGAATGAAATAACAACGTTTAACGCGTCTGGCGTTCAAGAAGCCGACGCTGATCTGATGCCACACTCGATCGAGGCAGAACAGCAGCTATTGGGTGCAATTCTGACCAATAACGATGTGTTTGACCGTGTGGCGTCAATCATTGGCCCCAAACATTTCTATGATCCTGTTCACGCGCGCATTTTCGAAACCGCCGCCACGCGCATTGGCCGCAACATGCTGGCCAGCCCTGTGACGCTCAAGGCGTTCATGGAGGACGACGAAGGTCTCAAGGAACTGGGCGGCCCGCCTTATCTTGCCCGTCTCGCAGGGGCTGCGATTTCGGCCTTTGCCGCGCGTGACTATGCGCAGATGATCTATGATCTGGCGACACGGCGCGAATTGATCAAACTGGGCCGTGACATCACCGACAAGGCCGCCAAGGTGGATGTCGATCACGAACCCCGCGAACAAATTGTCGAGGCAGAACAGGCGCTCTATTCGTTGGCCGAACAGGGCGTGTCGGAAAAGGGCTTTCAGTCTTTCCTTGCCGCCGTCACCGAGGCCGTGAATGTCGCCAATACCGCCTATCAACGCGACGGCGGCTTGGCGGGAATTTCGACCGGCCTTGTGGACATGGACAAGAAATTGGGCGGTTTGCATAAATCCGACCTTCTGATCCTTGCAGGCCGTCCTTCGATGGGGAAAACCTCGCTTGCGACGAACATCGCCTACAATGTCGCCAAAGCCTACCGCAAAGGCCAGTTGCAGGACGGCAGCGAGGGGGCGGTTGATGGCGGCGTTGTCGGGTTCTTCTCGCTCGAGATGAGCGCCGAACAGCTGGCAGGGCGTATCTTGGCAGAAGCCTCCGAGATCTCATCGCATAAAATCCGGCAAGGTGACATGACAGAGGGCGAATTCCGCCGCTTTGTGGATGCCGCCAAAAAGCTTGAGTCCTGCCCTTTGTTCATTGACGACACCGCTGCGATCCCGATTTCGCAACTGGCGGCACGTGCGCGGCGGCTCAAGCGGACACACGGGCTCGACCTGTTGATCGTGGACTACTTGCAGCTCGTACGCGGCACCTCCGACAACCGCGTGCAGGAAATCGGTGAAATCTCGATGGGCCTCAAGGCGATCGCCAAGGAATTGAACATTCCTGTCATCGCGCTGTCGCAGCTGTCGCGTCAGGTTGAAAGCCGTGAAGATAAGCGCCCGCAGCTTTCGGACTTGCGCGAATCCGGCTCTATCGAGCAGGATGCGGATGTCGTTATGTTCGTTTACCGTGGTGAATACTATGTCGAGCGTGAGAAACCTGAAGACCACAATATGGAAGCAATCGCTGCCTGGCAGGAAAAAATGTCGAGCCTTCACGGCAAAGCCGAGGTTATTGTGGGAAAACAGCGGCACGGCCCGATCGGCACGGTCGAGCTTTCGTTTACCGCAGAGTTCACGCGGTTCGGCAATTTGGTCAAACCTTGGCAACAAGGAGAAGACCCGCAGTTCTAGAAAGGAACGCATTATCAAAAGGCTTGTATTTGTATTGGCCCTGTTGGCACCGCCCGCTGCGGCGCAAACTTCGCAAGACTATCTGGTGCGCTTTACCGGGTTCCTCGGTGACCTGCGGCTGTTCCAGCCTGACGTGCGTGCAGGATTGTCGGGAGAAACCGACGAGACCGCGCAAGTCGCTATCGCAATGAATGAAGAGGCAAGCGCCGCCTTCGCGCTGTTCACCCGCACCCATGTCAACCAATCCGTCACTTTCACGGTCTGCGGACAATCGTTTGATAACATTTCAGTTCAGGCCCCCGTCGAAAACGGCTTTGCAATCACCCAAGCCATTCCGCTGGAACGTGCACAAGAAATGGTAGATGCGCTGAACGGTTTGGGCGACTGCCCAGAATAACAGGTCTGCGTTCGCAAAACACTTGCCCCACGCGAATGCCCCTGACAAAAGGTCGCCATGAGTACTGGACGCCTGACTATTGACCTTGACGCTGTCGTTGCCAATTGGCGCGCACTGGATGCGATGACAAATTGCAAGACCGGTGCTGTGGTCAAAGCAAACGGCTATGGGCTTGGGTCAGCGAATGTCGCGAAGGCGCTGTTCAAGGAAGGCGTGCGCCAGTTTTTTGTGGCCGTTGCCGAAGAAGCCGTGGCGATCCGCGAGGAATTGGGCCCAAAACCCGAAATCTGTGTGTTCTCTGGTCACATGAAGGGCGATACGGCGCTGATCCGCGATCTGGGCCTGACACCCATGTTGAATTCCGTCGAACAGCTGACTGTGCATTTCGAATCCCTGCCCGGCCATCCTTTCGGCATCCAGCTTGATACCGGCATGAACCGGTTGGGCATGGAAATGCAGGAATGGGCGGCCGTGGCCGAAGTGGCGCTGTCGCAAGACCCGCGTCTGGTGATGTCGCATCTGGCCTGCGCGGATGAACCTGACCACCCGATGAACCCCTATCAGCTCGACCAGTTCAAAAAGATGACCGACGGGATCACAGCGCCCCGTTCCTTGGCGGCGACGGGGGGGATACTGCTTGGACCGGACTATCACTTTGATTTAACGCGCCCCGGCATCGGGCTTTATGGCGGCCTGCCGTTTGAGCAGGCAACGCCGGTGATCGAACTGGACTTGCCCGTCGTGCAGGTGCGCGACGTGGCCGAAGGTGAGGTCGTGGGATACGCCAATGCTTGGCAAGCCACCCGCCCCTCACGGATCGCCACCGTATCAGGTGGCTATGCGGACGGTATCGCACGGATCCTGTCCGACAAGGCCACTCTTTATCATGGCGACATCGCCTGTCCGCTGGTGGGACGGGTATCGATGGACCTGTTGACGATCGACGTCACCGACCTGCCCGAGACACCCAGCAAACTGACCCTGATTGGCCCGCAGCAGACAGTGGACGATCTGGCGCGTGCCGCAAATACCATCGGGTATGAGGTGCTTACACAGCTTGGTGCACGCTACAATCGCAAGACTTTTGGCAAATAAACTTGTCTCAAAGCACGAGCTTCATTACTTAACCCTTCGTTATTTCTAGGATTTATAATGCTGAGCATATTGCGCATCGCGAACCTTGCCCTGCTTGTGCTCTTTCCCATAGCATGGTTTGCGCCGTTGATGCGCGCAGGGCTTTTGCCCGTTTTCGGGCTCAGCGAGATCAGCGTGATCTCGGGGATGCAGGCGCTTTGGGAAAGTGATGTGGCGCTTGCGTTGCTGGTGACAGCCTTTGCGATGTTTGCGCCCTATCTCAAGACCATCGGCATCGCGCTGGTGCATTTTGACCTGCTCAAAGACAAGACGCTCCCCGTACTGTCATGGATCGGGAAACTGGCGATGGCAGATGTATTTCTGATTGCGCTCTACATCGTGCTGTTCAAAGGCGTCGGCATCGGCAAGATCGAAACCGGCTGGGGGCTTTACCTCTTCACGGCCTGTATTCTGGCTTCAATCGTCATCTCGGCCCTCACACCGCAGGCCAAGGCGAAAACCTAAGCATCATTGCCAAGGTTCACCTTTTGGTCCAAAAGGTGAACATGGCCAAAGATCTTACCTTTTCCTGCTCTGAATGTGGTGCGTCCTTTCGCAAATGGTCGGGGCAATGCGATGCCTGTCAGGCATGGAACACAATCAGTGAATCCAAGGCCCTGTCCAGCGGCCCCAAAGGCAAGTCACTGGGCGCAATCCGTGGCAAGACGATCGCGCTCACCGATCTGGAAACACAGGAAAAAGAGCCGCCCCGCACCCAAGCAGGCGTCGGAGAATTGGATCGCGTCTTGGGCGGTGGTCTGGTCAAGGCCTCGGCCCTGCTTGTGGGCGGCGATCCCGGCATCGGGAAGTCAACGCTTCTTTTACAGGCTGCTGCAAGGTTTGCCCGTAATGGTTTGAAAGTCATCTATATTTCCGGCGAGGAGTCGAATGCGCAAGTGCAGATGCGCGCCCGCAGGCTGGGACTTGAGAAAAGCCCTGTCATGCTCGCTTCTGAAACGAACCTGCGTGATATCCTGACCACGCTTGAGGCGGAAAAACCCGACCTTGCGATCATCGATTCCATCCAGACGATGTGGGCCGATAACGTCGACAGCGCACCGGGCAGCGTCAGCCAGGTGCGATCATCCGCGCATGAGTTGACGACTTTTGCGAAACGCAACGGGATGGCCGTAGTGATGGTGGGGCATGTCACGAAAGACGGCACCATCGCGGGCCCCCGTGTCGTCGAACATATGGTTGATACCGTGCTTTATTTCGAGGGTGAGCGCGGCCATCAGTTCCGCATTCTGCGTGCGGTCAAGAACCGTTTCGGTCCCGCTGACGAGATCGGCGTCTTTGAAATGACCGGCAAAGGCTTGGCCGAGGTGAAGAATCCTTCGGCGCTTTTCCTGTCCGAACGCGGCACCCCTGCCCCGGGTTCGGTCGTCTTTGCAGGCATCGAAGGGTCCCGCCCCATGCTGTGCGAGATACAGGCACTTGTGGCACCTTCGCCACACAGCCAACCGCGCCGGTCGGTCGTCGGATGGGACGGTGGACGGCTGGCCATGATCCTTGCGGTGCTTGAATCGCGCTGCGGTGTGCCGTTCACCGGATTGGACGTTTACCTCAATGTAGCAGGGGGTTTGCGCATCTCAGAACCCGGCGCAGACCTTGCTGTTGCCGCCGCCCTCGTCTCTGCGCGCGAAGATGCGGCCCTGCCTTCCGAGGCCGTTATTTTCGGCGAGATCAGTTTGTCAGGCGCGCTCCGTCCTGTCGTCCAAACTGAAAATAGATTGAAAGAAGCGCAAAAACTTGGTTTTACGACTGCGATAATACCACAACAGGCAAAGCAGCCCCGCGTGGACGGCATAAGCCTGCGCAATGCGTCAGACTTGGCTGGATTTGTAGAAGAGGTATTTGGCGCAAGGTAGCGTCAATCGCAGGAGACGGACCATGGAAGGTTTCACACTTGTCGACGCAGGCGTCGCAATCATTATTTTGGTGTCTGGCGTCTTGGCTTACAGTCGGGGTTTCGTCCGCGAAGCGATGGCGATTGTCGGCTGGATCGGCGCGACCATCGTTGCTTTCATTTTTGCCGATCAGGTCGAACCGCTTGTCCGCCAAATCCCGATCTTGGGCGACTTCATCGGCGACAGCTGTGAATTGGCCATCATCGCGGCCTTTGCAGCCGTGTTTGCTGTTGCACTGGTGGTCGTGTCCATCTTTACACCGCTGTTTTCGACTGTTGTTCAGCGCTCTGCCTTGGGCGGTGTCGATCAGGGCCTTGGCTTCTTCTTTGGCGTGCTGCGCGGTATCCTGTTGGTTGCGGTCGCATTCTTTGTCTACGACACAATCTTCGCGACCCAGCAATTCGCAGCGATTGATGACAGCCGCTCGGCTGAGGTATTTGCCCAACTGACAGGCCAGATCGAACAACAAAACCCCGAGCAGGCCCTGGGCTGGATCACAGAGCAGTACCAGCAACTGGTCGGTAGCTGTGGCGCACCCGCCGAGTAAGGCGGCGCACAGAGCGCTTTTGAAGGGCCACCGGACTGCCGGTGGCCTTTTTCGTTAGAGGGTATGCAAAGCCCTACCCATCACCTCGGTTGGCGGAGCGCACCTGTGCATCCTCACGACCTGCTTGCCACGCCTGCTGCGCCGCTTGATTGATGTCTTCATCAAAGCGCGTTGGGCGGTCGGGGCGTATCTTGAAATAGGCAACCGCCAGGATGATGAGAAACACCATGGCAGGGATGAGAAAGAACAGAATATTCAGCGTTGTCATCTGTTCGATTTATGCGGCTTGTCGCCGAATTCAATATGTCTGCCTTTTCGCTCGGCGTAACCGTTCCAGGCGCCAGCCGAGCATACATGCGTCCTTGATCTGATGATCTGCAATGATGCTGATCCCATGTTTTTAGCGGCTAAGCGTTGATCGTTCCGTGACACGCGGCCCCTGACCCACTAAGACAGGGAAAAATGCCCCTTCTCGGATTCGGAGCTGACCTCTTGTCCACACAGATGCCCCCCGCCCATCCTTTTGACGATGATAAGCTACGGGAGGAATGCGGCGTCTTTGGTGTCGTGGGTGTCACCGACGCCTCAAACTTTGTAGCCCTCGGATTGCACGCCCTGCAACATCGCGGACAGGAAGCAGGCGGGATTGTCACACATGCGCCGGAAACCGGGTTCAACCAACAGCGCCGCATGGGGCTGGTGCGCGATAACTTCACCTCATCCTCCATGATGGAAACCTTGCCTGGCACGATCGGGATTGGCCATGTGCGCTATTCGACGGCAGGGTCCAAGGGCCAGACCGCGATGCGTGATGTGCAGCCCTTCTTCGGCGAGTTCTCGATGGGTGGGGCCGCAATTGCCCACAACGGGAATATCACCAATGCGCTGTCACTGCGGCGCGAATTGATCGAACGTGGGTCAATCTTTCAAAGCTCGTCCGACAGCGAATGCATCATCCACCTGATGGCGCGGTCCATGGGCCGCAACATCCCTGACCGCATGGAAGAGGCACTGCGCAAGGTCGAAGGTGCGTTTTCCATCGTGGCGATGACACGAACCAAGCTGATCGGCTGCCGCGATCCGTTGGGTGTGCGCCCGCTGGTGCTGGGAAAGATCGGTGATGGCTGGGCGCTGGCGTCCGAGACCTGTGCGCTGGATATTATCGGGGCCGAGTTCGTGCGCGAGATCAAACCGGGCGAGATGGTCGTGATCACGGAAAAAGGTGTGTCCAGCCACTACCCCTTCCGCCCGGCACGGTCGCGGTTCTGTATCTTTGAACACGTTTATTTCAGCCGCCCTGATAGTATTCAGGGTGGTCGTTCGGTTTACGAGACACGCGAGAACATCGGTCGCGAACTGGCGAAAGAAGCCCCGGTTGATGCGGATCTGGTCTGCCCAGTGCCGGACAGTGGCACGCCCGCAGCAATCGGTTATTCGCTGCAATCGGGTATTCCCTACGCGATGGGGATCATCCGTAACCAATACATGGGCCGCACGTTCATCGAACCCACCGAGAGCATCCGCAACATGGGGGTGCGCCTCAAGCTCAACGTCAACCGTGCCCTGATCAAAGGCAAGCGTGTGATCCTGGTGGATGACAGCGTTGTGCGCGGCACCACTAGCCGCAAGATTAAGGAAATGATCCTTGATGCAGGCGCGGCAGAGGTGCATTTCCGGATTGCATCACCGCCCACCGCTTGGCCCTGTTTTTACGGTGTGGATACGCCGCAGCGCGAAAAGCTGCTGGCGGCCACGATGTCAGAGGAAGAGATGTGCGCGCATCTGGGTGTGGACAGCCTCAAATTCATCTCGCTCGACGGGCTTTACCGTGCGGTGGGCGAAGCACAGGGCCGCGACCCCAAGGCACCGGCCTATTGTGATGCTTGTTTCTCGGGTGAATATCCTGTCGCCCCCTCTGACATGATCGAGCAGGGTTTCGAGGCGAAAACTGCTGCCGAATAAGGTGCTTTGACGTCTGTTAACAGCAATGTGAATGCATGTGCCCCGGCGGATGCGCCACCTTATGCCGTCTGGCCCGAACCGCCCCTTTCGCTCGGCTTCCGGTTCTGTCACTAGCTGCGAAAATCTTCATAAAAATTGGCGCAGTTTTTCACTATGGCAGACGACACGACCACATCCGGCCTTGCCGGCACCAAGGCAACACTGGCAGATACGCTCGACTTGGGCGCGCTTTCCGTCATCGGTGTGATGGATGCGCATGATGGCGTTGCCGCCCTGCTACGGTCGTCACATGGCGAGATCGCGCGCGTTCAGGTCGGTGAAAGCGCCTTTGGTGTACAGATCACAGCAATTGGTAATGCGCAGGTGCTGCTGACAGATCGCTGGGGCCGGACCCAATCCTTGGCGTTGCCGCACAGCTAAGTCTTGACCTTTCGCACGGTTCGGCACATGACCGCGCCCATGACAAAGACAGCACTCATCACCGGCGCATCACGCGGCCTTGGCGCGGCCTTAGCCAAGGCGCTTGCCCCCACGCATCACATTATCGCCGTCGGCAAGACTGTCGGCGCGCTGGAAGAACTTGATGACGCCATTCAGGCGGCAGGCGGCCAGGCGACGCTGGCACCGATGGATATCACCGTTGACGCGGCCATGCAGCAGCTTTGCCGTGGCATTTTTGATCGCTGGAGCAGCCTTGATCTTTGGCTGCACACAGCCATCCACGCGGCACCGCTTGCACCTGCGGGCCATATCGGGCCCAAGGATCTGGCGAAATCCATGACCGTCAATATCGAGGCTACATCACGGCTGATCGCCTATGTCAGCCCGCTGCTGGGGCAATCGGGCAAAGCGGTGTTCTTTGATGACCCGCGTGGCGGTGAGCAGTTCTTTGGTGCTTACGGCGCAACAAAATCCGCGCAGATCGCCCTTGCCCGCAGCTGGGCCGCTGAAAGCGCCAAGACCGGCCCCCAGGTGACCATCCTGACACCGGCCCCCATGCCAACAGCGACGCGCGCGCGCTTCTACCCCGGCGAAGACCGCAACGCGTTGGCCACGCCCGCAGACGAGGCCGCACGGCTTTTGCCCGCGATCCTAAAGGGTGCGACGGCCTAAACCGTGACCGCTTGTCTACGGTCTTGACCGAACACGCAGCGGTGGCGCGTTCCGTGCTTGCCGCCCCCTGCGTCACGGCTTAGGTACGTGGCGACAGCAAAAAGGCGGTTGCATGCGCATTCTCATCACCAATGACGACGGTATCAACGCACCCGGCCTGCGGGTTCTGACCGATATCGCCCACGAAATCGCAGGACCAAAGGGCGAAGTCTGGACCGTAGCCCCCGCCTTTGAGCAATCGGGGGTCGGCCACTGCATCAGCTACACCCACCCCACAATGATTACAGAACTGGAACCCCGGCGCTTTGCGGCAGAAGGCTCGCCTGCGGACTGCGTGCTTGCCGGGATCCATGACGTGCTGAAAGATAAGGCCCCTGATCTGATCCTCTCAGGCGTCAATCGGGGCAATAATGCCGCTGAGAACACGCTTTACTCCGGCACGATCGGCGCTTGCATCGAAGGGGCGCTGCAAGGTGTGCGCTCGATCGCTTTGTCCCAGTTTTACGGCCCCGAAAATACCGATCTGGATAATCCGTTCGAGGCCGCAGCGGCGCATGGGGCCGCGGTTGTGCGCAAGCTCATGAACGACGCGCTTTGGGACGATGCGGATTATCAGGTTTTCTATAACGTGAACTTCCCCCCCGTACCTGCCGAAAAGGTCAAAGGCATGGCAGCCACGACCCAAGGGTTCCGGCTCAACACACGTTTCCGCGCCGAGGCACAAACCTCGCCCACAGGGCGCAAGTTCCTGTGGGTCCGTGGCGGCCCCCAGCATGAGCCGACAGCCCCCGGTACGGATGCCGCAGCCAACCTTGACGGCTATGTCTCGATTACGCCGATGCGGGTGGACCTGACCGACTATACCATGGTTGAGACCTTGAAAGACGTGCTGAAGTGACATTCGATGCGGCCACCAAGATGCAGTTCCTTTACGCTTTGCGCAGCAAGGGCGTGACGGACACGCGGGTGCTGACAGCGATGGAACAGGTCGACCGCGCCGATTACGTGAAGGGCACTTTCGCGGATCGCGCCTATGACGATATGCCGTTGCCGATTGCCTGCGGGCAAACCATCAGCCAACCCTCGGTCGTGGGATTGATGACGCAGGCCCTTCAGATCAGCCCGCGCGACAAGGTGCTCGAAATTGGTACAGGATCAGGGTATCAGGCCGCGATCCTCAGCAAATTGGCGCGCCGCGTTTACACGGTGGACCGCTATCGCCGTCTGGTGCAGGCTGCGCGCGCGGTGTTTGAAGCCAATGATATCACCAACATCACGGCTTTCACCGCCGACGGCAGCCACGGCTTTGCCGAACAGGCCCCCTTTGACCGCATCCTGCTGACCGCCGCAGCAGAGGACCCGCCCGGCCCTCTCTTGGCGCAGTTGCGGGTCGGGGGGATCATGGTTCTGCCTGTCGGTCAATCCGATGCGGTCCAAAGCCTGATCCGCGTAACGCGCACCGAAACAGGGCTTGAATACGATGAATTGCGCGCTGTCCGCTTTGTGCCCTTGCTAGAAGGGCTCGGACAAGAGTAAACTACCCCAAAATATAGTATGATCCCATAGATAAGGGGCGACTAGGCAAAGGAGCGGTAGGATGGCGAACAGGAATTTCCCTGTAAGACGCATAGCATTGACAGGCATGACATTGGCAGCACTCGCGGCATGTGAAGGCTTTGACCCCGACCTGCGTGATATCGGCAACGGATTTGATACATCCGCAGCAGTGCAAAGCCTGCCCGGCAGGCCACGTCCCGATGATCGCGGCGTGATTTCATACCCCAATTATCAGGTGGTTGTTGCGCGCCGCGATGACACCATTCGCGGCATTGCGATCCGGCTGGGCCTCGATGCTGATGAGCTGGCGGAGTATAACGGAATTGGGCCCGACGTGATCCTGCGCCGCGATGAGATCATCGCCCTGCCGTCACGCGTGACCGAACCTTCGCCTGCCACGGGTGCCATTGGCACCGGACCGATCCAACCGTTTGATGTGACAGCCGTGGCCACAACGGCACTTGACCGCGCTGATGCGGCCGGCGCCGGGGCCGTGACCGCAACTCCGATTGCGCCTGCTGCGACTGCGCCCGCCGCACCTGTCGTGCGCGGCACCGAACCAATTCGCCATCAGGTCCAGCGCGGTGAAACCGTGTTTTCAATCTCGCGGCTTTATAATGTTCCTGTCACCAATATCGCTGAATGGAACGGGCTCAACAGCGAATTCACAATCCGCGAAGGCCAATATCTGTTGATCCCGCAGGGCGGCAGCGCACCGGCACCGGCGGCGGCCTCAGCTGCGGTAACGGCCCCGGGGGTTGGCACCACAACACCTGTGCCACCGAGCGCAGCACGCCCCCTCCCAAGTGAGACACCAGCCGCCCCCGTGACCGCAGCCGTCGTTCCCGCGACGCCTGATCTGGGCACGACAACGGCACAGCCCGCAAGCAGCGATGCGCGCTTTATCATGCCGATCCAAGGGTCGATCATCCGCGACTACGCCCCGGGCACGAACGAAGGGATCGATATCGGTGCCTCGGCAGGCTCTGACGTTCGGGCCGCCGGTTCGGGCACCGTTGCCGCCGTGACCACTGACACCAGTGGCGGCGCGATTGTTGTCCTGAAACACAGTGATGGCTTGCTCACCGTCTATACGCAGATGGAGGGTTTGACTGTCAGCAAGGACGACAGCGTGTCACGCGGACAGGTGATCGGCAAAGTGCGCGCTGCAAACCCCAGCTTCCTGCACTTTGAAGTGCGCCGCGGCCTGCAAAGCCTCGATCCGAATGATTTCCTGCAATAAGGGATGATCCATGTAAGGTGGATCAAGATCCACCTTACGAAAGGCTTACACCGCGCCTGCCCGCCAGATCCGTGAAATACTGCCACGCCACCCGGCCCGAGCGGCTGCCGCGTGTCGCCTGCCATTCGATGGCCTCGGCCCGCAGTGTCGCGTCATCAATCGCAACGCCATAGGCATCGCAATAGCCACGGATCATCGCGAGATATTCGTCCTGATCGCAGGGGTGAAACCCGAGCCAGAGGCCAAAGCGATCCGACAGCGATACTTTCTCTTCCACCGCCTCGGATGGCGAAATCGCAGATGAGCGTTCGTTCTCGATCATATCGCGCGGCATCAGGTGCCGCCGGTTGGATGTCGCATAGAGAACGACATTGTCAGGCCGCCCTTCGATCCCGCCATCCAGAACAGCCTTGAGCGATTTGTAATGCGCATCGTCGTGTCCGAACGACAGATCATCGCAAAACATGATGAACCGTTCCGGAGCACCACGCAGCAGGTTCAGGCAGCGGCCGATGCTGGGCAGGTCCTCGCGCTGGACCTCGACAATCTTCAATCCCGCATAATCAACATTCACAGCGCCGTGTATCGCTTTGACAAGGCTAGATTTTCCCATCCCGCGCGCGCCCCATAACAGGGCATTGTTCGCGGGCAGTCCGGCGGCAAACTGGACCGTATTGGCCATCAGCGTATCACGCGAACGGTCAACCCCAACCAGCAGTTCAACACCGACGCGATTTACCTCCCCAACGGGAACAAGGCGATCAGGATCAGGATGCCAGACAAAGGCGGCAGCTGCATCGAAATCGGGCACACCGATGGGGGCCGGGCTGATCCGTTCAAGTGCGGCAGCAATCCGTTTCAGTGCCTTCTTGCTCAAACCTTTGGACCCTCATCAGCCGCAGCCTCGGCGTCCGACAGATCATCCTCATCAATGTCAAAGAGGCTCTCGTCTTCGCCAATGATCCCTTCGGCGCGGGCAGCGCGGTCCTTCTTGCGCTCGACAGCGGCAACCAGATGAATTGAAACCTCGTACAGGCCGTAGACAACGACAAAAAGGATCAGCTGCGTCGTGACATCAGGTGGTGTGACGAGTGCGGCGACAATCAGGATACCTACGACCGCGTATTTGCGTGTCCCGCGCAGGCCGCGCGAACTGGCTAATCCCGCCGATCCCATCAGGGTCAGCAGCACAGGCAGCTGGAAACACACGCCAAAGGCCACGATCATTTTCAGCGTGATATCAAGGGTCTCGTTCACCTTGCCGTTAAAGACGATATCGACACCGCCTTGAGAAAGATCTGGCGCAACGCTCGGCAGTGTCAGCCCGCCGCCCGCACCCGGCAGAAGGGCGGTTCCGGGGTTCGGGACGGCCTCTGCCGCGATGGCCTGCACAAAAGAGGGCAAATCTGCAAAGCCAAGGAAAAATGCCATCGCCAACGGGACAACGATGTAATGCGCAAAGGCCGCCCCGATCAGGAATAGCACCGGCGAGGCGATGATGAATGGCAGAAAGGCGTTCTTTTCATTACGGTAAAGGCCCGGCGCCACAAAACGCCAAAGCTGATAGGCAATGACCGGGAAAGACAGTGCGAGACCACCAACCACCGAAATGCGGATCAAGGTAAAGAAATACTCCTGCGGCGCAGTGTACTGCATCACAGGGTTGGGGTTGCCCAAGGATCGCATTGTGCGCTCAATCGGCGCCAGCAGGAAATCCAAAAGGGCACCGCCGAAGGAAAAGCAGATGATCATACCGACGAGGAAAGCCATCACGGAATAAATCAGCCGCGAGCGCAGCTCTGTCAGATGCTCCAATAGCGGTGCTGCGCTGTCTTCGATCTCGTCTTGGGCGCTCATGTCTTGGCCTCTGGTGCGGGCGTCTCGGGTTTGGGGCCGTCAGCTGTGGCCTTGGCCTTGGCGGCGGCCTCTTCGGCCTCACGCGCCTGCCGGGCTAGCGCGGCGTCACCCATCGCCTTGCTCACTTTCTCTTTTGCGGCCTGACGTTCGGGCGACAGGGGTGTTTCGGTCACGCCGGTCGCCTCCTTGATCTTATCGACGCCGAATTTCTTGGGGTTAGCTGCCGCGTTCAGCGTCTTGGAGATATCCTTGACGCCCGAGTCATCAGCGGCCTGCTCCATCGCGCGCGAAAATTCGCGCGCCATCATGCGGGCCTTCCCGGTGAATTGCCCAATCGTGCGGAACAAGCCCGGCAAATCCTTGGGCCCGATCACGATCAGGGCCACAATGCCGACAACAAGCAATTCGCTCCAGCCAAGACCAAACATCAGACGCAGTCCTTATTATGCGGCAAAGCGATCAGACTTTGTCTTTTTCTTCTGCGGGGGTCACGTCTTTGGCGTCGGCCATACCATCTTCGATTTCTTTCTTGCCATCATCAACGCCCTTCTTGAACGCTGTGATACCTTTGCCGACTTCGCCCATCAGGCTGGAGATCTTGCCGCGACCAAACAGAACCAGAACCACAACCGCGATCAAAAGAAGGCCGGGAAGGCCGATATTGTTGAGCATGTCTCTTCTCCTTTAACAGGGCACGCCCTGCGTCATTTCATTCTCGTCCTCGCACAAATAGGGCCGGATGCGCGACAAGGGAAGCGCGAACTCGCGATTTTGGCGGCTTGGGAGGCCTTTTTTGCAAGGGTTTTTTGATATTTGTGACAAAAACTTGTCAGTTGCCAGAAAATTGACAAAACTAGTGCGAATCGAAAGGTAGATCATGCGCCGTGCCGACCGCCTTATGCGTCTTGTCCAGATCATGCGGGACGGATCACTGCACCGCGCCAGTGATCTGGCGCAGGCAACCGATGTGTCACTGCGCACCATTTACCGCGACATGGAAACGCTTGCCGCATCCGGTGTCCCGATCGAGGGTGAACGCGGGATCGGCTACCGCGTGACCGCCGCCATCACCCTGCCCCCGCTCAACCTGACCATGACCGAGGTCGAGGCCCTGCATCTGGGCCTCAACGCCGTGATCCAAAGCAACGACCCCGAGCTTTCCGCAGCGGCTCGCGCTCTTTCCGGCAAAATTGATGCCGTGATGCCCGAGGACCGCGGCCGCGCACCCAGTGGCTATGGCTTTGCAATCTATCCTTTTGCCGATGCCGCGCGGGGCTTTCAGCATCTGCCGATCCTGCGCCAGGCCATGCGGACGCGGCAGAAACTGGAGCTTGTCATGGATGGCAAAAAACGGATCGTGCGGCCGCTCCAGCTTGATTACTGGGGCCGCCTTTGGACCTGTGTCGTGTGGTGTGAAACCACTGCGCAATTTGATGAAATCAGGGTCGACCAGATCACCAGCCAGCGCATTCTGCCAAGCCTCTTTGTCGACGAACCCGGCAAGGCACTTAAAGATTTCAACCGGCTCAAGGCCTAGAGCCAGTCTTCTATGCTGATCTGCGGACGAAAATAGGCCACCATACGCATCAAACCCTGCGCATCCTGCGCCCAAGGTGCCACACCGTGCAGAAGATGGCGATCCAGCAGAACCGCCTGCCCGGGTGCGGCCACAACTTCGATCCTGTCACAGGTTGCGAAAACCTTGCGGCGCGCATCCTGATAGACCTCGGTCACATCGACATCCCGCCACTGCGCAGGCGGGATGCCTGCAAAAGCCGCACGGAACGCAGCACGCATGATGTCATGGCTGCCACGCCAGACCACGAGCGGGCTGGCGTGCACCTCATCAAGCGGCAGGCCCAGAATAAACCCGTGTGGTTCGCGCAAATGCCGCCGCTTTTGCGGCCCTTCCGGCAAAAGCCCGTCCATATGCGCGGCATCACGATCTCGCCGGAACCGATGTGCGGCGTCTGTTTCGCCCAAATCCTGTTGCGGATACCCCGGAAAAATTACGGAAAGCTGCGCGCGATGCCAAGTGGGCGGTGCCTTTACGTGGGCCTGCCATGCGCCCGCCAGAGGCATGTCACCGATGCTCCCGTCAGGGGCATTGGGCAAGGCATCGACTCCGACAAACCATGTATTGCCATGCCGTCGCTCGCCGCCATAGGCAAGCACCTCGATGGCCGCCAATTTTGCAGCGGCGGCCCACCGCGCCACTGCGGGATCATGCGGAAAAACGTGATAGCCGTGCTGGCCTACCATCCGAGCGCTTTGCGCAACATGTTCAGCGCAACAAGGATCAGAAAGCCACCAAAGATGCGCTTGAGTGGCTTGGCATCCATCCGGTGCGCCAAAGCAGCCCCCCATGGGGCCGTAATCAGGGTCATCGTGACAACCAGAGCGAAGGCAAGAAAGTTCACCGCTCCGATGGTAAAGGGCGGCACCATAGCGATATCGACCAAAAGAAAACCGATCACCGAAGGGACCGCGATAATGACACCAAACCCCGCAGCCGTCGCCACGGCGCGGTGGATTGGAACGTTGAACAAAGACATTGTAGGCACCCCGAATGACCCTCCACCGATCCCCATGAGGACCGACAGGAAGCCTATGACGGGTGACAGAACTGCGCGCAAAATTCCTTTGGGCATTTCTGCGCCCAAGCGCCACTTTTCACGCCCGAAAGCCATGTAGATCCCCACCATCGCCGCCAGCACACCAAAAATGGCCTGCAAAACCTCGGACCGCAGCGTTGAGGCCACCAACATCCCGATTGCAGCGCCAATGGCGATCCCGATCCCCCAGCCTTTGAGGATAGACCAGTCAACTGCGCCCTTTTTGCTATGTGCCGAAAGCGACCGCAGCGAGGTGACAATGATCGTCGCCAGCGATGTGCCCAGACAGATTTGCATCAATTCGGGGCTAGCATAGCCCAAGCCGCTGAAGACGTAGAAAAAAGCAGGCACCAGAATGATCCCGCCACCGACACCCAGAAGCCCCGCCAGCACACCCGAGAAAGCCCCAAGCGCCAAAAGTAAACCGGCCATCGTGGCCAGCAGCACCGTATCTTCCATTTGTTTTTTCCTTCAGGCCGCCAATCGCGTCACGTGATCGAGGGCGGCCAAGACAACATCCGGCCCTGCCCCGTCGCGATGGGCGTTCTCGGACAAATGCCTGCGCCAACCCCGCGCACCCGGGCGGCCCTGAAACAGCCCCAACATATGGCGCGTGACCTGCCCCAAACGGCCGCCCTTTGCAAGGTGATCCGCGATATAGGGCAACATCAGATGGACGACTTCTTCGGCTGTGCGGCCCGTCGGATCGTCAAAGATACGCGCATCCGCCTGAAGCAGGATATCCGCAGGTGTATGATAGGCCGCACGCCCGATCATGACACCGTCCAACCCGCGATCAAGGAAAGCGGCAGCGTCATCCAAGGAGGCGATACCACCATTGACGCTAAGGTGAAGATGTGGGAACAACCCCTTCATTTCCATCACTAAATCATAGTCCAACGGGGGAATATCGCGATTTTCTTTGGGGCTGAGCCCTTGCAGCCATGCCTTGCGCGCATGCACCGAAAACCGATGCACGCCCGCTGCCGAAACTTGGGCCAGGAAGTCAGGCAGGACCACAGCAGGGTCCTGATCATCCACGCCGATCCGGCACTTGACGGTCACAGGAACGCGCACCGCCGCGATCATCGCTGCCACGCATTCGGCCACCAATGCGGGGTTTTCCATCAGCACGGCCCCAAAACTGCCTGATTGCACACGGTCAGACGGGCAACCGCAATTGAGGTTGATCTCGGCATAGCCGAAGTCTTCGGCAATCCGCGCCGCTTGCGCGAGCTGCACAGGATCAGACCCACCCAACTGCAGCGCCAAAGGATGCTCGCGCGCATCAAACCCCAACACGCGTTCCCTGTCGCCGTGCACCACCGCCGGTGCTGTCACCATTTCCGTGTACAGCAACGCATGCCGCGACATCAGGCGATGGAAAAACCGGCAATGGCGGTCGGTCCAGTCCATCATCGGGGCACAGGATAACCTCGCTGCCTTGTAGGCTGCGTTCTTAAACATTCATCGATCTCCTCGGGCGCGCCAGAACCGAGGACGAGCCATAGTCGACATCATACGCACATTAGGGTCGCGCCGCCACCCTGCCCCGTGCATTGACAAGCGTTCGGCGATGATTGGGCGGGTATGACTCCGATCCAACTTCTGGACTCGTACTGGTCGTATTTCAAACTTGGATCAACTTCATCCGCGACGCGCTTCGGAAAGCGGACGTTCGCGCGCTCCGCAGCGAGCGGCAGCAAAGAGCCCAAAATGATCCATGCTGCAACTTGCATTAATGTCTGTTCCTGTCATTCACGGACTACGATATGTACCGTGTCGGACAGTTGATCGTCAGGCCGATTGTTCCGTGACAACGGCTCTAGAGGTCTGAGGTTGTGTGTGAGAATGCGTCCAAGCGAAAGCTCGATTAGCGAGCCAACATGGGTTCAGAAATGAGTTTTGCTTCACTCGGTATGATTTTCTCGGTGGTGTTAGCGTTCCCGACCATGGCTGGTGCGCAGGACGCGATCCCGATCTTTTTGGAGTCCTTTCAAGTAATATTGCCAGATGGCGTTGCGCCAAGCGACAATCAGCCTGCGCCGATTGACGAGATCAGACAGCAATTCAGTATAGTTGATGGCAAGGGCCAAGAAACCTTTGGCGTTGCTGACGCATCAGTGATGCGTATGTCTCTTCGACGTGGAATCTTTGTCGAAGCGCCTGAAGACGTACCTCGACTTTCTCAAAGGTTCACTATTGTTGCTAATCTGGAGGATTTATCCGCAGATGAAATGGCAACAGCCAAAATGGACTCGTCATACTGGTTCAATTTTGAAGGCTCGAACAGGATAGTCCAACCTCTATTCCTCGTCCGAAGGGGGGAAACATGGTGGCGATTTGATGATGACCTCGAATTAAGTGTTGCCTTTGACCTTTCCGTACCATCCCTAGAAATCTGCAAATTTGTGTTCACAGAAGCCATTTGCATTCATCGCTTTATGGACAGCGACGTGAATTGGCGCGATAGGCTGTCGCTGTCAAAGGACGATACTGAACTTTCGGAGGAAGGCTACGAGGCCTTGTCGCAAATGGCATACTATCAACTGCCACTTGCGATCCTTCAAAGCGTGTTGCCTACCGAGGCATACCGCCCTTGTTGCAAAGCGCTCAGATAGAAGCTGGAGAGTTTCTTCGTCAAGCCGCCGTTGGCGCATCTGCGGCGAAAGGCAGCAAAGTCCCGCACAGCGGTCTTTGGTGGATAGTGCAGCGAATGACAGGTTTGAGCCCACAGCGGACCTGTTGATTTTGCGCTGCGTGCGCATGCAGCAGGACAATTTCCACGCCTGCAGAATTTCTAGTATTGCGATGCACTGCGAAAACCGGCCATTCAGGTAGATCGCAGTAAGGAAGCGATGGCCTCTGATCAAACTGGGGACTAAGCCCGGTCAACCTAGCAAACTGTCATTCATTGCTTGGAATCCCCTGTTACCTGAAGGCACTTAGGTTCACGGTGACTTCCCCAGGCTGCGTGGACCGTAACAACTGCTTGACAGGTGTGATTTGCTCGGTTGATGGCAAGAACTCTGCAACCGCCTGTGCAAGTTGTTGATCCGAGGCATATGCGTAGCTGACATAGAAATTGTCAGATTGCTTGGGAACGTCGTCAGTGATTTGAACCCAGTAACCCGCTTGGCGCAGCGAAGAGGCAAAGACGCTTGCGGCATCTTCCATAGATTTCACTGCTGGATCGGAAAAGAGCGTAATTCTGCCCCGTGGCAGTTCAATAGCGTGATTGCTGGACCAATCCGCCGCGGCATAGTCCGTATCGTCATTTGCCAAGTTCACCACCCGCCAGATTGCATTTTCCGTCGGCAAACCATTCAAATCGAGAATTCCAGACGTAACCGTCTTTACCGATATCGTGGGTGCGCCATAATTCTCGTCAACGCGTGGCGCTTCAATCACTTCAACAAGATGCGTCGCATTTGCGTTCGGGTCGGCATTCCAAACAATTTCGACCTGCGAGGTGCTGACATTATCAAAAATCATGTCGGGCTCTGCAAGAGTGCGGGACGCGGTGACCTGCGTCACCTCTCTTAACGCAGCAGCGGGCACCGTCTGAGCAGCTTTGCCAAACCAGTAGGCGGCCAACGCAGGGTTGGATACGATCCCATCGCCTGTTTCATACAACAAGCCAAGGTTATATTGCGCACGCGCATGGTCGCGTAGCGCGGCACGCGTATACCACATTTGTGCTTCTCCGACGTCGCGTTCGCGCCCCAGTCCGGCGTCCAGCATAATGGCGACGTTAAACTGTGCCTCTGCCAACCCCAGCTCGGCCGCCTGAAGATACCAGTCAAACGCCACGTCAAAGTCGCGCTGTTGACCAAAGCCGCGGTCGGCAAGCAGGCCAAGGCCAAGCATAGCCTCAGCAGAGCCATCGGCGGCTTCGCTCAGCCACACTGCTTTGGCGGTTGCAAAGTCACGGCTGGCAAATGCTGACGCTGCGTCCTCTTGCGCCCAGCTGGTGGCTGGGAGCAAGGCAATGGAAACCGCGCATGAAAGGATGACATTTTTCATTAGCGCCAGCTAATCTCAACAACGCGGTTCTCTTCTTCAGCGACCCCGTCAGGTGTTGCAACTTGAAGTTCGCTGTTGCCGCGGCCCAAGACCTGCAAGCGTTCAATCGGGATGCCGCGATTTGTGAGCGCCGTCGCCACTGCTGTGGCGCGCTGGAGCGACAGTCCAAGGTTTGCGGCGGGATCACCGACTTTATCAGCGCCACCGGCAACAACCATGACGAATGGATCACCCTCGCGGAACGTGCGCACGGCCCGGTCGAGAGTTGCAGCCTGGTCCGCACTGACAGTTGCACTGCCGGACGCAAAATAGACCTTCAGCCATGGCGCTTCTTCGGCCTCTTCGATAACCGGTGCGGCCGTCTGCGATGTCTCTTGGGCCGTCAGAGTAGCGGATGAGGCAAAGAGGCCAAGTGTCAGCATCAGTGATTTGATTGGTAGATTTTTCATAGCGCTTTTCCTGTTATGAAGTCTGAGTTTGAGGTTGAAAAGTAGGTTTCACTGCCCGTCATCGGGCGCAGAACCTGAGTTCTGTTTGGCAAGGATCACATCAATTTTTGCGATATCATCGGCAGGTGCGAACCATGTGAGATCGACAAGATCTGCGTTGTAGATTGCCGCCAAAGAAGCTGCAGCGGGTGCATCGCTGGGGCGGTAAAAGCGCACTTGGCTTGTTGTGACATCAATTTGCGATTGTCGAACCGTGCTTTGGTACTGCCCCAACGAAGCCATGAGTGCTTGAACATTTGCAGCGCCAATGTCGGATGACTGTACATCAAACATGACCTGCCCGAACTGTGGAAAGGCCGGGGCGCATGTGCGACAGTCGAAAAGCTGTGGCAACGCGGGGGCGTTCAATGCAGCAGGTACCAACATTTCAGGCGTCTCGAAGCCCCGACTGACGAGGTTTGCGCGGGCAACTTGCAGTGGCGCTGCAAGTAATTGTGGCGCGCGATCCAAGATTGCAGGCTGCGGTGCACGATCCGTCGTCAGTGTAGGCGGCGTTGGCTGAGGCAGCTCGCTCATCGTCATGGTGCTGCTGGGCGCTCGTGTCACGATCTGAGTTGCACGCTCCACATTGACGGCCGGCAGACCAGTGAATTCGTCAACTGTTGTTTGGACCAATCCAGTAACGGGCATCTGTTCCAAGATGTTGCTCGATACGTTGCTAGAAACCTGGACCTGCTGAACCGTCAGAACCCCAACAGTCGCAAAGCCTGTAAAGGCGGCGCTAAAACATGCGGCAAGACGCAGCTCGCGAGATTTCTTCGCTTTTTTTGTCGCGCGTGTTTTTGCCTGCCATGTTCCCTGGTGATCGTGAACGACTGCCTCAGCAGTATGCCGCTCAGGTTTGCTAGCTGTGGACAGACGTGTTCCACGTAGTCGGTATTTTGGCTTTCTACGTGAAGGATGACGCTTGAGAGGCATCGAAACGGCATTTGGCCAAATGGCAGTGCTCACCACGTTTTCCCGAAGGCCAAACCAAGAGGCAAAATCAGTATTCTCCGTCATCACCATTTTCAAACCGTCCCTCAATTTGCGCATTTCTTCTTGCGCGATAATGAAGACACGAGACGGCAAAGAAAAAAGTTTCAAACCTTTTTGGATTATTTCTAAGGCGGTAAAAAAGCCCCCCAGCCGTCGCAGCTGAAGGGCCGTTACTCGTTAACAGGGACTGGCCAAACTAACCGATGAATTGCTGCTCGAGTGGAAACCTGCATGCATCGGGACAACACAGTGCGCTGGCCGGACACTGCGTATTCTTGAAAATCCTAGCCCAAGGTGCTTGCGCGACCATCGGCAAGCGCTGGTGCAGCAGTGAGAGCAAAGGTTGTTGTGAGGGAAGGTGCACGAAACATTGAGTCTACTTTTTTGACGTGGTGGATGGATCCGCGTGAAGTGTGCAAACGCTAGGTTTTGAACACCAAGCTGACGCCATTAAGACAGTGACGCTTGCCCGTTGGTTGTGGTCCGTCGTCAAAGATGTGCCCCAAATGTGATCCGCACCGTCGGCAGTGCACTTCTGTCCGGCTTGCAAACAGCGAATTGTCTGGGCGTGTTCCGATAGCGTCTGGCAATGCGTCCCAAAAACTGGGCCAACCTGTGCCGCTGTCATATTTTTGTGCAGACCCGTAAAGCGGCAGATCGCACCCTTTACAGTGATATGTGCCCGCGCGTGTTTCTTTGTCCAAAGGGCTGCTGAATGGACGCTCTGTTGCCTCTTCGCGCATCACTTCAAATTCGATCTGTGTCAGCATCGCACGCCATTCGGCCTCAGTGCGGGTGATCTCGAATGATCCGGTCACACCAAAGGCACGTGTGCCAGCGAGTGCGATTAAACCTGTGAGCAAAGTACGACGTTGCATGATTTGTCCTTTCTGATGCGTGAAGGAGATCCCCTCTGCTTGCGCAGAAGGGATTTTGGGTCAGGTTAAACGAAATTTATTTTGGAACCAGAACCGCGTTCACGACGTGGATTACACCATTAGACTGATCAACATCAGCCACTGTGACCAATGATGCGTTGCCGCTTTCGTCGTAGATGTAGACGTTGTCGCCACGTACCTGTGCTGACAATGCGTCGCCTGAAACGGCGTTGAAGTGGAAGAACCCGTCAGAACTCGCGCGTGCACCTGCAACAAGGTCAGCCGCAGAAATGTCACCGGCAACCACGTGGGCGGTGAGCACTTTTTGCAGCATTGCTTTGTTCTCTGGCATCAGCAGTGTTTCTACCGTACCTGCTGGCAGCGTTGCGAATGCGTCATTGACCGGTGCGAACACCGTGAACGGACCGTCGCCCTGTAGGGTTTCGACCAAGTCGGCGGCTTGCACAGCCGCAACCAGCGTCGTGTGAATAGGCGAGTTTACCGCGTTTTCGATGATGTTGCGCTCGACCAGCATCTCAGCGCCGCCAACCATCGGGTTTGCTGCGGCGTGGCCGTCAGCAAATGAAGCGTTGGCAGCAATTGCCAGAGTAAGGGCTGTCAGTGTTGTCTTGATCGGTGTCATAGTGTGTCTCCATATAAAAATGCCACACTGTTGTGCAGCTATACGAAGACCCACGGACCGGGCCGCAAAATAGTTTCACGAAACCCCAAAATAATTCTTTAGATCGAAATAACGACGCCTGCGGCCAGTACATCACCCGTTGGCGCACCTGTCGTTGAACCGCCGATTGGTTCATCACTGATCGCCAAAGTACCGCCAGCAATGGCGTCAATCAAAACTGCTGGTAACATAATATCAGTTTCGCTGTCAGCGGGTAGCACGCCCAGAGATACAGGCGCCGTCGCTCCTTCGGCGATAAGCCAGAGTTCCAGCACACGGCCCGAACGCGCCTCGCCTGACTGCCGGTCAATCCTGAGGATACCGGCGTCAGGTGCGAACCTTGCAAAAACCACAAGCGATTGATCTTCTGCCGCCAGTTCTGCGGTAAATGACGGCGTAAACGGATCTGGCACATTGGCCGGTGGTAGTGCGACAAGAACCGCCAAGCCCAACGCAGCAGCAAAGCCCGCGCCCATAAATGCGCGCCAAAACGAGAACCCGGAACGTGCCTTGACCGGTTGAGGGAATAAAGCGTCTTCTATGCGGGCCTTAACAATTGCAGGCGGCGTGACGAGCGCAGTTTCGTCCGACAAAGAAACAAAATGCGCATCCCATTCAGAAACCAAAACCCGCAAGGCCGATTCATTGTTCAACCGACCCTCGAACGCGCGACGTTCCTCAGCATCCAACAGATGCAAAGCATATTCACCAGCAAGGGCGACGTCATCATTATGATCGTCAGCGGCGGTCATCGGGTCAAACAGTCCTTTAGTTTAGCAAGGCTGCGGCGCAGCCATGTTCGCATCGTATTCAGCGGCACACCATATTTTGCGGCCAGTTCATTATAGCTATGCCCTTCAAGATAGGCATCGCGCACCGCACCAGCGCGCTCCGGCTCAAGTTCGTTCAGACATCCGTCAATCTGACCTCTTTCAGATGACGCAACCGCAGCCGCTTCGGGCGTGGGTCCGCTATCTGCAAGGTCATAAACCTCATCAATGTCCACTGATCCCGCTTTTCGTGCCCGTAGCTTATCAATGGCAAGGTTGCGCGTGAGCGTAATCAACCATGTCATCGGGCTATAGCCGTTGGCTGCATAAGTGTTCGACTTTTGCCAAATCCTGACAAAAGCCTCTTGCAATACATCCTCCGCCTCAGCGCGATCATTTAAGATACGGAGGCAGACACCAAAAAGTTTCGCAGACGTTGCATCATAAAGAGAAGAAAATGCAGCGCGGTCACCTAGACCCACCTGCGCAATCATATTTTCAACGTCGTTTCGGGTGGTCATATGCAAACTTCTATATAGGCTGCCATGACTTAGCAGACTCGGTGGGGTAGTAGAAGGTATTTACTGACAAGAGAGGCCGTCAATTACAAACTTGGCGCAAGTCTTGCCATAATCCTTCCTGTGCGCACGCAACTGGACGAAGCAGAGACTTACTATAGCGTCGTTCCCTCCTGCGTTGAAATCGACGTGCCAAATTGCCTCAGGCTTTGTGGGGTGACTTAGTGCTCGTCAGAATGGTCCCGTATTGAAGCAGCAACGTCATCTCAAATTTCGCAATGCCGAAGGTTAAACAATGCATCTCGCAGTGCATGAAACTATTTTTGCCAACAAAACGTGTCTTGTCTCAGAGACGGCTCAAAATGGAGCCAGTCAAAAAAAGAGGACATGATAATGACTAAATTAACACGCCGTGACACGTTTCGCTTCGGTGCAGCCTTGGCTGCCCTACCAATTTCTGCTGCGGTCGCCCGCGCGGATGGACATGCTTCGGCCCATACTGTCGTGATTAAGGGTCACGCATTCACGCCAGCGGATATTCAAATCAAAGCTGGCGATTCAATCACCTGGATCAACGAAGACAATGCACGACACTCTGCCACTGACCTGAACGGAGCATTTGACACAGGCCTGTTGAGCCGAGGTCAGGAAGTCACGATGACATTTGGTGGCGCCGGAAAGTTCGAATACCGCTGCACACCCCATGCAAATATGCGTGGTACCATCATAGTTTCCTAATCACGTCTTTTGGTTCTACGAAGGGCTCGCCAGATTGGCGGGCCTTTTTTGTCTTTGCATTGCCCCGCACGTTGAGTGTTCGATCCGTTTGCCACCCAAGCCAGTCTATTTTTCGCCAGCCCTTGCCGCGTCCGATGACCGCTTCGGTGACATACGCTGCATGGCAACAGGAGCCTTGCTGCATCAGCAAGGAAATGCTGCGTCAGCGTTAGCTGCAACTGCATAAGTCTGCTGCGTCCGCGCTGCAGACCTTGGTTCACACTGCAGCGAATGACAGGTTGAGCCCATTGCTGACCTACTGATATTGTGCTGCGCGCGCTCGCAGCGGGAAAATAGCTGTAATAGCGTAAAACGCTATGCCGCTGCGCGGTATGTCAATCAGGCGTTCGTACAAGCTGCAGCAACGCAAGCTGATCAAGGACCTAGTCATGGACATAGCCGAGCTTGTCAGTGTCGATATCAACAGCGGCTTCCACTATGCCGTAAGTGTAGGAAACTGCACTGGCGGTTGAGGGGGAGTGCCCGGATCAAAATGGATGCTGGCATTGCCTTATGAATTGCTTGCTATGAATGTGTTGTGATTGCGGTTGAACGCATCTTAAGTGGAGCGAAATATAGGCAGTTGGATGTGAAGTGCCGTATTAATGTGCGTCGTTTGCTACGCATATCTTGTGGTGGCTTATCATTAAGTTGACCTCTCGTGCCGCGTATAGAATGACGGCGGTATGATCAAAGATCTGCGCATTCTTATTGTCGAGCCTAGCCCGGAACGTGTCCGGGAAATCGTCGACGCATTGAGCAAGGCGGGCTGGTCCGACGTAAAGGCTGTGGCGCAAATTTCTGCACTTGAACGGACGGTTAGAGATTTTGCACCCGATATCGTGTTGATCGATTTGGCAAATCCGGATCGTGATATGCTGGAGCATATCTCTCATGCGACCGAGACCTCCAAGCGGGCCGTGGCGCTGTTTGTTGACCAGACCGACGAAGATTTGACGCAGGCCGCCCTCAGCGCCGGCGTGAGTGCCTACGTGGTTGATGGGCTCAAAATGGACCGGATCAAATCGGTTTTGCAAACGGCCATCGCGCGTTTCAAGATGATGCGCCAAATGCAGTCAGAGCTGGACGCCGCAAAACAGGCGCTCGAAGACCGCAAGACGATTGACCGCGCCAAGGGTATTCTCATGCGTCAGCGCAACCTGTCCGAAGACGAAGCCTATAAACTGCTGCGAAAGACCGCGATGGGGCAAAACCGCAAAGTCATTGATGTCGCTCACGCCCTCGTAACTGCGGCGGATTTGTTGTCATGAGCGTGACGACTTTGAACTGTGGCTACGTGCCATTGGTGGACTGTGCCCCGTTGGTGATTGCAAAGGAATTGGGCTTTGCCTCTGAAGAAGGGCTTGCGCTTAATCTGGTGCGTCAGCCATCTTGGTCGGCCCTGCGGGATATGCTGGCGCTTGGGCATCTGGAAGCGGCGCAAATGCTTTCGCCAATGCCGGTTGCCATGTCGATCGGGCTTGGAGGTTTACCTGCGAAAGTCGACACGCTGATGGTGTTGTCAGTCAACGGCACTGTTTTCGGGGTTTCAACGGCGTTGGCGGCAGACATCGGCCCCGTGTCATTTGGTGACGCAAACGCGCTTCTTAATGCTTTAAGCCGCAGAAAAGGGAAGCCGTTGCGCATTGGAGTGCCTTTTCACTACTCAATGCACCAACTTCTTTTGTCCTATTGGACATCTGCTATGCCTGATTTGCGCATTGAAGAAATCACCGTGCCGCCACCACGCATGGCCGATGCCGTCGCGAGTGGCTTTGTCGATGCATTCTGGGTGGGAGAGCCATGGGGAACAGTGGCAGTTCAACAAAATGTCGCGCAAATCGTCATGAGTGGCAGAGATGTGTGGCAATTTGCACCTGAAAAGGTACTCGCGGTTCGTCACGACTGGGTCACAGATAACCCGAACGTCGCGCGCCGGTTGATGCGTGCCGTCTACCAAGCCTCTGCTTGGCTGGACGAAGCCCAAAACAAACACCTTGCAGTCGAAATACTTGGCCGCAGCGAACACCTGAGTGTTTCACCAGATCTGATTGATCCAGCGCTGACTGGTCATATCGTACCCACGCTGAACGCCCACCCCTTAAAGATCGACCGGTTCTTGCAATTCCACAAACACGCAGCGACGTTTCCGTGGCGCAGTCAGGCGGCTTGGATTGCCAGTCAGTTGGGCGCAGACGCTGCTGGTATTCAGAAGGCCAAGGATTGTTTTCGGTCCGACCTTTACCGTCAGAATCTGGCAGGTATCGGGGCCGATATGCCAGGCGCCTCTGAAAAAAAGGAAGGGGCGCTGCAATTTGAAACAGCTGTTGCATCCACCCGCGGTCATATGATTCTTGCGCCGGATGCCTTTTTTGACGGCAGAACCTTCGATTTCACCACCCCATTCCGCTAATTTTTTAGGCGATTGCTGTATTGCAGCATGAAATATTGCCGCAGCGCAGAATGTTTATTGCGTGAACCCAGATGTACCATTCATCCTACGGTTAAGGGGCAACGAAGCCCGCTAAATTGCGCTGACAAAGATGTCGGTGCCCATCTCAAGAGCAAAGCCGCTCGTACGGAACACGGACCTCCTCCCCCGTGAACCCTACGTGCGGCTTTTTTGTTTCGCCCTTTGCGGCTCTGAAAAGGAATACATAATGAAGAGACTAATTGCAGCAGTGATGACCACATCCAGCATTCTTGCGACGGCAGCCTCTGCCCAGATGTTGGATCTGGAAAAAGAAGACCTGACATTAGGTTTCATCAAACTGACCGATATGGCCCCGCTGGCCGTTGCGTATGAGCTTGGGTATTTTGAAGACGAAGGCCTTTTCGTCACGCTAGAAGCGCAAGCGAACTGGAAGGTTTTGCTGGATGGCGTCATCAGTGGCCAGTTGGATGGCGCGCATATGCTGGCCGGGCAACCGCTTGCCGCGACGATCGGTTACGGCACAGAGGCCCATATCATCACCCCGTTCTCAATGGACCTTAACGGGAATGCTATTACCGTCTCCAATGAAATCTGGGACGAAATGAAGCCGAACGTGCCCCTGATGGACGACGGCCGCCCGCAGCACCCCATTAGCGCCAGTGCCCTTGCACCAGTGGTCGAAGACTACAAAAACCGGGGTGAGCCGTTCAACATGGGCATGGTTTTCCCTGTCTCTACCCATAACTATGAAATCCGCTATTGGCTTGCCGCCGGCGGCCTAAAGCCAGGATATTACAGCCCGCAAGATATCTCAGGGCAGATCGCGGCAGACGTTCTGTTGTCCGTGACACCCCCGCCGCAGATGCCCGCCACAATGGAAGCAGGCACGATCTACGGCTATGCCGTGGGCGAGCCGTGGAACCAACAAGCCGTGTTTAAAGGCATCGGTGTGCCGGTGATTACTGACTATGACATGTGGAAGAACAATCCTGAAAAGGTATTCGGTATCACTGCGGAGTTTGCCGAGGAAAACCCCAACACCACACTGGCATTGACCAAGGCATTAATCCGGGCAGCGATGTGGTTGGATGCCAACGACAATGAAAACCGTCCTGAAGCGGTCTCGATGCTGTCGCGTCCTGAATACGTGGGTGCGGACTATGAAGTCATCGCCAACTCAATGACCGGGTTCTTCGAGTTTGAAAAAGGCGACGTGCGTCCTGCACCCGACTTCAACGTGTTCTTCCGCTATAACGCGACCTATCCGTTCTATTCAGACGCGATCTGGTACCTGACGCAGATGCGTCGCTGGGGCCAAATCCCAGAGACCATGTCGGACGAGTGGTATTTCGAAACCGCCGCTGAAGTGTATCGCCCTGATATCTATCTTGAAGCAGCCCGCCTGCTGGTGGACGAAGAGATGGCAAATGAGGCTGACTTCCCGTGGGACAGCGATGGCTTCAAAGCGGCAACACCCGCTGCCGATATCATTGATGCAATCCCTTATGACGGGCGCGCACCGAATGCCTACATCGACAGCCTGCCGATCGGTCTGAAGTCCGGCCAGACAGTCGTTGATAACCAAATCCAAGGCTAAACGCCACAGCCCCCCTTGCATGAACGCAGGGGGGACTTGCCCTATCCCACCTTTTTCAAAAGCAGCAGTTGGAAGCCCGATATGACCGCGATTGACCCAGACGTATTTGACAAAGAGGCCCGCCGTGCGCGGCTCTTTACCCGCATCAACAAAGCCGACGCATGGTTTAAAGTATTCGGCCTGTCATGGCTGACGCCAATTCTAAAGGCCGCCGCGGGCGATAACCCGCGGGCACAGCTCGGCGAAATCTGGCGTTTGCTGGGTGTCCCGTTGCTTGCAATTGCGGTGTTCTTGATGCTTTGGGCAACGCTTGCGCCGCGCGTGCAAACATCGCTCGGGGCTGTCCCCGGTCCCGCAGAAGTCTGGGAACAGGTTGGCGCCCTGCAAGAGGATGCCATCCGCGAAGGCGAACGGGCCGCTGCATTCTACGAGCGCCAAGATGCACGCAACGCAGAACATATCGCCAATGGTGATACTGACCGCGTGCGTGACCGCATTTATACGGGTAAGCCTACATATTACGATCAGATCTGGACCTCGATCAAAACAGTCTTCTTCGGGTTCCTGATCGCCTCTATCGTTGCCATTCCCCTTGGCATCGCGGCGGGCCTTTCGGTGACGGCAAATGCCGCGTTGAACCCGTTGATCCAGATCTTCAAACCGGTGTCTCCGCTTGCGTGGTTGCCGATTGTCACGATGATTGTATCCGCCGTCTACACCACCAATGATGGGATGTTTTCCAAGTCATTTCTGATTTCGGCCATCACTGTCACGCTCTGCTCGCTTTGGCCGACGCTGATCAACACGGCCTTGGGTGTCAGCAGCATCGACAAAGACCTTGTCAGCGTCAGCCGCGTGCTGAAAATGAACACATACACGAAGATCACAAAGCTCGTTCTGCCCTCTGCATTGCCGCTGATCTTTACGGGTTTGCGCCTGTCACTGGGCGTAGGCTGGATGGTTCTGATCGCGGCTGAAATGCTGGCCCAAAACCCCGGTTTAGGTAAGTTTGTTTGGGATGAATTCCAAAACGGATCGTCCCAGTCGCTCGCCCGCATCATGGTGGCTGTGTTCACCATCGGGATCATCGGGTTCTTGTTGGATCGGGTCATGTATGCCCTGCAATCCATGTTCACCTTCTCGAAAAACCGGTGAGCATTATGGGTATTTCATTCAAAAACGTCTCGAAAAGCTATGGCGAAGCGTCCGTTTTGAAAGACATCAATCTGGATGTCGCCGAAGGTGAGTTTGTCGTCATTCTGGGGTTCTCTGGCACTGGGAAAACGACGCTGATCAATCTGATGGCCGGGCTTGAAATGCCCACTTCGGGCAAAGTCACGTACAAAGGCGTGCCAGTCAAAGAGCCGGGCCGTGAGCGCGGTGTGATTTTCCAAAGCTATTCGCTGATGCCGTGGCTGACAGTGAACGGAAACGTGGCTTTGGCCGTGGATACCATGTTTCCCGAACTGGCCAAAGCCGACCGCGCCGCAAAGGTCGATCACTATGTTGGCATGGTGGGGTTACGCCATGCTGCGACGCGCCGACCCGCCGAATTGTCGGGCGGTATGCGCCAACGCGTGAATGTGGCCCGCGCCTTGGCGATGGACCCAGAGATGTTGCTGCTGGACGAACCGTTGTCCGCACTTGATGCGCTGACCCGTGCCAATCTGGCCGACGAGATTGAGGCGATCTGGGACAAGGACAAAAAAACCTGCGTTCTGATTACCAATGATGTGGATGAGGCGATTATTCTTGCCGACCGCATCATCGCACTAAACCCTGACGGGACGTTGGGTGATGAGTTCAAGGTCAGTATTCCGCGTCCGCGAGATCGAATTGCAATGAACAATAATCCGGCGTTCAAAGCATTGCGGGGCCAGGTCACAAATTACCTGATGGATGTGGGTATCGCCGCGAAAGTGGAAGGCACGCGCCTTTTGCCGGATGTGACGCCTATTCATGGGGTTCCCGCAGCGGTGGCCAAAGCGCAGGAAAGCGGGATCGAGGAGAAGTTCCTCAATTTCTCGCAGTTGGACAAGGTCTATCCAACGCCCAAAGGGCCGCTGACGGTGGTTGAGGGTTTTGACCTCAAGATCAACAAAGGCGAGTTTATTTCGCTGATTGGGCACTCTGGATGCGGTAAGTCTACGGTTCTGACCATGGCTGCGGGCCTTAATCCGATCTCGAATGGTGCGATCAAGTTGGATGGTTGGAACGTTGAGGGCGCCGATCCAGAACGCGCCGTCGTATTTCAGTCGCCCAATCTGTTTCCTTGGCTGACGGCCAAAGAGAACGTCGCGATTGGCGTGGACAAGGTCTATCCCAGAGCGTCGCAGGCCGAACGGCAAGACGTAGTAGAGTATTATCTTGAACGTGTCGGCCTCGCCGACTGTATGGATAAAGGTGCGGCAAGCCTGTCCAACGGGATGAAGCAACGTGTCGGCATCGCCCGCGCCTTTGCCCTGTCTCCTAAGTTGCTGTTGCTGGATGAACCTTTTGGAATGTTGGACAGCCTCACCCGCTGGGAACTGCAAGAGGTCCTGATGGAGGTCTGGTCACGCACCAAAGTCACCGCCATCTGCGTGACGCATGATGTAGACGAAGCGATTTTGCTGGCGGATAGGGTTGTGATGATGACCAACGGCCCGCAGGCCACCATCGGTAAGATCACCGACGTCAAACTGCCACGCCCACGCACCCGGAAAGCGTTGTTGGAGCATCCAGACTACTACGCTTACCGCCAAGAGGTGCTCGACTTCCTTGAGGAATATGAGCACGGCGCAAAACCCAAACCAAAAGCGATCGCAGCGGAGTAATTGATATGACACAAAAACTGATTGTCATCGGCGCTGGCATGGCCTCCGGACGAGTATTGGAACACCTGTTTGAGGCAGGTGCGGGTTACGATGTGACCCTTTTCAACGCAGAGCCGCGCGGCAACTACAACCGCATCATGCTGTCGCCCGTTCTGTCGGGTGAAAAGACATATGATGAGATCGTCACCCATGACGCCGCTTGGTACGAGGCCAACGGCGTAACTTGCCGCTTTGGAGAACGTATTGCGGCGATTGACCGAAGCGCCAAAACGGTGACATCCGAAAACGGCGATGTCATCGCTTATGACAAATTGGTTTTCGGAACAGGCTCAAATCCGTTCATGATCCCCTTGCCCGGTCACGATCTGAAAGGTGTGATCGCCTATCGCGACCTGGAAGATACCCAAAAGATGATGGACCTTGGGCCGGCCAACAAATGCGTTGTGATCGGTGGCGGGTTGCTCGGGCTAGAAGCTGCTGCCGGTATGGCTGCGCGGGGCGTGGACGTCACCGTCGTGCATATCATGGGCCATCTGATGGAAAGGCAGTTGGATGAAGCTGCGGGATACCTGCTGCGCAAAGCGTTGGTGGATAAAGGGATAACTGTGAAGTGTTCCGCGAACTCCAAAGAGATACTAGGTGAAAATGGTCGTGTCAGGGCGTTGTTGCTAGATGACGGCACAGAATTGCCTTGTGATCTGCTCGTCATGGCCGTCGGCATTCGGCCCAACGTCAAACTGGCGCAAGAGTGTGGTTTGGCGGTTGGCAAGGGCATTCATGTCGACGATCAAATGGTCACGTCTGATGCGGATGTGCTAGCCGTCGGTGAATGCGTTGAACACGCTGGGGCGATCTTTGGCCTTGTCGCACCGCTCTACGAGCAAGCGAAAGTAGCTGCGCAAACGCTTTTGGGTGAAGAGGCTCAGTTTGTACAAAAGGAACTGTCCACAAAGCTTAAGGTCACGGGTTGTGATCTCTTTAGCGCCGGTGATTTTGCCGATGGTGAGGGCCGCGAGGATATCGTGTTCCGCGATCCGGCACGCGGCGTCTACCGGCGGTTGGTGATCGAAGGCAATGTCATCAAAGGTGCTGTCATGTACGGCGATACTGCCGACAGCAATTGGTTCTTTGGCCTGATCCGCGACAAGACCGACATCAGCGGTATGCGCGACACACTGATTTTTGGTCCTGCTTACCAAGGGGGGACCCCCCTGGACCCTTTAGCAGCTGTTGCAGCCTTACCGCGTGACGCGGAGATCTGTGGCTGCAACGGAATCTGCAAAGGACAAATCGAAGATGCCATCGCAGGCGGCGCCACTGATCTTGGCGCCGTGCGGGCAACGACCAAAGCATCCGGATCATGCGGGACATGCACCGGATTGGTCGAACAGGTATTGGCCGTCAGCTTGGGCGATGACTTTGTTGTGCCAGCCGCCGCAGCTATTTGCGGTTGTACGGACATGACCCATGAAGGCGTGCGGCGCATGATCAAAAGCCAACAGCTGACGTCTATGCCCGCAGTCTGGCAGGAATGCGGTTGGAAAACGTCTTGCGGTTGCCATGTCTGCCGTCCGGCCCTCAATTTCTACCTGCTGGCCGATTGGCCGCTGGAATACCAAGACGACCCGCAAAGCCGGTTCATCAATGAACGCAAGCACGCCAATATCCAGAAAGATGGCACATTCAGCGTGGTGCCGCGGATGTGGGGCGGGATTACCACGCCAAACGAATTACGCGCAATCGCGGACGCTGCTGACAAATACATGGTGCCAACCGTGAAGGTCACAGGCGGGCAAAGGATCGACCTTCTCGGCGTCAAAAGTGAGGATTTGCCGAATATCTGGGCTGACCTGAACGCCGCCGGGATGGTGTCCGGTCATGCGTATTCCAAGGGACTGCGCACGGTTAAGACCTGCGTTGGCACAGACCATTGCCGCTTTGGCACGCAAGACAGCACCGGTTTGGGGATCAAACTGGAAAAGGAACTGTGGGGATCATGGACCCCGCACAAGCTAAAGCTGGCCGTTTCGGGCTGCCCACGCAACTGTGCCGAAGCAACCTGCAAGGATATCGGTGTGATCTGCGTCGACAGCGGCTATCAGGTGAGCATTGGTGGCGCGGCAGGGATGGATGTCAAAGAGACCGAATTGCTGGTTCAGGTACCAACTGAGCAAGAGGCGGTCGATGTCATCAAGGCGGTGACGCAACTGTATCGTGAAAACGCCAAATACCTTGATCGCATCTATAAATGGATGGGCAAGGTCGGGCTTGATTGGATCAAAGAACGGATCGTTGATGATCTGCAATCGCGCACGGAACTGGTTACACGTTTCGAACTAAGCCAAACAATCTATCGCAAAGACCCCTGGGCAGAGCATGCCCAGACAAAAGCTGATCGCTACCAGCCTTTGGCAAATCTCTCATTGGAGGCGGCAGAATGACCGATTGGATTGACATCGCCCCGCTCGACGATGTGCCCAAGCGCGGCGCGCGAATGGTCAAAACCGCGCTGGGGTGCGTGGCAGTGTTCCGCACCGCTGACGATGAGGTATTCGCGCTTGACAACGCATGCCCGCACAAAGCGGGGCCTCTGGCCGAAGGGATCGTTCACGGAAAATCCGTGACCTGCCCATTACACAACTGGGTCATTTCGCTGGAAACAGGACTGGCGCAAGGGGTAGATGAAGGCCAAGTGAACACCTATCCAGCACGCATTGCAAACGGGCGTATCCTGCTTGACCGGACATTCTTGCGTGCACGAGCCGTCGCATGAGCTTGACCCGGACGACATGCCCCTATTGTGGCGTAGGCTGCGGCGTGCTGGCAGGGGCTGATGGCACGATCAAAGGCGATCCTGATCATCCAGCAAACTTTGGGCGGCTCTGCTCAAAGGGCGCGGCATTAGGCGAAACGCTCGATCTTGACGGTCGGCTGTTGCACCCAAAGATCAATGGAAAAAACGCGGATTGGGATACTGCGCTTGATCTCGTCGCATCGAAGTTCAGCAATGCCATTGCTGAACATGGGCCGGACAGCGTCGCCTTTTATGCATCCGGTCAATTGCTGACTGAGGATTACTACGTCGCCAACAAACTTATGAAGGGGTTCATCGGTGCAGCAAACATCGATACCAATTCAAGGCTTTGCATGGCGTCGTCTGTTGCGGGGCACAAGCGGGCCTTTGGCACCGACACCGTGCCCGGCACCTATGAAGATCTCGAAGAAGCCGATCTGATCGTCCTCGTTGGGTCCAACCTCGCCTGGTGTCATCCGGTGCTTTACCAACGGATTGCCGCAGCGAAAGAGGCGCGGCCGCATATGCGCATCGTCAATATCGACCCGCGTCGCACGGCCACGACTGATCTGGCGGATATACATTTGCAAATCACGCCAGACGGTGATGTCGCATTGTTCAACGGGTTACTCGCGCATCTGGCGGACACGCAAATGCTGAATGCTAGGTATTTGGCAAACCATGTGAGCGGCGTGGATGCGGCAATTGAAATTGCGCGCCAAACCGACAGCGCGCTGTGCGGGATATCAGCACCCGAACGCACTACCTTCTATAATCTTTGGGCCAGTACCAACAAAGTGGTGACCATCTATTCGCAAGGCGTAAACCAATCGGCTGGCGGCACTGACAAGGTCAATGCAATTCTGAACTGCCATTTGGCGACAGGCCGGATCGGCAAGCCCGGAATGGGCCCTTTCTCCGTGACTGGCCAACCCAATGCGATGGGTGGGCGCGAGGTTGGCGGACTAGCTAATATGCTTGCCAACCATCTTGACCTTGAGAACGCCGACCACCGTCAAGCAGTGCAAGACTTCTGGGAAAGCCCGACGATTTGTAGCGAGGCAGGCCTGAAAGCTGTTGATCTGTTTCAAGCCTGCGCTGATGGCAGGATCAAGGCGCTTTGGGTGATGTCGACGAACCCGGCGGTGTCGCTGCCAGATGCAGATGCGGTGGCCGCCGCCATTGCCAACGTCCCTTTCGTCGTGACTTCGGACATCATGGAAAAGACCGACACCAATGATCTGGCGGATGTCCTTTTGCCCGCAACGAGTTGGGGCGAAAAGGACGGCACCGTGACCAATTCCGAACGCCGAATCTCGCGACAAAGGGCGTTCTTGTCTGCACCGGCGCTGGCGCGTCCGGATTGGAAAATCATCAGCGATGTGGCAGTGCGCATGGGATTTGCCGATGCGTTTGCCTATCAAAAGCCTGCAGATATTTTTGCCGAATTTGTCGCGCTTGATGCCGCAGTTGCGCATTTTCCACGCGATCTGGACCTGAGCATCTTTGCCGATGCGGATTACGCGACACTTATCCCAACGCAGTGGCCCCATAACAGCCGCCGCTTCTTTGGGGACGGCCAGTTTTACCATCCTGACGGCAAGGCCCGCATGATCGCGGTAACGGCGCCTGAGCTCTCAAAATCACGCTTTGCCTTGAATACTGGCCGCAACAGAGACCAATGGCACACGATGACCCGGACAGGTAAATCTGCGCGCCTTGGCCCGCATCTTGCAGAGCCATACGTCGAGATAAATCCAACCGATGCAGAGGCACTCGGTGCCTCTCCAGGTGACTTGGTGAAGGTGGAAAGCACATATGGCCGAACGATCCTTCGGGCTTTGATCACACCGCGCGTGGCCAAAGGACAGTTGTTCGCGCCCATGCATTGGACACGTCAGCGCACCAGTCTGGGAACCGTTAACAGCGTTGTCGCCCCTGTGACCGATCCGTTTTCAGGCCAACCCGCGCTCAAGTCAGGCGCCGTGACCGCCGTAGTCTATAAGCCGAAGTGGTACGGATTTCTTGCCAGCCATACGCAGCCCACGCCGCAAACCCCCTATGCTGCGATCGCCAAAACGCAAAGCGGTTGGCAGGCAGAGCTGGCAAGCCGCAAAATGCCAAATGACTGGGAGGCAGAACTGCGTAGGCTGTCCGGCCTGACAGATGGGGTTGTCGCACTGCAAGCCGACCCAGCTGCAGGCACAATCAGGATGGCCGTGACGCAAGCTGGCTGTATCACGGGGCTTTTCTTTGTCTCGTCAGCGCCTGTCGTGCTCTCTCGCGCAACCATTGTTAGCCTGATCGGTACAGATACACCGCCATTGGTTGCCCTTGCCGGACAGAGCGGGTCTGATCAACCAGATGCGGGCGCAACCGTCTGCGCGTGTTTCAAAGTCGGGCGTAACACCTTGCTTTCTGCCGCAGCGAACGGCGCGCGCAGTGTGGCTGCATTGGGTGAAGCAACATGTGCGGGGACGAATTGCGGGTCGTGCAAGCCCGAATTGCAAACACTTTTGGCGGAGGCACAGCTTCCAATGGCCGCAGAATGAGCCTCGCGCCCTATGTCCAGATCGTGGCCCGTGGCAAAGGGCGCGCGCGGTCAATGACCATGGCTGAGGCGCACGAGGCTATGGCATTGATCCTCACAGGCGACGCTGCACCGGAAGCCGTCGGCGCATTGTTGATGGTCATGCGACTGCGCGGTGAAACACCTCAGGAAATCGCAGGTTTTACCGCCGCTTTGCGCAACCATGTGCGCGGCAAACTCCCCAAAGCCGACCTTGACTGGCCGTCTTACGCCGCAGGGCGCAGCAGAGGCGCGCCGCTGTTCTTGCTTGCCGCAAGACTGGTTGGGTTGGCCGGCTATCGCGTGTCGATGCATGGCTGGAATTCACACCAATCGGCATCGGCATCCGTGCGTGAAGCGATAGGTTTAGCAGGGCCGCAGGTCATTTATTCAGCTCTCGAGACGCTTAGCCCTGCGGCATTTAGATTGCTGGGCCTGAGGGATGCATTTCGCTTGCGGTCCTGTTTTAACACTGTGCTGCGCATGTGGAACCCCGCGGATGCAGCGGCGACTGTACAAGGTGTGTTCCATCCATCTTATCGTAGTTTGCAAGCAGAAGCAGCGGAACTTTTGGGGCAGCAAACCCTGAGCATCATCAAGGGCGGTGGCGGTGAATTTGAGCGTCATCCGTCAAAAGAAACCATCGTGTTCGGGCTGCGCGATGGCGCGCATATCCAGCAATCCGCGCCGCCGGCATTGCAAGACACCCGTCGCCTACACGAGCCTGACAGGCAAGTTGACTTGCACGGTCTTTGGCATGGGCATGTGCAGGATCTATTCGCCACCGCGACAGTCACCGGTACAGCCGCATTGGCACTTTGGACGCTCAAAGCGGCACCAACACTGGCAGCTGCCGAAGAAATGGCATGCGATCTATGGGCCTCGCGCCATCAAACAGAAAGTCTCTCAGCATGAAAACCTTTCCGATGTTTCTGCAAATGGCGGGCCGCCGTGTCGTCATTGTTGGCGGTGGTGAGCAGGCGGCACAAAAGGCGCGGCTAATACTGAAAACCGAAGCAGAGCTCGAAGTTTGGGCGCCGACACTTGATCCCGAATTGTCGGACCTCGCAACGGCGGGCCGCATCACCCATCAAACAGCTCGGATATCGTCAAGCAGTTTCGCAGACACAGCGCTGGTGTTCATTGCAACTGGATGCCCCGGTATCGACATGGCGCTGCATACGCTCGCAAAGGATGCCGGCGCGACAGTAAACGTCGTTGATCAGCCGGATCTTTGCGACGCCATCACACCCTCCATCGTGGACCGAGACCCCGTCGTCGTGGCAATCGGAACGGAAGGCACAGCGCCGGTTCTTGCACGCCAAATCAAGACAAAGTTAGAAGAGGTGCTAGAGCCGCGCTTGGGCGATCTTGCGGCCCTTGCTGGACGGCTCCGCCATGCAGCCTCCGCGCGTTTAGAGCCGCGTGCGCGGCGCGATTTATGGCGTTGGGTTTTCAACGACAGCCCGCGCCAATTATTCACGAGCGGTGCAGAGCGCGATGCGGCCAAATTGATCAAAACTGCGATTGAAACAGGTCACTTTGGCGCAACAAAAGGGGGCAGCGTTAGTCTTGTCGGCGCAGGGCCGGGATCAAAGGACTTGATCACCCTGCGTGGGGTCCAACGCCTGCAAGAGGCCGATGTGATCTATTATGACCGGCTGCTTGACTCTGAAATCCTTGATCTTGCGCGCCGCGATGCGGAACGTATTTATGTTGGCAAGGCACCAGGCTGTCACAGTTGGCCACAAGAGAAGATCACCCAAACTCTGGTATCAGCGGCCAAGCGCGGGCAACGTGTGGTGCGGCTTAAATGCGGTGACCCTGGTGTGTTTGGCCGCAGCACAGAGGAAATGCGCGCACTTAAAGCGGCAAACATACCATTTGAAATCGTACCAGGTGTCACGGCAGCCTGCGCGGCGGCGGCCAGCCTTGGCGAAAGTCTGACCGACAGGGGCAATATTGACACCTTGGTCCTGACAACTGGTCACCGTGAGAACGGCTACCGCGTTCCGGATGCGATTGCGGACCTACGGCCCGGGACTTGTGTGGCACTTTATATGGCCGTTGGTGCAGCGACCCAGATTATGAACCAGCTTGAAAGAGATCACCCTGATACGGCATTCGAAGTACAAGTCGTGGCGAAGGCTCAGCGCCAAGGGCAAATCACAATGACCTGCCCGATTTCGGACCTTGATATGGCCTTGAAGGCAAATGGTATTACAGGAGAGGCAATGCTGTTAGTGCGTTGCCCACGTGCAGACCGACAAACCGCTACCGTTTTAGCGCCCCTTTTGGCAGAAGGATCTTAACGCGATCTGATCCTCATTCGTTAAGACTATTTAGCAGGTGTTCAGGCATCATGAAGCGAAAGATCAGTTTAGACTACGTTCTCGAAGCCGTTTGGCAATGACCGCTTCCGCAACTTGAACTGCGTCGGGGCAAGGCGATCGCCGCGTATGCGATAAAATGCTGCATCAGCGAAAGTAGGAAACCGAAGGTCGGTTCTATCCGCACAACCGACCTTGGCAGCGGCAGCGGCGAACCACCGGTCATTGAGTAGCTCAAAGCGCTTAGGTCAACACGGATGAAGACCTACGCTGTCTTTGCCGGCGCTCGTGGTTCACATGCTCAAAAGCCGTAGTTTCATTCATAGTCGCGCCAGTCGACGAAGACGGAACGGTGATAGATGCCGGGGCAATTCTGGCCCCAGCGTTCGACGCCGATATGGGCGGAGGGTAAGGCGGTGATTGAGGACCACTACCAAGCGAAGTCGCCTTGGGTTCCGTATGTGCCGAGGACCACGATGGCGCTACGGTTGCAGTCGCCGGCACGTCCGGAGTCATGCTGTCGCGCGTTTCAGACAATCGCCTCGAGAGCAGCGAAGGTCGGCTTTGACCGGTTACGGGAAAGGACAGCAAGACAATCTAGACCGACAATGAATTGTGCGCCCCCTGCCCCAAGCCACCTTCAACTCACCCAAAAGCTGATCGGCATGGCGCGGGATAGACCCCGACGTCCCGTTGCCGGGGAGGATGAGATCCTTATGACGATCCGGTTCCAAAGCGCTTCAATTTGACCAAGTTCTCGCAACCGCCAAACGCCCGAGATAACGCGACAGAAGGCGATTTCATGTTGCACACTAAGTGCAAATGACACCCCTTAACCAATTGAATAAAAACGCTAACCCCTCCAATCCATCATAGGCGCCACGGATAATTTCGCGGCATGGCGGGCGGCGATGTCGGGCATGCTGGCTCTCCTTCACTGTGCAATCGCTTAGGGCGACTACGGCGCATACCTACTGCGGTGTAAATGCCGGGGTCCAGTCCCTCCCGGTTGAAGACGGGCATACAGCGGTGTTTGGGCGGAGGTCCAGAGCCCCCTCTCTACCGCCAAAGACATACGGCACTTGATTTTCAAATATGCACCAGGCACCCCTAACGCTCCAGTGCGTGTTGCGTTCACGTCAACTTTTCCAATTCCTTTACGGCTTTCGGCGCGCTCAGCTTCAATCACGGATCAATGTGCAACGCGAGGTATTCCGATACCAGGCCTTCGTCGGCTCGAAGGCGAATGCTGGGTCTTTCCCCAACCCGATCGTCGCAGTTTAGTGCCGCGCGCGTTCGCAGCGCGCGAAATGCGACGCCCGCGCCAATTTTCAAGCCGGTGCAATATCAGGAAAACCGGCCATTGGTGCCGACCTTGAGTTCTGAGGTTTGTCAAAAATCGGCGCGGGTATTCCTCAGCGCAGCGGCGAATTCACTCTCGATCGTGTTTTACATATCTTCACGATTGCAGGTCATGCGCGTATGCTGCGTCGCAGAAAGAGGCTTCGACATGAGTGTACTCCTGATTTTTCTGACACTTGCGCTTTTGATAGTCGGAGCGTGGCGGGGTGTGTCGGTGTTGATCCTCGCACCATTGTTGGCGACGCTTGCTGCGGCCATATCCGGCACTCCGGTTTTTGCGGGTTATACGCAGATTTTCATGCAGGCGGCGGGAGGCTTTGTAGTCGCCTTCTTTCCGTTGTTCTTGCTGGGTGCGCTCTTTGGCAAAGTGATGGAAGCGTCAGGCGCTGCGGCGCGCTTGGCCAGTGCGATTGCGGCGGCCCTTGGCCCGCAAAATGCGATTTTGGCGGTTGTTCTGGCCTGTGGCTTGCTGACCTATGGCGGTGTGTCATTGTTTGTCGTGGCCTTTGCGGCCTGGCCACTTGCCCACGCGCTTTTCGTACAAACCGGTCTGCCGCAGCGGCTGATCCCTGCCACCATCGCCTTGGGAGCATTTACGTTCACGATGACGGCACTGCCTGGCACACCATCCATCCAGAACGCGATTCCAATGGCGACGTTCGGAACAACGGCCTTTGCAGCCCCGGGGCTGGGGCTGATTGCCGGGGCGATCATGTTGGCTCTGGGACTGGTCTGGTTGCAATGGCGGGTGCGTGCGCTTTCCGCTGATCGTGTGGCTGCCGTGACCAACACCGCTACGGTCGCCGGATCAATGCCGCTTTGGCGCGCGGCAGCGCCGATCCTGTCGGTTGGCGTCGTCACTCTGGTCATGGGCAGCGTTGTCTTACCGCTTCTGGACACAGGGTATCTGGCCGACCCGGAATATGGCGCGACTGAATTGTCCCGTGTGCGGGGGCTTTGGTCCGTCATCGCGGCACTTGCCGTAGCGCTGATGTTGGCCCTTTTTCTCAGCCGCCCGGCACAGCTGATGAAGACCCTGAACGAAGGCGCGGAATCAGCGCTGTTACCCTTGTTCAACACCGCGAGCCTTGTCGGTTTCGGGGCCGTCATCGCAACCCTGCCGGGGTTTGAGATCTTCCGGCAAAGCCTTGATGGGCTGGCAGGCGGCAATGTGCTTATCTCAGCGGCGTTATCATCAGCAGCCCTTTCCGGGATTACCGGGTCCGCGTCTGGGGGCATGTCGATTGCGCTGGACGTGCTTGGGCCGTCCATTGTGGCGCAAGCGGCCATACAGGGCGTTGATCCGGCGCTGCTGCACCGCGTGATCGCCGTGGCTACAGGCGGGCTGGATACGCTGCCGCACAATGGGGCTGTTGTCACGCTTCTGGGCATATGCGGCATGACCCACCGACAGGCTTATGGCGACATTTTCGTGGTTGCCGTTGTGGTCCCGACCATCGCCTGCGCCTTGATCGTTACGCTTGGCATGATGTTTGGTAGTTTCTAGGATCCTGTCGTGCCAAAGCGCTGGTCCAGAGGACTGATGAACCCATCCGGCTTGACCGCAAGAACCGGGCATTCCAGCGTATTGATGATATTTTCGGCGGTATTGCCGATGAACACGCCCCTGAAGCCGGTCCTTGCGACGGTGCCCATTACGACAACATCTGCCGCATGCGCGCGGCATTGGTCCCGAATGACCGTTTCAGGGGCACCCCTGATCACCACAGGGTCAAAGGGAGGATGGGATGAACCCGCCAGATCCAGCTTGACCCTGTCCAGCAACCGACGCATCGCCCTTTGGCGATCATCAAGGATTTCATTGACATAGCGATCCGCCGTCACGCGAGAGCGTGTATCAGAGGAAAACGCCCAGACGAGATTTTCCCCCACCGCTTCCCATGCGTGCAGGACAGTGACGCGCGCGTCCTGCGGCATCGCGATTGTGCAGGCTGTCTGGATCACACGGCAATTCAAAGCCATCAGCGTCTCAGGTTCATCCGCATCTGCCAGATCAACATCCACGGCTGCGATCACATGTTTGACGTGCGGAGACGCATTGGCGGGTTGCATCCAGACCGGACAAGGGCACTTGCGCAGCAAATGTTGGTCGGTACTGGCAAACAGCAAGCGGTGAAGACCGGACAAAGGCTCGGCCTGTTTGATCACAAAGTCGCAGCCAGTGTCGAGAACATACCTGATGATCTCAATGAAGGCTTTACCGACCTTGATCTGCGGACTGATCTTGTAATCCGGCAGATGGATGGCAAGCTGCTTTGCCATCCGGTCCTTTTTTTCAGTGCAGAGCCGTTCGAGCAGCTGCTCGGGATCTTGCCCGGAGACACGCGCGATCACACCAAGGTCATGGGGCGGCTCGACACACCCGAGAACATCAAGCGCGGCATCATACCGCTCTGCCAGCGCAGCCGCGCTTTTCAGCGCAATCTGCGCATCGCTGTCGTTCATAACGACCAGTACGTGCCGCGGTTTGATCATGTCGGCAGCTCTTTCTGGCCATCGGGGGCTATCATGGCGCGCTCGGGTGGCTGGATCTCTTCCGTGATCATCCGTGCGGCGGCAAAAGCTGCATCACGGTAGGGCATCAACACCAGATCCGCCCGCGCCGCCGTCATCGCCGCCGCAGCCGCATCGTGATGCGCAGTCACCGCGACCTTACCGGTAAAGCCAAGACTGCGCGCTCCCAACAGCAAAGCGGTGCGCGAATCGTCGTGACTGAGCCCCGTGTCATGCTCCGGCACGGCCAAAACCAGCCAGCGCGCGTGCTGCAGCGGCAGATGGGCCAGAAATTCCGGGTCGGTGGCATCGCCGAAAATCGCATCATAGCCCTGCGAGCGGGCATAGCGCACCGCTTCCGGGCTGAAATCGACGCCCAGAATACGCAGCTCACGCTCTTTCAAAGCACCGGCTATCCCCAAACCATACCGCCCAAGGCCAAACAGGATCACATCATGGGGCTGCGCGGCGTCCGCGCCGGCATCAGGTTCGGCCCCCGCACGGCGGCCCTCGAATATGCCAAGCACGGGCTCGAACACCGCATAGAGCTGATGCGAGAAGGTGATCATATAGGTGGAGGCCGCAATCGTCACGAGACCGACAAGCGTCACAAGGCCAAGCGCCTCTTCGTTCACATGGCCGATGGTCACACCCATCGCCATGAAGATCAGCGAAAATTCACTGATTTGTGCAACGGTCAGCCCGGCCAGAAACCCGGTCCGCTTGCGATAGCCCATGGCCCCCATGATCGCCAGCACGATCAGCGGGTTGCCGATCAGCACGAACAACGACAGCACGATAGCCGGTCCGACACTGGCTCCAAGGACCGACAGATCAAGCGATGCCCCAAGCGCGATGAAGAAGAACAACAACAGGAAATCACGTAGCGATGCCAGACGTGCTGCGATAGCCTCGCGGAAGGGGGTCGAGGCCAGAGACACTCCTGCCAGCAGCCCGCCAAGTTCCTTGCCGAAGCCAAGGTAATGCCCCACGGCTGCCAGAAGCGCGGCCCACCCAATAGCGAAAGACACAAGCAGTTCGGGCGCGCGCGCGAGCCGTTCGACCAACGGGGTGGCGATATAGCGAATGAAGAAAATCACGAAGGCCAGCATCGCGAACCCGTAGCCCAGCACCCGAAGTACATCCCCGAGGGCGCTTTCACTGCCCGACCCGCCGCCCACGCCGATGGCCGACAGCGCGATCATCGCAATCACCACGACGACATCCTGCACGATCAGGAACCCAAGCGCGATCCGCCCGTGCAGCGCGTCGATCTCGCGCTTATCGGACAGGAGCTTGACGATAATGATCGTCGACGAAAACGTAAGTGCAATGGCGACATATATCGCCGTGCGCGCATCCAGCCCCAAGGCAAGGGCGATCAGAAAGCCGAAGACCGTGGTGAACAGCACCTGCCCAAGCCCCGTGACCAGCGCCACCGGCCCCAGCGTGCGCACAAGATTGAAGTCCAGCTTCAGCCCGACGAGAAAAAGCAGCACCGCGATGCCAAGCTCAGCCAAAAGGTCGATCTGCGCATCTGACCGGGCGATGCCCAGCACCGAGGGGCCTGCCAGAATACCCACGGCAATGAAGCTCACAATCAGTGGCTGGCGAAGCAGCAACCCGACAAAGCCAATACCCGCCGCCAACACGAGAAGGGCAGCGAATTCGTAAAACAGGTAGCCTTCGATAGCTTCGGTCATTCACTGACTGCCTAATTCGGAAATGGCGCGCGATAGAGACGTCGCCATCATGCCAACATGCCACCTTTAAGTCTTACAAAAACAGTCAGGCACGTCAAACCATTCCGGTGTTGCCTGCCAGGCCTGTGCATTACCCTCAAAGCGTCTGCTCCATATAACCGCTTCAACGGCGGCGCTTCTGGTTATGAGTTGGATGTCACCGCGTTGCCCTGCGCGCGCAGGTCGCCGCCACGATGGTGCAAGACGACACCGACGGGATCGCCCTCTGCCTGAAAGGTTTCGCAATCAGTCCTATCGAAAGGTACGTGGGCCCTGTTGTATTCAGGATCGCCCCCCTGCGCAAAATACCGGTCCTTGGCTGCCAGCGCGAGGCAGGCCATCATGTGGCAGCTCGGCAGCGCTGAAGCGAGGGCCTGTTCCGGGTTTGTGTGGTCCGGGTTGCCGCCCCAGTCGGGGCCTGTGTCCACGGCGATGTCATACATACGGTTCATGTGCACGGTGTTGTGCGTTCGAATACGTCACCGTTGCGAACACGGGATTCAGCGCGCTGCCAATGCCGCTTGATCGAAAGGTCGGACATATCAGGACGCTTTTGTGATGCGCGAACGGGACGCGGCGCGCCAACCTCAGTCCGCACGCGCCGTTTCCGATAGAGGTTTCAGGCCGCCGCGATCTGCTTCTTGGGGTCGTAGAAGGGACGTTCAACGACAACCGCCTTGGTCGGGCCGGATTTCGTAACAACCTCCACTTCGGCACCCAGCACTGCTGCATCGACCGCGACCATCGCCAGTGCGATGTTTTTCTCAAGGCGCGGTGAATAAACCGCAGAAGTGACCTTACCGATCGTTTCGCCGCCTTGGTTGATCGGCCAGAAGGTGGTGTTGGGTCCAGACAATGGATCACAATCGATGACCAGACCAACTTGCTTGCGCTTCGGCCCCTCCTCCCTGATGCGGCGCAGCGCGGCCTTGCCGATGAAATCGGCGTCCATGTCAAGGTTCACAAGACGGTCAAGGCCCAACTCGAACGGATTGGTGTGGATGTCCGCATCTGCGTGGTAAGACAGCATGCCGCCCTCGATGCGGCGGATGGAAGACGTATGACCGGGCTTGAGGCCGTGCTGTATGCCTGCCGCCATGATCCGCTCCCAAAGCATATCCCCCATCGCGCCATCGCGCAGGTAAAGCTCATAGCCCAACTCGCTCGACCAACCCGTGCGCGACACGATCAGCGGAATGCCATCCAGATCAACCTCACGCAGCCAGTAATATTTCAGGTCCATGATGCTCTCGCCGAACAGCTCCTGCATGATCAGGCCCGACTTCGGACCCTGAAGCTGAAGCGGCGAGACATCGGGCTCACCGATCGTCACATCGAGCCCTGAATGCACGGCCAGGCCTTGCGCCCACAAAAGGATGTCGCTGTCGGCCAGCGAGATCCAGAAATGGTTTTCCGCCAGACGCAGCAGGATCGGATCGTTCAAGATGCCGCCGTCGGCGTTGGTGATCAGCACGTATTTGCACTGTCCCACGGCCATCTTGGTCAGATCGCGGGGCGTCAACATCTGTACGAACGTTGCGGCATCCGGCCCGGTGATTTCAACCTGACGCTCGACGGCCACGTCACACAAGATTGCCTCGTTTACCAAGGTCCAAAAGTTCTGTTCCGGGTCACCGAAATCACGCGGGATATACATATGGTTATAAACAGAAAACGCCTTCGCACCCCAGCGAACGGTGGCGTCGAAAAAGGGGGATTTGCGGATTTGAGTGCCAAAGCCAAAGTCGTCTGTCTGTGTCATATTTTCGCCCTCGTAGCAGGTGGCCTGACAGGCCGGTGGAGACTTGAAACCTGAGGGAAATCTAGTTTGAAAACTCTGCGGAGAAGGACTGAAAATGAAGGTCCGTCAGCCCGTTCAGACTGATTTTTGACCCTATATAGGTCGGTTCAGACTTTGCGGGCTATTTCGGCGCAGTGGCCGCCAGTTTTGCGAGGTTCGGTTGGCTTGCCTTGACCTGTTGGGTTACGATGTAAGTCATGTAGCGTTCAATCGAAAGGTCGGATGATCGCATCGTATCCATCAACATCTGGAATTCCGCCAGACTGGTTGTGATCACGCGCATTACATAATCCGTTCCACCGCCTGTGGCGATGCAATCGACCACTTCATCCAGATTGCGGATGTAGTCTTCAAAACGGTCGAAATCCGACTTGCGGTGGGACCCGAGCGAGACAGTCACGACGACCTGCGTAAAATCAACGATACGCTCCAACGCCAGTTCGGCGCGGTAGCCGCGAATGTAGCCCGCCGCCTTCAGCCGGTCCAGCCGGGCCCAACACGGGGTCGGAGACAAGTTCACCAGCTCAGCCAGACGCGTCTTGCTCAACTGCCCATGCCGCTGGACGGCCCCCAGGATGCGAATGTCTGTGGCATCCAGGCCAGGTTTTTTCATTTGCGCGTGGCTTCCACTTGTTCAAAGGTGAGCTAGCCGATGTTCTCCATCGACAACCTTACTTTATAATCTCAAACAAATATCAGGCCCCGGCACACGCCTTTCCGACCTATTCCGCCACAATCGCGGCAAGGCCGCCAAGCCACGTTGCGTGACATCCCACACAACGTAGCTGAGGTTTTGGCCAAAAAAGAGCGCGAGAAAAATGGAGACCATGCCGAAGCGGCGCGCGCTCAATACACGTTCCGCGGTGTGCAGCCAGTATAGCGATTTCAATCAACGCCACCTCCAACTCACCCAAAAGCTGATCGGCGTGGCGCGAGATAAACCAAACGTCCCGTTGCCGTGTAGCGCGTTCCATAGCTTGAGCCGGTTCCAACGCGCTTCGATCGACGCAACCGTCGAACGCCCGACATGATGCGCCAGAAAGCGATTTCTTGTAGCGCACAGGCGCATGCTGGTGCCGCGTGCGGGAACCTAGTTACTGTTCGAGCCAAATGGAAACATGGCTTGCTACGCGTACCGGACGGTTTGAACTGGCCTGAAGGTAAGTCAGGGTTCGTCTTTCCAGTACCCATTGGCGGCAGCTACCGTTGCAAAATGCGTGGCGACGATCTGGCTTGAACCGATCAGGGCTTCAAAGCTCTCGGCATACTCTGGCCGCAGCCTTTCGCGGATCGCGGCATCAGGCTGCGTCATCTTGATAGCAACACGGCTCAGTTTCACAGCAAGTTCATAGCCCTCTTGGGGTGTCTTTGTGATGAGCGTATGCAGCCAGATGGTCATCGCATTGTTCCTTCTGTGAGGGGAATTTTTATTGCTGGGAACTGACCTTCGCTAGCATCAGGCAATGATCGCCCAGACAAAGGCCAAGCTCGCGATCAGATACACCAGCGTGTTGATCATCCACCGGATCAACCCTGCATCACCTTCCGGGTCGACGCCCAGACGTTCGCAGACCTTGGTTCCCGGCCACAGAAGCACTTCGGACAATGACATGAGAGGTTCCTTTTAATAGGCATTTCCAGTACGTATTAAGTAGCGCTTCTAAATGCGCATTGCAAATGCTAATTATAGAAGCATGCAATTGGACAAATTCACTGACTACGCGCTACGCGTTCTGATGACCTTGGCAGTGCGTGCGCCCGCACGCGTGCCTACGTCCGAAATCGCGGCGGTTTTCGCTCTGTCAGAGAACCATCTGTCCAAGGTCGCAACACAGCTCGTGCGCGAGGGGTTCGTCACCTCAGTCAGAGGTCGCAACGGTGGACTTGTCCTTGCTCGCCCGTCAGATGAGATTGTTGTCGGCAACGTTGTGCGCGCCATGAAACGTAACGATCCCGTGGTTGCGTGTTTTGGAACAGACAAGTCCTGCCTTATTCTGCCCGTTTGCGGTCTGCGCACGCCTCTCGCGCTGGCCCAAGAGGCATTCTTTGCAACCCTGGATCGCTATACGCTGGCTGACATAACCCGATCCCAAGGTGCGCTTGGCGCGCTTCTGGAAATGCGAACGGACAACGAGGAACCTAGGCAGCATACCCATTAATTCTTGTTTGATTGCATGGGTTTGTGGTTCTCCTTCGTTCAAACAACCGGCGGGAGGGCACAGGTGGCGCGAGCAGGCATGACGGGGCCACCGTGCTTACCATGAAAGCAAACTATTTCGCCTTCGAAACAGTCGGACCAAAATGCAGGCATTCACCCGGACAGGCGCATCCATACCGTGCGGCGCGCTTCGACAGGTATGCCCTGAACGAATGAGTTGATCTGCATGATCCCGTAAAGGGTCGCCCAGTCCACCGCCATCATCCGGTAGGTGAAATCCATCGTTACGCCGTCGATCACAGCGGTTGACGTGCCAATCAACCTTGGCAACTCCAGCTGGGAACACCCTGCGACCAAGGCCACATCTTCAGGAGAAAGCAGCGGCTCCGGGATGTCAGGGTTGTCGATATCCACGACCCATCGCGGCTCGTCCGCCAGGCGCAGCACAAGGGGCTCCTGCGCCTCTGGGTGAGTGGCCTGCAAGGTGTCGCCGAGCTGAAAGATCGTGATCGTGTCGACCTCTTCAGCACCTGGGAACGGCAAGACCATGCCACCCATCTGGACGTAACCCGCCTGATGCTCGATCAGCCAGTCCCCGGTGAAGACCTCTTGTATCTGCGCCCAGTCACCTGCGCCCGACGCGCCACAAAGCGGCCGCTCTTGCGCGAGGGCGGGCGCCGCCATCACCATTCCGAAAACCAAAAGCGTATTCTTCATTTCGTCCTCCTGTTGGGGCTTTTCGCGTTCGTCATTCCTCGACGAAAAAGGGCGTGTCGAACGCGCCTTCGATCGGGCGGCAGTTGTCTGGGTCGGCCTCTGCACCGAAGTCGTCAGCCAAGCACAGAAGACCCCGGAAACTGCCAGCGGCCTGCCCTTCGTCGCCCTCTACCGACAAAGTCGTGAAGATCACTTCCAGCGGTTCAGGCGCGCCATCGGAGACCCAGAACTGCATGGCTCCATCCGGAACAAAGGTCACGCTGGTCGAAATTGGTGCCGTCTCAGGTCCGGGCGTATGAGACATGAAAGTGGCGTCAATGACAAAATTGCCATCTTCCGTCAGCAGGCTCAGGGCGGAAACATTGTTGAGCGTCAGAAACATATTGGCCGTCGGCGATACCAGATCACCATCGGTCACGATGACTGTTGAACGCTCGAAGGTTTCGTCGGCAAAGGTGGCCGTGATCTTGCCGATTTCCTCAACCTCCCAGGCATGGGCCGGAAGGGCGACCATTGGCAGGGCGAATGCAAGAAAAGAAAGGCTCCGTGACGGAAAGGGTTTCATGATAGGTTCTCCTCAATTGCAGTTTGGTGACATCAGCTCAAATGCGCCGGCATCGGATACTTGCGCCCGACCTTCCGCGATCAAGGCCTCGCCAATCACGCGAAAGTCGTCGTCAGCCAACCCCAGACCGTCGAGTATCTCGTTGATGTTCGAACGGTCGACGACACATCCGGCAGCCTCGATCGCCGCGATCGTACGCTCCGCCTGCGTACCAGCGGTCACGGTGCACGCGGGCGTGGTCAGGCGGAATACTCCCATCTGGGAGACATCGGCGACGCCTTCGGCGACAAGCTCTTCGCCGATCACACGGAAGGCCTCGTCGCTGAGCCCGAGGTTGTCGAGAACCTCGTTGATGTTTGCATCGTCGATGGTGCACCCGGCAGCCTCGATCGCGGCGACAGTGCGCTCTTTTGGGGTCTCGGCATGGGCCGCGCTGGCGGATGCTGCGATGCAGACTGTGAACAGACGAAGCGTTTGGGTCATGGTCGATGTCTCCTTTCAATCTGGTCGGTTGCTGTAGGGCGGCGTTGCGGTCCTACGGGTCGGTCCAAACCATGGGCATTGACCGGACCAGACCCAGTAGGTCGGCCTGACGGCGGATCCCTGTCTTGTCGAAAATGTTGCGTAGGTGGAACGCGACTGTGGTGGACGATACATCAAGCCGGTCTGCCACCTGATCGCGTCGCAGCCCTTCTGCGATCAGACGCGCGACGCAGGCTTCGGTCGGTGTGAGATCAAACAACTGGCGCAACGTCTCGGCATCAAGCGCCTGCTGACGCTCGGGGTCAGATATGGTGAGCATGGCCGCGATGCCGTCCTTTCCTGCCGCCCCTCCAAGAGGCCGCCCCAGCACCATAAGGCGGCGGCCCCCTATTTCGAGCAGGAGCGCCGCCTCGGCCACCTGGCCTGAGGCCACCTGTTTGGCCAGCGCCACAAGTTTGCGGCCATCCTCGTTCTTGACGCTTATGCGAGGGCCGAGGTCGATCTCGGCCTGTTTTGCCAAGACGTGCGCTGCGCGATTGGCATGGCGCACCACACCATCCTCTCCCAGCAGGACCACACCAACCGCGAGCCGATCCAGCACCACCGTGCCTGGCGCATCGCGTCTAGACGACCGCAATCGCGCCACCTGGTCGAGCCGCGCAGCGACAATGGCGCGCAGAAGATCGTAATCAATCGGTTTTGTCAGGTAATCGTCCGCACCGGCGCGGTGTCCCTCGATCATCTGTTCGCGCGTGGACAGCGCGGTCAGGAAAACGAAGGGGATATCAGCGAAATTGGGCCGCGTGGCCCGCAAATGTGCCAGCAGGGCGTGGCCGTCCATTCCGGGCATGACGATGTCGCACAGGATAAGGTCAGGGCGCCGGCGGTCAAGCTGATCCAGAGCGTCCTGCGCGTCACCCACCGCAATCACCCGGTAGCTGGCCTCGCGTAGTTCAGCCGCGATGTCATCGCGCAACGAAGGTTCGTCCTCGATGCACAGGATCAGCGGGGCGGTCATGCCGTCACCTTGCCTGGCAAGCTCAAACGCGCGATCAGCCCGCCACCCTCACGCGGCCTGAGGGTCAGGTCGCCGCCTTGCAGGCGTGCAAGATGGCGTGCCAACGGCAGACCGAGACCCGTACCCGGCAGGTCGCGATGTCGTGCCCCGCGCGCGAAATTATCGAAAGCGCAAGCCAGTTCTTCAGGTGTCATACCAGACCCTTGGTCACAGACGTCGCACATGGCCATATCGTCGCTGTATAGTGGCCTTACAGCAATCTCTCTGTCGGGCGGGGAATAGAGCAAGGCGTTGCCCAGCAGGTTTGCCAGAATCTCGCTTGTCAGAACGGGATCGCAGATTGCAATGACCGGATGGTTGCCAGTGCGAAGCGTCACACGGCGACCCGCCTGCAATTCCTCGATGGCGGTGGCGGCAATTCTATCAAGATCGTGACAGGCCAGTTCGGGCGCAACCGCACCTCTGTCGACCCGCGCCATCAGAAGTGCGGTGTCGGTCAGTCGGATGAGCCGCGCCACCGCCTGACGCGACACGTCTGCCTTTGCGCGGATCACCTCGGGTGTGGGCGGTTTGCCAGATCGTGTCAGCCGGTGCATCGCGCTGTCGATGACCGCAAGCGGCGTCCGTACTTGGTGTGCGATCAGGTCGCCGAACCGCCGATAGCCCTCTGAAGCGGCACGTTCGAGGATCAGGTCCCGTTGCAACCGCTCGGCGCGGAGCCGGTCTACCCTAGCCCGCATCAGACGTCTTTCGCGGTCGACAAGCAAAACAGCGAGTGCGGCGCCTGAAATAAGAGCGCCGATAATGGCAGCGAGCGCCAGAAGGTCCAGTTTACGCAACTGATCCAGACGCTCGGACTGCACCTGCCACTCCCGCGACATGACCTGGCTGGCTTTCTGGCGCAGTGCCGTCGACAGCGCTGTGACATGCGCCTTCAGCGCTGCGGGGTCGCCACCCTCGGCCGGATCGAGCCTGAGCAATCCGTCACGCCAACCCATCACCCCATCAGCAAGTCCAGCCTCGCTGAGGAAGCGCCATTGGGGGCCGTCCTGCAGCAAATTCAAGCGTGAGACCAGAAGATCATAACGCAGCAGCACCTCTGACGAGCTGGCATCGTTTGACAGGGCAGCAGAGAGAGACAGAGCCTCGATCTGGGTCTGACCGAAGATCCATGTCATATTCTGGGTTGCAGAAATCTGCATTTGCTGTTCGACGCGGATGATGTTTGCAGCTGCAACAACCAGCAGCCCCAGACAGACAACGATCAACGCGCCCAAGCCGGCATAGCGCCAGTGCACGCCCATGCGGTTCATTGCACATGCAGCGCGGTGAGTTGCCAGACCCAGCGCATGTCATAGCGGATATCAGCGAGCACGGTGTGATCGTCGCGCGGGTACACAATCCAGACCGGCCCTTTGTCGCGCGGTGTGAGTGCAATGCCGTCCATGTAAAGTGCCGCGATGACGTCGAACGCGTGGAAATCATCCATCGGAATGTCGATCACGTAGTCGTTGAGTGCGCGGGCCGTCACGATGTCGCCACTCGCCTGCGCATGATCGAGAATATCGCGCATCAGCACCCCCCGGAATACAGGCCGGCCATCGGTCACAGTCGTTGACGTCGCGATCTCGTGCCACTCGAGCTCGTCAAGATCTGCTTGCGTCAGCTCCACCTGTCCGCCAGCGACAGCACCGGTCAATGTCAAAAGCACCTCTTCGGCAGCCGCTTGGGACGTACTGAGCGCCAGCATAACTGTTCCAAAAAGCAGGGGTTTCATGTCTGTCATCGGCAACTATCCGTAAAGACGTCTAAAAACAGACTCAGGATAGCACGCAAAATCGCATTGTGCCCACTCCAAACGAACGGGGCGAGTTCCTCCAGACAGCCTTACTACTAGGCCCACCAGACGGGGGATACAAAGTGCGAATCACACCACGTTTCATGGATGCCTTATGGCTGGCTCTGGGGCTTATGGCAGGTAGCGCGGCAGCGCAGGACCAAGCAGGGTTTGTGACCGGAAGTTTGGGGGACACGCCGCTTGAACTAACCGTATCGCCTGAGTTTTCAGACGCAACCCTCATAGGAACCTATGTCGATATGTCCCTTCTTGCCACGCAAATTGACGGCGAAGAGGGGCCGGTAACGCTGATCCTTACTTTCAATGGTGAACTGGCCGATCTTGCAGAAGTGACAGTGGAAATTGCCTTTGCACGCGAGATGGGCCGCAACTGGTCAGGCGACGAAAGCGGCCTTTCGCTGAAGCTTGACACGTTTGATGCAGCCGATGGCGTGATCGCCGTCGCAGGCACCGTGACCGGCGAGGTCACCGGCGGCCCAGATCAGGAAACTCTGCCGGTAACGTTCAGCTTCAACGCCCGAATGCAGGAGATGGACTGATATGTGCCGCCTCATCCTTGTTCTTGTCTTTTTGACCACCCCACTTGGCGCAACCCCGGTTGATGGTGTCTATGACGGGTTCGACTGCACTGCACCCGTCAGCGACCAGCGCGTGACGATCACAGGTGATCGACTGATCTACTATGAATCAAGTTGCCGCCTGACCGATCCACAGACCGTCGAAGGTTGGGAAGGCGCGACGCTTTATTGGGCCAACTGCCGTGGCGAAGGACAGGATTGGCGTGAACGGACTCTGTTGATGACTCGCATGGGCGGCGATCTCCTCGTTATCGGCGACGGGTGGGCCGAGCGCTATGCGCCCTGCCTCAACCAACAACAGGAGGTCGATTGATGCGCACCATGATTTTTGCAACACTTCTGTGCGGTGCAACACCGCTTGTGTCGGATACCGCAACAGTGGTTGTCTTTGACGCCTCCGGCTCGATGTGGAACCGTCTCGAAGGCGATCTGAGCCGCATAGAAGTGGCGCGCGATGTCATGGGCAACTATTTCGTCGATCGTAACTCTGATGCACCTTACGCAATCGTGGCTTACGGTCATAATCGTCGAGGTGATTGCAGCGATATCGAGGTGGTCACGCAAATGGGCCAGCATATCGGTGCTGGACAGGCCAACCGGATCGTGGGGCTTATCCCACAAGGGATGACTCCGCTCACCGACGCGTTGCGCGTCGCCCGCGACCAGATCCCGCCAACTGCGGAGTCCGCGGATATCGTGCTCATCACCGACGGTCTGGAGAATTGCGGCGGCGATCCGTGTGCATTGGCAGCGCAGTTCGCCGCCGAGGGGGTCGACCTGCGCGCGCATGTCGTAGGTTTTGGGATGGCGCCGGGCGAGGTCGGGGCGCTGGCCTGTCTGCCCGACCAGACGGGCGGGCTTCTTCTGGAAGCAGCGACCGGGGAGCAACTGACCGCCGCCCTTGCGCAGGTGACACCCGCCGAACCTGTTGCGATCACTGTGATTATGTCGCTTTTCGCCGTCTCCGCCGAGACGTCCGCGCCGCTGGGTGCCGCCGACTGGCGGATCACCGACGCCAATGGCCAGCTTGTCGCGGAGGGTGAAGGACGCGACCCTTTCGACATTGCCCTGCCGCCAGCGGAATATAGCATTGCTGCCACCGCACCGGGCTACAGTGGTGAAATGCCGTTAACTGTGCGGGCCGACATTGTGCAGCGCGTTGCCGTGCCACTGATTGCAGATCGTCCCGAGGCGTCGCTTGATGCGCCCGAGACCGCGCTGGCAGGCGGCACGATTGAGGTGAACTGGACCGGACCGGATGCGGATCGTGACCGCATCAGCCTCGCGCGGCCCGATGCGGCACCCGGCGATATTCTGGCGGTGACGCTGACCCGACGCGGCACCCCTGCCACACTGCGCCTTCCTGACGAAACCGGCGTGTTCGAGCTGCGCTACGAGCAGAATGTGCCGCAGCGCATCCTTGTCACACGCCAAATCTCGTTGACCGCAACCGAGGCCAGCATCACAGCGCCCGTCGCCGTTCCGCTGGACGAGAGGTTCGAAATCGACTGGACAGGTCCCGCTGGACCACAAGACGAGATCGTTCTGGCCGAGATCGGATCGCCCGATGATGCGCGCATCACAGCGACCCAGACGCGATGGGGATCTCCGGCGAAGTTGAAGGCGCCCGACGTGGCTGGAACCTATGAGTTGCGCTACCGCGTTGGTGCCTCGGGCCGCATCCTCGCGCGCACACAATTCACCATAGGAGGCACTGAATGACCCGCATCGCGCTGTCCGCCCTTCTGATTGCACTTGCCGGACAGATGCTGGCCCAGCAGAACACCACCATTGCCAACGAGATCTGTTCAGAGACGCCGCGCGGCTCGCAGTGGTTCGACCTGCGGCGGATCGGTCCCATATTGGAAGGCAGCTGGGCAGAGACCGCAGGCGGCATCGGGGCGACGATGGGCGTTCACAGGAACGAGGTCCGGATTATCTATGATCCTACGCTCAACCGGCTTTACCTCGGCGGTGACGGGATGCAGACCGAACTTGTTCCGGTACAGGGCGGCAACAAAGAATTGCGCCGCGATTTCGTATCGGGGCGACCCATGGCTCCAGAATTGTTCGCGACCAAGTCGGATCTGGCCGAATGGGCTTATGTGCTGGGCTGCGACATGGGCCTTGCACCGCAGTTTTCGTGGCAGATCGGCAGCGGGACGCGACGCGCAGAGGGCATCATCAGCTTCTTTTCCGAAACGGAGGCGATTGGAACAAAATGGAACTCGGCAGGAGGTGCCCGCGAAGTGAGCCTGACAAAAAGATGAGCAGCATGAAACTGATACCCGCCCTTGTTCTTTCCTTGATGGCGGCTTCAACATTCGCGCTAGACTCCATCGGCACTGTCACAGCGCGGCTGGAGGGGGCCGATCTGTCATGGCAGGTTCTGACAACAGACGATGGCGCGGCCATGGTGCAGGTGAACACTATCGGCCCGCTGACCATGATGGACACGCACGCGATGGGTGATGGCAATGTATATATCGGGCTGGTCTTTCAGGATGAGCCATCGATAGATGCAACTCCCGTCGGGATCACCATCGACATCAGTCCCGAAGGCGCCGCAGGCCCCGTTTGGACAAGCGCGGGCGCATCAGTCGCGCCCACACTTTCGATCGAAAAACTGAACCTCGACGGCGCGGGCAGGATCGAAGCGGGCTTTGAAGCCATGCTTTGCCACAGCGGCTCCCCTGCCAAATGCGAAACGGTGGTCGGCAGGATAGATACCGATCTGGGGCTGCCATGAACCTGTCAGGACTGCTTGCCGATCCCCTGCGTGTGGTGGAAAAGAATGCCTCTGTGCTCGAAATCGAGAACCGCCCTATCCGCCGAGCCGCGATCACTTTAGGTAGTATCCTGCTTGCAGTTGCGATGGGCCTTGCTGCAATGGCAGACGGTGCCATCGGAACAGGTGTGTTGGTGTTGGGTGCAACTGCGTTCATCGGATGGATGATCCTCGACGAGACCGTGCAACTTATGCAACTCCGACTTGACCGGCACGCTGATCAGGCCCGCCTGCGCGTGACCTGCCTCAAGGGCCGCAAGGAACAGAACTTGCGGTTGTCGAACGTACGTCGGGCAGAAACGCGCATCCGCTATGGCAAGCAGGCAAACGGGGAAACCATGGAACTCTACCTTGTCGGCCCTGAAGGTGACGGCATCAGCGAAACCTTGATCCCGTTGGGCCGCGCGGACACCGAAGACGTGATCCGCATAGCCGCCCTCATCACCCACTGGCTTGAAGATGAACAACGCGGAGGCAAGCCATGATGGCCCGAACCAATACCCCCGACTGCTTCGCGGTCGAACTGGCGATCCCGCGCTTCATCCTGTGGTTCATGATGGCCCCTGTTGTTCCGGTCACTCTCTTCGGACTGGCGCACCTGCTTGGCGGCGAGGTCCTGACGGGCTTGATCCTGCTTTTGGGTCTCAACGGGGCCCTCTACCTTGGCTATGTCGCTTTGTCCGAGCGTACAATCCTCATACTCGACAAAGAGGCGGAGCTCGTCACGATCCGCCGCGAATCGCGATTTCGGGCGCGTTCCGACAACTATCCGCTGGAGGCGCTGGACAGCGCGGAGCTTGACCGTAGCAATACCTCTGCGGAAAGCCGCACCACCTCGAAGGTGATGCTGGTTTTTCGCAACACCCGCCCGGCGACCCGGATTCCGCTGTCGGGCTGGGGTGTATCCGGTGACGGGCCCGGCAAGATCGCCGACGAAATCAATGATTGGCTGCGTCGCCAAGCAAATCTATCGCGGTGAAACAAAGATATGGAGACCCAGCATGACCTCTAGACACCACCTTGCCCTGGCAATCTGTCTTGCCACTTCCCTTGCCACAGCCAGCTATTCGCAAAGCACGGGAACCGTGACGCTGATCGTTGCAGACCAAGAGCGGACAATTCCGGTCTGGTCGGACCAAAGCGACTGGAGCGGCAGTGAAAACTGGCCATCCATCAACATTTACGCCCGCGATTTCAGTGATAACGGCGAAGAGCCCGCCTTGATAAGCCTGAGCTTCGAGGCGTCCGCTTGGCAGCCAAGCGTGCCCGAAATGGACATGGTTCTTTACGAGAACCGAAAGTCCGTCGGAAAGCTTTTTGCCCGCGAGGAGGCGGGGCGCGGCGGGCTAATCGTCACCGTCGACAGCCATGCCTTTGATGGAGCATCGCTAAGTCTGACCGGCAGCTTTGAAGCCACTCTGGGCCCCTCAGATAACTACGGTAACGACATAGACCTGTCGCAGGGTGTTCCGGTGACAGGCACCTTCGATGTGGTGCTGGAGGCGATGGAATAACTCTACACGTCAAAAGTTGCCCTCGTTAGAAATGGGCACTGCTAAGCCAGTTTGAACATCGACCGAAAATTGCGTGATGTTTTCTCGCATCGGGTTGCAATACGGCGGAACGACGCTTTCAGCCTGCCAAAGAACCGCTCTATTCTGTTGCGTTCCCGTTAGATTTCAGCGTCAAACGCGGCGGGCCGTTTGCGGTTTGTCTTGCGAGGGATGACACCTATTGCGCCCTGTTCCCAGATCATGTTCCTGATCCAGTCTGCGTCATACGCTTTGTGCCCGAGTACATGTTGGCGAGGCTGCAGGTCGTTTGAACAAAAGTGAACCACAAACACATGCAATCAAACAAGAAATAAAGGGTGCGCTGCCTAGGTAACGCCCCACCAACGCAATGTTTGTGCGCAATGATGTTGGATCGCATCGACTGCGGCCTGTGTATCAGCGCGCTCCAACGCATCTATAATCACAAGATGTTCCTGCATCGCGGACGCAATCCGGTCCTGCAAAAAGGGCCTCGCATTCTGGATGATCGATATCCGCATACGGTTGGCGTCATAGGCCGCAAGCAGTTGCGCATTGCCAAGACCATCGGCCAAGAAATTATGAAGCGATAAGTCGACCTCGATGGCCTGTTTGGGAAGGGTGTTTGATTTGTTTGCGGTCGCGGCTTGCTGCATCTTTTGATGCTGTTCGCGCAGATCTTTCAGCGCGCTTGCCTTGCCGTCGCTGATACGCCTGCGTGCACCTTCCTGGTCCAGCACCATTCTGAAATCCAGACACTGCCGAATTGTGTCAGGCGTCACATCCATCACCTGAATGCCGCGTTTAGGGAATGTCACCAACAAACCCTGAGAGCTGGCCTGCTTCACGGCCTCTCGGATCGCCGCAATCGGGCAGTCCAACAAATCGACAAGTTGTGCCATCGACAAGAATTGACCACCGCGAAGGTGGCCGGATCGTAGTGCGGACCACAGGGCTTGCTGCGCTTTTTCTGCCAAGAGAGATGGTTCAATTGCTGTGTTCATAAAGTGTCCGCTTCCACCACTATCAATCAAATCAAAAGAGTGTTGCTTGAAGTTCTTCATAGCACGCATGTTAAGATATGATCTAAAATGTTAGTTACAAGTTCAATCTTCATATTGGTTGAAGAGGAACAAAATACCAGCCCCCAAGACGGGCTTAGGGAGGGAAACATGGCTTCAATTGACGACACATCGGTCACGCATGGCGGCACGATGGATGCGGATGGGAACACCTTGAACCCAACAGGCGCGGATGAAAAAACATGGGGGTCGTTCGCGATCTTCAATATTTGGGCAAACGACGTGCAGTCGCTCTTTGGGTATTCCCTTGTGGCGTCGTTGTTTATTTCATTTGGCGTTGGCGGATGGACCGCCTTTGCTGCGCTGATCACGGCAGGGCTGTTTGTGATGTGGATGGTGAACCTATCCGGCGCGCCCGGTGAAAAATATGGCATCCCCTACCCCGTTTTTGCCCGTGCAAGCCTTGGTACCCAAGGTGCCAAGCTTCCAGCGATCTTGCGCGCAATCGTGGCGGTGTTCTGGTACGGCGTTCAGGTCTATTTTGCCTCAACAGCAATCGCGCTCCTGATCTACTCGATTACGGGGGCAAGTGGCGGCGCTGAGTACCTTGGTTTAAACGCCATTGACTGGATTGCCTTTCTCATCGTTTGGGCATTTCACATTGTTATCTTCTGGCGCGGTATGAATTGGGTCGAGACTTTTCTGAATATCGCCGGACCCTTTGTTTACCTTGTGATGATCGGTCTTGTGATTGTACTTTGGCAACGGTCCGATGGTCAGCTCCTTGCGGCGACGGCCACAATTTTTGCCAATCCGGAAGGGACGTTCTGGACCGAAGCAAAAGGTTTCATCGCCATTGTTGGTACGATGGTTGCATACTTTGCCGCCGTGATGATCAACTTCAGTGACTTCTCGCGTTATGCCAAAGACAAGAAAACGATGATCCGGGGCAATCTCTGGGGCCTGCCATTCAACATGATCCTTTTCTCGGCACTGGCGCTTCTGACAACCGGCGGTGCGGCTGTTGTATTCGGCGAAGAGATCATCAACCCCACGGAAATCGTTGAACGTACGGACAGTGTCGTGCTTGGCATCATCGCGGCGATCACGTTCTTCGCTGCGACGGTTGGCATCAACCTAGTGGCAAACTTCATCCCCGCAGTGAACGGTATCGCAAACCTGTCACCTGAAAAGATCAGCTTTCGCAAAGCGGGTTTGATTACATCCTTCTTTGCCTTGGTCATCGGTGGCTTGTGGGTCAGCTTTATCAGCCAAGTTGGGATCGGCGGTTTTGTGAACACATTGGGGGCAGTCCTTGCACCTATCTTCGGGATCATGATCGTTGACTACTATGTCCATCGCAAGGAACAGCTGAGCGAAGCGGATCTCTACAACATGGATGGTGGTATTTATCACTATGACAACGGCTGGAACGGTGCAGCGGTCAAGGCCTTCGGCATTGCGGCTGTCTTCTCCGTCGCGACAGTTTGGGTGCCTTGGTTTGCGGTCTTGTCAGGCTTTAACTGGGTGATTGGCGCAGCGCTTGGCGGTGTGATCTACAACGTGCTGGCCAAAAAACCGGCATAGCGCCTGTCTGTCTGAACACTGAGGTCAGCGGGGGTTTACCCCGCTGACCTCAATTCGTTTGTAGCTTGATTTTCGCCCCCTCGATGGCAGCACCGCCAAACAGTATTCGGCTGGCTATATTGGGAGGCAGGTGCGTTTCCTTGAGGTGTTGCTTTGACCGCATGATCAAAACGAACCTATCGAAAAATCCGTGAAAAATATTTGCCGCTATACACCACCGGAAATGGGTCAGCCTTAATGTTGGTCGTCCAAGGGAAACACCGTCGCTGATGCTGCCGAACTCGGCGTGAAATGCACCTTGTCCTTGACCCGCTTGCGGGTGTCCACGGCAAGCCGGTAGATCGCAAAGATGCCCAGCAGGAACAGCACCACCCCGATAAACAGGAACAGACCACCTTCGCGACTACCACTCATGAAAAAGGACGCCGCCGCAGGGCCGATCGTTGCCCCGATGGAAAAAGCCAGGATCAAACCGCCGCTGGTCTCGACCATCTGCGCATTGGGGACCGCATCATTCGCGTGTGAAATGCACAAAGCATAAATCGGGATCATCAGCGCGCCATGCAGCACCGCGAGCAGGAGCGTCGGCACCCCTGACGCAGCCACGTCAAAGCCGATGGCCAGCCCTGACAGCACTGTGCCGCAAGATACTGCCCCGATGACGATGCGACGGTCGATCTTGTCCGACAGCCACCCCAGCGGCCATTGTGACAGCGTGCCGCCCAACACGAAAGCGGCCATCAAAAGCGCGATCTCGCTCGTCATCATGTCACGACCTTGGGCGAATACCGGGCCAAGCGACCAAAACGCGCCCTCCGCCATGCCCGATGCAAAGCAGCCCACGATCCCCACCGGGGAAATCGCGTAGAGCTTGCGCAGATCCAACCGCGCTGACGGGATTGGCGTGGGTGCAGGCGTTGGCGTCAGGCTGATCGGGACGATTGCAAGGCAGATCAGGATCGCGACGACCAGAAACAGGGTTGATCCGGCCGTATCCGAAGCGTTCACCAACAATTGCCCGATCATCGTGACGATGTTTGTCACGATAATGTAGATCGACAGAACCCGCCCGCGATTGGCATTCGACGACGCATCGTTCAGCCAGCTTTCCACGACGATATAAATCACGGCAATGCAGATGCCGCTGACAATGCGCAGACCGCCCCAGAACCACACATCGACGTATAGCGGAAAGGCCAGAAATGTCGCCGTCAACAGCGCTGTCAGCCCTGCGAATACCCGCACATGGCCCACGGCGCTGATCAGCTTGGGCCCGATGAAGCAACCGATCGTGAAACCGCCAAAATAGGCCGTCCCCATGATGCCAATCATCGCAGCGGTATAGCCTTCCTGGCCTGCGCGGATGGGCAGCAAGGTCTGGAACAACCCGTTGCCCGCAAACAAAAGGCCCGCGCAAAGCAGGATCGTCACAATCGCCAGCAAGGACGATTTATGATCTGGCTGCGTCATACGCACGGGCCTTTCGGTGTTCTTTAATCCCGTTGATAGATCACAGGAAACCAGTCTTCGCGCAATACCTGCCCCGGTGTCATGTCATGGCCCGGAAACGGCGGCGAGGTCGGACCGGGGCGTTCAACATAGCGTGCATCGTCGCCCACTAGACGCAGGGAAAACGCACGGCGGCGAGTGTCTGTCGTGTTGCCGTGCGCGCCGTGCAGCGTGCCATAGTTGAAGGCCACCGCGTCGCCCGGCTCCATCTCCCATTCGCGGATTTCCATGCCCTCCGCGTCAGGGTCCGGCACGGGCATGTATTCATCCTCGTTGGGATAGAAACTGGTTTCCGCCAGCCAGCGCGTTGGCAACACGGGCTTTGCCCACGCATGGCTTCCGGCCACGCAGCGCAGGCTGGCGCCTTTGACCGCATCCATCGGCGACCAGAAGCTGACGTTTTGCATGCCATCAACAAAATAATAAGGACCATCCTGATGCCATGGTGTCGGTTTCGATGTGCCCGGTTCCTTGACCAGCACATGATCGTGGAACACCTGCACGCGCCCGGACTGCATCAAATCAGCAGCGACTTCGCCTGCATCAGAGTTGCGGATCACGTCCTCGAATTCAGAAATGCGCGTCCAGTTACAGTAATCATCAAAAAACCGCCCGCCTTCGCCTTCTTTGAGGTTTTCGGCGGCATAGGGGCCGGGTTCGTTCATATTGCGTTCGATCCCCGCGCGGATCGTGTCCACATGATCGGCAAACAGCCCTTTGATCAGCACGACGCCGTCGCGCTGAAAGGTATCGACATGGTCTTGGGTGATAAGTGGGTGCATATGATGATCCTCCGTTGTTACAGGCAGGCATAAGCAACCAAAGATTTAACTTCTAATAATATTTTATCATACTAATATTAGGCCTATGCTATACCTTACACTTCGCCAATATGAGTATATCGTCGGCATCGCCGATGCTGGCAGCCTGACCAAGGCGGCCGCCCAGCTCAATGTCTCGCAACCTTCGCTGTCTGTTGCGATCACGCGGGTCGAAGACCACCTCAAACGTGTCATTTTCATTCGCGGAAAGGGGGCGGCAATTGAGATCACCCCTTTCGGTCATCGTCTGATTGCCAAGGCCCGGGAGTTATTGGCGCTTGGGGCGGACATTGAACAAGACAGCGACGCGGCGCATACTTGGGTGCTGGGCTGTTTTGCTGACATCGCACCGTGGTATCTGGCTCCGGCGCTTGGGCAGTTGGCCGACCGCTTTCCTGCTTTGTCATTCGCCGGACATGAAGGGCGGTTCGCTGATCTGGCAAGCGCTTTGTCTGACGGCACGATTGATCTGGCAATTTCCTACGACGTGGGGTTTTCGGGGCATTTCAGGCGGCGCAAGCTGGCCGATATCGCGCCTGTCGCATTTGTGGCAACAGATCACCCCTTGGCGCAGAAAAGCACGCTGGAGTTGGCCGACCTCAAACATGACCCCTTGATCCTGTTCAATGAGGACCTTTCCGAGGGTTTCATGCGTGATCTGTTCACGCGGGTGGCACTGAGGCCCGTGATCCAGCAAAAAGTGGCCTCGCTTGAGATGATGCGGTCACTTGCGGCCAATGGTGTGGGGGTCGGGATCAGCTATTCGCGCCCGCCCGGCGATCTGAGCTATGATGGCAAGCGTCTTGTGACTGTGCCGATTGCGACGGCAGAGGCGAAAACGGAAATCGCACTGATCTGGTCAAGCCTGCGCGCCGACAGCGGTGATTTTGATGCGATCCTTGATGCACTTTCGCCTAAAGCTGCGTCCGCAACTGATAGCCGGGGGTGAAAAGCAGCCGCACTTTGGTGACTGACGCGTCATTGTCCCATGTCAGTCTGTCGATGGCGAAAACAGCGCTCTGCGCGGCAACCCCAAGGATATCCGCATCATCAGCCGATACTTGCGCGGCCGAAAACGCGATTTCCCCATGGGTATATGGGGCGTGTGTGAGAAGCCATTCATTGGCGCTAATGGTGGCAAAATCCTCCGACTGTGCCTGCGGGACGATGCCGATGTTGATCCAGCGGTCCTCAACCGCGTAAGGCGCGTCATCTGCCAGATGCAAAGCGCGGACATGTAAAAGTGCCGCATCCGCAGGTGTTTGCATGGCACCGCAGATGCGTGCCGGTGGCACCACAGTCTCGCGCATGAGTAACTGATAGCCGTATTTGTTGCCCCTTGCCTCAACCTCGTGACGGATCACCGCGATATCAAGCGTCGCCTTGGCCACCGGTTGCGCCGCAACACGCGTGCCGGCCTTGCGGCGGCGATCCAGCAAACCACTTTCCGCCAGCGCGCGTAGCGCACGGTTCACGGTCGAGCGCGCACAGCCGAATTCGACTGCCAAGTCAGCCTCGTTCGGGATGAGCTCTCCCGGTTTCCATTCGCGGGCATGGATACGGCGCAGCACCTCATCTTGCACGCTTTGCCAATTCCGAAACGAAGGTGCGTTCATAGGGCGTCTTTCAAGGCGTCGATGGTCCGTTTGTAGGCAGCGACAATGCCGTCGCGCGCAATGTGTTTACCATCCCTTACCATATGGCGGCCCGCTGACCAAACATCGCGCACCAAGCTGTCGTCACCTGCAAAAATCCATGCATCCAGCGCGGTATCACCCGCCCTACCCCACAGATGCTCTGAGGTCGTATCAAGCGCCAGAATATCCGCCCAAGCCCCCACTGCAATGCGTCCGGCATCGCGCCCTGCCGCTTGTGCGCCACCTGCCAGCATTTCGTCGAACAACCGTCTGCCTGTTGATTTCTGCGGCGTGGCCAATGCCGCCCGTGTGCCATCGCGCAGGCGTTGCGAATAGTCCAATGTGCGTAACTCTTCGGCCAAGGCGATGCGGATGTTGCTGTCGGACCCGATGGCAAAGGACCCACCGTGTTCCAGCCAACGCACCCCGTCAAAGATCCCGTCGCCGAGGCTGCTCTCGGTAATGGGACACAAGCCCGCCACAGCGCCCGAGCGTGCCAATGCGACAGTTTCATCAGGCGTCATTTGCGTGCAATGGATTAGGCACCACCGCGCATCCAGTTGCATATGATCAAGCGCCCAATCGACCGGACGTGCGCCCCAATGCTGCTGCACCTCGTCAACTTCGGCCCGTTGTTCGGCCAGATGCATGTGAATGGGACCATTGGAAAAGGTGTTGGCATAGGCCTTCAGATCATCTTGCCCTACCGCCCGCAAAGAATGGGGGGCCACGCCAATGGCGGCGTCTGCACTTGCCTCTCTAACAGCCGTCGCAGCACTTTCATGCAAACGGAGGAAATCGTCCATCCCATTACCAAACCGGATTTGCCCCGCTGTCAGCGCCCGCCTGTCACAGCCGCCGTATTGGTAATGCACCGGTAACAGGCAAAGCCCCATGCCAGACAGGTCTGCCGCAGACACGATGCGCTGTGAAGTCTGCGCGATATCATCGTAGTGCACGCCACCGGGCTGGTGATGCAGGTAGTGGAATTCGACCGATGCCCCGTAACCTGCCTCAAGCATTTCCATCTGCACGAATGCCGTGATTGCTTCGATGTGTTCAGGCGTCAGCCGATCCAGAAAGCGGAACATCAATTGCCGCCATGTCCAGAAGCTGTCGCTTGGGTCTGGGCCGCGTTGTTCCGTGAGACCCGCCATGGCGCGTTGAAAGGCATGGCTGTGCACATTGACCGGCGCAGGCAATGCCATCGGCACGCGGACGCCCGCCGCCACTGCGTTCGTTTCAATCGCACTGATCCTGCCAGCGGCATCAACATCGATCCGCACATTTTCTGCCCAACCCGATGGCAACAGCGCCGTCTCCGCCCAGATTGTTTGCATCACCCACTCCGCTTGACAGGTTATTATGTCTGCACATAAATACATTAAGCACGCTAATTTGCAAGTGAATCGATCCGATGCTTTTTACAAACGCCCACATTGTTACCCTGCAAAACAATGACAGCTATGGCCTGATCGCGGAGGGTGCCATTGCCACCGATGGGGCGCAGATCGCATGGTTTGGTGCAGTTGCTGACATCCCCGACGCGTACCGCGATGCCCCCAAGAAGGATTTAGAGGGGCGACTTGTGACCCCTGCGCTGATTGACTGCCACACCCATGTGGTGTTCGGCGGGAACCGCGCAACTGAATTTGAGTTGCGTCTGAACGGGGCCACCTATGAAGATGTCGCGCGCGCAGGTGGCGGGATTATTTCTACCGTAAGCGCAACACGCGCTGCGGCTCAGAACGTCTTGCTCGCCGATGCTTTGACCCGCGTTGATGCGCTGATCGCCGAGGGCGTCACCTGTATCGAAGTAAAGTCCGGCTATGGGCTGGACCAAGAGACCGAGCTGAAGATGCTGCGCGTCGCCCGCGAGATCGCAAAGGCGCGGACCATCAACGTGCGCACCAGCTTTCTTGGCGCACATGCGGTCCCGCCTGAATATGCGAGCAGGCCGGACGCCTATATTGACGACGTTTGCATCCCCACACTGCGCGCGGCCCATGCCGAAGGTCTGGTCGATGCCGTGGACGGGTTTTGCGAAGGCATCGCCTTTGATACTGCTCAGATTGCCCGCGTGTTCGATGTGGCCCAAGAGTTGGGCCTGCCTGTCAAATTGCACGCCGAACAACTGTCAAACATCGGCGGGACGCGATTGGCGGCAAAATACGGCGCGCTGAGCGCCGATCACGTTGAATATGCCACCGATGCCGATGCCGCCGCCCTTGCCGCTTCCGGCACGGTCGCAACCGTCCTGCCCGGCGCGTTCTACACGTTGCGCGAAACACAAATGCCACCGATCCAGTCGTTCCGCAATCATGGTGTACCGATGGCGCTGGCCACGGACTGCAACCCTGGATCATCGCCGCTGACCTCGCCTTTGCTGACCATGAACATGGCCTGCACCTTATTCCGCATGACCCCGCTTGAGGCGCTTTTGGGTATGACCGCCCATGCAGCACAGGCACTCGGCCTAGAGGATCGTGGACGTATCATCGCAGGTGCACGCGCGGACCTGTGCGTCTGGGACGCGGCACATCCGGCAGAACTGGCTTATCGCATCGGGTTCAACCCGCTTCACGCACGTATTTTCGGGGGATCACTATGACCGTCACACTCACACCGGGTGCCGCAAGCTTGGCACAATTGCACGACATCTGGGCCAATGGCCATGCGGTCACGCTGGACCCCGCCTTTCACGACGGGATCAAGGCCGCACATGCGATGGTGGCCAGAGCTGCGGCCGGAAATGCCGCCGTTTACGGGGTGAACACCGGTTTTGGCAAACTGGCGAGCGTCAAGATCGCGGCAAGCGATGTCGCAACGTTGCAGCGCAACCTGATCCTGTCGCATTGCTGCGGTGTGGGCGAGGCGCTGGACCAAGCCACCACCCGCCTGATGATGGTCCTGAAACTGCTGTCCTTGGGGCGCGGTGCCTCTGGCGTGGCGATGACAACGGTCGAGATAATCCAAGACATGCTGGCGCGTGGCGTCACCCCCGTCATCCCTGCCCAAGGATCGGTGGGTGCATCTGGCGACCTCGCCCCCCTTGCCCATATGGCCGCCGTGATGATCGGCGCGGGCGAAGCTGTCCATGAGGGGGAACGCATGCCCGCCGCAGACGCACTTGCCAAGGCAGGTATCACGCCAATCGTGCTTGGCCCGAAGGAAGGCCTTGCCTTGATCAACGGCACCCAGTTTTCCACGGCCTGCGCATTGGTGGGGCTTTGGGGTGCGTGGCGCAATGCGGCAACCTCTGTGCTGACCTGTGCGCTCTCGACTGACGCGATCATGGGGTCAACCGCGCCTTTGCAAGACGCGATCCATACGTTGCGCGGTCATGCGGGCCAGATCGCTGTGGCGCGTGCCCAGCGCGCCTTGATGGAAGGGTCTGAAATCCGCGAAAGCCATGTCAATGGCGATACCCGCGTCCAAGACCCCTATTGCATCCGCTGCCAACCGCAGGTGACGGGTGCTGCGATGGATTTGCTGCACTTTGCCGCCCGCACGCTTGAGATTGAGGCGAACGCCGTGACGGATAACCCGCTGGTGCTGGTGGATGATGATCTGATCGTCTCGGGCGGGAATTTCCATGCCGAACCCGTCGGTTTTGCCGCTGATCAAATCGCCGTGGCAATATCCGAGATCGGCGCGATTGCACAGCGTCGCGTGGCGTTGATGGTGGACCCGACGTTGTCGTTTGATCTTCCCCCTTTCCTGACACCCGACCCCGGCCTTAATTCGGGCCTGATGATCGCAGAAGTCACGACCGCCGCGTTGATGAGCGAAAACAAACACCTCGCCAACCCCTGCACGACCGACAGCACACCGACATCCGCCAACCAAGAAGACCACGTCAGCATGGCTGCCCATGCGGCCCGCCGTTTGCTGCGCATGAACGCGAACCTGAACGTGATCTTGGGGGTTGAGGCGATGTGCGGCGCGCAAGGCATCGAATTCCGCGCGCCCTTGCAGACCAGCGGGCCGCTGAAATCCGCAATGGCCACCCTGCGCGCCAAGGTGCCGACGCTGGCCGAAGACCGCTATATGGCGCCCTGCATCGAGGCCGCCGGTGCCTTGGTCGCAAGCGGTGCGCTGGCGGCGTCGGTAGACTTGCCGGGCTTTGTGAAAGGCGAAGCAGCATGACCCCTGTCACGGTCCATCAGGGTGATAGTCCGATTGTGCTGGGTCTGCCGCACACCGGTACATTCGTGCCGGATGACATTGCGGACAAGCTCAACAGCACCGGGCTCAAACTTGCCGACACAGATTGGCACATCGACCGGCTGTATGAGGACCTTTTGGAAGGTGCGACCACCGTACGCGCCAATTTCCACCGCTATGTGATCGACGCCAACCGCGACCCCGCGGGGGGCAGCCTCTATCCCGGTCAGAATACCACGACGCTGGTACCGCTGACCGACTTTGACGGGCGGGATATTTGGAAAATGCCCCCGACTGCTGCTGACATCGACGCCCGCCACCGTACGTTTCACGCACCCTACCACGCGGCGCTGCGGGCCGAACTGGAGCGGGTGCGTACGGTGCATGGCGTGGCGATCCTATACGATTGTCACTCTATCCGGTCGCACATCCCGTATCTGTTCGACGGCATCCTGCCCGATTTCAACATCGGTACGAATGGAGGCGCGACCTGCGCGGCGCAGGTTGAAGCCGCGACAACCGACATTTGCCGCGCAGCAAGCGCCTATACCACCACGGTGAACGGACGTTTCAAAGGTGGCTGGACCACGCGCCACTATGGCCAGCCCGATAAGGGCATACACGCGATCCAAATGGAACTGGCGCAGTCCACGTACCTCACCGATGAGGCCGCACCTTGGAGCTATGACGCAACCAAGGCTGCCGCATTGCGCCCTCACCTCACACATATCCTCACCACTTCGGCCGCATCGGCCCCAACCCTTGGAGGCACATCATGACCAACCCTCGCCACAACCAGCGCGATATCTTTCCCCCTACGGGCTCTGAGATCACAGCCAAAAGCTGGCTGACCGAGGCCCCGATGCGCATGTTGATGAACAACCTGCACCCCGATGTGGCCGAAAACCCGCATGAATTAGTCGTCTACGGGGGCATTGGCCGTGCCGCGCGGACATGGGAAGATTTCGACGCAATCGTCGCAACCCTGAAAGATCTTGAAGAGACACAAACGCTACTTGTCCAATCAGGCAAACCGGTTGGAGTGTTCAACACGCACAAAGATGCGCCACGTGTTCTCATCGCAAACTCGAACCTCGTGCCGCATTGGGCGACATGGGATCACTTCAACGAGTTGGATAAAAAAGGTCTCGCGATGTACGGTCAAATGACCGCCGGGTCATGGATTTACATCGGCACGCAAGGCATCGTGCAAGGTACTTATGAGACCTTCATGGAGGCGGGTCGCCAGCACTATGACGGCAACCTTAAGGGCCGCTGGATTTTGACCGGCGGTCTGGGCGGCATGGGCGGCGCGCAACCTTTGGCAGCTGTCATGGCCGGTGCCTGCTGTCTGGCGGTGGAATGCGATGAAACCCGCGCCGACTTCCGCCTGCGCACGCGCTATGTCGATGAGAAAACCCATGATCTGGACGAAGCGCTGGCGATGATCGACCGCTGGACCAAGGCGGGTGAGGCAAAATCCGTGGCCCTGATCGGGAACGCGGCAGATGTCTTCCCCGATTTGGTCAAGCGCGGCATCAAGCCTGACATGGTCACCGACCAGACATCAGCACACGACCCGATCCATGGGTATCTGCCGCAAGGATGGACCGTCGCGCAGTGGCGCGAGAAACAGGAAAGCGATCCGAAAGCTGTGGAAACTGCCGCACGCGCGTCGATGAAAACCCAAGTTAAAGCGATGGTCGATTTCTGGAACATGGGTGTGCCCACGCTGGACTATGGCAACAACATCCGGCAGGTCGCACAAGAGGAAGGGCTGGAGAACGCCTTTGCCTTCCCCGGTTTTGTGCCTGCCTATATCCGGCCACTGTTCTGCCGAGGCATCGGCCCGTTCCGGTGGTGTGCGCTGTCGGGCGACCCCGAGGATATCTACAAGACCGACGCCAAGGTCAAAGAACTGATCGACGACCCGCATTTGCACAACTGGCTTGATATGGCGCGCGAACGCATTGATTTCCAAGGCCTGCCCGCCCGTATCTGCTGGGTCGGTCTGGGCCTGCGCGACAAGCTGGGCCTTGCATTCAACGAGATGGTGCGCACCGGCGAGCTTTCCGCGCCCGTCGTGATTGGACGCGACCATTTGGACAGCGGCTCGGTGGCCTCGCCAAACCGCGAAACGGAAAGCATGAAAGACGGTTCTGACGCCGTTTCCGACTGGCCCCTGCTGAACGCGATGCTGAATGTCGCAGGCGGTGCGACATGGGTGTCCCTGCACCACGGTGGCGGCGTCGGCATGGGCTTTTCGCAGCATTCCGGCATGGTCATCTGCTGTGACGGATCCGAGGATGCAGACCGGCGCATTGCCAACGTGCTTTGGAATGACCCTGCAACAGGTGTCATGCGTCATGCCGATGCAGGTTATGACGAAGCACTGGACTGCGCGCGCGAAAAAGGGCTGAATTTACCCGGTATCCTGGGGAGGTAACGTGATGTTTCTGAAAAACGCTTGGTATGTCGCCGCTTGGGACCATGAGATCACGCGCGACTTGCAACAAATCACCGTGTTGGGCGAAAACATCTGTGTTTTCCGCACTGAGGCCGGAGAGATGGTCGGGCTGGAAGACGCCTGCCCGCATCGCAAGCTACCCTTGTCCAAGGGCCGCATCAAAGGGGACACGGTTGAATGCGGCTATCACGGCCTGACGTTCAATTGTGCGGGTCAATGCATCTGGGCACCCGGCGCGGGTGGTATTCCGTGTAACGCCAAGGTCCACGCCTATCCGCTGCACGAAAAATACGGGCTGGTCTGGATCTGGATGGGCAATCCGGCGCTGGCCGATCCATCCGACATCTTCGAGATCGAAAACTACGACAACCCCGCATGGGGCATCAATCGTGGTGCCGCGATGGAGCTGGACTGCAACTACTTGCTGATGTGCGACAACCTGCTGGACCCGACGCATGTGGCATGGGTCCATCAAAGTAGCTTTGCGGCAGCGGCTACAAAAGACACACCACTCCGGATCACGAAAACCAATGATGGCGTGATCGTGCACCGCTGGATGATGGATCACGCACCGGCCCCCTTCTACAAAAAGGTTATAGAGTTCGAAGGCAACTGCGACCGCCTACAACACTACGAAGTGCGCTATCCCAGCCATGCACTGATTAAGGCCGTCTTTACCCCCGCTGGCACCGGTGGCCCTGATGGTCCATTGCACGACAAGACGTTTATCATGGATAGCTACAACTTTATGACGCCCACCAACGAAGGGCAGACGCGGTACTACTGGTTCCAGCTGCGTAACATCCGTCCTGACAATGAAGCGCTGTCAAAAATGATGAGCGAGGACGTCCAGCACGCCTTTGAAGAAGATCGCGCCGTGCTGAACGAAGTACAAAAGGGGATGACGCACAAGACGTCCCCGCATATTGACCTGCCCATTGATGGGGGCCAATTGCGGTTTCGTCGCCAGTTGCAGGCGATGATCAACGAAGAACAACAGGTCGACCGCCAAATGGCGGAATAGACGACCTCTGCCAAAGAGGGTGAGAGCGTGCAGGAGATATCTTCAAAACAAACTGATCTTGTACCATCCGGCGCATTCAGTTTCCCTGTGGACCAACTTCATGACACGCGGTGGTTCAGCTTTCTGTTGCTGCCGGAATTCACTTTGCTTGCATTCAGCGCAGCGGTAGATCCGCTGCGCATCGCCAACCAACTGGCGCAAAAGCCCCTCTATGGTTGGCGCATTCTGTCTGACGATGGCGCACCTGTCTCGTCGTCCACCGGCATTGATGTGGCCGTGCAAGCCAGTCTGGATGCGTTGTCAGAATCTGATTATCTGTTTGTCTGTTCCGGCAACAATGGCAGCAAGGCGGCCAATGACGCGGTGCTTGGCAAGTTGCGCAAGCATCACCGGTTCGGCGGCAAGCTGGGCGGGATTTGTACGGGGGCCGCGACGCTGGCGCGGATCGGGATGCTGGGAGGCAAGGATTTTACCCTGCACTGGGAAAATCAACCCGGTTTCATGGAGGTTTTTCCCGATCTGACCCCAAGCCGGCACCGGTTTGAACGCGACGGCGATCTGCTCACCTGTGGCGGCGGCGTTGCATCGACAGAATTGATGCTGTCGATCATCGCGGACGATTATGGGCAGGATTTTGCGCTGGCGGTATCGGATATGTGCCTGAACCGCCCCGAGGTGTCGCAGCGCAGCGAACAACGCTCTTCTATCGCCAAGGCGATCAATTCGCGCAACCCGCGCATCCTGTCGATCCTGCGCTTGATGTACAAGAATATCGAAGAACCGCTAACGTTGGAGGAGCTTGCAGCACAAGCGCAAATTTCGCGCCGTCAGATGGAGCGGCTGTTCATTCAACTGATGGACGAGCCCCCCGCCCGGGTCTATCGCAATATCCGGCTGGATCGGGGGCGAGCCTTGCTGATGGAAACGGACCTGAGTGTCTCCGAGGTCGCAATGGCGGCGGGCTTCAATTCCAACAACATCTTTACCCGGCATTTCAAGGCGCGGTTCGGCGAAAGCCCTTATGGTCATCGCGGCCGATCCTAGGCTTTGGGTGAAAAGCGCAAAGACAGGCATGACATGCCGCCATCCAGCTTGGCAGCCTCACTGTTGCCAACCTCGCGCACGTCATAGCCTGCCTGGACGAGCGTATCGCGTGTCTTGGGGAACCCTGCGGGCATGATCACCAGATTGTTGAACCGGATCGTGTTCGCGCAGGCCTCTTCGCCCTCAGCCACATGGATGACATTGTAGTCTTCAAAACAGCCCGATGCATCCAGCCGTTTGGTGGCGAGGATAGTTTCGGCATCCAGTAGCGAACAATCCGTTTTGAAGTGCAACACGCCTTCGGGCGTATCAACAACACGCACGGCATAGCCCCAGCGATCCACCAGACGGGTGAAATCAGCGACGCCAGCCTGATCGGTCCGCGCGGACAGGCCGATCAGGATTTCACGTTCGGTCGTCAGGATATCACCACCTTCGATGAAACCGTCAGTGATCTGCACCACATCACCATAAAGCTGTTCCAGATGCGGGGCCATTTCTGCGGCTTCGCCCAGACGGCTGGGCGCGCCGGGGCGCATGACAACAGCGCCCTCTTGCAGGCAAAGTGCGGCATCTTCGACAAAGACGGCGTCGGGGTAGTCTTCCAGCGCGTCCAGCACTGTAACCGTTGCAGCGGTGTCCCGCAAAGCGCCGACATAGGCGGCGTGGTGATCCTCAAACAGCGCCGGATCAGGCGTTCCGGTGTCGACGGCGCGCAGCCCACGGGTGATACTGCGCGACGGTTTGCGGCAGATAGCGTGGCTGAATGTATAGCTTTTCGCGGTCATGGTCTGTCCTTCTTTACCACCCGCCAAAACGCGCCCATGTCTTCAATGGTGCATCTGCTTGCTCGGGGATCACGTGATAGCGTTGATGCTGTGCGGCGGTCGCACAGGCATGGTTGGGCAGGATCCGCAGACGGGTGCCGACCGGGAACTCTGGCACATCGCCCTCAAAATCAGGACGGCGGGCGATGACGCCGTGTTCTTGGTTGGCCTGTATCATGATCAGCCCGGGGATGACCTGCCCCGCTTCATCGCAGACAACCCCGTAACCCTGATCGACCGCTTGCGCCGCAGTGCCGCGGTCACGTGACATGGCCATCCAGCCTGCATCGCAGATCGTCCAGCCGCGTGCGGATTGATGGCCGATGACGGTCGTCAGAACGCTCAGGGCGATGTCGTCAATGTCGCAAACTTCGATGCCGGTTTGGAACAGATCAAAGAACACATACACGCCTGCGCGCAATTCGGTCACGCCTGTCAGGTCTGCGGCTGCATGGGCGGTGGGGCTGGAACCGACGCTGACAACAGGGCAAGGCAGACCTGCGGTACGCAATGCATCAGCGGCGGCAACAACGGCAAGGCGTTCTTCTTCGGCCAGTTTCGTATGGGCCGCACGCCCCACAGAGCCATAGCTGCCACCCGCGTGGCACAAGACACCGCGCAAGTCTGCACCACCATCGTGTAAAATGCGCCCGACGGTGATCAAAGCCGGATCCTCCGCCGTCAGCCCGCTGCGGTGCCCATCACTGTCAATTTCGATCATCGCAGGGATTGCAATTCCAGAGGCACGCGACGCAGCAGCAACCGCTTCAGCCTGTTGCACGCAGTCCAGCAACACAGTCAATTTGCACCCCGCGCGGTGTAGCGCCAGCACACGGTTCAGTTTGTCAGGGCTGATCCCCACGCCATACAAAATATCGTTGATACCCGCCGCGGTAAACGCTTCGGCCTCTGCCAAGGTGGATACAGTCGCGGGGCCATCGCCATCCGCGAGCACATAGCGCGCTGCCTCAACACTCTTGGTGGTTTTGAGATGCGGGCGCAACGTGACACCAAGCGTATCAGCACGGTCCTGTAATCGGGCTATATTGCGCACCATGCGGCCTTCATCGACCAGCAGGCAAGGCGTAGATAGGGTCATCAAACGAGAATCATTCATGTCAAAATCCTAGCGCAAAGACGCACACGCTATAAGAGCCCGCCCTGCCGAAACTCAGGGCTTAGCGCGCAAAGCCATGAATGTTTCCATCTGACAGCAATCCGGTGATCGTCTTCATAAACAGCGATGCTGTCTGGTCATGCGGCTCTCCTCCGCGCCGGATCGCGCCCAGTGGTCTGTGGAATTGCGAGTGATCAAACGACAGAAAAACAAGCCGGTCTTCGAGATAAGGGGCCGTCGTGGCGCGCGGCATGGTCGTCACCAAATCCGTATCAGCGACAATTTCCAGAACAGAGCGGATCGAATCCGTTTCGCATCCGATGTTCACCGACCGCACCCCCGACGCGATGAGCGCGGCTTCGGTCTGTTGGCGCAACAAGCTGCCTCGCGAATGGGCCAGCCATACCTGTGATTCCAGATCAGACGGCAGAATACTGTCGCGCTGTGACAAAGGGTGGCCGGATCTGCACATGATCCCCACGCGATCGTCGATCAATGGGGTAAAATCCAGATTGTCTGTTGGATCAGCCAGAATTTGCGGTCCAAGGACAAGATCGATCTGCCCGCGTTCCAACATGCCACGTAATTCATGTACAAGGCCGGTGTGCAATGCGATGCTACAACCCGGGTTCTGCTTGATGAAAGCGGACAACGGTTGTGTCAGAAAACGCCCGGCGATGATTGGTGGTGCGCCAATGCGCAGCTCTCCGACCGACCCTTGCAATGACTGATCTGCAGCGGCACTCGCCTGATCTTCCGCCAATCTGATCGCCAAGCCGCTGCGCGCCAACCGCTGCCCCAAGGCAGTCGGCACGGACCGCCGCCCTTCACGCCGGAAGAGTGGTGTTTTCAACCTTTGCTCCAGGGTGCGCATGTTTCGACTTAACGCAGGCTGGGTGACGCCAAGCCGATCGGCAGCAGACTGAAAAGAGCCGGCCTCAACCACGACCGAGAGCTGCGCAAGGTGACGGGGATCTATATTCATACCAATTCCTTATGTATTAAGGCCGCATTTTGATTATTCGTAATGTTGCACATTTGATAGGGTTTTGTGAATGAAACGGGAGGATTCTATGAAACACATGAGAGAAACCATTGGTGCGCTGTGCACCGCAGTCGCAGTTACAGGCACGCCAATGGCTGCAAATGCCCAGATTTATGCAGGCGAAACAGCGGGTGTGGGTGATCCAGTGCATACTATGTTCGTGGCTTTTGCCAATCAGGCAGCCAGTGCTGATGTGAATATTCAGGTAAACGCCGGTCAGACACTGACCCGTTCCATGCTCAGCGGCGCGCGCGGCGACATCGACTTTTTCTCCTCCGTACCATCGCTTGTTGGCCTCATGGCCAATGGTCAGCGCATGTATGAAACCGTCGATGACGCTGCTGAAGTCGCAGGCAACCTGCGGGCGATCCTTGGGTTTCAGGCAGGTGCCTATCATCCCGTCACACTCGCAGGGTCCGGCATTGAGAACTGGGAAGACATTGCGGGCAAGACTGTATTCACAGGGCCACCGGCTGGTTCCGCCTCTGCCACATCCGAAGCTTTGATCCGCAATCTGACAGGCTATGAGCCAGGTGAGGATTATGAGGCCGTGCGCCTGAGCTGGGGTGAAGGTTACGCCGCACTGTCCGACGGGCAGATCGACATGATGGTGCGCCCTGCCGAAGTGGGCTCTGCAAATATCGAACGGTTCGGCCTTTCTGGTGAATTCCGCATCCTGTCGATCCCTGACGAAGCACTTGCCGACGAAGACATGACTGCACTCTTCGGCCGTCCGGGTCGCGGCATGATGCAGTTTGATGGTGGTGTGTATCAGGGTCAATTAACCGAAGGCACTATCACAGCGCTCGGTTTCTTCCAGTTCATCGGCACACATGCCGGTGCCGACGAAGAGGCCGTCTATAAGGCGACCAAAGCATTCTGGGAAGGTCTGGACGAAGTACACGCCACAGCCCTGTTCTTGCAGAGCGTTACACCGGAAACCGCGTTTACGGCCATCAATGTGCCTCTGCACCCCGGTGCGCTGCGTTACTATGAAGAAGCCGGATACGACATTCCGGATGCGCTGCGTCCCTAATGCCCTAAGGCCCCGTGCCGGTATCCGGTGCGGGGTTTTCCTTTCGCATCTCAGAAAGAGCACCCAATGACGGACACGACTTCAACTGGCGGGAGCCAGCACCAGACAGGTATGACCGATCGGATCTTCATTTTTCTCGCGAGCGTGGCATGCTTTGTCCTTGGCCTGATCGCGCTTTACAGCTCTGGCATTGATCTGATTGATCCCAAAATGCACCGCGCCGGTGGATTTGCCCTTGCGTTGATCGTGGCTGTCGCCGTGTCGCGCCGCAAATACGTCTTAAGCGGTAGCAGTGATGGTCCGATGTGGACCCTGCGTGCTGTGATCGACGTGGCAATGGTTGTTGCGGGACTGTGGTCGATCTGGGCATTCTACTCGGTGCAAACCCTGATGGAAGTATCGCTTTATGACGTGCGCCAAAGTGATGCGATCCCTGCCTTTGCAGGATTGATCGTGTTTCTGGAACTGTGTCGCAGGCTTTGGGGCTGGGGTCTGTTCACTGTCGGCTCTTTCGGTGCGCTTTATCTTTTGTTCGGGCAGAACCTGCCCGGTATTCTGGAACATACCGGCTTTGATATGGTCGATGTGTCTGAGGCGCTTTGGTACAACACCAACAAGGGTGTGTTCGGGTCAATCACCAACATCGTGCTGGTCACGGTCTTTGTTTTCATCATCTTCGGCGTGCTGCTGGAAGGCACCGGCGCCGGTGATACCCTTTTGAAATTCGCGTTCCTTGCGACACGTCGCACACGCGGTGGTCCGGCACATGCCGCGATCCTGTCGTCGTCGCTGTTTGGCACCATGTCAGGGTCAACCGTCGCCAATATCGTGGGCACTGGCACGTTTACGATCCCGATGATCAAGAAACGCGGCTTTTCGCCAACTTTCGCAGCCGGGATCGAGGCAACAGCATCGTCTGGCGGGCAGATCATGCCGCCAATCATGGGGGCCGCGGCACTGGTCATGGCGGACCTGACAGGTGCGGGCTATTTGAGCATCATTGTCGCCGCATTGTTCCCGGCGCTGTTCTACTATTTCAGCCTGTTTGCCGCTGTGACAGTCGAGGCGCGCCGTCAGGGCATCGAAGTCAAACCGCTTGAAGTTGAAGACAAAATCACACGTCTGGATATGATCAACTCTGTCCTGTTCATCGGCCCGATCGTCACTGTCATCGCGTCTTTGCTATTGGGGTATTCGACCTCTGCCGCTGGCTTTTACGCAGTTGTCGTCCTTCTGGCCCTCGCCGTCATCAACCCAGAGGTCCGCCGTGACCCGATGCGCGTCTGGCGGTCTTTCCTGAAAGGCTCCGAGAGCGGGGCAACCCTGCTGATTGCGATTGCCGCGATTGGTATTCTTGTAGGCTCGCTTGATAGCACAGGTCTTGGCCTCAAACTCGCCGGTGTGATCGCAGATATTCGCGGCGAAAGCCTGTTCTCGGCGCTGTTGGTGGCGATGGTCGGTGCGCTGGTGCTGGGCATGGGGATGCCTACGCTGCCTGCCTATCTGATCATTATTCTGGTCATGGGCCCTGCTATTCAGGCGCTTGGCGTGTCGATGCTGACAGCGCATATGTTCGTATTCTACTTTGGCGTTGCATCATCTCTCACTCCGCCTGTTGCCATCGCGGCCTATGCGGCGGCACCGATTGCAGGGGCGAACCCGTTGATGACATCCTTCATGTCTTTCCGGCTGGGGATGGCAAAGTTCATCATTCCCTTCATCTTTGCCTTCTACCCCACACTCCTGATCGTGGAAGAGTTCAGCCTGCTGCCCTTCTTGTGGATTACTGCACGGACATGTTTCTGCATCTGGCTGTTTTCTTCGGCACTGTCGGCATTTGATCTGCGCAAGCTGGCATGGCCAGAGGTGGTTCTGCGTTTTGGCGCCGCTTTCGCAATGCTTGCCACCAGCCCACTGATCCATCTGCCTGCCATCGCCGTCGGGATCGCGTTGATCGTGTTTGGCATGCGCGGCCACAAGACCGAGACAAAGGAAGGCACGGTATGACCAAGCGACCAAATTTTCTGTTTATCATCACGGATCAGCATCGTGCCGATCACTTGGGCTGCTATGGCAATTCGGTTGTGAAGACACCCCACATCGACGGGCTTGCGGCCAAAGGGACACGCTGGGACCGCTTTTATGTGGCGAACCCGATTTGTATGCCCAACCGTGCCTCCATCATGACCGGACGCATGTGTTCGGCACATGGCGCGCGCCATAACGGGATACCCCTGTCCAAGGATCACACGACATTCGTCGAACTGCTCCGCGACGCAGGCTATCGCACGGGATTGATCGGCAAATCGCATCTTCAGAGCTTTACAGGATTGCCTGCAACGAACACTTTTGAACCAGACGCGGATAAGACGGCACCTTCGCCACACCTGCGCGATGCCTACAAAAACAACCGTCATAGCGAGGATTATGATCTTGAGATCACGCCAAAGTGGGATCGCCCATTGGCCGACCGGTTGGAAGGTGACTTCTACGGGTTTGAACATGTCCAGATCGCAGCGGATCACGGGGATCAGGCGTCAGGCGACTATTTGCTGTGGGCGCGGGAACAAAACCCAGACTTCGATCAGTTGACGGGACGCCAAAACGCGCTGCCTGATGACCGCATCACAGCACCCCAAGCATGGCGGACTGCCGTACCGGAAGAGCTGTATTCAACGACATGGATTTCGGACCAAGCGCAGGCCTGGTTGCGCGAACGCGCGAATGACGATGCGCCGTTCTTCTTGCAAATGTCCTTCCCCGATCCGCACCATCCCTTTACGCCACCGGGCAAGTATTGGGATATGTATGACCCGTTGGATGTGGCGCTGCCCAAATCGTTTGGCAAAGGCAATTTGCCCCCCATCAAAGCCATGCAAGAGGCGATGGAAAACGGCACCGACCCCCGCGACAACCAAAGCCCCTTTGCCGTGACGGAAGACGAGGCACGCGCGATTATTGCATTGACCTACGGTATGATCACGATGATTGACGATGCGATCGGTCGGGTTCTGGCGGAGTTGGAAACATCAGGCCTTGCCGACAATACCGTGGTTATCTTTACGACCGATCATGGCGACTACATGGGCGACCACGGCCTGATGCTCAAACTGTTGTTGCATTATCAGGGCATCATCCGCGTGCCATTCGTGTGGCACGATCCGACGAACCCGACATTCGGCGTGGTCAACTCTGATCTGGCATCATCTATCGACATCTCGGCTACAATCCTCGCGCGGGCTGGAATCCAGCCCTACAACGGCCTGCAAGGGCGTGACCTGTTTGCGACCGATCCGCCCGAGGCGCTGATTGTCGAAGAAGACAGCCAGCGCACGATGACCGGATTTGACCGCCCGCAGCGGGTGCGGACGATTGTGACAGACCAGCACCGCATGTCACTGCGGCAGGGCGAAGACTGGGGCGAGCTTTATGATCTGTCCCAAGACCCGCAAGAGATCACAAACCTGTTTGACGATCCCGCAGCGCTGCCCGTGCGGCAAAACCTGACCGAAGTGATGCTGCGCCGCATGATCGACCTGCAAGACCGCGCGCCCCTGCCCGCCTATCGGGCCTGAACACGCCGCTGAAAGACCAAGGAGACATCCCATGAATGATCACCAAACACGCCCCATGACCCAAGCGGACGGCACCACAACCACACGCGGTTACATGCCCGGTTTTGGCAATGATTTTGAAACCGAGGCCCTGCCCGGTGCCCTGCCCCAAGGCATGAACAGCCCGCAAAAGTGCAATTATGGGCTTTATGGCGAGCAGTTGTCGGGCACCGCCTTCACCGATGTGCGGCCCGAACGCACCTGGTGCTACCGCATCCGCCCCTCTGTCAAGCACAGTCATCGCTATGAAAAGATCGACCTGCCCTATTGGCGTTCCGCCCCCGACATTCACCCTGATGTGACGTCGCTGGGCCAGTACCGCTGGGATCCTGTCCTGCATACAGACCAGCCGCTGACATGGCTGACTGGCATGCGCACCATGACAACAGCGGGTGATGTGCATACGCAAGTTGGTATGGCCTCCCATGTCTATCTGGTGACCGCATCCATGCAGGACGCATATTTCTTCTCTGCGGACAGCGAGATGCTTGTTGTGCCACAAGAAGGCCGCCTGCGCTTTTGCACCGAGCTGGGAATTATCGACCTTGAACCGAAGGAAATCGCGATCCTGCCGCGCGGACTTGTGTACCGTGTGGAGCTGCTTGACGGGCCTGCGCGTGGCTTTGTTTGTGAAAACTACGGCCAGAAATTTGAGCTGCCGGGCCGTGGCCCGATTGGTGCCAACTGCATGGCCAATCCGCGTGACTTCAAGGCACCCGTAGCCGCATTCGAGGACCGCGAAGTGCCTTCAACCGTTACGGTAAAATGGTGCGGCCAGTTCCATGAAACCAAGATCGGCCAAAGCCCGCTAGACGTCGTCGCATGGCACGGCAACTACGCGCCTTACAAGTATGACCTGCGCAATTACTGCCCGGTCGGTGCGATCCTGTTTGATCATCCTGACCCGTCAATCTTTACGGTACTGACAGCACCTTCCGGCCAGCCCGGCACCGCCAACATCGACTTTGTGCTGTTCCGCGAACGCTGGATGGTGGCGGAAAACACCTTCCGTCCCCCATGGTATCACAAGAACATCATGTCCGAGCTGATGGGCAATATCTACGGCGAATATGACGCCAAGCCACAGGGCTTTGTTCCCGGTGGCGTCAGCCTTCACAATATGATGCTGCCCCATGGTCCTGATCGCGAAGCGTTTGAAAAGGCGTCAAACGCCAACCTTGGCCCGGACAAACTGGACAACACAATGTCCTTCATGTTCGAGACGCGTTTCCCACAGCAATTGACCCAATTTGCGGGGAAAGAAGCGCCGCTACAGGATGACTACATCGACTGTTGGGCGGATATGGAAAAGAAGTTCGACGGTACGCCGGGCAAGAAGTAGGCACCATGTTGACGCTTTATTCCTACTGGCGATCGACCACGTCCTATCGCGTGCGGGTGGCATTGAACCTCAAGGGGCTGTCTTACCGGACGGTCCCTGTCGATCTCGTCGCAGGTGATCAACACGCGCCGGACTATGCGGCAAAAAACCCGATCAAAGGGGTGCCGACATTGATGCTGGAAGATGGCACCGCGCTGACCCAATCGCTCGCGATCTTGGATTATCTGGATGACGTGGTGCCTGATCCGGCGCTCTTGCCCGATGAACAAATCCTGCGCGCCAGAGTGCGCGCCGCAGCACAGACCATGGCGGTAGATGTCCATCCGGTCAACAACCTCAAGGTCGTGATGCGATTGAAGTCCGAACATGACTTCACCAACGACGACAGCATCGCATGGATGCGCCACTGGATGACCGAAGGGCTTCATGCCTATCAGGCGCTGCTGCCCGATGGCCCTGCCTATAGTTTCACTGACACGCCGCTACTTTGCGACATCTGCCTTGTTGCCCAGCTTTATAACGCACACCGCTGGGGCGTTGATATGACGCCCTTCGACCGCCTGCTTTGGATCGAAGAGCAGGCCCTGAAATTGCCGGCCTTTGACGCCGCGCGCCCTGAAAACCAACCAGACGCCACCTGAAGGAAATCCCATGACACAACTTCTGCGCTCTTGGGTCGCAAGCGCCAATGCGGCCGATACTGACTTCCCCCTCAACAACCTGCCTTATGGGGCGTTTCATGTGGCTGGCAGTGATCTGCATGCCGGTGTGGCCATCGGAGATCAGATCCTTGACGTGACCGCATTGGAAAAAGCGGGGCTGCTTGAGCTGCCACAGACAGGCGTTTTCGCGCGCGGGACATGGAATGATTTCATGGCGCTGGGTCCGGACGTCTGGGCCAGCCTCCGCACCCATCTGACGACCGCCTTGGCCGAAGGTTCTGTACAGCAATCCGACCTTGAACCGCATCTGGTGGCAATGGCCGATGCCACGCTGGAAATGCCATTCACCGTGACGGAATTCACCGACTTTTACGCAGGCCGTCATCACGCCTTCAACGTCGGTTCCCTATTCCGCGATCCGGCCAACGCCCTGCCGCCCAACTGGCTGCATATCCCGATCGGTTACAATGGCCGCGCGTCGTCGGTGGTGGTCAGCGGCACAGACATCACGCGGCCCAATGGCCAGTTGAAAGCACCCGACATGGATATGCCCGTCTTTGCGCCGTCCAAGCGTTTTGATCTGGAACTCGAGATGGGCGCCATCGTCGGCACACCGTCCAAAGGCCGTGTGACAGTGCAGGAAGCGGACGATATGATCTTTGGTTATGTGTTGCTCAACGACTGGTCCGCGCGCGACATTCAGGCGTGGGAATACCAACCGCTTGGGCCGTTTCAGGCCAAGGCGACGGCGACCACTGTCAGCCCGTGGATCGTGACCAAGGCAGCACTTGAACCCTTCCGCACCACAACACCACCGCGTGAAAAGGAATTGCTGCCCTATCTGCGCGAGCCCGGTCCGATGCTGTATGATATTGACCTCGAGGTTGGCCTTGCCCCCGAAGGTAAAGCGGAAACGATCCTGTCGCGCACCAACTACAACGAGATGTATTACTCTGCCGCCCAGCTATTGACCCACCACACGACCAGCGGCTGTCCGATGCGCGTGGGCGACCTTTTGGGATCTGGCACGATTTCCGGCCCCGAAAAAGGCAACCGCGGCAGTCTGCTGGAACTCAGCTGGGCGGGCAAAGACCCCCTGACGCTGGATACCGGCGAGACCCGTACTTTCCTTGAGGATGGGGATACCTTGACCTTGCGCGGTGCCGCAAAGGGTGACGGATACCAAATCGGCTTTGGGAATTGCGCGGGAACAGTGCGACCTGCGCAAGCGCTGGACTAAGATGAGCGTAATATAAACTTAGACGGCGCTAGATCAGCGCCGTCAATGATGTGCGCTAGTTAGCGAACCCTCAACTGTCATGCCGACTCTATGATCCTTTGCTCATTCATCTGTGCCACTTTTCGTCTGCTATGGAACAAAAACCTTACGCGAATTGGGGCAGTCTAGTCCCTTGAGGGCGAAGACAGGCAAACGGCGGTGTTTAAGTGGATTCGGGATTGCAACACCCTGCTCTATCGCCACTTTCAGAAGCCAAATAGACGTCCGTCGGGATGCGGAACAGCATGCTGCAGCCAACGATCATTCGCCTATGTTTTGACAGTGTGCAGATCCTGCGAACACCGACCCGGCTCAACAAACCGCAGCACTCGTCGGCCACGTCACACATTCTCTCAGATCATCCTGAAACACTGTAACGGCGATATCCTCTGAGACCCACAGGATCAGCCCGACGTCCAACTCAAGGACGTGCCACGCTATCATTCAAGCAGTGGTCGCCACCCCTGTCCGTCAAGAATAAAGCTCATGCGATGTCGACGCGCTATTGCACCAATCGCTTTGCGCGGACCTGCCAAGCCTTTTCTCTGGGTCAAAAAAGTTGAGCATTCAACCACAACCCAACTGTTGCAGGGCTCCGGCTCTTGCCTGCACCTGTCGTACCCTGTCCGAAATTTCCAGACACGTATCGGACCGATTGACCTGAACGACCCAGAACCTCGGGCTCAGGGCCTAAGGCAAGTTCCGCGCTGCGAGCCGCCAAATGAAGGCACGCTCATTTCGGATCAATCTTGCAGAACGTCTTGGTTTGCGGCAAGCGCACCGCAACCACACCAGCAAATTTCAGCCCCGAGTAGCGCCTGCACTGCCATTTGAAACGCCTCTATCCTAGTGATTGTGGCTACATTTTTTTTCGCTCTTGGCCAAGCGCCAGGTGATCATCGAGAGCAGGCAAGCCTGGCCCGGGTCCCGGGCATCACGAATTCGGCTCATCATCGTTGCCCAGTCTTCCTCAGGTGCGTTGTTCGAAAAGTCCGCGACCGCGAGGCGGGCATAAGCGGCATGGTCCATCCCTTCTGCCTCGGCGGCTTGACCGAGAGCCGCCCAAATCTCCGGCTCAGCGGGTGCCAACCAGTCTTGGATCCCAGTCCCGGATTTACGCGCGGCGGTCAGAATTTCGCCCAACATCATTGCTTTATCTCCACCAATTCGGTCCTTTATACATGTCTAATCATCAGAGCACCCAACATCACCGTCAATTTTTACGCGGCGACCCCGACCGCACATTAAACAGATTAATGATGTTGCGGCACGGTCAGATGAATCGTTTTTGTTCCAATGCCCGTCAGGCAACTTTTTGAGCGCCGTTCAACGATGCCTCCAGCCAGTCCAGAATGGTGCTCTCGAACGGTTCCAATTGGATTGCATCACGACCCACGAACTCTAGAAACGCGTCGGAATTGAGCGCGTTTATGCCAACCAGAACAGGAATATCCCTAGAAATCGCATCAGCGATCACGGATCGAAAACCACGGCCTTCGGCTTCGTGCTTGCCGAATTTGTTGATGATTACAGCATCAGCCCCGAGCACAAGTCGTGACGTCACAAGCCCAACTGCGGTTTCGAGGCTGTCAGGATCCAGTCTGCATCCCCGCGACGCTGGTCCAAGGCTCTGTGAAATCCGCAAAGTCGGACCTTGGGGGAGCACCTTTACATCCATGTCACATGGGCCTTCCCCACATTCGGTGTTTATCTGAACCGTGCCGCATGTTATGTAGCCTTTGGAGGCAAGGATTTCAGCGACCTTGAATAGAAGAAGATCTGTATCCCCCCTGCCCGGCGCCATGGTGTAAGCAATTTGCATGTTCGGTATGCCCTCTATCCTAGAAAGGTTGAAATTCGACCAGAGCACCAGCGGGTAACGCCTCGGCATCTGCGGGGATGAACAAAAGCCCATCCATATCGGGAAGTTGTGCAACACGACCCGAATGCGTTGCATCCTCAAATTCTACGATTTCACGACCTGTTCCATCGAAGCCAGCCAGACGAGCCAAACGAAATTCGCACCTGCCTGGTTTGTGATTTACTGTGCGCGAAAGAACGACATGACGGCGCTGTGCGCTGCGATATGTCATCCCAGACAGGGCATTGCAAAGGGCAATCCCAAACACTTGCCACGTGACAAACGCTGACAGGGGGTTGCCCGGCAGACCCAGCCAATAGGTCCCGTTATACTTGCCAAAGGACACTGGCTTCCCCGGCTTTAGCGCTACGCCGCTGAAATCAATCGTCGCGCCCAGGTCAGCCAGAACTGGCTTGACGTGATCCTCTTCCCCCACCGAAATGCCACCCGTTGTCACAACGATATCTGCCTGTTCGGCAAGTGCGCTCAACTGTGCACGTAATGCGCTGCGCGTGTCAGCCGCATGATGGACACCACAAAGTTCGACATGCGGCGCTATCATTACCGCAGACAACATCGGTGTGTTGACGTCCCAAATACCTGCGCTGCCGCGCACCTGACCGGGCTGTCGTACCTCGTCTCCGGTCACGAGAAGGGCGATGCGGATGCGTCGGTATACGCTGACTGTTCCGTGTCCTGCCGCGGCACAGGCTGCGATGTCGCGCGCGGTCAGGCGTCGTCCGGTAGGAACAATGATCTTGCCCGCGATCATATCCTCACCTGCCTTGCGAATATGCGCGCCGGTTTTGGCTTTGTTCTTAAGAACTATACGATCCGCAGACCTTTCAACGTCTTCTTGCATCACGACGGTATCAGCACCGCGCGGGATGGGTGCGCCCGTGAAAATCTGGACGGCTGTGTTCGCAGGTATCTCTTCCGCGCGCGACTGACCCGCCGCAACCCGGTCTGCCACACGCAGGTCCCAAGGGCCGTCGGCATTCAAATCAGCCGACTTTATTGCGTAGCCGTCCATCGCGGAATTATCGAAAGGCGGAACCATACCCAAAGATCGCACTGAACGCGCGAGCACGCGACCGGCTGCTTGCATCAGATCAATTTCTTCCGTTTCCACAACAGCTTGCGTGGCGCGCGCGATGCGCAAGATCGCATCATCAACACTGATCAGATCAATCTTGTCCGTTAGCCTGTCGCAGCCACAGGTCTGGCTCTCGATGCGCTGAATGATTGTCATTCCGCTGCCTCCGCTTGGAAATGCCCGGGACCCACGGTGCAATCGAGATCGCGCAAGCGGCCATCCTTGAGGCCATAAATCAAACCGTGTATCCGAATATTGGTGGCGTTTTGCCAAGCCCGTTGAAGGATGGGCGTCTCGGCAACGCGTCTGACACCTTCAATCACATTCAACTCGGCAAGCCTGTCCTGACGCGCCTCCTCGTTCGTTTCCTGAGACAGGTCGACCGCGTAGGCGCGTGCAAGCCGTCTTATCGGCTCCAGCCAGTGATCGGCCAAACCATGCGGAAGGTCCTCTGTGGCGGCCTTGACGCCACCACACCCATAGTGCCCGCAGACGATGATCTCCTTGATCTTGAGGGCATCCACGGCAAATTCGAGTGCTGACAGCATATTCATGTCTGACGAATGGATCACGTTGGCCACGTTGCGGTGCACGAAGACTTCTCCGGGATCTAGACCGGCGACGACATTCGCTGGTACTCTACTGTCTGAACACCCAATCCAGAAAAACTCAGGCGATTGCCGCGTTGCCAGTCGCGCAAAATATCCGGGTTCTTCGGCGTTTTTGTGATCAGACCACTTCGCATTGCGCTCCAGAAGGTCATCCAGCATCACTTGTCCTCCGATGTTGGCCCAACGCCACGGCGCTCCAGCATATGCATTTTCATTAATCGCAGATCTTCATCTGTCAGCCGCGCTCTTGCGATGGGAAGTATGACCGCGTTTTCAAGGGTGAGGTGGCGGCGCGCACGATAGGCAAACTCTGCCATCTGCCGGGATTCAACATCTGAAAGCTCTGAGTCCGGCGTGTCCAAGGCGCGAATAATCGCAACGATGGCGGGCGCGTCTGCCATGGCATGACCATGATCAGAGTGCAGTTTATCAATCACTTTTTCAATTTCGTCTTCCGGATCGCAACGCTTCAGCATCATCGGAAAAAGGTCGATCTCCTCATCCGCCAGATGCTGCGGCAATTGATCTTCGAGAAAGGCAAGAATCTGATGCATCTCCGCGTCTTTCAATGACGCAGCGGACACCAATCGATCAATCAAAGCGCACACCTCCCGCTCACGTGCATGGTCCTCATAAATAAAGTCCAGAGGGCTTTCGACCGCACGTATTTTGACCTGCTCAGGTTTCGCGGTACCCAGATGTCGCGCACTATCCTTTCCCATCGCCCTTCCTTCCGATTAGACCATGCGAAGGTCTGCCCCTTCGATCTCCGAGGCTTCGACCAACTGCTTGATGAACTGTCGTGAATGCCGCGCCCAGCCTGCCTTCTCCATGGCAGTTGCTATTTTTTCACGCACAGCTTCGAACGGCAGCACCTGCCCCTGCGCAAGCGCATCGAGCCGGATGATGTGATAGCCATGGCGGGTCAAAACAGGCGCGGACGTCGTTTCACCCTCGCGAAGAGTGCGCAGGACGGCCTCGAACTCCGGAACGGTGTCACCCGGCCCCAATTGTCCAAGTGCGCCACCAGCATCTTTCGATCCACATTCACTTTCACGCGCCGCCAGCGCTGCAAACCCCTTGGGATCGCCAGCCAGAACTGCAGCGATGGCTGTTATCCGCGCCAAGGCTTTTTCGCGGGCCTCGGCATCGCGGGGATCGCAAGCACAAAGAATATGTGATGCTTCCCACAAAGGTGGGGTTCGAAACCGCGAGGGATCTTTCTTCCATTCGGCCTCTATTTCGGCCTCGCTTTGTGGTGGAACATCAACCGCTTGTTCCAGAAGGCCCCGGATCAGGGCCTCCTCGTCTGTTTCAAAACGTCCCGGACCAACCTCTTGTCGGTCCACAGACAAACCACGCGACCGCGCTTCCTGCAGCAAAAGCGTGCGGATCGCCACCGCATTGGCGGCCTTGCGCCATGCGATGCCCGGCTTGCCTTTCGGGGCTTCGTGGTTCTGGGTCTCAGCGGCGATCAGTGTATGTTCCACCAATTCGCCGTTGACGATCACATCAGGGTAGAGCGCTGAATGCATTGAATTCTACTCCGCAGGGGTTGTGTTGGTCGGGCGACGTTTTGGCAGCGCTTTCTGGCGGCGCGACCGAACGATCTGGTAGCCGGGGCGCAGCAGATACCGGAACGGCGCTGCAAAGCCGGAAATCATATGCACAAGCCGTGTGAACGGGAACAGTGCAGTGATGATCAAACCAAGGAAGATATGCGCCCGATACAGCCAGTGGACATCGACCATCGTAGCCCATGCGTTGATGTTCCATGTCATGACGCTTTGCGACCAGTTCATGAAACGGACCATTTCACCGCCATCCATGTGTTGCAGCGTTTGCGTAATGGTCAAAAGGCCGATCACCAGTTGGAGCCAGATCAGCACCAGAATGCCGATATCCGCGAAGCTCGTGTGCTGCCAGATCCGTGGGTCGGTGACCCTGCGATGAATAAGTATCGTGGCGCCAATGAGCGCCGCAACGCCCGCCGGGCCGCCGATAACAACCGCTAGCCATTGCTTGAACCAATAAGGCACACCGACTGCATCAAGCACCCAGACAGGTGTGAACAGACCAATCAGGTGGCCGAAGAAAACGGTGATGATCCCGACATGGAACAGAACAGAGCCCCAAAAGAGCTGTTTACGGCGCAGAAGCTGGCTTGAAGAGCTTTTCCATGTGAACGGGTCGCGTTCGTAACGCGCGATAGATCCGACGACGAGAATGGTCAACGCTGCGTAAGGCATGATGCCGAAGATGATGAAATCGATATCGAGATTGGGAAACATGTGTCTTTCTCCCTATTCGGCCGCTTGGCGCGGCGCGGGGTTGATGGGCACATCCATATTGGCGAGCATATCGCGCACCTGTGGACATCCGGCATTCGGATCGGGTCCGAAAAGCACTTCGCTTTCCTCCCAGACCTCGTCCAAAGCCTCCAAATCGGTGGGGTCGTCGTCGGGTTGTGCAAGCATTTCAGCAACGGCTTCTGTGTTTGCTTGCCCGCCTGACAGTTGGACGAGCCCCGTGAAAACGGCGGCATAAGGGCTTTCACGCCGCTCAAGACGTTCGGCTATCGCGGTAAAGATATGGGCCGCGTCTTCCAACGTCTCTTGCATTTCAGCCGCAGGGCGCGTGGCGAGGAATTCCAGCAACACCGGCAAGTGATCGGGCAACTCTGATGTGACAGGATCAAACCCGCCTGCCCGATAGGTTTCCACCAGCGATACCATCGCACCGCCCCGGTCGCGGCTTTCGCCGTGAACATGTTCGAACAGGTTGAGCGACAGGGTGCGGGACCGATCAAAGAGCATGACAAACGTCTCTTGAAGATCATAGATGTCGCGCACCGCCAGCTCCTCCACCAGCGGGCGCAACGCCCGACGTGCTGCTGCTGTCAATCGCGTGTCCGAGGCAAGAACGCCTCCTATCTCGGGCATGGCATGCTGCAGCTCGCGCGTCGGGTAACTCAGGATCAGGGACAAGGCCTTCAGGGTTCTATCTTGAAGTTGAACGCGCATATCACATTGCCTCCGTTGGCATTTTCAGGGGTCTTTTTTTGCCGCCGAAGAGCGACGTTCCAGACGAACCTGTGGAACACCCGTTGGTGTCGGTGAAGCCGCAGCCGCCCTTCAGGTCATAGGCTTCTTCCGTCAATTCGCGGTGGGTTGTCGGAATGACAAAGCGATCTTCGTAGTCAGCAAGGGCCATGATTTTATACATGTCCTCGATCTGGCGACCGGTCAGGCCGACACGCGCCGCGATGCCTTCGTCGATGACACCTTCCACGGTCTTGGACCGCATGTAAGACCGCATGGCCAGCATCCGCTCCAGCGCGGTCACAACGGGTGCTTCTTCGCCTGCTGTCAGCATGTTTGCGAGGTATTTGACCGGGATACGCAGATTTTGGACGTCAGGCATGCCGTCTTTGGAACTGATCGCCCCTGCCTCGGCGGCGTTCTGGATTGGGGACAACGGCGGGATATACCACACCATCGGCAGCGTCCGGTATTCCGGATGCAGCGGAAATGCGACCTTCCAGTCCATCGCCATCTTCCAGATCGGGCTTTGCTGCGCCCCTTTGATCCAGTCTTCCGGGATGCCATCGGCGCGCGCGGCCTCAATCACCGCGGGATCGCTTGGATCAAGGAACACGCTCAGCTGTGCTTCGTACAAGTCCTGATCATTCTCGACGCTGGCCGCTTCTTCGATCTTGTCTGCATCGTACAGCACGACGCCCAAATAGCGGATGCGGCCGACGCAAGTTTCCGAACAGACGGTCGGGTTGCCGCTCTCGATACGCGGGTAACACAGGGTGCATTTCTCGGATTTTCCGGTCGACCAATTGTAATAGATTTTCTTGTAAGGACAACCGGATACACACATCCGCCAGCCGCGACATTTTTCTTGGTCAATCAGAACGATGCCGTCTTCTTCGCGCTTGTAAATCGCGCCCGATGGGCAGGCCGATACACACGTTGGATTGAGGCAGTGCTCACACAGACGCGGAAGATACATCATGAATGTATTTTCATATTCCCCGTAAATCTGCTTTTCGATCCCCTCGAAGTTGTAGTCCTCGGACCGTTTCGAGAATTCGCCGCCAAGAATTTCCTCCCAGTTCGGGCCCTTTTCGATCTTCTGGATCCGCTCACCGGTGATTTTGGAGCGGGGGCGCGCCGTCGGGAACGCCTCCATCTCGGGCGCGGATTTCAGGTGGTCATAGTCAAAATCGAACGGCTCATAGTAGTCGTCGATCTCGGGCAGGTCGGGGTTGGCAAAGATATTCGCCAAAATCCGCCATTTGCTGCCCTGCTTGGGCTGAAGTTTACCCTTCTTGGTGCGTTCCCAGCCACCGTTCCAGCGCGCCTGGTTTTCCCAGTCCGTCGGATAACCGAGACCGGGCTTGGTTTCTACGTTGTTGAACCAAGCGTATTCAACGCCGTCGCGGCTCGTCCAGACGTTTTTGCAAGTGACAGAACACGTGTGGCACCCGATACATTTGTCGAGGTTCAGCACCATGCCGATTTGTGCGCGTACTCTCATTCCGCCGCCTCCGTTTTTTTAGGTTCATAGGTCTTCTCGCGGTCAAGCCAGTCGACGTTTTTCATTTTGCGAATGACGACAAATTCGTCCCGGTTTGCGCCTACGGTGCCATAGTAGTTGAAGCCGTAGGACTGTTGGGCGTAGCCACCAATCATATGGGTTGGTTTCAGAACCGTGCGGGTCACCGAGTTATGGATACCGCCGCGGTTGCCGGTCTTTTCAGACCCCGGCGTGTTCACGATCTTTTCCTGTGCGTGATACATGAAGGTCGAACCTTCCTTGATCCGCTGGGAAACGACCGCCCGCGCCGTCAGGGCACCGTTGACGTTATAGACTTCGATCCAGTCGTTATCGACGATACCGGCGGATTTGGCGTCCACCTCGGAAATCCAGACCACCGGCCCGCCCCTGTTCAGCGTCAGCATCAACAGGTTGTCGGTATAGGTCGAGTGGATGCCCCATTTCTGGTGCGGTGTGATGAAGTTGAGCACAAGCGTGTCGCCTTCGTCCTGCACGTCCTTGGTGATCGTTTTCAGATCCACTGGCGGACGGTAGGACATCAGACCTTCACCGAACGCCCGCATCCACAGGTGATCCTGATAGAGCTGTTGCCGCCCGGTCAGGGTCCGCCACGGGATCAACTCGTGCACGTTGGTGTAGCCCGCGTTATAGCTGACCTTTTCGCTTTCAATGCCCGACCAGGTGGGGCTTGAAATAATCTTGCGAGGCTGTGCCGCGATGTCATGAAAGCGGATCTTGTTGCCATGCTCGCCTTCGGCCAAATGCGCATGTTCACGCCCTGTGGCTTTTTCCAGCGCTTCCCATGCTTTCACGGCGACGTTGCCGTTGGTCTCAGGCGCCAGCATCAGGATGACTTCGCAGGCATCAATCGCAGTTTCGATCTTGGGTCTTCCAGCGGCAGGGCCATCAAGTTGCACACCGTTCAGCGCACCAAGGTTGTCGATCTCTTCCTGAGTTTCCCAGTTGATCCCCTTGCCGCCATTGCCAAGCTTATCAAGCATCGGGCCAAGCGCCTTGAAGCGATCATAGATGGCAGTGTAGTCCCGTTCGACCGCTATGAATGCTGGTGCCGTCTTACCCGGGATCAGATCACATTCGCCTTTCTTCCAGTCCTTGACCTGATCCTGCGCAATTTCGGCAGGGGTGTCGTGCAGGATCGGCAGCGCGACGATGTCGGTCTCTTTCTCAAGATAACCCGGTGTGATCTCCTGAAACTTCTTGGCAATCGCCTTGAAGATTTCCCAGTCCGACTTGCTCTCATATGCGGGGTCCACAGCCGCTTGCAGCGGGTGAATGAACGGGTGCATGTCCGACGTGTTCATGTCGTCTTTTTCATACCAACTGGCGGTCGGCAGAACGATGTCGGAGTAAACGCAAGTCGTGGACATGCGGAAGTCGATCGTCACCAACAGGTCCAATTTGCCCTTTGGCGCGTCCTTGTGCCACTTGGCTTCCTTGGGCAACTGCCCGCCATCTTCGCCCAGATCCTTGCCCATGACACCGTGATCGGTACCCAAGAGGTGCTTGAGGAAGTATTCGTGGCCTTTACCGGATGAGCCCAGCAGGTTGGAGCGCCAAACAAAAAGGTTACGCGGCCAGTTCGCAGGGTTATCCGGATCCTCGCAGGACATTTCCAGATCGCCGGACTTCAGGTTCTCGGCCACATAAGCGGGGATTTCCTTGCCTGCTGCTTTGGCCGCTTTGGCAACCTCGAGCGGGTTGGTTTTCAGCTGCGGCGCAGAGGGCAACCAGCCCATGCGTTCGGCACGAATATTGTAGTCGATCATGCTGACGTCCCAGTCGCCTTCCGGCGCTGTCGGGGACAGGATTTCGCTGGCTGTCAGCGTCTCGTAACGCCACTGGTCGGTATGCGCATACCACGCAGAGGTCGAGTTCATATGGCGCGGCGGGCGTGTCCAATCCAGCGCGAAGGCCAGCGGCTGCCAGCCCGTCTGCGGACGCAGCTTTTCCTGCCCCACATAGTGCGCCCAGCCACCGCCGGATTGACCAACGCAGCCACACATCACCAACATGTTGATGACACCACGATAGTTCATGTCCATGTGGTACCAGTGGTTCATCGCAGCACCGATAATGATCATCGACTTGCCGTTGGTCTTTTCGGCATTGTCCGCAAATTCACGGGCAACATGGATGATCTTATCGGCAGGCACGCCAGTTATTTTCGAGGCCCATGCAGGTGTGCCGGGCATCTCGTCGGCGTAGTCAGAAGTGACCCAATCGCCACCAAGTCCGCGATCAAGGCCGTAGTTGGCGCAGAACAGATCAAACACTGTGGCGACCATAATCTCGCCATCGGCCGTTTTGATTTTCTTGACCGGAATGTTGCGGGTCAGGACATCGGGGTGGGTTGCGTCGGTTTTGAACTGACCAAAAGCCTCACCGCCGAAATATGGGAAATCAACACCGACGACATCGTCGTGGTCTTCATCCATCACCAGCGACATTTTCAGCTTTGTCTCGGCCGCCTTCGCTTTTTCCTCAAGGTTCCATTCGCCATCTTCGCCCCAGCGATAGCCGACTGATCCGTTGGGCGCGACATACCCTTTGGAAATCTCGTCGTAGGCAACGGTCTTCCATTCAGGGTTGTTATCTTCGCCAAGCTTGTCATCCAGATCGTCCGCCCGCAGGAAACGTCCGGGAACCAGTTTGCCATTTTGGTCGTCCAGCTTCACCAGCATCGGGAAGTCAGAATACTTGCGGGTGTAATCCTCAAAATACTCGGCCTGCCGATCAAGGTGGAATTCACGCAAGATCACGTGGCCAAAGGCCATCGCCAGTGCCGCATCGGTGCCTTGGCGTGCGTTCAACCAGACGTCGCCAAACTTGGCGGCTTCGGAATAGTCGGGGCAGATGACGGCGGATTTCGTGCCCTTATAGCGTGCCTCGGTATAGAAATGCGCATCAGGCGTCCGCGTCTGCGGCACGTTCGAACCCCACAGCAGCAGGTAGCCCGCATTGTACCAGTCGGCGCTTTCAGGCACGTCGGTTTGCTCGCCCCACGTCATCGGAGAGGCCGGTGGCAAGTCGCAGTACCAATCATAAAACGACATACAAACGCCGCCCATCAGCGACAGATAGCGCGAACCGGCGGCGTAGCTGACCATCGACATCGCTGGAATGGGTGAGAAGCCGAACACCCGGTCAGGGCCATAGGTTTTCGCGGTATAGGCGTTGGCAGCAGCGGTAATTTCGGTCGCTTCGTCCCACGTGGCGCGCACAAAACCGCCCTTGCCGCGGGTTTCGACATAGGATGCCCGCAGGATCGGATCGGCCTGCAGCTTGGTCCACGCTTCAATCGGCTCCATCGTTTCGCGCATCTTGCGCCAGACTTTCATCAGACGCCCGCGCACAAGCGGATTCTTGACGCGGTTCGCAGAGTAAAGATACCAGCTATAGCTCGCGCCCCGTGCACAACCGCGCGGTTCGTGGTTGGGCAGATCAGCGCGGGTGCGCGGGTAATCGGTCTGTTGGGTTTCCCAAGTGACGATCCCGGATTTGACGTAAATCTTCCAGCTACAAGACCCGGTGCAGTTCACACCATGGGTCGAGCGGACGACTTTATCATGCCGCCAGCGGTTACGATACGTGTCTTCCCAGTCGCGGTTCTCGCGGGTGACCTTACCGTGGCCGTTGGAAAACTCTTCCAGTGTCGTGGACTGGAGGAAATTCAATCTATCGAGCAGATGGCTCATATCATTTTCCTTTTTATTGTGCTGGTTGGGCAGCGGCAGCAGAGCCGCGGCCGTGTTCGATGTCATGGAGAAGCCCACCGGGCCGGGTGTAGAAAGCCCAAGTCACGATCAGGCAGACCACGTAGAACCCGAGGAAGGCCCAGAGCGCGCCATTTGGCGCTCCGGTCATGGCGATGGATGTCCCGTAGAGCTTGGGAATAAAGAAGGCTCCGTAGGCGGCGATTGCCGATGTGAAGGCGATAATCGCAGCACTCTCGCGCTCGGCCTGCTTGCGGCTTGCCACTGCATCAAGGTTTGGCATCAGCCGTGGGATTTCACGCCCCATGATCGCAGGGATCATCTGGAAGGTGGACGCGTTGCCGATACCCGTGAGCAGGAAGAGTGCCATGAAGCAGGCGAAGAAACCCATGAAGCTTCCGCCCTGCCCCTGTGTGGGCAAGAAGAAGATCACACCGTAGACAGCGATGATCATGCCCAGGAAGGTCCAGAAGGTGACACGTCCACCGCCAAATTTGTCCGAAATCCAGCCCGTGCCTGCGCGGCTGAGCGCGCCGACGAGGGGGCCGAGAAAGACGTACTGCAACGCATTTACTTCGGGGAACATCAGGCGCGTCAGCAACGGGAAGCCTGCGGAGTAGCCGATAAAGCTGCCGAAGGTGCCTGTATATAGCACGCACATGACCCAGTTGTGGAACCGGCTGAAGATGATGGCTTGATCGCGGAAGCTGGCTTTGGCATCTGCAATATCATTCATGCCAAGCCACGCGGCGGCTGTCGCGATGAGGATGAATGGCACCCAGACAAAGCCTGCGTTCTGCATCCAGAGCTGGCTGCCGTCATCAAGCGTCACCGGCGCACCACCCATGGCACCAAAGACGCCAGCGGTGATAACAATCGGCACAAGGAACTGCATCGCCGACACACCAAGGTTGCCGAGGCCCGCATTCAGCGCCAGCGCATTGCCCTTTTCCGCCTTCGGGAAGAAATAGGCAATGTTCGCCATCGAAGAGGCAAAGTTACCGCCGCCGAGGCCACACAAGAGCGCGAGGGCCAGAAAGATCAGGTAGGGCGTTTCAGGGTTCTGCACCGCATAGCCGATCCCGATTGCAGGCAAGAGCAGCGAAGCCGTTGAAAGCGTCGTCCAGAGCCGCCCGCCAAAAATGGGCACCATGAAGCTGTAGAAGATGCGCAGGGTCGCACCCGAAAGTCCGGGCAGAGCGGCCAGCCAGAACAACTGGGATGACGTAAAGTCGAAGCCGATTGCAGGCAGGCGGGCCACGACCATCGACCAGACCATCCAGACCGAAAAGGCCAACAACAGCGCCGGAATTGAGATCCACAGGTTGCGGCGTGCAACGGCACGGCCCTTTTCGGACCAGAATGCGTCGTCCTCAGGTTCCCACTCGGTCAAGGTGCGCGGCATGGTTGTCCGCTCGGGGACGTGAATTTCCTGCATTTCCGGAAGTTCTGGCAAAGCATCGAGTGCTGGACCATGCGCCTCGCGCTCCATCGCACGTACTGACAAGTGCATCCATGCCAGCGCAACCGCAACCAGGGCAAACAAGAGCGCAAAGCAGCTTGTATAGATACCCGTGAGTTCCAAAAGGGCACCGAAGCCGATGGGAAGGATAAAGCCGCCTAGACCACCGATCATGCCGACAAGTCCGCCGACCGCTCCGACATGCTGCGGATAATAGACGGGGATGTGTTTGAAAACCGCAGCCTTGCCGAGGCTCATGAAAAAGCCCAGCAAGAAGAGTATGAAGACAAACGGCCATACCGCCATTTCGGTTGAGAATGTGATGGGGCCGTTTTTGCCCTGAATCACGTAGTCCGTTGGCGGGTAGGACAGCATGAACAACAAGATGAGGCTAAAGCCGAATGTCCAGTACATCACCTTGCGCGCGCCGAACTTGTCGGACAAATGGCCACCATAGGCGCGAAACAAGGATGCAGAGAGCGAGAAGGCAGCCGCCGACATGCCTGCAGTGCGTATATCCAGCCCGTAAACATCGATAAGGTAGTGCGGCATCCAAAGCGCCAGCGCGACGAACGCACCGAACACAAAGAAATAGTAAAGTGAGAAGCGCCAGACCTGCAAATTGCGCAGCGGTGCGAATTGCTGTGCAAAACTCGGCGCCTTCTGGCCTGATTTCCGGCGCGCAACCAGTTCGGGATCGTCTTTGGCAAACACAAAGAACAGAAGCGCAATGATGACCAGACCAACCGCCCAGACATGCGCGACACCCTGCCAACCGTACGCCACCATCACAAAGGGAGCGACGAATTTGGTGACTGCCGCACCCACATTACCCGCACCGAAAATACCAAGTGCCGTACCCTGATGACCCGCATCATAGAAGCGCGACACATAAGCGACACCGATAATGAAAGAACCACCAGCCAGACCAATGCCGAGAGCGGCGACAAGATACATTGTGTAGGTCGACGCAAAGGTAAGCGCCCATGTCGCCATCGCTGTCAGCAGCATCTGTGAGGTGAACACCAGACGCCCGCCATACCGCTCGGTCCAGACCCCCAAGAACAGACGCGATATCGAACCGGTCAGAATGGGTGTCGCAACGAGAAGGCCGAACTGGGCCTCGTTGAGGCCAAGCTCGGCTTTGATCCCGACGCCAATGATCGAGAAAATCGTCCAGACCGCAAAACACGCCGTGAAAGCGACTGTGCTCAGCCCGAGGGCTCTGTTCTGATCGGCTCTGCCGACGGTTCCGGCACTGTCCATGGTAGGTCCTCCTAGCAACATACCCAATTCGGGCTTGTGCATAGAGTTGGAGGATTTCGCGACGCAGGGGTTGATCTACATCAAAAACACAAAAAAATATAACAAAATAAATGACTTAACGAAATCTATCAACTCTCGTTTGATGGTGCATCAAGTCTGACTCCGCACACATCAATCGCTCACTTGACATTTATCAAGTCGGCCTTGAACATACCCCAAATTAGGAATTTCAGAGGCCACAGCGGATATGCCTGAGTCGTACAAGCAAGACATTCGCCACCTGCCATTGTTCGCGAACGTGGAAGAAACAAATTTCCGTGCCCTCATGCGCGGGGCCTACGTTCAGAACTTTCCGCCCCGAATTGATCTCATTCATGAAAACGAGCCACCGGATTTCCTGCATGTCGTGCTGTCGGGGTCTGTTGATCTGTTCTCGGCGTGGAATGGGCGCGAGACAAGCATGGCGACTGTCAGACCCGTATCGACCTTTATTCTTGCCGCCAGTGTTCGGAATTTGCCTTATCTGATGTCTGCGAGAACACTCGAGAAAAGCCGTATTGCCCTCATTCCCTCGCAGGATGTCAGGGCTGTATTTTCTGAGGATGGTGCTTTCGCTCAGGCAATCGTTGCAGAACTTGCCCAGTGCTATCGCGCCGTGGTGAAAAATACCAAAGATCTCAAGCTGCGTACATCGCTTGAGCGTCTCGCGAACTACTTACTGCGTCAACAGGAACGCACCGGATCACTCGAGTTTGATCTGACGACGGAGAAAAGGCGCCTGGCATCTTTTTTGGGCATGACACCCGAAAACCTCAGTCGCGCATTCAAGGGCTTGGAGCCATACGGTGTCAAAGTCGCCCAAAACCACATCGTAATCACCGACCTCGAAGACCTGACACGTTACGCCAAACCCAATCCGCTGATCGACAACTACTCGGCATAAGGTGGCGACTATCACAGCGACCATGCCCGGCGCCGCCAGCGTTCCAAGTACAAAAGCATCAGGTCATCTGAATACACCTAGCCCGCTTTCTGGCAAAGCCTGCGCCAGTGCAGGACGTTTGGCCGTTCAGGACCGGAAGAACAAACGCCCCAGTTTCACGGCCCACCATCGCTTTTCTTGCATCAATGACGGTATCATCCGGCACTGCAATGAAAACTCCTGCACCTGTTCCATCCGGAGTGTGTCACGGTGTTTTCAGACAAACCTATCCGGTCAATCAAATATAAATCTAGCAACGTTGATCTTAGCAAATGCGCATTGACCGATGCCAGACTTCGCTTTGAGCATCACCCCAAGGGGCTAACCCCGAACAGCCACGGATGCGCCCTGCGATCCAGAGGGCAAAAAGAATTCCCAGTGGCCAGCCCACAATCGACAGCCGCCCGGTCCAGTTCGGCACAGCTGTCAACAAAAACCCCGCGATCACGGCTGCAAGATAGCCGAACAGGAACTCCTGTGCATGTCATGATACAGGATCGAAGGCAGTTGGTAGCACCAAAGCGCCCGACAGCATGGGAATCCAAAGCGCCATTGCCAGCGTTGCCCAGACTGCCGCCCCGAAGAAGAACAGACGAAAACCGAACGTCAGAATTCCTGACCACGCCACGCGCGCATCTGTTATGCCGTATTGCTTATGTTTCGTGCCTTGTGGTTTGCACACCTGCCTCAGTCAGGATCCCATCCAGCGGCACATCGTGCGGTTGCGGATAAATGGAGGTCAAACGTGCAGATTGAAATCCGATCCCGATGGTGAAAGGGCGCGGAGCAAGGGCCGCCAGCGTCCTGTCAAAATAACCGCCACCATACCCGAGGCGGTAGTTTTCGGCGTCCCAACCGACCAGTGGTGCCAGCGAAATGTCCGGTGTGAGCTTGTCTGCGTCAGGAGGCGGAACTGGGATATTCCAATTGCCACGCACCATCACCGTCTCAGGCGTCCAGCGGCGAAAGACCAAAGGGGCTGCCTTTTGTTCGACCAATGGCAATGCAATCGTGACACCACTTGCGTGCAATTCAGCCATTAATCCGCGCAAGTCGGGCTCGCCCTTGATCGGCCAATAGGCCGAGAATACCCTGCCCCGTGCTCCGCCGAACCGATCGGCCAAAAAACCGCGCAGGTGTCCGACCAGTGCCGCGCCCACTACTTGGCGGCATGCGACACTCAGGGCGGTACGTTCCGCCTGCAGGCGCGCGCGTTCCGCTTTTCGCCATCGCGCCACATCGCGTTCCTGCTCGGGGTCCACTGCCAGCGGATCAAAATAATCCGGCGCGATCTCGCTCGCGAGGCAGGGTGACGAGGCATAGCGCCTTGATGCGGGGACGTTCGTCATCGCCCGCCCTCAACTGGGCTCGAATTGCGGAAATAGCACGTCGTTCTCCAGTCGCATATGTTCCTCGAGATCGGTCAGGAATTCCGTCAGCCCCCTGTAAAGCGCCGTCCAAGTCCCACAAGCTCCGTCTGGCAAGGTCAGATCACTGGTCAGACGACGGATTTCCACAACTTCATTGGTATGATCGTCATGGTCGGCACGCATCACAGCAATCGGGTTTTCGATGCCCGGCATCCCGCCTTTGCGCATGGCAGGAAAGAGGATCAGCTCCTCCTTCTTCATGTGCACTTCCATGTCGCCAATCATCCGCTCCAGCACATCGGCAAGGCCTGCGGGCACGTGGTCATCGCCGAAATGGACGGTCTCGATCTTCTCTGCCATCTGGGCTAGGACGGGAAGATGCTCGCGGTGCAGCGCATGATAGCGCGTCTCGATGTAGCGGGTCAGCTCTGCGGCGTCATTCGGTGGTGTGTCGGTCATTGTCGCGTCCTTTCATCAACGCAAGGAAGGAATGGCGTGAGGACAAATGCCTTGCGCATCCTGCACGGCCATATGAAGCGACCGGGCGATCCGCTCGGCGCGGGTAATGACATGGTCGGCCCCTTTCGGGGTGCAAACTTCATGCGCAGTTTCACGAAACAGCACCAGCCATCGGTCGAAATGTGCCCGCGATACCGGCAGGCCGGTATGGGCGGGCACAGGCGCGCCATGATAGCGCCCGCTCATCAGCGCAACAGATGACCAGAAATCAACCATGCGGGCCAGATGCGGGGTCCAGTCGCTGATGCGGTCGGCAAAGATCGGACCAAGCGTCTTGTCTGCGCGGATTTTGCCATAAAAACGGTGGACCAACTTGGTGAGCATTGCTTCGTCAAGACCCGTTTCGCGCATGACCGCGCGGGTCATCTCTGGTCGGGACGAGGCAATGCGAGGTGTCGTTTCAGAGAGTTCGGCCATGGCGGCCTCCAAGTCATAAAGCTTGCAAACAGCGATAGACCTGTTAATTGGTATTGTAAATACCTATTGATTGGCTGGAGACATATGTGCGCCTGACCTCGTTCACGGATTACGGACTGCGCATGCTCATGCGCATGGCCAGCTCTCAGGAGCGTGCCTTTTCGACGGCCGAACTGGCGGAGGAATTCAAACTGTCGCGCAATCATCTGAGCAAGATCATGCAGCGCCTCTCAAGGGGCGGGATTGTCGAAACGCGCAGAGGCGGCGGTGGCGGCGCAGTGCTGGCACGCACACCGCATGACATCCGCCTCGGTGATGTTGTGCGCCTGCTCGAGGAAGATCAGCCATTGGTCGCGTGCTTCCAAATCCAGCCGAACACATGCTCGCTTGACGGGCGCTGCCGACTGAAAACACGGCTCCGGACAGCAGAAACCGCTTTCCTTGCCGATCTGGACCGCTCGACGCTCGCAGATATCGCACTTCCCCCACGATCCGCAGAAGCGTGACGCCCAACCCGTCACGCAAAGACCTTATGAATGGACACCTTGTTTCAACGTCTGTGTCATATTGGTCGTTTCAAGCTTATTTGGCATACATTTGTAGAATGGTCGAAACGGCACGGTTTGTGCGTTCATCAACGTTGCGATAGGGCGTTTTGACCACACCCAGTTCCACCCGCACCATCCCGAGCCCTTCCAGCAGTCCGATCAGATCTTCCGCGATATCCATTGCATCGGTCGCATCGGATAAGACCCCATGTGTTTGTGCGGTCTGGAACATCTGTGCGAAATCCCCCTGCGTACGGCCATAGGCTGCATGAAAGAAGGTCCGCCCGATATCCGGGTTCCCGCGCGCCTCTTCGTGGATGACGCGTGCGAATTCCATTGTGTCAGAACGGTTCAAAAACGTGAGCAGCTTGATACTATACTGCGTGAGCGCATCACGCAATTCTTCAAGCGTTTCGATCTTGGGTGGCGTCGCTTCGCGAAACTTCTCTGCTTCCGTTTCGGTGACACGGCGCAAAATATCATCCATATTTTTGAAGTGGCGATAGATCGTTGCCTTTGAAACGGCGGCCTCACGCGCGAGCAGATCAGTCGATACTTTCTCGAAGCCATGTTCAAAGAACAGTCGCCGCGCCGCGGTGAGTATCCGCTCTTTAGGAGTTTTCTTGCTCATATTTCGGACTTAGGGGGACGATTGAAAATAGAAAGGTACTGACCAGTACTCTTTTGCCTTGTTGTTCAAAACCGATGCCCTAAGTGCCACCCAGTACTTATACCGGATCCATCTTATGAAGCTGATATTTCCTTTTGTCGCAGTCCTTGTCTTGGCTGCTCCGTTGACCGCGCAAGAGACCGAGGTTCTCACCCCGTCAGGCGATCCGGCCCCCATCCGTGCCGTGAAATTGATCACGGCAGGTGGCGACGCGGTCCAGAACGAACGTATCTTCTTTGGCCAGGTCGCGGCACTTGAAACTGTGGATCTGTCTTTTGAGGTCGGTGGGCGCTTGACCATGTTTGAAGCCCAAGAGGGGCAGTTTGTGGAAGAGGGTGTCCAGATCGCTGCCTTGGATCTCGCGCCTTTCGAGCGCGCGGTTGAGCGCGCGACGCTTGAGTTGGCACAAGCCGACCGCGATCTTGCACGGGCGCAAACGCTGGTACAATCCAATGCCGCCTCTGCAACACAGGCTGAAAACGCCGAAACAGCGCGTGATTTAGCCGCCGTGTCGTTGCGCGAAGCCTCCGACGCGCTTGACAATGCGCGGCTGGCCGCACCGTTTCGCGCCCTTGTCGCGTCGCGGCTGACCCCGAATTTCGCCAATGTCACGCCGGGCCAACCCATTGTACGCTTGCATGATATGTCAGAAGTCCGTGTTGAAATTGACGTCCCGGAACGGCTGTTTCAAAGCCTTTCGAATGTGGGCGACATCAGCTTTGTCGGAACATCGCCGTTGTTTCACAGCGAAGTGCCTTTGGTCCTGCGCGAGTTTAACGCAGAGACACAGAATATCGGGCAAAGCTACCGCGTGACACTCGCCTTGCCTTCAGATGAGGTCCAACCAGCGATTATTCCCGGCGCATCAATGACCGTTGCGGCACGCTTGTCCACCGGTACGGCCGACGCGATGACCTTGCCGCCATCCGCCGTTTCAATCACCGCAGAGGGTGCGCGGGTCATGGTCTACACGCCCGCTGACGATGGGCAAAGTGGCACAGTGGATTGGCACAGTGTCGATGTTTCTTCGGACAATGGCACCCAGATCACCGTCACCGGGATTGATCCGGCGACATTGATCGTGGGCGCGGGCATCCAGCTGCTGCGGACAGGCGAAACAGTTCGTCCCTTCACCGGTTTGAGTGTGGAATAGCGCCATGAAAATCGCACGTTTTTCAATCGAATATCCGATTTATACATGGATATTCATGCTATTCGCGATCTTTGGCGGGGCCGCGGGGTATTTGTCAGTCGGCAAACTCGAGGATCCGACTTTCACACTTAAATCCGCGCTGGTCATCACCCCCTACCCCGGTGCTTCGGCATTCGAAGTGGCGACCGAGATCTCCGAAGTTCTTGAAGCTGAAATCCAGCAGATGGACGAAGTCAAAACAGTCACATCACGCAACACCCAAGGCAGTTCGGTTATCGAAGTCGAGGTCGAGGACCAGTATGGCGGCGATGAACTGCCCCAGATCTGGGATGATCTGCGCGACCGGGTGGCCGACGCCCGCGCAGCCCTGCCCGCAGGTGCCCTTCCTTCCATCGTGAATGATGACTTCGGTGAAGTGTTCGGCATTCTCTATGCCGTATCAGCACCGGGGTTTTCGGACGCAGAAATCTGGGACATCGCAACATTCATGCGCCGCGACCTGTTGACCGTCGAAGGCGTCGCCAATGTCGAGATTCGAGGATTGCCGGAAGAAGCCATTTTTGTAGAACCTTCCTCGCAAATTGTATCGTCTCTCGGGATCGATCCGAATTTGATCATTGGCGCGATCAGCACATCGACGGCGATAAACCCGACGGGGTTTTCACCAACGGCGGCGCGAACCTGCGGGTCCAGGGGCCCGCAGCCGAGGACAGCGTCAGCGAAATCAGCGGCCTGACGTTCGGATTTCAGGGGAAGGTTTTCAATCTGCTCGACGTCGCCGAGGTGACGCGCGGCCGCGTTGATGCGCCCGAGCATATCCTGCGTCACAACGGACAAGAGGTATTCACACTTGGTGTGTCAGGCCTGCTTTCCGAAAACATTGTCACGGTCGGTCAACAGGTTGAGGCCGCATTGGATGTGTTGCAAGACACGCTGCCCGTTGGTGTCACTGTGACACCGATCTATGAACAACACCGTGTCGTAGACGAAGCAAACGGCAGTTTCCTTGTCTCTCTGGCAATGTCGGTCAGCGTTGTGATCGCCGTACTGGCCTTGTTCATGGGGCCACGCGCCGCTGTCGTCGTCGGTGTGTCTTTGTTGCTGACCGTCATGGCGACATTCTTTTTCATGTATCTGTTCGACGTCAAAGTTGAACGTATCAGCCTTGGCGCGCTCATCATCGCGATGGGTATGCTTGTCGACAATGCCATCGTGATCGCCGAAGGCATGCAACAAGAGATGCGCAAAGGCCGGACGTCGCGCGAGGCTGCTGATACTGCGGCCCGGAAAACCCAAATCCCCCTTCTTGGCGCGACGATTATCGGAATAATGGCCTTTGCCGGCATCGGGTTGTCACCTGATGCAACGGGTGAATTCATGTTCTCGCTCTTTGCAGTGATTGGGATTTCGCTTTTATTGTCTTGGTTTGTGGCGGTCACTGTGACGCCTTTGCTGGGTCACTATCTGTTCAAGACAGGTGGTCTTGTCGGCGACGATACTGGCTATGACGGCCCTGTGTTCCGCGCCTATGGTGGCGTTGTACGCTGGGCTTTGAAGCTGCGTTGGCTCGTCATTGCGGGCTTGCTTGGAACGACCGTCGCTTGTGTGATGGCCTTTGCACAGGTGAAGCAGCAGTTTTTTCCACCGGCAACAACGCCGCTATTCTATCTGGAGTACAAAGCCGCTCAAGGCACCGCGATCAACGAAGTGTCGCGTGACCTTCAGGTTATCGAAGACTGGCTCTTGGCGCGCGATGATGTGGAAGCGGTGACTGCCACAATCGGTCAAGGCCTGACGCGGTTCATTCTCACATACAATCCGGCAACGATTGACAGCTCATACGGGCAGTTGGTCATTCGGGCCACAAGCGATGATGACATCCCTGCCCTACGCGCGGATCTTGATCAATTCGGCATCCAAGCTCTGCCATGGGCGGAACTGCAGACCAAGCGGATCATCTACGGCCCACCTGTCAGCTCTGATATCGAAGCGCGCTTTTCCGGGCCTGATGCGTCGGTGCTGCGCGAACTGGCCGCACAAGCCGAGGATATCTTGCGCAATGCAACGCCGCTGCTGCACAGCGAACATAACGACTGGCGCGAAACCGAGATTATCACACGCCCCATCTACGCCGAAGATCGCGCCCAGGCCGCAGGCATTGGCCGCAGCGATGTCGCGAATGCGATTGCGCTGGCTACAAACGGCCTCCCCGCTGGCACGTATCGCGAGCGTGACCGACTGATCGACATCATCGTGCGCACCCCACGCAGTGAAACGACACGTGACGGCCAGCTTTTGGATCAGATCGTTTATTCCAACGCTATCGGGGGATATCTGCCGCTGAGCCAGGTGATTGACGGTTTTTCGGTCGAGGCAGAGGATCCGGTGATCGAACGGCGCAACCGCGTACAAACAATTACCGTGCAGGCCAATGTGATTGACGGCCTGACACCGCCAACCGTGTTTGCAGAGATCCGGCCGTTGATTGAGGCGATCAATCTACCTGCTGGCTATCGCTTGGAATGGGGTGGCGAGTTTGAAAGCGCAGGCGAGGCGCAAGCCTCACTTGGTCGCCAGATGCCGCTTGCGTTCGGGACGATGCTTTTGATCACGGTTCTTTTGTTTGGCAAGCTGCGCCAGACAGCGGTGATCTGGACAATTGTGCCTATGGCGATCAATGGCGTCGCACTCGGCCTGCTCTATGCCAACCTCGCGTTCAGCTTTACCGCAATGCTCGGGCTTTTGTCGCTGTCGGGTATGCTGATCAAGAACGCGATTGTTCTCGTTGAAGAGATTGATGCCCAAAAAGCAACCGGCCTGCCACAAGACAAGGCGATCATCACAGCGAGCGTCAGCCGTCTGCGCCCCGTCGTTCTGGCAGCAGGCACCACAATTTTAGGCATGCTCCCCTTGCTGGCTGACGGATTTTTTGCGGCGATGGCAGTTACAATTATGGGCGGCTTGGGCTTTGCGTCCATTCTGACGCTGATCGGTGTGCCGGTCCTGTATCACACCTACCTGCGCAAAGAGCGCCGTGCGGACAAGCGCGCAGAACGCACGACAGTCGCTGCCTAGTGGCTGGTATCCCCACCGACCGGTTTGATGCGGTTCAAGTCAGTGCGACGGCTGAATTGCATCACCGGTTGGCGGCGCCGCATGGACGGGCCAGATGTAGGCTCTTCTGCGGGTACTCTATTGTCCCATAATTTTACGTCTGTTGTTCTGTGCGAATGAGGCAGTGCCATTTGCAGTTGCGGTATCAATCGCGGCTGGACTGTGATGGTCATAAACGTAGCGCAATCCCGCGTCAGCCAGTTGCATCGCAAGCTTTGGTTCAGCCGACAAGCGCTGTACGGCCTCGACAAACGCCGCATCTGTTTCTGCCAATAAAAAAGTCTGGCCAGGCGTCACAGCCAACCCTTCGACGGCCTTTGCTGTCGCAACAACTGGCAGGCCAAGCGCCATCGCTTCCAACACTTTCAGTCTGGTGCCACCGCCTTCGGTCAGTGGAACCAACACAACAGTTGCGTGATTGTAATAGGTCGTCAGCTCTTGCGGATTGGCGATCAGGGTCACACCTTCCGCCTTGCTTGCTGCTTTGATCAAACGTTTCTTTGGCGTTCTCCCGCACAACTGCATCGTTGCTTCTGGCAGAACTTTACGGATTTGCGGAAAGATGCGGTCCAACAGCCGTTTCGCGGCCACAACATTCGGCGGATAACCCAGATGGCCCACGAACAGTATTCGCGGCGCTGATAAACCAGAGACGGCTTTTGGTGCGGCTTTGTAACACCAATCAGGAATTGGATTGGGGACTATCGTCACGGCTGTATCGCCAGCGCCCAGCTTTCGGACCAGCGCGGCATCCGTGGCCGAACACACCCAAACCTGATCCACAATCTCGATCACTTCTCGTTCGGCCTGTTCGGCCGCCCGCCACCGTTTTCCATGAAGTAGACCGGCACGCCAACCATATCGCACTTGGTCCATCTCTTTGCGCAGCACACTTTCCACGTTGTGCATGTCCAAAATGACGCGACAGCCCTCGCGCGCAAGATGTCGTGCAATATCTGCCAGATACATCCCGTCTATGACAATCAGGTCAGGCTTCTGGCGCATTGCTTGATCTGCAATCTGCCGGACCAAGGATGGCGGCAAATCAGCCTCGATAAACGACAGCTTTCGATTGGGGTATTTGCTCTGTGCTGAATATGCGTCCTGTACGCAAATACTGCTGCATGACCCGATCCGAGAGAGGCTGGCAAACACCGCAAGATTGCGAAGGTCGCCGCCCGAACCATGCCGCTGCGGCCGCTCGAAAACAATATGCACGATCTTCATAACGGGGACCTGGGCAACCCTAATATGCGCAGAACATGTTTAAAGTCATTGATCAAAGGTTTTGGTGCAGGGCGTGTTAGTCGATAGGCAAGCCATTTCGAGACAGCAAATAGCCTAAGCCCACTGCGCACGCGCCAATTGTCTTGCCGCCGGATGAAGTGCGAGGCGTCGTCTAAAGTGCCTGTTTTCAGGCAATGCCGGATATACCCCCTGCCCAGATGTGCCACCATTTGCGGGTAGCGCTCGCAAACGACGCGCATGCACCGCGCCCTTTCATCGTCAGACGTGCGGTCCGTCAGATGTTCGAGCCCCGCAGCATGTCCAGAATGATGATGCAGAACGACGCCGGGCTCGGCCGAGTACCATCCGCGTTTGCGTGCGGCAATGAGACGGCAAAGATAGTCTGTGTCCTCGTTGATCGAAAGATCGAGCGCAATCTCCCCAACCTGAAGGGCGATCTTTCGCCGGATCCAGAACCCCATACCAAAACCGCACAGTTTCTTGCGCAACGGTGCGTCGGCTGGAATCTCTCCTTCCGCAAAACGTATGCTACCCGCCTTAACTGCCTTGTCGGCATCGAAAACCTGAAGGTATGCCGAAAATCCGAAGTCGCAATTGGCAACTGCGCGCGACAGGACACGGTGGCAGTAGTCACGGGTCAATTCGTCGTCATCATCAAGAAAGAAAATGACATCTCCACGGGCATGTTTGATACCTGCGTTTCGCGCTGCTGACACGCCGGATGCGCCCTGAGGTAAACTGATGATCCTGAGATAGGTGGTCTGCAGATCGTGCAGCGTGCTTTGGGCCGCAATACTGCTGTGATCATCCACGACAACGACCTCGCCATCGCGCGCCAGCCCCGACAACGCAGACGCCACGGCCCGACGCAACATCTCAGGTCTGTCTTTGGTTGGAATGACCACGGAATGCGAGACCGTCATAGGGTGGTCCTCTTCAGGCAGCAGGAATAGCCATGCACGAAGGCCGGGTCTGAAATAGCCTTGCCTACGGCGCTCGCAGGACAGACTGCTGGAACCAACCCTGGAATGCGCAGAGAAATCGTCATGAGATCAGCTCCGCACATGATGAAATCTCGCGCAGTTTGCAGGAAATTTCTGTGGCGTAGATAGGGTTCATAGCGATGACCTTGACGTTCGCACGATTTCGCAAGATCTCGGGGAGGTGCGTCTCGCAAGCCGTACCTTGGACAAAAGTCCCGGTTCGGTTTGGGTTGATGTCGATTGCCCCGGCGATCATCTCCGGATTTCTAAGTGCGTTGATGAATGTCGTCGCGCGCGAGCCTGCCCCCCAGATAAACACGTCACTGCCCGTATCGTGAATCCGCGCTAATCTGTCGCTCCAGTCGTCACGGAAAGTACTAATAGCCGCGGAAAACGCATCAAACGCCTGGCTGGCGATTACTTTGTCGGAACCGAAGTTTTTGGGCGACCGCCGCGAGAAAACGGTTAGGTGCTGATTGTCGTATGAAAGATGGCATGTGTTATTCTCAAAGCCTGCCCGTTCAAACAGACGCACGAGTGCAAAGGCGTTAAAATAGTTCACGTGTTCGTAGATCAGGTCGCAATAGAGCATGTTTGTCACCATGCGTTCTGCATTTGGCACCTGAGTGACGAGACAGCCATCATCCGTGAGCCATTCAGCCATGTGCGACACGAAAGTAAACGGATCTGCAATATGTTCGAGGGTCATGCGGTTGACGAGCGCTGGAAACCTTTCCTTTGGCGATGCAGGAAGCCGCTCTGGGTTGATTGCCGCCCTGCGCAGGCCGCCTTGTCGATAGGCCGGGTCATACCCAACCAGTCGCGCTTTGGTTTTATCAGCCAGCACATCAAGGAACTCGCCCTGCCCGCAACCCACCTCTAAGATGGCATCAACGTCAGGACCAAGTTCTGCGCTCCACGCGGCAGCAGTCTGTTGCAAATAACGCTGGAAGTAAGCTGAATGACTTTGGGTACCTTCGTATGTCTGATCGTAAGTCACCACCGTTTCGTCAAACGCCGCGTTCCATAAAAAACCGCAGTCAGCACATCCGTGCAGGTCGATGGGACGTCGGACCGTATCACAGGATGCCTTTGCCGATCGCACCAGAATGCACGGATTGACAGGCATTGACGGCGTCAGAACAACCCGCCGTGTCGCACCGGACAAGCAACAGGGACAAGCAATCATCATGCAACCCTTCTGAACTCTGGCAAGGGCACCCATACCTGATGTCCGGCAAGCGTCGGCAAAACCTCTGCCTGAAGGTTCCATGCAAACAGAATGATCGCACTCGGCTGCGTTGCCATCATGGTGTCGGGGGATACAATGGGCACGCCTCCGAAAGGCAGGTATTTTCCAATCTTCGAGGGGGCACGATCCGCAATACAGGTCAGCGCGAAGGCCTCATCGAGCGATGCAAGCAGTGTAACTGTTTTGGCTGCGGCCCCGTATCCAGCGATTGATTTGCCAGCCATCGCTTGCCCAAATGCCTGCGATGAGACGCGAAAGGAATCAAAGTGCGCTTGCAACTGTGCCGGTGCAGCTTCGACTTGCTTTTGCTCGGCACTGAGTTGGGCCCGAACGTCCGGGCTATGCGTATGATCCATTTGGCAGAATACGCGCAGGCTGCCGCCTTGGGCTGGTGTTTCCTGAAAGGACTGGATGCCGAAACCTGCCTCGCCCAACACCCACGCCAGCGATGAAAGCGAAAAATGGCAATGGTGTTCGTGATAAACCATGTCAAAAGAACCGGATCGCACCAGATCAAGCCAAGATTGCACCTCGATCACGAGCAAACCGTTCGGCTGCAAGACGCCGCGGATCTGGTGGAGAAGCGCCCTTGGATCTGGAACGTGGGCGAAAACGTTGGACATGGTGACAACATCAACCATCCCGACCTTCTCAAGCACGAAGGCAGACATGTTGTCGTCCAGAACCCCGCAATAGGCCTCACAGCCGGCATCTTGCGCCGCTGACACAGGACCATGTGCAGGGTCGATGCCGATACACCGGATGTTATGACGCGCCAAGGCCCGTTGGGTCGTGCCATCATTGGAACCGACCTCTATCGCGGTTGCGCCAGAACGCGTGCGCACCGCGATTTGGCGGGCCAGGTCATCTGCGCATTGACGCACCATTTGAGAGACGCCCGAATAATACGGGTAATCACTGCCGAACAACTCTTCTGTTGTGAGATTGACGAGGTTCTGGACCAAACCGCAGGTGCTACATTGACACAATCCCAACGGATAGCTCTTCGGCTTTGCCGCGGCATCCGTCAGAAGCGCGTTTGCCATGGGGCTATACCCAAGGTCCAGAATGGTCTCGGTTGCACCTCCGCAAGCACGGCACGCTAGGCATCCGGGTACTGGTTTGGCGCTTTGCGTCATGCGATTTTTCGGATCCCGGCAGGTTTGAAAGAAGCAAGGCGAACGAAACGGTCAGATTCCAGATCCGCTGCCAACGTGGGAATGTTTCTGAACTTTTCTACAGTCTTGGCAACCTGACGGTCAAAATCTTCACTATAGCAATACTTCGGGAATGCTCTGAGGAAGCGTGTTCCGTCGACGCGATAACTTCTGCGGTCGGGCATGCTATTACTGGCAACGATCGGCGGTGCGGCCCCGCCTATCGACGCCGCACGAACAGCTGCGTCTTTCACCGTCATTTGCATCGTTGGTGGCGCGATATTCCAAATTGGCACATCGCGGTCGCATTGCGGATCATCGGTTGCGGCGACAACCAAGGCCCGGGCGAAGTCATCCACGGGCATGAACGGCCGCCAACTTGTACCGTCGCTTTGCAACGCGATCGGTTGCCCACATGCGGCTTTCGCGCACAATTCATTCAACAGCAAGTCCGTTCTTGGGACCGGTGAGGCACCAAATGCGGTTGCGCCTCGCAGAATTGCGACCCGAAACTGACTGTCCTGCAATGCGACAAGCGCCTTTTCAGCCGCCAGCTTTGCACCGGCGTAAGGTGTCAAAGGGTGCGTCGGACCGGTTTCATCCAGATTTTTCGCGCCCGACGCTCCGTAGACCGAGCAAGTCGAACTGAACACAAATGTTCTTACACCAGCTTGTTTCGCAATTCCCGCGAATGCCACCGTGGCTTTTTCGTTCAGGCTGTAGGTATCCTGCTCGTTCAGCCACCCCAGCGGATCGTTTGAATAGCCGGCAAGGTGAATGACCGTATCAATGCCTTTCAGGTCAGAAACCTGAAGTGCCCGAAAATCACTGGCGTTTGCATTTGTTTGCTTTTGCTCAAGCACATAGGCATCGCGAAACCAGCCTGCGTCAACAATGTTTACGCCAAGACCAATGTCTGCTAGCTGCTCCGCCACAACAGACCCGACGTACCCTTGGGCGCCAGTAACCAAAAAACTCATAATGCTACTCCACAACACGTGTTCTTATAGATGTTTCCATGAAACCTAGGCAAGTCTATGGCGGCAATCTGGCACCCAATCTGCTGATCGCCGGAGCTCCGCGTTCAGGGACAACATTCCTGTTTTCCATGTTGGCAAAGCATCCCGAGATTTTCGGACCGGCCGTGAAAGAACCGCACTATCATCTTGCCGATCGTTGGCCGTTGAACGGACCGGAAAGTGACGCGTTTCAGGAACCGCTCGCTGAATATCTGGCCGGCAAGAGGTCAACTGTTTGGGGTGGATTGATGACCAATCCCGACGACTATGCGGCACTCTACCGCGATGGCAAAGATGTTGCCTGGCGGCTCGAAGCAACACCGAATTACTTTGCCGAAGGGCGATGGATGGCGCAGCGGCTGCTGGAACGGTTAGGCCCTGATATTCGCATCATCGTTACACTACGCGATCCTGTTGAAAGAGCCCACTCACACTATCGCTTGTTTCAGTCTCTGGGGTGGGAGACGTTGCCGTTCGACGCTGCCATCGCAGCCGCGTCCCAACGTCGCGAAACGGGCTGGGCACCGACTTGGGATTATCTGCGCTACTCACAATATGTGCAGCCCATAGATGAATGGCAGTCGGTTTTCGGGGACTGTCTAAAGCTCGTTTCGTTCGACGATCTTACCTGGCAGCCGCGCGCAGTGGTCGAGGACATTCAAGACTGGTTGGGGCTTGGGCCCTGTTTTGAGCCCGTTGGCGCGGAAAAAAATAACGCCCCACCGGCTGCGCCAAATGATGAATTCAATGCCGAAACCGTCGTCAGGGCGACCGGCAGGGTCGACCTCGAAAAGGAGCGTGCTGTCGTTTCGGCAATCGGGGGCGACCGGTTCCAGCCGCCCAAAGTAACAATCGGCATGCCCGTTCTCAACGGAGAACGCACGGTGGAAGCGGCTCTGAAAAGCCTGCTTGCCCAGACCTACCCAAATCTGGAAATCGTCGTTTGTGACAACGCAAGTGACGACCAAACTTGTGCAATCGTTACAGCATTGGCGGCGAAAGACGACCGGATCACCTTGCGCAAGTTTGATGATCGCGTCGATATTCGGACGAGTTACGCACGCGCGCGCGACACCGCTTCGGGCAGCTATTTCATGTTTGCCCCCGCCGATGACACGTGGTTGCCGCAATTCATCGCAGCTGCCGTACGCCGCATGCAGTTGAATTCTGAGATATCGGTTTGCTGTGGTCGCATTAATCTGCTGCACGACGACGGCACCATGTCTCTGAGTGCAGGCGTGCAAGACATCACGGGCACGCCTGACCGCCGCTGGCGCGATGCCCTGATGCATACGGTCGACGCGTCTCGTTTATATGGGTTGATCCGCGTCTCGGCACTTCAAAAGCTGATACCGGATGTGGCACCCGAAGGCTGGGACCATTATTCAGCAGCGAAATTGGCACTGTGTGGCGAAGTCGCGACAATCGATGCTATTGCTATGAACCGCCATCAGACGCTTGACGAGAAGTATCGCGACCACATCCTGTCCCAGGAGAAGTCGTTTTTAGGGCAGGTTTTTTACCTTCGCCATGTCAGGCGTCTCTTTATCGACGACCCCGATTTCAATACCGGATCAATCGGCGCCCGTTTGACGCTTTGGGGTTACGTATTTCAATACAGCCATCTTCCCTTGATGGAGCATAAGAGATTGTACAAGAGATTTTGGAAAATTGGCCGGATGCTCGGCCGTCTGGGTCGAAAGTTGCCGTTTTGACAGATCGCTCGACACTTACGGGCGTTATATTGGCCGGCGGCAACAGCGAGCGCTTTGGCGGTATCGGTGCCTGCCCCAAGCCAGCTATCGAGATAGCCGGATTGCCGCTTGTGCTGCATGCTGCCGCCAAGCTGGTGCATGCGGGGTGCCAAAGAATTATCGTTCTTACCGGTGAAAACCACGACCAGCTTCAATACAGGCTGGGGTTGTCTTCGCGGTTTGGACGTTTGGAGTTAGGCGGCACAGCTCACGTTTCGTTCGAGTTGCGCTTTTCCGGTATCAATGTCGCCACCGGTGGGCGGCTTGCTCGTCTTCAAAAGCAGGAGTTGGGCGACAACGCGTTGCTTTCCTATACCGACGTATTCTCGGACTGTGACTTGGGCGAATTAATATCACTGCGGCGACAAGCGAAAGCGGGGCTTGCCGTGCTTGCGGTCAATCCTAGGCAGCCATGGGGATTGATTACCATGGACCACAATCGAATTACCGCCTTTTCCGAGAAACCTGTGGCAGACAATCAATGGATAAATGGCGGGTTTTTTGCTTTGGATGCGTCCATCTTGGATGCAATTCAGCAACCGGAAGACCGGCTCGAAGATCAGGTAATAGAACGCATGATCGCACAAAACACTGCCGTCGCCTTGCCCCACAAAGGGTGGTGGCGTTCCATCGATTCACCCAAGGACGTTCAGCTCGCACTCAAAAAAGACTTCGCCCGTTTCGACTTTCAAAACGGCAAACAACCTCAGCTTTCGTCGATTGCGCCACCAGCAAAAAGCCACCGCTCCGAGAAACGCGGCAAAATCTGAACTGCTGACGCGTTTAGCTGATACCTCCTTCGGACATGCTGTGCGATGTCTGACGGTCCGCTTTAACAGCACTCCCAACACCTGATACGCCGCATCGGTTTTGAGCGGAGCTTTTGAACGGATCGCCGCCAATCCGGACATGGACGTCGCTCAAACGATCCATTTCTCTGCTACGTCGTTTCTCTTAAGAGACGGCATTTTCTCCAAAGAGAAAACCCTTTCTCTTTTGTCTGTTCCAAAACGGTTTTGCCAACTGATTGGCACAATTTTGAACTGATAAAGGAATTTGAGAATGTCTGATTACACCCAAGCAGAGCTGGACGAAATGGCAACTGAATTTGCGGCAATGGATGCAGAATTCAGCGAATTTGGTCTGGATGAAATGGACAGCGAATTCGGCGAGGCTTTTGCCGAACTGGACGCAGAGCTTGATGCCGCAGGCATCTCTGAGATGGGCTTTGAAGCGATGTCGATCGGCGAGCTGGCCGACAACGACTATGACACCCAGTTTATTGGCCGGTTCCTGAAGAACAAAGCCAAAAAGCTGATCGCGACAATCGTCCGTTTGGTGCGCCGCTACAGCAAATGCAAAAAGTGCCTGCCAAAGGTGCTGATTGCGGTGCGTTACTTCAAGGCCAAGAAATACGCCTCGGCCATACGTGCCGCTTATGATGCATATCGTTGCATCCGCGCTTGCACCAGAAAGTAACGCCCCTACTGCGCGGACTCACCTCCTCCCGAAGGGTCCGCGCCCCCCATTTCAGGAGAAAGCCATGACCCGACCATTGACGAAGAGCGACCTTGAAGAGATCGACCAGTTTTACGCGGAATTCGGCGATGCCGCTGATGATGAGCTACCAGACGATGAGGCATCACTCGACACCTTGATCGATCAGCTTGAAGCGAGTTTCGAAACGGTGTCTTCGCTGACACGCCACGCAGCCCCCGCATCCGACGATTTACGTTTGCAGGTGCAGGAACTGGCGCAGCGTCTGGAACAAATTGCCGTCGATCTGGCGCAGATCAACCAAAAACTCCAATAGGAAAGTATCGGCTATGCATGAAGTTACATCCACAAACGCGCGCAAGAAAGCCGCCCCGTACATTATCGGAAAACCAGCCGTTACGCCCGCAAATGTTGACGAAGTCGACCTGACGGCTTTGGCTGCGCAACTGACTGCACGCCAGAAGGCCTTTGCGGCAATGGCTGCAGGCGACGACGCGGACGCAGGCGATATCGCACCGCTGGCCTTTGAGGCACTGTCCGACCCCAAGACAAACGAGGTCCATTCGCTCAGTGTCGAACTGACAGATGATCATGTTCAAGAGCTTAGGGACACATATGGCGAAGCTTTGATTATTGAGAAGAACCATAGTCTGCAAATGTTCGCTGGCCTTGCACAATTCGAGATGAGCCACGCTCCGATGCTGACAACGCAAAGCGACGAATTGAAAGTCACGCTGAAAGTGATCGATGACGGCGGTGCACCTGTAGAGGGCGTGCAGGTCGATCTCTCCGGAGAGCTTTGGTCGGATCGTCAACGCACCAATGCGCAAGGCAAAGTCACGCTGAAATTGCCCGGTGAAACCTATGAAACCCTGACCGAGCTGCGCTTGAAACCCGCAAGCGGCTTTTGGAGCCGCGTGATCTCTGCGCCGCAATTTGCGGCGCGCGACAACGTGGTGCGTGTCTCCGCGCTGCCCACCAACACGAACGGACCACAGATTGATCTCTGGGGCAATCAGGCCGTCGGCAATGTGGCAATGCCACAAGGCGACCGCGTGCGTGTGGCCGTGATCGACAGCGGGTTTGCCGATGGCCACCCTGATGTTGTCGCGGCAGGCGGTCGCGGATTTGCCGATGGTGGCGACCCGCAAGAAGACTGGAAATCTGATGACAGCGGGCACGGCACCCATGTTGCGGGCACCATCGGCGCGTTGAACAATGCGATTGGTATGCGCGGCATTGCCGACCGTGTCGATCTGTTTGCTTTGCGGGTCTTTCCGGGCGCTACAATTTCAAAACTGATCGCAGCCATTGATACGGCAATTGAATTGGAAATTGACGTCGTCAACATGTCGCTTGGCGGTCCCGATAAAAGTGTTCTGTTGCAGCAACGGATGCAAGCTGCGCGCGCTGCGGGTATTCTACTGGTCGCGGCTGCAGGCAATAGCGGGGGATCTGTGATGTATCCAGCCGCCTATCAGGAAGTCATGGCGGTCGCTGCAATCGGGAAATTCGGGACCTATCCCGAAGACAGCTTTCATAAGCGCCACGAAACAGAGCATGTCAGTCAGGATGGCCTTTACTTTGCCGCTCAATTCACCTGCCGCGGACCGCAGATTGATGTGTGCGGGCCCGGCGTTGCGGTGATCTCAACGCTGCCCGGCCCCGGATTTGGCAGCTACGATGGCACCTCTATGGCGTCACCACATGTGGCGGGCATTGCGGCTGTATTGCTGGCGCAGGACGCCGCCATTCAGGCAATGGCGCGTGACCAGACACGCTCTGATGCGCTGTTTGCAAAGGTGGTCGGCGCATGCAAACCGCTGGGGTTGCCGTCCGAATTGCAAGGTCGCGGAATGCCGGTTCTGACAGCACAAGGCGCCCCCGCTGACGGACCCGTAGCAGACGACGACGAGACGTCAGAAGCACCGGGCGGACAACCAGAACTGGATACGGTTGCCGATTTGATCCGCAAAGCGATCGAAGCTGCCAGAAAGATCAAGGAAAGCGCCTAAGATCACCCCTCGGGGCCTGCCCCACCAAGAGCACAGACGCCGGACCATTGGGGCCGGCGTCTGCTTTATGCTGGCGGTAAGAACCCATTCGATCGCCAGCATCAGCACAATTTTCACGCCATTTCAGGGCCTTGAAACAGAACGACTATTGCTGCGACCTTGCGCCTCGTCAGCACAAAAACCTGACAAACCGGTGATGCCGATTGAATGCGTCCTGCCCCTATAGCGAGGCGGAATGCGCAGCCCCGGCCAAACCCTGCTTCGCGACAGAAACCGCCAAGGCCGTCCGGTTCGCGGCGCCTGTCTTTCGCATGATTGATTTCAGGTCACCTTTCACGGTCGTTACGGGCAATTGCAGGTCCGATGCGATCAACTTGTTGGGAGAGCCTTTCAGCAAATGCCCCAAGACCCGCCCTTCGCGGTGTGTCAGCTTTGAGAGTAACCCTTTCACATCAGCGGATGGCGTGACTTCTTGCAGCAACTGGCGCAACATATCGGCGGCCCCATCTGGCAAGATGCGCTGACCTGATGCCGCAAGCCGGATGTAATGCGACATCGCACCGGGCGGAATGTTTGACAGCAAACATCCCGCGCAGCCTGCTTCATACAGCGCCGACAAGAATGCCGCATCGACTTGCGACACAACAAGCAGCGATTTCAAGCGAGGCTTGCGGCGGTGCAATATCGCCAGATCCGCAAACAGCCGCTTTGTGCAGGGTGCTGCATCCTCGATGATCAGCACATCAACATCTGCCGTACAGGTGACTTGGCCCTTCATCAGCGCCGTCAGGTCTTCGAACTGCCCTGCAACGGTGATGTTTTCCTGTGCCAGCATCGTCGCCAGCGCATGTTGAAAGAATGTATTCTTCGAAATGATGATGATTTTCATGAAACAATGCCCCTTTTCATGTGCACACACTAAAAGCGCTGCCGTTAGCGACGCGTCAGTCACCAACGCACATTCCGAAAACGATGACCGTTAAGAAGTTGACCTTGCGTAACTTTATCACCGCACCTGCGAGAGGTCTGACGCCAACAGCGGATCATCCTGACAGTGCGATCTCAAATCCCTAACGTTTCGTTAACGCTAGGTCAGCCAGAGTGATTCGTGCATTTGGAGTGAAACTGGAACATCAATTTTGAATACTGAAATATTTGATGAAACACATTTATCTGTAACTAGTGAATCTGCGCCAAAGCTGCGATCGTCGTATCACGACAAGGGCAATGAAACAGCGCAGAAGGTACCTCGTTCTTCCAATTTCCTTCCAAATGCACCACAATTTATGCATGGTCCTGACATGGCGGAACACAACCAGATAGTTGCCAAGCTTTTTCTCATTGGTCCGCTTGCGTTGACCGATGCGTCTGGCGCGTCATACACACCACGCAGCAAGAAAGCCTGCGCCTTGTTTGCGCTGCTTGCACTTGCGCCGCGATGTCAGCGCACGCGCGTGTGGCTGCGCGACAAGCTCTGGAGCGAAAGTTCCGAAGGAAAATCTGCCACCAGCCTGCGCCAGATTATTTTCGAACAGCGCCGCGATCTTGGCCCGATTTTTGACGCCATCATTGAGGTAGACCGCCATTCCATCAAGCTGCGTCGCGAAGCGCTTTGGATCGATTATCATGCCGTCACGGAAAACCCGTCCGAATTGGCGGCCTTATCCCTGTCACCCGAAGCCGACCTTCTGGAAGGGATGGATATTCAGGACGAGGAATTCGAAGACTGGCTCTTGCTCGAACGCCAAAACTGGCGCAACAATGCCGAACGGTTGTTCGAGCGTGCAACCAAAACACCCGTGCAGCACAGCCCCGCCAAAGTACAAGCGCATCGCAATCTTGCGATTACGCCCTTGCCTGCCGCGCGTATTTCTTTCGGTGTGCTCCCCAATATCCAGCAAGGCTGCGATGAAACAACCGCACATGTCGCCGATCATTTGCTGGAAGGAATAATCAAAAACCTGCGCGAATTGCATCCTGTTGATGTCTACGATTTGCGCGACGCGACGGGCCCCTCGGATGGTTTGATCGGGGCTAGCAATACGGATCATTTCATCCGTGTGCGCGCGCTGCAGGTGCGCCAATCCCTGACTTTGACGTTTTTTCTTTATACCGCTGCCAACATGTCGATCGAATGGAGCCAATCAATCCAAACCACCGTGGATGAGGCGCTTGATTGGACCAATTATGTTCTGTCGGGTTTCATAACGCAAAATGTAGACCGTGTATCGCGGAGTATTGAACGCAAACCAACCAGCCGGACAGCCCAAGGCCCAGAGCCGATGATCGCCGGTTATACGGCACTGAATATGATGTTTCGCCTTGATGAGGGGGCGCTACAGAACGCAGAACATCTTTTGTCGCGAGATCAGACAGGCCAGAACGAGGCCCTGTTTGCGGCCCTGCGCACCTATGCTGCCAGCTTCAAGATCGGTGAAAACCTTGGCACGCTGAACCAAGAGACCTTTGGGGATACTGACAAGCTTGTGCGCAATGCGTTGAACGACAACCCGTTCAACGCCATCTCTCTGGCGTGTTTGGGCCATGTCACAGGATATGTGTTCCGCAACCATGATCTTGCACGTGACTTGCTCGAGCGCGCCTTGCGGCTCAATCAAAATCAGGCATTTGTCTGGGATCATTACGCGCTGAACAGGCTTTATGCAGCGGATTACGAGACGGCACAAAAAGCGGCTGAACGCGCGGTGTACTTGGGCAGCTACAGCCCGCTCAGCTATAGCTACGATACCACATTGGCGATGACTTCGACGATGCTGGGCCAGCATCAAAAGGCGATCCATGCCAGTCGTAATGCCTTGGGCAAGCAGCCAAAATTCAAAGCCGCGATGCGCTATCTGTTGGTCAATCTGGCACAAACGGACCGCCATGACGAAGCGACGCGCCTCTACAATGAGCTACTGGTGCAAGATCCGGGCTTTGCAGACATCGAAGTGCAAAAAGAGCGCTTTCGCATTTCCCAAAAAGATAAAGAAACAAACTTTATTGAGGCGATTAAACGCTTCACCTGAGAGGAGAGAGTTTTGGACTTCCACGACATTCTTGCGCAGCACAAATTCACAGTCACCGCAACCGGATTGCAGCTGAACGCAACAGCAACACAGCTTGTCGCCAATCCGGATGGTGGTGCCACTGCGGGTGGTTCGCTGTCGTTGCTGGTCCTGAACAGGAACCGCAATCGCAATCGCAACCGCAATAGAAACCGCAACCGCAACAGGAACCGCAATCGCGCGCTGGATGCGGTTGCCGGATCTGGCATGCAAGAGCCCTGGAAGGAACGCGAGAAACTCTACGCCGCGCTCGACCAATGGGCAGACCTGCCTATCCCTCTGCCGCCAAACACCGCGCAATTACGCCGGCAAGCCGTTGATCTTCTCGCAAAACAGGCATTGTTGCGCACGCCACGCGAGGCACACCGCGAACATGAAATCATGCGCGAAGCGTCGATTGAGCTGTCGGGCTATCTGCGTCCGCTTGGTGTCGAAGATATCGGCGGCTATGAAGCGACAGAGACCTTGTTCTATCTGATCCTGTCACTGACTGATGAAATAGGGCTGCGCTATAAGGATCGCTATAACGTTCTGCGCCCGAACCAGATCGAGCCACGCCTGCGCCCCCTTTTGCCCAACCCGCCACATCAATCCTACCCCTCCAACCATTCATTTCAGTCGTTTTCGATCGCGTTCCTGTTTTCGCGATTACTGCCTGAACATCCTGCCAGCTCCGAACTGTTTGTCAGTGCGCGCAGGATTGCCGAGAACCGTGAATGGGCGGGCTTGCACTATGCCGCGGATACCAACGCGGGATACCAACTGGCGCGCATGGTTGCCCCGGTTCTTGAAAAAGTCTGCGAAGAACAGATGCTCGCAGCGCAAGCAGAGTGGATTTGATCATGCAACAGAGTGGACAGACAGGCCGTGAGATTTACCCGCAGTATGACGCGCTATGGCACCTCATAACCTTGGGCGTTCTAGATGGTGACCATGCACCGGTCGGCTGGTGTGTTGAACCCAAGGATAAGCCGACGCGCGTGGCCATTATCGACACGTCCGTGGCCGCAGCACATCCAAATCTGCAAGGCGCGATCAATACTGAATTGTCCATGGATTTCTTTTCTGCGCGGCTGGGGTCTTTTGCTTTTGCACCGGATGGCCTGGCAACGATCGGCTGCTTGCCACTTAACCTGGACACGGAAATCGCAGACGGGTTACCGCACACCGCCAAATTACTTGCCGAATTGCGCGACAGGCTTTCGCAGACCTCCAAAGCGCACGCAAACGGTGTGGCACCTTGTACGTCGCCCGCGTTTTCAAGCCATGGCACCAGTGTTGCAGGTCTTGTCGGCGCACGGCCTTGCATCACACAGCAGCACTTACCGACAGGCGAGACGACGCCATTGGCGTTGCCTTATACTGGTGTTGATCCGATGTGCGAGATTGTCCAGATCTCGACCAACTTTGATCCCGAACCGGAGGGGCTGATCCTTGCGTTCCTCTATGCGGATATCATCGGTGCCGATGTCGTCTTGTTTCCGCGCAACATTGCCGATCCACACCGGACGATCCCTGAAATCGGCGATATCAAGCCGGGTGAAGAGCCGCTCTCGAACTTGGTGCGCCAGATTGCGCCAAACCCCAAACAGGCCGAAGTCTGGGGCGAACTGGCGGAACTGATCGTGAATATTTCACAAGTCAGACCAGTCGTCTGTGCCGCGGGCAATGCCAATGAGGACGACGGGATTTACCCTGCCAACCTGGCCTCCGAACATAATGGTATTATCTCGGTCGGCGCGGTGAACGCCAAGGGCTATAAAAGCAGCTATTCTGCTACCGGCAACATTACTGTGATGGCACCAAGCAATGACGCCGAAGCGTTTGATGTCGCCGAAGTCCGGCTTGACCAGCAAAGCGCAGCCTACGACCCCGTCGGCGTGCCTGCGAACAACGCCAACCACAAGTTCTCGAGCTACGACGTCATCAGCACAGACGTACCCGGCCCTGCGGGCTATTCTGGTGGTCCTTTCGCTGAGGCAGCCATTGGCGGTAGCATGCGCGAATACGGCTCCTATTTTAACAGATTTGGTGGCACCTCTTGTGCATCAGCATTGGTCGCGGGGTTTCTTTCGCTTGGCTATTCCACGGGCAAGATCACAGGTCGGTCAGGCGTCGAAGCAAAATCCTGGCTTTTGACCCATTGTCATCACCACGACCGCGATGAAGACGCGTGCAACGTCCTATGCTGGTCTGGCAAGCCCGTTTTCCCCGATGGCGATGGGCAAACGATGCCTGCCCCAAGTTGAACGCCCCATAAATCTGCAGCCATGAGCGCAGAGCTGCCGTCAGACCATTGTGACAACAGCCTCTTGCCGCGATCTTCGCGTTCAAGCGCCCTTCAGCGAAAGAGAGCTTTAGGATACCAGCACCCATGCGCGCCTGTCAGCAGATCAGGATTGCGGCACGCATTTCGCAGTGCGCACGATCTGAAATGCTGACAGATGCGCTCAAAACCCGCTTTTCGCGCTTAGAAGGATTTCGTGAGCGACACGTTCAAGGACCGGCCCGGCGCTTTCCTGCTGGGGGACGACAGATGTCTCACATAGTCGGCGTCAAAAGCGTTCTCGACGCCGATGCGCACGTCGCTTCCATCAAGCCATCCTGCGGCTTGCGGGGTCCATGTTGCACGCAGGTTGTGCACGGTACTGTCCGGCAAATCATCGCCAAGGGCATCGCGGCGATCGACCGCGTGGATGATTTCCCAGCTTAAATCAAGGCGATCTTCCCATTTTCGGCCCAATGTCAGCTGCGCCCGATCCGCGGGAATGTTGCGCCATGTTGCATCGGTGCCATCCGGGTTGAATTCGGTACCCGCACCGATATGCCCGGCGAAATCGGCGTAAAAGCCGCGTGCCATGCCATAAGAGGCTTCCAGTTCAAATCCGCTGACTTCGACACGGTCCAGTTCGGTCGCCATCGAACCGGCTACCGTGTAGCTGGTGATGTCGCTCAGTTCAGTCCGATAGAGATTGCCGCGCATGGTAAAGGTGTCACCATCGGCAAAGATATCAGTGCTTGTGTATTCGGCCCCAAGCTCGAATGTGTTGGATTTCTCTGACATGCCGATCCGCCGTTGCGCGGTGGCGCTCGTTCCGAGGTCGTCAATGATCGGCAGACCTTCGGTATAGGCCGCCGAGCCGAAGACAGACAGCCCCGTGCCAAGATCATAGGCCAGAGCCAGACCACCTATCAGGGCGTCTTTTTCATAGGTATCGGGAACGCCTGCGAGGTCGTTTTCACTTTCGATGCTGGAGCTTTCATAACGCACAGCCGGTGTCATCGTGAATTGCCCCATCGTCATTTCATCAACGACAAAGAGGGCAAAACGATCATTTGTACCCCCCGGCGCACCACCGGCCGCGTTATCGGCACGGATACGGCGCTGCACTTCACCCCCTACAAGCATGTCATGCGCGATCGCGCCCGTGTCAAACAAGGCGCGGTTTGTCACGGTAAGTTTGGCCGTTTCATAGCGTTGGTCGGCATTTACCGTTTCAAGAAGGAAAGGAAAGCTGGGCGTCCCTTCCAGAGGCGAGGATCCGGGAATGTAGTCAGAGCTAATTGCCTGATCGGCATACGACAGATTGGCGCGCAGATCGACAAGGTCTGCAACCGGATTGAAACGATATTCGACAGTCGTTTGTGTCGTTTCGGTCAGGCGGTCGACGCGACCAAAGGAATCAGCCGTCGTGACAAATTGATCGTAGGGGACGTCCTTGTCATCCGCGACCGTTCTTGAATGGCTGAAACTCAGGGCATGCGCATCATCCTGCCCGAAAGTGAACGTCCCCTTGGCGAGGAAGGAAGGCGTGCGGAAAGCACTGTTGCCAATCGTGGTCCCGTCGCCTGCGGTTAGGTCGTCCTGATCGCGCAGGGTGTAGTTCAGCAGAAACTCGGCACCATCGGTAGGCATCCAGGCAAGGTTGGTCGAACTGACCGATGCGCTGCCATTTGAGCCGAAAGACAGGGTCTGGGCGCCCCCGAATCCGGGAACACCGCCAGTAAAATCAGAGGCGTCCTTGGTTTCCAGCCTTACAACGCCACCGACGATGCCGGACCCATAGGCAAAGCTGCCGATGGTCCCGCGCAACACTTCGACTTCGCGGTAGAGCAGCGGATCGGTGAAAAGCTGTGTGCCGATGCGATAGAGTTCTTCTGATCCGACCGTGGCACCGTCAATTAGGATCGCGATTTTCTGGTCCGAGCCAAAGGTCGTGTTCGCGCCGAACCCGCGGATATTGATACCCGACCCTTGCGGCGTCGTGCCGTTTACCAAGGTGACACCCGGCACGCTGTCGATCAGTTGTGCGACCGTGCTGGCCTGTCTGTCCATGATCTCTTCGTCACCGACAACGGTCCGCGATAACGCGGTGCCAAAGCTGAGATCGCGTTTGCCGCCGGTAAGGATAAGTGTCCCCAGAAAGCCGGGATCATTGTCTTGGGCCGTGGCCGGCATTGCCAGCGACAGGCAGACGAGCGCGGTCGTGCCGCGCATCAAAGAGGTAAGCATTGCGCCATCCTTCGTGTGTTTCGGGCCGAAGCTTGCGGAGGCTGGCGCGGCAGTTTGATAGAATTTGCGCTACGAGGTACCGCAACGGGTTGCAGCTTTAATCTTACCCAACTAAAACAGTCAAGTAAGTTAGACAGCCACGCACCACGTCTTTCGGGCGCAGCCATCGGACCACAATCAAACATCCGAGGACGCCCATGACACAGCAATCCGCTGGCAAACCATCCGATATTCGCGCCTTTCTTGCCGAAAACCCGAAACTGCGCGCGCGCGATGCAGCACAGGCCCAAGGCATTGCCGAAGCACAGCTCGTCGCGGCCGGCATCGGCTATAGCACCACCCGAATCGCAGCCCATCCCGACCGGATCATCCCTGCTGCCGAAGCCTTGGGCGACGTCATGGCGCTGACGCGCGTCGATGCCTGCGTGCATGAAAAGTTGGGAAAATACGGCAACTACCACCGTGGCGAACATGCCGCGATGACCCTGACCGAGAATGTAGACCTGCGCATCTTTCCCTCACATTGGGTGCATGCTTTCGCCGTCGAGACAGAGACCGCGCAGGGTCTGCGACGCTCTTTGCAGATTTTCGATGCAGCAGGCGACGCGGTGCACAAAATCCACCTGCGCGACGGATCGCATCACACGGCATGGCCCGCGATTGTCGCCGATCTGGCGGTCGCGGATCAGTCGGACAGTCAACAGGTCGCGGCGCGCAAGCCCGTCGAGGGGCCGAAGTCACGCGCGGACAAGGCTGACATCCTGCGGACAGAATGGGCAAAGCTGACGGATACACACCAGTTCCTCCGCCTGTGCGCCAAACTCAAGATGAACCGGCTGGGCGCCTACCGCATCGCCGGTGCGCCTTGGGTGCGCCAGCTTGCCCCCAAGGCCGCCGATACGATGCTTCAGGCGGTGCGCGATGCCGGGATCGAAGTGATGATCTTTGTCGGAAACCACGGCTGCATCCAGATCCACACCGGCAGGATCCACAGCCTGAAACCGATGGGGCCATGGCAGAACGTGATGGACCCGGGGTTCAACCTGCATCTGCGTCTCGACAAAGTGGCCGAGGTTTGGGTCGTGCACAAACCCACGCAACACGGACCTGCCGTATCGATCGAAGCCTTCGATGCTGAAGGTGGTATGATTTTTCAGGTATTCGGCGTCAGCAAGGAGGGACGCGATTCACGCGCCGAATGGGGCCAGATCGTAGATTGCCTCGCCACGCTTGCAGAGGTTCCGGCATGAGACACTGGCCCGGTAAAACCGCCTTCCGGACGGGACTATGCGCAGCATTTTGCAGCACGTTTCTTGCCATCGCCCTCAATGCCGAACAAAGGACGGATACGCCGCAAGCGCAGGCAGATGTCCTGTCGATCGGCGGATCTGTCACGGAGATCATCGCAGCCCTTGGTCAGGCGCACCGCCTCAAGGCCCGTGACACAACGTCCAGTTATCCACCCAGCGTCGCCAACCTGCCCGATGTGGGCTACATGCGCGCCCTCTCGCCAGAGGGTGTGCTTTCGGTCGGACCGTCGCTGATCCTGTCCGAGGAAGGTGCGGGACCTCCCCAAGCGCTCGATGTGATCCGTGCAGCGAACATAGAGCTTGTCGAAGTGCCCGACGCCCTGAGCGTCGCAGGTATCCTGCGCAAGATCGAGATCGTGGGCGAGGCACTTGCTGTGCCTGAACGCGCCGCCGGATTGATGGCCGAAGTCGAGGCCGATCTCGTGGCCGCACTTGCAGACGCCGAACGCCCCGAGAACGGCAAGAGGCGCGTGCTTTTCGTGCTGTCCACGCAGGGCGGCAAGATCAATGCCTCTGGGACAGGCACGGCAGCGGACGCGCTGATCCGCATGGCGGGGGGTGTGAATGCGGTCTCCGGTTACGAAGGCTACAAACAGATCACCGATGAAGCGGTCGGGCTGGCCGCACCCGATGTGATCCTGATGATGGACAGGGGCGGTGATCACGGGCTGGCGGATGAGGAATTGTTCGCCATGCCTGCGGTCCGGTTAACACCTGCCGCGCAAACGCGTTCGATCGTGCGGATGGATGGTCTGCTGATGCTGGGCTTCGGGCCGCGTACCGCACAGGCCGTGCAGATGCTGAACGACGCGCTTTATGCAAAGGGAACCTGACCGGTGACTGTCGTATCGGATATCGCGGTCGCCCCGCGCGACCGGTTAAACCCCGCCCGGAGCTTGCATTGGGTTCTTGCGGTTGCTTTGGGGCTGGCCTGCCTTGTGAACCTGCAGGTTGGCGCAACAGACGCCACCCTGTCATCTGTGCTGGCAAAACTCGCGCAGGGTGAGACGCTGAGCCAGATCGAGCGCGTTGTGCTGTTCGACATCCGCCTGCCCCGGCTTGTCATGGGCGTCCTTGTGGGTGCAGCGCTCGCGGTCTCGGGTGCCGCGATGCAAGGTCTGTTCCGCAATCCTTTAGCCGACCCGGGCATCGTTGGCGTGGGTGCCGGTGCAGGGCTGGGTGCGATCCTTGCCATCGTACTGGGCGCACTCTTGCCCGTCTGGATGATCGACCGCGCAGGCAACCACCTTGTGCCCTTTGCAGCATTTCTGGGCGGCTGGGGCTCGACCATCCTGCTCTACCGCGTGTCTACACGGCAGGGGCGTACGTCTGTGGCCACCATGCTTCTGGCGGGCATCGCACTTGGCGCTTTGGCGGGGGCCTTGTCAGGTATCCTTGTTTACATCGCCGATGACAGACAATTGCGCGACCTGACGTTCTGGGGCCTCGGCTCGCTTGCGGGTGCGAGCTGGGCCAAGGGTATGTCCGCCGCTCCTTTGATACTTCTCTCTCTCGGTACGGCTATGGTGCTGGGGCGCGGGCTGAACGGGCTGGCCTTGGGCGAAGCGACCGCTGCCCATATCGGCATCAATGTGCAGCGCATGAAATCCACAGCCATCCTTGCCGTCGCCGGTGCCACCGGTGCGGCGGTCGCTGTTTCGGGCGGGATCGGATTTATCGGGATCGTGGTGCCGCATCTGCTGCGTCTTGCCTCCGGTCCGGATCACAGAACGCTGCTGCTCAATTCAGCACTGCTTGGTGCGACCCTGTTGATCCTCGCAGATGTCATCGCACGCGTGGTGATTGCCCCCGCAGAACTGCCCATAGGGATCGTGACGGCCGTCCTTGGCGCCCCGGTCTTTTTGTGGATCCTGCTCAGACGTCGCGGAATGGTGGAGCTATGAGCCTGATTGCCGAAGATATCCGCGTCTTTTATGGCAAGCGCGCGGCGCTGCGTGGCGTGAGCCTGACAGCCCTGCCCGGAGAAGTGACCGCTATCGTGGGACCCAACGGGTCTGGCAAATCCACCTTGCTCGGGGCGATCACGGCCTCCCTGCCCTATCAAGGTGCCGTCAGCCTGAACGGACAGGACGTAAGCGCGATGAAACCATGGCAGCTTGCAGCACAACGTGCCGTCCTGCCCCAAGCGTCGCATCTGGCATTTCCGTTTAAAGTCATCGAGGTGGTCCGTCTTGGCCTGCAATCCGGCACGGCAGGAGACAGACCCGAGGTGCCGGTGCAGGCGCTGGCCCGCGTTGGCCTCGCGCATTACGCCGACCGGACATTTCAGGAATTATCCGGGGGCGAGGCGCAACGGGTCATGCTTGCCCGTGTTCTGGCGCAGGTCTGGGCCCCTGTCGAGAACGGTCAACCGCGCTGGCTCTTGCTGGATGAGCCGGTTTCCAGCCTTGACATCGCGCACCAGCTCCAAGTGATGGACATCGCACGCGGCTTTGCCCGCGCGGGTGGCGGGGTCATTGCCGTGATGCATGATCTTAACCTGACAGCGCTTTATGCCGACCGTGTCGCACTGCTTGCGACAGGCAAACGCATGGCCTTTGGGCGGCCGCACGAGGTACTGACAGACGAGATCCTGTCGGACGCCTATGGCTGCGCCTTGCGCGTCTCGGCCCCGCCGCCCGCCGGCATCCCATTTGTTCTGCCTCACGCGGCATCAGCATGAAAGGAATCCATATGCGACTGACCGCTCTGTTATTGGTGCTCGCCCTGCCTGCCACGGCAGAACCTGCGGCCGACATCGTCATTCTTGGAGAGGTCCATGACAACCGTGATGCACATCTGGGGCAAGCCGCCACCCTGCGGGACCTGCGGCCCAGCGCGGTTGTGTTCGAGATGCTGACCGCAGAACAAGCCGCGCGTGCTGACGCCGACCGGACACAGATCGCCGCCGCATGGGAGGCGAGCGGTTGGGGTGATTTCCCGATCTATGCGCCGATCTTTGACGCCATGGGGAATGCGCGCATCGTGGGGGCCGCAGCCCCGCGCGACGCGATCCAGCGTGTCTACAGTGATGGTGCCGCTGCCCTTTTTGGTGAAGACGCTGCGCGTTTCGGTCTGGATGAGCCTTTGCCAGACAGCCAGCAACAGGCACGCATGCAACTGCAATTCGAGGCACATTGCGCAGCCATGCCATTCGCAATGATGGCGGGTATGGTCAGCGTGCAGCGCTACCGCGATGCCGTCTTTGCCCGCGCTGCACTTGAGGCGCTAGAGACCTATGGGCCGCCTGTCGCCGTGATCGCCGGAAACGGCCACGCCCGCACAGATTGGGGCGTGCCCGCCAAGATCGCCAGAGCCGCCCCTGACGTGACAACCTATGCCATCGGCTTTGTCGAAGAAGACCACACAGGCATCCCTTTCAACGAGGTCCGCATCGTCCCTCCCGCTGAACGGGACGATCCATGCAAATCCCTCACATCCAATTAAGGAGAAAAAATGTACCTTGCGATGAACCGTTTCACTCTACCCTTGGAAAACGCCGCCGCATTCGAAGAACTTTGGCTGACCCGCGAAAGCAGGTTGCAGGATATGGACGGTTTCGTGTCCTTCCACATGCTGAAAGGTCCCGAGGAAGACGGCAAAATCCTCTATGCCTCGCACACCGTGTGGCAATCAGAGGCGCATTTCCGCGCATGGACAACCAGCGAGGCGTTCCGCGCCTCGCACGCACGTGCGGGACATAGCCGCACGCTGCACGAGGGCGCGCCACGGTTTGAAGGCTTCACCGCAATCCAACACATCGACGCTTTGCAAGGCGGTTGACGCCTGACACTTTGCATGCGGTTCGGCACATCTAAGTTCTTGACTAAAACTGTCGGATTATTGTAGGCATTAGTTGTAACCTGACTTATTTAGTCAGAATATCGCAAGGCATTACAAAATGCCCGTCCAAGCCACCACGAACGGCAGCCCGGATGTCAATTCAAAGGATGAAATCGTGATGACACCCGTCTCCCGGGCGAACAGCCAGAAGCCTGAAACTGCCAGCGCGACATGGCGTGAAATCGTGCAATCCGGTGCCGATAGCGCACAGATAGAAGGGTTCGCACTCGAATATCTGATCGACCTGCAGCGAAATCGCATGCGTCCAGCAGGAGAGGGTCGATGAGCCTGATGCAAAATCTGCCCCGCCCCGGGTCCGTTGACAGGGCCGCTGACACGGACACCTATGACGCGCGCGACCTGATCCGCAACGGTCATAAGGCCGACATCGTGCTGGACGGCCAGACCTACACCCTGCGTATCACCCGCGCGGGCAAGCTGATCCTGACCAAATGACAGGGCCCTCACACACCAAAGGCGCCAGCAGGGTCGGTCAACTGACCGATGTCGCACCTTGGGAAGCCGAACTGATCATGGCGGTCCGGTTCTGGATGGCCGATGCCGATAGCCAGGCCGAAGTCTGGAACCGTTTTGCGCAGAGTTTTGGTGCCGCTGAGGGCCTTGCAGAGTTGCGCAATTTCGAGGGCCTGCTGTCGGATCTGTGCAGATTTGCCCGCAGGCCGTTTGTCCGGCACGGGCTTGGGTGCACTTGCATCGGTTCTGACGAAGCGATCCTGCAAACTCTGGTCCGCGAAGCCGCGTACGGTGATCTGGCCGAGGCTGCAATGATCGCAAGCTTGATTGTCCCTGCGCGCCATGCCGAACCGGTTGCCCTAATGGCGGCGCGGGTCGGTCAGGCGATGCAGCGCATGGTGCAAACAGCACCCGCCATAGCCCCGCTCCAAAACAAACCCCAAGACCGCACCCTTCATTGAACACCACACACCAGCCAGAACGGGCCCCCTGCCCAAACATCCAGCGAGCTTATCATGCCAAAGATCCCTAGCCCCTGCATCAGCGTCTGCAAATTCAAACGCGAAGGCCATTGTATCGGATGCTCCATGACCAAAGCGCAGAAATCAACATTCAAGGCTTTGAAAAAGAACAAACACCGCGCGGCCTTTGTCGCGCTTGTCGTCGCGCAACAGGCCGTCATGGGGCGCTACAAACATTGGGATCAGGCGTATGAAAAGCGGTGTCGCAAGAAAAAGGTCACGCTGACGATGCTGGATGGCGGGAAAGCCGCCTGACCCCCACACCATAAACGACCCACGAACAAGGACCAAGCCCCCATGACCGCAGCCGTTTGTCAGAGTCCATACGACCACGCTTTGACGCTGGACGAAAAGTGTTCTTCGGACGGGTTGCTCGACCATTTGCGCGACGTTGCGCGCAGCAACCGGTGCAAGGCGCATATCGAGCTTTTCGGTGCCTGTGCCGCCCTGTCGACAAACCGCAATATCGCGCGACACGCCGCCGCCGAAGTGCTGGTGCGCTGCCTGTCGCAGGCTTTGAAACACCGACCAGCCTTTTATCGCGTCGGAGAGCAGGACACCTCCTTCGACGAAAAATGGCTGATCGCATTGGCCCGCAGCCTCAAGAACGGTGATGAGGCCAGCGCCGCCTTCCTCTTAAACTCGCGCGTTCCAAAACACGCACGCCGGAATCTGGTGTTCCTTTTGCGCAATGTAGCTGACAGTTTTTCTCAAGTTTAGAATTATTCTAAATAGGCTTGTCTGATGCAATTCCACCTTATATGAAGAACGTGCAAGCCAGCGAAGAGCCAGCCAGCACAGAGTAATCATTTTGATGCAGGAGGCACCTTTGACCCAAACCGCCCTTACGCTTTCAACCGACGCAACTGCGCAGATTGCCACGGCACTCAATCAATGCGTCGCAGAAACCGCCGTGACCACGATGCTGGCACAGAATTTCCATTGGAACGTCACCGGCATGGCTTTCGGGCCGTTGCACGATCTGTTCCAGAAGATCTACGAAGATCACTTCGTCGCACAGGACGATCTGGCCGAACGGATCAAAGCGCTTGACGCCCATGCCGAAGGCACGCTTGCCGGCATGTTGAAACGGTCCAAAGTCGCGGAAGTTGATGGTGTGCCCACGGCCGAAGAGATGATCCGCCTCATGAAGGAAGCGCAGGAAACACTGGCCGAAACCATTGCCGGTGCAGGCGAGCTTGCCGCTGATCATGGCGACACCCTGACTGAAGACCTCTGCATTGCGCGCGGCCAAGTACATGAGAAGTTCGCCTGGATGTTGCGGTCGCATTTGGCCTGACGCAAGCCGGACGATCAGCGTGCCACGCCCGCGTAAAAATTACATACTAATTTAATCAGGTATTGAACACGACCCTGCTGGATGGTAAGAAAGTGCAATCCAGCAAGGGCGTGTTGCTCCAGCCAGATGACCCATCGGGAAATCGAAGGTTGGAAAATGTCCAAATTCAAATCAGATCGTGCAGTCATCATTCTGGCTGCCTGTTTGTTGGCCGCGCCCGCCCTCGCAGAAGAGGCACAGGGCGCATATATCTCTATCGAACTCAATGCCGTAGAGCCTGTCGAAGATGCCTGCCGGATAAGTTTTCTTGTTCAGAACGGACATGGCTATGATATCGGGCAAGCGGTCTATGAAGCCGTGCTTTTTGACACGCAAGGGCGTGTTGACCGGCTCACACTCTTTGATTTTGGCGCCCTGCCCGCGGCCCGGTCCCGCGTCCGCCAATTTGTGGTGCCCGAACTTGGATGTGCGTCATTGGGACGCCTGCTGATCAACGGCGTCGAAACCTGCGCCGGAGACAATCTGCCAGCAGGCGCTTGCAGCGAAGGGCTCGCGCTTCATAGCCGCACCGGTGTCGAGGTGCTGGGATGATCACCGCCCTTCAGGAAAGCATCCAGCGTATAGCCGCACTCGGCGGGCCGGTTGTCCTGCTGCTCTGCGCACTTTCGGTGCTGGTTCTGGCGGTGGTGCTGTTCAAACTCTGGCAATTCACCGTGGCGGGTGTCGGTCGCCACAAAGCCTTGCAGAACGCCATCGCAGCCTGGGATACCGGCGACAGGACAGCCGCGCGTGATCACCTGAGCCGGTCGCGCAGCTACCTTGTTCCGGTTGTCACCATGGCGCTTGACGGCCAGACGGACGCGGCCCGCCTTGAAGCAGAGGCCGAAGCGCGGTTTGCACGGCTGGAAAGCGGCTTGAGGTTTCTCGATTCCGTCGCACAGCTTGCGCCACTGCTGGGTTTGTTCGGTACAGTTCTTGGCATGATTTCTGCGTTTCAGGCGCTTCAGCAGGCAGGCAGCCAAGTCGACCCTGCAATCCTTGCAGGTGGCATCTGGGTGGCCCTGTTAACCACTGCCGCAGGCCTTGCCGTCGCAATGCCCACTTCGGTCATGCTGAGCTGGTTCGAGGCGCGCATGGATGCAGACCGCGTACTGGCGCAAAGGGCCCTGCATACCGTGCTGTCGCCTTCAGGTGTTCGTCAAGCCATGGACCCACAAGGGGCGCCTGCCCGTGCGTAACATGCGACGCAGGCGCAGGCTGTCGTTGACATCACTGATTGATGTCATCTTCCTTCTGCTTTTGTTTTTCATGCTGTCCTCAACCTTTACCCGCGTTTCCGAAGTTGCGTTTGCCGCAGCGGGCTCTGGCGGCACCAAATCCTCTGAACGTCCGGTCTTTTTGTCACTGGCCACAGGATCATTACGCCTGAACGGTTCCGAAACGGCCATTGGTGACTTATCCTCGGCGCTGGCCACGCACAGGAGCGGTGACGCCACGCTTGGCGTGCTGGTCGCGACCGGGGCTGATGTGACGGCGCAGCGACTGACCGATTTGCTTGTGGCTCTCCGCGCGATCCCGCACATCACTGTGACGGTTCTGGAGGCGACATGAACCGGCGCCGCACCCGAAGCGAGCGCGAACCGACCATCGCGCTGATCAATATCGTTTTCCTGATGCTGATTTTCTTTCTCGTCGCAGGCACGCTGGCCAAGCCGCTGGACAAAGATCTGCGGCTTGTCCGGACCGCTGATCTTGCAGGTGCCGCACCCGCCGATGCGCTGGTTCTGCATGCGGACGGGCGCATGACATATGGCGGTGTCGCTGTCGCCTCGGCTGCGGATTTTTTCGCCGGTCTTCCCGAACCCGCACGCACGATCGTCCGCATCATCCCTGACCGCGACTTACCCGCGGCCACGCTGGTCGCGCATGGTCGCGCCTTACGCGCGGCTGGCGCGGACCGCGTCGTGATCGTAACTGAACAGGGGTTGCAATAATGCGCCACGCCGGTCCAGCCAAGCTTTTGGCGGTGTCTGTAGCCCTCGTTGCCCACAGCGCACTGGCCCTCACACTTGTCGCACAGGAAACGCCACAGACAGAGGGGGGTGGCGGTGCCGCCGAGGTCCGGCTAGGCAGCGCGTTTGCGGACATGGCGGCCGGCACCTTGAGCGCGATGCGTCCCGAGAGCACCCGATCGGCAGCACCGGCAGAGATAGCGCCGGTAGAACAGATACAGCCCGAACGCATCACACCCACACAATCCTTGCCTGTTATGCGCGACACCACTTTCGCAGCGCCTGACGCGGTGCAGCCACGACAGGCGCGGATCGTGGCAGAAGCCGCTGACAGCCTCGCCGTGGCACGCGCAATGCGCCCCCAAGCGCGCCGCGCAGATTTCACGGCCACGCATCCGCCCTTGCAGGCCGCGCCACCCCGCCAGCGCCCACAAGCAAGCCCTGCGCCGGGTAATGCAGATCGGAATGCGCAGGCAGGCGATGCATCGGGACATCAGGACGCCGTCGCGCAACAAAGCGGCCTCGGCGGGCGTCAGCAGACCGCGGGAAATGCCGCAGCAAGCAACTATCCGGGTCTGGTCATGCGCATCCTGTCACAGGCCGGCAAACCGCGTGTGCGGGCACGGGGCGCTGCTGTGGTGTCCTTTAGTATCGGGCCTCACGGCGGGTTGACTGCGGTCTCACTGGCGCGCCCCTCAGGGTCGGACGCGCTGGATCAGGCGGCACTGCAACTGGTGCGCGGTGCGGGCCCCTTTCCGACACCACCATCCGGCGCGCGGCGCAACTTCTCGATCCAGATCGAAGGGCGCTAGCGGGTTTTGCAAAAGGTCCGTGCGGGCGCGGATTCCAATCACGTTGCGTGGTCCGGCTATTGATCGCGCTGCGGCTCCGCGCGAGAGGCACACCAGATCGGATCTTTGGCAAGGGTTTGCGCCTGCGCGCGCTCAAGGCGCGCCAGAACGGCCTCGATCGGTTCTCCGCGCAAACGGGCGCGCCGCCAGATGCGGCGGCATGACACCGGAGACCATGGCAAAGCCGCATCTGCCAGCCACCCGCGCAAGACAGGCGGGAGGGCGTCATAGGCCTGCATCGGATCCTGTCTGCGCTTTTTCCGCTTGAGACCTGTTTCACCAAGGTTTCCGGTCATGTTGCCTCCGCACGCCGCCAGAGCGGGAAAGGATCGGGCAGATCTGGCAGCGCGTCAGGTCCGGCTGCCGTAGTCTCGGGCAACAGGCAGGCATCCAGCCGCGCCTTGATCGCAGGCCAGTCGATACCCGCACCGATAAAGACAATCTCTTGCCGCCGGTCACCCCATGGCTCGGACCAATGCTGTGCGGCGTAGGCACGTGCGCTGTCATCGTCGGGCCAGCGGTCGCGGGGCACAGCCGCCCACCATGTGCCAAGCGGCTTGACCGACGAGAGCGCACCCGCAAGCGAGAATTCAGCCACCCAATCGGGCCGTGTTGCGATCCAGAAATGGCCCTTGGCACGGATCACGCCGGGCAGATTGCCGTTCAGAACGGCGAGAATGCGTTCAGGCTCAAAAGGTTGGCGGGCACGGTAGACGTAGGATGAGACGCCATATTCTTCGGTTTCCGGCACATGGTCGGCAAATCCGTAAAGCTCCTTTGCCCACATCGGGTGTTCATGCGCCTTTTCGAAATCAAAAAGACCCGTATCCAAGATCGCATCCGCTGCAACGCCGGAATGGTTTGTTTCGATGATCCGCGCATCTGCGTTCAGGCTACGGATGATCTTGCGCGCGGCATCCGTCCGCTCGGGCCCGGCATCATTGATCTTGTTCAGGATCACCACATCGGCAAACTCGATCTGCTCGACCAGCAGGTTCACCAGCGTCCGGTCGTCCTCCGCGCCCAGCGTCTCGCCCCGATCGCGCAGGAAGTCGTGGCTGGAATAGTCACGCAACAGGTTCACCGCATCGACGACCGTCACCATCGTGTCAAGCCGCGCCACATCCGACAGGCTCTCACCGGCCTCATCGCGGAAATCGAAGGTAGCCGCGACCGGCAGGGGTTCAGAGATGCCGGTAGACTCGATCAGCAGATAGTCAAAACGCCCCATAACTGCGAGGCGGCGCACCTCTTGCAAAAGATCGTCACGCAGCGTGCAGCAGATGCAGCCGTTCGACATCTCGACCAGCGTCTCGTCGGTGCGCGACAGCGCGCCATCGGCGCGCACCAGATCGGCGTCAATGTTCACTTCGGATCTATCGTTCACGATCACCGCAACGCGCCGCCCCTCGCGATTGTTGAGCACGTTGTTCAGCAGCGTTGTCTTGCCAGCACCCAAGAAGCCTGACAGGACTGTAACGGGAAGACGGTGACGGTTCATGGCTGGCTTCCTTGCAATGTGAGCGTTGATTCCCGTAACTAGAGAAGTTACGCAAATCCCGCAACTATAATTGTTACATGAAGAGCCGCATATCGGGAGATCACCTCGTGAAACGCAATAGCCGCCTGTCACTTGCCCTGCACACGCTCAGCCATATGGCGCATGCGCCTGACAGCTTGCGCAAATCCGCCGATATTGCCGCCCACGCCGGCACGAACCCCGTCGTCGTGCGCAGGGTGCTGGGGAGTTTACGACAGGCCGGGCTTTTGGTGTCCGAAGCAGGGCATTCCGGTGGCTGGCGACTGGCCCGCCCACCCCAAGAGATCACGCTTGCGGATGTCTACCTTGCCCTTGACGAGCGACTGGCCGCACCACAAACGGACGACACTGCGCACGGGTGCAGCGTTGAACATGTGCTCCATGACCGTGTGTCCAAGGTGATGGCCGAGGTCGAACAAACCCTGATCCAGAAACTGTCCGAAACCACCATCCTTGAAATTCGCGAGTCCGCCAGTTGATCCCTGCGCGTTGTAAATCAAACGCTTCTGCTTTCGCAAAATCCTGACGCTCCGGAATACTTTGGCCGCGGCAGTTGCGCCGCTCCGTCGACCTGCGGTTAAGCTGCGCTATTTCGCGGCTTCCAAGGCGGCGCGCAGGATATCGCGGTCGCCGATATGGTTGGCCAGAACAAGGATCAACCGCGCATTGAACGCGTCGCTTTCGTCTTTGCTCAGCCCGCTATGCGCGCCCAGCAATTCATCATAGAACCCGTCAGGATCGTTGATGTTTGGCGCAAGATTGAGTTTCATAGTTACTGTCCCCGTCCTGTTGCGGTCCGCACAGCACCCTTGATATCTGCGGCATCAGCCGAAGCCCAGCGCGCGACCACATGTTGGTCGGGCCGGATCAGATAGATCCCGTGGGGTTCCTCACCCAGATACCTTGCCGCAATTGCCCCCGAAGGATCATCGCGCGCGGTGTCCAATTCGATCGTCCGCACCGCAATGCCATCGACATCCGCAACATCAGGTGGCGCGGTATTCAACGCCAAAACCGTGAAATCCCCGCCGAGTTGTTCCAACAAAAAACCATCCGCCATAGGCGCATCGGCACAACTGGCCCCGACACGGCTACGCGCTGGTCCGTTCAGATCATCCGGCCCGTTCAGCGACAGCCCGTCATAGACACACGGAACCGACAGGCGGCCGGAATTGACCAAGGGCCGCGCAAAGGCGTGTTTTTGCGCCAACTCAAGAACAGCATTCCGGAAGACTTTGCTGATCGCGCTCTTTGGCGTCAGGAAATCCGTCGCGCGGGTTGAATTAAGGATGTTTTCATCCGCGCCATGCACCCGTTCTTGCGAATAACTGTCCAGTAAGCTCTCTGGTGCGCGGCCTTTCACAACAAGATCAAGCTTCCACGCGAGATTATCGGCGTCTTGCACACCCGAATTGGCGCCGCGCGCACCGAACGGCGAAACCTGATGCGCGCTATCACCCGCGAACAGCACGCGTCCGTGGCGGAAATTTTCCATCCGCCGGCATTGGAATGTGTAGATTGATGTCCACTCAAGCGTGTAGTCCGCCCCCTCGCCCAACATCGCATCAACCCGCGCACGAATATTCTCGGGCTTCAGTTCCTTGGCACGGTCAATGTCCCACCCCAATTGGAAATCAATGCGCCAGATATCGTCAGGTTGTTTGTGCAACAGGGCCGATGCGCCGCTGTCCTTGAAAGGCGGTTCGAACCAGAACCAACGCTCGGTCGGGAAATCAGCTGTCATTTTCACGTCGGCAATCAGAAAGTTATCCTCGAACACGCGCCCGTCAAACCGCAGCCCCAACATATCGCGGGTGGGCGAACGCGCGCCATCACAGGCGATCAGCCAGTCGGCCTCAAGCTGATAAGGCCCGTCAGGCGTGTCGATGTCGACACCGACATGATCGTCATGCACGGTTATTCCGGTCACGGCGTTCTGCCCCCTGATTTCAATCGGGCATCCGTCGCTTTGGGCCTTGCGGATGGCATCGACAAGGTATTTCTCGAAATAGGGTTGTTGCAGATTGATGAAGGCAGGCGCTTTGTGCCCGTCTTCGGGCTGAAGATTGAATTCAAAAACCTTCTGGTCGCCACGAAACACTTTACCCACGTTCCAGACGACGCCCTTGTCGACCATCGCCTGCCCAGCGCCCAAGCGGTCGCAAATCTCAAGGGTGCGTTTGGCAAAACAAATGGCGCGGCTGCCCTGCCCGACCCCTTCATGATCATCAAGCACCAGCACCGGCGTGCCCTTGCGCCCCAGATCAAGGGCGGCGGCCATACCTACAGGCCCGCCCCCGATGATGACGACGGGATGGCGTACAGGCGCGGCCCCGATGGCGGCTGTTTTTTCGTAGGGATAGAGCTTGAATGCGATGTCGTAGCGCACGTCGACCATATATTGACCCTCCCGGACGGAAACCTCAGCCCTGCAACTGCGCCCACATTTCCAGATCACGCTTGTCGGTCCAGATGCGTGGATGCCAGATCCCGCGGGCCTCATCGTAGGCGCGGCTGACGTTGAACGGCAGGCAGTGTTCGTAGATTGCGTAATCGTGGAACTTCGGATCGCATTCCGCGCGCACGGCGTCCCATGCGTCTTTCAGTGAACCACCCCTCATGGCGACCTTCTTGGCCGGCTCATAGGTGCTTGCGACGAAATCACGGGTGCTTTCAATGGCGCGTTCCACAGCCTCTTTGCCGATCAACGCCCCCCCGCGACCGGGTGCAATCGCATCCACATCATAAGCCTTGATGTTATCAAGCGTCTGGCCCCAATCCCCGAAATAGCCGTCACCGCAATAACAGGCGGAATGGTCTTCCACGATATCGCCTGTGAACATCACGTTCTGATCCGGCACATGAATGACCGCGTCACCTGCCGTATGGGCACGGCCGATGTGTTTGATATCCACACGGCGTTTGCCCAGATAGACGGTCATGGCATCGCTGAAGGTCGTGGTTGGATACGTCAGGCCGGGGATCGATTCATGGCCCTCGAAAAGACGCGGGAAGCGTTGGAATTCACTGTCCCAATCCTCCTGCCCCCGCTCGACAACCATGGCACGGGCGGTATCGGACATGATAATCTGATCGGCACCATAGGCCGATGCACCCAGCACGCGCACCGCGTGATAATGGGTCAGCACAACGTGGCTGATCGGTTTGTCGGTAACCTCGCGCACCTTTTCAATAACCTTGTTGGCCAGCCGCGGCGTCGCCTGCGCCTCGACGATCATGACGCTGTCATCGCCGATAATGACGCCCGAATTCGGATCACCTTCGGCGGTGAAGGCCCAAAGCCCTTCGCCGACTTCGTCAAAGGTGATCTTCTTTTCGGTCATATCCCCTTGGGATGCGAATGCTTTTGCCATTTTATCTGTCCTCTATGCAGGGAATTTGACCGCAGGGCGGATCTTGCCCGTGCAGGTTCCAAACCCGATTTGATACCCGTCGCCCAGTGCGGCACCGCGCAGGATCAACGTGTCGTTATCTTCGATGAATGTGCGTATCTCACCGGTGTCGAGCGTGAATGGCGCGCGCCCTGCCCAGCTGAGTTCCATCAGTGATCCGAATTCGGATTTTTCTGGCCCCGAGATCGTCCCCGACCCCAAGAGATCACCCGCATTCATGCCGCAGCCGCCGCTTGCATGATGGCACAACTGTTCAGCGGCAGAATAATACAGCCGCTTGGCGTTGGTCTTGCAGATCGACGTCGGTTTGGCTGCACCTTCGGGCTGCATCAGGACTTCAAGCGCGATGTCGTAAAGCCCGTCAATTGTGCCATCCAGATAGGGCAGCAATGCCTTTTCGCACGCGGGTGTCGGCACGCGGAACGGTTCCAGTGCGGCTTTCGTGACAATCCATGGAGAGATCGAGGTGCCGAACGCCTTGCCCTGAAACGGCCCGAGAGGTTGGTACTCCCACGCCTGAATATCACGCGCGGACCAGTCATTCAGCAGGACAAAGCCGAAGATCATGGCGTCGGCCTGATCAACGGTGACGGGTGCGCCAAACTCCGAGGGTGTGCCGACAATCGCGCCTATTTCAAGCTCGATATCCAGCCGTTTGGACGGGCCAAAAGACGGCATATCGGCATCCGGCGCTTTTGTCTGACCATTGGGGCGGTTGATCTGTGTACCCGAGACCACAACCGATGACGCGCGGCCATTGTACCCGATCGGAATGTGCAGCCAATTTGCCGGCAGATCAGGGGATCCGCGCAGGATCGCGCCCATGTTCTGTGCATGCTGGCGACCGGCGTAAAAATCCGTGTACTCGGAGACCATAAACGGCATGTGCAACTGCGCATCCGCCTGTGGCACAAGATAGGGCGCGATGGTGGCTTGGTCGCCAGACCCGTCGACCAGCATGGCGTGTAGATGCCCGCGCAGCTTGGCCCAGACCTCTGGCGCCAATTCCATCACCTGATTCCAGAACGGCAGATCGAATACCGCTTCCGCGTCCAGTGCAATCAATCCAGCCGCTTCCAGTGCCGCCATATCAAGGATCATATCCCCGATTGCGACGCCGCAGCGCGGATCTTCTCCGGCGCGTGAAAACACGCCATATGGCAGGTTGTTCAGCGGAAAAGGTGTCTCGGCGGAATTGGCGCTGGCCACCCAGCTTTTCATCAAGGGCATCAGCAGCCTTTCAGGTCTGGATATGCACGACGCGTCATTTCTTGCCCGGCGTCCCGTCGTATTTCTTTTCCAGCGACGCCCAGCAATCAATGTAGTCGTCCTGCAAAGGTGCCTCTTTCGCGGCAAATTCCGTCAAATGTTGCGGAAACCGGGTTTCGAACATGAACGACATCGTCTCGTCGAGCTTCTCCGGTTTGAGATCGGCGTTCGACGCACGCTCGAATGCTTCCTTGTCGGGGCCGTGCGGGATCATCATGTTGTGCAGGCTGATTGATCCGGGGGCAAAGCCGTTCGGCTTGGCGTCGTACTTGCCATAGATATTGCCCATCAGCTCGGACATGACGTTCTTATGGTACCAGGGCGGGCGGAATGTATCTTCCATCGTCATCCAGCGTTCGCGAAACAGGACAAAATCGATATTGGCCGTGCCGGGCACTCCCGAGGCCGCCGTCAGAACGGTAAAGATCGACGGATCGGGATGGTCAAACAGGATGGCCCCGATCGGACAATAGTTGCGCATGTCATATTTGACGGGCGCGTAATTTCCGTGCCACGCCACAACATCCAAAGGGCTTTGGCCGATCTCGGTTTCGTGGAATTGCCCACACCACTTCATTGTCAGCGTGCTGGGCACCTCACGGTCTTCAAAGGCGGCAACCGGCGTCTTGAAATCGCGTCTGTTGGCCATGCAGTTGGCCCCGATCGGGCCACGCGCGGGCAGTTCGAATTTCTGGCCGTAGTTTTCGCACACGAAACCACGTGCAGGCCCTTCGATTACCTCGACACGGTACACCAGCCCCCGCGGCAGGATTGCGATCTCTTTGGGTTCCAGATCAATAACGCCAAGTTCCGTACAAAACCGCAGGCGCCCCTCTTGCGGCACCACCAGCAATTCGGAATCTGCCGAATAAAAATATGCGTCTTTCATGCTTTCGGTCACGAGATAGACATGCGACGCCATGCCAACCTGCGTATTCACATCACCCGCCGTGGTCATCGTGTGCATGCCTGTCACCCACGTCAGCGGCTTGTCGGCATGGGGCAGCGGATCCCAGCGGTATTGCCCGAGGCTGGTGACATCATCCATCACATGCGGTGCGGATTTCCAGTACGGGACGTCAATGCGCTTGTAGCGGCCGGAGTGTTTGACAGACGGGCGGATGCGGTAGCACCACGTGCGTTCGTTCTGATGGCTGGGGGCTGTAAATGCCGTTCCCGACAACTGCTCACCATAAAGACCGTAGTTGCATTTCTGTGGGCTGTTCATGCCTTGCGGCAAGGCTCCGGGCAGTGCCTCGGTTTCAAAGTCGTTGCCGAACCCCGGCATATAGCCTTCGGTCGTCCCGACAGGCGATTGCGCAATTTGCAAGGAACGCGGCGATTGCTTGTTCATGAGAACCCCTTCCGGCATATCAGATCGAATCGTTGCATTTGAAACTACCGCTTTGGTATTAGTTGAAAATGTAACTATCAACGGAAATGTCCTATGAAAGCCCCGCACTCCGAGGATGATGTCGCGCATTTCGACCTCAAGGATTTCCTGCCCTATCTGCTGAATATTTCCGGCGAAGTCACAAGCAGCGGCTTCCAGTCGAGCTATAAGAACCAGTATGGCATGACCCGCACCGAATGGCGCGTACTCTTTCATCTGGGCCGCTATGGCGACATGACAGCCCGCGATATCTGCACCCGTGCGCGGACACATAAGACGAAGGTCAGCCGCGCTGTCAGTGCTTTGGAAAAAGTCCGGTTTTTGAAGCGCCAGAAGAACCTTGATGACCGCCGCTTTGAAACCCTGTGCCTGACGCCAGAGGGATATAAAGCCTACAAGACCCTTTGCGGGAAGGCCGGACAGTTTGATCGCGCGTTATCTGCCAACTTCACACCGCAGGAGAATGCGATCCTCCGCCGCTGCCTTCGGCAACTGGCGGGTCTGCCCTAGGATCAGGTGGCAAGGCCAAACTGAAACGGCTTCTTGCCATCATTTTACAAATCTGTCGTGTTTCTGTGACTTTTTGTTCTTGGTCATAGGTCATCGTTCGCCTGTCAATTTGATATCACACAGGAAGAACGAATGACCTATCGCTCGCTGACGATGACCTCCGCCCTTGCCTTGCTTGCGGCGCCCGCATTCGCGCAGGACATGAACTTCAACCGCATCGCCTCTTTCATGGTCGCAGACAACCTGCCCGATGCGGAAGAGACGTCTGCCGAGATCATCGCAGCCTCCGAAGATGGCATGACCTTGGTCTACACCGATAGCCCGGGCGCTTCGATCGGCTTTATCGATATTACCGATCCGGCCAATCCTGTTGCCGCCGGTGTATTCATGCCCGAAGGCGAACCCACATCCGTGGCCGTGATCGGCAAATACGCTTTGGCAGGTGTGAACACATCGCCCAGCTACGCTGAACCTTCAGGCTTTCTTGTCGAAATCGACATGACCACACAGCAGGAAGTCGGCCGTTGCGCGCTGCCGGGCCAGCCTGACAGCGTGGGCATCGCGCCGGACGGGTCGTTCCTTGCGGTCGCGATCGAAAACGAGCGCGACGAAGACCTTGGCGATGGCCGCGTGGGTCAGATGCCTGCCGGTTCTGTCTTCATGGTTGATCTTACAGCCGAAAGTTTGATCGACTGCGCGACAGCCCGCGTCGCTGACATCACCGGTCTGGCCGATATCGCCCCCGAAGATCCCGAGCCCGAGTACATCTCGATCAATAGTGAAAACGAAGTCGTGGTCACCCTGCAGGAAAACAACCACATCGTGGTTCTGTCCTCTGCGGGCGCGGTGCTGAACCATTTCTCTGCCGGGGAAGTGACGCTCGAAGGTGTCGATACAAGCGAGGAAGGCGCGCTGGTGTTTGACCAGACAATCACCGTCCCGCGCGAACCCGACAGCATTACGTGGATCGACAACACCCATTTCGCCATGGCCAATGAGGGCGACATGGACGGTGGATCGCGTAGCTGGACGATCTTCAGCCAGGACGGCGCGCTTATCTATGAAAGCGGGATGGATTTCGAGAACGCAATCATCCAGATCGGCCACTATCCTGAAGAACGCTCTGGCAACAAGGGTGTCGAGCCTGAAAGCGTGACCTTTGATACATTCGGCGGCACACCTTACGTCTTCGTCGGCGCAGAGCGCGCATCGGTCGTCGGTGTTTATGACATCACCGATCCCGCCGCACCCGTGTTGACCCAATTGCTGCCGTCGGGCATCGGGCCGGAAGGCTATGTGACCATTCCGGAACGCAACCTGCTGATCTCTGCCAACGAGACCGACGACGCAGGCCCGCGCGCCCATGTCATGGTCTTTGAATATCAGGACGCGCCCGCAGTTTATCCGCATCTGACATCCGCAGGCATGGACACACTGACAGGTTGGGGGGCGATTTCCGGTCAGGTCGCAGCCGAGGACGGGACGATCTATGCGGTCAACGACAGCTTTTACGCAATGCAGCCGACAATCTTTCACATCGACGTCAGCCAGACACCGGCGCAGATCATCGATGCCATCCGTATCACGCGCGACGGCCAGCCGGCCCAGCTAATGGATATGGAAGGTATCACACTGGATGGTGAGGGCGGTTTCTGGATCGCGTCCGAAGGTCGTGCCGACCGTCTTGTCCCGCACGCGATCTACCGCGTCGGATCCGATGGCGCGATTGAAGACTACATCACCTTGCCAAACGAACTGCTTGCCGTCGAAACCCGCTTCGGTTTCGAAGGGATCACGCGGGTGGGCGACATGCTTTATATCGTCGTGCAGCGCGAATGGCGCGATGATCCGGCAAACCACGCCAAGGTTCTGGGCTACAATCTGGACAGCGCGGAATGGTCCGTCGTCCATTATCCGCTGACCGTGCCCGCAACAGGCTGGGTGGGTTTGTCCGAAATCACAGCCCATGGTGACAGGCTTTACTTCATCGAGCGCGATAACCAGCTTGATGCCCGTGCCGTGACCAAGCAGATCACCAGCGTGCCGCTCGGTGCGATGGATGGCATGGTTGCACTGGGCGAAACCCCTGCGGTTCTGGCGCCCGAACTGGTTGTTGATCTGCTGCCCGCGCTGACCTCCACGGGCGGCTACGTTCTGGACAAAATCGAGGGTCTGGCCATCACCCGAGACGGGACCATGTGGGTATCCACAGACAATGACGGCGTGGATGACCACTCGGGCGAAACGATGTTCTTCGCCGTCACACCCTGACCATCCCCCAAGCAAGACACGCATTGCGCCCGCTCTCGGACCATGAGGCGGTTGATGCGCACACCGCGCTTACCGCGTCATGGTGCCAGCCTGATCCGGTCTGCAACCGGCTACATCAGCGCATAGAGCCGCATCAGCACGCTTTGTTCTTTGCGGGCCCCGATCCCGATAAACAGCGTGCGGTTCACCCAGCGGTAACGGCTATCGCCCGTTTCCAGCCTGGCATGGGTGCGCATGTAATAGCTGTCGGGCGCGACATCCTCGCCACGCGCGATGGCCGCGATCACCTCTTGCGGGCCGTGGCGAAACCCGTAGTTCACGATTTCGATCGTGGCGCCGTCATCGGTTTCCAGCGCATAGCGTGTGTCCAGCTCCGCTAGACCGTCAGCAAAGATGGTCTGCCAATCTGCCCCGACATCCAGAACCCTGCCCTTCAGTTTCGGGCCGTCCATCGTACCGCCCACAATCGGAATGATCCGTCGCGCGCCTGCACGGCCTTGCCCCATCGCGCGAACCGGGTCCAGATGAACCGTCAGATCTGTCACCCATGCAAGCTTTGGTTCGGGTAGGTTCATCATGGTCAACCTTTCAGTGGCACGTGCGCAAAACTGTTTACCTAGTTAACAATATGCGCTATGCCTGTCGATAGATCTAGGGAGGCTTATTATGGCACTTCACGCGGCTGCGAAACAGACAGAAACAGATCCGACAGAGGTCGTGCCGGATCTGGAAACGCTGATTGGCTACAACATGAAACGGGCCTATGTGGCGATCCAGAAGGACTTTCGCGCCGCACTTGGCGAAGGGGGCCTGTCACCGCGCACATTTTCCGCCCTGTCCCTTGTCGTCGCGCATCCCGACATCAGCCAAAGCAGCCTTGCGCGGATGCTGGGCATTGAACGCTCGGGGCTGGTTGCGATCATTGATGAACTCGAACACCGCAAATTATTGACGCGCAGCGTCATGCCGGGCGACCGGCGCATACAGGCGCTCATGGCCACACCGGATGGCCGAGTGGTCTATCATGACACTTTGGCAACGGTTCAGGCCCATGAAGACCGTCTTTTGGCCGATCTCACCGCTGCGGAGAAAGAGACGCTGATGCAGCTTTTGAAGAAAATCCGCCTCACAGACAGGGAGAGCACATAATGCAGGATTGGGCAGGACATGGCGCAATCGTCACAGGTGCGGCCTCTGGCCTGGGGGCCGCAACAGCGGAAAGGCTCGCGGCAAGCGGGCTGAGGGTCACGGTCTTTGATATGAACGCGACCGCAGGACAGGCGCAGGCCGATAAGATTGGCGGGACATTTGCCGCCGTCGATGTCGGAAACCCGCAATCGGTCGCAGACGGGATCGCCTTGGCCGAGGCCGCTCACGGCCCTACCCGCGTGCTGGTCAATTGCGCAGGGATCGCTGCCGCAGCCAAGACCGTGTCGCGTGGCGAAGCCCACGACGCGGATATGTTCGACCGTGTGATCCGCGTGAACCTGATCGGCAGCTTTAATTGCGCCAGCCAAGCGGCGGCGCGCATGGTCGCTGCCGATCCGATTGACGCAGACGGCGCGCGGGGCGTGATCATCAACACCGCCTCGGTCGCGGCCTATGACGGGCAGATCGGGCAGTTGGCTTACTCTGCCAGCAAAGGCGGTATCGTTGGTATGACACTGCCCATGGCGCGCGATCTTGCGGACAAAGGCATTCGTGTTTGCACGATCGCACCGGGTCTTTTCCTCACGCCGCTCCTGCGCGAATTACCCGAAGAAGTGCAAGCCTCGCTTGGCGCACAGGTGCCCTTCCCCTCCCGTCTGGGCGATCCCGCTGAATATGGTGAACTGGTCGATCACATCACCCGCAACCCGATGCTGAACGGAGAGGTCATCCGTCTGGATGGCGCGATCCGCATGGCGCCACGCTAGAAAGACCCAAGGCCATGACGGCACAGACCTCCGCCTCTGCTGATTTCTGGCGCCCCGCCTTCGACTACGACCGCCGCGATGACGGCACGGTCATCATCCGCCAGCAAGGCGATTTGCCGGATCACCCCCAATTGCTGGCCGCTTATCTCGACAAATGGGCCGACAAGACCCCGGACACCACCTGGATTGCGCGCCGCGCGGAAGGCGGCGACTGGCGGCATATCACCTATGCCCAAGGGCGCAGGATGGCAAAGGCCATTGGCGCGGGATTGCTGGCCATGGGACTGGGGCCAGACCGTCCGCTGCTCGTCCTTTCTGAAAACAGCCTCGAACACGCACTTCTTGGCATGGCCTGCGCCTATGTCGGTTTGCCCTATGCGCCGCTCTCGCCCGCCTATTCACTGGTCTCGACCGATCACGCCAAGCTGCGCAACATCGCCACGCTGCTTGAACCCGGCGCTATGTTTGCAGATGACGGGGCACAGTTTGCAGATGCTCTGGATGCGATCAGGGCGCCGGACCGCATAGTCATCAATCTGCGTAATACGGTCGACGGGGCCGTCAGCTTCGATAGCCTGCTTGCGACAGACCCCGCGCCCGCCGCGATCGCCCGCGCCGCGCTGACGCCCGACACGGTGGTCAAATACCTCTTCACCTCAGGGTCCACCGGAACACCCAAAGCCGTGATCAATACCAACCGCATGATCTGTGCCATGCAAGCCGCCGTGCGCGATTGTTACCGCTTCCTGACCAAAGAGGCACCCGTCGTGCTGGACTGGGGTCCATGGAACCACACGGCAGCGGGCAACAAGGTGTTCTATCTGGTGATGACCAACGGCGGCAGCTATTATATCGACGATGGAAGGCCGGTGCCGGGCAAGTTTGACGAAACCCTGCGCAACCTGCGCGAAATCTCCTGTACGTGGTATTTCAACGTGCCGATGGGCTACGACATGCTGATCGACCAGCTTGAGACGGACCCTGCCCTTGCGCAGACCTTCTTTGGCAAACTGGGGATGATGTTCTATGCTGGTGCCGGTATGGCGCAACGCACGTGGGACCGTTTGCGCGCCGCAGGGCGTGCGACCACCGGGCACGAGGTGTTGCTGGCCACAGGACTGGGTGCGACGGAAACCGCACCCTTCGCGCTTGCCTGCACCGAACCGCAGGAAAAATCCGGCAATGTCGGTGTGATTGCACGGGGGCTTGCGCTCAAACTCGTGCCCAACGGTGGCAAGCTCGAGGCCCGCATCAAAGGCCCCACGATCTTTCCGGGCTACTATGGCGATCCGGAGCAAACCGCCAAAGCCTTTGACGAAGACGGTTTCTACTGCATGGGCGATGCCCTGCGCCCGGCCGATCCTGATGACTATTCCAAAGGGTTTTTCTTTGACGGGCGAATTGCCGAAAACTTCAAACTCTCAACCGGTACGTGGGTGGCCGTCGGTGCCGTGCGCGCTGGATTGGTCGATGCGATGGACGGTTTGATCCGTGACGCGGTCATCACCGGCGAAGATCAAGCCCAACTTGGCGCGATGGTGCTTTTGTCACCGACGGCCGCACAGATGGATGCGCCCGCACTTCGCGCCGCCTTGGCCGGGAAACTGGCAGCGGCGGCAAGGGCCGCAACGGGGTCCGCCAGCCGTGTGAGGCGGATCATTGTGCTGACGGAACACCCCAGTTTCGACAAAGGTGAAGTCACCGAAAAAGGCTCGCTGAACCAGCGTGCCCTGCGCAGCAACCGCACCGAGACGCTTGCCCGGCTTTATAGCGATGATCCTGCGGTCATCGCTGTCTAGAAGCTGTCGATAAACCAGACAAGCCAGAGGGTAATCGCCGGAAACGACGCCAGAATGACCACGCGGATCAGATCGGTCACCACAAAGGGCAATGCACCTTTATAGGTTTCCCTGATCGGCGTATCCTTGGCCATCCCGTTGATGATGAACAGATTCAAGCCCACAGGCGGTGTGATCAGTCCGACCTCGACCACGATCAGCACCAGAATACCGAACCACAATCCAAAGTCCTGCGGTGACATGCCGAAATCCAGCACGATCATGATCGGATAGATGATCGGCACGGTCAAAAGCACCATGGACAGGCTATCCATCACGCAGCCGAAAATCAGATACATGAACAACACGACCGCAAGAACCAACCATGGCGAAAGCCCTGCATCACCGACCCATGCTGCAGCGACTTGCGGCAACTGGCTGAGTGCCAGGAAGCTGTTATAGAACCCCGCACCCAAAATGATCAGATAGATCATCGCCGAGGCACTGGCGGTCGCAAGAATCGCCTGCCCCAGTTTCGCCCATGTCATCTGACCCGAGAAAATACTGACCAGCCCGGTGCCTGCGGCCCCTACAGCGGCAGCTTCTGTCGGTGTAAAGACACCGATGTAGATGCCCCCCACGACCACGACAAAGATCGTCAGCACAGGCCAGACCTTGCCAATCGCGACAAGACGCTCGGACCACGGCACGCGGTCCTTGACCATTGCGGCATTGGGCGACACGCGCACCCAGACAGAAATCGCGATGATATAGCCCAATGCGGCCAGAATGCCTGGCACCAAAGCAGCTACAAACAGCTTTTCGATGTTCTGCTCGGCCAGAATTGCGTAGATCACCAAGATCACAGAGGGCGGGATCAGGATGCCCAAGGTCCCGCCTGCTGCCAAAGCGCCCGTTGCCAAGGAACCGGGGTATCCGTAGCGCTTCAATTCGGGCAGTGCGACCTGCCCCATTGTGGCGGCAGTCGCCAGTGAGCTGCCGCAAATCGCGCCAAAACCGGCACAGGCACCGATCGCCGACATCGCCACACCTCCGCGGCGGTGCCCGAGGAAACTTTCGGCCGCGCGGAACAGCGAGGCCGACATGCCCGACAGGGTCGCAAACTGGCCCATGAGTAAAAAAAGCGGAATAATCGAGTACGAATAGTTCGAGAACGTGCCATAGGTCACATTCTTGAACGCATTCAATACCGGCAGCGAGGTGCCGTAAATCAGATAGGATCCGCAGACGCCCACAGCCATCATCGACAAGGCAATCGGAACCCGCAAAAATACCAAAAGCAAGAGGGCCGGAAACGACCAGAGGGCCAGCGCGAGATCGCTCATGACAGCGGCTCCGTTCGGGCGTCTTTCCAGATCAGGCCACGGCCCGAACGGATCACGCAAAATGCGGCGACAACAACAAAACCGACAGCACCCGCCATACAGGCGGCATAGCCGATCCAGACCGGAATTTGGGCAATCAGGGTGGTTTCGCCAAAACGCTGCTTGTCAAGCAGGCCCAACCAGAGCCGATGGGCAATCAGCGCCGCCAGAACCAGCATGCCGATATCAATCAAGACATTCAGAAACCGGTTCAGAACATCGGGCATTGCCGATTTGAAGAGATCGACAGCAGCGTGGGAATTCATGTACTGGCACCACGGCAAGAAGGCGAAAATCGCGGCCCCGACGGAAATCTCGGTATAGTCGTAGATCCCACGGATCGGCCCGCAGCAAATACCGGCAGAAAACAATGCGCGCCCGGTGATTGAAACAACGGTCAACACCACAATCGCCAAGAGCAACGCACCCCCCGCCAGCGCCAAAAGGCGTGCCACAACACCGGCAATTCGTGAAAGCGTCAGATACATTGCACCCTCCCAAGCGCAGAAAAAATCCGGGCGTCTTCGCAGGCGCCCGGATCAATAACGAACCTGCTAGCCTGCAAGCATCGCTGTTTTTTCGTCGATCAGCTGTTTCGCGCGGTCAATCAGCGCCTGTCCGTCAATGCCTTTGGCATCCATTTCGGCAACCCATCTGTCGATGACCGGCTGTGCGGCTTCCTTCCAGCGGGCCACTTCTGCCTCATCAAGCTGGATGATCTCGTTGCCCGCATTTACGGCAATCTCGCGGCCCGGTGCGTCGTAATCGAACATCACCTGAGAGAAGGCCTGCGCCATCGCCGCACCGCTTTCGGCATCAAGGATTTCACGCAAATCATCCGGAAGCGCCTCATAGGCGGTTTTGTTCATGACCATGATGATCGTGGCAGTATAGAGCGCCTCGGGCCCACCGAATTCGGTGTGATGGCTGACAAGTTCCGTCAAACGGATCGACGGTGTCACCTCCCACGGGATCACGGTGCCGTTGATGACGCCTTTGGACAGCGCCTCGGGGATTGCGGGCAGCGGCATACCCACAGGTTCGGCACCCAGTTCGGACAGCAGATCGTTGATGATGCGGGTTGGGCCACGCAGGGTCTTGCCTGCCATATCCTCAAGCCGTGTAATCGGCTCTTCCGAGTGGATCAGGCCCGGTCCGTGGACCCAACCGGCCAGCACTTTGAAGTCGCCGTATTCGCTTTCGGCAAAGTCTTCTTCGATCATCTGCTGGAATGCCAGTGAGGTTGCAATCGAATCCTTCATGATGAAAGGCAATTCGAAAACTTCGGTCCGCGGGAAGCGTCCGGGCGTGTAACCCACAACAGACATCGCAATATCGACAACACCGTCACGCGCCTGATCAAGCAGCTCCGGTGGACGCCCGCCAAGGGCCATCGCATCAAAATGCTGGATGCGCAAACGCCCACCCGAGGCCGCCTCGAGACGCTCACCCCAAGGTTTGAACGCCGCCGCAGGCAGCGGTGCGACAGGTGGCAGGAATTGATGGAACCGCAAGGTCGCATCCTGTGCAAAGGCCATATGCGGCGCCGCACCGACAGCAAGTGCGCCAGCGGCCGTCGTTTTCAGAAAGTCTCTTCTTTTCATGGTATCTCCTCCCAAAGATTGTCTGTGTTCGTGCGCAGTGCGTTTTTTACACTGCGCGTTGGTTCAGCCTCTTGTCACCTGAATTTTGGCTCCCGCTTTTCAAGAAAGGCGCGCAGCCCTTCTTTTGCGCCATCAGATGACTGAGACATTGCTGCCGCAAGGCTCTCGGTAAAGAGCCCGTCACTGCGCGACATATCCCCGATACGTGAAATCGCGTTGATCATCAGGTAATTTGAAAACGGCGCATTATCCGCGATACGGCGCGCCAGTTTTTGCGCAAGCGCCATCCCCTCGCCTTCTGCGACGGCGTAATGTGCCAACCCCATCGCCAGCCCCTCCTCGGCACCATAGCTGCGCCCTGTCAACATCATCTCGCGCATCCGGTCAGCACCCAGAATTCGGCCCACCCGCACGGTCGCCCCGCCGCCCACAAAGATACCGCGCCGCCCTTCTGGCAATTGAAACCGCACCGACGGTTCAGCAATTCGAACATGGGTCGATGTCGCAATCTCAAGCCCGCCACCGATCACCGCACCGGTCAGAACCGAGATCACAGGCAAGCCGCCAAACTCGATCAACTCGGACACACGGTGCCAGTTGCGCGAATGGTAAACACCGGGAATGGGCTTGCGGCTTTCATGTTCGGCCAGATCAAGGCCGGAACAAAAATGCCCGCCTTCCCCCCGCAGTATAACAGCATTCACACCCTCTGGCGGGTTGGAAAAGAAGGCGTCAAGCCCATCGACAAGCGCGTCGTTCATCGCATTGCGCTTGTCAGGACGGTTGAAAACGATGGTCGCAATATCGCCGTCTACGTCAACGCGTGTGACAGAGGTATCCGGGTCCGAAGACTGCATCATTTTCTCCGTGAAAACGCAATTTTGAAAACTGTTGTATAGGTTAACAGTTTTGCTGTATATCTTTTTTTGCATGACGGGTCATGCGGGAGGATTACATGGTCGATTTCGCCTCGGTGAAAGCAGTTGATTTTCACACCCACGCAGAAGAGCCGTGCTGTGACCATCGCGATGACGGGTACAATGAATTTCAGGCGGGCATGGCCGCCTACTTCAAGAACCCCGCAGGCGCGGAAGGCATGTTGCCCACCGTGCAGGACACCGCCAACTACTACCGCGAACGCAATATCGCCGCCGTGATCTTTCCGGTCGATGCCGAGCGCGAAACCGGCTTTCGGCGGTATTCCAACGAAGAAGTTGCCAAGATTTGCGCCGAGAATGACGACATCCTGATCCCCTTTGCCTCGGTGGATCCGCATAAGGGCAAGGCCGGCGCGCGCGAAGTCCGCCGTCTGGTGCGCGACTTCGACGTGCGCGGTTTCAAATTCCACCCGACCATGCAGGGATTCTTCCCCAACGACCGCGACACTGCTTATGCCGTGCTCGAAGCCTGCGCCGAAGAAGGGGTGATCACGCTTTTCCACACCGGTCAGACCGGTGTCGGGTCCGGCATGCGCGGCGGCATGGGAATGCGGCTGAAGTATTCCAATCCGATGCACCTTGATGATGTGGCTGTCGACTTTCCAGACATGCCCATCGTGCTGGCCCACCCGTCTTTTCCATGGACCGAAGAGGGCCTTGCCGTCGCCCAGCACAAGCCCAATGTCTATTACGACATGTCAGGCTGGTCGCCCAAATACTTTCCCGAAACCTTCATCCGCTACGCCAATTCGATCCTGAAGAAAAAGATGCTCTTCGGCTCCGACTGGCCCGCCATCACACCCGATCGCTGGTTGGCCGATTTCGAAAACGCGCCCTTCAAAGACGAGGTCCGCCCCCTGATCCTCAAGGAAAACGCCCTGCGGATCTTGGGCGAAACGGTCTAGCCCCTACGACACCGGAAAGGTTGCGACAATGACAAAACAAGCACCGCTGGACGACCAGATCACGCTGGACCAACTGGACCGTGATCCTTTTCCGATCTATCGCCGCCTGCGCGCCGAGGCCCCCGTCTTGCGCGTCAAAGCCGCAGGGCGCACCCTTTTGACCAAGGCCGTCGACACCAAATATGTCAAAGACAATCCCGGGATTTTCAGCTCGGACGACCCCAATACCCCCATGAAACGCGCCTTCCGCGCCCATACCCTGATGCGCAAGGACGGCGAAGAACACCGGCGCGAACGCATGGCCATGGCCCCCGCTTTTGCCGCCAAGGTCATCCAGAACGACTGGATGCCGCGCTACGAGGAGATCGCGCGCGACTATGTCGGCCGCCTGCCGCGCGGCGAGGTGGTTGACCTCTTTTCGATCCTTTCGGGTGCCTATGCCGCACGTGGCCTGGCGATCCTGCTGGGGATGGAAGAAGCCAGTGACGAAGACATGCTCGAATGGTCGCAAGCGCTGATTGAGGGGGCGGGTAACTTTGGCTGGCGCGATGCGCCTTTTGCGCGCAGCGACCGCGCCAATGACGCGATTGATGCATTGCTCGATAGCATTCAGGACCGCCACCGCGCCGCACCCAACAATTCGGCCTTTTCGGTCATGCTGAACGCCGATGATCCGATTGCAATGTCGCAAATCTACGCCAATATCAAAATCGCCATCGGCGGCGGAATCAACGAGCCACGCGATGCGCTGAACACCATCCTTTACGGCCTTCTGACCAACCCTGACCAGTTGGAAGAGGTCAAGCGCAACGACGATTGGGACAAAGCCTTTGAAGAAGGCGTGCGCTGGGTTGCACCTATCTCGGCCTCATCAAGGCTCGTTACCGAAGACACAGAAATTCGCGGCTATCTGATCCCCAAGGGTGATACGGTCATGACCATTCAGGCCAGCGCCAACCGCGATGAAGAGCTGTTCGACAATGGCGAGGTATTCCAAGTCTACCGTGACAAGAACCCCCATCAGTCCTTCGGCAACGGCCCGCATTTCTGCCAAGGCACCCATGTGGCGCGCCGCGCGGTTGGCAAGGTCATGCTGCCGATCCTGTTTGACCGTTTTCCCGACATGGAAATTCCCGACACTGATGCGGTCATCTGGCGCGGTTTTGGTTTTCGCGGGCCCGTGCAAATCCCTGTTTTGCTGAAATAGCACCGCTCATGACAGCCTTCAAAGCCCCCACAGAGGACATTCTTTTCTCGCTCACCCATGTGGCGCAGGCCAACAGGCTTGATGACTGGGACGCCGAGCTTGCAGGCGATATTCTGGGCCATTTCGCAGGCTTTGCCGAGGGCGTTATTGCGCCTCTGAATGCTGTCGGCGACCGGCAACATGCGCGGCTTATCAACGGCCGCGTGCGGATGCCCGAGGGCTTTGGTGCTGCATATGCACAGCTTGCAAGCGATGGCTGGCAAGGCCTGACAGCACCCGAACGCTTTGGCGGTATGAACGCATCTCCACTGATCGCCGCCGCTGTGTCCGAAGTTTTCTCTGGCGCCAACCACGCGCTGCAAATGGTCTGCAATCTGGTCCCCGGCGCGATCACGACCTTGCTGAAATACGGCAGTCCCACCCAGCAGGATCACTGGATACCAAAACTCACCTCGGGCGACACGCTCTCGACCATGTGCCTGACCGAAGCGCAGGCGGGTTCCGACCTTTCCGCCATCCGCTGCCGCGCGGAAGACACGGGGGATGGCTGGAAAATCACCGGCGAAAAAATCTTTATCTCTGGCGGCGACCAAGACATGTCCGCCAATATCCTGCATCTGGTGCTGGCGCGCAGCGGGCCTGCCGACGCGGGCGTGAAAGGACTTTCACTCTACCTTTGCCCCGCGCAGGCACAGGTCAGCGTCACGCGGATCGAAGACAAAATGGGGCTGCACGCCTCGCCCACCTGCCAGTTACGCTTTGACGGCGCTAGCGCAGAACTGATCGGCGCAGAAGGCCAAGGCCTTGCGGCGATGTTCACTCTGATGAACCACGCGCGTATTGATGTGGCGCTGCAAGGGGTCGCACATGCCAGCCGCGCCGCCGAGATCGCCGCCGCCTATGCCACCGAGCGCACGCAAGGACGTCAGGCGGATGGCGTGCCCGCGCAACTGCATCATCACGCCGATGTGCAGCGGATGCTGGACGAACAGCGCAGGCTTGCCATGGGCGCGCGGGCCATGTGCCATATCGCGTTGGTGGAACTTGCGCGCAACGAGCGCCCCGCCTTGGGCGATTTCCTGACCCCGCTGTGCAAGGTTTTCGGCTCGGAGGCAGGCATCCGCGCCGCCGACCTGGGCATCCAGATCCTGGGCGGCTATGGCTACCTGACCGAATACGGGCTTGACCAAATCTGGCGCGATGCCCGCATCTGCGCAATCTATGAAGGCGCCAACGGCATCCACGCGCGCAGTATTGCCACACGCGGCTTGCGGGCGGGTGGCGGGGCAGATGAATTCGCCGAGCTGATCTCTGAACTGGCACATGGGTCAGAGACGGTTCTGGCGCGCCTCGACGCGTGGCAAGCCTTTCGTGCCGAGATGAGCAGCACCGCCGATCCGCTGCCCCGCGCCCATGCTTTCGCGCAGGAAACAGCACAATTGTTCTGTGCGGCCGCTTGGTCTCGGATCGCCCATGTGGCAGATCACCACCACGCCCCCCGCCATCTGCTGCGCGTTGCACAGTCAGCACACTAAGAGGAGCACTTCATGACCAACCCTGACGTCATCATCGCAGGCGGCGGCATCGGCGGGCTGACCATGGCGCTGACGCTGCACCAGATCGGGGTGTCCTGCCGCGTAATCGAGGCGGCACCTGTCATGCAGCCTTTGGGTGTGGGCATCAACATTCAACCAAATGCAGTGCGCGAGTTGTTCGATCTTGGCATCACGGCCACCGATCTGGATGGCGTTGGCGTGCCCGCACGCGAATGGGCGCTTGTGGGGCTGAACGGCAAGGAAGTCTACGCCGAACCCCGTGGCACCGAAGCGGGTTACAAATGGCCGCAATACGCCGCCCACCGCGGTGAATTCCACATGCTGCTGTACCGCAAGGTCGTGGAACGGATGGGGGCCGATGCCGTGATCCTCGGCGCGCGGGTCACCGGTTATCGCACGACAGAAAACGGCGTGATCGCAGAACTTCGCGATGCAGAGGGCGCGACACGCAACCTCAAAGCCAAGCTGCTGATCGGAGCGGACGGCATTCATTCGGCCATCCGCGCCCGGATGCACCCTGACCAACCGCCCATTCATTGGGGCGGTGCTGTCATGTGGCGTGGTACGATCCGTGCCAAACCGATGCGCACCGGATCATCCTTTATCGGGCTGGGCACGCACCAACACCGCATGGTGATCTACCCGATTTCGCCCCCCGCCGCGGATGGCACAGCCCTGATCAACTGGATTGCCGAAGTCACACGCGACAACGCAGGCGGCTGGCAGGAACAAGGCTGGTTCCGCCCTGTCGATGTGGAGAGCTTCGCGCACCATTTCGATCAATTCCGGTACGACTGGCTTGATGTGCCGGCCATGCTGGCGCGCACCGACAATGCCTATGAAAACCCCATGATCGACCGCGATCCAATTCCCACTTGGGTCGATGGACCCGTAGGCCTGATGGGTGACGCGGCCCACGCGATGTATCCCACCGGATCAAATGGCGCGAGCCAGGCCATCGTAGACGCCCGCGTCATCGGCGCGCAGATGCTGGTGCATGGCGTCACACCAGCGGCGCTTGCGGCCTATGACGCGCAGCTTTGCGGGCCGGTGTCGGCCTTGATCCTGCGCAACCGCGGCGCAGGGCCGTTCGGCCTGCTCAATCTGCTGGATGACCGCTGTGGCGGTGTATTCGACAATATCGACGACGTGATCCCCGCCCCAGAGCGTGCGGCCTTTATGGCCGATTACAAGGCTGCCGCTGGCTTTGCCATCGACCGGCTGAATGCAGCGCCGCCAACGATTGCACCTATTCCGGCACGGCACGTACCAGCGCACTGATGAACGCGCGCGCGGCGACCGAGCGGACCTCTTCGGCGCGCGACATCACGCCCACCGCGCCCGTCGTGGCCGCTGTGTCGAGATCGAGTGCCACCAATCGCCCCCCGGCAAGATCGTCAGCCACCACACCATAGCTGATGACCCACACAGTGTTCGGATCGGCTAGCGTAGCGGCCCGTCCGAAGGCAGAAGAGGCTGATTCAACGCGGTCCCGAAACAGCGGCACACCTTGTGAAATCAACAGGCGCGCCACAAGCGACCGGATGGCGGAATTCTGGGGCGGATAAAGAACACGGAACGCATCGAGTTCTGCAAACTGGCGCACGCCGACAGCAGGACTGTCCGGACGGGCCACCACCACGACGCGTTCGGTATAAAGCTGTAAGAACTCCAACCCTGTCATGGTTTCAGGCCGTCCCAACCGCCCCACAACCAGATCCAGCCCCCCGCTGCGCAAACGCGTCGTCAGGTCCTGATGCGGGCCTTCGTGCAGTTCGACCAAAGTGTCAGGACTATGCGCGCAGAAATCTGTCACCGCCTGCGGCAACAGATGCGAGGCCACGCTGGGCAGCGCGCCTACCCGCAGCTTTCCCGCCGACAACCCTGTCGCGCGCACACTGCGCAACCCGTGCCGCAGGGCCGACGTGCTTTGCTCGGCGAATTGCAGGAAAGTATCGCCTTCAGCCGTGAGCTTCACGCCCGCGCGGCTGCGTTCCAGCAGCACAACGCCAATAATCTCTTCCAGCTCTTTGAGCGCCTTTGAGATGGCGGGTTGTGTCAGATGCAACTGCTCAGCCGCGACCTTCAGACTACCCGCCCGGGCAATCGCGCTGAATGCATTCAGATGTCGAAACTTGATTCTGTGATCCATTTAGTTTCCCAAATTAGCAACTAAATGACGCGAATAATCAATTTTCATCACCGTTTCAATATGCCATCCCCTTTCGCAGGAGGCATCTCGAACATGAAAACGCAAGTGGCGATTATTGGTGGCGGGCCATCTGGCCTTTTGTTGTCCCAACTGCTGCACAGACGCGGCATTGAAAGCGTGGTGTTGGAACGCAAGACACGCGACTATGTGCTGGGGCGCATCCGCGCAGGCGTGCTTGAGCAAGGTCTGGTCAAACTCATGGAAGAAGCGGGCTGTGCCGACCGGCTCCATGCCGAAGGCATTCTGCATGATGGCACACTGATCTCATACGGCGACGAGATGTTCCGCGTTGATTTCACCGAACATGCCGGCACGCCGGTCGTGGTCTATGGCCAGACCGAGGTGACACGGGACTTGTATGACGCACGCGAAAAAGCAGGCGGGCAGATCGAATTCAACGTCGAAGACGTGATGATCCACGGAGCCGACACCAACGCCCCCTTCATCACCTATAAGGTTGATGGCCAAGAGCGGCGGCTTAACTGTGATTTCATCGCTGGCTGTGACGGGTTTCACGGGGTCAGCCGCCAAACGATCCCACTGGATGTGCGGCGCGAATATGAAAAGATCTATCCCTTCGGCTGGCTTGGCATCCTCTCGGAAACACCGCCCGTAAACCACGAACTGATCTACGCCAATTCACCCCGCGGCTTTGCGCTGTGTTCGATGCGCAACGAAAACCTCAGCCGCTATTACATCCAGTGCGCGCTCACCGACAAACCCGAGGATTGGACGGACGCCGCCTTCTGGGAGGAACTCAAGCGCCGTATCCCTGCCGATCAGGCGGCAAATCTGGTCACAGGCCCTTCGATTGAGAAATCCATCGCGCCCCTGCGGTCATTCGTGACCGAACCGATGCGCTGGGGGCGTCTGTTCCTCTGCGGTGACGCGGCCCATATCGTGCCGCCCACTGGTGCAAAAGGCCTGAACACCGCGGCCTCTGATGTGCATTACCTCTATAACGGCCTAACCGAATTTTACGCCGACGGCAGCACCGATGGTATCGACAGCTATTCGCAAAAGGCCCTTGCCCGCGTCTGGAAGGCCGAACGCTTCAGCTGGTGGTTCTCGTCCCTGATGCACCGCTATCCCGATCAATCCGAATTCGATTTGAAAATGCAGGTCGCCGATCTGGAATTTCTGCGGTCCAACAAAGCCGCGCAAAAGGCGATGGCCGAAAACTATGTGGGCTTGCCGTATTGATTTACGCGCGCGTCTGACATTCACTCACGACGGAGGATCACAATGACAGACCGGTTTGATAAAGGCATGGCAACACGGCGCGCCGTTCTGGGCGATGCACATGTGGACAAGGCAGAAGCCGCCAAGACCGACTTTGATCTGCCGTTTCAGTCGCTGATCACCGAAGGGGCCTGGGGCACGGTCTGGGCGTCGGATGCCATCACGCAGCGGGAACGGTCGATGCTGACTTTGGCGCTGCTGGCTGCGACCAAGAACTTTGAGGAAATCCCGATGCATATCCGCGCCACAGCACGCACAGGCGCCAGCAAACAGGACGTAGTCGAGGCCTTTCAACATGTGGCAATCTATGCGGGTGTGCCTGCGGCCAACCATGCGATCAAGATTGCCAAACAAACCTATGCCGAAATGGAAGGGGATCAGAGATGACATCGCCGCTTTACCAACGCGACCGCGAATGGCACCCCCCTGCACTGGCACCTGATTATAAGACCAGCCTTGGCCGGTCCCCAAAGAACGCGCTCTTGTCGCTCGATGGCACGCCCAGCGAGCTGACAGGCCCGACCTTCGGCCACAACGATATCGACGCCATCGACAACGACCTGTTGCGCAACTACGCCAAATCCGGTGATCCCGTCGGTGAGAGGATTATCCTGCATGGCCGCGTTCTGGATGAAAACGCGCGCCCTGTGCCCAACACGCTTGTTGAAATCTGGCAGGCGAACGCAGGCGGGCGCTACCGGCACAAGAAAGACAGCTACCTTGCCGCGATTGACCCCAACTTTGGCGGCTGCGGCCGGACCCTGACGGACGAGAACGGCTATTACACCTTCCGCACCGTAAAACCGGGCGCTTACCCGTGGCGCAACTGGATCAACAGCTGGCGTCCCGCGCATGTCCATTTTTCGGTGTTCGGCACCGCCTTTGCCCAGCGCCTCATCACCCAGATGTACTTCGAAGGCGACCCGCTGATTGCGAAATGCCCGATCGTGAAATCCATCCCCGACCAGCGCGCGGTGGATCAACTCGTCGCGGCACTTGACCTGAACGCCACGATCCCGCTCGACAGCATTGCCTATAAGTTCGATATCATCCTGCGCGGCCACAGATCGACCTTCTTTGAAAACCGTCCGGAGGGAAATTGATATGACCCAATCACTCAACTACCTCAAAGAAACCGCCTCGCAGACGGCAGGCCCTTATGTGCATATCGGCCTCGCCCCCGGCGATGCGGGGTTTGACATTTACGCGCAAGAACTTGGCCGCGATATTGCCGGACCCAACGCCGAGGGCCAGCGGATCACGGTCACCGGCATGGTGACGGATGGCACAGGCGCGCCGGTCAAGGACGTGCTGATCGAGATATGGCAGGCCAACGCTGCAGGCATCTATGCAGGTGCGGGCGATGTGGAAGAGGGCTTTCGCGGCTGGGGCCGTGTGATCCCCGATTTCGACACCGGCAAATTCACCTTTGAAACCGTCAAGCCCGGTCCCGTTGCGGGCACCGACGGGCGCATGGCGGCACCACACCTGAATCTCTGGCTTGTTGCGCGCGGCATCAATGTGGGCCTGAACACGCGGATGTATTTCGACGATGAGGCAGGTAACGCCAGTGATCCGGTCCTCAACCTGATCGAACAGGCGCACCGGCGCGACACGTTGATCGCCAAAGGCGATGACGCGATGTATCACTTCAATATATGCCTGCAAGGCATTGATGAAACGGTATTTTTGGACGTTTAATACACCATGGAAAACCCCTGCATTATCTGCGTCGCCATCACCGGCTCAGTGCCGACAAAAGCCGATAACCCGGCGGTGCCTGTGACAATCACCGAACAGATCGAAAGCACCCATGCCGCATTCGAGGCCGGTGCCAGCATTGCCCATTGCCACGTCCGCGATGATGCAGGCAAACCCACCTCGGACCCCGACCGTTTTGCGCGGCTGAAAGAGGGCATTGAGGCACACTGCCCCGGCATGATCGTGCAACTGTCCACCGGCGGACGGTCTGGCGCGGGGCGCGAACGCGGCGGCATGTTGCCACTGGCCCCCGACATGGCATCGCTCTCCGTCGGCTCCAACAACTTCCCGACACGGGTCTATGAGAATAGCCCCGATCTGGTGGATTGGCTGGCGGCGGAAATGCGCACCTACAACATCAAACCCGAGATTGAGGCCTTTGATCTCAGCCACATCGTCCAAGCCACCCGCATGGCCGCAGATGGGCGCTTGCAGGGACCGCTTTATGTGCAATTCGTGATGGGCGTCAAAAACGCGATGCCCGCGGATGAACCGATCTTCAACTTCTATATCGAGACCCTGAAACGGCTGGCCCCCGATGCCCAGTGGTGTGCCGCTGGCATCGGCCCGGCGCAACTGACGGTCAATGAATGGGCCATCTCAAAGGGCGGGCATACGCGCACCGGGCTTGAGGACAACATCCGCCTTGATCGTAACACGCTGGCCCCCTCGAACGCCGCGCTGGTGCAGCGCGCTGTCGATCTGTGCGAAAAATATGAACGCCCCGTCGCCACTTGGCAGCAGGCGCGCAGCATCCTCGGCCTACAAAAGGGTGCCGCGTGAGTGCCGTCTCTGCGGACTGCGGCCCCCAAACTTGTGGCCGAAGCGCACCAACGGGTGCATAAGAGGATCCAATGACAGGGTTCACGCACCATCCATGGCTCAAAGGGCTGCTTGGCGATAGCGAAGCCGCCGCAATCTGGGGGCCAGAGCAGCAAATGCAGCACATGCTGGCATTTGAGGCCGCCTTTACCTGCGCCTTGGGGGACGCAGGCCGGATCAGCATGGATCAGGCGACAAAGGTCGTCGCGCTGATTACCGGTTTCCAACCCGAGCTTGACGCAATCAATACCGCAACGATGCGCGATGGTGTCCCAGTCCCTGAATTGGTGGCCCAGCTGAAACGCGCCGCAGGGCCAGATGCGGGTGCGATACATACAGGCGCCACATCGCAAGATGTGATCGACACTGCGCTGGCGCTGACCATCAAGGCATTCAACGCCCTGCTTGCAGATCGGATGACCACGCTTGCGACAGATTTTGAAACCCTCTCACACCAGTTTCGCGACCGCACGATCATGGGCCGCACCCGCATGCAAGCGGCCTTGCCCATCGCCTTTTCAGATCGGCTTGCCATATGGTCGCAGCCCTTGGTGCGGCATGGCGCGCGGCTCGAACGTCTGCGACCAGAGATCGAAGTGCTCAGCCTTGGCGGCGCGGTCGGGGATCGGGCGGCGCTGGGGGATCAGGGTGATGCAATCGCTGCCGCTATGGCCACGGACCTCGGTCTGTCCAATCCGGCGAAAGCCCCCCATGCAATGCGGGACCATATCGCCGACTATGCCAATCTTTTGTCTCTGATCACCGGCAGCTTGGGCAAGATGGGACAGGACATTTGCCTGATGGCACAACAAGGCATCGAAGAGATCGGTTTGGAAGGCGGCGGCGCGTCCTCTGCCATGCCGCACAAACAAAACCCGGTGCTAGCCGAACTGCTGGTCAGCAACGCGCGGTTCAACGCGACACAGCTTGCAGGCATGCACCACGCGCTCATCCATGAACAGGAACGCTCGGGTGCGGCATGGGTGCTGGAGTGGATGATCCTGCCGCAAATGGCGCAAGTGACCGCACGCAGCCTATCCGCAGCACATGAACTGGCCACCCGCATCACGCGGATCGGATAGACGAAACCTTGATTGAAAGGCCCACTATGGCAGAGAATTACGTAGCCCTTCTGGGCACCAAAGGCGGCCCTGCCATCCGGCCCGGTTCATCGATGCCCACCGCGAACCTGTTCTGCATCAATGGCCAGCAAATGGTGGTGGATTGCGGGTTGGGCGTGACCAAAGGGCTGGTCGATCAGGGGATGCAACTTAAAGACATCTCGCTGATCTTCATCAGTCACCTGCATTCGGATCATTACCTTGAACTCGGCCCGCTCGTTCACACGGCGTGGACAGCAGGCCTGAAAACCCAAGTGGATATCTACGGACCCGTCGGCATCAAAACCTATTGGGATGGTTTCCTTGCCTCCATGCAGGACGACATTGATCTGCGCATCGCCGATGAAGGGCGCCCGGACCTGCGCGCCTTGGTGCGTCTGCACGACATTGATGCAGGCCCCGTGATGCAACGCGGCGGTGTGACAGTCACGGCAATGCGCACGGTGCATCCGCCCCTGATTGATTGCTTTGCGTTCTCTTTCAAATCCGCCGCCACCCATGTCGTCTTTTCAGGTGACACCGCGCCCATCGCAGCGCTCGAGGACTTTGCGCGCGATGCCGACCTGTTGATCCACGAAGCCATGCTGGAATCCGCACTGCCTGCACTGACAAAACGCGTTGGAAACGGATCGGAAAAACTGATGGAACATTTGCTGCGCTCCCATAGCCCTGCCGATGCAGCCGCCAGTACCGCCGCCAACGCGGGGGTCAAGCGACTGGCCCTTTGCCACCTGATACCCTCGGATGATCCCGACTACGGCATTGATGATTGGCACAGCGCGGTGGCAGGCCATTTCGACGGGACATTGATTGTCGGAACAGATGGAGTAAGGATCGACCTCTAGGGTTATGTCCACCGCCGCGGCCGCGACAAAACACGCCGCGTTTCATCGCCCGCGATCAGGTCGATAGGGATTCAGGAAATATCGGCAAAAACCCTTAAAATATGACCTTTCAGTGCCGAATTGCGGCAGTATTCAGGCCGCAATCTGCGCGGAAAAAGACGGGGCTGTCCTTTTGGTAAGGGTGCACTGATTTTCGTGAAGAAATGGTTGACCCGCACGTCAACTGTCCCATATGACGGCGGTGTTCGAGAGCGTAGTAAGTAAGTTTGAACGAGTATCTTTTTCACAAGTAGCCGGTTTCATGGGGCGAACAAAGTTGGGTGTTTTGGCACGCAACCTCCTTTCAGGCGTCAGTGCAGATTAAGTCTCACTGACGCTGAAGGTGCATACCTTCACAACAGCTGTCGTATCCGGTCGCCCGCCCCGGGGCGTTCCCCACAGAACAGAACCGAACGACCCGTAGCTAGAGCGTCACCGCCTGTCCTGTCCGCGCGCTTTCCTGCGCGGCCATCCCGATTGCAACCGCCTTTGCACCATCGGCCAAAGTCACCTCAACCGCCCCCTCACCGCGCACCACAGCATTGAACCGCTGATGCTGATAGAAGGTCGATCCGTTGTGATCGCCGGCTTCGAGCAACGTAGGGTCAACGGGAATCTCGGACACATAAGGGCCCTTAGGTGCGCGTGGACTGATGATCATCTGCGGCACCGGCGGCGCGCCCAGCAATTGCGGCCAGAACCGCCCCGGCCCAGGCACCAGTGCCTCGATCTTACCTTTGGGGCCTACGGCGCTGATCTCTTCTTGGTACTTCGACCCTTCGGCGAACATGCACAGTTCCAGCATCGCCCGCGCGCCCTTGGCGAAGTCCAATATTACATAACCATTGTCCCAAATATCGGGCGCCTTGCCGTCATAGCGCTCATCAATATGGTTCAGCGACTGGCCCGCGCTGGCCATCACGCGGATCGGTTCATCGTCCAAGATCAGACGCATCAGATCAAAAAAGTGACAGCATTTTTCCACCAAAGTGCCGCCCGTTTTGGCGTTGAAACGGTTCCAGTCGCCAATCTTTGGCAAGAACGGAAAGCGGTGTTCGCGGATGGTCAGCATCTTGATGCCGCCGGTGGCCTGTTCGGCCTGCGCAATCAAGGCAGCAACGGGGGGCATATAACGGTATTCCATCGCGACCCAGACAGGATGGGGGTAATCCGCGAAAAGCGCCTCTAACACTGGCGCATCCGCAGGGTCGGTATAGAGCGGCTTTTCGCACAGGATCGGCAAAGGCCGCGTCGTGGCGATCTGGCGTAATTGCTGCACATGCAGGTAATTGGGGCTGACGATGACCACTGCATCAAGATCTTTGAACGCCAACAACTCTTCCAGCGACCCCGCGACATGGGCATCTTCGGCCAAAGTTGCGGCAGACGCCGCCAATTCAGTCACAGGATCATAAACCACCGACACACGGCCCTGCGGCAGCAGATTGATATTCAAGATATGTTCGCGAGCCATCATGCCGCAGCCAATCAGGCCGTAATTTATCGTATCCACGTTGTTTAACCTTTGCCCATACGAGAGATGTAGTTGGCGCGCTTGGCATCATACCAAGTGCGCGAGAATTCTGCGGGGTCTTTGGTGGCGGTCCAGCTGACCCGCTCGATATACCCCACGGCAGTGCCGGGTGTCAGATGAAAGGCGTCGGGTGCCCATTGAGGAACCACATCCAAACCGATCCGGTCTTCGACCGACGCAATCACCAGCCCCAATTCATGGCGGTAAAAGTGATAAAGCGAATCCGACAAATCCGACACGCCGATCCGGTCGCGCGTCGCCCCATCCAGCCAGATTTCTTCCAGCGCAATCTGCACGCCATCCAGCGACCGCAACCGCCTGATCCGGTGTCCTTCGGCATCCCCGCCCAAGCGCGCAAAGCCGTCAGGCTTGGCCAAGCGATCGACCGACAGCACCTTGGCGGTCGGCAACCCGCCCCCTTTCAGCAACTCCAGCCGGAAAAATGCATAGACTGAATTTACAGCTGGCCGGTGTCGCACGTAGTTGCCCGACCCCTGTACACGGTCCAGCAATCCCTTGGCCTCAACATCCGCAAGCGCCTTGCGCAGCGTACCAACAGCCACTCCCAGATTGTCCGCCATATCGCGTTCAGGCGGCAATCGCGCGCCATCGGCCAGATGCCCCGCCGCGATCTCGCGGATCAGCATTTCGCTCAACTGAATGAACTTCGGCAGGGCCGATGATTGGGCAGAGGTTTTCGCCATGGCGACCCCTCCCCGAGCCTGCACATGAAAATTGATACACTATTGTTGCACAGATATTTGCATGCTAGGCAAGTGGAAACACGATCTTCTGGGGAGGAGAATCAATGACCATCGTTCCGGTCACAAGCGCCGATCTCGACGCGGCAGAAGTGTCATGGTTTTCCGCGCTCTGTTCAGATGACTATCAGTTCCTCGGCGTCCCTGACGGCGACCTGCGCTCGTCTTGGGAACACTGCCGTGACATTGCGCTGACGGCAGAAAAACAGGGCTTTCGCAACATCCTTGCCCCGTCCTCCTATCAGGTCGGCCAAGACACGCTGTCTTTTGTAGCAGGCATGGCCCCGCTGACGGAAAAGATCAATTTCCTTGCAGCAATCCGTTGCGGTGAAGTGCAGCCGATCATGCTGGCGCGCACCATCGCGACGCTCGATCACATGCTGAAAGGACGACTGACGCTGAACGTCATCAGTTCCGATTTCCCCGGTGAAGTGGCCGAAAGCAGCTATCGTTACAAACGCTCACACGAAGTCGTGGAAATCCTGCGCAAATGCTGGACGCAGGATGAAGTCAGCTATGACGGCGACATCTACCAGATCTCGAAACTCACCACCGATCCGGCCCGCCCCTACCAACAAAACGGCGGTCCACTGCTCTATTTTGGCGGCTACTCGCCCGCAGCCCTCGAACTGTGCGGCGCGCAATGTGACGTCTACCTGATGTGGCCCGAAACGACGGACCAGTTGGAACAACGCATGAAAGATGTGCATGCCCGCGCCGAGGCGCACGGGCGCACCCTCGACTACGGCCTGCGCGTCCACATGATCGTGCGCGATACCGAAGCCGAAGCCAAAGAATACGCCGACTACATCGCCTCCAAGCTTGACGATGAATACGGCAAACTGATCCGCGACCGCGCCCATGACAGCATTTCACTGGGCGTCGCACATCAGGCCAAAGCCCGCGAACTCGCTGATAAATTCGGTTATGTCGAACCCGGCCTCTGGACCGGCGTGGGCCGTGCGCGCTCTGGCTGCGGGGCGGCGCTTGTCGGGTCCACCGATCAGGTTATGTCGAAAATCGAGGCCTATCAAAAGATGGGCATCCGTGCTTTCATCTTCTCGGGCTACCCGCACATCGACGAGGCCGAACACTTTGGATCCCGCGTGATGCCGCACCTGAAAACCTGCTCATTGCCCCACGAATACGGGCGTGTGCCTTCCGAAACACCAGCGACCCCATTGGGCACAGGACCACGCCGCTAATGAACCGGATCAAGATTACCAACGACCTTTCTTTCAGCCGCATTGTCTATGGCATGTGGCGTCTGAGCGACGATAGCGACACCTCCGTCGCCCACGTCCAAGCCAAAATCGAAGCCTGCCTCGCGCAGGGCATCACGACAATGGATCAGGCCGACATCTACGGCGGCTACGAGGCCGAAGAGGTGCTGGGCAATGCTCTCAAAGCCGCCCCTGCCCTGAAAGACCAGATCGAGATCGTCACCAAATGCGACATCGTGGCCCCCGCAGGGCGCTACGCTGATGCGCCCGTGAAATACTACGACACCAGCCGTGCCCATATCCTTGCATCCGTCGATCATTCGTTGCGCCTGATGAATATCGACAGGATCGACACGCTGCTGATTCACCGCCCCGATCCGATGATGGACCACCATGAAACGGGTGCGGCGCTGGACGAAGTCGTGGCCTCCGGCAAAGTCCGTTCGGTCGGCGTGTCGAATTTCAAACTGCATGATTGGACGTTGCTGCAATCGGCGATGAAGACACCGCTGATCACCAACCAGATCGAGCTGTCACTGACAGCGCACCAAGGCTTTACCAACGGCGATGTGGCTTACCTCCAAGAGCGCAATGTGCCGATCATGGCATGGTCGCCTTTGGGCGGCGGCAGTCTGATGACGGGCACCGGGGCGGCCCAAGATGCGATGGCAAAAATTGCCGCAGAGAACGGCGTAGACAACGCCGCCGTCGCAGTGGCATGGTTACTGGCACATCCGGCGAACATCATGCCGGTCATGGGCACGAATAATATCAATCGTATCAAATCACTCTCAGACGCTTTGAAAGTGAATATGGACCGTGAAACATGGTTCGCACTTTACACAGCCGCACTCGGCACAGAGGTACCATAATGGACGCAGGCACGATCGCCACATTCGACCCCAGCACAGACAGCGACAGCTTTCGCGGCGCCTTGGGCACCTTCGTCACAGGTGTGACCGTTGTTACTACGGATAGCCCGGAAGGGCCGGTCGCCATCGTGGCAAACAGCTTTGCCAGCGTATCGCTTGATCCGCCTTTGGTGCTTTGGTCGCCTGCAAAATCGTCCAAACGGTTCGAACATTTCGCAGGCTCGCGGCGCTTTGCGGTGCACGTTCTTGCCGCTGACCAACGCGATATCTGCGCGGCCATTATCAAATCCAAAACCGCGATCAAGGACGTGCCCACGCATCTGTCGCACTGCGGCATGCCGATCATCGAAGGGGCGCTCGCGACATTCGAGTGCAGCCTTGAAGCCACGCACGATGCAGGCGACCACGTGATCGTCGTGGGCCGCGTCACAAAAACACATCACCGTGGCGGCGAACCGCTCGTCTTTCACGCGGGCAACTACGGAGAGTTTACCGCAACCTAACGCTTATCATCTTGCCAGAAAAACTCTGGGAGGGGGCCGCAAAGCGGCGGGGGCAACGCCCCCAAAAACAAAGGGCAAAAGCCCGCACATAAACAGGGGAGGAGCCGATGTCGGTCCTGTTTGGCCTTTTATGGCCGCTCGAACGGTTTAACACCGTGGTCCTTGCCATTGGCAAGGTGATCGCGGTGATCGCACTGGCCATTATGGTCGTCCTCATCTTGGGGCAGGTGTTCTTCCGCTATGTGCTATCAGACGCCCCCAACTGGACCGAAGAAGGCGCGCGCTTTGGCATGCTCTGGATGACGGGGCTGATGGCTCCGCTGGCCTTCCGGATGGGTGGTTTCGTGTCAATCGACATGCTGGAACGCGCTCTGCCCCGTGTCGTCTCCGGCCTGCTGACACTGCTGATTTTGGGCATCGCGCTTTGGGTGCTCGTCATCGCTTGGGAACGCGGCCTGAACAACCATGTGCAAACCCTCTCGGGGCGCGGGTGTTCATCGTCCCTGCGCTGGCCTTTCGGGCTCGAATTTGGCAAATGCGGCGCCAAGTTCCAGAACAACTATCAATACGCCTCTCTGTGGGTCGGGGTGAACCTGCTGATCCTCGTCAATCTGGAACTGATTATCCGTCAAATCATCAAGCTCTTGGGCCAAGGCGACCGCCTCACCCCCTTGAATGCCGATGACTTTCAGGGAGCCGACTGATGCTTTTATGGTTCCTTCCGCTCTTCCTTGTCCTGATCATGATCGGCCTGCCGGTGGTCTTTGCGCTGCTGGCCTCGCCTTTCGCGCTGATCATGCTCGAAGGCGACAACCGCAATGTTGTCGCAGGGCTTTATCGCAACCTTTACAACGGCATGGACAGCTTTCCTCTCATGGCGCTGCCGTTCTTCATGCTGGCAGGTGAAATCATGAACCGCGGCGGCATCACCCTGCGGTTGGTCGAATTCGCCCAAGCCTTCATGGGCCACCTGCGTGGCGGTCTGGCCCATGTGAACATCCTGTCATCCATGCTCTTTGCGGGCCTCTCAGGCTCCGCCGTGGCTGATACATCTGCCATCGGATCGACCATGATCCCCGCGATGGAAAAGAACGGCTACACCCGCAAATTCGCCGCCGCGATCACGGCCGCCTCATCGGTCATTGGCCCGATCATCCCGCCCTCGGGCATTATGATTATTTACGCCTATGTGATGGGCGAAAGCGTGGCGTCCCTGTTCCTTGCCGGTATCGTGCCCGGCATCATGGTGGGCGTGGGCCTGATGGTCATGGTCCGGCTGATGGCCGACCGCTATGACCTGCCCAAGGCAGAACGGATCGTCAGCAAGAACCAGACGATCACGCCGATTGAATACTGGGTCAGCTTTGCCTTGGTCCGCATCAATCTGGCAGGCCTGTTGATGGCGCTTTACGCAGGGCTGTCGGGCATCGTCGGACTGTCTGCGATCAATGAGGCCGGTGACAAGATCCATAGCCTTAACCTCTGGGTCGTCTTTGGCGCACTTCTGATTGCCGCCCATTTCATGCTGATGGGGTACCGCAAACGCGTGACCCATGATTTCCGCATGGTCTGCAAAAAGGCCATCGCCCCCCTGCAAACCCCGATCATCATTCTGGGCGGTATCCTTGTGGGCGTCTTCACCCCGACCGAGGCTTCTGCCGTAGCCGTCGCCTACGCATTGATCGTCAGCTTCTTTGTGCTGCGGTCGATGAAACTGCGCGATCTGGGCGAGGTGCTGACGCGTTCAGCGCTCGCCACCTCTGCGGTGCTGTTGCTGGTGGGCGCGGCTGTGGCGTTCAAAACTGTCGTTTCCCTGTCATACGCACCGCAGATCCTGAGCGACTACATCCTGTCGCTCTCCGAAAACCCGCTGATGCTCTTGTTCCTGATCAACATCCTGTTGTTCATCGTGGGCATGTTCCTTGATGCGGGTCCGGCGATCATCATCCTTGGGCCCATCTTGGGTCCGATCTTTGTCGACCTCGGCGTACACCCCGTGCACTTCGCCATCATCATGAGCGTCAACCTGACCGTGGGGTTGGCGACGCCCCCCATGGGGCTGGTGCTATTCGTGGCCAGTACGGTGTCGGGCGAAAAGGTCGAAACCATCGCCAAAGCCATCCTGCCATTCCTTGCGGTGGAAATCCTCGTGATCTTCCTGATCACCTACATCCCCGCCATTTCCATGACAGTGCCATACCTCGCTGGCTTCTTGGGCTGCGGTCCAGAAGTCGGGTTTAGCGCTTGCATTAGCCCGCCACCGGGCATCAACTAACAGCATCAATAGGGAGAGAATAATGCTGAAACAGTTCACAAAAATCGCGGCCACCGCCGCACTGCTGGCGACACCGCTGGCAGCTTGGGCAGACGGACACACGGAGTTTACGATCCGCGCGACCGCCAACTCCAACGAAAACGACGAAGATTATGACGGTCTGGTCGTCTTCAAAAACTACGTCGAGGCCGCCTCAAACGGGCGCATTGCGGTGGAACTTTTCATCGGCACACAGCTTTGCGCCACGGGTGCGGAATGCCTTGAAGGTGTGTCCGAGGGGTCCATCGACGTCTATATTTCCACTTCGGGTGGCGCCGCTGGCATCTTCCCTTACGTCCAGGTGCTTGACCTGCCCTACCTGATGTCATCCGACCGCGTGGCCGAGGCTGTGCTGTCTGGCGATTTCGTCCGCACCCTGCGCGACAAAGCACTTGAGGACAGCGGAAACACCGTGCGCCTGATGACCATTGGCAACACCGGCGGCTGGCGCAACTTTGCCAACACCGAACGCCGCGTGACCAGCCCCGCCGACATGGAAGGCCTGAAACTTCGTACCGTTGTGGCCGACCTGCCTGTGCAACTGGTTGAAGCAATGGGTGCCTCTGCGACACCGATCCCGTGGCCGGAGCTGTTCACATCGCTGCAAACCGGCGTTGTTGAGGGCACCGCAAACGGCATCACCGACATCATGGGCATGAAATTCCCTGATGCGGGCCTGCAATACCTGACACTTGATGGCCATTCCTACATGGGTGCGCTGTGGTGGATGAACAACGACAACTTCCTTGCGATGCCAGAAGACCTGCGCCGCGTTGTCGTTGATGGTTTCTCTGCACTTCAGCAGGCGACATTTGCGTCACCCAAGCGCAAATCCATCGAAGCCTATGAAGCCTTCGTTGCGGGTGGCGGCGACATCTATGTGCCAAGCCCCGAAGAGAAAGCGGCATTCGCCGCAGCGGCAGAGCCTGTCAACGCATGGTTCCGCGAAAACGTTGACGGCGGCGGCGAGATGCTCGACGCATTGATCGCGGCCACAGCCGAGGTCGAGGCCGAACTGGCCGAAGCTTATGCCAGCGACCTAAACTAAGGGTTACGTCCAGATCGACGAAAGGCCGCTCCTTGTGGGCGGCCTTTTTATGTCACCGATCCGCTGCCCCTTTACCACGCCATCGGGACTATCGTTTTCAGCGTTCAGAGGTCGGCACGATCAACCGTTCCTGCCATAGAAATTCCAGTGCGCCCGCAACATCCGCGCGCAGGCGATCCACCGCGATATCCGAGTATAATTCTTGCATGACTTCAACCATCTCGACCCCGGTCAGCCCCTCATCCAGCAGTGTCCAAATGATCGCAGAGACAGGGTTCAAGCGCTGGATCGCAAACCCATCGCCATCGGCAAGATAGAGAGAGGTCTCGCTCTCGCACTCGGTATAGTCGGGCAGTTTGTTAAATTTCCGCGCCAGATCGACCGGCCCGTCACGCCGCACATCCGGAAGGGCCAAGGGCGCAAGTGGCAAGGTTCCGGGCTGATCCGCCTCTGCCATCTGCGCCGCAGGCAGATAATGCAAGAGCGGGGTTTCATGCAAGAGCGCCGCTGCGTCCTCGACACTGTTATAGCGCAACCGCAGGACAGGCACTGTGCGGGTCAAGGCGTCAGTGACACGCAAGATGGCCCCGGCATGCACCTGCCGCCCAAAATTCTGCGTCACCAAAGCGGCCATCGCGTCCTCACGCGAAACAGGGCTCAGCGACGCAGGCTCTGTCATGGTTGGATCACCCTCCAACACCACAATCGCGCCCACTGGCGCGGTGGTTCCCGATCGGGGCAAATCAATGCCGGTCAAATAACCATATTGCTTATTGCGCACGCCGATCCGGTCCATGATCCAGCGATTGAGAGACGCCGAAATATTATCCGGCAAAGGCATGCGCAGACGTGGCGCGATGCCGTTGGCCATGCCGCTGATCACACCGCTTTGCGGATCGACAGCCAGCGGCACAAAATCATCCGAAAACACCTCATGCCCCGCATGCGCCAGCGTCGCAGACAAAAGGCTTTTGCCTGCACGGCGGGCATTGGGAAAAATCACAAGACGGTCATTGAACGTCAACGCTGCGGCATGCAGACACAAAAGGTCAGGGCTGCTGCGCAGGCGTTCCCACGACATTTCAACCACAAGATCACAGATCGCATTCACAGGGTTATGGTCGGCCACCGGCTTGGCCGCGCGCGGGGCTTCCAGACGCCATTTCTTGGCATCAAGCGGACCAATGGTGGCGAAGGCAGGTTTGGCCTGTGGATCATCACAAGGCACCGCCGAAAAGGGCCACCCCCCCATGACAGGATCAAGCAAGGGGCGGACAACATCGGGCTGCACCACCCTGAGGGGCGCGTCCAAACCTGCGAAGTTCAAACAAATGTCCGCAGTTTTATCCATAAGAACGCAGCCCCCGCAAAGGGGCCACGTCACAGTGTTCATCAAGCGAACGGTTCAAAAGCATCAGATCACCGACCTGAAACAACGCAAGCCGCGATCAGGACATACAAGTCCCATTGGACCAATTCCAGGTACCGCCCGACTCGCCGCATGAACCGGAGTCGTTTGCGCTCGACGGACCGCTCTGCGCACTCGGAGTGCTTGCTGTGCTCGGGTTGCTTGGCCCACTTGGGTCACTTGGTGTGCTTGGTGCGCTTGGCTCGCTCGGTGCGCTTTGCTCGCTCGGTGCGCTGGCAGGGCTGTTGGCGGATGGCGCAGAAGCCCCATCCGAGGCATGTGCCATCGACATCGTTGTAAAGGCCGGGACCGTATAAGCTGCGGCGGCCAGGCCACCGATGCGGGTCAATAGCTGACGGCGTGAAACTGAGGTTGTCTTATCTGTCATCGTATCCAGTCTTTCTTTTCTGTGTCCTTGGTACGGTCTTACGTACCTTGGTTTAAGATGTCGCCGCTTGCATGCGGCAGGTGAGTGCAACCACCTTGGCCCCAAGAAACAAGGTCTCTCAATCGAGCAAAGGTTTAGAACGCAGAAATAAACCGAAGGTATACAGAGGTTTTACTGGTCTTTGCCCGTCTGAAAACAAATAGAAATCCCTTTTTTGTTTGGAAGTATTCACCCATTCAACGAAACGGATACATCCAGCCTTTGTAGTCATCAATCAGCACCTCTGCCCGCGCGCGTTCTTCCGGCGTCAGGCGCGGGGTGATCAATTCCAGCGAATCCAGCGCGTCAGGGTCGCCCCCTATTGCCGATAATGCGTACCACAGATACGCTCTGACCATATCAGGCGCGGGGATGCCCCGCCCCACTTCATAGTACCACCCCAAGCCGGATTGTGCGCCAGGATGCCCTTTCAACGACGCCCGCAGATACCAGTCAAAAGCCCGCGCGTCGTCGCGTTCCACCCCAAGACCAAGGGCGTACATCACACCGATCAACTCTTCGGCCTCGGCATTACCGGAACGCGCATAAACCTCGAACAGCGCGCGGGCCTCGCTGTATTCGCCCGCCTCCATCAGGTCGCGCGCGACTTCCATGTCCGCCTGCGCAGGGGCGGCCAGAAAGATCAGCGATGCACAAATGTATGTACAGGTTGTGTACAGGTTGTGTACGCGTTGCATACGGCGGTCCTCGGACTGTTCTTGGGCGCAAATCTCGGCTTTGCACAGGGGATCAGCCCTGATGATTACATCCCCGTCGACGCGGATCAAGCCCGCATCGGGCAGTTGCTCTTCTATGATAAGATACTGTCAGGCAACAAAAATATATCATGCGGTACCTGCCATCATCACGATCACGCAGGCGGCGATGGTCTCTCTTTGGGGATTGGCGAAGGCGGTGTTGGCGTTGGGCCGGACCGCACGGCCGGAACAGGCCCCGATGCGATCCGCAAACGCATCCCCCGCAACGCACCAAGCCTCTGGAATCTCGGGCACAATGACATCGACACGCTGTTCCACGACGGGCGGCTGACAGTCTCGGATATCTACGGCAACGGCTACGATTCCCCCGCCGAAGAATGGTTGCCCGCAGGGCTCGACAATCTCGTCGCCGCCCAAGCGCTTTTCCCGATGGTGTCGCAGTTTGAAATGGCCGGAAACCCCCGCGAAAACGAAATCGCAGGGGCCACCCACGACCGCATTGACGTGGCTTGGCCGATCATCGCCAAACGGGTGCGCACGATCCCTGCCTATGGGAACATGTTCGTCCAAGCCTTTGACCACATTGAAGACCCTTCCGATGTGACCATCGTGGAAATCGGCAATGCACTGGGCGCATTCATCGTCAGCGAATGGCAGTCCTACGATAGCCCTTACGATCAATGGCTGACAGGTACGCCGCTTCCTGCGGACGCAGAACGGGGCCGCCAGCTTTTCTTCACGAGTCGCTGCGCATCCTGTCATGCAGGGCCGCTTTTTACCGATCAAGGCTTCCACGCGCTCGGCCTGCCCGCCTTTGGCCCAGGGCGCACACGGGCTTGGGACCACATTTCACGCGACGTCGGCCGTATGGCCGAAACCGACCTGCCACAGGATGCCTATAAGTTCAGAACACCCTCATTGCGCAATGTGGCCCTGACCGCCCCCTACGGCCACAACGGTGCCTATGCAACATTGGACGGCATCATCCGCCATCATGCGAACCCCGCAACTGCCACGGCAGCATGGGCACCGGAACACGCCAACCTGCCCGATATCCCATGGCTGGCGGGGGCAGATTTTGCCATCCGTCAGGACCGCTTGGAAATGGCCCGTCAATCCGCCGCGATCGACCTGCGTCCCATTGCCCTGACCGAGACCGAAATCACAGACCTCGTCGCTTTCCTGAATGCCCTGACCGGCGAAACCGCCCTCACCCGCCCGATGGGCCGCCCCGACACCGTCCCCAGTGGCCTGCCTGTCGATTAAGCGCCAACGCGTCGCTATTACTGGCCCGAAAATATCCCCGCCGGAGGCTCCGACACCACGACAGAGTGCCTACCTGCGCCGGATCAGGACCCCGAGATCGGCCACGTTGGTGCCTGTCGCATCCATTATCAGAAGATCACCAGCCGCTTTCAGCGCCGCATAGCTATCGTTATTTGCCAACAACCTGTCCGGATCACTGATCCTGCCGAGTGTATCCTGATCAACAAGACCCCCCGCTGCATCTGTCGGCCCGTCACGGCCATCACTGCCCGCTTGCAGGCAGGTCCACTGTGTCCAACCACGCAGCGCGGCCTCTTTCGCGATGCGCAGCGCCAGTTCCTGATTGCGCCCCCCGCGTCCGGTACCACGCAGAACGACGGTAGTTTCACCTCCCCAAACAGTCGTGCCGACAACCGCCTGATCGCAAATGATCCGCGCTGCATCCGCCACATCCCCGGTGACCGGTGCCGCAATCACATGGGCTGCAGGGGCTGCATCTTTCATCGCTGCAACGCTTTTCCCGTTCGCGCCTACCAATATATTGCGGGCCTCCGGCAATGGCGCGGGCGGCGCTGCCTGCAGGAGATGATCACGCACAGCCTTCGGCAGATCCGCCCACAACCCATGCGCCTGCAACAAGGCAATCGCCTGCTCGGTTGTTCCGATCGGCCCAACCGTCGGCCCGCTGGCTATGGCCGAAAGGTCATTGCCGATCACATCCGACAGGATGAGCGCCGTCACCTTTGAAGGGGCCGCATGGCGCAGAAACCCGCCCCCCTTCAAGTCGGACAGCTGCTGGCGGATCAGATTCATCGCCACGATATCAAGACCTGATCCAAGCAAGAGATCATTCACCCGCGCTTTATCCGCGAGGGTCAACGCCCCTGCGGGCGCAGGCAACAAGGCAGACCCGCCCCCGGAAATCAGCGCCAGCACCGGACCCTCCACGGCATCCAACGCTGCTATCACGGCCTTCGCCGCCGCTGCGCCGTTTTCATCAGGGACCGGATGCCCCGCAGCCATCACAACAGCCCCATCCAGATCACAGGCGTTCTCATAGTTTGTGACAACGATGCATTTCACACCTGCAAAACGCACCAAGGCCGCCTTGGCCATCGACCGTGCTGCCTTGCCCACCGCAACGATCAAGGCAGGGACAGGCACATCATCCAATGCCTCTAAGACCGCCAAATACGGATCAGCAGCCCGCAGCCCCGCCTCAAAAATCCGCCTCACCTCTGCGCGGTCATCCTGCATCACTGCACCCTTTCTGCTTGGCCATCAAAACCGCCATTCGCTGCACGACCTGCAGTTCCAGTTCTGCCGAAGGCGACGCCCCAAGCGACGGCATCGCCAAAGCAACCAACACCCTTGGACGTGGGACCGCCAACATCACATGGGTCGCGGAGTAGCGCGTGAACAGATAGGCGATATGATCGTCGGCCACCGGTCCCAACACCGGCGGATCGCTCCGGCGCAAGACGGGGGCGGCTGCAAAAATCCGGTCCAGCACATCATCCTGCAAACCCTGCAGGCTCTCTTCGCTGACGACAGCCGCACCTTCCACGAGCGGATGGTTTTGCAGATCGCGTAAAAAAGTCATCGGATCATCTGTCCGCGCGATGGCAAGTTGACGCAACAAACCAACGCTTTGTTCTTCCAGACGCAACGCGCGCGCATCATTCAGGATCGCCACAACAAAGAGCGTTGTCATGATCGCAGCGATGCAAAGCAAATAACCATCCCGCCCCATCTGCGCGAAGGTGGCAATCATCGCCCCCACACCAGAGGCCGCCGCAACCATCACGGCAAGGTTCACAAGCGTTGCGCGATGCCCGATATGCGGACGCCCCAATCCGATGGCCAACCAGCACAGGATCAGCACCCCCAGTGCCGAAAACTGGATCGGCAACCCGATGGAAAGCAGCAGAAAATCACCCGCCGCAAGTGGAATGAACAGGATCAGCGAAAGCCCCAGCCGCACGACCATCGCATTTTCGGTGACAGATAAAGAGGCCTTGTCGCGACCTATGATCAGCCACCCCGACAAGACAAAGCCTAATAACTGAAACCCCAAAAGCGCAAACAACCTTGCGGGATCAATGCTGCCTGAGTACCACAGCGAAGTTACCGCAAAGACCACAGCCCCGCCCCCGATCACCGCCTTGACCAGAGGCGGCGCGTGGCGGCGCAACAGGCCCTCGGTCAGGATCAAGACTGCCAAAGGGATGATTGCGGCACCAAGCAGGGTCAGAATACGAAACGCCTCAACCCCCGTCAGGATCATCAACGCGCGCCCTGCAAAAAGCACCATCGTGATCCGCACACCGAACAAAAACCGCCGGTTGATCGGGTCATCGGAATCGCGACGCGTCAGCACGGTTTGCAGCACAAACAGCCCCGTCAACGCAGCCGCAGACAGGAAAAGCTGCGTCATGATCGTGGCGGCGGCAATCATCTGTTGCGCCGCGCGTAGGGGCGCAGATGCCCCCATTCCTGCGCGCTATCAGCCCAATGGATCGCCGGCAGAACGATCCGCTTGAGCGCCACGATCCCACCTGTCAGCAGCAGTCCGAGCACCGCAGATTTCGGCACTTCGCGTGTCAGGTATGTGCGCATCGCGGCCACATCCATCTGGCCCAGTTGCAGCACATCATCGCCACGGGTGTAGTCCAGCGCCTCTTGGCAAAAGGCGTTGTATCTGGCGTCACGATGCTTTGGCGCGCCCTCCCATGTCTTTTTCAGATCGTCCGACCCGCCTGTGTAGGCATCGATGATGACAAAGCGCTCTTCATCAAATCCCGCATCCGCGCCCACACCGAAAACATACCGCTGGGTCGCCATGATCTCGCGCGCCAACAGCAGGTGGGTCAGCGTGCGCCGCCCCTTGTTCGGACCGGGCCAGACATCGGAAAACATCTCGCTGACCATGCCGACGACCGCAGGCACTTGCGTCACATTCGACACCCAAACCGGGCGGAACTGGCGGCGGAAAAAGATCAGAAAACAGGTCAGACCATAAAGCACCCATGACAGGTTTCTGGAACGCTCTTCGGGGTCCACCATGACCAGACCAAGATGCAAGACATCGGTAGGGTGCGGCGCGGTATCCAACTGCATCACTGCCAGTGCATTAAACGCAACCGGCGTGCCATCACGGCGGGAAACCAGCGTGATAATCACCGCCTCCATCCGCGACTTATCCCCTGAAAACACGCCGTAAGTCAGACTGCCCGCATCCAGCGTGCGCGCCGCGACTTGGCGTAGATCAGCGCTGAGGGCAGCGAGGGCCCCATCCTCCATCCACAGCCCCGGACGCTCGACAATCCGCACGACGTAGTCGGCACCAGCGCGCAATGACACGTCCATGTATTTGCGCCCGAAAGTTCTGAAGATTGTGCCGATCACCCTGTCACACCTATCCCGCCCGTCACCACGTTAGGGACGGGCGCGAACAGGCACAAGAGCGCGGTATCACAGGTAACGGTTCACCAGATTTTCCAACCGCTCCTGTCGGCCCGATCGCGGTTCGGGATTGGTGCCATCGGCCAGCACTTTGGCGGTGATTGCGTCCAGATCGCTGTTCATCAGGGCTTTGCCTTCTGCCGTGTCCCAACCTGCATAGCGAGCATCGCGCGCCGCCTCCAGCTTGCCCTCTTCCAGCATCGCCGCCGCCGCTTTCAAGCCTGCCGCACAGGCATCCATGCCGCCCACATGCGCGAGGATCAAATCCTCTGCATCCAGCGACTGGCGGCGCAGTTTGGCGTCAAAGTTCGTCCCGCCTGTGGTAAAACCACCGGCGCGCAGCACTTCGTAATAGGCCAATGCCATTTCGGGCACGTTGTTGGGGAACTGGTCGGTATCCCAACCAGACTGGTAATCATTGCGGTTCATATCGATGGACCCGAAAATCCCCAATTCACGCGCCAAGGCCAGTTCATGTTCAAAGGAATGGCCCGCCAGGATTGCGTGGCCCTGCTCGATATTCATCTGCACTTCACCCTCAAGACCAAAATCCTTGAGGAACCCGTAAACCGTGGCCACATCATAATCATACTGGTGTTTGGTCGGCTCTTGAGGCTTCGGCTCGATCAGGATCGCACCTTTGAAGCCCATCTTGTGTTTGTAATCGACAACCATTTGCAACATCGCCCCCGCCTGCTGGCGTTCACGGCCCATGTCGGTGTTCAGAAGGGTCTCGTAGCCTTCGCGCCCGCCCCAAAGGACGTAATTCTCGCCCCCCAGTTTCATGGTCGCATCCATGCAGGTTTTGATCGTGGCAGCGGAATAGGCAAAGACATCAGGATCGGGGTTTGTAGCGGCACCGGACATGAACCGGCGGTGCGAAAACAGGTTCGCCGTGCCCCAAAGCAGTTTAACGCCCGTCGCGTCCATCTTTTCAGCGAAGTAATCAACGATTGCTTCAAGGTTCTTTGTGCTTTCGGCAAATGTCGCCCCCTCAGGGCGCACATCGGCATCGTGGAAACAGAAATACGGCACGCCCAAAATCTGGAACATCTCAAACGCCACATCCGCCTTCATCCGTGCGGCATCCATGCTGTCGCCAAACCACGGACGGTCAAAGGTCTGGCCACCGAAAGGATCCCCACCGGGCCATGCAAAGGAATGCCAATAAGCAGCGGCAAAACGCAGGTGGTCCTTCATCGGTTTGCCCATGACCATTTCATCAGGGTTGTAGTGGCGGAAGGCAAAATCATTGTCTGACGACGGGCCTTCGTAGGTGATGGCGGGAATGCCCTTGAAAAAATCGGTCATGTCAGTCCTTTCAACGCGCCATAGCTTGCGCGGTATCTTGTGTGCGCCTCGTGAAAGGCGCTGGTGAGTGAGGTATCGGGATCAATCGTGCGGGCAATCTGCGGGGCGGTTGCAATCTCGACCCCTGCGCCGGTTGCGGCCATCATCCCAAGGCGCGCGGCTCCGAATGCACCGCCAAAATCACCGGCGACAGGCAGTTGGACCGGCATATCCAACGAGGTGGCAATTGCCCTTACCCAATAGTCGGATTTCGACCCGCCCCCGACCGCGATCAGCCGGTTGATCCGCGTACCTGTGGCCGATAGCGCGTCATAGCTGTCACGGATTGCATGGGTCACGCCTTCAAGCACAGCCCGCGTCATCGCCACCTGATCGGTGGCGTGGTCCAGATGCAGGAACGCGCCACGGATATTGGCATCATTATGTGGTGTGCGCTCGCCGCCCAGATAAGGCAAAAACAAAGGGCGCCCCGGCGCCTGCAATTCCCCGAGAACAGCCGTCAGGGTGGCTGAGGGTTTGTCAGCGATCCTGGTAAACCAGTTCAGCGCATCGGCGGCGGCAAGGATCACCCCCATCTGGTGCCATGTATCCGGCAGCGCGTGACAAAAGGTATGCACGGCTGTCTCCGCATCCGGCTGATAGGCATCCGAGGCCGCAAACAAGACGCCGGAAGTGCCGAGCGAGACAAAAGCATCGCCTGATTTGACGACACCGACGCCCACGGCACTCGCAGCATTATCACCGCCGCCACCTGCCACAATGACACCTTTGGGCAGACCCCAGCGGTCGGCCAGCCTATCACGCAACTGCCCCGACACCTCTGAGCCTTCAACCAGGCGCGGCATCTGCGCGCGCGACATGCCGCTCGCGGCCAAGAGGTCATCCGACCAGTCGCGCTTGCCGACATCCAACCAGCTTGTGCCTGCGGCATCCGACATCTCCGCCACAGCCTCGCCCGTCAGCCAAAGGCGCAGATAGTCCTTGGGCAAGAGCACACGGGCGGTTTTTGCAAAAATGTCCGGCTCGTGTTTGGCCACCCAGACAAGTTTGGGTGCGGTGAAACCCGGAAAGACAATATTGCCCGTCAGCGTACGGAACCTTGGGTCGGCATCCAACGCGGCAGCCTCCTCTGCCGACCGCGTGTCGTTCCACAAAATGCACGGGCGCAGCACCGCGTCATCGCTGTCAAGCAAGGTCGCCCCATGCATTTGCCCCGAAAGACCAATGCCGCGGACCTGCGCCAATGAAACATGTTTCGCCAAGGCGTGCATAACCGCATCGGCTGCCTCCAGCCATGCCGCAGGATCCTGCTCTGACCAACCCGTCTGCGGACGTGCCGCAGTCAGGGGCGCTGTCGCTTCTGCGACAACCGCCTGACTTTCATTGATCAAAACAGCCTTGAGACCCGAGGTTCCCAGATCAAGACCGATATACATTACGCGGCCTGTTTGGGGTTCTTACCCATAATGATCATCGACAGGATATCATCCTCGGTCACGTCCTCGACCCGCTCTGTGCCGATCAACTGGCCGTTCTTCATCACCGAAACCCGGTCGCAAAGTTCCATCATTTCACGGGTGTCGTGGCTGATCAGGAAGATGCCAAGGCCTTGCGCCTTCAGCTCTTTGATCAGGTCCGCAACCATCGCCGTTTCGTGCACACCAAGCGCAGCCGTCGGTTCATCCATGATCAGGATACGGGCATTGAAGTAGACCGCGCGCGCAATCGCCACCGACTGGCGCTGACCACCCGAAAGCGAGCGGACAGGTTCGGAGAAGCGTTGGAAATTGGGGTTCAGGCGCGCCATGATCTTGCGCGATTCCGCCTCCATAGCGGTATCATCCAGCAAACCGAACTTGGTTGTGATCTCACGGCCCAAGAACAGGTTCGAGGCCGCATCAAGGTTATCGGACAAAGCAAGTGTCTGATAGATCGTCTCGATATTATGCGTACGCGCATCAATCGGGCTGTTGATTTCAACTTTCTTGCCATCAACAAAAATCTCGCCGGCGTCCTTCTTGTATGCACCTGAGAGAATTTTAATCAGCGTCGATTTACCGGCCCCGTTGTGCCCCAGAAGGCCCACAACTTCGCCCGGCATCACGTCGATCGACACATTATCAACTGCTTTGATCCCGCCAAAATGGATCGAGATATTGCGCATTTCCAAAAGTGGGGTGCTCATTATGCGTCTCCTGTCTTGCGGCGGTAGATAATGTCGATCCAGACAGCGACGATCAGAACGCCACCCACGATCATGTTTTGCAGCGGCGAATCAACGCCGACCATGCCCATCCCGGACACGAGTGCCTGCATGATCAACGCACCAAGGATGGCGCCATAAATCGTGCCAACGCCACCGGCCAAGGCCGTGCCCCCGATGACGGCGGCTGCGATGACGCGCAATTCGTCAAGTTCACCCAAGGATGACCCGGCAGATCCAAGTCGGGCCGAGGCGATGACGGCTGCAATGGCTGTCAGCGCGCCCATCAGGGCAAAGACCTTGACCGTGAGCAAACGGGTGTTGATCCCTGACAGCTCTGCCGCGTCGGGGTTGCCACCCATCGCAAAGATATAACGCCCAAAGCGGGTTTTCTTGGCGATGATTGTCATGCCGATAGCGACGGCCAGAACGATCAGAACCGAAATTGGGAAACCATAAGCTTCGGTATAGCCTTCGGGCATTTCCAGCCCTTCGGCAGCAAAACGACGCTCCAGAATACGGGTCGGGACCATATAGGCGTTCATGATCGCGGTGACCCCGCAAATCGCACCGACAAGGATCGCGCCCAGCGCATACTCGGCCCACATCGGTTTGACAGCAAACCCGTGGCTGATGTGCTTGCGGCGCGTGTTGATCAAGAACAGCACGGTCAGCGCAGAACCGACGAGTGCCAGTGCCCAGCTTGCGGTCACACCAATCGTCCCGGTCGCACCGCCAAGCATGATGAAATTCGGATCAAGCGGCGAAATCGTTGTCCCCTTGGACACCCACCATGCGCCACCGCGCCAGATCAGCAGGCCACCCAATGTGACGATAAAGGACGGGATCAGAAGGTAACCGATCAACCAGCCTTGGAAGGCGCCAATCGCCGCGCCAAGCAAAAGGCCTGCAATGACGGTGATGATCCAGATTGAGGGGCTGCCGAAACCAACGATATCAGGCAGTATCTGCACCTGAATGACGCCCATGACCATGCCCACAATCCCCAGCAGAGATCCGATAGACAGGTCAATGTTGCGGGTCACAATGACAAACACCATCCCGGTGGCCATGACAGCGACAGACGCGGTCTGCAATGTCAGCGTAAACAGGTTACGCGGGGTCAGAAACGTACCCCCGGTTGCGACGTGAAACACCAAGGCAATGATCACGAAGGCGCCGATCATGCCCAGAAGCCGCGTGTCAATTTGCAATGTTTTGATTAGCTTACCAAGTCCGCCAGACATTGGTTCCCTCCCCTTTCAACCCGTGGCAGGGTTGTCTTGTAAGAAGGCCCCACCCACAGATGCGGATGGGGCCTGCGTGGTTCGCGTCAGTTTACTCGCAAGCGGCGACGCCCGAGACACCCTGACAAAGCACGTCTTTTTCAATCCAGCCAGCTTCCAGAACGACATTCAGGTTGTCCTGTGTGATCGGCAGTGGAGCCAGCAGCATGGAGTTCACTTCAACACCACCGGGTGATGTGAATGTGGCGGAACCCTCAATGTCAGCCAAAGCTGTGCCATTGGCCAGTGCAACAGCGATTTCGCCTGCATTACGGCCCAGCGCGCGGCTGTCTTTCCAGACAGATACGGTCTGTGTACCCAATGCGACACGGTTCAGCGCAGCGTGGTCGCCATCCTGACCGGACACAGGAATGCCGTCCATACCCTGCGACGCCAGCGCCGCAACAACACCGCCGGCCATGCCGTCGTTGGAAGATACAACTGCATCAACTTCGTTGTTGGTCTGTGTCAGGATCTGCTCCATGTTGCGCTGCGCGTTCGCAGGCTGCCAGCCGTCGGTGTAAGCCTCGCCAACGATGGTGATCGCACCGCTGTCGATGGCCGCCTGCAGCACCTCTTGCTGACCGCCACGCAGGAAGTCAGAGTTCGGGTCGGTTGGCGAGCCCTTGATCATGACATAGTTGCCTTCAGGCGCCAGATCGAACACGGCACGCGCCTGCATCCGGCCGACTTCGACGTTGTCAAATGTCAGATAGAATGCGCGCGGGTCTTCGATCAGACGGTCGTACCCGATGACAGGAATGCCGGCAGCTTCGGCAGCATCAAGTGCCGGCCCAATGGACGCGCCGTCCTGTGCAAGGATGATCAGGGCGTCAACGCCTTGCGTGATCAGGCTTTCAACATCGGCAAGTTGCTTTGTTGCGGATGACTGTGCATCAGCAGACAGATAGCTTGCGCCAGCGGCTTCAAGCGCGCCAAGCATAGCGGCTTCGTCTGTTTTCCAGCGCTCTTCCTGAAAGTCTGACCAGCTCACGCCGACAGTGATGCCGTGGGCGTCAGCAAATGCAGACGTGCTGAAACCGGCAGCCACAATTGCTGCCGCGATAACGGATTTATGCATGTTTTCCTCCCATAGTGTGCCCCATGCATTGGGGCGTAGGTCATTTGACCCTACGTCCGCCAGCATGACTTATTAAATTCAGTTGTCAAAATAAAAATTGACACGAAATGTGAAAATAATGCTTTGAACGTGCAAATATTTTGGGCACTCTGGAAAATGAGGCGAATTTCAGGATGCGCAGCGGGCACATTAATTCAGAGATTAAACTATGTACGACACAATGGATGGCCAAAATGACGAATCAGGGGATCCGAACGGCTGTGGTCCATTGTTGTCCACTGGTTCGCCAGACGCCAAGCCCTTACGTCAACAGGTGTTCGAGCATGTCCGTGCAACTGGTCGCGCTGCTCGCGCTGATGTCACCCGTGCACTCAATATCAGTGCCGGATCCGCCACAACATTGACCGCTGACCTGATCTGCGCGGGGCTTTTGCGCGAAGTTGAGGGCCTGCCCCGCGAAAGTGGACGCGGCCGCCCGCCTGTTGCGCTCGAGGTCGTGCCAGAAGCGCGCTATGTCATTGGCATAAAACTGTCGGATGAAACGCACTCTGCCGTGCTCTCGGATTTCGCGGGCCGGCCTGTTGCGGATACGACGCTGCCCTCTTCGCCCGGGCGCAAGTCACTTGATACGGTTCTGGAAGAGGTTGATGTCCTTATTGACCGCATTCTGAAGGGTGCGAATATGACCCTGCCGGAAATATCAGCGGTTGGTATGGGTATCCCCGGAATTGTAGACCACGATACCGGCACCGTGACATGGTCACCCATCCTGCTTGAAACCGATGTTGACATGCGCAGTGCGTTCCTGGCGCGGTTTGGCGTGCCGGTTTACGTGGATAACGACACAAATGTGCTCAGCCTTGCAGAGCTATGGTTCGGGGCGGGTCGCAGGATTGCCGATTTCGTTGTTGTCACGATCGAGAATGGCGTGGGTATGGGCCTTGTTCTCGACAACCGGCTTTTCCGTGGCGCGCGCGGCATGGGGTTGGAACTGGGGCACACCAAGGTGCAACTTGACGGGGCACTGTGCCGCTGCGGGCAGCGCGGGTGTCTTGAGGCCTACCTTGCGGATTATGCATTGGCGCGCGAGGCGGCAACAGCACTGGATCGCAACCCGCGCACTCCGCAAAGCCCCTATGTGATGCTTGATGCGCTTTTTGCACAGGCCAAATCCGGCAACGAGGCCGCGCGCACGATCTTTCGCCGCGCAGGGCGCTATCTGTCGCTAGGGCTTTCCAACGTGATCCAGCTTTTTGATCCCGGCCTGATCATTCTGTCGGGCGAGCGGATGCAATATGACTATCTTTACTCCAAAGAGGTGTTGGCGGAGATGCAAAAACTCACCCTGAGCGACGGGCGCACGCCGTGCAAGGTCGAGGTTCACGCATGGGGCGGCATGATCTGGGCGCGCGGCGCCACGGCGCTGGCGCTTGAGGCGGTTACGGCCGCAGCTTTGGGAGAGGCACGCGGATGATGCGGCTCCTTGCGCTGCTTCTCGCGGCCACACCGGTGGCGGCGGACCCCCTTTTCGAGGATCGCTCGGCGGGGTTGCCGGAACATATCTACGGCGGAGAGTGGGAACATTTCGTCGGCGGTGGCGTTGCGGTATTTGACTGTAACGGTGATGCCTTGCCGGATATCTTTGCGGCGGGTGGTGCAAACCCCGCGCAAATGCTGGTCAACCAAGGCGACTTTACCTTTCTTTCGCATGACGTACCGACAATGACGGGCGTTACAGGCGCCTATCCTCTGGATGTGGACGCCGATGGCGCAATCGATCTGTTTGTCTTGCGCGTCGGTCAGAACCAGTTGCTGATGGGAGAGGCTGATTGCCGCTTTACCGCCAGCGATGACCTGCCCGAAGATGATGCGTGGTCCACCGCTTTTACCGCCTGGTGGGAGGATGACGGCAAACCGGTCATGGCCGTGGGCAACTATGTAGACCGCACAGATCCCGACGGGCCGTTCGGCGCATGTGATGACAATGTGATCCTGCGGCCCGGCACGTCCGGCTATCAAAGCACCCTGCTCACTCCCGGTTTCTGCCCCTTGTCTATTCTGGCGGCCAATGACGCCCGCGGCCGCCCGACCCTGCGGCTGTCGAATGACAGGCACTACTATGTCCGTGAAGGGTATGAGCAGATGTGGGACATTACCGAGCAGCGTTTTCTAGGCCAGGATGACGGCTGGAAGAACGTCTCGCTTTGGGGGATGGGCATCGCGAGCCGTGATCTGACAGGTGACGGGCGCGATGAGGTCATGCTGACATCCATGGGCGACCAATTGATGCAATTGGCCCAAGAGGACGGCACCTACGCCGCAGCCCCTTTCACGATCGGCACCTATGCCCAGCGCCCCCATACCGGCGATGACGGCCGCCCCTCTACCGGCTGGCATGCCGAATTTGCGGATGTGGACAATGACGGGCGCGCGGATTTGTTCATCGCGAAAGGCAACGTCGACCAGATGCCGGGACTGGCGATCCGGGACCCCAATAACCTGTTGATGCAAAACGCCGATGGCACCTTCCGCGAAACCGCGGCTAGTGCGGGTGTCGCAACCAAAGAACGTGCGCGCGGCGCAGCATTGGCCGATTTTGACGGTGACGGGCGTCTTGATCTGGTGGTTGTCAACCGGCGTGCGCCAATGGAGCTTTATCGCAATGTCACACCGGACACCGGCAATTGGCTGGAGATTGCGCTGACCCAGTCCGGCGGGAATGTGAATGCTGTGGGTGCAACCGTCGTGGTGCACGCGGATGGAATCCGGCAAAGCCAGCAACTGACCATTGGCGGCGGGCACGGCGGTGGCAAAGCTGCGCCGCTGCATTTCGGTTTAGGTGCGGCAGAGAATGCCAATGTAACGGTGATTTGGCCTGATGGACAGGAAACCAGCCATCAGGCCGATGCAAATCAACGGCTGCGGTTGATGCGCTAACGCGCGGAAAGATGCCTCCGGCGGGGATATTTAGGGGCCGATAATAAATGTCAGGGGGTGTCTATGGGCAACCCGCTTGGCACGGTGTCGGGGATGCCCAGTTTACCATCAATCGCCGCAGGGTCAGTCAGCGCGTCAAGAAACGCGACCAAGGACGTGATCTGTGCATCTGTGATCTGGCGGGGCGTATAAGTGACGGCCTGTGCAATGACTTGACTATCCGCCAGGCCGCGCGTGTCATCGACGGGAAGTGCGGGCAGGACAGCATTGGTCAGATCATAGGTTTCCAACCCCGCAACCGGATCAATATGTGCTTCAATGAAGCTGCGCAAATCGCGGTGCGCGCCCGCGTGCCCGTAAGGGCCTGTCAACGCCACATTGCGCAATGACGGCGTGCGAAATGCATAAAGATCGGCGGGATCGCCGGTGACGCGGAAACGCCCTTCGTCGCGGGCGTGGCTTTCAAAGCGCGCGGCCTTGCCGGGGCCAATCTGGGGGGCAGCCATTGCGTGAAATTCATGATCCGTCAGGAACGGACCGCTGTGACAGCTCGCGCAGCCCGCGTCACCGTAAAACAGGCGCATACCGGTGGCGGCGGGTTCGGGCAGTGCTGCCTCGCGGCGCAGAACCGCGTCGAAGGGTGCGTTATCAGAGCGCCACTCGAATTCCATGAAGGCCGCGATGGCGTTCGAGATATCGGCAAAGGTGATCTGATCAGGCGTGTCGATATGGTCGTAGGTGGCGATAAAGCTGTCAGCATAGGCGGGGATGTCGCGCACGCGCTGCGAGATCAGGTCCCATGCACCGCCCTGCCCCGTGATCACGCCGCGCCGTACTGCTTGGGAGATTTCATTTTCGCTATAGTGGCCCGCCATTTCATCGGGGCTGAGCACCGGAAACATGGTTTGCGCCGAAAGGAGCGAGGCAAAACCGGTGACCATATCCGCATCCAGCGGCGTGCGCAGCCCGCCGGGGCGATCAGGATCGACCTCGATCCGGCCATCGTGGAAAAGCACCGTGAATTCATTTGCGCCTAGGTTGAAGAGTGCCGGCGCATTTCGCGGTATACGCTGTTCGGGCATATTATCGGGGTCGGCTACACGTTTCGGCCCCAGTCCGATGCCCCCGTCACCGAGACCCAGTGACAGGCCATCGCCTGTGCCGAAAGCCGGATGGTGGCAGGTCCCGCAAGAGACGTTGCGGTTGCCGGACAGGATAGGATCGTAGAACAAAAGCTGTCCCAAACGGGCTTCGACGTCACGCACGGGGGCGAAATCCGCATCGGTCAACGGTGCGGGCAGCGTGTCGGCGAAAGCGGCCCCTGCGCCGATGATGGTTACCAATCCCAAGACGATACGCATGGCTCTCCCCCACTTGCTCTGGCGAAACCTACCATGGTTTCCGTTGCTTACAAGTGCGGCGGATTATTCCATATGCTTGCGGATTCGATTGACCATCAGCCAGACCAAGAGCAAGACGACCGGTGTCGCAAGCGCGGCCATCAGCACTTTGCTCATGCCCAGAGGTTCGCTGATCGGGGCAATCACATAAAGCACAAGATTGACGGCGTAATAGCTGATTGCCACAACCGAAAGCCCTTCGACCGTGCGTTGCAGGCGCAGTTGCAGATCGGCACGTTTATCCATGCTGGTCAGCAATTCCTGATTTTGTGCCGAGCGTTCCACATCCACCCGTGTCCGCAAAAGATCACCGGCACGCAGGGCGCGATCGGACATCGCATTCAGCCTTTCCTTGGTCGAATTGACGGTGCGCATTGCAGGGTCGAACCGGCGCATCATGAATTCGCTGAAGGTCTGCCGTCCCTCAAATCGGGCTTCGCGCAGGACTTCGATCCGTTGGTTCACGATCTTCTCGTAGGCCACCGTGGCGCCAAAACGAAACGAGGTTTGCGCGATCGTATTCTCAATCTCGGCGGACACTTCGAGCAAGGACTGCAGAACCTTGGCAGGATCGCCGTCTGATCCGCGCATGTCTTCCAGAAGCCCTGTCAGCTTTTCATCGAAGGCCGCCATCCGCGGGCCGAGTTCACGCGCACGGCTCAGGCCCAGCATGGACATGGATTTATAGGTCTCAATCTCACACAACCGCTGGACAACACGGCCCACACGACGATTGCCGACATCCGGCCGCGCGAAAACGGCAAACCGCGTATGTCCGGCATGATCAATACGGAAATCGCCCGCGACGACCAGATCATTCTCGATGACCCGACTGATAGCGAGACTTTCGGGAACAAACCATTCGCGTGCTTTCTCAATGATCCCGACATCTCCGTCCGCCACCTCGATGCGGATCAGCGCAGAGGTGACGCGTACACCGGGAGCGGACTCGAGCCAGTCTTGGGGAAAGATCGAAAAGGTAGCGGCATCGAAAGGCTGGTCGGCGACACCTTCACCAAAAATTGTATAGGTGACAAACTCGGTATGGCTTTCCCACTTCAAGTGGTGGCGCCCGATTTTTCCGAAATAGTGGGTCGCGTCGGGCTGGGGATGCTGCGCCCCAAAACGGTCAAGCAGGTCTATCAGGTGGGCACGGTCCGCCCCGCGATCACGGCCCGCGGCATTGCTGGCCGGTTTGATGGCAAGAAATGCCGCACGGCTGGGGGCGCCGACCGCGGGAAACGGGCGGGCGTGCAATTCATTCGCCATAGCATAGCGCAAGGGGTGGTCGGCGATTGGGGGCATCTGCGCGCTTTCTAACTGATCTGTGTTCACAACCTAGCTGCGTTTGCGTTCAAGTAAAACAAAAAGTTATTCATTTATAATGTGTTACCAGAGTACATCAGTATACCGCCGCTCTGTTCGGGGCCTTTGCGCCCCGGATCAGGGCGCGGGACAGGCAAACACAAACAGTAACGCACAAGAGCATAGACGACCAAGCCTTCCGCACGGTAGTCAGGCCTATGGCTTGTGTGATCCTCTTGAATAAACCTTTTGGCGTGCTGTCGCAGTTCACTGACGCCAAGAGCCCGACGCCGCGGCCCACGCTTTCTTCGTTTGTGGACGTACCCGGGGTATATCCTGCGGGGCGGCTTGACCGCGATAGCGAGGGGCTCTTGGTATTAACTGACGACGGGAAATTGCAGGCCCGGATCGCGGACCCCAAAAACAAGATGAGCAAGACCTATCTGGTCCAGGTCGAAGGCGCGCCAACTGACAAGGACATCGCCCCGCTGCGCGAAAGCGTCACGCTCAAAGACGGCCCCACGCGCCCCGCGAAGGTCCGCCTGATTGATCCGCCCGCTTTGTGGGACCGAGATCCGCCAGTGCGGGTTCGCAAATCCGTGCCGGATACATGGATCGAGGTGACCATCAGCGAGGGGCGGAACAGACAGGTACGGCGGATGACAGCGCATATCGGCTTTCCGACACTGCGGCTGGTGCGCTGGCGGGTCGGCAGTTGGACGCTGGACGGAATTGAAAGCGGAGCATGGCTAGAAGCCAACCCAATATGAGTGCCGGTTCGCCATAAAAGACTGCCGAAAACCGGAGGGGGCAGCAAGCGCACTGGAAAGCGCCGTATCACTATCCGACAGAAAAGGAGCACAGCATGATAGCCTATGTCACCGTCGGTGCCGACGACATCACGCGCGCAGAACAGTTTTACTCTGCATTTTTGCCAAGCCTTGGTTACGCGCTGGAAAAATTCCACGGTGACTTGAGTTACATCTTGCCCAATCAACCGGAGCAGTCTGTTGCTTTCCCGGACTTCTATGTCAAAGCGCCCTTCAACGGGCAACCTGCCACTTCGGGGAATGGGACAATGGTCGCATTCGAGGCACGCAGTCAGGCACAGGTCCGCGCCCTGCACGCAGCAGCCCTAGCCGCCGGTGGAATGGACGATGGTCAACCGGGTTTTCGCGCGTCCTATGGTCCGCAGTTTTACGTTGGCTACCTGCGTGACCCAACTGGCAACAAGATCGCCTTATTCTCGAACGACCCGAACGGGCCAAGACGTGACGCATAGGGCAGACGGGATACTGATGGGGGATGTCCGGTCACAAATCAGGACAAAGACTGGTGCGGTCGGGGAAGCCCAAACCTCGCTCAGCAACACAAAATTTACAATTTTATCATATACTTACAGTGAAAACGACTACACCAACCATAGAGAATGTGTGTTGCATAGGCCACATTTTGTGTGTTGTGGATTGAAAGTGTGCCAGTGTGTTGGCGCCCATTCCTGGGCAGAAGGCCGAAACAATTCGTGAATTGGAGCGCAACGCTGATTTTAAAATATCAAAGTTGGCTTGAAAGCTTCGAAGACTTTTTAAGGCCTCAAATTTGTCAAAGTTTCTTCATGATGGACTCTGATAACTGAATGCTGCTTCAACCCCTCGTTGAAACCTATTCAGCTTTGGGAACGATAAATCTTCATAAGGAACAGGCGATGATTAAGTACGATTTGAGCATTAAAAAGCTCAAGGCAATTGCAATCATATCTACACTAACATTTGGACTAATGGCATGTGAGGGACCAACCTCTGTCCGAGTTGTGGATAGCCCTGCAATTGAGCAGACCCTGTTCGATGGAAGAGGTATCAACGTATCCAGAAAGTCTAACACGACCGTATCGCTGAGCTCCATCACGACCGCAGAGCCAAATTCGACACAAATTGAGGTCTTTTTAGTCGCACGGAACTCAAGAAGTTCACCGTTTATCCTATCCACTAGTTCGATTGCTGCGCAGGTTGATGGAGTTGCCGCAAAGATATTCACTTATGAAGAACTCAAAGCTGCAGAAGTGCGCTCCCGAAACATCGCCCTTATAGCCACGGCCATCGGCGGGGCTGCAAATGCTTACAGCGCCTCACAGCCACAAACCACAACAGGAACCTACAACTATGGCGGAACCTACGGAACCTACTCCGGCACGACATACAACCCCGCCGCTTCTACATTGGCGACTGCCGCTGTGACAGCCAACACCAATGCGCAGATAAACTCTATCTCTTCGAACTCTGAGCGAACTTTGGGGCAACTGCAGGAAACTTATCTCAAGCCCACCACAATGAACCGAGGCATGGAGTATGGTGGCGTTTTGAGGATTGAGGTGCCAAGATTAAGCGCTGAAAGCACTCAGGACATACTTCTTACGATCAATTTGGGTACCGACGTCCATACCTTCGAACTGGTCAGGGGTTGGGACGTTACGCAGTAGTAACAAGGCCACCTAATCTTCACACGAATACTAAGACAACTATAAAGAAAAGTGCTCGGTCACATAAAATGTTATCATCCAAAGTGTTTAGGATTGTTTCTGTGGGGCTGTTTCTAGCGCTGAGCTCTGTAACTCCTGTGTTTGCGGGTAGTTGGGAGGACGCAATCGAGGATGTCGAAGCCAAAGCAGACCGCTACTGGGATTTGGAAGAAGTCGCGGAGCTTTCACTTGGCTCGGCACAGCCTACAATGAACTAGGCATCCCACAGCATCAGTGCGCGATTTTGGGAAGAATGCTAGGCTTCGAGGAACATATTCGACACCTTGAAGAATTCGATGATCCAGAACTTCGACCCGATTT
>NZ_LJAL01000001.1 GCF_001419985.1 Loktanella sp. 5RATIMAR09 | reverse complement strand
CGAGAAAAGTACATTTTTTATGACATCTCTGTTTATTCCTTTGTTTTTAGTGACTTGTGGTCATTTAAATGCGCCCACACACCCTTTCGCCGCAATATTCTTAGGCAGAATAGAAACAGAACATACCAGATTTGGGGTTATCCACAAAGCCGCCTACTAGAGCCCTTCGATTTCATACAGACTCATACAATCAAACCACGCTGAATCGCTTCGATTCACACTTTCTTAAGGCTATCGCGGCGATGGTTATGGAGTGATTCATTGCGATTCACCTCCTCACCACACAAAGACCCGGCAGTTTCGCTGCCGGGTCAGTAATCAATGTCGCAATATCAGGTCATTTACCCCGAGACTGGCTGACGCTTGCGTTCCAAGGACACATGTCTTGCCCCGACAAGCCCCAGTACCACGGTCAAATAGATCAGCGGCGCGATCTGGAAGCCTTTGGCGAGCCAAAGATAATGTACGGCACCCAGAATCGCGGCGGGATAGGTCAGCTTATGCAGCTTGCGCCAGGACGCGGCCCCCATTTTGCGCAAGGACAGATTATTCGATGTCAGCGCGAGCGGTAGCAACATCACAAAAGACGCCATCCCGACGGTGACATAGGGGCGCTTCACCACTTCTTCCCAGACGCGGCCAAGGCTTTGTACATCAAGAATCGCAAAAACGAGGAAGTGGGCAAGCACGAAGAAGAATGCACTGACACCAATCGCGCGCCGGAACTTGAGCAGGTTCAGACCGGTCCATTTGCGCAGCGGCGTTACGGTCAGTCCCGCCACCATCAGGATCAAGGCGATTTCACCGTAGGTCCGTTCCAGCACGTTGATCGGCTCGACCAGATAGGGACCGAGCTGATTCAGGGCGCGCCAAAACTCCCAACAGGCATAAAGCGCGCTGACAATGTAAATTGTACCGGCGGGCAACCGGCGCAAAACACCGTTGATGGGCTGGACGATCATCACTCTAGATATCCACACTCAGATCCTGACCGGCATAAAGCGGCGCAACTTCGGGATAGCCGTTGAACATGAGCGTGTCCTGACGGGCAGAGAAGAGCCCGCCACCGATACGCCGCTCGGTTGCCTGACTCCAACGCGGGTGATCCACATTGGGGTTCACATTACTATAGAACCCGTATTCGCGCGCATTGGCCTTGTTCCAGCTGGTGGGTGGTTCGCGATCTGTCAGCGTGATGCGCACAATGGATTTGATCGACTTGAACCCGTACTTCCATGGCACGACCAACCGGATCGGCGCGCCTGATTGGTTATAAAGCGGCTCATCATATATCCCGGTCGCCATAATCGTCAGCGGGTGCATCGCCTCATCTAGGCGCAGACCTTCGACATAAGGGAAGTCCAGAACGCGGCGTTGGACGCCGATCATATTTTCCGGCTGCACGACCGTTTCAAACGCGACATATTTTGCGCGCGACTGAACCCCGACCCTATCAAGGATATCAGCAAGCTCGATTCCGTTCCACGGCACGACCATCGACCACGCCTCGACACAGCGGAAACGGTACAGGCGATCCTCGACCGACAGACCGGCAAGCAAATCATCCAGCGCATAGTCACCGGGATTATCGACCATGCCGTCCACTTTGATCGACCAAGGCGATGTCACCATTTGATGCGCGTTCTGGGCCGGATCGTTCTTGCCGGTGCCGAATTCGTAGAAGTTGTTGTAGCTGGTGATCTCTTCCAGCGTGTTGGGCTCCAGATTGCCCTGTGCCGCTGCACGGCCCGCAAGGCCAATCGCACCAAGGCCGATTGTCCCCGCTAGTATCTGGCGCCGGTTCAGATAAGCCGACTTTGGTGTGACGTCAGCCTTGGTCAAAGTATTGGTCCAGCGATATGCCATCTTGGATCTCCGTTCTTTTCAATTCCCGACAGTATATAGGGGATAACGTTTGAAAGATGTCTCACGTTGCCGCCAGATCGTTGAAATGTTCCGAAAATATGCCGGATCAATCACAAAGTTTCACGCACCTGTGACTGGAAACAGCAAATTGTCGCGGCTTAGGTGAATTGCGGTTTTCGTCAAGCTGCATCGGCATAATTCCCCGATGATCCAAGGTGATCTGCCTTCGTAAAAAGAGCAATGCCAACGACAAGGCATGACTTTGAAACTAGGAGAGTACAAATGCTACGCAGAACATTTATCGCACTGACAGCAACCGCTGCTTTGACGTCCACATCTGCCTTTGCGGCAGGCCACTCAAAAGACATCGTGGACACTGCAATTGACGCAGGCAGCTTCACAACACTGGTCGCCGCTGTTGAGGCCGCTGGTCTGGTCGAGACACTGAAGGGCGAAGGCCCGTTCACAGTCTTCGCACCAACAGACGAAGCTTTCGCAGCGCTGCCTGAGGGCACAGTTGAAGGTCTGCTTGCAGATCCAGAAGCACTGGCCGCGATCCTGACCTACCACGTTGTCCCAGGCAAAGTGATGTCCACAGACCTGAGCAACAACATGATGGCGACAACCGTAAACGGTGCAGACGTCACAATCATGACCGAAGGTGGCGTGATGGTTGACGGCGCAAACGTCGTGACAGCCGACATCGAAGCATCAAACGGCGTGATCCACGTGATCGACGCGGTTATCTTGCCGTCCATGTAAGCACTTGACCACAGCGTCAAACCAAAGCCCCGGCACATCGCCGGGGCTTTTTTGTCAGCGCGCGACGTAACGGTCGCGCCGGTGATTGATCGCAATAATCAGGTTGAGCACCACAGCGCCCACCAGCGAATAGAACACCAGCACCGGATCGAAGAAAAAGAACGCCAGCCCGAAAATGAAGGCGTCAAAGATAAGCTGGACATATCCGGCACGGAACCCCGTCGTATCCTGAATCAATAGCGCAACAACGCCCAAACCGCCGAGCGATCCATTATGCCGGAAGAGGACCAAAAGGGCGACGCCAACCAAAGCACCAAATGTCAGCGCACCCAAAAGCGGGTCAATATAAGAGAATACCATGCCAAGCGGGATGATCTCGGTCAGGACTGACAAAAGCGTCACCGAGACCAGCGACTTGATGGTGAAAATCGCGCCAAGGCGTCTCCAGGCGAGCACGTAGAATGGCAAGTTTACCGCAAAGAACACGACACCGAATGAATAGCCGCTGAGGTAAGAGATAATGACCGCAATCCCGGCTGTCTGTCCGGTAATCAGACCAACCGTCGTCAATATGTTCAAACCAAGCGCAGCAAGAAAGATACCGAGCGACATGCCCTGCACGTCATCAAGAAGCGAATGGGTGGAGTCTGGCGCGTTTACAGTCATGATTCCATTATAGGGCAGCTTTGCTGACCTACAAGGGTTCGCGATGTCCATTGACCCATGACGAAAAAAGGGGCGCCCGAAGGCGCCCCGATCAATGACTTAATGCACGACTGCATCATTCGGCCGTGGTCGGTTGGTTCCCGCCACACGATCACCCACCAAAAGCCCGTCAGCACCGGCGCTGATGTTGATCGTATCGCCGTCCAGAACATCACCGGCCAGGATCATCTCTGCCAGTTGGTCTTGTAGCGCGCGCTGGATCACCCTTTTCAGAGGACGCGCACCGAACACCGGATCATAGCCTTCATCGGCCAGCCATTTCAGTGCGGCATCATCCAGATCAAGGTGGATGTTGCGCCCTGCCAGCCGCCGTTCGAGCAATCCAAGCTGGATTGTCACGATGCCTGCCATGTCTTCGCGCGCCAGACGGTCAAAGATGACAGTCTCGTCCAGACGGTTCAGGAATTCAGGGCGGAAGTGACCACGCACCGCGTCCATCACATCACGCTTGGCATCGCTGGCATCGGCACCATCTGGCAGCTGGCTCAGCGCCTGCGCCCCGAGATTGGAGGTCAGGATGATCAGCGTCTGCTTGAAGTCCACCGTCCGACCCTGACCATCGGTCAGCACACCGTCATCCAGCACCTGCAACAGCACGTTAAACACATCGGGATGCGCCTTTTCGACCTCGTCGAACAGGACCACCTGATATGGGCGACGGCGTACGGCCTCGGTCAGCACACCACCCTCGTCATAACCGACATAGCCCGGAGGCGCGCCGATCAGACGCGACACAGCGTGTTTTTCCATGAACTCGGACATATCAATGCGCACCATCGCGCTGTCGTCATCAAAGAGATACTCGGCCACAGCCTTGGTCAACTCGGTCTTACCAACGCCTGTTGGCCCGAGGAACAGGAACGATCCAAGCGGACGGTTCTCGTCGTTCAGACCGGCACGGGCACGGCGCACCGCATTGGCGACCGAACGGACTGCGGTTTTCTGACCAATCACACGCCTGCCCAGCTCTTCTTCCATGCGCAAGAGCTTGTCCCGTTCGCCTTCCAGCATCTTCGAGGTTGGAATACCTGTCCAACGCTCGACCACTTCTGCGATCTGCTCAGGCCGCACGGCCTCTTCGACCATCAGGTCATCGCCTTCAGCATCTTCGACCTTTTTCACCAGACGCTCAAGCTCGGGGATCACACCATAGGAAAGCTCACCTGCCCGTTGCAGGTTGCCTTCGCGCTTGGCGATATCCAGTTCGGCACGCGCACGGTCCAGTTTTTCCTTGGCATTGCGTGTGCTTTCCAGCTTATCGCGCTCGGCCTGCCATTTCGCCGTCATCTCGGACGCGCGATCTTGCAGATCTGCCAGTTCCTTCTCGAGCTTTTCGAGACGATCCTTGGAGGCCTTGTCGTCCTCTTTCTTCAATGCCTCGGATTCGATCTGCAACTGCAAAATCTGGCGATCCAGCGCATCAAGCTCTTCGGGCTTGCTATCCACTTCCATCCGCAGACGGCTTGCCGCCTCGTCCATCAGGTCGATGGCTTTGTCCGGCAAAAAGCGGTCCGTGATGTAGCGGTGCGACAGCGTCGCCGCAGCAACGAGCGCCGCATCACTGATACGCACACCATGGTGCAACTCATACTTCTCTTTGATGCCGCGCAGGATACTGACCGTGTCCGACACAGTCGGCTCTTCCACCATCAAGGGCTGGAACCGCCGGGCCAATGCCGCGTCCTTTTCCACATACTTGCGGTATTCGTTCAGTGTCGTGGCACCCACGCAGTGCAGTTCGCCGCGTGCCAGGGCAGGTTTGATCAGATTGGCCGCGTCCATCGACCCCTCAGAGGCGCCAGCACCGACAAGCGTGTGCATTTCGTCGATGAACAGGATGATTTCGCCGGCGGCGGCTTCGATCTCTTTCAAAACGGCCTTCAGGCGTTCCTCAAACTCACCACGATACTTTGCACCTGCAATCAGCGCGCCCATATCCAGCGCCATAAGACGTTTGTTGCGCAGGCTTTCGGGCACGTCGCCGCTGATGATCCGCAGGGCTAGCCCCTCGGCGATGGCGGTCTTGCCGACACCGGGTTCGCCGATCAGTACAGGGTTGTTCTTGGTCCGGCGTGACAAAACCTGCATCGCGCGGCGAATCTCTTCGTCACGACCGATGATAGGGTCGATCTTGCCCTGCTCGGCGGCCTCGGTCAGATCACGCGCATATTTCTTGAGCGCGTCAAAACTGTCTTCGGCGTTCGCACTATCGGCAGTCCGGCCTTTGCGGATGTCGTTTATCGCCGCATTCAATTTCATGGCGGATACGCCACCGGCATCCAAAGCGTCTTTGGCCTTGGATTTCACAACGGCAAGTGCCGTCAGCAAGCGTTCAACCGGCACAAAGCTATCGCCAGCTTTCTTGGCCAGCTTTTCAGCCTCATCCACGACTTTGGCGGTCGTGTTATCCAGATACACCTGGCCCGTATCGCCGGAAACCTTTGGGATTTTTGCAAGCGCTGCCTCAACCGCGCCGACAACAGCAGGCGCATCACCACCTGCATGTGAAATCAGGTTGGTGGCCAACCCTTCTTCATCATCAAGCAAAGCTTTGAGCAGGTGCTCGGGGGCGAGTTTCTGATGATCCTCGCGCATTGCGATCGTCTGGGCGGCCTGAATAAAGCCGCGCGACCGCTCGGTGAACTTTTCTAAGTTCATGGGTCTCTCCTTTGTTAAGCGCCCGTATTTACGGATGCCCGACTGCGCGGCACATCCCTGATTGGGCCTCCTTCTGTAGATGGGATGCCCGCACCGGTCGTGCAAGTCCATGGCGTCAAATACGCAAACGCGCCCGACAGACACATCATTAGAGGGTGAAAGCATTCGCAGGTTGATCAACATCAATCCTATCGGCACCGCATCAGTTGCACCGCGCCCGACCAGTCGCTAGACCGCTCAAAACAAATCAAGGAGTTTGCAAATGTCCGATGACCGTTTGATCGTAGCAATGGACGTGCCAAACGTCCTTGAAGGGCTGGAACTGGCCAACACGCTGGGCGACAGCGTGAATTTCTACAAAATCGGGCTTGGGATGTTGACCGGTGGTGGCTTGGCGCTTGCCAATGAGCTCAAGCAGGAACACGGCAAACGCATCTTCTTGGATATGAAATTCTTTGATATTGGCGCCACTGTCGAGGCTGCTGTCCGCGGCGTGGCGCAGTTTGATCTGGATTTTCTGACCGTGCATGGTGATCCGCATGTTGTGCGTGCGGCGCGCGAAGGTGCTGGCGGGTCAAACATGAAAATTCTGGCCGTAACCATTCTGACATCACTGGACCGTGCCGATCTGGATGCATCCTGCGTCAAGGCAGGCGCGGTGGCCGATCTGGTGCAGGAACGCGCGGGCATCGCACTTGCGAACGGGGCGGACGGGGTCATTGCCTCGCCGCAAGAGGCGGCACTGATCCGCGCCCTGCCCGAAGCACAAGGCAAGCTGATCGTCACACCCGGCGTGCGGCCCGCAGGTGCAGCACTTGGGGATCAAAAACGGGTCATGACGCCAGCGCAAGCGATTGCAAACGGGGCTGACCATGTGGTTGTGGGCCGCCCGATCTGGCAGGCCGCGAACCCCAAGGCCGCAGCACAAAGCATTCTGGCGGAACTGGCATCATCATAAACAAAAACCCCCGGCCACCAGGGTCGAGGGTTTTCAGATCTGAAGGTCTGAAGCGAAAGATCAGTCGTTGACGTCGGTTTCCCAGATTTTGACCTGTCCGGTCTTCAGCGCGAAATATTTGCGCATCACCAGATAGGAAATCAGCGACAGGACCGAAAAGATCACCAGCGTGAGTGCAAAGCCTGACGCCGAAATCCCGAAAAGGATCAGTAGCCCCATCATGGCCGCGCCAATCGCGAACCCCAGAAATATGTAGCCCGGGATCAATACTTCGAGTGTCGCGAGGATCAGAGCCCCCGACATCCAAACCCACCATTCTGTCCAAAGCGGCATCATCCACGTCCTTTCAGCATCTGGAATGCATTGGCAAAGGCATCTAGCGCGTTAGCAGGCAGGATCACAGTCTGACTGCCTGTGCCGTCACCCAGCTTTTGCAAGGCTTCAACCTGCTTGAGGGCAACCTGATACTGCGCCGCCTCCAAGCCATTTTCTGCAATCGCCACCGCAACCACCTGTGTTGCATAGGCCTCTGCATCTGCCAAAATACGGCGCGCTTTCGCGTCCTGCTCGGCGGCATAAAGTTCCGCGTCCGATTGCAGTTCAACCGCGCGCTTTTTACCTTCGGCTTCGGTCACCTGCGCACGCCGCGCGCGTTCCGCGTTCAGCTGTTGCAGCATCGCTTCACGCGTTGCCTGATCCAGATTCACGTCCAGAATCTCGGCGCGGGTCACTTCGATGCCCCAGTCGTCTACCTGCTGAGCCACTTGGGTACGCACGGCTTCAATCAGGCTCGAACGGTTGGCCTGCACCTGATCCAGTTCCATGCGGCCGATTTCCGACCGGACGATACCGGCAACAGTGGTCGAGATTGCCCCATCAACATCACGGATCCGGTAGACGGTCTTTTCAGGCTCGATGATACGGTAAAAAACCGATGTTTCGACCTGTACCAGCACGTTGTCCGATGTGATCGCATCCTGGTTCATCGACGGCAACTGGCGCTCAAGGATGGATACCTTGTGACGCACACGATCCAGAAACGGGACAATAAAGTTGATGCCCGGCCCCAAAACCGAACGCAGCCTGCCGAGACGTTCAACCACGAACTTCTCAGATTGCGGCACGATGCGGACACCGGTCGTGATACAGACGATGATGAACACCGCCAGCAAAAGCCAAAGCACATTCTGGCCCAGAAACTCTGAAAACAGGTTCTCAATAGGCATATATCTATCCCTCATAATTATGAGGGATAGATAAGTAGCTGTTATGCCGATTTCAATGTATGCTGTTGCATACCGTACGATTTCGGTGCGAAAACCCGCGACTGTACCGCAGTTGCAACGAGATCGGCCGTCGCCGCCGAAAGCGTCCAGCCAAGGTGACCGTGCCCCGTATTATAGAAGACACGAGGATGACGCCCCGCACCAACGCGCGGCATCATATTGGGCATCATCGGGCGCAGGCCAGCCCAAGGTACGACGTTTTCGGTGCTGACATCAGGGAAATGCGCCTCGCACCACTGCACCAGCGGTTTTACACGATCCGCACGAATATCACGGTTTTCGCCGTTAAACTCTGCGGTCCCCGCAATGCGGAACCGGTCACGTCCCAAGCGCGACGTTACGATTTTGGCCTTGTCATCCAGCAGCGAAACTGTTGGCGCTGCCGCCTGTGATTGCGCATCCGGCAGATTGACCGTGATGGAATAGCCTTTCACCGGATAGACGTTCACACGGTCGCCCAGCTTCTTGGCAAAACCGCGCGATGCGACACCGGCAGACACCACTACGCCATCAAAACGCTGCTCGGTCCGTGCCCGCACCGTCACGCCGTCCGCATCCGCGGCAACATCTTCGACGGCATGGCCCATTTCAAACTGCACTCCTTGCTGGCGCAGCCACGCGGCCAGACCGACGGTGAATTTGTGGATATCACCTGTGCTGTCGCTCTCGGTCCAGAACCCGCCCAGAATATCGCCGCGCAATGTCGGTTCTTTGGCGAGCGTCTCTTCGGCGCTCAACTCGCGCCGCTGCAACCCGCCTTGGGCCAACAATTCCGTGACTTTGCGCGCATGGGCAAAGTCTTTCTCGGTTTTGTAGAAATGCAAGATCCCTGCCGGCGTAAAATCAAAATCAACCCCTGCATGATCAGCCATTTCCGCCAGACCTGCGCGCGCCGTCACCGCCATACGTGCGGTCGCGACAGTGTTGCCTTTATAGTTCGGGATGTTGGCCAGAAACGCCGCCATCCAGCTGATCTTATGCCAGCTGGGGCTGGGGTTCACCGACAACGGTGCATCCTGTTGCAGCATCCATTTGATGCCCTTCAGAACCGTGGACCATTGGTTCCAGACTTCGGCATTCGACGCGCTGAGTTGCCCGCCATTGGCAAAGCTGGTTTCCATCGCCGCGTAGCGCTGGCGATCAAAAACGGTGACGTCATAACCGCGTGTGTGAAGTGTATAAGCAGTGGTGACACCGGTAATTCCGGCGCCCAATACAGCAACTCTAGGCATGGTAAACTCCCTTACCATCTGCCCCCGCCGTCTGCTGTACCTGAGAGATTCGCCCGATCAGGCTTGCTCCTTCGGCGGACCATTCAAGGTCTCTCTTCGGCGTGTTGCACCCCAACCGGTCCATTTGCCTGAGAGTGACCGGGGCGGTTGCTCCTTCGGCGCCAGACCAAACCGGACTCTCCCGGTCGGTGTGTTTCCTATTGGAAACTCATAGACAGTTCGGCGCGTAACGCAATGGGAAATATCAGCTCGGCCTGCCGCCCGGTGTACCGTGATATTTTCGCGACGCCATGCCGGCGGCAGCAGCACATTTGGATCAGTGATGCAGAGCCGTTGTGTCCAAATCCTGCCCCTTCTACACTGCCGTCATGCCAGCACTTTGTCGCGATTGCCTGACCACATTCGACAATGAGTCCCGTTGTCCGCAATGCCGCAGTCCAAGGGTGACGCGGCACCCGGAACTGTTTGACCTTACAATTGCGCATATGGATTGCGATGCGTTCTATGCCTCGGTCGAGAAGCGCGACAATCCCGCATTGGCCGACAAACCTGTCATCATCGGCGGCGGGCGGCGCGGGGTGGTGTCGACCGCCTGCTATGTCGCGCGGATCAAGGGCGTCAAATCTGCGATGCCGATGTTTCAGGCGCTCAAGCTTTGCCCCGAGGCTGTCGTCGTCCGCCCCAATTTTCCCGCCTACACCGAGGCCTCGCGCGCCATCCGCGCGATGATGGATGAACTGACACCGGTGGTTGAGCCCTTGTCACTGGATGAAGCATTCATGGACCTTACAGGTACCGAACGCCTGCACCACGCCCCCCCGGCGGTCATGCTGGCGCGTCTGGTCAAACGGATGAAGGACGAATTGGGGCTGACGGGATCAATCGGGCTGTCGCACAATAAATTCCTCGCCAAGGTTGCCTCGGACCTCGACAAACCGCGCGGCTTTTCGATTATCGGCAAGGCAGAAACCACCGCATTTCTGCGACCCAAATCCGTGCGCCTGATCTGGGGCATCGGCCCGGCCGCGCAAGCCAGCCTCGAAGGTGCGGGGATTCGCACCTTTGACGATCTTCTGCGCTGGGACAGGCGGGATCTGCATGACCGCTTTGGCGGCATGGGCGAGCGGCTTTACAGTCTGGCCCGCGGCGAGGACGGGCGCAGGATTTCGCCCCATAGCCCCGTGAAAACGCTGTCGAACGAGACGACGTTCAACGAAAACACCGGCAATGTGGATATTCTGGACGGGCATCTGTGGCGCATGGCCGAAAAGGTCAGCGCACGCGCCAAAGCGCAGGATAAAGCAGGGCGGGTGGTGACGTTGAAGCTGAAAACCTCGGATTTCAAGCTGATCTCGAAACGCCAAAGCCTGCGCCATCCGACCCAGATTGCCGATACCATCTATCGCACGGCGCGCGGCTTGTTCGATCAGGTCGGCGCGCGCGGGCCGTTTCGTCTGCTGGGGGTAGGCCTGTCCGAGATCAGCCCGGCCGCCGATGCCGACCGCGAGGGTGATTTGCTGGACCCCGGTGCGCAAAAACGGGCCGATGCCGAAAAAGCCGCTGACAAAATCCGAGAGAAGTTCGGCAAGGATGCCATCATCAAAGGACGCGCGCTGCGTTAAGGGTAAGGTGGATTTCAATCCACCTTACAGGGCGGCACAGTGTGCACCAGCGATCAGCGGGCGGAATATCCTTCAAACGCGCCACCTGCGCCGCAACCTCCTCAGCACTCCAGCGCGAGCGCACGCATTTGGTGCTGGCAGGTTGATGCCCCAGCCCCAATGTCAGCCCTGCGCGATGTGCCCCTTTGGGTCGAATCGGGCGCGGCACAAATCCCCCTCCGCATGTCGGGCAAACGTTCTGAAACACATCGCTTACGCAAGACGCGCAATAGGTGCACTCATAGCTGCAAATGCGTGCCTCTTCCGCATCGGGCAGCAGGTCTTTGTCACACCATTCGCAATTTGGGCGCAGTTCCAACATCACTCAGCAGCCACCCGCAAATCAGCCGGACGTCCGATATCCGCAATCTCGGCACACACACCAGACAAGAGCGCCTGAAAGGCCGCGAAGTCTGCGTTCAGTTCCAATGTACGTTCGTTCATGTAAAGCGCGCGGTCGATTTCGACCTGAATGGCATGTTGTTGCCGTGACGGACGGCCATAGTGTTGCGTAATAAAGGCCCCCGCAAAAGGCATATTCCGCGCGACGCGCAGACCGGCGCTGGCGAAGGCAGCCTCGACCTGTTCCATAACCGAGGCGGCGGCGGTGGATCCGAATCGATCCCCCAGAACCACATCAGGACGCGCACTCCCCGGCGGCCCGACGTTTTCAAGCGCTTCATGGGGCATGGAATGGCAATCAATCAAAATCGCCTCGCCGTAGGCGTTGTTGCTTTCATCCAGCAAGGTTTGCAACTGATCATGGTAGGGACGCCAGTACTGCGCAATGCGCAGATGCGCCTCGGCCAGCGTGAGCTTGCCACGATAAATCTGGCGTCCATTGGCCACAACACGCGGGATAACACCAAGCCCGCTGGCGATGCGGGGGTTATGCGCATTGCGGCGCACCCCTTCGATCAGGGCCTGATCAAGTTCATCCACCCCGCGGTTCAGATCAAGAAAGGCGCGCGGCGCTGTCGCGGTCAACAGCGGTGCGCCGTGGTCTGGCACAGCGGCGAAAAGCTGATCGACAAAGGCGTCCTCGGACGACCGGATCTCGCTTGCATTCAGGACCGACCGGCGCAAGAACGCATCAGGATAATCGCGCCCGCTGTGGGGCGACGCAAAGACAACGCTTGTGGTGCGCACCCTTGGTCGGGTCAGTGTGTAGGCCGTTTTGAGCAATATTTTCGTCCCTTCGATGAAACAGATAGCGCATTTCGGGAAAATACCAAAAGCCCTTGATCCCTTTGTCGACTCCTTTTATAGACCGCACGACTGACGCGGATTGCCCGCGTCCTATTTCGTTATAGGACGTGTCGTAAAACGCAGAAGGCATGGATGATTAGCTCAGCGGTAGAGCACTTCGTTGACATCGAAGGGGTCACTGGTTCGATCCCAGTATCGTCCACCATGAATTCATCGGGCCCTAGGTCCGTTTTTGCAACCCAAGGCGCAGTCCGCGCGCCGCGACAGACAGGAAACGACCCCATGAAGGTACGTAACTCCCTCCGCTCGCTCAAGCAGCGCCACCGCGATTGCCGCGTCGTGCGCCGTAAGGGCCGCGTCTATGTTATCAACAAGACGCAACGCCGGTTCAAAGCCCGTCAGGGCTAAACCTGCGACAGCAGTATCAGGGAAAAGGGTCGTGCCGCTGGCGCGGCCCTTTTTCTTTTCCGGCAGGTCGGTCTCAGCAGAATATCTGCAAGAAACCCGATAAAAATCACAATCGCGCCTTGGTAAACCTGTAATATTCGCTAGGCATACTGAGTTTCGTCACGCTACTTTGTGGCACTCCGATTTTCTTGAAGACAAAGGATTTTATTCCATGACCCGCCCCACACCTAAAATATCTGCCATCGCAGCGCTTATGCTGGGCACCGCAACACCGGCATTGGCCCAAGACATCTGCGGCGGTTTTGGTAACAACGGTCAGTGGATTGGCGGCGCAGAAGCCAACTCGGACATCACCACAGCGGCGACATATCAGGAACAGATGGCGCTGGTTCTTGGCGGCAATGAATACGTGTCCCTCTTTACCCTCTCTGCTCCGACGGACATCCGGGTTGAGGCCGCAGGGCGTGGCTCGGGTGATCCGATCATTGACCTGCTCGACAGCAGCGGTGGCATCATTCTGTCCGACGATGATTCTGGCGGCAACGCCGCCTCGCGTGCGGAAACCTCGCTTGATGCAGGGACTTACTGTATGTCTGTGCGCAGCTATGATGGCGGCCCGATGACCGCATTCGTCCGCATTGGCCGTCAGGAACAGGAACCCCTGACAGACGGCATCAGCGCGCCTGCGAACACCCAAACGGGCAGCTGCGACACTGCCGTGCCGTTCGGGACGCTGGGCGAAAGCGTCTCGGCCTCGGCTGCAGACGTCCCGTTCTGGAGCTTTGAACTTGATGGACAAACGCCGATCACGATCACAGCGGAAAATGAAACTGCCGATCCCGTCATTACCCTCTATGCTCCGGGCGAGACATATATTGACGAAAACGACGACTACGACGGTTTGAACTCCCGCCTTGATGTCACAGACACTTTGGCCGCTGGCACCTATTGCCTTGGCGTGACAGCACTCAGCGATGACAGCGCGCCAATCACCCTGTCCATCAATCCCTATGACGCAGACGAAGCCTTGCAGGCGCTCTACGCCCGTGGCGAGGCTGCCCCGCCGCTGGACGGCAGTGTCCCTGTCACCGATCTGGGCGTCCTGACCTCGCGTACCCGTCAGGACGTGCAGGCAACCGAAGATGTCACATGGTTCAGCTTTGATTTCGAAGGCGCAGGACTTTTGGTGGTCGAAGCCATCGCGAACGGCAACAGCGACCCTTGGTTGGTGCTCTATGATGATCTGGGCCGTCAGGTCGGGTTGAACGACGACTACGGCGACGGGCTGGACAGCATGATTGCCGTGCGCTTGCAGGAAGGCACCTACATTATCGGTGTCCGCCTGTTTGATGGCAGTCAGGGCTTTGTCAGGCTTGTTGCCGAAAAATACGTGCGCGCAGACTAACGCATACCGGACTTGAAAAAGGGCGCCCCACGGCAAGCGGGGCGCCCCTTTTTATGCATCAGAGAGGGATTGCGGCTAGCGACCGAAAGTATCAGCCAGCAGACGCGCCAGTGTTGCCTGATCCAGATACCCCGTCGATGTCAGATTTCCCTGCGCCTGATAGCGCCCGATCGCGCGGCGCGTATCGCTGTCAAACCGCCCATCGATCTGACCCGGGTTGAACCCCAATTGCTGCAGTCGGCTCTCGATCAAGCGGCGCAGGACAGGGTTGATGTTCAGCGCATCTTCACGCGCCCGCGCTGCATCATTCGTTGCCTCATTGCTGGCCTCATCCAGCGCAGCGAGCCTGTTGCGCGCCTCTGCCGCGAAAATACCGTCGGGATACCGCTCCAGATAGGCCCGGTAGCCAGCAGGTGTGCCACGCGCACCGGTTTCTTCCCAATAGTCGCGATCCAGTGACAGGGCTTGTTCACGTGCCCGCTCTTCCTCGGCTGCGATTTCAGCGGCGCGCCGGCTGGCCTGTGCATCAATGCGATTGATCTGCTCGGAGGTCAGATAAGAGGTTTGCGCAAACCCGTTGTTTTGTTGCCAGTTGCGGATCGCGCCACGTGTTCCGGGCCCAAAGATACCATCCACACCCCGCGTATCGAACTCCAGCAATGTCAGATTGCGCTGGATCGCGCGCCGCTCGTTGCGGGTCAGGTTCAGCGCGTTTTCGTCAATCTGCGCAAGCCTGACCGGATCATTTTCGATCTGGTCCAGACGGCGGCGCGCCTCGTCAGCGTAAGGGCTCCGGGGATATTCGAAGATGAAATCACGGTAGCTATCGGCGGTGTTTGCATTTTGTGCGTTTGTCCACGCGGTCAGGCTAGGCTCAATTTGCGGCAGGTTTGGCGCCGGAACCGCATCTGGCAACTGCATGACAAGGCTCTGCGGCTGGAAGCCCAGCGTGTTCAAACGCCGGTTATCGCGCACATAGGCCATGACATCACCGCCCGATACTGCAACCGCATCGGTCAAGACTCCGGTCACCCTGTCAGGCTCACCATAAACCACAGTCACCCCTTGCGGCACATCAAGAGTGCCTACGCCTTCGCGCAGATATCGCCCGAAACTGCCGAACCCGTCCTGATCGTACCCCAGCACAAGCACCGCCTGACCGGGCGTGCGTGCGAGGACATCAAGAACAGTGTCGACCGATATCGCGTTATCTAGGCCAAATGGTGTGGGTGTCTGGGCATCCTGCGCCAAGAACCATGTCCGTGTGCCATCCGTGGCAAAACGCCCCGAGAGCGCGACAACCAGACGATCAGCGCCCAGCGCATCATCAGCCAGTGTTTCCGCCAACCGCTTCATATCGCTTGCGGACCCGTTCGAAAGCGTGGCGACCTGATAGCCGGCATCCCGCAATTCATCCGAGGCATCCAGAATGTCCGTTGCATCGCCTACCCTGCCGAACTCCTGATAGCGGTCGACGCCGATCAAGAGGGCTGCATCATCAGCAAAAGCCGGCAGGGCAAGCCCCGAGAGGGCCGCAATCAGGGTCAATCTGCGCATCGCGCGTCTCCTTTGGTTAGTCTTGCAGCAGCCGCAAAAACGGCCCTGCACTCAACCAAAGGCTAGGCTGTTGCGGGGGTGCTATTCAATAGCGCCCCCTAAACCCGCGTTAGATACGCAGTTTCCTACTCGGCCGGAACGGCGGTTTCGGCCTTTTCGACCCGCACGGCCGAGAATTTGAATTCAGGAATTTTGCCAAAGGGGTCAACTGCCGGATTGGTCAACACATTGGCCGCCGCTTCGACATAGGCGAACGGAACAAAAACCATATCAGGGGCGACGGCGCGATCTTCGCGGGCCATGATCGTGATGCTGCCACGGCGGCTCGATACCGTCACCATTCCGCCCGGCTCAACACCCAACTTGCGCATAGTCGATGGGTGCAGTGAGCAGTTCGCCTCCGGTTCAACCGCGTCCAGAACACGTGATCGCCGCGTCATGGACCCGGTATGCCAATGTTCCAACTGGCGACCCGTGGTCATGATCATCGGATATTCTGCATCGGGTGCTTCATCCGGCGCAATCACGCTAGCGGGGGTAAAGCGCGCGCGCCCGTTGGCACGGGGGAAGCCATCGCCAAAAACAATCGGCTGGCCGGGATCGGTCGGCGATAGCGACGGATAGGTCACGGCATTCTGCGCCTCTAGCCGGTCCCATGTGATGTTGGACAGCGATTTCATCGACAGCGCCATTTCGCCAAAGACCTCACGCGGGTGGGTGTAGGTCCAGTTCAGGCCGAGGCGCTTGGCAAGTTCGGTGGTGATCCACCAATCCTCGCGTGCCTCACCGGGGGGCGGCACGGCAGGGCGGCCCATTTGCACTTGGCGGTTGGTATTCGTGACCGTGCCTGATTTTTCCGCAAAGGCGGCAGCAGGCAGAATCACATCGGCATAGTTGGCGGTTTCCGTAATAAAGATGTCCTGCACGACAAGGTGTTTCAGTTTCGCCAGAGCGTCGCGGGCATGTTCCACATCAGGGTCGGACATGGCGGGGTTTTCCCCCAAGATATACATGCCGTGGATGTCACCTGCATGGACCGCATCAAGAATTTCCGTGACGGTCAGCCCCTTGTTGGGATCAATTGTGCCTTCCTGCCAGATTTCCTGAAAGGCAGAACGCACACCATCGTCGCCCACCGGCTGATAATCAGGCAGGAACATCGGGATCAGGCCCGCATCAGAGGCACCTTGCACGTTGTTCTGCCCACGCAGCGGGTGAAGACCGGCGCCCGGCCGCCCCACCTGGCCCGTCATCAGCGCGAGACTGATAAGACAGCGCGCATTGTCGGTCCCGTGGATGTGTTGCGACACGCCCATGCCCCAGAAGATCATGCCCGCTTTGGCCCCTGCAAAGGTGCGGGCCACATCGCGCAGAACCTCCGCCTCGATCCCGCAAATCTTGGCCATCTTTTCAGGCGTGAAATCGGCCAGATGCGCTTTCTCGGCTTCCCAGTTTTCGGTGTAGGCTTCGATATACTGGCGGTCGTAAAGCTCTTCCTCGACAATCACATGCATGATCGCGTTCAGCATCGACACATCCGCACCGGGCCGGAATTGCAGCATATGCGATGCAAACCGCTTGAGCGCCTGACCGCGGGGGTCCATCACAATCAACTTGCCGCCGCGCTTGGTGAATTGCTTGAAATAGGTCGCCGCAACCGGGTGGTTCTCAATCGGGTTGGCCCCGATGACGATGGCTACATCCGCATTTTCGATCTCGTTGAAGGTCGCAGTCACAGCACCGGAACCCACGTTCTCCATCAACGCCGCGACAGAGGATGCATGGCATAGCCGCGTGCAGTGGTCGACGTTGTTGTGACCGAACCCTTGCCGGATCAGTTTCTGGAACAGATAGGCCTCTTCGTTGGTGCATTTGGCCGACCCGAACCCGGCAACACCTGTACCGCCAATCTCGCGCAAGCCATTGGCGGCCACGTCAAGCGCCTCGTCCCATGTTGCTTCGCGGAAATGGGTTTGCCAGTTGCCAGGGTCCACGTTCAGGCCCTTGGCAGGTGCATCATCGCGGCGGATCAGGGGTTTTGTCAGACGGTGATTGTGGTGGATGTAATCGAACCCGAAACGGCCCTTCACACACAACCGCCCCTCATTGGCGGGGCCGTTGATCCCTTCGACGAATTTGACCTTGTCATCCTTGATCTTGAGGCTGATCTGGCAGCCGACACCGCAGAACGGACACACGCTTTCGATTTCGCGGTCAAAGTCTTTCGTATCGCCCATCTGGTTTTCGTCGGTCACTGTCGCAGGCAACAATGCCCCCGTCGGGCAGGCCTGCACACATTCGCCGCAAGCCACACAAGATGACGCACCCATGGGATCGGCCATATCAAATACCGGATAGGCGTTGCCGCCGCGCCCTGCCATGCCGATCACGTCGTTCACCTGCACTTCGCGGCAGGCACGCACGCAAAGGCCGCATTGGATGCAGGCATCAAGGTTCACTGACATCGCCACGTGGCTATCATCAAGCAGCGGGATATGATCGGGGTCGGCCTTGGGAAACCGGCTTTCGCTCACGTCCTGTTTGGCGGCCATATCCCACAGATGTGCGGATTTATCGTGGGCGACGTCTTGGGCCGGTTGATCGGCAACGAGCAGCTCCATCACCATGCGGCGGGCCTGCGTTTCGCGCGGTTGGTCCGTGGTCACGACCATGCCTTCGGACGGTTCACGGATACAGCTGGCGGCCAATGTCCGCTCGCCGTCGATTGCAACCATGCAGGCGCGGCAGTTTCCGTCAGACCGGTAGCCGGGTGCGGGTTTGTGGCACAAATGCGGGATCACAAGGCCGCGCCCATTGGCGACTTCCCAAATCGTTTCACCCGGTTGCGCGGTCACGGTCTGGCCATCAAGCGTAAAGGTAATGGGATCTGACATCAGGAACCTCCAAGGTGCGTTGCCCGAATATAGACCATTTGTGCCTTGGTACTGAAAGGCCGTGCGCGACTGCAAGCAGCACATTTACGCCATGCAGGATTTCCGATGGGTTACGACAAGGGCGCATGAGGGGAATTAACCCCCGATTTCGCTTTCGACAAAGGCGAGGTTGGCGCGCACTTCGGGAATCGTGGGATCAATACTGCGGGCACGGCGCAGCGCCTGTCGCGCACCCCGCAAATCGCCCTGCGCATAGCGGGCATTGCCCAGACCGAATTGCCACAGCCAGTTGTCGGGCCAGTTCGCAGCCCCCGTTTCATAGAGCGTTTCGGCTGCCTCATACTGCGCGACCCGCTCAAGTGCAGCAGCGGCAGAGAGAACCTCGGCCTCGCCGGCGCTCGCGGGCAGTTGATCGGGCGGCAGCACCACCAGCCCCCAGTAATCGCCGCGCCGCCAAGTGCGCTCGAAGACGGCAAAGGGCATGACCATCTGGTCCTGTTGGCCGGAATTCAGATAAACCTCATCACGCGCAAAATCATAGCCCGTCACGACGCCATAGTGCCACACAGGCACCACGCTGAATCCGAGGTTCTGAAACACAATCACCGGATGGCCTGCGGTTACTTCGGTCAAAAGTTGATCAAAGTTATCAATCTCGACGGCAAGCTGGCCCAACCTGCGGCTGCTGCCGATCATGTCCGCCAGATAGGTACCGCCCGCACCGGGGCTGAAGGCAAGGGCGGCGACCTCTTCTTGCGTAATCTCGGCCCCTGCCCACTGCATGACCATCGCAATCGAGGTAGGCCCGCAAAAGAAATCTGCTTGCTGGATCAGTGGCACGCCTTCAATTTGCGCCCGCGTCGGGGCGTCAAAGGACAGGCGCTCATCCGGATCAAAGGGCGGCGCGCAGGCCGCCAGCCAGCACAGGGCCAGCAAGCAGGCAAAGCGTTTCACAAATGCGCCTAGCGGACGCACCGGGTAAAGTTGAAGAAGCGTGTAAAGCACAGCAGATCAGTGACCAGCAGGATCACAAAAATAGTGAAAATAGTGCCCACGATATCGGCGCCGGCACTGTCATTCTCCATCTGCGTCAGCATCGTGGCGATCTCAGCGTCGGACAGCGCAGCCAAACGGGCCTCGGCCTCGGCAGGATCAACGCCAAGCGCTTCAATCTCGGCGCGGATCTCATCGCGCTGTATTTCGTCCATCAGCGCGTTGCGGTTCGCCAAAGCGGTGTACTTGCTGATCGCTGCATCTGTGCCAAGCATTTCGGCCTGCGCCATTGTCACAGCCTGCGTGGCAAGAACAATCTGCGCCGAAAGCGCGATTGCGATACCTTTTTTGCTCAGATTAAGAAAACCCATGTCGCTCTTTCCCGTTGTGCGGCGGCATTGCGGTGCGCCACGTTGCCCCAATGCACACAGTTTTGAGCAATTTCTGCCCCAGCGCAACTCTTTGCGGGAAATTAAACCCCCGATCGGCAAAAACCAGACTAGGCGAATGCCAACATGTTGTTGATCAAGAAGATTCGCAGGATTTCAAGGCCGACCAGCACAACGATCGGTGACAGGTCAATCCCGCCCAGATCCGGCATAAACCGGCGTACGCGGCTATAGATCGGCTCCAGAACACGCTCCAACCCGTACCAGACCTGACCCACAAATTCTTGGCGGATGTTCAAGACCTCGAACCGGATCAGCCAGCTCATGATGAAATGCGCAATAACAAAGAACCGGATCACACCAATGATCAGCAGAAGGGCTTGGATTATTGTCAGCATGTAAGCGGCCTTTTTGAACTCTTTGCCACGATCTAAGGGCTTGCGCGCGCCACGACAAGCCCAAGGGGTGCCGCGAGGTTAAAGTTGACGTTCACGTCAGGTGGGCGCATTCCCCGAGAGCCAGAAAGGATACCGCCCATGTACCCGATTATCCGCGTGATCAAAGAGGCTCTCAAAGCCAAGAAGATGCCCCCGCTGCACCCTTTGGACAGCCATGTGTCGCATCACCGCTGCTGGCCGCAGGACATTGATTACTACCTTGAAATGAACAATGGGCGTATTCTGACCATTCTTGATCTTGGCCGGACAGGGCTGGCCCAACGCGTGGGCTTGCTGCGCGCCCTGCGGCAGAATGGATGGGGCCTGACAATCGCGGGGGCCTCGATCCGTTATCGCAGGCGGATCAGGCCATTCGTCAAGTTCCGTATCGTCAGCAAGGCGGTCGGTTGGAGCGACCGCTTTTTCTATATCGAGCAAACGATATGGATCGGCGACGAATGTGCTGTGCAAGCCCTGTTCCGGTCGGCGGTGACAGACAAGAACGGCATCATTGACCCGGCCCGCGTTTTTGCGGCCGTTGGCCTGGATCAACCCTCGCCAGACAAGCCTGCTTGGGTCCAGGCCTGGATTGATGCGGATAACACCCGCCCCTGGCCACCCGCGGACGACGGCACGTCGCACTAAAGATTTCTTGCCAGCCATAGGCTTATCTGTGTCTTATCCCGTCAGGGAAGAGCAGGAACAAGAATATGGCAGTCGCAAAGAAACGCATCTGGGGCTGGATGGCCTTTGATTGGGCATCGCAGCCTTTTTATACGCTCGGCCTGACCTTCATCTTTGGCCCGTATTTCGCCGTTGTCGCGACCGAGTATTTCTTCAGCACCGGCATGTCCGAGAGCGCGGCCGACGCGCAGGCGCAATGGGTCTGGTCGGCGGGCCAAACCGTTGCAGGGCTACTGATTGCATTTACTGCGCCGTTTCTGGGCGCATTCGCCGATAACTCGGGCCGCAAGATGCCGTGGATCGCGTTCTTCTCGGTCATTTATGTTGTCACCACCTTCATGTTGTGGGGGCTGACACCGGACGGATCGTCGCTCGTCCTTGTGCTCGTGATGTTCTATGTGGGCTTCTTTGCCGCCGAGAGCGCATTGAACTTTGTCAACGCCATCCTGCCATCGCTGGGCAATGACAAAGAAGTCGGGCGGATTTCCGGCTCGGGTGCTGCCTTTGGCTATTGGGGGGGTGTGACATCGCTCTTTATCATGCTGCTGCTCTTTGCCGAGAACGATCAGGGTGTCACCCTGTTGGGCAATGCCCCGCTGTTCGGGTTGGACCCAGAGGCGCGCGAGGGCACACGGTTTGTCGGGCCGTTCATCGCAATCTGGTACGTCATCTTTATCATCCCCTTCTTTATGTTCGTGCGCGACGATCCCAAGGCTGAACGGAAATCCACGAAACTGGGCGCGGTTTGGGGCGAGTTGATGGAAACGCTGCGGTCGGTGTTCCACCGCAAGAGCCTGCTGAACTTTCTTCTGGGCTCCATGTTTTACCGTGACGCCCTGAATGCGCTTTACGCCTTTGGCGGCGTCTACGCGGCCCTGGTGCTGGATTGGCAGACGATCCAGATTGGCGTGTTCGGGATTATCGCTGCGATTGCCGCCGCGATCACCACATGGCTTTCCGGTCTGGCGGATGCGCGGTACGGCCCCAAGCCTGTCATTCGCGTTGCGGTCTGGGTGCTGATCCTCGTCTCTGTCGTCATTGTGGGCATGTCCCGCGAGGCCATTTTCAGCATCCCCTTCGCAGCGGGTTCCGGTATCCCTGACATCATCTTCTATATTTGCGGTGTCTGCATCGGTGGCGCAGGCGGCGCGGTCTATGCCTCATCACGGTCGATGATGGTCCGCCACACCCATCCCGACCGCCCTGCCGAGGCCTTCGGCCTGTTTGCGCTGACCGGCAAAGCCACTGCTTTTCTTGCCCCTGCACTGATCACTTTGTTCACGATCATGACCGGTAGCAATCAATTAGGGTTCTTGCCTGTAATCTTTCTTTTCCTGATCGGGCTTTTGTTGCTACGGTGGGTGAATAAAGACGGAGATCGCGCAGAATGGTCCGCTTCCTGATCGCAGCAGTACTTACACTTGGATTGGCCGCATGCCAGACGGAAGAACCGCCTGTTGTCAGCCTATCCAGCCAGAATTTCAACGACACACGTATCGCCAAGACGCTGTTCGGCGCTGCACCCAACGGCTCGCCCCAAGCATCGCAACCCTTTGGCGGCTATTCGCGTGGCTGTCAGGCCGGCGCAGAGCAGCTGGAGGAAACGGGTCCGACATGGCAAGCGATGCGGCTATCGCGCAACCGCAATTGGGCGCAACCCGAAACGCTGGATTATGTCCGCGACCTCAGCCGTTTTGCCGCCACCCAACCCGGATGGGCGGGGCTCTATATCGGCGATATGAGCCAGCCGCGCGGCGGCCCGATGCTGACCGGACATGCCAGCCACCAGACCGGTCTAGATATTGATGTCTGGATGTTGCCACCCGAGCGGCTCGACCTGACAGTGGCCGAGCGTGAAAACATTTCGTCAATCTCGATGCGGCGCAATGCAGGTGCCTTTACCAACGACCTTTGGACGCCCCAACATGAGGCGATTGTCCGCGCCGCGGCATCTGACCCGCGCACTGCGCGCATCTTTATCTTCCCCGGTGCGAAGGTCGCGATGTGCAATTCGGCCACCGGTGATCGCAGCTGGCTGTCCAAAGTGCGCCCGTGGTGGGGCCATCACTATCATTTCCACGTCCGTCTGAATTGTCCGGCGGGTGCGGCGGGTTGCGAGAACCAGACACCACCACCTGCGGGCGATGGCTGTACCGAAGCACAGGAATGGGTCGACCGCATCCTGAACCCGCCACCACCGGACCCGAACGCGCCACCCCCGACACCGCGTGCAGAGCTGACCATGGCGAACCTGCCCGGTCAGTGCCAAGCGGTCCTGAACGCCCAGTAAGTGTTCCGCTTTTTATGCCTCTTGGCCCTGCTCAGGGCCCTGCCTGCCTATGCCGAGGTTACGTATCTTGGCAGCTATGACTGGCGGGTGAGCGACCAGCTTTTTGGCGGGTTTTCAGCCATTGAGGTGACTGCCGATGGCATGGCTTTTGTTGCGCTGACAGACCGTAGCAGCATCGCGCGCGGCACATTCATACGCGAGGGAGACGCGATTACCGGCATCGAACTCGACATCTTGCGGCGTCTGCTCGGACCAACCCGCGCACCGCTCGCCGATGACTTGAACGATAGCGAAGGGCTCGCTATCGGGCCGGACGGCACGCTCTATATTTCGTTTGAGGGCGAGGACGGGGTGCGATCCTTTGCAGACGTTGACCGGCCCGGATCCGAACTCATATCGGCGCGGGACTTTGACGCCTTTCAACCCAATGCGGGGCTTGAGGCCTTGGCGATTGGGCCGGACGGGGCGCTTTACGCCATGCCCGAAAGGTCAGGGCTGGCAACGCGGCCTTTCCCTGTTTTCAAACTCAAAGACGGTGTCTGGGATCAGCCATTTGATATCACGCGCGCGGGGCATTTCCTGCCTGTCGGCGCGGATGTCGGCCCCGATGGCAGGCTCTATGTGCTCGAACGCGACTTTACCGGCATCGGGTTCCGCAGCCGTATCAGGCGGTTTGATCTGGACGGGCGCAAGGAAGAAACCATTCTCGAAACAGGCCTGCGCACACATGATAACCTTGAAGGGATCAGTGTCTGGCAAGACGCGCAGGGGTTGCGGATCACGCTGATTTCCGACGACAACTTTCGCATGTTCCAACGGACCGAGATCGTCGAATACCGATTGACGGAGTAGCCAGAGAGCGTTAACTCGCCCTGTCCTCGCTCGAGGGCCAAGTGCCGCAACCTTGTCAAAACGGATTTATCGCATGACACGTATCCTTCCCGGCGTTCTCGCCATGGCCACTATCGTTGTGGCGTCCAACATCCTTGTGCAGTTTCTGCTTCTCGACGGGCTTTTGACATGGGGGGCGTTCACCTATCCGCTGGCCTTTCTTGTCACCGACGTGATGAACCGCGTCTACGGGCCGTCTGCGGCACGTAAGGTCGTCTTCTCCGGTCTGGTTGTCGGCATCATCTGTTCGCTGATCGGCAGCCGGATCATGATCCAAGGCGACGGGTTTGAATATGCCGCCGTTGCGCTGCGTGTGGCGATCGGATCGGCGACGGCGTTCCTGATTGCGCAATTGCTTGATATTATGGTGTTCGACCGCCTGCGTGACGGATCGTGGTGGAAGGCCCCTCTGGGCAGCACGCTGGTCGGTTCAACCGTCGATACGGTGATCTTCTTTTCCATTGCATTTGCAGCCGTTTTCAACGGGTTAAGCGCATCCGCCGCCGAAGAAGTGATGTGGGCGCAGGATGCCGCACCCTTCCTGCTGACCGGCCCTGAAATGCCGCTATGGGTCACATTGGCAGTGGCTGACTGGGGCGTGAAGCTCAGCATCGCGCTGCTCGCTTTGGTACCATTTCGCTTCATTGTAACGCGTATGCTGCTGCGCAGCGCATAAACACGAGATCAGGTATCTTTTTACTTGAAATATACCAAATCTGTGGTTTTCTGTTTTCAGGCGAAACATTTGAAAGGAGGTGATCCAGTGCATCATGAGCTATTGGAGAAGTGTGTCGGGACAACTTGGGAGGACCGCAGCTAGGGCAGCCCTTGGCTGACGTGAACCCAAGGTGGTGATCCTAACCGACCCACCTCCGAAATTCAGGAAAGGGCCATCCCGTTCGCCGGGGTGGCCCTTTTTCTTATGCGGTTGGCCGCGTATAGAACCTATACCTACAGGTGTAGTTGCGACCTTCGGAGCCTCCGGCAGGAGTATTTAAGGCAAGATGATGCGCATCAACGATCAGATCGAGATTGCCGATTGGGAGCTGACCGAGAGCTTTGCGCGGTCGTCGGGCCCCGGCGGGCAGAACGTGAACAAAGTGTCCACGGCGGTCGAGCTGCGCTTTGAGGCGGCCCGTTCCCCGCATGTGCCCGAGGCGGTCAAGGCGCGGCTGCGGCGGCTGGCGGGGCAGAAATGGACCAAGGACGGTGCGGTTGTGATCTTTGTACAAGAGACCCGCAGCCAGGCCCGAAATCGCGAGATCGCGCGCGACCGGCTGGCGGAACTGATCAAACGCGCCTGCGAGAAGCCCAAACGCAGGATCCCCACCAAGCCTACTTATGGGTCTGTCAAGCGGCGTCTGGCCGGCAAAAAAGCACGCGCCGAAGTCAAAGCCCTGCGCGGAAAGGTCGAGGATTAGGCCAAATAGACCTCGCCGGGCTTACCGGTTGTTAAGACAAATAGTGAACACTGGCGCGTATTCGATTTTGGACGCCTATAAATGCTCAACCTGTCTGCCTTGCTACCGCCGGTAATCGCCCTGATGTGCCTCGCTTTTCTTTTCAATGCGGTTTTGCGCCGATTTCATGCATCAAAATTTGAACAGAGCGTATTTGGCGTCCTTTTTGGTGTCATCGTGATTCTGGGCATGACGAACCCGCTTAGTCTGGGCGAGGGCCTGATCTTTGACACACGAACGCCAATGATTGCTTCCGCTGTTGTATTTGTTGGCCCTGTTGCCGGCGTCGTTGCGGTATCATTCGGGTTGGTTTGCCGCGTCATCATTGGGGGAGCAGGGGTTGCGCCCGGTGTTCTGGGGCTGTTTCTTGCTTTTGGCATTGCGCTTGGATGGACGCGTTTCATCGGCCCGAAAGTAAAGAACCCCATCCTCAATGACGCATTGTTGGGCGTTGCTTTGACGGCATCGGTGGTGGCTTTTTTCGTGCTTCCTTACCAGATGGCAATGCAATTGATCACCGACGTCACACCCACGCTGATGGCCGCGAATGTTCTGAGCATGGTTGCCATCGGTTTGGTGTTTCGGCGCGAACTCCGGTTTGTTGAAGAGAACAAGGAACTGACAATTCATGCTGAAACAGACGCGCTCACCAATCTTTTGAACAGGCGCGGTTTGAATGCGGCCATAGGTATGCGGCGTCACGATGCTCAAGCTGGCCACGCGTTGCTATATTTCGACGTCGACAATTTCAAACACGTGAATGACAGCTATGGGCATGGCGCAGGTGACGCGGCGCTGGCAATACTAGCCGCGCGCATCAAAGACAGTATTCGCGAGGACGCGTTGTTTTCGCGGCATGGTGGTGATGAATTTTCAATTTACGCACCCCAATTGGGTGCATGTGATGTTCAATCATTTGCAGATAGGGTGCGCACCGCGATCTCGGATCAGGCTATGACCTACGACAGCGTCTCATTTGATGTTTCCATCAGCATCGGCGCCTTTTGGACAACAACAGAAATGCCCATTGATGAAATGATCGAAAAGGCCGACGCCCAACTCATGCTCGCGAAACAGGCTGGCAAGAATCGTGCGCAGATCGCCTATGACGCACCCAGACATGTAACCGCATTTGCCTAGTATACCTCAAAACCGCCCGCATTGCCCGCAAGGAAAACACCGCGGCCCTGCCTGCTGCACAACAAGGCGACACGAGGTGCGTTGCTAGACCGAGACCTCAATTGCTTTTTGCGCACCGACACCGAACACACGCTTGTAGCGCGCGACCTCATCCTCGGGTCCCATTGCCTTGTTGGGATTGTCGCTCAGTTTTACGGTGGGTCGGCCATTGGCAGACACCGCTTTGCAGACGAGTGAAAACGGCGCGAGCCCGTCGTCGGCGACCAGCCCCTTGAAGTCATTCGTCAGCATCGTGCCCCAGCCGAAGGACACACGCACGCGGCCGGCGAATTGTTTATGCAGTTCGACTATCTTTTCCACATCAAGCCCGTCGGAAAAAATAACCAGCTTGTCGCGCGGGTCTTCGCCCCGCGACGTCCACCAGTCAATCGCGGTTTCGGCCCCCGCCGCAGGATCGCCGCTATCGACACGAATGCCGGTCCATCCTGCCAGCCAGTCAGGAGCGCCTTGGAGGAAGCCTTTGGTCCCAAAAGTATCGGGCAGGATGATGCGCAGATTGCCGTCGTGTTCTTCCTGCCAATCGGCCAGCACATCATAGGGCGATTGCCGCAGCGCATCGTCGCTTGCGGCCAGTGCCGCATAGACCATCGGCAATTCATGGGCGTTGGTCCCGATCGCCTCGATTTCGCGCATCATCGCAATGCGGCAATTCGATGTGCCCGTAAATTTATCACCCAAGCCTTCCATCATGGCCTGCACGCACCAGTCCTGCCACAGATAGGAATGCCGCCGCCGCGTTCCGAAATCCGCAACCCGCAGATCAGGGATCGTGCGCAGCTGGCCGATTTTTTCCCACAGCTTGGTCATCGCGCGTGCGTAAAGCACCTGCAATTCAAACCTGCCCATGTCCTTGAGCACGGCGCGACTGCGCAATTCCATGATCACCGCTAGGGCGGGGATTTCCCACAGCATCACCTCAGGCCATGTGCCTTCAAAAGTCAGCTCGTATTGCCCGTCTTTCTTTTCCAGATGGTAGGGTGGCAACTGCAAGTTCTCGAACCACTCCATAAAGGCGGGGGTGAACATCTGGCGTTTGCCGTAAAAGGTATTGCCGCGCAGCCACGTACTTTCGCCGCGCGTCAGCCGCAGGGACCGGATATGGTCAAGCTGCTCACGCAATTCGCCCTCATCCACCAGTTCGGCCAGACGGATGGTTTTCGTACGGTTGATCAGGGAAAAGGACACATGCGTGTCCGGATGATTGCGGAAAACAGACTGGCACATGAGCAGTTTGTAAAAGTCGGTATCGATCAAGGACCGCACGATCGGATCGATCTTCCACTTGTGGTTCCAGACCCGTGTTGCGATATCAACCATATTCAGTTCCCCCTGCTGGCGCTTACGTGTTAGATCAAGCGGGCGCTGGTGTGGCAAGGGGGCCGTGAACATGGCATTGCGTTACGATTTTGACATGGTGGAGATGCCGCCAACAGGATTGCCGGACGGATTTGGCGATCTGGCAACCACAGGTGTGGCAGGCAAAAAGGTCGCGATGTTCCGCGATCCGGCCACAGTCGCCGCACTCAAAGAGGCAGACCCAGCGGTGCGAGCCTATTTTGCGGACAGCGGATTTGGCTTGCAGGAGTATAACAGCGGCGCCCCTCCGGGCCGCTACCCGATGCGCGATGAAGAGGCGCGGATTGCATTGATTGACAGGCTGTCGGCCAATCTGGATGCCTACGATCTGGCCGATGTAAATTGGGGCGGATTTGATTTTGATGCCTTTATGAATGCGCTATCGACCGCAGAACCGGTCGAAGATGAGCTATTGGCACCTTTGCCGGGCAGCAGATCTGACGATCTGACCGATGAGCTGATTGCCGCGCGTATCGCGTCACGACAAAAGAAGGGCCGTCGTATGCTGGCCTTGGGCGGGCTTTTGCTTGGGCTGATCCTGCTTTTCTATGTCGCCAGCCAGACCCTGATGTAGTCCCGTCGCTCGCTGCGCGTCAAAAGGCCCCCGTATGACAACCACCCCCTATTCCGCCCGTCTGGTTGGCGCGGTCGTTCTGGCGATGACGCTGATTGTGGGCGGGGATGCGGCGGCAACGGTGTTAACCGGCGCAGGTTTCCCCCAGACCTATGTGGCATGGACCCGCTTTGCGCTGGCCGCTTTGTTGCTGGCCCCTCTGTGCGGGCTGATGCGTGCGGATCTGGCACATCTGACGGATTGGCGGCTATATCTACGCGCGGCCCTGATTGTGGGCGGCATCGTCTGCATCCTGACCGCGTTGAAAACCGAACCGCTGGCCAATGTCTTTGCAGGTTTCTTTGTGGGGCCGGTCGTATCCTATTTCCTCTCGGCGCTTCTGTTGCGCGAACGGATTACCGCCTTACGGACCTGTCTGCTGCTGGTCAGTTTTGCCGGCGTCCTGCTTGTCGTGCGCCCGGGGTTTGGCATGACGACCGGCATGGGCTTTGCCATGCTGGCGGGCTGTTTCCACGGGTCCTATCTGGTCGCGACCCGCTGGCTTGCCGGAGGTTTCCGCCCGCGGTTCCTGCTTTTTTCCCAGCTTTTGATCGGCGCTGTGCTGCTCTCGCCATTTGCTTTGGCCCCAATCCCCGACATGACACTTCCGTATCTGGGATTGATCACCATTTCGGCGTTGGGCTCGGCAGGGGGGAACCTTTTGCTGGTTCTGGTAAACCGCAACACGCCCGCCGGTGTTGTCGCGCCTCTGATTTACAGCCAACTTTTGGCGGCAATGCTTATTGGATGGCTGGTGTTTGGCCAATGGCCGGATGGCCTTGGCCTGATCGGGCTGGTGGTCATTATGACCGCGGGCGCATCCTCTGTCTGGTTCGCAGGCAGAGGCCGCTAGCCAAGCGTCACGCCCGCCTGCACCATGCCATCCTTGGCCGTATCCAATGAGCCGTCAAAATCAATCGCGCGGCAAAGCGCCATGTTCACCGTCACATCAAACCCCAGCTTTGCCGCATCAACGGCGGAATAATTGACGCAAAAATCCGTCGCCAACCCCACCAGTGTCAGGGACGTGATCCCGCGGATGCGCAAATAGCCTTCCAAACCCGTTGGTGTGGTCTTGTCGTTCTCGAAAAAGGCCGAATAGCTGTCAATCGCGGGGTTATACCCTTTGCGGATAATCAGATCGGCGCGGTCAACATGCAGCTGGTTATGAAAGGCGGCACCCTGCGTGCCCTGAACGCAGTGATCAGGCCAAAGCACCTGAGGCCCATAAGGCATTTCAACCATACTCATCGGGGCCGCATCGTGCGATGATGCGAAAGAAGAATGGCCAGCAGGATGCCAATCCTGGGTCAGGACCACCGCATCGAAACTGGCCATGGCGGTGTTGATGCCTGCCACAATCTCATCACCGCCCGCGACCGCCAATGCGCCACCGGGGCAGAAATCATTCTGGACGTCGATTACGAGTAGGGCATGGGTCATGGCGGTCTCCGAATTGTTGATGGGCGCAAACTAACCTGTTCGTCCCTGACCTGCGACTGCTTTGTTTGTTCTGGAAAACAGCGCTTGCCAGTGCCAGCTTATTTTCCTATCTGCGGCCTCTTTCACGCAAGGATCAGGTGGTAGATATGGCGGTTTTGGGCATCGACTTTGGCACCTCGAATACCGCGGCAGGCATCATGGCCGCCGGTCGCCCGCATCTGATTGCGGTGGAACAGGGGCGCACGACACTGCCGACTTCGGTCTTTTTTGACTATGATCGTAAGGTCACGACCTACGGGTCTGTCGCCAATGCCGCGCTGATCGAGGGGCGTGAAGGGCGGTTCATGCGGGCGCTGAAATCGGTGCTGGGCACACCCTTGCTGCGTGAGCGGCGCCAGATTGCCTATGAGCGCATGACGCTATTGGAGGTCGTGGCGCGGTTTTTGCAAATGATCCGTGAACGGGCCGAGGCAGAGACCGGCCAGAATTTCGAGGTTGCTTTGTCGGGCCGTCCTGTGCGGTTTCATTCCATCGATCCCGCCCGCAATGCGCAGGCCGAGATTGACCTCCGCGAGGCCTATCTTTTGGCAGGCTATAAAGACGTGGCGTTTATGTACGAACCCGAGGCCGCCGCCCTTGCCAGTGGCCCGATAGACCGCGGTGAACTGGGGCTGATCGTGGATATCGGCGGCGGTACGTCGGATTTTTCCATCTTTGAGCGCGACGGGGAAACAACGCGCATTATCGCAAGCCACGGCGTGCGCGTTGGCGGCACCGACTTTGACCGCGCGATCAGTATTGCACAAGTTATGCCACTGTTGGGGCGCGGTGCCGAGGTGCGCAATGCGATGGGCCAAGGCCGCCACACGGCCCCCAACGCGATTTTCAATGACCTTGCCACGTGGCAGAAAATTCCTTTTGTCTACACCCCCGAAAACCGCCGGATGGCGACGGATTTTGCAAAGCTCGGTGTTGATCCCGCTCTCTTTGCACGGCTCAAGAGCGTACTTGAGATGGAGTTGGGCCATGACATGGCCTTCGCAGTCGAGGCCGGAAAAATTCAGCTGAACCAGCTGGATCGTACGGATGTGGGGATTGATCTGCGCGTGATCGAACCCGCGCTCTGGGCGCGTTTGACCAAAGAGGCCATGGAAGAAAATGTACTGGCAGACCAAGCCACACAAATTCGGACCTGCGCGCGTGAAACACTCGCGATGGCCGACATCGGACCGGACCGGATTTCCACGATCATCTTTGTCGGCGGGTCCAGCCTTTTGACGGTAGTCGAAGACGCCATGACGGCACTTTTCCCGCAAGCCGTACGTGAAAGAGCAGAGGCCTTTACCGCCGTTGCGGACGGTCTGGCGATTGCAGCATCGCGCGACTTGCCCCTTTGGGCGGACAGGCGTATCTGAGTGCTTATGTATACTGTCGCCGCTCTTTATCACTTCACCCGCTTTGATGATCCGGCCGCCCTGCGCGGCCCATTGTTGGATTTGTGCAAGTCCGGCGGGATCATGGGAACCCTTCTTTTGGCGAAAGAGGGGATCAACGGCACGATTGCCGGACCGCGCGCTGGCATTGATGCGGTGCTTGCGCATATCCGCGCCCTGCCCGGCTGTGCCGATCTGGAATGGAAGGAAAGCACGGCATCCACGCCGCCCTTCCACCGCATGAAAGTGCGCCTAAAAAAGGAAATCGTGACAATGGGCCAGCCCGATGTCGATCCTGTGGCGCGGGTCGGCAACTACGTGGACCCTGCCGATTGGAACGATCTGATCAGCGCCCCTGACGTGGCTGTGATTGATACGCGCAACGATTACGAAGTGGCGATTGGGACCTTTGAAGGTGCCGTTGACCCCGACACCAAGAGCTTTGGCGAATTTCCCGAATGGTGGGAAAAAAACAAGCACCGGTTCCACAACAAAAGGATCGCAATGTTCTGCACGGGCGGAATTCGCTGCGAAAAATCAACGAATTACCTGATGGGTCAGGGTGTTGAAGATGTCTATCACCTGAAGGGTGGTATCCTGAAGTACCTTGAGGAAGTCCCCCAAGAGCAAAGCAAATGGGACGGTGAGTGTTTCGTTTTTGATGCGCGGGTCAGCGTGGGGCATGGGCTTGCGGAAGGGCCACATATCCTGTGCCACGCCTGCCGTCGTCCGCTGCAGCCTGAAGACCGTGAGAACCCCGCATTCGAGCAAGGCGTTTCATGCCACCAATGCATCCACGAGACTTCAGAGGCGGACAAGGGCCGTTTCCGCGAGCGCCAGAAGCAAATGCAATTGGCCAAGGCGCGTGGCACGCACCATATCGGCGGAGTCTAGAACCTCAGTATGCGCGGTTCCCACCCATTCATGCCGCAGTTGCTGGCGCTGACGATTGGGCTGTGCGGTGGATTGGCGGCTTATTATGCGGGCTTGCCCCTGCCATGGATGCTGGGGCCGATGGTGGCAAACACAGTGGCCGCGATGCTGCGGGCACCAATTGCCGGCCCTGACAAGCTCCGCCCTTATGTGATCCCCGTGATCGGCGTGATGTTGGGGTCTGGAGTGTCGGCGGACGTGCTGGGCCTGTTGGGAAGCTGGCTGATAACTTTGCTTTTGCTGCCGCTGTTTTTGATTTGTGCGGCAGGGATTTCTTATACCGTTTACCGCAGGCTTGGTGGGTACGATCCGGTCACCGCTTTCTATTCCGCGATGCCCGGGGGGATCAACGAGATGCTGATTCTTGGTGCCGCCGCAGGCGGAGACGAGCGCCGGATTGCTTTGGCCCATGCGGCGCGCGTGTTGATTATCATCGTATTCGTGGCGTTGTTCTTTGGTTTGGTACTGGGCGTGACAAGCGGCGGGCGCGGTGCCGCGCAGTGGATCGGGCTTTATCAGATTACTGCGCTGGATTACGCAATCCTCGGTATTTGCGCTGTGCTGGGCGCACTGCTGGGCAAATGGCTGGGCTTGCCTGCGGCACCCATTTTCGGCCCTATGATCCTGAGCGGCGTGGCCCATATCGCGGGCTGGGTGACGGTGGCGCCGCCGACGATTTTTGTGATCGCCGCACAGGTGACGATTGGAACGATCATCGGCACACGGTTTATCGGGGCAACTTTGCGGGAAATCAGAACTGATATCGGGCTGTCCGCGGTCGCATCATTCCTGATGCTGGTCGCCGCAGTGGGGTTTGCAGAGTTGATTGTCATCATCAGCGGCATCCCCCTTGCGCAAGCCTTTCTGGCATTTTCGCCCGGTGGTTTGACCGAGATGTCATTGCTTACGCTCGCAATGGGCCAAGACGTGGCCTATGTTTCGGTGATGCATATCATCCGGATCACCATGGTCATCGCGCTGGCGCCTTTCCTGTTCACGCTGACGCGGAGCAGAAAAGGCTAGCAGGCACTAGAAATCCAGGTTTTCCACGTTCAGCGCGTTGTTCTGGATAAATTCGCGGCGTGGTTCAACCACATCACCCATCAACTTGGTGAACAGGTCGTCCGCGTCGGCCAGATCCTCGACCTTGACCTGCAACAGCGTGCGCGCGTCAGGGTCCAGCGTGGTTTCCCAAAGCTGATCCGGGTTCATTTCGCCAAGGCCCTTGTAGCGCTGATAGGACAGGCCTTTTTCGCCCTCTTCCAAGATCGCCTTGAGCAGATCAAGCGGGCCGTGGATCGCCTGGCTGCGGTCCTTGCGGATCAATGTAGCGGGCAGGTTGTAGACGTCTTGCAGGCTTTGGGTAAACGTACCCGTGCGCCGTGCTTCCCCACCGCGCAGCATGGGACCGTCAAGCGTGCGCACCTCTTCAACACCACGCAGCATACGGGCAAGCCGCATACCGTGGTCTTGGGTGATCCGCCCCTGCCAGCCGCGTTCCCATTCCAGCGCAATCAGGTTCAACCGTTCGGCCACGCGGTCAGCGGTGCCTTGCAGGTCGTTTTCCACAACACCGGGCACAAAGGCGCCAGCAATGGCGGCCTGTTCAAGAATGTGGCGCGGGTAATGCGTTGGGAAGGCTTCCAGCACGCGTTTGAGCTGGCGTGCCTCATCAACGACGCGGCGCAGGTCGGCACCTGTGATTTCCTCGCCGTTGCCCTGGCGTAGCATCGCGCCATCAATGCCCTGCTCGATCAGATATTCATCCATCGCCAACTGGTCCTTGAGGTAGACCTCGGACCGGCCGCGCGAGACTTTGTAGAGCGGGGGTTGCGCGATATAGAGATAGCCACCTTCGATCAATTGCGGCATCTGCCGGAAGAAGAAGGTCAGCAGCAGGGTACGGATGTGCGCACCGTCAACGTCCGCGTCGGTCATGATGATGACCTTGTGGTAGCGCAGCTTTTCGATGTTGAATTCGTCGCGACCAATACCCGTGCCCAACGCCATGACAAGATTGCCAATTTCCTGACTGCCCAGCATGCGGTCAAAACGGGCCCGTTCAACGTTCAGGATCTTACCCTTCAACGGCAGGATCGCCTGTGTGCTACGATCGCGCCCTGTCTGGGCTGAGCCACCGGCCGAGTCACCCTCGACGAGGAAAACTTCGGTCTTGGAGGGGTCTTTTTCCGAACAGTCCTTTAGTTTGGACGCATTGAAGTTCACGTCCATCGCCGATTTACGGCGGATCTCGCGGGCTTTGCGGGCTGCTTCACGCGCAGCGGCGGCTTCGACGATTTTCGAGATGATCGACTTGGCCATCTGGGGGTTCTCTTCGAACCATTCATTCAGCTTTTCGCCCATCAGGTTCTCGACCGCAGGGCGGACTTCAGAACTGACCAGTTTGTCTTTGGTCTGGCTGGAGAATTTCGGATCCGGCACTTTGACGGACAAAACGCAGGTCAGACCTTCGCGGGCATCATCGCCGGTTAAAGAGACTTTTTCCTTCTTCGAGATTCCCGTCTCGGTCGCATATTTTGCAATGGCACGGGTCAGCGCGCCGCGGAAACCGGCCAGGTGCGTGCCCCCATCCCGCTGCGGGATATTATTGGTAAAGGGCAGCACCATTTCGTTGTAGCTGTCGTTCCACCACATCGCGACTTCGACGCCGATCTCGTCGCGTTCGCCGGTCACATAGATGGGTTCTTCCATCAGCGGGGTCTTGGACCGGTCGAGGTATTTGACGAATTCCTTGACGCCACCCTCATAGAACAGATCCGCCTTGAGCGGTTCTGAAGGGCGCAAATCCTCAAGTATAATACGCACACCAGAGTTCAGAAACGCCAGTTCGCGCAGGCGCTTTTCCAGCGTGCTGAATTCAAAGTCACGGTTGCTAAAAGTATCGGTCGAGGCGAGGAACGTCACCTCGGTCCCTTTCCGCCCGTTCGCGTCACCCACCACGCGCAGGTGTTCGGTGGTAAAGCCGCCTTCGAAGCGTGCGTAGTGTTCTTTGCCATCGCGCCAGATACGCAGCTCAAGGAAATCCGAAAGCGCATTCACAACAGATACGCCCACACCGTGCAGACCACCCGACACCTTATAGGAGTTCTGGTCGAATTTGCCGCCCGCATGCAGCTGGGTCATGATGACCTCGGCCGCCGAAACGCCTTCGCCCTCGTGGATACCCACAGGGATACCGCGCCCGTTGTCGCCCACAGTGACCGATCCATCAGCGTTGATTTTCACATAAACATGGTCGGCATGACCGGCCAAAGCTTCGTCAATGCCGTTATCGACGACCTCATAGACCATGTGGTGCAGACCGGACCCATCATCGGTATCACCGATATACATGCCCGGCCGCTTGCGAACCGCCTCTAAGCCCTTAAGAACTTTGATAGAATCTGCGCCGTAGTCTTCTTGCTTCTGGGGCTCAATGGCCATGTCGGAAATCCTGTATTCTTCTGCCCAAAATATACGCTTTTGACGGGCGCTTGTCACGCAAATGGCACAAGATTTTGTGGTTTTTGCGGTCCGGCGCTCAGCGGCTCAGGTCAGTCCGATAACCACACCGACACCGATCAAGAGACAGCCCGCAATGATGTTCATCCGGCGCACCGCAGCGGGTGATTTCAGGACACCGCGAACACGGTCAACCGAGATTGCCAGCACCAGATTTCCGACTAAGGGCACCAGAAAACTCAGCGTGCAGATCGCGACCATATCAAACGGGGTGACCCTGCTCAGATCAAAAAAACCCGGCAGGATGCCCATATAGAACAGAGCGGCCTTGGGGTTGCCAACGATGACGGCGACACCAGCCAGAAACCCCGCCCATCTGCCCGGCCGCATCAGCCTGCTGTTGGCATCCAGCCCATGGTCGGCGTTGCGGATCAATGCCGCGCCCATCAGCATGAAGACGAGCACCGCGACGTATTTCAGGACATCCATGAAGCCTGCAAATTCCGACACCAGCCATGCGACCCCCAGCACCGCAACCAGCGGCCAAAGAATATCGCCAATGGCCACACCAATGGCGAGCGGCCAAGCGGCCTGAAACCCGCCCGACAGTGACCGTGCGAGCAACGCAACCCACACAGGGCCGGGTGTCATAAACAGGACGATCAGCGCACCTGCATAGAGCAGAAGTTCATAGCCTGTAATTGTCATGCGCTGGCCAGTGTCAGGCTGCCATCGTCATTCAGCGTCCAGAAAGGGTTTTGCGCGACTTCCCAAACGTGACCGTCCGGGTCGGCGTAGTAGCCCGAATACCCACCCCAAAAGACCTTTTCCGGCGCCTTGAGCGGGGTTGCCCCTGCCGCAAGGGCAGCGGCATAGGCTGCATCGACCTCGGCATCTGTCGAAAAATTTTGCGCCAGAGTGATAGCGCCGGTACCCAGTGTCGCATCAGGCCGCCCTTGATCTTTCGCCAAGGGGGCAAGACCAAAGAGACCAAGCACCATGCCGTTGATCTGGTAAAAGACGACCTCACCCTCGTCATTGGTCGGGGTCCAGCCCAGCGCGCCGTAAAACGCCTTGGATCTGTCCAGATCGGCCACCCCAAGGGTAATGAGCGTCACGCGTTGGGGTGTCATGGCCTGTCCTTTTGCACGATGGTCGATTGCCCATCGGTTTCCGTCACTTCTGCATATTGGGCGCGGTCGCCCAGTTCTGTGAACAGCTCGGCGCCTGTGCCTGTCATAAAGGCCTGCGCGCCCAAGTTGCAGATTTCATCATAAAGTGCGGCGCGGCGGCCCGCGTCAAGGTGGGCGGCGACCTCATCCAGCAAAAGGATGGGCGGTGCTCCGAAATCACGCGCAAGTGCGCGACCATTGGCAAGGATCAGGCTGATCAGCAACGCTTTTTGTTCACCGGTCGAACAGTCCTTCGCGGGCACGCCTTTGTCGGCAAAAACAGCGTCCAGATCGGCGCGGTGTGGTCCGATCAACGTACGGCCCGCCGCCATGTCGCGGGCGCGATTGTCGGCAAGTGCAGATTGCAGGTCGTCCGGCACAGGGTCAGGCGACGTCAGCGCGAGCGTGGCGGTGGGAAACACTGTGGTCGCTGAGGCTTGGGCCATCATCAGCGCGTCAATCGCATCATGGCGGTTGCGCTGTATGGTGGCGCCCGCCTCGGCCATCTGCGCCTCGATCGCGGTGTACCAATGGGCATCGCGTACCATGTCTTTCAGCAGACGGTTGCGTTCGCGCATGGCCTTTTCATAGGACAGGACGGCCTCGGCATGGGTTGGTTCGAAGCTGAGCGTGGCGCGGTCCAGAAAACGCCGCCGCCCTTCGGCCCCCTCAATCCAGAGCCTGTCCATCGACGGCACCAGCCATAGAATCCGCCCGATCCGCCCCAACGCCGTTTGCGGGGCGGCCTTCCCATCAATGCGCAACTGGCGGGGATTGCCCGCCTCGGCCCATGTCTCAACCTCGTGGGTCTGGTGCAGGGATTGCAGGATACCGGTGATTTTCCAACCCAATGCCTCTGGCCTGCGGGGCAGATCATCAGCCCCTGCGCGGCGCAGGCCACGCCCCGGCGACAGAAGCGAGACCGCTTCAATGATGTTGGTCTTGCCCGCGCCATTCGGTCCGAAAATCGCCACAGGACGCGGATCAAGCGCAAGCGACGCGCGTTTGTGCGAACGGAAATGCGAAAGTGTCAGCTCTTGCAAGGCGAGACTGGTCACGGACGGTTATCAGGATTTTGCAAAATCCTGCCTCCAAAATTTTGGGAAATTTTGGGCCCTGTCAAACGCGCATCGGCATGACAACATAGACGGCAGAGGTGTCGTTTCCTTCGCGCATCAAGGTTGGGTCACCGGAGGTGTTGAACATGAACACCGCGTTTTCGCGGTCCACCTGGCTTGCAATTTCGAGCAGGTATTTCGCGTTGAACCCGATCTCCAGCCGCTCGTCGCTATAGGCAACAGCTAGCTCTTCCTCAGCTGCACCACTGTCAGGGGCATTGACCGAGAGAATCAAGCGATCCTCGTCCAGTGACAGCTTCACCGCGCGTGAACGTTCGGACGAAACCGTCGCCACGCGGTCCACGGCCTTGGCAAATTCGCTGGCATCTACTTCTAGCTTGCGGGTGTTTCCTTGCGGGATGACGCGGGTGTAATCGGGGAAGGTCCCGTCAATCACCTTCGAGGTCAGCGTGATATCCGGCGTCGCAAAGCGCACCTTGGTTTCCGACACCGATACGGCGATTTGCATATCGTCATCATCAAGCAGCTTGCGCAATTCGCCCACAGTCTTGCGTGGCACGATCACGCCGGCCATTTCGGCGGCACCTGCCGGCAGGTCGGCATCAATCCGGGCAAGCCGGTGACCGTCGGTGGCAACACAGCGCAGCACCTTGCCGCCTTCGCTGTCGGCGACATGCATATAGACACCATTCAGGTAATACCGTGTTTCTTCGGTCGAGATGGCAAATTTGGATTTGTCGAACAACCGGCGCAACACAGGGGCAGGCGCCGAGAAATTAGCAGCATAGTCGGACGAGGCCATCACAGGGAAATCCTCTTTCGGCAAGGTCGCCAGAGAGAAGTTCGACCGCCCTGCCTCAATGCTCAGCCGGCCGGATGCGCCGTCTTCGGTCAGCGTGACCAAAGCGCCATCAGGCAGTTTGCGCACGATTTCATTCAGAGTGACCGCCGCAACTGTTGTCGCCCCAGCGCGTTCCACCTTGGCGGGCGCACGGTCGACGATCTCAATGTCAAGATCGGTTGCACGAAACTGGACCGTGTCACCTTCTGCTTCGATCAGGACGTTGGCCAGGATCGGGATTGTGTTGCGCCGCTCGACCACGGACTGGGCTTGCGCCACAGCCTTAAGAAGCACCGCACGTTCAATGCTGAATTTCATGTCCCAATCTCCGCATATCTTGGCGTCCGACGCCATCGGGACGCAAAATGTACTCTATTTTGCGCCACCCTCAAGCATTTTGTTGGACTGTTGACGATGGCTATGTCCGCGTCAAGCTTCGGGCCTGTTTTGCAAGCTTATTCCTGTAAAGCGCGGCGCAGCAGTTCCAGATCATCGGCGATCTGGCTGTCCAGCGCCTTGAGCTCTTCGATCCGCTTGACGCCGTGCATGACCGTTGTGTGATCACGTCCGCCGAAACGCCGCCCGATTTCAGGCAATGAGCGGCTGGTCATCTGCTTGGCCAGATACATCGCGATCTGGCGCGGGCGGGCATAGTTGCGCACCCGCTTGGGTCCGATCATGTCGGACAGGCGGATGTTGTAGTGTTCGGACACTTTGCGCTGGATTTCTTCGACCGTCACTTTGCGGTCTGACGCCTTGAGCACGTCAGACAGGCAATCCTGCGTCAGGTCCAGCGTGATTTCGCGCCCCACGAGCGACGCAAACGCGAACAGGCGGGTCAGCGCACCTTCGAGAACGCGGACGTTTGTCGAAATGCGATGCGCAAGGAATTCCAGAACACCATCGGCGATCTGAAGTTCAGGGTATTGGGCAGAGTAAACTTCGACCTTGGACTGCAAGATGCCGAGGCGCAGCTCGTAATCTGTCGGGTGCAGGTCAACCACAAGACCGCATTGCAGCCGGGATTTGATCCGCTCTTCAAGGTCCTTGATCTCACCCGGTGCACGATCGGCAGAGATGATGATCTGTTTTTGCCCATCGACCAGCGCATTGAAGGTGTGAAAAAACTCTTCCTGCGTGCTGTCCTTGCCACCGATAAACTGAACATCATCCACCATCAGCACATCGACCGACCGGAACAGCTGTTTGAAGTCCATCATCTTGCGTTCACGCAAAGCGGTGATGAAGCGGTACATGAACTGCTCAGCAGAGAGATAAAGCACGTTCAATTCCGGCGAACGCAGTTTCAGCTCGTGCGCAATCGCATGCATCAGGTGCGTTTTACCCAGCCCGACACCCCCATAAAGGAACAGCGGGTTGAAGGTAACCGGGCCACCTTCGGCGACGCGGCGCGCGGCCGCATGGGCCAACTCGTTTGGTTTGCCAACCACGAAAGTGTCAAATGTAAAGCGGCTGTCGAGGGGGGCACCTGATCCGGCTTCTGGCTCGGCGGTCTTGCTTGCAGCTTTTGGTTTGGCTGCAGGGCGCGTTTGCGACGGGACGCGGAATTGCAGGCGCTGCACCTCTTGGCCCAGATTGTTCATATGGTACAGGATCTGGTCACCAAAGTTCTGTGAGACATAGTTGCCGATGAAATTCGTGGGCACGTCAAATACGGCCACGCCATCTGCCAGTTCCTTGAATTCGAGCGGCTCGATCCAGCTTGAATAACTGTTCTTTCCCAATGCACTTTTCAGAGCAGCCAAAACCGTCGCCCAAATTTCATTCGTCATTTTATGCCTTTGTCCCACATTCGCAGCTACCACGTGAAACGCGAAAATCGCGCCTGCGCCACATTGCCCAGGACAAAAAAGATCGCCTAGATCAAGTTGCCCAACCTGATCCCAGCGCCTTTTACCCAAAACCATAGACCGAGACGCGCACCTGTATCGCGACGATACAGACAGACGCCAAACGGCAGCTCAACGGGCCACGAACAGCATTCAGAAACCAAAGAGCAGACCTTGGCCCTGACGCAGACACACAATGACATGGGTTCGCAGTTTGCACTGCAATCTCCATGTCACTGACGCATGAGACCTGCAGTCTGGTTCGGTGAAAAAACCCGTCAACAACGATGTCTTATCACCCGACCAGTCGCAAATCCCCTCATGTCCCCCCGGAACGATGTGAATCGCAGGGTCAAGGTAGCAAGGGGTTTGGGGCCGCTTCAACACAACATCGCGCTTGACTCAGCGATTGTCAGAAAAGAATCTCTTGGCGCTTTGAAATGTCACAATTTCCGCGCAGGCAGACCACAGTGAAACAAAAAAAGCGCGCCCAGTCTGGACGCGCTTGAACTTTTTATTTTTTGCCGACTGCGGCAGAATCAACCGACAGATTTGACGCGTGCCGCCAGGCGGGACATTTTGCGCGACGCCGTGTTTTTGTGCATGACACCTTTGGTCACACCGCGCATCAGTTCTGGCTGAGCTGCTTTCAGAGCCGCCGCAGCAGCTTTTGGATCGCCAGATGCAATCGCTTCTTCAACAGCGCGCAGATATGTCCGAATGCGCGAACGGCGCATTTTGTTGACTGCAAAGCGTGCTGCGTTCTGACGGGCGCGTTTCTTCGCCTGAGGTGAGTTTGCCATGTGTTCGTTTCCTAGCTGGGCCTTGATTGGGCCAAATTGAATGTCATTCGCGCATTAAGCCCAAGCCCCGGGTTTTCGAACCGGTGATTCTGGCCAAAGCGGGCCTCACGCGCATGTATGGCGCCGCGTTTATGCGAGAGAACACACCGTTTCAACCCCTAATCATAAGGCAACGATCACGGCCTTGTCCGCTAGAAGGCGACTTTTGATGTGTCCTGATACAGATAAAGCAGATCAAGCAAGACCACTTTCTCGTCAATCAAGTTATAGTAGAGATCAAATCGCTGCTGATCGGTGATCTCTTCATCCACGGCAACGAGATTGAGCACAGGCTGATTTCGCGCCCAGATACTGCCGATCTCTTCGAGCTTGGCCGCGATCCCGGGTGTCTGCGGAGGCAAAATGCTCATCTGCGGCATGCCACTGCTCAAGGCGCCCAGAGTGCCATTGTAGGATTGGATGGCCTGCTTGAGTTCATCGGCGATTGTCTGGTCCATTCCTTCCGACCAAAGCAGGCATGCCTGAAGTGCCATTTGCTGGTTCAAAGTCACCAGACGACCTGCGAGATGGATTAGCATGATATCCCGCGCCTGGATTTCAGCTGAGCTCGAATACTCTGCGTCCAGCATTGTGGCTAATTGATAGGTCCGCTCACGCAGGTCATCCGATGCTTGCGTCAGGGTCAGGGCCGCATCTTTGTCGGCGGGCGTTTCCAAAAGCAGCCTTGCCGCCTGTTGCGCAGGGACCCAAGCGGCGCGCAGTTGGTCAATTTCAGCAATTGTCTTGCGGCGTGTTTCAGGTGTTTCGATTCCCCAAAAGACATCACCGTCCAAAAGCGCGTTCAGCACTTCATCGACTTGCGCATCGCCAACAGCAAGAAGCTCTGTCGCATCCTCGACATTGACTTGATTGTGCAGATGACAGGCCGCAGCAGGCACGGCTTGTGTCAATGACAACAGCACTTGGGCGGCCGTAAGCCGGTTCGCAACGCCCGTATTCTGAATAATGGACGGCCCGCTGTTCGCGGGTTGAATGGAAGAGTCAGCGTAAAGGCCACCGACCGGCATGATCATAGCCCCCGTCAAAAAGACGGAAGCCAACAAAGAGGAATATCGCATAATTTTGGCCGCTCTAGTTGTTTCGCGCCACCACCCGCCGCTTGCTTTAATCAACCTGCGGCAGATGGTAAATGACCTAGATCAAGTATGTTGGGTGCACCGGCGGTGGCTGCGTCAATTTGAGGGATGACCGCTACTTATCGCGGAATTGCGCTTCACGTTTCTCGGTAAAGGCCGCCATGCCCTCGGCTTGGTCTTCGGTTGCGAAGAGCGACTGGAACAATCGCCGCTCGTAATTGAGACCTTCGGCAAGCGTGGTTTCATAGGCGCGGTCTACCGCATCTTTTGCCGCCATCGTCGCAATCTGGGATTTCTCCGCGATCTTCTCTGCGGCAGCTTTCGCCTCGCTCAGCAGTTTTTTAGCGGGGACAACACGACTCACCAGACCGCTGCGTTCGGCCTCTTCGGCGTCCATAAAACGGCCCGTCAAATGCATGTCCATCGACTTGGATTTACCCACAAAGCGGGTCAGGCGCTGGGTGCCGCCGATACCGGCAATCACACCAAGGTTGATTTCGGGTTGGCCGAATTTGGCGTTATCAGCGGCGATAATAAAGTCGCACATCATCGCAAGCTCGCATCCACCGCCCAGCGCATAGCCCGCAACAGCCGCAATAATCGGTTTGCGGGTCCGGTTGAAACGGTCGGTCTCGTTTTCAAAAAAGCGCTTGGTGTACATCTCGACAAAGGTCTTGTCGGCCATCTCGGAGATATCGGCGCCAGCGGCAAAAGCCTTTTCTGATCCGGTGATGATAATGCAGCGCACCTTTTCGCTGGCATCGGCATCTTCCAGCGCGGTGCAGAGTTCGCCCAACAAGGCGCTGTTCAACGCATTCATTGCGTCTGGTCGGTTCAGCGTAATTGTCGCGACACTGTCGCTGATATCTACGATGATCTTGTCAAAAGCCATTCTGCTCATCCTGTTGCGCCGGTCAGAGCCCAAGGCTTAGCAAAGCGGGCGGGCGGATCAAGCTATCTTTGGCATTGCGGACAAAAGAAAGATGATCGGCCCGATTGAACGATTCGGGTGATTGTCTTGTCGCATCCGTGGGTTACACAGGGTTTTCCCGCGCGGTCGTAGACCTGAAAAACATGCTGGAAATATCCCAGTTCACCATCGGATTGCCGGTAATCGCGCAAGGATGACCCGCCCGCAGCGATGGCTTCGGACAATACGTCGCGGATCAGCGGTACCAAAGAGGCAACACGCGCCGCACTGATCCGCCCCGCCTTGCGCGCGGGGTGGATACCGGCGCGAAACAGCACTTCGCAGACATAAATGTTGCCAAGCCCCGACACGATCCGCTGATCCAGCAGCGCCGATTTGATGGGCGTGTTGCGCCCTTTCAGGCGTTCCACCAGATAGGTTTCATTGAATGCGTTACCCAAAGGTTCCGGCCCCAGATCGCGGATCAGCCAGTGATCTTCCTGACGCGCTGTCTCCATCAGGTCCATCGCGCCAAATCGGCGTGCGTCGTTGAAGGTGATCCGCGTGCCGTCCTCCATATGGAAAACAACGTGATCGTGTTTCGCAGGCACAGGGTGCGGGTGGTGGAATTCCCCCACCGTATGGCCCGAGACCAACATGCGCCCCGACATGCCAAGGTGGATCAAAAGCGTTTCACCGCTTGCCAGATCAACGAGGATATATTTTGAGCGCCGGCGCAGACCCGAAACGCGCTGTCCCGTCAGCCGCTCTGCCATCCGCTCGGGAAACGGCCAGCGCAGATCGGGGCGGTTCACTTCGGCGCGTGCAATCACACGCCCCTCCATCACGGGGGCGATGCCGGCTTTGACTGTTTCGACTTCGGGCAGTTCGGGCATTTTATGTCATCTGTTTTTGCTGTGGCCCAGTACATAGGCTTTGCAGCGCCCTTTGTCGTCCCCATTCATGCGCCGTGGCACATTGACAGTTTGTCTATTTCGCCGCTTGGGTATAACCCCTTTCGGGACAGTATTCAGGCGAAAGCATGACATGACCGATAAGTCCGACCAGACCACCCACTTCGGGTTCGAAACCGTCCGCGAAGATGAAAAAGCAGGCCGCGTTCAGGGTGTGTTTTCATCCGTGGCCAGCAAATACGACATTATGAATGACGTGATGTCAGGCGGTGTGCACCGGATCTGGAAAGACGCGATGATGGATTGGCTGGCCCCCCGTCCGGGACAGCGGCTTTTGGATGTGGCTGGCGGGACCGGTGACATCTCGTTCCGCTTTCTGAAACGTGCGGGGCGTGGGCATTCGACCGTGCTCGACATTACCGAATCCATGCTTGTCGAGGGTCGCAAACGGGCCGAGGCCGCGCAAATGTCGGACAGCCTTGATTGGGTTGTGGGCGATGCGATGGCCCTGCCTTTCGACGCAAACACTTTTGACGTCTACACCATCAGCTTTGGCATCCGGAATGTAACGCGCCCGCAAGAGGCGCTGAACGAGGCCTATCGTGTCCTGAAACCGGGTGGCCGTCTAATGGTGCTGGAGTTCAGCCAGCTACCGAACCCGATGATGCAGGCGGCATATGACGCCTATTCGTTCAACGTTATTCCACGCATGGGCCAGATGATTGCCGGTGATCGTGACAGCTACCAATATCTGGTCGAATCGATCCGCAAATTCCCCGATCAGGACACGTTCCTCGGCATGGTGCGCGACGCTGGTTTCGGCAACGCCAAATATCGCAACCTGACGATGGGCGTTGCGGCGCTGCATTCGGGGTGGAAACTCTAGCATGCGCGGCCCACACAATATCATTCGCCTGATCCGCACAGGTGCCACGTTCGAACGCACAGGTGCGATGAAAGTTGTGCTGGATGCGTTCGATGCGGGGCCATTGCTGCGCATTACGTTCCGGACATTGGTCTGGCCGTTTCAATGGCTTGGGTACAAAGGCGACCTGTCGATGCCGCCCGCGGTGCGCGCGCTGCAAGCACTGGGTCCGGCCTATATCAAATTCGGTCAAATCCTGTCGACCCGTCCTGATGTGGTGGGCGACGAACTGGCGGTGCAACTGCGTGTTTTGCAGGATAAATTGCCGCCGTTTTCCATGGCAGAGGCGAAAAAGGCGATCCAGTCCGAGCTGGGTACCAGCTTTGATAAACTCTTTTCGACCTTCTCTGAACCGGTCGCGGCCGCCTCGCTTGCACAGGTGCACAAGGCGCATCTGGCCGACACGGGCGAGGCCGTTGCCGTCAAAATCCTGCGCCCCGGGATCGAGCGCGCGTTCCGGACCGACATTGACGCTTTCTACTTTGCTGCGCGCGCTATCGAATTTCTGTCGCCCGCATCGCGCCGTTTGCGCCCGATGGATGTCATCACCCATTTCGAAGGCGTGGTCATGGGCGAATTGGACCTGCGATTGGAAAGTTCGGCCGCAGCCGAATTTGCCGCGAATACCGAAAGTGATAGCGGTTTTCAGGTGCCCAAGGTGTATTGGCATCTGTCGGGGCGCCGCGTGATGACGATGGAATGGGCCGAAGGCACGAACATCGGGATGAACGAAGCGCTTGATGCCGCCGGCCACGATCGCATCGCGCTGGCCACACGGGTACTTCAGCTTTTCCTGAACCATGCGCTGCGCGACGGCTACTTTCACGGCGACATGCACCAAGGCAATCTGAAGGTCGCGGCAAACGGGGATATCATTGCCTATGATTTCGGCATCATGGGGCGGATTGATGAATATACCCGCCGCGTCTACGCAGAAATTCTGTTCGGCTTTATCCGCAAAGATTACCAGCGCGTCGCAGAAGTGCATTTCGAGGCGGGCTATGTGCCGGCAAACCGCGATGTTGATGAATTCGCCCGCGCCTTGCGCGCAGTGGGCGAGCCGATTTTCGGCATGGACGCAAGCCGCATTTCGATGGCGCGCCTGCTAAGCTATCTGTTTGAAGTCACCGAACGTTTCGGCATGGAAACCCGTACCGAGCTGATTTTGTTGCAACGCACAATGGTGGTGGTCGAAGGTGTGGCACGATCACTCGATCCGCGTATGAACATCTGGCACGTCGCAAAACCGGTCGTCGAAGACTACATCAAAGAAAGCATCGGCCCCAAGGCGCTGATACGCGACCTGGCCAAAACCGTGCGCATTCTGTCGCGCTTTGGTCCGCAGTTGCCAAAACTTGCCGAAGATGCGCTGATCCGGCTGAACAATCCACCGCCACCGCCCAAACCGCAACGCCGCATCGCGCGGCTATCGTGGATGGCGCTTGGCGCGGTTCTGGCAAGTGGCGCGATCTGGGGCATCTCGCTGCTCTAACTGTCTGCATCACGTAGCGCTGTGACCTGATCGCTTGCGACGGTGATTCCCCCCGTCAGAACCAACATGGTGACGCCCCCCTCAAGCCGGACCTCGTTTACAGTATTATAGGTTGCGACGGGGTTCTGCGCGATGACCTGACCATTCGATTTCGACTGGATTTCGAATTGATAGACCCCCGCTGGCATAGGCGTGCCATTGGGGCCAACGCCCGCCCACTGCACCGTCTCTGCACCGGTCGGGACCTCCTGCCGCTGCACCTCTTCGCCTGCGGCATTGCGCACGACAAGCTCTGCGCTGTCAGACGCCACGGTTCTGGTCGCAAGCAATGTCATTGGCTGGCCATTGAAGTAGGCAGGTCCCTCTGTACGCACCTCTTTGCCGACAAGTGCTGCCATTTCAACCAGTCCCCCTGTCGTCATCTGGGTGCTGAGTGATCGCAACAGGTCATTCGTCAGCACCGCCTGTTCAACCCCTGAAAAGGTTGCCAGCTGCGTCGCATAGTCGGTCGAATCGATTGGGTTCAGCGGGTCTTGGTACTGCATTTGCGCCGTCAGCATCTTCAAGAAGGTCTCAAAATCAGAGCTGATCTGCGCCGTCGCACCTGTAGCGCCCGCGTTGGGCGGTGTGACCGTCGTTTGTGAGAGTTGCGTGATATCCATGATTGCTCCTTAAATGCGCAAATCGAGACCACCTGCAGCAGTTGCTGGCGTGGCTTGGGGGATTGGAACCGTATCTTGTATCTCTTGCTCAACAGATGGCCCATCAGGTAAGGACTGTGGCTGCGCCTGCCCTTTTTGTTCGCCAAACGAAAATGAGATTGACGTATAGCCAAGCTGGCGGAACTCCTGTGCCAGCGCATCAATGTGCCGCCGCAGCAGATCCTGCGTTTCGGGACGATCAGCAAGCAGGTTCACCGTGATGACACCATCACCCGCAGTAAGGCTGAGCTTTACCCGCCCCAATTCTTCTGGATTGAGCGCAATTTCCGTCGTCTTGCCGTTGCTATTCGTGACAGCCACCGCGATCTGCGCGGCAGCCTGCCGCGCTGTTTCTGGTGCAGCAGTAGAAGCGACAGGAGCCGAAGTGCCAGTTGCCGTGGCATGCCGTTCGGCAGGCATGGCCGACAAAATACTATCCACATCGGCCGGTTTAAGTACCTTTTCTGTCATCTCGCGCTGCGCCTGTGTCACGGCCTGCGCCAAAGCCACGGCTGGCGGCTGTGCCGCAAAAACAGGCGCAGGCGTGTTTGGCGTTGCCCGTGGTGTCGCCTCTTCGCGCCCGTGTCGTGACTGTTCTTCGACCGGTTGAAACTGGGGCTTTTGCGGATCTTTAACCTGATCCGCGGTTTCGACCCCGGGCTTGGACCGGGCGGATAAAAGTGTTGCAGGTGGCGGGGCATCCGCCTTTGCGGCTTCGGCGCGTGATGGCTGTGGTTGTTGCAGGGGTGGTGTCTCGGAAAGTCCCTTGAGCGGCAAACGCCCCTCGACCACAGATTGGGCGACAGACGCACCCTTTGATTTGCTTTCGCGCACCGCAAGAGTGGTCTGATCTGGCTGTTTTTCTGCGTCTGCCGCGCGTGCAGCCGCAGGAGGGGTCGTACCCTCACGCAGCAACACTGGCGGTTTGCCTGCCATCGGGACCTGCAACGCGGGCGCATTATCACTATTCGCTTCCGCCCCTTTCACGGGCACAGAGGTTGGCACAGAAACGGGCAGTTCAGCCCTGTGCAGCCCATCCTTTGTCAACGCGGGTGCAGGCGTTGCTTCATCCGCGGGCAGGTCAGGGTCGACAACAACAGCCGCACCCAAGACGCCGTCACCCGCATCACCTTGGGCGTCATCGCCTGCCTGCGCTGCCGCCAGCATCATCTTATCGAATGTCGGGCCATCACCGGTGACCGCACCCGCCTGGGTTACAGGCAGGGTTTGTGCGGTGGTCGTTCCCGACTGGGAAAGAATCAAGGGAATCATCGGTTCTCCGATTGCGTTTGTTCGATCATCTGTTTGGCGCAAAAAACTTACTGAATGTTTAGGAACGTCGTCCAAGTTGCGCGGACCACAAACCGGAGAATCCGATGACAATGATTACTGATCTGCCACCGCCACGGCCCGCACCCACCCTGCCGGACTTTATCAAGGCTGATGAGCGACTGCGTGATGCCGCCCAAAAGATGGAGGCTACTTTTCTCGCGGAAATGCTGAAATCCGCAGGCGTCGGCAAACCGCGTGAAGCATTTGGTGGTGGCGCTGGCGAAGAACATTTCGCTTCGTTCCTGAGAGAGTCGCAGGCCCAGGAAATGGTCAAGGCGGGGGGAATCGGGTTAGCCGAGGCGCTATTCGAGGCGATGAAGGTCCGAAACATTGCTTAATACGGTCATCACCCAATTGCACCAGTTGCTGAATCAGGAGCGCGAAGCGTTGATTGCGGCAGATTTCGAGGCGTTGGCCACGTTCGTGAAGCAAAAAGAGGAGCTGCTGATACAGCTGGAAAGAACGAGTCCCACGAAAGATGTTTTGCGGCCGGTGCGTCAAAAGATGGACGAGAACCTTGCGTTGATGGCGGCTGCAATCAAAGGGGTCGCAGCCGCAGGCGAGCGTCTTGCCGCGCTTCAGAACGTCAAAAGCGGTTTAAGCGTTTATGACAACGCAGGCCGCCTGGAACATGTCCGGACCCACAACCCCGCACTCGAGAAAAAGGCCTGATTTCAGTCAAATTCTCTTTATTTTGCGGGGTTGAGTTAAGAGGTTGTTCAGCCTGGACTGGGTACATATCGGCCATCGCCACAAAGGCGCACCGGTACGAAGTCATCGGTGATTTCCGTCAGAATGACGCATCGCACCGCAATAAATTTGCGGAGTTTCCAACCAACCCGGTGCAAAGCGCCACATATGAAGGACCTGACTTATGTCCAGTATTTTGACTAACAACAGCGCAATGGTTGCGCTGCAAACGCTCAAGTCGATCAACAACGATCTCTCCAAAACACAGTCCATGATCTCAACCGGTAAAGAGGTTGCCTCGGCCAAGGACGATTCCACAGTCTGGATGACCTTCGCGTTTGACGAATAGGCCCGCTGTGTCTGGATCAGTTCCGTCAGTTCACCGGCAACATCGGTGGCAGATTCCTCGCGGGCAAAGCCAACGATATCCCCTGTGGGCCCATCACCCGCATCCCATAGAAAGAAAGAGCCACTGTCAGGCGTCACACGATAGCTTTGCTGGTCAAGCGTTTCCAAACCATTGACGTTGGGCACATCAACCAAAGGAATTTGATAAAGAACACGGTTGATCCCGATGTCAAAGGACGCCCGCACGAAACCGTTCTGGTCCACCTCGATTGAGGTCAGGCTGCCCACGGGCGTGCCATTCTTGGAAATGGAAACAGGCGCGAAGGCATCGGATAGTTGGGTCAATCCGATCGAGCTGCCCAATTCACCGATATTGATCTCCATCGGCCCACCATCAACTGCAATCGTCAGTGCGCCAGTCAGCGGATCATAGGCCCCGCCAATCGGGTTCAGGGGGTCTGCAAAATCAACGTTTGCAAGCGTGCCGCCGCCGCCGCGTGTTGCATCGAAAGTCAGTGTATATTCGCCGACAACATCGGGAATACCGTCGAGATCGACATCGGACTCACTGTCGCGAATTTCCATCGTCCATGTATTGGATGACCCGTTTGCAGGCACAGTTGGCGTGAACAGAAAGCTCAGGTTCGAAGACGCACCCAGGTTGTCAAAATACTCAACCGAGAGCGTTTCTGTATCACCCGGCGATCCTTCGCGCGTCGAAGTGGCCGGCAGGTTGACCGAAAGGTCAACACGTGTCGTCGCCTCGCCCGCAAATTGGTTGGCGTTGATCTGGACAGGTACCAAACCGTCGATAGAATCGCGCGGATAGTTGGGAATAGTTCCGTCGGCCGCCGCCGGCACCCCAAGCAAGACCAACCCTCCGGGCGTGCGCAGGTATCCTTGGGCGTCCGGGCGGAAAGATCCGGTAGTAGTCAGGAACAAAGGATTGTCGCCATTATTGACAGCCACAGAGGTTTCCGACGTGACCGGCAGCATCCCCCGGCCCCGGACGGCAAGATCAGTGGGGTTTGACGTCGACACCAGCGCACCGCGTTCGTCAATCAGGCGTGAGGTCGTTGTGCGCACACCACCTGCCGAATAGGTTCCCTGCCCGCTTTCGATCACCATTGATTGAAAATCGGTCACCGCCCTTTTGTAGCCATAGGTTGATGAGTTCGAAATATTGTCCGAGATCGTGGCCAACCGAGAGGCATTTGCCGCCAAACCGGCAACGCTGGCGTTCAGGGAAGAGGAAATCGTCATATAGATGAGCCTTTCTGCGTCAGAGATGACTAATGTTCACACCACCCCTAAGCCCCGCGCCTTAACGCCCCCCTAATGACTAAAATTAGAATGATATCGCCCTAGCGGTCTGAACGCAGCAGGATGACCTCAATACGGTTGTTGCGCGGGGCAGTCGTGTCGCGGACGGCCGGATCGCGGTCGCCCGCACCCGTCTGGCGAACAATGCGCATTGGATCGAGACCGCCACTTTGCAGCAGCAGGCGCATCTGGGCGGCCCTGCCGGTTGACAGTTCCCACACAGGGTTGTCGATCTTCAGGACGGACTTGGCGCTGAGATGCCCTTCGATCGCGACACCATTGCGGACAGTTCGAAACAGCCGCGCCATGATCGCGGCAATCTCTGCAGTCACCGGATTGGGGACGACCGTGTCATCAACAAAGAGCGTAACATCGGGCAGATCAAATATCTCGATCACAAGGCCCTCATCCGTGAGGCGGGTAATGATGTGGCGTAGCGCCTGATCGGACAGCATGCTTTCACCGCCCTGCCCCAAAAGTACTGCTTCGATTTCGCGCAGGGCCGCGACTTGGGCTGCCGCCACGGCGTCTGCCTCGGTCTCGCTTTCACTGCGCGACGGCGCGCCGATCCCAGTGCCACTTTGTGCCAAGGTATTTTCGGTAAAGATATTGTCGCCGCCAAACGCACCGGACCCGCCGCCTGAAATGCGGTTGATGGGAATTGTTGGCGAAAAGTAATCCGCCAAACCCTTGCGCTGCTGCTCGGTTGTGGCGTTAAGCAACCACATCAGCATAAAGAACGCCATCATCGCTGTGACGAAATCGGCATATGCGACCTTCCAGGCACCACCGTGGTGCCCCCCACCGGCGATCACCTTCTTGCGTTTGATAATTGTTGGCGCGTTTGTTCCTGTGCTCATCTCGCTACCTCATGTTGTCACCCGGAACGGGCATAGAGGGGCAGAAGTGAAAGCAGGCTTAATGAAACAATTCGATGAAAAACAAACGCGCTTTGTGGGCCCGGCAGGCGCATCAAGGAGCCTGCCGCGCCTGGTGACAAGATGGCGCAGTGTCAACTGACCTTTACACTTGCCCAAACGCCGCATGTCACATTAAACTGACATTATGAGTGTAACGTCAGATTTACATATTGAACCAGTCATACGCCGCTGGCCCGAGCCCCGCGCAATGCTGCGGCTGATCAAACCTGTGACCTGGTTTCCACCGATGTGGGCCTATCTGTGCGGCGTCGTGTCATCGGGCATAAGCCCCTCTGGTCAATGGTTTTTAGTCGTCTTGGGCGTCGTGCTCGCCGGCCCGATCGTCTGCGGCATGTCGCAGGCCGCGAATGATTGGTGCGACCGTCACGTCGATGCCATCAACGAACCGGATCGCCCGATTCCTTCGGGGCGTATTCCCGGACGTTGGGGCCTTTATATCGCGCTTGCAATGACTGTGTTGGGGCTGGCGGTCGGGTATCAGCTGGGCCCTTGGGGCTTTGGCGCAACGATTTTGGCCATTGCCGCGGCTTGGGCCTATTCCGCCGAGCCGATCCGCGCCAAGAAATCCGGCTGGTGGGGGCCGGGGCTTTGCGGCCTCGCTTATGAAACCCTGCCATGGATCACTGGTGCTGCTGTTGTCGCCGCTGGCGCACCCAGCCCGCAGGTCATCCTGATCGCGGTGCTTTACGGCGTCGGCGCGCATGGGATCATGACGCTGAATGATTTCAAAGCCATCGAAGGCGACCGCGCGACCGGTCTGCGATCGCTGCCTGTCACACTTGGGCCCGCGCGCGCCGCGCAGGTTGCCTGCTGGATCATGGCCGTGCCGCAGGTCATCGTCATCGGCCTGCTGACCTATTGGGACAAGCCCGGTTTTGCATTGGGCGTTCTGGCGATGCTGGCGGTACAACTGGGGGCCATGCGCGTTCTGCTGTGCGATCCCGAAGGCAAGACGCCCTGGTATCAGGGCATGGGTATTCTGTTCTACATCAGCGGCATGATGATCAGCGCCGTTGCCTTGCGGAGCATTGGAGGCTGATATGACACTTTCATGGTTCCAGATTATCAGACTTGGTTTTGTGCAAATGGCATTGGGGGCGATTGTCGTCCTGACGACATCCACATTGAACCGGCTGATGGTGGTGGAACTCTCACTGCCAGCGATCCTGCCGGGGCTTTTGGTCGGCTTGCACTACGGTATTCAACTGACGCGCCCGCATTGGGGGTTCTACTCGGATACCGGCGGGCACCGGACACGCTGGATTATCGGCGGGATGGTGGCGCTTGCGCTCGGTGCTTTCACTGCGGCTTGCGGGGTGCTGGCCTTCGCGCAATCCTTTGCACTTGGTTTGACCGTTTCAATCGTCGCATACACGCTGATCGGCCTTGGCGTTGGCGCGTCAGGCACATCTCTACTGGCACTGCTGGCTACTACCACAGCACCGCACCGGCGTGCGGCCGCCGCCACGATTACGTGGCTGATGATGATCTTTGGCATCGCAATGACCGCAGGGATCGTGGGGCAATTGATTGACCCCTACACGCCGCTGCTCTTGATCGAGATCGTGGGCTTCGTTGTGACCATCGCAACACTTGTGACCTGCCTTGCCGTATTCCGGATCGAACGCAATCTGATTGCCGTGCGCGAGCCGGATCCGACACCCTTCATGGAGGGGCTGAAAGAGGTCTGGTCCGAACGCAAAGCGCGCAATTTCACGATCTTCGTCTTCCTGTCGATGACCGCCTACTTCATGCAGGAACTGATCCTTGAACCCTACGCCGGCCTCGTCTTCGGCTTTACGCCGGGGCAATCGACCTCGCTTTCGGGCGCGCAAAACGGCGGTGTGTTCATCGGCATGCTCGCCGTCGGTATACTGGCCACTGGCTTCAAGATCGGCGCATTGCGCAACTGGGTCATGACGGGCTGTGTCGGCTCTGCCGCAGCGCTGATCCTCATCACATTCCTCGGGCCCATCGGCCCAACTGCTCCGCTTGTTCCCGCAGTCGTCCTGCTGGGGTTCTTTAACGGGATGTTTGCTGTCGCAGCCATTGGCTCGATGATGGCGCTTGCTGCGGCAGGGGCCGCACGCCGCGAAGGCACCCGTATGGGGCTTTGGGGCGCGGCACAGGCCATCGCCGCCGGTTTTGGCGGATTGGTAGGCGCAGGTCTGGTTGATGTCTTGCGCGTCACCATGACCGACACCCAGGCCTTCGGGATCGTGTTCATCGCTGAAGCCGCCATCTTTATCGCCGCCGCCGCCATGGCAGCCAAAATCATGGATCGCAAAATGCCATCCGCCACGCTCGTTCCGGGAGAATAGCACATGCAATATGACGTCGTTGTCGTGGGCGGAGGCCCGTCAGGGGCCACTGCCGCAGAGGACCTTGCACGGTCCGGTCACAAGGTCGCCTTTATCGACCGTGACGGGCGGATCAAACCTTGTGGGGGCGCTGTTCCACCGCGTCTGATCGAAGATTTCTTTATCCCCGACGCACAGATCGTGGCCAAGGTGAATACCGCGCGCATGATCTCGCCCACCGGACGGCAGGTCGATATCCCGATCGAGAACGGCTATGTCGGCATGGTTGATCGCGAACATTTCGACGAATTCCTGCGCAAGCGGGCCAAAGATGCGGGCGCGCATCGTTACACAGGGACTTTCACCAAGATTGAACGTGATGCGGACGGCACCCATGTGGTGTACCGCGACAAGGTCAGCGGCAATGAAATGAAGCTGACGGCAAAGCTGGTCATCGGCGCTGACGGCGCACGCTCAAACGTGGCGCGGGCCGAGATCAAGGACGGCGATAAAATCCCTTATGTGATCGCCTACCACGAGATCATCGAAGCACCGGCGGCAACCGCCACCTACGATCCCGCACGCTGCGATGTGATCTATGATGGCCGAATCTCGCCTGACTTCTATGGCTGGGTCTTTCCCCACGGCGCGCAAGCCAGCGTGGGCATGGGGTCTTTGATCAAATCCGTGGACGTCAAACAGGCCACTGCCGATCTGCGCGCGGCATCGGGGCTGACCGATTGCAAAACGATCCGCAAAGAAGGCGCACCGATCCCTCTCAAACCGCTGGATTGCTGGGACAACGGCAGAGACGTTGTGCTGGCGGGCGATGCGGCGGGCGTCGTCGCCCCCTCATCCGGCGAAGGCATCTACTATGCGATGGTCGGCGGACGTGTTGCGGCCACTGCAGCAGCGGCTACTTTGGCATCAGGGCGCGTAAAAGATTTGCAACTGGCGCGCAAACTCTTCATGCGCGAACACAAACAGGTTTTCCGGGTTTTGGGCGCGATGCAAAACGCCTATTACCGCAGCGACGAGCGGCGTGAGCGGTTTGTCTCCCTGTGTCATGATGTAGACGTGCAAAAGCTGACGTTTGAGGCATATATGAACAAGAAACTTGTAAAGGCGCGGCCCATGGCTCACCTCAAAATCGGCATCAAGAACCTCGCGCACCTGACGCGACTGGTTTCACCGTTGCGCACATGACGATCATGATCCCGGCCTGGGAGAACGGCAAACTCAAACCGGTTGAGAAACTGGATGCGCATGTGCGGGGACTCAAGCACAAGGCGGTCAGTGTCTTTGTGATCAACCGTGGCCGCGTCTTGATCCAGCAGCGCGCGATGGGCAAATACCATACGCCGGGGCTGTGGGCGAACACATGCTGCACCCACCCCGAATGGGACGAAGATCCGACCGATTGCGCGATGCGGCGTCTGGACGAAGAACTGGGCATCAAAGGGCTTTATCCATCCCATCGTGACCAGATCGAGTATCGGGCCGATGTGGGCGGCGGATTGATCGAACATGAGGTTGTCGAGGTCTTTGTGGCGGACGCCCCTAATAATCTGGCCGTCAAACCCAACCCCGAAGAGGTGATGGACACCCGCTGGGTCGATTTTTACGAACTCTCTGCCGACGTGGCGCGGCACCCCGCGCAATACACGCCATGGCTACGGATTTACCTGCAAGATCACACCACTGCGATCTTTGGTGACCTGCTCCGCGCGGTCTAGTTCCGTTTCCTGCAAACCAGTGTTATGGGCGTGTTCAACGAAGGGACACGCGCCATGGCACTATGGGTTTTCGGATATGGTTCACTTTTGTGGAACCCCGGTTTCACGCCGGTACGTCAAGTCAAGGCGCGGCTGCCTGACTATCACCGCAGTTTTTGCATGCTCAGCATCCACCATCGCGGCACCGAGGATGATCCAGGCCTTGTGCTTGCGCTTGATGCCCAAGCGGGCGGGCAATGCACCGGCGTGGCCTTTGAGGTGGCCGAAGACGAGACAGATACGGTTCTGGCGCAACTGCGTGAACGCGAGCTTATTTCGTCTGCCTATTACGAAGAAACCGTTAACCTGATCGACGACCAAGGCGCGCCATTACAGGCATTAACCTACGTGATCGAACGCGATCACGCGCAGTATTGCCAGTTCGACCTCGAAAGACAGGCGCATATGATTGCTCGTGCTGTGGGCGGGCGCGGGCCGAATACGGAATATCTCTACAATACCGCGAGCCACCTCGCAGAGCTTGGGATCAAAGACACCGATATGGATTGGTTGGTCGCGCGTGTGCGTGCTTTGACGGCAACATAGTCAAACCCCGAATTTGTTTGGGTTTGCGCAAGTTCAGCCATATGGTGTTATGCGAGCGATGCAGTCACACAATATGAGGCGCCCATCCGTGTCGGACAAACGGGAACCCAAACCACAACCGCAGTTTACGCTGCCCATTCGTCAGCTTCTTTTCATGCTGACCGTGATCGGGCTGGTCGGCGCGGGCTTTTATCTTGGGCTCGAGCAGATCACAGGGATCTATCAGACAAACCCCTACCTGAACGGGGTCATCCTCGGGGTCTTCGTGCTGGGCGTGCTGTCCTGCTTTAACCAGGTCTTTGTATTGATGAATTCAGTGCGCTGGATCGAACGGTTCGCACGGGAACAAGGCGGGCATTCGTATAGCGCGGCCCCTTCGCTTCTTGCGCCGCTTGCCACGCTCTTGCGCTCACGCGGGGCGCGCACGCAGGTTTCATCGACATCTGGCCGGTCTATCCTTGATTCCGTCGCGCAACGGATCGACGAAGATCGCGAAATCACACGTTATATTGGCAATGTCCTGATTTTCCTTGGCCTTTTGGGTACATTCTATGGGCTTGCCACGACCGTGCCGGCACTTGTTGAAACCATAAGCTCGCTCAACCCCGGCGAAGGGGAAAGCGGTGCGGATATTTTTGCCCGCCTGCAATCGGGCCTCGAGGCACAGTTGGGCGGTATGGGTACGGCTTTCTCAAGCTCGCTTCTCGGGCTTGCCGGATCATTGATTGTCGGGCTGCTGGAACTCTTTGCAGGCCACGGGCAAAACCGGTTCTACCGCGAACTCGAAGAATGGCTATCCACAATCACCCGCGTCGGCATTGATGGCGAAGAAGGCGTCCTTGGCGCCGACCTCAGCGCGATGGGTCCCTTTGTTGAACAGCTGGGCGAGCTGATGGACACCATACAGATGATGATGGGCCAGACAGATGCCGACCGCGAAGAGAACGACAAGAAATTCAACGCGCTCGCAACAGCGATCGAGCGGATGGTGCAAAGCAATAGTGCCAATGCAACATCGGAGATGCTTGAACGTGTCGCACTGGGCCAAGAGGCGCTGATCCAGAAACTGGACGACAGCGGCATGGAAGGCATTGATGCCGAAAGCCGGATGCGCCTGCGCTCTATCGACGTGCAACTGCTGCGCATTCTGGAAGAGATGTCGGCGGGCCGTCAGGAAAGTGTCGGCGACCTGCGCAACGAAATCGCCAATCTGGCGAATGCGATCAAGGACAGAGGCTGATCCATGGCGCTCAGCCGCAGATCATCGAACCGTTTTCAAAACGCGATCTGGCCGGGTTTCGTGGATGCGATGACCGGACTTTTGCTGGTCCTGATGTTCGTGCTGACGATCTTTATGGTAATCCAGTTTGTGCTGCGCCAACAGATCACAGGTCAGGAAACCGCGCTGGATGCGCTGAACAATGAGGTTGCCGCACTGACAGCCACACTCGGACTTGCGCGTGATACCAATGCGTCACTCACTGCCGATCTTGACGCCGCCAACGCCGAGGCCGCGCGGCAGGCAGGGCGGATTGCGGCCCTCATCGCAGAACGCGATGCACAGGATCAGGCACTGGCGCAGGCGCAAACCCAAATCACGCAGTTCGAGGCACAGGTCGCCGGACTTCTAAGCGAACGCCGCGACGCGCTTGCAGATATCGCGGGGTTGGAAGCCGAGCAGGACCGATTGCTGACGCAGCAAGAGGCACTGAACCTTGCCCTTGCACAGGCCCGCACTGAAATCGACGCAGGGGCCGAGGCCGCGCGACTGGCCGCCGCCCGCCGCGAAGCGCTGGAGGCACTGGTCGCTGATCTGGAAACCGAAAATGACGCCAATACAGCACGCATTACGGCGCTGGAGGCCGATCAACTGACCAGCGCCGCCGCTGCCCAAGCACTGCGCGAAAGGCTGGCAAATGCCGACACCGAACTGACGGCAATGACCCTCAATCTCGAGCGGCAGCGGCAAGAAGCAGAGAACACACTGACCCTGCTGGCCGCCGCGCGCGCAGCACAGGCCGAACTTGATGCGCGGAACGCGACACTGGTCACCGAGCTAGAAGAACTGCAAGGCAATCTGGGCGAGGAGGCGAGCGAAGCGGAACGTCAGGCGGCCCTTCTGGCCCTCGCGAATGAGGAACTTGCGGCGCAAGAGGCGTTGTCTGCCGAAAGCCAGCGTCAGGTGACTTTGCTGAATGAACAGGTCACCGAATTGCGCACGCAAGTGGGCAATCTGCAATCCTTGCTCAACCTCGCAGAAGAGGCCGACCGCGAGGCGCAAGTTCAGATCGAAACCTTGGGTGCGCAGTTGAACACTGCCCTTGCCCGCGTTGTGTCAGAAGAACGGCGCAGACGCGCATTGGAAGAGGCCGAACGCATCAGGCTCGAGGCCGAGGCCGCGCGACTGGAGGAAGAAGCCGAAAGGCTGGCCGCTGAGGCCGAGAACCTGTCACGCTTCAAATCCGACTTCTTTGGCGAGCTACGCCAGATCCTTGAAGGTCAGGACCGGATCCGCATCGAGGGTGATCGCTTCATCTTTGCATCCGAGGTGCTTTTTGAACCGGGCAGTGCCGATCTTTCGCCAGCAGGCGAAGCGGAAATTGCCAATATTGCCGATATTCTACGCAGCATTGCGGACGATATTCCCGAAGGCATTGATTGGGTGATCCGCGTTGACGGCCACACCGACAATATTCCCGTCGGAGCCGGATCGCGCTTTGCCGATAACTGGGAACTGAGCCAAGCACGCGCCCTTTCCGTTGTGCGCTTTATGAGTAGCGATCTGGGGATTGACCCGCGCCGTCTGGCTGCAAACGGGTTTGGCGAATATCAACCGCTGAATCCTGCCGACACGCCAGAGGCGCGCGCCCAGAACCGCCGGATCGAGCTGAAACTTACCGAGCGCTAGACGCGACGTAGCGTGCGAAATATCCCGACAGGTCCAACCGCGCGCCCAGCTGGCTGGCCAACAGGAACATGCCCCCGAATTTGCGTTGCAACAGCAAGATATCAATCGGCAAAGGCGGCGGGACAAACGCGTCTTCGGCCAGTGCTATCCCTGCGGTCTGCATCGCACGCGGCAGGGTTTTGTCGGTGAAATCAAAAGGCCCGTCCGCGCGCAATGCGTCAAAGGCCATCTGCATCATGTCCACAATCGCCTTGCGGTGACGGTCCGCGGTATCGGGCCCGATGAACCCGATCTCTCCTGCAATACGCACGAGCGCTGCATCATCTTCGCCCAGCCCCGCAGACAGCAACGCACGATATTGCGCCACGACTGTCGGGTTCAATTCACAGGTCGCGCCGAAATCCAGCAGGATGATCCGGCCCGTCTGTGGATCGTAGCGATAATTGGCAAAATTCGGGTCTGATTGCATTAGGCCTTCGTCGAACAATTCGCGCAGAGTCAGGCCAATCAGCGCATCAGCAATCCGGTGTCTTTCCGCCTCGGGCTGGGTGAACGCCGCTTCAATCGGCATACTTTCCACATAGGACATCGCCAAGATCTGCGGCGTGCTCCATTCAGGGATAAACGCAGGTAAGTCAAATGCCGGTGCATCCGCCAAGAGCGCGCCGAACCGCGCCAGATACTGCCCTTCGCGGGTATAATCCGTTTCCTGATGCAACTGCTTGCGCCCCTCTTCCAGATAAGGCGCAAGCGCGAACCCTTTGGGGATCAACCCCGACATGCGCAACAATGCACCGACATTTGCCACATCGCTGTCAATACTGTCCGCCACGCCGGGGTATTGCACCTTGATCGCAAGCTCCCGGCCATCTTTCAGCCGCGCGCGATGGACCTGCCCGATCGAGGCTGCCGCAATGGGGCGCACATCGAACTTTGCGAACTGACCAAGCCAGTTCTTGGGCCACTGCCTATCCAGAACCCGCCGCAACTGCGCGGGCGGCATCGTATGGGCATTGTCCCGCAACCGCGCCATGATCTGCGCCATTTCCGGCGGTAGAAATTCGCCCGTATCCATCGACACAAGCTGCCCGATCTTCATCGCTGCACCGCGCATCTGGGCAAGCTTTTCGGTGATCCGCGTAATGTTCTGCGGGGTGATCAACAAATCACGCAGGGCGGGCCGCTGGCCTTGCGCCAATTGCGCGATTCCGTTGACGGCCATGTTGCCGGCAACACCGGCCGTCATCGCGCCCAGACGGCCGAACCGCGACACGCGGCCAGAGGGCACGGCAAGCGCGCGCGCATTGGGGTGTTTGTCACTCATACAGATGAAGTAGTCGGGCCGCGCCGCATTGCCAGCTATTTGTAGTGCGCGCGCCGGTCCGAGAAATCACGGACACGTTTGCGCCATGCGCGGTAGCTGCCGGTCTTCAGGTTATCGCGCATCAGGGCTTTGACGTCTTTCTCGCCAATCCCGTATTCGCGCTGGATATCGGTAAAGCTGACGTGATCGGACAGCGCCATCTGGATGACGTCGCTGATATGTTCGGGGGCAAGCTGGGGTTTCTTGGTCATGCCAAGCGATCTAGCGGGGCAGCCGGTGAAAGCAAGATGCGGCCAATGACCCGCAACTGTCGCCTTGCGCCCCGCCCGTCCTATCTGTGCCATATGGATCACAACAACCCCACTCCTTTCACGCGCCTTCTGACCCTTTGTCTGGGCGTCCTACGCCCGCCCGCAGGTCGTAAACGGATCGCGGTGGCGTTTCTTTATGGCGCGGTGTGTCACCTGATCTTCGCCGCCGCCGTGGTTGCCATGATCACGGCCATGTTTTTCGGGATGAGCGAAAGTCTGGGCCGTGTGCCGGGCCACTGGGCGCTTTTGGCCAACGTGTTTTTGATCCTGCAATTTCCGCTAATGCACTCCTTGCTCCTCAGCGCGCGCGGGCAGCGGCTGCTTGGCTTTCTCGCACCCGCAGGCTACAGCGGCACGCTCTCAACCACGACTTACGCGATTGTCGCATCCGTTCAGCTCTTGGCACTTTTTGCGTTTTGGACACCCAGCGGCATTGTCTGGTGGCGCGCCGAAGGGGCAGCGTTCTATGTGATTTGCACCTTCTATGTGATCGCTTGGCTGCTGCTGATCAAAGCCAGCTATGACGCAGGGGCCGAGGTGCAATCAGGTGCCTTGGGGTGGATGTCCTTGGCGCAGAACATCAAACCTGTCTTTCCCGACATGCCTGTCACAGGTCTGTTCCGGATCATCCGGCAGCCCATCTATGTGGCCTTTGCCCTGACGCTTTGGACAGTCCCCGTCTGGACGCCCGACCAATTGCTCCTTGCGATCAGTCTAACCGCATATTGCCTTGCCGCGCCCCTCCTAAAGGAACGGCGCTTTGCCCGACGCTATGGTGAAAGGTTCACACAATACCAAGCGACAGTGCCTTATGCGGTACCAGCCCTGCGCAAGCGACCAAAGCATACCGGTAGGCCATGAAAAAACCCGCCGCGCAGTTTGCGCAGCGGGTCATTTTCAATTCACCCAGAGGTTAATCTGCTGTCAGAAGCGGTGGCTTTTTACTTCCACCCGTAATCCGGCCTTGGGTCGGCTCTTCAAACGTCAGGTCCAATGCACCTTTCTTGACGCCAACCTTCACGACACCGCCTTTGACGAGCTTACCAAAGAGCAACTCTTCAGCCAGCGGCTTTTTGATGTGTTCCTGAATAACGCGACCCAGTGGGCGCGCACCCATCTTTTCATCATAGCCCTTGTCAGCCAGCCACTCGGCGGCGGGTTTGGTCAGTTCGATATGAACGTTACGGTCGATCAGTTGCGCCTCAAGCTGCAGCACGAATTTCTCGACCACCTGCATGATCACCTCTTTCGGCAGCGCGCCAAAGCTGATGATCGCATCCAGACGGTTGCGGAATTCCGGCGTAAAGGTCCGCTCGATCGCGGCGGTATCTTCACCTGTCCGCGCTTCACGGCCAAAGCCCAAAGCATTCTTCGACATCTCGGCAGCACCCGCGTTCGAGGTCATGATGATGATCACGTTGCGGAAATCGGTTGTCCGGCCGTTGTGGTCGGTCAATTTCCCGTGGTCCATCACCTGCAACAGGATGTTGTAGACGTCTGGGTGCGCCTTCTCCATTTCGTCCAGCAGCAGCACGCAGTGCGGGTTCTGATCGACACCGTCGGTCAGCATACCACCCTGATCGAACCCGACATAGCCAGGAGGTGCACCAATCAGTCGGCTGACCGCGTGCTTTTCCATGTACTCGGACATGTCAAAGCGCATCAGCTCAACACCCAGCGTATCCGCCAGCTGCTTGGCCACTTCGGTTTTACCCACACCGGTTGGACCGGCGAACAGATAGTTGCCAATCGGCTTTTCAGGTTCACGCAGACCTGCGCGCGCCAGTTTGATCGCGGAAGACAGCGCTTCAATCGCCTGATCCTGACCAAAGACAACGCGCTTGAGCGACTTTTCAAGATCCTTGAGAACCTCAGCATCGTCTTTCGAGACGTTCTTTGGCGGAATACGGGCAATCTTGGCGACGACATCCTCGATCTCTTTGGCACCAATCGTCTTGCGACGCTTGGATTCCGCGACCAGATGCTGTGCCGCGCCCGCCTCATCAATCACGTCAATCGCCTTGTCGGGCAGTTTGCGGTCGTTGATATAACGCGCAGACAGCTCGACCGCGGTTTTGATCGCGTCAGCGGTGTATTTGATGTGGTGATGCTCTTCGAAATAAGGTTTCAGACCCTGCAAAATCTTGATCGCATCAGGGACCGAAGGCTCTGTCACGTCAATTTTCTGGAACCGGCGCGACAATGCGCGGTCCTTTTCGAAATGCTGGCGGAACTCCTTATAAGTCGTCGATCCCATGCAACGCAGCTTGCCGCCCTGCAACGCAGGTTTCAGCAGGTTGGACGCATCCATAGCGCCGCCGGACGTGGCACCGGCACCGATTACTGTGTGGATTTCGTCGATGAAAAGAACCGCATCCTTATGCTCTTCCATCTCTGTCATCACCGCTTTCAGGCGTTCCTCGAAATCACCGCGATAGCGTGTACCGGCCAGCAATGCGCCCATATCGAGCGAATAGATCGTTGCCTTGGAGAGCACTTCGGGCGTTTCGCCATTCACGATCTTGAATGCCAGACCTTCGGCAATCGCCGTTTTACCGACACCGGGATCACCCACCAAAAGCGGGTTATTCTTGCGGCGGCGGCACAGTACCTGAATGCAGCGTTCAACCTCATGCGCGCGGCCTATCAGAGGATCAACATCGCCCTTGGTCGCCTTGGCGTTCAAATCCACGCAGTATTTTGCAAGCGCGCTTTCTTTTTCGTCACCTTCACCGGGGGCGATGGTTTCGCTTTCGTCAGTGGATCCTGTGACAGGGCGCGATTCACCGAAAGCGGGGTCTTTGGCCACACCGTGGGCGATAAAATTCACTGCGTCATAACGTGTCATATCCTGTTCTTGCAGGAAATAGGCGGCGTTGCTTTCGCGTTCGGCAAAAATCGCGACCAGCACATTGGCACCGGTCACTTCACTGCGGCCGGATGATTGCACATGGATCGCGGCGCGCTGGATCACGCGCTGAAAGGCGGCCGTTGGCACGGCTTCGGAACCTTCGACATCCGTGATCAAGGTGGAAAGATCATCCTCGATAAACCCTTCCAGATCCTTGCGCAGATCATCAAGATTGACCGAACAGGCGCGCATCACGCGCGCCGCGTCAGGTTCATCAATCAACGCCAGAAGCAGGTGTTCCAGCGTGGCAAGTTCGTGCTTGTGTTCATTGGCCAGCGCAAGTGCGCCATGAATGGACTGCTCGAGTGTAGTCGAAAATGATGGCACGGCTTGTGCTCCTTCATATCGGGGGTTGGCGCGAACCAACCGTGGCCTCTTACCCTTAAGGTTTGGTTTTATTTGCCAACCTTCAAGGACTTTTTTCGCTTTTGGCATCACAATTCGTGTGATGCTTGGTTTTTGACCTGCTTTTCACCATGCGTTTACAGCAAGGTAGTTAAAACTTGTCTTTTTGCGCCCGTGCAAATATAAACACATCCAGATCAGACGCGTCGCTCATGCCAAGGGCGGCTTTGAATTCGGGAACATCGGCGCGCAAAAACGGGTTCGTGCGCTTCTCTTCGGTCAGCGTTGACGGGACAGTTGGTTTGCCAGCAGCGCGCGCCGCTTCGATCCCCTTGAGACGAAAGATAAGGTCGGAATTCTCCGGGTCAAGGGACATCGCGAAACGCGCATTCGCGGTCGTGTACTCATGCCCCGAACAGACCAGCGTATCCTCGGGCAGCGCGCGCAGCTTTTGCATGCTGTCCCACATCTGCGCGGGCGTTCCTTCGAACAGGCGGCCACAGCCCAGTGCCATCAGGCTATCAGCGGTAAAGACCAGCCCCGCATTCGGCATGTGAAACGCGATATGGCCGATAGTGTGTCCAGAGACGTCCATAACCTGGGTGGCCTGCCCGCAGACCGTCACGCTGTCACCATCGCCCACGGCCAGATCAAGATCAGGCAGGCGATGGGCGTCAGCCTTGGCACCGATCACGCGCGCACCTTCACGCAGAGCGGCAACGCCATCAATATGATCATCGTGGTGATGGGTGATCAAAATATCATCCAGCGTCCAACCCCGCGCGGACAGCGCGGCCTGAATAGGTGCCGCTTCGGGCGCATCCACCAAAGCGGTTTCGCCTGTATCGTGGTTATGCACCAAGAAAGCGTAGTTATCCGTCCGGCATGGCACCACGACCAATTCAACCTCTGATCTCTTTGTCATGGCAATGTGCCTTTCTCTTGATATGCTGCCCCCATAGCTTTGCCCAAGGAGCCGCAAACCGCAATGCATCTCGACGTTCTGGATTTGCGTAACTTTTATTACCGCAGCGCATTAGGGCGTGCGGCGCAAAAAGTGATCCGTGACGAACTCTGTACGCTCTGGCCCGAGGCCAAGGGGCAGATGGTTGTGGGGTTCGGTTTTGCGGTGCCCTTGCTGCGGCCCTTCCTGAAAGATGCGCGGCGGGTGATCGGATTGATGCCGGGGCCACAAGGTGTGATGCCATGGCCGCCTGACGGCAACAACGTCAGCGTGCTGTGCGAAGATACATCCTGGCCGATCGAGACTGGCCATGTCGACAAACTGGTGATGCTGCACGGGTTGGAAACCACCGAACAGCCCTCATTGCTGTTGGATGAGGCATGGCGCGTCCTTGGTCCGGGTGGGCGGGCAGTCTTTATCGTGCCAAACCGCGCGGGGCTTTGGTCGCGCTCGGATGCGACACCCTTTGGCTATGGACGACCCTATTCCCTCAGCCAGCTGGAGGCCCAGCTTAGGCGGCACCAATTTGTGACCGAACGCACGATGTCCGCGCTCTACCAGCCCCCCTCGGCAAGCAAGCTCTGGCGCAAATCGGCAGGGTTTCTTGAAAAAGTAGGGCATAACCTACCGGTTGTGGCCGCAGGTGGCGTGTTGATTGTCGAGGTCAGCAAACAGATGGCTGCCCCGACACGGCCGGGATTGACCGAAGCGGTGCGCAAACCCTTCAGAGCCCTTGAAGGCATCACAAAGCCCAAACCGAAACCGGAACCATCACCGTCACGGGTGATCGTCAGACAGAGGCTTCAAAACTACCGCTCACGTGCAAGCACGAGCACCCAATAAGGCCCGCGCGGACTATTGGCTTTCGCAAGCGCAAAATCCTCGAAACTGGGGTTAAGGTTATTACGCCTGTGCCCGGAAGAATTCATCCAGGCATCCAGCACAGCCTGCTCATCAACCTGACCGCGCGCGATATTTTCGCCCACAAGGTTCCACTGATAGCCGGCATCGGTAACACGTTGACCCACGGTCGAGCCATCACTGCCAATGTGGTCGAGGAAATTATTCGCAGCCATATCATTTGCGTGACGGTTCGCCGCCGCACCAAGGCGGCTATCATAGGTCAGCGCTCCCGCACCTGCTCCTGACCGCACACCATTGAGCATACTTGAAAATGTCTGGCTTGGCGATGCGGACACAGCAACTTGTGGCAAGTCCGCGATCGGAATGGGCGCGGCACCGCTGCTTGAACTCGTACTCAGACTTGTCGTGCTACCACCGGTACCGCCGCACGCTGTCGCAAGGCAGAACGCAGCTATCGAAAGGGTTCTCTTCATTGAACATGTCCGAATGTTGTTTCGAAAAACAGCTATGACTTCACCCGCTTCTCACACAATAAGAACCTGCAAGGCATTCCCGGATAAGCATAAAGACGCCCGTGACAGCAAAAGTGAGAGAGGAAAGCCGCCGATATCGGGGTGCAAATACAGCAAAAATAAAGCGGGGCGTTGCAAGGCGGCAAAACAGGCTGACTTTCTACATGCAATGGCGCATCACAGAAAGACCGCGACCAACCTGTTCGCCGACCAGCCGAGAGGGGCGACCAATATGCAGATCATAGCATGCCTCTGCGCCATGGCGATCATGATAGCCCCGGCCTATGCCCAGTTTGCAAAGAGTCTTCAAGAACAGGCAGAAGCCGCACTTGTCACCGGCGCGCCCGCGACAACCCTGCGCCTTGCGCAAGAGATGCTGCGCGCGCAACCGGACGATTTTGTTGCACTTTACCTGCTGGCACTTGCCCAGTCGGACCTGAATGATCCGCAAAGCGCCGCAGCCTCTGGCGCACGCGCCTATGCCGCCGCGACAAGTCAGGAAACCCGCTTTGAAACAGCGCGCTTTGTTGCCGGCGCATATTTTCAGGCCGGCCACTATACCCGTTCTGCATTCTGGTTGCGACGCGCAGCCAATCACGCATCCACCGAAGCCGATCTGCAGTTTATCGCAGAGGCCTATGCGAATACTGTCAGAACCAATCCGCTCTCGATCACGGTCACCGCCGCAATCGCACCCACCGATAACATCAATAACGGGTCAGAAGATGGTGTCCTGCGGCTGGAGGGGATCGACCTGACCTTCGTGCTGCCCGAAGACCGCCGCGCGCTTTCCGGTATCGGCTTTTCAGCCAGCACCGACCTGCGCTACCGGATTTCAGAGACAGAGAACCAAGTCACCACGTTTAACGCCACGCTTGCGGGCGATACCTATCTGTTGTCAGGCGACGCAAAGGCCCTGCTTGCCGACTCGCCCGATCCCGACATTCAGACAATTGATGGTCACGATTTCGCGAAAGTGACGGCCAGTGTCGGCATTGAACGACAGCAAAACAACCTAAGCCCGCTGGGTCCGGTCAGCCTCGGAGCGTCCATAGGGACCTATTGGGAGGGTGGCGAAAGGCTGGTCGACTTTCACGACCTCAGCCTTGCACAGACCGTTCCCCTTACCAACACCAGCCGCCTGCAACTCCGCGCGCTCCGGCGCTGGCAGGACGCGCGCACCTCTGCGTTATACGATGCAAACATCTACGACCTCACCATCGCCTATGACCGGCTGCTGGCAAACCGCGACCAGTTGCAACTCAGCCTGATATCACAGCGCAATGAGGCAGGACCGGAAAATTCATTTGACGAATATCAGATCGGGATCGGTTACATGCTGGCCGCGCCTGTCCTGAGCGCAAGAATCTCCACGTCTCTCAACATCGGGTTCCGCACATACGAGGAATTCACAACCACACTCAACGGTCGCGATGATCACTTCGTTCTGGCCTCGGCCACAGCCGTGTTCGAAGACGTCAGCTACTTTGGGTTCTCCCCCAGCGTAACGGTCTCGGGTTCCCGTACACACTCAACCGCCGAGGAGAACACAGCAGCAGCAGCGCAAATCCTTTTCGGCGTCGCATCGCGGTTCTAGGACAAGGACCGATTGGCATTTGCATCACCACCGCAAAGCCCAGTATGCACAGGCCATGACAACACCCTTTGAAATCTTCATGGTCTGCACCCCCGGTTTTGAACAGGCCCTGCACGCCGAGGCGCTGGAAAACGGCTTTTCCGATGCCCGGGTCACCGCAGGCGGGATCACCATCACCGGCACATGGGAGGACGTCTGGCGCGCCAACCTCGTTATGCGCGGGGCGACACGGATCTTGGCGCGCGTTGGAAGCTTTATGGCCTTCCACCTTGCCCAACTCGATAAACGGGCGCGCAAATATCCATGGGGTGACGTGCTGCGTCAGGACATACCAGTGCGGGTCGAGGTCAGCACCTCAAAGAAGTCAAAGATCTACCATGCGGGTGCCGCAACCCAGCGGATCGAAACCGCGCTGAAAGACAGCCACGGCATGACCATCGCGGCAGACGCGCCGGTGGCACTCAAGGTCCGCATCGACGACAACCGCGTGACAATCAGCGTCGATACCTCTGGCGAGAGCCTCCACAAGCGCGGTCATAAAGAGGCGGTGGGCAAGGCCCCCATGCGCGAAACACTGGCCGCCCTGATGCTGCGCGAATGCGGCTACAGGGGAACCGAACCCGTGGTCGATCCAATGTGCGGATCAGGTACATTTCTGATCGAAGCCGCAGAAATGGCCATGGGCCTCAACCCTGGTCGCACCCGCGATTTTGCGTTCCAACAGCTCGCCACCTACAACGACGCAGCATGGCAAGACATGCGTAGGGTGGGTGAAACCCACGCGCCCATCCAACATTTCCACGGCAGCGACCGTGATGCAGGCGCCATCCGCATGGCCACCGCCAATGCCGAACGCGCAGGCGTGGCCGACCACATCACATTCGAAAACCTCTCCGCCGCAGACATCAAACGCCCCGAAGGCCCGCCCGGCCTGATCATCTGCAACCCGCCCTATGGTGGGCGGATCGGTAACCAGAACATGCTCTACGGTGTTTATGCCGGTCTCGGCGACGCGCTCAAACGCGAATTCACGGGCTGGCGTGTCGGTATGGTGACCAGCGAAGCGGGCCTTGCCAAGGCGTCAGGCCTGCCCTTCAAACCCAAAGGCCCCGCCATTCCACACGGCGGCATCAAAGTTTGGCTCTTCCAGACAGGAACGCTTTGAAATGACCACATGTGCCGACTAAGACGACCTGCGGAGCGACTTAAGGAAGTTAGTCAGGCGCAAAATCAGCAACACACAAAATGCCAGCCAACCAGTTACCAGCAGCATGATCGTTGTTAGGCTGGCCCAGGCTGAAATAAGTCCCCAAAGACAATCAAGAGTGCGAATGTCAGGAGGCAAATCCACATCAAAATGTTTTTGGCAATTTTCATGCCGGGCTCCTAGTGGGAACGACGTTAAGCAATAACCCGCTTCACTTCAATCCCCGCCGCCTGCAAGGCAGTCGCTGCAATATCCACCGCCGTCAGCCCGGCATCCGCGTACATCGCATCCGGTGCGGCGTGATCAATATAGCGGTCCGGCAGCGTCATCGTCCGCACTTGGCAACGCCCGTCCAGCAAACCATCATTGGCCAGATCATGCAGGACCATGGCACCGAAACCACCCTTGGCACCCTGCTCGACCGTGATCAGCGCCTTGTGATTGCGCAAGAGTTGCCGGATCAACGCACGGTCCAAGGGCTTGGCAAAACGTGCATCGGCAATCGTGGCTGTCACACCTTGTGCAGCCAGTTTCTCTGCGGCTTTCCGGCATTCGGCCAGATGCGCGCCAAAGCACAGGATCGCCACGTCCGATCCCTCTTGCACGATACGTCCCTTGCCGATCTCGATGATCTCACCGCGCTCTGGCAGCTCAAGCCCAACGCCTTCGCCACGCGGATAGCGGAATGCAATCGGACCCTCGTCATAGGCCGCGGCGGTGCGCACCATATGCATCAGTTCCACCTCGTCCCCAGCTGCCATAACAACCATATTCGGCAAGGCAGCCATGAACCCGATATCAAAAGCCCCCGCATGGGTCGGGCCATCGGCACCGACCAGCCCTGCGCGGTCAATCGCAAAGCGGACCGGCAGGTTCTGCAGGGCCACATCATGCACGACTTGATCATAACCGCGCTGCAAGAACGTCGAATAAATCGCGCAGAACGGCTTAAGCCCGCTTGCCGCCATACCAGCGGCAAAGGTCACGCCGTGCTGTTCGGCAATCCCCACATCAAACACGCGGTTCTTGAAACGGGCGCCCATGATATCAACACCGGTCCCCGAAGGCATCGCGGCCGTCACTGCGACAATGCTCGGGTCCATCTGTGCTTCGGTCGCCAGCGCGGTGCCGAAAACCTTCGTATAGCTGGGTGCATTGGGGCGCGATTTCGCTTGCGCACCACTCTCCACATCGAATTTCGACACACCATGCCCACGGTCCGCACTGGTTTCGGCGGGGGCATAGCCTTTCCCTTTCCTGGTGCAGACATGGATCAGAACCGGCCCTGTTGCCCGGGTGCGCGCCGCGCGAAGCACTGGCAAAAGCTGGCTCATATCATGGCCATCAATCGGGCCGACATAGGAAAAACCAAGCTCTTCAAACAGGGTTCCGGATCCACCGGTCTGCATCCCTGTCACCAGATGGCGGGCGCGGCGGGCGTGATCGCGCAAGGGGCCGGGCAACGCGGCCTCGAACCCTTCCGCCATCTTGTGCAGCTCCCCCATGGGCGAGGCATAGAGGCCTGACAAATACTTCGACATTGCACCCACAGGCGGGGCAATCGACATCTCGTTATCATTGAGAATGACAAACAAACGGCGACCTTCGGAACCCGCATTGTTCAGCGCCTCATAGGCCATGCCCGCACTGATCGACCCGTCACCGATCACGGCAATCGCATCGCCGGTCGGCATCCCCATATCGCGTCCAACGGTAAAACCGAGGGCTGCGGAAATCGAGGTGCTCGAATGGGCGGCCCCGAAAGGATCATATTCGCTCTCGGCACGTTTGGTGAAACCGGACAACCCGCCTTCCTGGCGCAATGTGCGGATACGGTCACGGCGGCCCGTCAGCACTTTATGCGGGTAACACTGGTGCCCTACATCAAAAATCAGCTTGTCGCGCGGTGTGTCAAAGACAGCGTGGATCGCAACGGTCAATTCGACAACACCCAGCGAAGACCCCAAATGTCCCCCTGTTTCAGACACCGCCGAAATCACTTCAGCGCGCACATCATCGGCCAGATTGGCGATGGCGGTGTCGTTCATCCTGCGAATATCTGCAGGGCCAGCAACGCTATCGAGAAAGGGGGTATAAGGACGATTGGTCATTGCTGCACCTTTGTGGTAATTAAAAAAGCGCCGCAAAGGGGTTTCCCCGATTGCGACGCTAGTCTCCTGTAGCCAACAGGAAGGGAACTGGGGTCGAAACCCCAATATCGGGCCAGCCAGGGAGGGTAGCCCGATGGCGCTGGAACAGGCGGGGCGTCGCGCGCCGCCTGCTCCGATCTCGCTAGACTTGTGCGACCTCGGGGGCCACTTCGATCATCAAAGATGACCGGTTGATGGGGTCAGGCGTGTCGCGGCTTTCTTCGGGAAGGATCCGGCCAATAAAGGCCATTGCTGCAATCACAAACCAGATAGCCAGAACAAAGACTGCGGCGTAACCCGCCCCCTTGAGCATCAAGAGCGTGATATCGGCCGTCAGCCTGCTCTTTTCGCTCATGTCGAGGATGTTATCGTTTTTCATCATCTCTCTCCTTAGTTTACCGGCGCATAGCCATGGACTTGCGCCCAGACAAACCAGTTATCAACAACCGTACCGGTCAACAGGATCCCGATACCGCCAGTCAGCGTTGTCAGGACTGCGAACCACCACGCCCAGCGGTGGATACCTTCCATGGTGGCGTTAAAGCCCATGGTCCAGCGCCAGAAGAGGGCGGCACGCTCGGTTGCAGTACCGCGGTCCACGATCTGTTCGATCTCGCGTTCACCACCAAAGCGGCTCACGGCAAGGATCGTCGCACCGTGCATGGCGAAAAGCAGGGCTGATCCATAAAGGAACACAATGCTCAAAGCGTGGAACGGATTGTAGAACAGGTTGCCATATGTGATCGAAAACAGGTTCGTCCAGTCGAGATGTGAGAATACGCCATAAGGCACCATCTCGGACCAGTCGCCCATCAGGATCGGGCGGAACAGACCCAGCACCAGGAACAACCAGATCGCAGAGGCAAAGGCCCATGCAACGTGCTTGCCCATGCCCAGTGCTTCGGCGCGCAGGTAGGTGCGTACCCACCATGTCAGCACCGAAATCAGCAGGAAGAAGGACGCGATCATAAAGTAACCGCCGTCATTCATGGGTGGCATGCTCAGACCGTACCCCGGTGAGGGTGGATCAAGCGACAGCCAGAACAGATCCCGCAGGAAGATCGCAGGGTTATAGTCGGCCTGTGCCCAGAAGGACAAACCCACCATGATGAACCAGATTGCACCGGTTGCCAGTGAGATGACCCCGAAAGAGCCCAGATAGATCGGACCCAACTGCGCGTTGCCAAAAAGACCGGCAAGCTTGGAAAACCCCGTGGAGGTTCCGCGATCAATCGCGGTCCCGTCAGGTCCGGGGAGGCCCATTTCGGGCGGCCCCTGTACTTGAACCTGTGTGAAGATGTTTTGATATTCAGCCATTTTTCATATCCTCCTACAGATCGACCCACCAAGGGAGCTCATAGTACCAATCCCACCAGACGATCCATTCTTCGAACCAGATGGTGCCGGAAATCACAATACAAATCGCAGACCAGAAACCCGCATTCAGCGCCAGGAACAGACCGAGGCGGTGAATCCCCAATGGCCCGATCGAATAGCCGATCAGATCGCGGAAATAGGTGTCTTCGTGATCAGGTGACTTGATCTCCTGGCCTTTTGGCGGGTTCACCGCCGACAAGACCAGCGACCCGTGCAGCGCGAGCGCCAGTGTCGTGGTGAAGAAGAACGTGATCGCAATCATATGGGCAGGGTTGTAGTGGAAGTTGCCATAGGCGTAGCCCACATTATTGACCCAATCGAGGTGGCTGAAGATGCCATACGGGAACGCATGCCCCCAAGCACCCAGCAGCACCGGACGGATCACCACCAGCGTCACATAGGCAAAGATCGCGACACCAAATGCAAACGGCACGTGATAGCCGATGCCCAATTTGCGGCAAATCTCGACTTCGCGCATCATCCAGCTGACAAAAGCGCCAATGGCACAGATCGTGATGATCTGCCAAAGCCCGCCCTCCATCAAGGGGGCCGCACCCAGACCGTATTCAAGCGGCGGCGGGTCAATCGAAATCAACCACGGGTTCCATGTGGGGCCCTGGCTGGCCCCGTAAAATATCAGTATTGTCCCAAGGACGGCGAAAAAGAACGTCGTGACCCCGAAGAAGCCAACATAAAATGGCCCCACCCAAAAGTCGAACAGATCACCGCCTACCAATGTCCCGCCACGGACCCGGTATTTTCTCTCGAAGCTGAGCTGTGCCATCTTCCAATCTCCATTCTAGACAGGCCCTGCATCCGCGTTCCGGTGCGCCCTATCTTCATCAATGTCGGTGTTTGCTACGGGCGGATCTTGCCCGCCCGTAGCGTGATTTCGTCAGCAAAGCTGATTACATTCCGCCAAAGGCGAGCTGGAACCAGTTTGTGCTTTCATTGCTCAACAGAACGAGGTGAATCATTGCTGCAAGCAGGAACAGGAATACGCCCTGAGCCACGAAAACGCGGCGTGGGTCGAATACCAACCAGATCTTATAGAACTGTGCCATTTGCTAATTCTCCTACCAGCTGAACCAAGGAAGCTTGATGTACGTCAGTACGTGAGCAACCACGGCAACGATCGTGAAGATCGTGAACCCGCTCATGTAAACTGCGTGCAGCTCCTGGGCCTGCTCGTCAGTGAGACCTGTGAAAGAAAGGTCAGATTTGTCAGCCATGTTTTGTCTCCAAAATTAAGTACTGACGCCGCGTACCCCCCGCGGCCGGGTTACGACAGAAGCTCTTCCTCTGCCCCAATCCATCATCCCGGGGGGGAATGATGAACATCGGATGCCCGTTTCCGGACAAAACTGGTGTCGCTGCGATCATGCGCTGAAGATCTGCGGCGTAATAATGCGGGCCTGTGTCCAGGCCTTTGCGAATGGGCCCTTGGCAGGCAGTTCCATCCGGCGCGCGGCCGTCAACACCCATGTCAGGATGCAAAGCGGCAGCGTCGCGAGGAAAATCAGCCCGAAGTAGGCGTAGTATTCGCGCTTTGGTGGCGCTGACCGGGGCCGTGTGGTGTGGGGCATGTCTGTTGTAAAATCGGTCATTTGCGTCCTCCAGAAGTGGGTTGCAGTGTTTCGACGGTCTCAAGAACAACCCGGTCATTGCCGGCGTCGAGGGCTGCGCGCTCGGCTGCGTCACGCAGCGTTTTAGCGGCAGAAATTCGTGTCAGGATCGGGTGGGTCGCCACGATCTCGTCCAGCTTGGCCTGTGCGTCGGCATCCCATGGGAAATCACGGCGCAGCGGGGTCAGGGTGGCATCAGTTGCGTCCATGTCACTGCCCAGCGGCAGGATGTGGAACAGCGCGTCAAACAGGCCGTTGCAGACCTCTTGCAGCAGATACGTGGCCCCGGCATAGCCCATAAACGGCGTGCCTGTCGCACGGCGGATCGCAGCACCGGGGAAACTGGCGGGGATGAATACCGGCGATGGGCCATGCCCTGCCTTCATCTCGGCCATATACATCTTTTCGTTGATTGATCCCAAAACGATCAGCGGGCGCTTGGTATGGATCATACTGCGCACTTCTTCGTTGTTTGTTTTCTTGCCACGGCAGCGTGCCACGGCAAAGGCACAAGGAAAGCCCAGATCACCCTCAAGGAAATGGCGCACACCGCGCGCATAGGTTTCATTCGCGACGATCGCGAATTCAGCCGTTGCAAAGAAATCCTGCGTGACCGACCGCCACAGATCCCAAACCGGTTTAATGGTCGAGTGCTTTTCACGCTCAATGAAAGGCTCCGGATCCAGCCCGGTCAACTCACCCAGCTTGCGCAGGAATTTCGTGGTTGAATCAATGCCGAACGGCGCTTGCAGGTACGGCTTGCCCAGCACTTCACACAGACCGCGCCCGAACTCACGATACATCGTAACGTTCACATCCGCATTCACCAGATTGCGCATCTCCGCCACATGCGCACCCAGCGGCATCACCATGTTGATTTCGGCGCCAATGCCTTCAACCAAACGCCGTATCTCGGCCAGATCAGAGGGCATATTGAACGCCCCATACATCGGCCCCAGAATATTCACGCGCGGCGCAGCACCCTCTTCGCGCTTCTTTTCCGGCGGCATACGACCTTTGGTCATGCCAAACTCGGTAAAAATCCAGGTCATCGCGCGGTCCGCACATTCCCACTGATCCTCATCAATGGTGCGCGGCAAAAAGCGCTGAATATTGGTACCTTGTGGCGTCACACCGCCGCCAATCATCTCGGCAATCGAACCAGTGACAACAACCGCAGGCAAAGCAGGATCAAGCGTTTCCCAAGCCCGCTTCATCGCTTCTTCGGTGCCTTCCCCCATCTCGCTTTCGGCAAGACCGGTCACGACAATCGGCAATTCGTGTGGCGGCAGGCCATCCGTGTAGTGCAACACCGACGTCACTGGCAGGTTTTCACAGCCCACTGGCCCGTCAATAACAACCTGCAAACCTTTGACGGCGCAGAATGCGTAAACTGCACCCCAGTAGCCGCCTGCGCGATCATGATCGGTGACTAACATGTTGCGCCCTCCATCATGGGCGTGCGGCCGCGATTGGCTGCGCCAATCTCTTTCCCGCACCGTGGCGATTTTGTTCCAAAATGCGCCACTAGATCATCTCCTGCGCTTTGGCGGCACGCGCCAATTTATCAAGCTTCTTTTGATGCTGCGCACGGAAGTCAGGACGCAAATTCGGCGCACCCTCCCAGACACCGGCGGTGTCGCCACTGCCTACGCCTTCAAAGAAGTCGCGCATCTTGTCCATTTTCTGCTTGCCTGCGATTGCCGCATTCACGACCTGCGCCAATGATCCGGCACCCGCAGGGCCCATCAGCGGACGGGCGGAAATCAGATTGGTAAAGTATAGCGACGGAATGCCCGCCTCTTTGGCGTGCTGGACAACAGGTGTTGTGCCAATCGCCAAGTCAGGCTTGATCGCATCAACAGCCGCCAGATCATCCTCGAGCGAAGCGCGATATTTGATCTTCACGCCTTTTGCGGCAAGCCATTCAGCATCAGGGCGCGACCATTCTGTCTTGGGGCAGGCGGTGCCCACGTAAGGCACATCCGCGCCGCTTTCGATCAGCAAACGCGCCACCAGAAGCTCGGACCCTTCATAGCCCGACAAGGTAACAGTGCCATTGATCTGCGCGCCAGCCAGCGCGCCTTTAATGGCAGGCAGGAACGCGTTCTGCGCCGCTGCAATCCGGTCAGGGGCGACATTGTACGCGTCACCAATCGCGGCCAGCCAAGCAGCGGTGCCGTCGTGACCGACAGGGGCAGAACCCACGATTTTGCGGCCAGCGGCCTGAAATTCACGAATAGACGCCGTATAGAACGGGTGGATCGCCGCCGCGACACCGCAATCAAGGGCGGCATAAAGTTCGCGCCACTCGCGGGTTGGCACCACCGGACCAGCGGCAAGACCCATCGGGGCCAGCATCGCACCGATCATCATGGGATCAGCGGGGAACATCTCGCCCAGCAAGGCCACATTCGGACGGTCGGATTTACCACCCACAGGGCGGGCAACGGGGCCTGCTTTAATCTCTTCCCGGGCATATTGCAGCATCGCACCGGCCAGCACATCTTTGGCCTCGGCATGTGTGGGGATCCCGAAACCGGGCACATCAATGCCCACGATCCGCACACCGTTAATCTCTTTGGGTAACAACCGCAGCGGCACACCGGACGCGGTGGGCACACAAAGGTTCGTCACGACAATCGCGTCATAGCGATCAGGGTCCGCCATATCGTGGACACTCTCGCGAATGTCCTCGAACAGTTTACCCGTCACCAATGTCTCGGAATTGAACGGAACGTAGCCGACAGACCGGCGCGCCCCGTAAAAATGCGAAACAAACGTGAGGCCGTATACACAACAAGCCGAACCGGACAGAACCGTGGCCACACGTTTCATCCGAAGGCCTACACGCAAGGACCCGAACGCAGGGCACATGCTCTGCGGTTGATCGTGGGGTCCTTGCGGATAATCCTTCGCATATTGATCAAGGATCTCGGATTTGCCTGCGGCACGCGCGGCAGCTTCCATTGATCCCGCACTGGCGGTGCAGCCACCCTCAAGCGCTGTCGCCTGCTGGGACGCATCCAGCACATCGGCTGATTGCTCACGCGCCACACCCTCGATGATCTGGACTTGCCCAGCGTCATCGTAGCCAACCTCGTAGCCTTTGGTGTCTGCATCATGCGTCATATTTGACAGGCTCCTTGGCGGCAGGTGCCGCCGCCATAATATCGCGCAGAAGGCGCTTCATCTGTGCTGGGGTGGCGCGGGCAAGCATCTCTTGCACTTCGCGTTCAACATTCCTGCGGGCGTCAGGCGTCGTCATAGATCACCTCCAGGCTCTCTTTGGGCTGGGCGTTCTTGCCGCGCATGTCCACATCGGTGGCAGGCACCAGTTGGTAATCACCGCCAGTATCTTTGGCGTCGAACAGACCCAGCAAACCATCCTGGTCAAGCGGGTTCGGGCGCACGGGCGGGGCGATGCCCACGGCCTCGGCCAGCCCTTCAAACATCGGGCCCCATTCGCTTTGATGCGTACCAACAATCTGGTAGTTGGCGCTCTTCTTTCTCAGATCATCGTTTTGCGGGATTGCAGCGAGGACAGGTATGCTAACAGCTTCGGCGAAAGCTTGCGCCTCTCCTGTGCCGTCGTCCTTGTTGATGACAAGTCCAGCGACCCCAACGTTGCCACCCAGTTTTCGGAAATATTCGACTGCCGAGCAGACATTGTTAGCAACATAAAGCGATTGGAGGTCATTTGAGGCAACCAGGATAACTTTCTGCGCCATATCGCGCGCAATAGGCAGGCCAAAGCCGCCACAGACAACATCGCCGAGGAAATCGAGCAGGACATAGTCAAAGTCCCAATCGTGGAAACCCAGCTTTTCAAGTAATTCAAATCCGTGAATGATCCCGCGACCACCACAGCCACGACCCACTTCCGGCCCGCCAAGTTCCATCGCGAAAACACCACCGCGCTTGAAGCAGACATCACCGATGGCAACTTCTTCGCCCGCAATCTTCTTCTTTGCGGATGTTTCGATAATCGTGGGGCAGGCTTTGCCACCAAACAGAAGGCTGGTGGTGTCCGATTTAGGGTCGCAGCCAATCAGCAAAACGCGCTTGCCCATCTCGGCCATCATATGGCTGAGGTTTGCCAGCGTGAATGACTTGCCGATCCCGCCTTTCCCGTAGATCGCGATGATCTGGGTCTTCGATGTAGGTTCGCCCTGCGGCACTTCGAGCGTATGCTCTTCATTGGCCTCGTCGCGCAAACGCTGGTCAAAGTCTTTCAGATTTGGAATCTCATCTTTCATGCGGTTCCCCAGTTCAAAATCATTTTCAGGCAGGCCGGATCAGTGAACGCCGTTTCATAGGCGGTCCCTGCGGCTTCTGCGGGCTGTTGGTGCGTGATCAAATCAGCAAGCTCTAACGTGCCCGCCTCGACCAAAGCTTTGGTGGCGACCATATCGTCCGCTGCCCATTCGGCACTGATGCGGAAACGCGCCTCTTTCATAAACGCCGGCGGAAAGGCGAATTGCAGGGGCGCGGTATAGAACCCGGCCAAGACAATCTCACCGCCCTTGGCGATACGGCCGATCCAGTCATTCAACAGATCGCCGCGCCCAGAGGCATCGTAGACAGATTTGTAATCGCGGCGCGCGTCGGCCTCGGGTGTTGTCACCTCATAGCCACTGGCACCGCCCATGCGGATCGGATCAACTTCCCAAACGGTGGGCGCAGGTGCGCCCGATGCAATCGTCAATCGCGCCAGAAGACGGCCCAGCACACCGTGACCGATAATCAGATCAGGCACCGCCTTGTTCGGGCCTGCCATCGCATGGCGCGCAGTCGCCGCCAACGCCAGCAAAGCACCTGCCGCGCCAAGACCACGGTCAATGCGGGTCACGCGCGAGGCTTTCGTCACCAGCGTTTGCGCCGCCGCACCGAACAGACCGAACGCACCTTCATAGCAGCTCGCGCCGGGAACAAAGACATGCTCGCCTACGCGGTAACCGCTATCGGCACCCGCTTCGATCACTTCGCCAGCGGCTTCGTATCCGGGGATCAAAGGATACCCCATACCGGGGAATGGGGGCATCTCACCGGTCCAGAACAGCTTTTCTGTCCCTGTCGAAATGCCGGAATGCTTGATCTCGACCACGATATCATCTGCTGCGGGGGCAACGATTCCCACGCAGTCAAGCGCAAGCCTACCTGGCGCTGATAAGATGACGGCCTTTGTTTCCAACGTTTTTCTCCCCAGTGCGCGGCTTTGGAACATTCCAAATCGCAACACTCTGTCCTGTCCTAGTTTAGCCTTACAGATCAAAGTGTCAATTTATTTAGACATCCAATGTGTCAACTTTTCCTTACACCCGTCACAATGGATGTAATAAATGCGCGGCGCGGCTTTGGCGTTTGCACGTCTTCAAATCCCGCCCGAACCAAAAGGGCCGCAATATCCGCCTGAGACCGCGCGCGCCCGGTGCGCATCGCCATGCAATAAAGGGCGAAATAGGCATCACCCGCACGCTGGGGGGTGTCGCCACCCGTCATGGGTTCTGACACCAGAATCCGGCCACCCACAGGCAGGGCACCATGCGCCGCCTTGAGTAAAGCGATCACGGTTTCATCGGCGTGGTCGTAAAGGACACGGATCAGGCTGATGATATCGGCGCCCTGCGGCAAGGGATCATCACGAAAAGAGCCGGGAACGATCGTGGTCCGGCCACGCAAACCCGCCGCATCAAAACGCTCTGCCGCAGCGGGGGCCACGGCCGGCAGATCAAAAAGTGTCAGATGCAGATGCGGATGCGCGGCACCGACAGCCGCCAGAAAGGCCCCCGTGCCACCACCCACATCGAGGATATTTTTACCTTCGGAGAACCCGAACATCGCGAGCGTGTCGTCAGCGACAAGCGCCTGACTATCCGCCATCAGGCGGGAATAGACTGCTGTTGTTTCGGGATCGGTCGCGCCACCCGCGCCAAAGACATAGGGCCAGAAGCCCGCAAGCTCGGTCGCGACCTCACCGCGGAAAAAGGCAACCGGATCAGCCAGATCGCGGTAGAGCACATCATGGTGGTCAATCATCCCGCGCAAACCGGGCACGCCCGCCAGTGCCGCACCCCGCGTTGTCAGCGCATAGCGCCCCGCACGACGGCGCTTGAGAAGGCCGATCGCGACGGATGCAGAGAGCAGCACCGCCAGACGGTCTTTCGGGATATCCAGCTCATGCGCCAATGCTTCGGCGCTCATTTCATTGGCCAACAGAAGCGCGGCCATATCAAACCGCACGAAGGCCTGCAAAATCTGGCTATGGCAAAAGCCTGCAACCAGATCGAACATTGCTTCACCTTCGGACCGCACGATACGGCGGGTCAGCGGAAAGCGCGCCGCCCACTTTTGAAATCCCACAGATGCAATCAAACGGCCAAGGCGCCCCGCAGGCCGTATCGCCCCACGCGGCAACGCAGGTTTTTCCAAAGGAATATCAACGTCTTTCATTATTCGCCGGGGACGGTAGATCTGCCACGCGCGCCAGCAGGCACCAGCTTGTCGGCATAGGCGCGCACCATCTGCGCCAAAGCCGCTTCGCCGGGACAGGCAGGAATGGACGAAATCGCACCACCCAGAATATCATCAAAACGCCTTACAGCACCCGCAACACCGTAAGAGGCCACTGCATTGGGCCGCCCGTGCAAATCGTCCTGACCGGCCGGTTTGCCCAGCGTATCCTCATCGCAGAGCGCGTCGCGCAGATCATCCGCGACCTGAAACGCCTCGCCAATGCGCGCGCCCAATTCTTCCCACGGTTCGGCCTCTTGCCCCGCAGCTACGGCGCCCATCTGCGTCGCGGCAATGAACAAAGCGCCGGTCTTGGCCTGATGGTAAGCGGATAAATCAATGCTTTCTTCGCTTTCCCAGCCCTGGCCTGCGCAAATACCGAAGGGCATCCCTGTGCGGGTACCCAGAATATCAATGAGGTTCAGCGCCCGCGCAGGCGCATCGCCAGCAGCACGCGCAAGAATCTGAAACCCCATGATGATCAGGCTATCGCCCGCGAGCACCGCCAAGGGTTCGGAATAGGCACGATGCAACGCCGGTTTGCCACGGCGCAGATCGGCATCGTCAAAGCAGGGCAGATCATCATGCACCAGGCTCGCGCAGTGGATCACCTCAAGCGCGACCGCCGCGGCATTTGTCAACTCAGGGCGGTCATCGCCACAGGCCATCGCCACAGAAGTCAGGATCGTCGGCCTGATCCGCGCGCCACCGGGGGTGACCGCATACTCCAGCGCCGCCGCAAGTTTCGCAGGCGCAACACCGCCTTGGCCTGCCTTGATGGCCGCTGCCATGGTCGCGTCAATCCGTTCCGAGATTCTCATGGACGTCTCCTTTGCAATCTATAGTGTCTATTTTAGTTTACATATGTCAATGTAAATCAAACGTAACAAAAGACTCAGGGCCGGATGAAAGCGGATTCCCCAAAAATTGTTGTTATTGGCGCTGGAATTGGCGGATTGGCCGCAGCACTGCGGCTGGCCCATCAGGGTTGCGATGTTACTGTGCTGGATATGCACAGCGCACCGGGCGGAAAAATGCGCACGGTGGCATCCGATGCCGGACCGGTTGACGCCGGTCCAACCGTCCTGACGATGCGCCCCGTGTTTGAGGCGTTGTTTGCCGATGTGGATGAGGTGCTTGGCGACCACCTCACCCTTGAACCACTCACGACACTGGCGCGCCATTATTGGGATGATGGCACGATGCTTGATCTCGATGCGGATCCCGCCCGAAGCCTCGCCAATGTGATTTCCACTTTCGGATCGAAAGCAGGACAGGAATTCGCGGCCTTCTCGGCGCGCGCCAAACGCCTGTTTGATGCTTTCGATGCGCCGATGATGCGCACGCCCGAACCCGACCAGCTGGCAATCACCAAAACCGTGCTGCGCCAGCCCGGCCTGATCCCCGCCATGGCCCCACACCGCACCTTGGCCGGATTATTGCGGCACTCCTTCAGCGATCCGCGCCTTGCACAGCTTTTCGGCCGCTATGCCACCTATGTCGGCGGCTCACCCTATGCCGCACCCGCCATTCTGGCGCTGATCTGGCAGGCAGAGGCGCAAGGCGTCTGGTCCGTGAAAGGCGGGATGCATCAACTGGCGCAAACCATCGCGAGTTTGGCACGAGCACGCGGTGCCACCTTCCACTACAACACACCCGCCACACGGATCACGCGGCAGAACGGGCGGATCAATGGTGTGCAAACCGCCACAGGACACTTTCCCGCAGATACGGTGCTGTTCAATGGCGATCCGCGCGCGCTGGAAACCGGTCTTCTTGGCGATGGTGCGAAAGACGCAGTGCAGCCACAACATACAGCACCCCGCAGTCTGTCGGCCTTTGTCCACGCCTTTGCCGCTGTCCCTGAAGGTGTCGCACTCAAACACCACACCGTGTTTTTCGGGCACGATCCGAAAGCCGAATTCAAGGCACTCGCCAAGGGTGAAATGCCCACCGACGCCACTCTCTATCTTTGCGCACAGGATCACGGCGCAGTCGCACCCGACGCCCTGCAACGGTTCGAGATCATCATGAACGGCCCACCTGTGCCACGCGCCCCTGAAAAGGAAAAACCCCCATGTCAGACACAGATTTTCAATCGTCTCCGCGTCTTCGGCCTGACCTTCAGCCCCACACCGGGACCGGACGCGCTGACCACACCACAGGGGTTCGACGCGCTGTTTCCAGCGAGCCTCGGTTCCCTTTACGGGCGGAGCCCGCACGGCATGATGGCGGCCTTCAAACGCCCGACAGCACGGACACCGGTGCCGGGGCTGTACCTTTGCGGGGGCGGGACGCACCCGGGGGCGGGGGTGCCAATGGCGACACTCTCCGCAGCGCACGCGGCCGCGGCGATCATGACGGACCATGCTTCCACCTCGACGTCCCGCCCAACGGTTACGCGTGGTGGTACATTGACGGGATCAGCACGGACGGGACCAAAGCGGTCTCTGTCATAGGGTTTATCGGGTCGGTGTTTTCGCCATGGTACGCGTGGTCAGGGCGCCGCGATCCGGCCAACCATTGCTGCATCAACGTGGCGACCTACGGACCTGGCGGGCGGTTCACGATGACCGACCGCGGACGCGCAGCGCTACACACAACGCCCGATACATTTCAGGTCGGCCCGTCCTCGATGCATTGGACCGGCAAGGATTTGGTGATCGACATCAACGAGATCAGTAGCCCGCCCCTGATTAGCCGCGTCCGCGGACAGATCACGATCACACCCCACGCGATGACCAACGTCGAGCTGCCGCTGACACCGGACGGAGCGCATATCTGGCGGCCTTTCGCACCCTCCTCAGACATCAAAGTCGATTTGGAAGCGAAAGGCTGGCAGTGGTCCGGACATGGCTATTTTGACAGCAACTTTGGCACGCAGTCACTGGAAGAAGATTTCAGCTTCTGGACGTGGGGACGCTATCCAACCAAGGCAGGGGCCACCTGTATCTATGACGCGGTGCGCCGCGACGGCACAACGCTGGACACTGCAATCGCCTTTGACAGTGACGGCGGCGCAAAGGTCGTCAACGCGCCACCGCGCACCCGTTTCAAACGGTCTCTTTGGCAAGTCATGCGCGAAACCCGCGCTGATCCGGGCGTTGTGCCAAAACAAGTGCTGCCTATGCTGGACGCCCCGTTTTATTCCCGCTCAGCCGTGCAAACGCAGATCGACGGAGAAGTTGTCACAGGTGTACACGAAGCGCTTGATCTGAACCGGTTCAGATCCCCACTGATCAAACCGATGCTGGCGGTCAGGGTGCCGAGGCGGAAGGCGTGGAGAGGCTAAAGTCCGGTTTGAGCCCCAGAGTCACGGATGCTGCGCGTTGCATGAACGGCTAGTTTCGGTATTTTGCAACTGTTCCAATTTTGTAGTGAAGACATGGTCCCAAAGATATCCGAAAAGTACTTTCAATCCTTGCTAAGACAGAAGGATGCTCTTGAAGCGGTTTCAACAATCAGTGGGTTCTGGTCACACCGCGCCGACCAAACGAAGGCGATGTTTGGATTATCCCGGCCTGAATACCAATGTCAGCTCGTACTGATCTACACGGGAGAAGTAGGAAATGGCGGGCATTCTCAGTTCTTCTCTAACAGAGGTCATAAATACATTGACGATCTTTTGGCATCGCTGGAAGCTACTCTTCTGCGCGATCTCGCCCGCATACTGCGCGAGGCGTCAAAACTGCAATCTGACATTGAAGGACTGCATTTGCTTGATCAAGAGGTGTGGGCTCAGAGTTTGAAAGTTGATGGTGCACTGCAACGCTTTTTGCGGACCAATTCTGATGACGTTCTACAGCAGGAGCGTCCTGAAAGCAGACCTTGATGCAGTTGCGGCGAAGGCTCACTAAGTCCGGCAAAGCCGTCATGCACTCAGTCACCCAATGTCACAATAACCCCACCCGCCGCCTGCGCATCTTCGGCATCATGTGTCACCATCAAGACCGGTAAAGCGCGCGCGCGGGCCCGGTCAAACACCATCTCACGCACCTGCGCGCGCAACTCTGCATCCAACCGCGAGAACGGTTCGTCCAACAGCAACCCACAGGGTTCCGACAATAGCATCCGCATCAGGGCCACACGCGCTTTCTGCCCGCCCGACAGTGTCGCAGGATCGCGTGCGGCAAATCCGCTCAATCCAACCTCCTCAAGGGCCTCGTCCACCTTTGCCTTGCGCGCCTCGGCGCTGCCACCTGGCTGCAAACCGAACGCCAGATTGGCCCCCACAGACAGATGTGGAAACAGCAGATCATCCTGAAACAGGATCCCCACCCGCCGCTGATGCGGGGCGGCATGGGTTATGTTCTGGCCATCAAGCCAAACCTCTCCTGTCGCCAAAAAATCTCCCGCCAGCGTCCCAGTGATGAAGGCCAGCAAGGTCGATTTCCCTACGCCAGACGGCCCCATGACAGTCAGTACCTCGCCCGGTGCAATGGCGTGACTGACCGACAAAAGCGGCACGCCCCCTTTGGTGATCGTCACGTCCCTCAGCGCCAATCCCTTATCCATGCCGCAATCCCCTTCTGTTGCGCCACACCAGCGCAGGCAACAGCAGCGCAAGCGCAAATGGCACCAATGCTGCGCCCGTCTGCATCAATCCATAAACCGCAATCGCCCGACGATCACCGCCAGATGCCAGCGCAACCGCCTCGGTCGTCAATGTCGCAACGCGCCCGCCACCAATCAGCAGCGTTGGCAGGTACTGCCCAACCGACACCGCCAAACCCACCGCCAAAGCGGTCAGGATCGGACGCAAGAGCATCGGCAGGCGCACGCGCCACAATACGCCATCCGGGCTGGCACGCAGTGCTGCGGCAATCGTGCCCATGCGCGTGTCCCACGCACGGAACGGATCAGCCAGCGACAGGAAAACATAAGGCAGCACAAACACCAGATGCGCCAGCATAACGGGCAATCGCCCGACATCGGCCCCCATATTCAGCATCAAGGTCTGCAAACCCGGAAGGAACGCCGTTTGCGGAATAAGCAGCGGCAGGTACAACAACCAGACCGCCCGCTGGCTAAACGAAAGACCATAGCGGTACTCGGCCTCAAGACAGCCGATCGTCAGGATCAGCGCAACAAGGGCCACAGTACCGGCGATCAAAGCTGTTTCACCGAGCGCTTCCAACGTGCCAGGTCCAAAACGCATCCAGTTCCTCAGGGTCCAGCCATCAGGAAAAGCATCAGGAAACCCCCAGAACCCCGCAAAAGACCAGATTGTCAGCACAACCAGCCCCAAAAGCACGATCACCGCCGAAAAACCACCCGCGACGAGCGCGGTCTGCGCCACAACCGCATCGAAGCGACCACGGCTGCCCTTGGCGATCCAGCGACGACCCAGAGAGGCCACGACCACTTCGCCAATCCGCCACAAGAGTAACGCACCCACGACAAGGCCCAGTTGCAACAGCGCACCCGCCGCCGCCTCAAGCCGCATCGCCAGATCAGGATCAGACATCCATTTCACAATCTGTACAGACAGCGGTGGCGGCGTATTCGGGCCAAGGATGACCGCGACATCCACCACTGACATCGAATAGGCCAGAACCACGTAAACGGGCGGTCTGATCTGCGCGTAGACCCGCGGAAACACGGTTTTCAGCCAGCCTGTGACCCGCCCATAGCCCAGCGCCTGCGCAATTGTTGTGCTGCGCTGCGCATCGGCCTGTCCAAGAGCAGCCAGCGTAATCAAGAGCAAGAAGGGCACTTCCTTGATAATGAGGCCCGCCGTCATTGTCAGGCCCCAGCTATCCTGCACGATCAGGATATCCGGCGGACGCGCCCAGCCTGTCAGTCCGGGCGACACCAGCCGCGACAACCAGCCTGACGGCGCAATCAGAAAGGCCAGACCAAAGGCCGCCGCTGCATGTGGCACCGACAACAGCGGCGAGAGTAACCGTTCAAGCGCGCGAAAGGGCCGCGTACCGGACCATCCGGCAGTGACCAGAACCACAATCGCCAATGAAATACCTGTCGCCAGCACGCCCGTCGAAAGCGAAAGCATTACGGCTCGCGGCAGGCCCGGCCAGTTGAACAGATCACGAAACGGATCAAGCGACGGACCCGCCAGCCCCGCCGCGGGCAAATGCCCGAAGGCCGGCAGGACCGTCCCCCAAAGACCGGCCGCCACCGGCCCCAACATGGCCAGCAATGTCAGGATCGGCAGGACGGGAAGGAAACGACGACGGTTCATATCTGGTGCGACGCAGTCCCGGACGTGATCCGGGACCTCCCACTGCCACGGCAAGGCCCCGGATCATGTCGGGGGCTGCGTTCACTTAGGTCCGACACAGGCTACTGCGAAACACCGTAGCGTGTGACCCAGTCATCCGCGATCCGTGTGGCCCAGCTTGGGTGTGGTTCATCCTGCACTGTGCCCAACTCGGCGGGGGTCAATGTCGCAACACCAAGTTCTAGCGCATCAAACAACGCACGATCATCATCCGACAAAGCATCCATGTTCAACACGGTCCCATAGCCAAGGATCGCAGGATCCTGCGCGCGCGCCTGTGCCTCTGGCGACATCAGAAAATTGGCAACCACCATCGCGCCGGCCTTGGACCCCGAATTGTAGGGCACCGCCACAAACGATGCGTTCCCGATGGTGCCTTTGTCCAACACGAAGGTCCGCACGCTTGGCGGCAGTTCATTGTTTGCAATCGCCGTCGACGCCGCACCGGGGCTAAAGGAGATCGACAAATCCAGCTCTCCGTCCGCAATCAGCGGGAACATGGCTGTACCGGTCGGCGGATAGGCCTTGCCCTCACGCCACAGGTTCGGCGTCAGTTCGTCCATATAGGCCCAAAGCGGGGCCGTAATATCTGCATAGTTCTCATCCGTGGCGGGCACGGCCAGCACGGATGGATCAGGCAGAATATCGACCAAAACCTGTTTGAGGAATGTCGTACCAAGGAAATCCGGCGGCTGTGGATAGCTGAACCGCCCGGGGTTGGCTTGGGTCCATTCCAGCAAGGCCTGCATGGACCCCAGACGTTCCGGCATATCCGCGGTATCATGCACAAACACGACCTGCGCCATCGCCCATGGGCTCTCATACCCTTCCGTCGGCACGGTAAAATCGGTTTGTACGGTCTTGCCTTCAACATCGACAAGGGCCCAGTTCGGTAGCTGCTCGGCATAGGGGCCAAACAGCAGATCGGCCTCTTTCATAGACGCGAAATTCGCGCCGTTGATCCAGATCATGTCGATCGCGCCGTCATCATCTTCGCCCGCCTGCTTTTCAGAGAGCACGCGCGTGACCGCATCGGCGGTATCTGTCAGCTTCACATGCTCGAGCGTGACACCGTACTCTTCCATCACGCGCTCACCGACCCACGCAATAAAGTCATTGGTCGTCGTCGATCCGCCCCATGCGTTCCAGAACACCGTTTGACCTTGGGCCTCGGCGGTGACGGCATCCCAATTGCTGGGGTCAATATCTGCAAGCGCGGGAACCGGGGCGAGCAAAGCTGCCAGAATGGCGAGATGTTTCATATGTTAGGTCCTTTATGTCGTGTAAATGCGTTTGGCGGCGAGTATGCGCAGGATCGCTGTTGCGAAGCACAAGCTTCCAAAGACCCACGCAAGTGGCGCGAAGAAAGTTTCAAAAAGGCAAAGAAGAACGAAGAAGACGATCGTTTCCGTCCCTTCCAGAAGCCCGTTGGAATAGTAGAGCGTCTTCTGCCCCTGCAGATCGGTCTTATGCCCATGCTTTTCGGCAAGGATCGCGTAGCCCAGAAAGCTGGTCCCGTTGAAATAGAACGCGGCGAGAAGGAAAGCCCCGGCAGCGCCGTTTGCGGCAGGGTCGTAGATAACAAAAGCCATTGGAATTGCCCCGTAGAACAAGAAATCCGCAGCAATATCAAGATATCCGCCAAAATCCGTTTTCCGCGTTGCCCGCGCCACGGCACCGTCAAGGCCATCGGCCAGACGGCTGGCCAAGAGCGGCACCAAAGCCCAACCAAACTGGCCCAATGCGATCAAAAGCGCGGCAAACAGCCCAAGCGCAAGCCCGATCAGTGTGACACCGTCCGCACTACACCCACGCGCCGCCAGCCCGCGACCGATCTGGTTCAACGGTGGGTCAATCAACTGACGCGCATAACGGTCGAGCATCTGGTTTCCTCTCAAGATGGTTTGTTGTGACCGATGCAACCCCTTGGCGCAATCAGCCTGACAACAATGTGAAAGATCAAGAGAAGTCTGACACAAATGACCTATCCATTTGCGATACGCGGGCGTCCGCTTGCCTCGACACGCAACGTGGCCTCGATAAACATAGCCCTGTTTTCAACAGTGATTTCAGAAATATCGCGCGACACGGAAAAGCGGATTTCCTCGACCCCTGACGCGCGCACCAAACCTTCGGCCTCTTGCCGCAGGGCCGTTTCCAGAACGCCCAGCGCTTCTTCACGATTTGCGAACATCTTGGGGCCATCGGGCAGATGAACAGCAAAAGATCCTTCACCCGCACTTGTTACGGTCCCCGTGGCCTGCATCCGCACCTGCCCCACAACCGCACCAATCGCATTGGCCACACCACCGTGATCCGGCAGTACCATCCGCGAACCAAGACGGTCACCAACCGCGCCATAATAGGCCGCAGCAGAGGCCCCCAGACCGATGACAGGCACGCCCAACGATAGCTGCATCTGCACCACGCCATTGTGTCGGTCCAGCCCCGCCATGCTCAGCGGGTGCTGCGCGAGTGTTGCGGGATCGGACCAGTCCAGATCATCCTCGGCGAATGCTGCCTGCAACAGACAATCCACCGTTTGCGCCGTCAGTTGATCGATGATCTGCCGTGCGAGCACCTGCGCGTTTTCTGCCACCCGCGTCCCTGCACCGGTCCGCCTGCGTGCAAAAAGCGTCAACGCTTTCTCGGCCGCCTGCGCATCCCATGCGTCCACCAACCCCAGAACATGCGACGCATCAGAGGGCGTCACCCCGGCAAGAATTGCAAGCCCCCGCTCGACCAGCCGCCCCAACGCGGGGCTTTCCATCCGCGACTGTACCGCATGTCCAAGGCGCAACGGCCCCTCAGCCAGACGCGCCGCCACAACCTGTTCGCGCTTGTCCAAACCCGCTGGCATATCCTGCCAGAGCGGGATCACAAACTGCCCGCCATCTGGCGCCGGAATATCCTGCGCCAGAGCGCGATCCAGAACAGCATGGACCAAGTCGGGGAACTGCTGCGCGGCCAAAGAGACCGGCATCAACCGGCGCGGACCCAACCGCAGCCCGCCGTGCAGCCCCTCGACCACATGCACCTCGCTGTCGCCGCCAAGGCCCGTCGTGCGCATTGCCACCGCCTCGACCATTGTACGGAAGGGACCAACACGCGCACCCTGCGGATCAATCTTGGGGCGGCCATCGCGCAGCAAACAAACGTCTGTTGTCGTACCGCCGATGTCGCTGACCAGAGCATCGGTTTCGCCCGTCAGCCAACTGGCACCGGCAATAGATGCGGCAGGCCCGCTCAGGATTGTCTCGATCGGTTTTTCCCGCGCCAGACCGGCAGAGACCAAAGCACCATCCCCGCGCACAACCATCAGGCGCGCCGTGATACCCACGGCGGCCAAATGCGCCTCGCATGCGGTGATCAAACGGTCCAGCATCCCGATCAGGCGCGCGTTCAGAACCGCCGTCAGCGCCCGTTTCGGCCCACCAAGTGCCTGGCTCAATTCATGCGAACAACTGACAGGCTGGCCTGTGGCAACCCGCAACGCCTCACGCACAACGATTTCGTGGGCAGGGTTGCGTGTTGCGAAACTGGCAGCAACGGCAAAACCTGTTATGCCCCCGTCAAGATCGGCAAGGGCTGCGTGCAAGGCCGCAAGATCAAGCGGCGCCACCTCGCCGCCTGCATGGTTATGACCGCCCGCAAGCCGGATCACCGGATCGCCACGCAGCGCATCGGTCAAACCTGCGCGCGCAAGATCGGCATCATCAAAACCGATGGCAACCAGCGCAATTCTGCCACCCTGTCCCTCGACAAGGGCGTTCGTCGCAAGGGTGGTCGAAAGCGATACCATCGCAATATCAGCAGGTTTGACCGCAGCCTGCGCAATCGCTGCATCAATGGCCGCTCCGACACCGACAGCCAGATCAGGCCGCGAGGTCAGCGCCTTGGCGGACCCAAGCACCTTGTCCTGTGCTTCATCAATAATCACCGCATCGGTATATGTGCCGCCAGTGTCGACACCCAACAAATATGTCATGCAATCCCGCCCTACGTCTGGCGCACATCTAAACGACCGACACGCGCCAAGCGCAATGACATTTCACGCGGTACTGAGCCAAAAACGACGGGATGAGTGCGCGGGCTAATCCTGCAACGCAAAAAGCAGCTGGTCCTCATTGCGCAAGGCGACAGGGCGCAACCACGCAACAGAAACCTCACCCGCCGCCAGTCCGGTCAGAAAATCGCTGACATATGTCTGACCTGCACAAAGCAAAACATGTGTCGCCCCCTGATTTCGTGCAAGTTCCTCAAACGCCGCCTCTTCCAGATCAAAGCCCAAAACACCATTCATGAAAGCATCAGGGCTCCGATGATAGGGCGCTGCGAGCGTGCTGTGATGGGTCACCCAAAGCAAAGGCGCACCCATGTTCGTGCTGTTGAGGATCACAGCGGGCGGGATGTCATTCAATGCCAGCAACGTTTCATAGTTGCGGCATTTGGCACCCTCTCTTTGGGTCGCATTTTCCCTGTTATCCGGCCACAACGGCGCCAAGACCAGTTGCGGTGCGCTGATGCCAATTGCCACAAGAAACAAAAGAGCGGCTCTGGCGGGGTGACGTGTGCGCAGATAGCCGTTCAGCAAGACAGCAATGCAAAGTCCACCGATGGCTGGCACCACTGACGCCGCCATATACACCGTCCGCATTTGCAAGAACAGAAGACCGACACCGAATACCCCAAGAACCAACAACTGCCCCAGAATCGCATTTTCCGTTTGACCGGTTCCTGCAGCACCACGCCGCGACCACCAAAGCAGAATTCCGGCGCTGAGTGCCGTAATCACCGGAACTATGAAAGCGAGCGCAGCAGCACTATGGGTCTGTATGTAGATGGGAAAAGGTTTTGCTTCGGTGATACGCGTGGCGATCATTTCTTGCAGTTCCGGCGGCAGATCGCCGTAGGGCCCACGAATACAAGGGCCAACCAAAGGCCAGGCAACCGCGAGACCGATCACCGCAACACACGCCGTTGCACCAACCTGAAACGCCACACCAGCCATGCGACCGCGCAACGCCAAAGGCGCAATTGCCGCAACAACTGCGACGGCAATCACGCTCAGCATCGGGGTGCCCAACTGGTCGCAGACCGGCATGGCACGCAAAGCAGGTGCAGTGATACCAAGCCAGAAAACAAGGCTCCCCATCGCCAAGGCGAGGCTGAAAGCGATCAAGAGACGCTGTGTCTCGGGCCTTGGGTCAAATACGCAACGCCCGTAGAGCACCATGCTTCCCGCCACGATGAAAAGCAGGCTTTCCAAACCCGTCGCAAGCGCGAAAGCCGCAGCAAGCCCCCCGGAAATCCCTGCAGAAATCGGCCGGTCCGGCCAAACAACCGCGTAGACAAAGATAACAATCATCAGGATTTGAATGTTGTGGTGGTCCAGATTTCCGGCTTGTGAATGAAGATCGCTCAGCAATGGCCACAAGATCGTGCACAGGACCGCGAAAGATGCTGCAATCGGACCAAAAATCCGCTTGGTCCCAAACCCCACGACAAGAAGTGTCAGGATCAGGATGACCGTTGGCCAGATCGCCGTCCCGATCAATTCAGCCTTTTCCATTGGCATAAAATACGAAAACGGCACAATGAATGCAGCAATCCCCGCGTCAATATAGCGGGACCAATGAATCAGGACGCCCTCGGGCGGCATCAACCGGTATTGTGTGGTATCAAACCAGCTTTGGCCGGCAAGCCAGTCGCGCACCATGACCAGACGCATGATGTCGTCATTGCCCATTGAAATGAAGTTATCCTCCATCTTGAGGCCATCAACGACAGCTTTCACAATCGCTATCGTGATCGCGCCAAAGAGCACGACGAATAGTGGCCGTTCCTGACAGAATTTCAACAAGGGGACGGACTTCATTTTTATCAATCACTCAGCATGCGGCATCGGCAAGGAGTCTTTCACATTCTGGCAACAAAACAATGGCAATCTTCTCCGCGCCATAGCCTTGCCTGTTGCCCATAGTCATCATGCTCAGGCCCGAAACGCCACGTAGCGCGCCCCGAAAAAGTTGAGAAGCGATCCGACAAAAGAGCCCAGCGCAAAACCCGTGAAAATGGTAAGCGATGTTGCCCCGAACACAGCAATAACAGCGGAATAAACCGCATAGTTGGTCAGGCTCCCGACGACCTGAACCCCAAAGTATCGCCGGAACTGGCCCTGCCTGCTTGCATCACGCGTCGCGCGAAACGTCCAGTTGCGGTTCAACGCCCATGTCACCACGACAGCGATAGGAAAGGACAGTGCGCGCGCGAGATAGGGGTTGAAATCAAGGCCGATCAGCAGCCACAGCAGCCCGCCATCAACAACAAAACCAACGCCGCCAACCGCACCAAAGCGCAGCATCTGCGCGATGAGTTCGGAACGCATCGGTCCTAGCGCCGTGATGGTGCGGCCAAGGCCAGATAGGCCATCCGCTTCATTTCGCGGCGCCCCAGCGTCACGGTATCAAGGATCAGACCTGTAATCACGGAGAGAACGGCGATCACCATAATTGCCGAGGCCAAGATCGCCGTAGGAAACCGCGGCACGAGACCCGTTTCCACAAACTCGACAACGACAGGCCCGCCAAGGACCAGCGAAAGCAGCCCCAAAAACACGCCAACGCCGCCAAAAAAGGCAAAGGGGCGCTCTTCTTTCACGAGCAAAACAATCATTTTCAGAATGCGAAACCCGTCGCGGATCGTGTTCAGTTTGCTGTCAGAGCCGGGCAGCCGGTCGACATAAGCGGTATCCACGTCAGCAATCGGCATGCGCAGTTCAAGCGCGTGAACGGTCAACTCGGTCTCAATCTCGAACCCGCGCGACAGTGCCGGAAAGGATTTCACAAAGCGACGCGAAAAGACGCGGTAACCGGTTAACATATCCTTGGTACGCTTGCCAAAAATACCGGCAACAAGGCCGGTCAGCATCCAGTTCCCGAAACGGTGCCCCGGACGGTAAGCCTCTTGAATTTCGGTCACACGACACCCGCTCACCATATCAAGCGTTTCATCAAGCAGCTTTTCAATCAGCGCGGGGGCTGCCTTGGCCTCATAGGTATTGTCACCATCCACCATGACGTAAACATCCGCATCAATATCGGCAAACATCCGGCGCACCACATTGCCTTTGCCCTGCTGGGTTTCGATGCGCACAATGGCCCCTGCCGCGCGGGCAACCTCGGCTGTGTTGTCGGTCGAGTTGTTGTCGTAGACATAGATGTCAGCATCAGGAAGCGCCGCGCGAAAGTCGGCAACGACAGTGCCAATTGGCTTGGCCTCGTTATAGCACGGGATCAGGACCGCGACCTTCATATCTGACGTCAATTCCACGCGTCTGCGCTCCATCGTAAATTGGCCCCTTGGCATAGCAGGCGCGATACAACATGGCGATACACTGCGGTTGTTTTGTGGCCACACTGTGTAATTTCAAAATCACACCATTGTCTGTTCCGCCGGAAACACGAATACTCAAACCATGACTACGAACACGCAACTTGCCCGCGCAATCACCGACCGGCGAGACGACCTGATCGCACTGACCCAAGATCTGATCCGCATCCCCACGCTGAACCCGCCGGGACGCGACTATCGCGCGATCTGTGACTATCTGGACCGGCGGTTGCGGGCGTCGGGGTTTGAAACGGAACTGATCCGCGCCACCGGCACCCCCGGCGATAGCGATAAATACCCGCGCTGGAACATCGTCGCGCGCTACGAAGGTGGGCGCGCGGGCGATTGCGTGCATTTCAACAGCCACACGGATGTGGTCGAGGTCGGCCATGGCTGGACCAAAGACCCCTTCGGTGGTGAACTGATCGACGGAAAAATCTACGGACGCGGCGCTTGTGACATGAAAGGCGGGCTTGCCGCCTCTATCATCGCCGCCGAGGCCTTTCTCGCGACCTATCCCACCTTTGCCGGTGCCATCGAAATCTCGGGCACAGCGGACGAAGAATCCGGCGGCTATGGCGGCGTCGCCTATCTGGCGGAACAGGGCTACTTCGACCCAGCCCGCGTGCAGCATGTCATTATCCCCGAACCTTTGAACAAAGACCGCGTCTGCCTTGGCCATCGCGGCGGATGGTGGGCGGAAATCGAGACATTCGGCGAAATCGCCCACGGCTCCATGCCCTTTCTGGGCGATTGCGCCGTCCGGCACATGGGCGCTGTTCTGAATGAATTCGAAAATAAACTCTTTCCCGCCATGGCCGCACGGCATACCGATATGCCCGTCGTGCCCGAAGGCGCGCGGTCATCCACAATGAACATCAATTCGATCCACGGCGGACAACCCGAACAAGAGGCGGATTACACCGGCCTGCCCGCGCACTGTGTGCCCGACAGTTGCCGCATCGTGATCGACCGGCGCTTTCTGGCCGAGGAAAACATCGACGACGTACGCGGCGAGGTGAAAGCCCTGCTCGAAGGACTGAAAGCCAACCGTGACCGCTTTGACTACGACCTGCGCGAAATGAACGTCGTCTTGCCCAGCATGACCGACCGAGAGGCCCCCGTGGTACAAGTGATCGCGGCGGAAATCGAGAAAGTGCTGGGCAAACCCGCCGAATTCGTCGCATCGCCCGGCACCTACGACCAAAAACACATCGACCGGATCGGTAAGCTCAAGAACTGCATCGCCTACGGGCCGGGGATATTGGAACTGGCGCATAAGCCCGACGAATACATCGGCGTTGATGATATGTTGGACAGCGCACAGGTGATGGCAGGGGCGTTATCCACAATATTGATGTCATAGGTCGCCCTCTTCCCGACATCACGTCATCCGCAACCAGCACTTGAATTGCCCCCGCGTTTTGTAAACACTCGCGTCCAACAACAGGGGGTCATCATGCACCATTTCAAAACACTTGCCGCCTCGACGGCCATCGTTCTTTGCGCATCTGGCGCGCTTGCCCAAGACAGCATCACAGTCGCGATCCAGCTGGAGCCGCCGAACCTTGACCCTACAGGCGGGGCGGCACAGGCGATTGACAGCGTGCTTTACGCCAATGTCTTTGAGGGCCTCACACGGTTTGACGCCGATGGCGCAATCATCCGTGGCCTTGCCCAAAGCTGGGACATTTCGGATGACGGTCTGGTCTATACCTTCAACCTTGCCGCCGGTGTCACCTTCCATGACGGCACCACAATGGACGCCGAGGATGTGAAATTCAGCCTTGATCGCGCGCGCGCCGAGGATAGCACCAATGCCCAAAAGGGCCTGTTCGCTGGCATCACAGATGTCACCGTGATTGATCCGCTGACCGTGCAGGTCACGCTGGATCAGCCCAACGGCAGTTTCCTGTTCAACATGGCATGGGGCGATGCGGTGATCGTGGCCCCTGAAAGCATCGAAAACATCGCGTCCAACCCCATCGGCACCGGCCCTTTCACCTTTACCGACTGGGTGCAGGGTGACCGGCTCGAGCTGACACGCAACCCCGATTACTGGGGTCCGGCCCCTGCGCTGGAAAGCGCCACGTTCCGTTTCATCTCGGATCCTACCGCCGCCTTTGCCGCTGTGATGGCCGAGGATGTGGACGCTTTTGTCGGCTTCCCCGCCCCTGAAAACCTGCCCCAGTTCGAGGCCGATCCGCGTTTCCAAGTCCTTGTCGGCAACACCGAGGGCGAAACGATCCTGTCCACCAACAACAAGATGCCGCCCTTCGACGATATCCGCGTGCGCAAAGCGTTGGCCCACGCCATCGACCGCCAGGCAATCATCGACGGGGCGATGTTCGGCTATGGCACACCCATCGGCACGCATTTTGCCCCCCATAACCCCGACTACGTCGATCTGCTGGCCAATTCGCAGCACGACCCCGACCTCGCGCGCAGCCTTCTGGCCGAGGCTGGCTTTGCTGACGGTTTCACCACCACGCTGAAACTGCCCCCACCCTCCTATGCACGTCGCGGCGGCGAGATCATCGCCAGCCAGTTGCGCGCTGTCGGGATCGAGACCGAAATCACCAATCTTGAATGGGCGCAGTGGATCGAAGAGGTGTTCACCAACAAGGACTTTGGCCTGTCCATCGTCAGCCACACCGAACCTATGGACATCGGCATCTACGCCAACCCCGACTATTACTTCCAATACGACAATCCGGAATTTCAGGCGCTGATGGAAACGCTTAACGCCACAACAGACCCTGCCATGCGCAGCAACCTGCTGGCGCAGGCACAAGCGATCATCTCAGAGGATTACGTGAACGGGTATCTCTTTGAACTGGCCGTCGCGACCGTCGCCAAGGCAGGGCTGCAAGGGCTATGGGTCAACCAGCCGACAGCCGCCGTTGACCTGACTGGCGTCAGCTGGAGCAACTAAGACAATGCCTCCCGTGAAAAACTTGCGGGGGGCATCCAACCAAAGGCCGCACCCATGATCCGCTATGCGCTTGGGCGCCTCACCTCGCTGGTCATCAGCCTGATTGTGGCGTCTATTGTCATCTTTGCGGTGATCGAGGTGATCCCGGGTGATCCGGCGGCCTTTATGCTGGGCATCAATGCCCGCCCAGATACGATTGCGGCCTTGCGCGCCGAAATGGGGCTCGATCAGCCGCTGATCACACGCTACCTCGATTGGATCACGGGGATGCTACGCGGTGATTTCGGACAGTCGTGGACATATAAAACCCCTGTCGCGGAGCTCATTGCAGACCGGATCTGGGTTTCGCTTCCGCTGGCGATCTTTGCGCTAACGCTATCGACACTTGTTGCCTTTCCTGCGGGAATATATGCCGCCAGCCGCCGTGGCGGTGCGGGCGATGTCACCATCATGGGGGCCACACAACTGGGTGTCGCAATCCCGAATTTCTGGTTCGCAATGATCCTCGTACTGATCTTTGCGATCAACCTGCGCTGGTTCTCGGCGGGCGGGTTTCCCGGTTGGGACAACCCGTTGCAAGCCATCAAATCCCTGACCCTGCCCGCCATCGCGCTCGCTCTGCCGCAAGCGGCAATCCTCGCGCGTGTGATGCGCTCGTCGCTCTTGGATATGCTGGGCGAGGATTTTATTCGCACTGCCCGCGCGAAGGGCCTTTCAGCCCGCCAAGCGCTCTGGAGGCACGCCGTGCGCAACGCGTTGATCCCTGTGCTCACTATCATCGGTCTGCAATTTTCGTTCCTGCTGGCGGGGGGGATCATCATTGAACAGGTCTTCTTCCTGCCGGGTTTGGGCCGCCTGATCTTCCAATCCATCAGTGCGCGCGACCTGATCGTGGTGGAAAGCGTGGTGATGCTTCTGGTCTTCACCGTCATCATGGTCAACTTCATCGTCGATCTGGCCTACGCCGCCGTCGATCCGCGACTGAGGACCAAATCATGAACCGCAACCTGATCATCGGCACGGCGCTGACGGTCCTGTTCATCGCCCTTGCAGCGCTGTCCTTTCTGTGGACCCCTGCCGATATCGAAACCTTGGATATCCCCAACAGATTGCAAACGCCCAACGCCACCAACTGGCTCGGCACCGATCACTTCGGGCGCGATATCCTGTCCATGATCATGATGGGCGCGCGCACCTCGATTGCCGTTGCCCTGCTCGCGGTTGGTATCGGCATGGCGCTCGGCATCCCGTTGGGATTACTCGCTGCGGCACGGCACGGATCATTCCTTGACGAACTGATCATGCGCGGCAACGACCTCGTCTTTGCCTTCCCCTCGCTCGTTATCGCCATCCTGATCACTGCCGTTTTCGGGGCCTCTGCCGTCAACGCCATCATCGCGATCGGAATCTTCAACATTCCGGTTTTCGCACGCCTGACGCGCGGTGCCGCCCTGCCTTTGTGGGAGCGTGATTTCATCCTCACAGCCCGCGTATGCGGTAAATCCGCTACACGCATTTCCATCGAACATATCCTGCCCAACATCACCAACCTGATGATCGTTCAGGGCACAATCCAGTTCAGCCTTGGTATTCTCGCCGAGGCTGCCCTGTCCTACATCGGCCTTGGCGCACAGCCGCCCACAGCCAGCTGGGGGCGTATGTTGGCTGATGCGCAAACGCTGGTCAGCATCGCACCCCATGTCGCCCTCGTGCCGGGTTTTGCAATCTTGTTGATGGTGCTGGGCCTGAACCTGATGGGTGACGGGCTGCGCGATTGGCTCGACCCCCGCATCCGGATAGCCCGCACATGAGCCTGCTTGCCATCAAAGACCTGTCCCTGTCCATCGGCAACACCCGCATCCTGCATAAGGTTGGTCTGGATATTCAGGCCGGTGAAATCGTGGCGATCACAGGCGAAAGCGGCTCGGGCAAATCCATGACAGCAATGGCCGTCATGGGGCTCTTGCCGCGCGGGTCGGTGGCCAAAGGCGAGATCATGCTGAATGGCACCGATATCCTGCAAACTACGGAAAGTGACCTCTGCACGATGCGCGGCAACATGATGGGCATCGTGTTTCAGGAACCCATGACCGCGCTGAACCCCGTGCAAACCATCGGCGCGCAGGTCGCCGAAACCATCCTGATCCATGAAAAAACGACCAAGGCCAACGCCCACAAACGCGCCGCCGCGATGCTGGAACGCGTAGGGCTGAGCGTCCCACCCTCGCGCTACCCCCACGAACTGTCGGGCGGGCAACGCCAGCGCGTCGTCATCGCCATGGCCATCGCCCTGCGTCCCAAACTGCTGATCGCGGATGAACCGACCACAGCGCTTGATGTCACCACGCAGGCGCGCATCCTTGATCTGCTGCGCGATCTGGTGCGCGAATTTGATATGGGGCTCTTGCTGATCACGCATGATCTGGCGGTCGTCGCCGATGTCGCCGACAAGATCGCTGTGATGCAGAACGGGTGCGTCGTGGAATCCGGCGCAACCAAGCATCTCTTTGCGCATATGCAGCACCCCTACACCAAGGCGCTTTTCGCGGCCTCGGCCCATACCGTGTCACTGCCTGAAACGCCGGCTTCCTCCCCCATCCTGCAAGTCAGGAACGTCGCCCGCGATTACCCCATCTCACGCAAGGCCTTTCTGGGCCCGCGCCCCAAGTTCCGCGCCTTGCACGATATCAGCTTTCAGATCAACGCAGGCGAACGCGTCGGCCTTGTCGGTGAAAGCGGATGCGGAAAATCGACACTAACACGGGCGATTTTGGGTCTTGAAGACGTACAAGAGGGCCAGATCACGCTCGACGGTGATCCTGTTTTCAGCGATAAACGCCCCAACCTTGCGGTCCGCCGCAAGATGCAGGTTGTCTTTCAGGACCCCTTCAGCAGCTTCAACCCCCGCCACCGGGTTGACCGCCTGATCACCGAACCGTTCCACCTGTTGCCATCCCCGCCTACCGGGCAAGCACGCGCAAACGCCATCGCAAAAGCGCTGACCGATGTGGGCCTATCGCCGGCTGACGCGGGTAAGTACATCCACGAATTCTCGGGTGGTCAGCGCCAGCGCATCGCCATCGCCCGCGCGCTGATTATCGCACCCGAACTCATCATCTTCGACGAAGCCGTCTCGGCGCTTGATGTGTCGGTGCGCGCCCAAGTGCTCGACCTGATCGCGGACCTTTGCCGCAAACGCCCCTTGGCCTATCTTTTCATCAGCCATGATCTGTCTGTCGTGCGCACAGTCACTGACCGCGTGATGGTCATGCAGGCGGGAAAAATTGTCGAACAGGGTGAAACAGAGACTGTTTTCACCCAGCCGCAACACCCCTACACGCAAACGCTGATTGCAGCGGCACCAAAGCTGCCGGACCTGGGGCAAAGGGGATAAGAAAGGCATTGCAGCGCGGCCCGCGTCCATTACGCTGCGGTCAAAAGAGGGGGATATCATGCGGCTACAGGGCAAGAAGGCCATCGTTACAGGGGGCGGTTCCGGCTTTGGCGCGGGCATCGCGCGCAAATTCGCGACTGAGGGGTGCCATGTTTTCGTTGTCGATATTGATCTGAAAGGGGCGCAAGCCATCGCAGATGACATTGGCGGCACCGCCATCGCCTGTGACGTCGCGAGCGCTGAATCAGTGTCTAACTTGGCCCAAACCGTTCTTTCCCAAGGCCCGCTTGATATCCTTGTGAACAACGCAGGCATCACCCATCTGCCCAGCCCCATGGAGGACGTGAGCGAGGACGACTTTGACCGCGTCTTTGCCGTGAACATGAAATCGGTCTACCTGACCGCCCGCGCCTTTGTCCCCCATTTCAAAACACGCAACACCGGCGCGATCCTGAACGTGGCCTCTACCGCCGGCGTATCACCGCGCCCGCGTCTGAACTGGTACAACGCCTCCAAAGGCTGGATGATCACCGCGACCAAAACGATGGCGGTCGAACTGGCCCCCGACGGCATTCGCGTGAACGCGATCAACCCTGTAGCGGGCGAAACGCCCTTGCTGAAATCCTTTATGGGCGAGGACACGCCGGAAATCCGCGCCAAATTCCTGTCCACCATCCCGCTGGGCCGCTTTTCAACACCAGAGGATATGGGCAACGCCGCCTGTTTTCTCTGCTCGGATGAGGCCAGCATGATCACCGGTGTCGCAATGGAGGTGGACGGTGGCCGCTGTATCTAAAGGAGCCCGCAACCTGATTACCGATGTCGCGGGCCTGCGGGTGGGCAACGCGCAGAACGATCACATCAAGACCGGCACCACGGTTCTGGTCGGCGACAAACCCTTCACCGCCAGCGTGCACGTGATGGGTGGGGCACCGGGGACCAAGGAAACCGATCTGCTGGCCCCCGACAAAACCGTGGAACAGGTCGATGCGCTGGTGCTGTCGGGCGGTTCGGCCTTCGGACTAGATGCCTGTTCGGGTGTCATGGACGGATTGCGCGCCATGGGGCGGGGGTTCGCCATCGGTGATATCCGTATCCCCATAGTGCCCGGTGCGATTATCTTTGATCTCATCAACGGCGGCGCAAAAGACTGGGACGAAAACCCCTACCGCGCGCTGGGGCGAGAAGCGCTGCAAAGCGCGTCCGAGCGGTTCGACCTTGGCACCACAGGCGCAGGCACAGGCGCTATGGCCGCCATGCAAAAGGGCGGACTGGGATCGGCGTCGCTGACCCTGGCTGATGGCACAACCGTAGGCGCATTGGTGGTGGTCAATGCACTTGGTAGCGTCACAACGCCCGGTGACAAACACTTCTGGGCCGCCCCTTTCGAAATTGACGGCGAATTCGGCGGCGTTGGGCCCGATGCAAACGCGGGATACGTCACATCAGAGCCAAGCCGCAAGGAACAGGCGATGATGCAGCAAGCCACCCAAGGAGCGAATACCACCATCGCAATCGTTGCTACCGATGCTCCGCTGAGCAAAGTGCAATGCCACAGGCTTGCGGTGACCGCACATGACGGCATGGCGCGGGCGATTGTGCCGTCGCACACGCCACTTGACGGTGATCTGGTCTTCGGTGTCGCCACAGGAGAGGGCAGCCACGTCGTCCAGACCCGTTTCCGCGAAATCGCAGCCGCAGCAGCCACCTGTCTGGCCCGCGCCATCGCGCGCGGAGCCTATGAGGCGACAAGCGCCCCCGGCGACATCATCCCGACCTATCGCGCGATGAACAGCTAGGGCGCAAACGCGCCGACATAATAATCAGGGATCATCCCACCTGTCGCGACGATTGCCCCCAGCCGTCCGATCTCATCCGCGCATTTCGCCGCGGCCCCGTTTCCTGCGGTGAGGGCAATGATATGATTGGTCTGCGGGTAAATGAACGGGTTACCATTGGGCGAAAAGCTTGTCGCACAACTATCAAAATGGATAGAGCGGTATTTCAGCGTCGGCATCAGCCCGATCAGAATCTCTGATATTGCAGCGCCCGCCACGGGATCACCGCCACTGCGGAACCACGCAATCATGTCAGCCACGCTGTGCAATTCGGTATCAACCGCATCACCACCGATTTTGATATAGATCTTGCCATCGGGATAAAGCACAGGCGGCAGGATATAAGGATCTTCTGACCGGCCTGGGGGCACATAAATTACCGAAGGCATTCCCGCCAGACGCGCGGCCTCACCCTCATCCAGCTCGAAAAACGCAATCGTGCGCGCATAGACCCGCATCGGGATCGGATCGGGCAAAAGCCCCCCGGCTTTGGAAAACGCGCCGCAGGCGACAATCACCTTGGCGGCCGTCAGGACAGCACCACCGGCACAATGCACCTGCACGGCGCCACCTGTTTCATCAATGCGTAACACCGTATCGCGGAGCAATGTAGCACCCGCCTTGGTCGCCGCCGTGATTTCCGCCTGCACATGCAAACGCGGATTGATCCAGCCTGCATCCGTCTCTTCATGCAGCGCAAGTATGCCCTCAGGAAAAGCGAACTCGGGGAAGCGTGCCGCCAGTTCCGCACCGCGCAATGGCTTGTGCGCGACACCATTCGCCTGTGCATGGCGTTGCGCGTTCAGAATATAGTCCCGCTCGGCGCCCACCTCGGTCCCTGCCACAATCGTGCCGGCGGCGGTATAGAACGGCTGCGCACCCTTCTCGGCAATCTCGGGGTAGCGCGCAATCGCCTCTTGCGCGAAACGGGCCCAGTTCTTGCGCGTATCAATCTTGCGTGTGATGCGTGCCTGATCGTAGTGGCTTGCGAAAACCCCTAGGTGCGTTGCTTTTTCGGGCGGTTCATCCGGCCCCACAAGGGCCGTTTTCACACCCATTTCCGCCAGATGGCGCGCCGCGGCACTGCCCATCAGACCGGCACCCACCACAATGACATCATAGCTTTGTCCGGTCATGCCCTGCTCCGTTTCAGTCGCGTATTTCGCGACCATGCCAAGCGTTGCGGGAAATGGAAATAGCCCACATTCACGAACGGCGCGGACGTATTCCCATCGTCCAAACCTTACGCCGCGCAATGGCCCACATGAGGGCGATGACAACCAGTACGGAAAGGGCGGTTTTACTTGCTACCTCCATGGTGCCCACGATTTGCAGCGCATGCACAACCGTGCCAGCAACGGCCAAACCCACCAAGCCCGTATGCCCCCATCGCCACAGGCGCAGCGGCAAATGCAGGCGCAAGACAGCCAGCAGTGCTGCACCAAAAACAGCCCACATTGCCAAAGCCCCCCAAATGGCAAAGGGCGTAGGAGAGCGGAATAGCAGAACATCAATCACATCCGGCGGGCTCGTCATCCAGAGCCCGGCGACATGACCGAAAACAGCCAGTACAAGGGCCGCGCCAACGGCACGGTGCAGACGACGGGATGCACGCAAAGGCACCCCCGGAAGCACACCGATCACCAACAATGGTTGCACCAGCATCATCGCCATGCCGACAACACCGGCAAGACCTGCAAAAATGTAGAGAGGGTCACGCCACTGCAAAAGCGGGCTATTCGCGGCGGCAATGACGGGGACAAAGACGACCAGCACCAGCGCCCCCCAAATCAATGCAGGCCGCAACACGCTAGACAGGTTCCAGCACAAATTCCACGTTCAGGGTGGTGTCATTCGGGCTGTCCATCACCGGACGCAGGAACACCGTTTTGAATTCGCCGCTATCATAAGCCAAGTGCCCATGCGCCTGCCCAAAGGCGGGCACGATCTGCGGCATCTCAAGGCGGAACACACCATCTGCATCTGTCAGGGTCGCACCATGGCTGTGCGCATCACGCTCATGGCCTTCGGTCGTATGCGCCCACATTTGAATCCGCTGCCCCGCCAAAGGCGCACCGTCGCCAGCACGGCGCACGGTACCTGTCATCCAGAATCCGCCACCCCCGATCCGATCCACAATCGGCGCATTGGGGCGATAGTTATTGGCACCACCGCGCATCGTCGGCGTCGGCGCAAGGCCAGCAGCAGCGGCGGGCGACAACAGCCCAGTGGCAGGGACAAACAGGGCAGCAGTACCAAGGGCCATCGTACGGCGGCGGGTGATGTAACGGGGCTTCATCAGATATCTCCGTGTCACAGAAGGGCAATAGAAGCGAGGATAGCACATCAAAGCGCGATGCCGAGCCTGCGGTTGCAAAATGACCTCAAACCTTCGTGAAAAGGCCCCGAGGGTGCTCGGGGCCTTCGATAACGTGGGGTCCCGGATCATATCCGGGCCTGCGCAGCAATTAGTTCAGCGCAGCGTCCGTAATCACGCTGGTCCAGGCCCCTTCGGGTGCCGCGGAGATCACCGGATCAGAGCCACCCGCAAGCAGCGTATCAACGGTGCGCTGATAATCCGCCGGATCAAGCGCGCCGTTGGACCCTGCAGTCAGCTTGGCAATCTCGCCCATCATACGGATTTGTGCAGCCTCGGACTGAGCACCGGTCTCGTCATTGTCCAGCACGATACCAGCGGCCTCGACTGGGTTCTCTTCGGCCCATTTCCAGCCCTTCATCGAGGCGCGCACAAACCGCACCATCTTGTCGACAAAAACCGGATCTTCGAGGTTCTCTTCCAGTGCATAAATGCCGTCTTCAAGTGTTGCGACACCTTGGTCCTCATACATGAATGTCACCAGTTCATCCTCGGACACACCCGCATCGAGCACCTGACCATATTCGTTGTAAGTCATCGTCGAGATGCAGTCAGCCTCGCGGTTCAACAAAGGATCAACGTTGAAACCCTGCCGCAGAACAGTCACACCCTCATCGCCACCATCGGTGGGAATACCGGCCTGGCTCATCCAGCTCAGGAACGGATATTCATTGCCAAAGAACCACACACCGATGGTCTTGCCACGAAAATCCTCGACCGTTTCGATGCCGGTGTCTTTCCAGCATGTCAGCATCAGACCCGATGTCTTGAACGGCTGCGCAATATTCACAACCGGCAGACCGCGTTCGCGCGCGGCCAGCGCGGATGGCATCCAGTTCAACATCACATCGGCACCACCGCCGGCCAGCACCTGTGGCGGAGCGATATCAGGACCACCGGGCAGAATGGTGACATTCAGCCCCTCTTCCTCATAAAACCCCTGATCCAGCGCCACATAATATCCCGCAAACTGTGCCTGCGTGACCCACTGCAACTGCAGTGTCACATCATTGGCGTGGGCATCCGCATGGGCCATGCCGCCCAATCCAGCGGCCATCGCCGCTGCCATCATCATCTTTTTCATTTTGACCTCCTAGTCAGTTGTTACGCCCTCTTTGCGGGGCTCAATACGTTATTTGCGTTGCGATGGGTGCCAAAAGGTCACCCGCCCCTCAATCCATGCCATCAATCCGTAAAAAGCACTTCCGGCCAATGCGGCTACGACAATCTCGGCCCAGACCATATCAAGCGCAAGACGCCCCACCGAAGTCGAGATGCGAAAACCCATGCCCACCGTAGGAGAGCCGAAAAATTCAGCAACAATCGCCCCGATCAGCGCCAAAGTCGTCGCAATCTTAAGCCCGTTGAAGATAAAAGGCATGGCCGCAGGCAGGCGCAGCTTGAAAAGCGTCGGCCAATAGCCCGCGCCATAGGTGCGCATCAGATCGCGCTGCATCGCCGTTGTGTCACGCAGTCCGGCCACAGTGTTCACAAGGATCGGAAAGAACACCATCACCGCAACCACAGCCGCCTTGGATTGCCAGTCGCTCCCCAGCCAGCGCACAAAAATCGGCGCAATCCCCACAATCGGCAAGGCCGCCATAAAGCCACCCACCGGCAGAATACCCCGCGTCAGAAAATCCGACCGGTCCGCAAGAATGGCCACGCCAAAGGCCGCCAGCATTCCGATGATATATCCGGTCATAGCCCCTTTAACGATCGTCTGGACAAAATCCGCCCAGAGCGTCGGGATTTCATTGGCAAACCGCTCGGCAATCATCGTGGGCGGCGGCAGGATAATCGGGCTGACCTCAAGCAAACGCACCAGAAGTTCCCACATGATCAACAGGGTCAGACCAAAGATCGCAGGTACCAACAACTGGACCAGCCGGGTGTGCGCCGCCGCACTCCTGGCCAACTGTGCGTTCACAAACCAACCTGCGACCCAGATTGCCAATGCACTGATGATCGCTGTCCCCGTCATACCGCCTGCATTCCCATCCGGCGCAAGGTCCAGCGCTCAATCAAACTAAAGAACCCCACCAATGCCGCCGCCGTCAACGCCGCTGCAAAAAGTGCGGCCCATGTGACCAAAGGCTGGCCATATTGATCCCCCACCAACATCCGCGCACCAAAACCCGCACGCGCACCCGTGGGCAATTCGGCCACAATGGCACCCACCAATGACGCCGAAATGCCGATCTTGAGCGAGGCAAAAAGATAGGGCACCGAGGCCGGCAAACGCAGCTTCCAGAACCCCTGCGCAGGGCTCGCGTAATAGGTCCGCAGCAGATCAAGCTGCATCCTGTCCGGGCTGCGCAGCCCCTTCACCATGCCCACAACGACTGGAAAGAAACTGAGATAGGCACTGATCACTGCCTTGGGAAACAGCCCCTGAATGCCAATTGCGCCCATCATCACAATAATCATCGGCGCAAGGGCCAGAATAGGAATGGTCTGGCTGGCAATCGCCCAGGGCATCACGCTCATATCCATCGCACGGTTATACACGATCCCCACAGCCAAAAGCACACCAAGACCCGTTCCGATCACAAACCCAAGCAGCGTAGCCGATAATGTCACCCAGCCATGAAAGACCAATGACCGCCGCGACGTGATGTTCTGCAACGCAATCGTATTCCACATCTCTACCGCCACCTGATGGGGCGACGGCAAGCGTGGCCGATCCAGCGTATAGGTCATGCCAAATAAGTGCGGGTTGCGCAGCGCAAGCCCGATCCCCGAATACTCCTGCCGCGCCACAGGGGTATCAGGCGTGACCAGAATATCCTGCCGCTGCGCCAGATCCGCCGTCAGATGTATATTCATCGGCACCACGGACACGATCCAGAACAACATGAGCGCCCCGATGACGGTCAGAACTGGCAGAACAGACTTCACCGGCCCACCTCATCATCTTGCCAGAAATACTCCCCCCGGAGGGTCCTACACATCATCATGCCCTGCCCTCAGACCATCACGCACCCTGTGCGCAATCGCGATAAACTCCGCACTATCGCGAATATCCAAAGGCCGCTCTTTGGGCAGCGGGCTTTCGATCACATCTGTAATCCGCCCAGGGCGCGGCGACATGACGACGATCTTGGTCGACAGATATACCGCCTCGGGGATCGAATGGGTGACAAAGCCGATCGTCTTTTCGGTGCGCGCCCAGAGCTGCAACAACTGCTCGTTCAGGTGATCGCGCACGATCTCATCCAGCGCACCAAAGGGTTCGTCCATCAACAGGATATCCGCATCAAACGCCAACGCCCGCGCAATCGAGGCCCGCTGCTGCATGCCACCGGACAACTGCCACGGATATTTCTTCTCGAACCCTGCCAGATCAACCAGCTCCAACACGCGGCCCACCCGTTCGGCCTGTTCCGCCTTGGAGAACCCCATGATCTCAAGCGGCAGCTTTATATTGCCACCAATCGTGCGCCACGGATAAAGGCCAGCGGCCTGAAAAACATAGCCATAGGCCCGCGCCATCCGCGCCTCTTCAGGCGTCATACCGTTGACAGTGATGTCACCGCCCGTCGGCTGCTCTAGCCCCGCAATGCAGCGCAGGAACGTCGTCTTACCGCAGCCAGAAGGCCCGATAAACGACACGAAGTCCCCCTTGTTGATCTCAAGATTTACGTCCTTGAGCGCATGGACAGGGCCATCGTTGGTCCGGAACGTCAGATTCAAACCCTGCGCATTGATTATCGTTTCAGCAGCCACACTTTACCCCGCAGTCCCGGACGTGATCCGGGACCTCAAACCTTCGCTCAAACACCCGTCGCCGGAATACCCGTCCGCTCCACCGGCCGCGGTGCGGTCAGCTCTTTCCACTTCGACAGCGCTTTGTTCGTCGGCGTATTCGCCTCACGCTTCACGAATTTACCGTGGCCTTCCTGTGTGCGCACTTCCCCATCATGGATCGCCACATGGCCCCGCGTCAGGGTAAAGCGCGGCAGGCCCTTCACCTCTTTCCCCTCGAACACGTTATAGTCGATGGCCGATTGCTGCGCGCCTGCGGTGATCGTCTTGGACTTCTCGGGATCCCACACCACCAGATCAGCATCCGCCCCCACCAGCACAGCGCCCTTGCGCGGATAGCAATTCAGCACCTTGGCGATATTGGTCGAGGTTACGGCGACAAACTCATTCATCGTCAAACGGCCCGTCGCAACCCCGTGCGTCCAAAGCATCGGCATCCGGTCCTCAAGCCCGCCCGTGCCATTCGGGATCTTCGTAAAGTCACCCACGCCATAGCGTTTCTGCTCGGTTGTAAAGGCGCAGTGGTCCGTCGCCACAACACTGAGCGACCCCGACTGCAATCCGGCCCAGAGGCTATCCTGATGCTGCTTGTTACGGAACGGTGGCGACATGACGCGGCGCGCGGCGTGGTCCCAATCCTTGTTGAAATACTCGCTCTCATCCAGCGTCAAATGCTGGATCAACGGCTCACCCCAAACGCGCTTGCCCTGCATGCGGGCACGGCGGATCGCCTCATGCGCCTCTTCACAGGACACATGCACGATATAAAGCGGCACGCCGGTCATATCGGCAATCATGATGGCACGGTTCGCCGCCTCCCCTTCTACCTGCGGCGGGCGGGAATAGGCGTGCGCCTCTGGTCCGGTATTGCCCTCGGCCAGCAGCTTGGCAGAGAGTTCGGCAACTACATCGCCATTCTCGGCATGGACCATCGCGATGGCCCCCAGAGAGGCGAGGCGCGAGAAGGACGCATAAAGCTCGTCATCATTGACCATCAACGCGCCTTTGTAGGCCATGAAGTGCTTGAAGGTGTTGATACCGCGATCTTTGACGACGCTTTCCATCTCGTTAAACACCTGCTCACCCCACCAAGTGACGGCCATGTGGAAAGAATAATCGCAGTTCGCGCGGCCCGACTTATTGTCCCACATCTGCAAGGCATCATGCAGACCTTGCCCGGGGGCAGGCAGGGCAAAATCCACCACCATCGTCGTACCGCCAGAAAGCGCCGCGCGCGTCCCGCTTTCAAAATCATCGGTGGAGTAGGTGCCCATGAAAGGCATCTCAAGATGGGTATGGGGGTCGATACCGCCCGGCATGACGTAGCAGCCTGTGGCGTCGAGTTGCTCGTCGCCAGACAGATTCGGCCCGATCTCGATGATCTTGCCGCCGTCGATCAGGACATCCGCCTTATAGGTCAGGTCAGCGGTGACGATAGTTCCGTTTTTGATGACTTTGGTCATGGTCTTCTCCCCAAGTGCTACGCAGTCCCTGACTTGATCAGGGACCTCAAAGAAACGAGACCTCCATCATCAAGTCGGACCACTTTGGATTCTGTTCGTTGATCAACGCGTCTTTCCAGGCGCGGCGCCAGCGTTTGAGTTTCTTTTCGCGGGCCAATGCTTCGGGCAGTGTGTCGTGCACTTCGAAGTAGACCAGCTTGCGAATACGGTACTTGGCCGTGTGGGTACCGCCCGATCCCGATTTGTGCTCGGACATGCGCTTGAGCAAGTCGCCGGTCACGCCGATGTAAATCGCGGTGTTGGACTGGCACGCGGCGATATAGGTGTAGAAAGCCATTATCCACTGTTGCGCAGCCTTGGTTAACAAAACGCCAATGCAATCCCGGACTTGATCCGGGACCTCCACGTTGTGGCAAGAGGCCCCGGATCAAGTCTGGGACTGCGTCGGGATCAATCGCAACCCTCACCCAACAATCTCCGCCGTCTCGACAACCGCATGAAACAGCACATCCGTTCCCGCGGCCGCCCATTCCGGTGAAATCTCTTCCGCCTCGTTGTGGCTCAGCCCGTCCACACAAGGGCACATCACCATCGCGGTCGGATAAATATCATTGATCCAGCAGGCATCGTGCCCTGCGCCCGATACGATATCCATGTGGCTATAGCCCAACCGCTCGGCCGCATCGCGCACGGCCTTCACACAGCCCTCATCAAAGGCGGGCGGGTCGAACTGGCCGACGATTTCGCAGGAAAATTCCAGCCCGATCTCTTCACACAGCTTCGGTGCGCGTTCGTTGAATTCCGCCACCATGCCGTTGAGTTTATCGAGCAGATGCGTCCGCATATCGACGGTAAAGACAACCTTGCCGGGGATGATGTTGCGCGAGTTCGGGTAGACGTCGATATGCCCGATCGCCCCCACCGCATTGGGTTGGTTCTTCATCGCAATCTCATGCACCAGTTCTGTGACCAGCGCCAAACCACGGCCCGCGTTCTTGCGCATATGCATGGGGGTTGAACCAGTATGGCTTTCCTTGCCCGTCACCGTACATTCAATCCAGCGCAGGCCTTGGCCGTGGGTGACGACGCCAATATCCTTGCCTTCAGCCTCCAAAATCGGCCCTTGTTCGATGTGCAACTCAAAGAACGCATGCATCTTGCGGTCACCGACCTTTTCATCGCCCTTCCAACCGATCCGCTCCAATTCATCGCCAAAGCGCTTGCCGTCCGCATCAACCCGGTCATTCGCCCATTCCAGCGTATGCTTGCCCGCAAACACACCAGAGGCGAGCATCGCAGGGGCATAGCGTGTGCCTTCTTCATTCGTCCAGTTGGTCACCACAATCGGGTGTTTGGTCTTGATATCAAGGTCATTGAGGGTGCGCAGAATCTCAAGGCCGCCCAGTACGCCCAGAACACCATCATATTTGCCGCCCGTTGGCTGCGTGTCCAAATGCGAGCCCACATAAACCGGCAGCGCATCCGGGTCCGTCCCCTCACGCCGCGCGAACATGTTGCCGATCTCATCAACACCCATCGTGCAACCCGCCGCCTCGCACCATTTCTGGAACAGGTGGCGACCCTCGCTATCCTCGTCGGTCAACGTCTGGCGGTTGTTCCCGCCTGCAACGCCGGGTCCGATCTTGGCCATTTCCATCAGGCTGTCCCACAGCCGTTCACCGTTGATACGCAGGTTTTCACCGGGGGCTGGCATGGGGGCTCCTTCGTTCTGGTTTGACCAACTGGTCAAAAGAACGCTAACAGAGAGAATACGTCAGTCAAGTTCTCGGCGCGAAATACAGGCAGATGCAACCATTGCAGGCACAAAAGGGTAATTTCACCCGATTTCCGCCTGCATTTTAAGCAAAGGATTGGCATGACCAAAGCCCCCACCCGCATCCAGAAACGCAATCGCGCCGCGATCCTTTCTGCCGGTCTGGATATCTTTTCGCAGTACGGGTTCAGAGGGGCAACGCTGGATCAGATCGCCGATGCGGCGGGACTGTCCAAGCCGAACCTGCTCTACTATTTTCCGTCGAAAGAGGCCATTCATAGCGCCCTGCTCGAGCGCCTTCTGGAAACATGGCTTGACCCGCTCAAGGCACTTGACGGGTCAGGCGATCCGATCACCGAAATCATGGCCTACGCACAGCGCAAACTGGCGATGAGCCGTGATTTCCCCCGCGAGAGCCGTCTTTTTGCAAACGAGATTTTGCAAGGCGCACCGCGGATCGAAGAGATTCTGAAATCCGACCTCAAGCGGCTGGTGGATCAAAAGGCTGAAATCATCAAAGCATGGGCAGATGACGGGAAGATCGCCGCAATAGACCCGCATCATCTGATTTTCTCGATCTGGGCGCTGACACAGCACTACGCCGATTTCGACGTGCAAGTGCGGGCCGTTTTGGGGGGGCGCGATCCTTTCCCCGATGCCGCCACGCATCTGGATCACCTTTTTCAACGCATGCTGAAAGTGGAACCCTAACCACGGTTCATGTGTTGAACCCGCAAAGAGAGGATTACACATGACCTATACATTGACGCTGCAAGAGATCGAAGCCGTTACCCCTGACACCCACAAACTGACTTTCAACCGCCCCGAGGGGTTCGATTTCGAGGCTGGGCAGGCGACGGAGCTTGCGATCCAAAAGGATGGTCTGAGGGACGAGGGCCGCCCGTTTACGATGACGTCGCGCCCAAGCGACAAACATCTGGAATTTGTCATCAAATCCTATCCTGACCATGAAGGTGTGACCGCCGAAATCCCAAACCTCGGCATGACCGATCAGGTCAAAGCAACGCCGCCCTTTGGTGCGATCACCGACCACGGTCCGGGCGTGTTCATTGCCGGTGGCGCGGGCATCACACCGTTCATTTCAATCCTGCGCAAACAGCAGCAGGAGGGCGAGGGACAGGCGCAGTTGATCTTTGCCAACAAGTCCGAGGACGACATCATTCTCAAGGAGATGTGGCAATCCATGCCGAATGTTGCCGAGACATTCGTTGTCGACAAGGCAGAGCAGTCTGATGTCCGCGCAGACCGGGTCGACAAATCACTCCTGCAGGAACTGGTCGATGAAACAGAGCAACCTTTCTACATCTGCGGACCGGGCGCGATGGTGGACGACGTGCGGGATGCGCTGAGGTCCATGGGCGTCGCGGACAAGAATATCATCACCGAAGATGGCTGGTAAAACAGCAAAAAGGCCGCCTCATTCGGGCGGCCTTTTTTGACTTTCAGTGGTTGCGCAACGCAGTGATCAACTCGTCTTTCTTCATATCGCTGCGCCCCTCAATTTCCAGTTCCTGCGCCCGCTCATACAGCGCATCGCGCGTCCAGTCCTCATAGGGTGGCTGTTTGCCCCCTTTCTCCGAAGGCGACTGGTCATCGTTTGCCTTTGCGTTGGCGATCCTTGCCGCCTTTTCCTTCGAAGCGCCATCTTCGCGTAGCGCTTCGTAAGTTTCGTCATCCTTGATCGAAGGGCCATGATCTTTGGTCATTTTCGTGTCTCCTTTGCAGGATCAACACGCAAATGTTGGCAGTGGTTCCCTATTCCGCCGCAACAGCACCCGGATTGTTGGGGTGCGTCGTCCAGTTCGCGTATTCCTTCTCGACCACCTTACCAGTGCGCGGATCAACTTGACCCGGCTGCATCGCTTCCATCGTGATGCAGTTCTCCACGGGGCAGACATCAACACAAAGATTGCAGGCCACACATTCCTCGTCGATCACGGTGAATGTGCGGTCCTCTGACATGGCAATCGCTTGATGGCTGGTATCTTCGCAGGCCGCATAGCAGCGCCCGCACTTGATGCAATCGTCCTGATTGATCTTGGCTTTGGCCACGTAGTTGAGGTTCAGATATTGCCAATCGGTGACGTTCGGCACAGCACGCCCGACGACCTCTTCCACGGATGTATACCCCTTCTCATCCATCCATTGTGACAGGCCACTGATCATTTCCTGCACAATCTTGAACCCATAGGTCATCGCCGCCGTACAGACCTGAACGTTGCCGCAGCCAAGGCTGATAAATTCAGCTGCATCGCGCCACGTGGTTACGCCGCCAATGCCACTGATCGGCAAACCATGGGTTTCAGGATTGCGCGCAATCTCGGACACCATCGACATGGCAATCGGCTTGACCGCTGGCCCGCAATAGCCGCCGTGTGATCCTTTGCCGTCAATCGACGGCTCGGGCGACATGGTGTCGAGGTTCACAGAGGTGATGGAATTGATCGTGTTGATCAGGCTGACGGCATCGGCCCCGCCACGCATCGCGGCGGCCGCGGGTTTGCGCACATCGGTGATGTTCGGCGTCAGTTTCACGATCACCGGTTTGTCGTAATACTGCTTGCACCAGCGCGTCACCATTTCGATGTATTCGGGCACCTGCCCCACAGCCGCACCCATGCCCCGTTCGCTCATCCCATGCGGGCAGCCAAAGTTCAGCTCGATCCCATCTGCACCAGTGGCTGCCACGCGGGGGAGGATGTCTTTCCAGGCCTGTTCTTCACACGGCACCATGATCGACACGATCATCGCGCGGTCCGGATAGTCGGCCTTCACGCGGGAGATCTCTTCGAGGTTCACTTCCAAGGGGCGATCTGTGATCAACTCAATGTTGTTCAGGCCCAGCAACCGCCGGTCCGCGCCGTAAATCGCGCCGTAGCGCGGGCCATTGACGTTCACAACGGGCGGCCCTTCGGACCCCAGCGTTTTCCACACGACACCACCCCATCCGGCCTCGAACGCACGGCGGACGTTGTATTCCTTGTCGGTCGGCGGGGCCGAGGCCAGCCAGAACGGATTGGGGGATTTGATGCCCAGAAAATTTGTTGTCAGATCAGCCATTTTAGTTGCTCCCCATCAAGGTTGCATGAATATCCATCGCCGCATCGCGGCCTTCCGCGACGGCTGTGACCGTCAGGTCATCACCGCCACTTGCACAATCACCACCGGCCCAAACGCCTGAATGGCTTGTCCGGCCCGCGCCTGTCACAGCAATCTTGCGACCCGCCAGCGACAGCCCGCCGTCGGTGGTGAGCGTCTGTCCGATCGCCTTGAACACCTGATCGGCGCGCAGGCGCACGGTTTCGCCAGTGCCTTTCAACCCAGAGCCGTCGTCCGCTGTATATTCCAGTTCGATCTCGCGCACCGCACCATTGCCGTGAATGGCAACCGGCTGGGCATTGAACATCAGGCGCACGCCTTTGGACGCCGCCAGATCCTGTTCATAGGTGCTCGCACTCATCGCTTCACGTCCGCGCCGATAGGCAATCGTGACGTTCTGCGCGCCCAGCAGTTTTGATTGCACGGCGGCATCAACGGCGGTCATGCCGCCCCCGATCACAACCACATCGCGTCCCACAGGTAGCGCGGCCAAATCACTGGCCTGTCGCAGCTCTTTGATAAAATCGACGGCATCGCGGACACCGTCCTTGTCCTCGCCCTCACTGCCCAGCGCATTCACACCGCCAAGGCCCACACCGAGGAAAACAGCATCATAGCTCTCGCTCAGACCGCCAAGCGAAATACCCTCGCCCAAGCGTACCCCCGTTTGCACAGTGATCCCGCCAATGCCCAAGAGCCAATCCACCTCGCGCGCGGCAAAATCGTCGGTTGATTTATAGGCGGCAATCCCGAATTCGTTCAGCCCGCCTGCCTTGGCCGCAGCATCATAGATCGTCACGTCATGGCCATGCATTGCAAGCCGATGCGCGCAAGCCAGACCCGCAGGCCCGGCACCGACAACCGCAACTTTCTTGCCAGTTTCAGGCGCACGATCATAGGGATGGCGCTGTTTGGCCATCAGTATATCGGTGGCATGCCGCTGGAGCCTGCCAATCTCAACAGGTTTGCCCTCAGCCAATTCGCGCACGCAGGCCTGTTCACACAGGTCTTCAGTCGGGCAAACGCGGGCGCACATACCGCCGAGGATGTTCTGGTCGAAGATCGTTTTGGCCGCCGCCTCGGGCGTGCCGGTGCTGATCTGGCGGATGAAAAGCGGAATGTCGATGTCTGTGGGGCATGCAGTGATACAAGGCGCGTCATGACAAAAATAACAGCGGTCGGCGGCAACCGCCGCTTCATGGGGCGCAAAGGGCGCATGCAAATCGCCAAAGTTCTTCGCAAGCTCGGCGGCGGGCAAACGAGCCGCTGTAATACCGGGGGTCATGGGGCTGGACATGGTGCAATCCTGAAGTGGCTTCCTTCAGCCAGCCTGCCACAGTTTTATTTTTTATCAAATGGTAAATTTTTGGCAGTTTGTGAAAACAGCCCAAGGCGTCTTTCGCGCGGACAGGATGCCTCCGGCGGAAGTTTGATTAGACATGGAAAATCATATTGTTAGGCTAAAAGTGGAACGGTGCGACCACATTGCGTTTGCCGAGTGTCAGCGCATCCGCGACATGCAGCATCGGTGACAGATCCACCTCGGATGCACTGGTTTTGACCAATTCCGCCATCCGGTCATAGAGCGCGGGGTACTCGCGATCCGCCCCCGCCGCGACCTCGTTACCATCAATCACCAGCCGCGCGCCGCCGTCATGGAGTGAGAGTGTGCCGTCCGTTGTCTCGACCGTAATATCCCAGCTTTGCGGGCCTTCCTGACGCCAGTCAAAATCACCCGTCACGTTCTGCGTCCACTGCATATGCGCGGCAATCGGTGTGTCACGGTTTTCGGGAAAAAACAGATCAGCCGCGCGCAAGTGGATCGGCACCGGCAGGATTTCAGTGATGATCGACAGCGCATTACTGCCGGGATCAAAAACACCCATCCCGCCGGGCGCAAAGACCCAGTCCTGCCCCGGATGCCAGCGGCGCACGTCCTCTTTCCAGCAGATGTGCGCGCCGGTGACGGTTTTGTCCGCAAGCCATGCCTTGGCTGGGGCAACACCCTTCGCCATCCGGCTGTGCCACGTCGTATAAAGCGAAACACCCGCCACGCGGGCCATATCGGCCAAGGCGTACACCTCGGCCAATGTCGCACCGGGGGGTTTTTCCAGCATCACATGCCGCCCCGCTGCGATTGCCTTGGCCGCATAATCGTAGCGCGGTACTGGCGGCAGACAGAGCGAAATCACGGGGATATCGGGCCGCTCGGCCAGCACGTGGTCAAAATCGGTGAAGGATTGCACACCATCAACTGTCCCTGCACGGCTGACCGTTGCAGCGAGTTCCCAATCGTCGCTCCCGCCGATCGCAGGTACATGTTGATCGACAGCAATTTTGCCGATCCCGACGAGGCAGATCAGTGTCATCAATGCGCCTCTTTGCCGACAGCGTTCCCGCGATGTCCGACGAGGAAATCAAAATCGGCCCCCGTATCGGCCCCCATGACCCGATCATGATAGAGCATCGCATAGCCGCTTGCAGGCCGCGGGTTCGCACCGGATTTCTCGGCCGTCCATTCCGCCAAACGCGCGGCAAGCTCCTCATCTGAAATATCCAGATGCAAACGCCGCCCTGCGACATCAAGCTCAATCATATCGCCCGACCGCACGACCGCAAGCGGGCCACCGACAGCCGCCTCTGGCGACGTATGCAGAACAACAGTACCAAACGCCGTTCCCGACATGCGCGCATCGGAAATCCGCACCATATCGGTGATCCCTTTCTTGAGGATCTTTGGCGGCAGGCCCATGTTGCCTACTTCGGCCATCCCCGGATAGCCACGCGGACCACAGTTTTTCAGAACCATCACGCAGGTTTCGTCAATATCAAGATCGTCATCGTTGATCCGCGCCTTATAGTCGTCAATGTCCTCGAACACGACGGCACGGCCACGGTGCTGCATCAGTTCCGGCGTTGCCGCTGACGGTTTCAGCACCGCACCACCGGGCGCCAGATTGCCGCGCAGCACAGCGATCCCGCCCGATTGCGTCAGCGCCTTTTCCACCGGCAGGATCACATCCTCGTTCCAGTTTTTGACGTGCTGCACTTCGCTCCAGATGCTGTCGCCCGAAACGGTCAGCGCGTCTTTGTGCAAAAGCCCCGCTTCACCCAGACGCTTGATCACGACTGGCAAACCACCGGCATAGAAAAACTCTTCCATCAGGTATTTGCCGGACGGCATGAGGTTCACAATCGTCGGCACATCACGCCCCAACCGGTCCCAGTCATCCAGCGTCAGCTCAACGCCTTTCGTCCGCCCCGCCATCGCCAGCAGGTGAATCACGGCATTGGTGGAGCCGCCAATCGCGGCATTCGTACGGATCGCATTCTCGAACGCTTGTTTCGTCATCACATCGGATGGCTTCAGATCATCCTTCACCATCTGCACAATGCGCCGCCCCGTCAGGTGCGCCATGACACGGCGGCGGCTATCCACCGCAGGAATTGCGGCATTGCCCGACAAAGCCATGCCCAGTGCTTCCGCCATGGACGCCATGGTGCTGGCCGTACCCATCGTGTTGCACGACCCGGGCGAGCGGGACATCGACGCCTCGGCCTCGACAAACTCTTCTGCCGTCATTTCGCCCGCGCGCACAGCTTCCGAGAATTTCCACAAATGCGTGCCAGACCCCACACGTTCGCCACGGAACATGCCGTTCAACATTGGACCACCCGAGACAACGATGGCCGGCAAATCAACCGAAGCGGCCCCCATCAAAAGCGCAGGCGTGGTCTTGTCACAGCCCGCAAGCAGAACAACACCGTCCATCGACATACCGCGGATCGCCTCTTCCACGTCCATCGCGCAGAGGTTGCGGTACATCATGGCGGTGGGGCGCAAGCTGCTTTCGGCAGGTGAGAACACAGGGAATTCGACAGGAAAACCGCCCGCCTCGTAAATCCCGAACTTCACCTTCTCGGCCAGATCGCGCAGATGGGCGTTGCACGGCGTCAACTCGGACCATGTGTTGCAAATCCCGACCACAGGCCGCCCATCGAGCAAATCCGCCGGTAGCCCCTGATTTTTCATCCAGGACCGGTGATAGATCGCGTCTTTCGACGACCCCCCGAACCATTCCTGAGACCGCAATTTACGGGGCCACTTGGCGGGCTTGAATGCCATAATCAGACTTCCTTTGAGACACGTGTTGCGTCATCAATAACGCGCACCACGCCTAAATCCAAGGAGCCGTTATGAACAGCCACCCCCAAAACATGACCCACTGGAACGAGCGCGTGGATATGGCCGCCGCCTTTCGCTGGACGGCACGGCTGAACATGCATGAAGGCGTGGCGAACCACTTCAGCCTCGCGATCAATGATGACGGCACGAGGTTCCTGATGAACCCCAACCAGATGCATTTCAGCCGGATCAAAGCCAGCGATATGATCGTGGTCGATGCCAATGACCCCGACACACTGAAAGGACCAAACGCCCCCGATCCCACGGCATGGGGGCTACATGGCGGCATCCACCGTCTGGTGCCGCACGCGCGCTGTGCGATGCATGTGCATTCCATCTTCGCCACGGTTCTGGCATCGCTCAAGGACAGCCGCCTGCCCCCCATCGACCAGAACTGCTGCACTTTCTTCAACCGCTACGTGATCGACGACGGCTATGGCGGGCTCGCCTTTGAAAGCGAAGGTGCACGCTGTGCCGCCCTCTTTTCCGATCCCAAACAAAAGGTAATGATCATGGGCAACCACGGCGTGCTCGTGATCGGTGCAACCGTGGCGGAAACCTTCAACCGGATGTATTACTTCGAACGGGCGGCCGAAACCTATATCCGCGCCCTGCAAACCGGCCAGGAACTCCGCATCCTGCCCGATGAAATCGCCGAAAAAACCGCACAAGAACTCGAAGCCTACCCCGAACAAGATGTCCGGCACTTGGCCGAACTCCGCGCCGTCCTCGACGCCGAACACGCCGACTACGCCACGTAAAGCCGCTTTATTACTGGCCTCCAAATATCCCCGCCGGAGGCATCCCGCCCTCTCTACGCACACAAACACTTGCCTCACCGCACAGGTTACGGCACCACAGGGATATGACAAAAACGCTCCTTTCATTCGGCCACGGCTATAGCGCCCGCGCCCTTTCCCGCATCCTTCTACCGCAGGACTGGCGCATCATCGGCACCACGAGATCCGAAGACAAAGCACCCCGCCTGATGAGTGAAGGGATCGAGCCACGCATCTGGCCCGGGGCCGATATGATCCCTGCGCTGAACGCCGCAACCCACCTGCTGATCTCTGCCGCCCCTGATGACGCGGGCGATCCGGTGCTGGCAGAACTGCACGATGAAATCGCCCAGCGCGCAGCTCAATTCGAATGGGTCGGCTATCTGTCCACCACGGGTGTCTACGGCGACCACCAGGGCGATTGGGTGGATGAAAACACCGCCCTGACCCCCGCCACCAAACGCGGCATCGCGCGGGTCGAGGCCGAGGGCGCATGGGCCGCCATCCCCGGACTGCCGCTGCATATCTTCCGCCTTGCGGGCATCTACGGGCCGGGACGCGGGCCGTTTTCCAAGGTACGCAACGGCACCGCACGCCGCATTATCAAAGAGGGGCAGGTCTTTAGCCGCACCCATGTCGCCGATATCGCCCGCGTGCTGGCCGCCTCGATCGCCAAACCCAACCCTGGTGCGGCCTACAACGTCTGCGACAATGACCCCGCCCCACCCGAAGATGTGATCGCCTATGCCGCCGAATTGCTAGGGCTACCGATCCCCGAAGCCGTCGATTTCGAAGACGCCGATATGTCGCCCATGGCGCGTAGCTTTTACGCCGAAAGCAAGAAGGTGCGGAACGACCGCATCAAGGACGAACTCGGTGTCGCGCTGCTTTACCCCGACTACAAGTCAGGGCTCAGAGCGTTGCTGGCGCAGGAAATCGGCGCCTGACCGCCCAGGCAATCCCGGCGTAAAGCAGCAAGACGACAACACCTGACGTGAAATAGGATGCATAGACAATCAGACGTTCCGACAGTTCCAGATTGTTCAGGAACGGATAGGGCAAACCGCTTGTCACGCGCCCTGCGGGGCTGGTGTTAAGCGGTCCCAGCAGCAGTTCAGCCCATAAAAGATACACCCCGACCACACCGCAAAGCCACGCAAAAGCCGCCCCCAAGCGGCGATAGCTGCGGTGGATAAACAGACTGTCAAACACCTGCAAAGCGGGACCAAGGCCGTGCAGGTAGAGTTCCAGATGCCACGCGGCCAATTCGCCATCAGGCGTCACAGAGGCGGGATCGGCAAAGAAAAGCCGCCAGTAGAGCATCACGACCATCGTGTTGATGACCGCCGTCATGCAAACGAATCCGTCCCAGCGGCGCATACTCCGGCATTCCTCAATCGCCATCATGCGGCTGAACGCAAAGAACGAACAAAACAGCGCCCAGACCGTCAGGAACCGGAACGGCCCGCCAAACTGGTCCCACCCCCCGAATACCAGCATCCGGATACAGTAACCGCCAGCCAGCAAAAACGCGGTCCAGCGAAAGATCAAACGGGGGTTCAACGACATTCAGAGCTCACTTTTTAGGCAAAGCATGCGCAGGCGCGCCGATCCGCGTCCAGTCCGATATGGCGTCGCATGATGCCCTTGCTCAACTGTTGCAAACATCCCATATCAGGGGCGCTCTAACCCGAGGACCCCACATGACATTCCGCCAGAAAACAGCCGACCTGCTTGCCACCGCATGGGTCCGCAACTTTATCGTGGCTGTAATTATCTTCAACGCGATCATTCTGGGAATGGAGACGTCAGCCACAGTGATGGACGCCGCAGGTCCGCTGATCATCACGCTGGATCGCATCTGTCTTGCGATCTTTGTGTTGGAACTCGGCGCAAAGCTCTTTGCCCAGCGCCTGCAATTCTTCCGCAGCGGCTGGAACATCTTTGATTTCATCATCGTCGGCGTGTCCTTGGTCCCCGGCAATGGCGGGCTATCGGTCTTGCGTGCGCTGCGCATCCTGCGCGTCCTGCGCGTGATCTCGGTCGTGCCCTCGCTGCGCCGTGTGGTCGAAGGGTTCGTCACAGCGCTGCCCGGCATGGGATCGGTGTTCCTGCTGATGGGGATCGTGTTTTACATCGCCGCCGTCATGGCCACCAAACTCTTCGGCGACGCGTTCCCCGAATGGTTCGGCACCCTAGGGCGCTCGGGTTATTCGCTGTTCCAGATCATGACGCTGGAAAGCTGGTCCATGGGCATCGTCCGCCCCGTGATGGAGGTGTATCCCTACGCATGGGCCTTCTTTGTGCCGTTCATTATGGTCACGACATTTGCGGTGGTGAACCTGCTGGTCGGTCTGATCGTGAACTCCATGCAGGACGCCCACGCCGAAGAAGGCAACGCCGCGACGGATGCGTATCGGGACGAGGTTCTGGCGAAGCTGGAAGCGATTGAGAGGCGGCTGGATGAGCGGAAGTAAACTCTTCCGGCACAAAGAATATGCTTTCTGGCCACGAATTCGTCATAGTTATATTGGTAGAGGAAGGCACAATTCATGAATGAAAGCAGTGCCGATGTCGCAGCAATGCCCGCAGCCAACAAGAAAAAACCATAGCTGTATCTGGATACTTTTATTGGCGGCTTGTCTTTTGTTGACGATGCCAGCGGCAGCGCAGGCAATGCAGATTTTCGTCAAAACCCTGACCGGAAAAAACATTACACTGGATGTCGAACCCAGCGACACGATTGAAAATGTCAAACAGAAGATACAGGACAGGGAAGGCATCCCGCCCGACCAACAACGCCTGATCTTTGCAGGCAAGCAATTGGAAGACGGAAGGACCCTGTCAGATTACAATATCCAGAAGGAAGCGACCCTGCATCTTGTTCTGAGGCTTGTGGATGACGCGGCAATTTCAGCGCCCGTCCGCGTGGCGGTTCAGGCGGTATCAGCGGGACAACATAGTGCCTTTCAGTCTGCCACATCACAGGCTGCACGCACCCGCCTGCGCTTGACTGATACGGATGCGATACCGGCGCAGCGTCTTGGACTTTCCAGCGTGGTTGGCTTGGCCGACGCCCCCTCAAGGTCCGAATACCACACATGGTTCGAAGGCGGGGCCAGCACATTTGACGGTGCGATCAAGGGTGGGTCTGCGAGCTTCTTAGCCGGACTTGATCGTTTGATCAGCAACAACACCTTGTTGGGTGTTATGGTGGGCTATACACAGATCGACACCGAAACGGACAGCTCAGACCTGACAGTGACGAGCCCTGCCTTGGGGATATACGCGGCGCACAGGCTTCAACGCGGTGTACGGATCGACGGGCACATCGCCTACGCAAGACCCGAGGTATCAATGGGCAGCGCAAGCACCACCGGTGATTACACCAGCGCAAGCCTGCAAATAGAGGGGAATTCCAGTTTCGCGGCGGGCGATCTGCAACCATTTGTTCAGGTCGGCGGATATCAGACCTACACACCCGCCTTCACAAGCACGCTTGGGACAATCGACGCAAATGAAATTGCCACGGCCCGCGCCAGCCTTGGCGCTCGGTTCGAAAGCGCAACATCTCTTGCGGGGACTGCTCTGGTGCCGCATGTGTCACTTGCTGCGGCTTTCACCATGATGGATGAAAAAGGGTTTTCCAGTAGCGAATATATGTCTGCCGATATCGAAATCGGCGTGCGCGGTGAATTCGTATCAGGTCAACTGAGTGCCTTGATTACCTCAAATGCCGTGACAGAAAACACGCGCGCAACAGGTTTGCGGATCAATTGGAGCATGCAACACTGATCACAGGGGCATCACGCCCGCTTCTCCAGTGTCGCCACACCCATCACTTCCAGCACCTTTGCTTCGATATTCTCGGCGTTCATGCCCGCCACATCGTACATCGCCTTGGGGCTCGCTTGGTCAATGAACGTATCGGGCAGCACCATAGAGCGGAATTTCAGGCCGTGATCGAACACGCCTTCATCCGCCAAGAGCTGCGCCACATGTGACCCGAAACCACCTACTGCACCCTCTTCAACCGTGATCAGCGCCTCGTGCTTGGACGCAAGTTTCAAGATCATATCGCGGTCCAGCGGTTTGGCGAATCGCGCGTCCGCCACGGTTGGGTTGATCCCCTTCGCCTGCAACGCTTCGCAGGCCTTCGTCACTTCCTGCAAGCGGGTGCCGAGCGACAGGATTGCAACCTGTTTGCCCTCGCGGATCATCCGGCCTTTGCCAATCTCGAGCACTTGCGGGTTTTCCGGCATCTCAACGCCCACGCCCTCACCACGCGGAAAGCGGAACGCAATCGGGCCTTCGTCATACGCCGCAGCGGTCGCGACCATCCGCACCAGTTCCGCCTCATCCGCGGCGGCCATCACGACAAATCCGGGCAAATTGGCAAGGAACGCCACATCGAACGATCCCGCATGTGTGGCCCCATCAGCCCCCACCAGCCCCGCGCGGTCAATCGCGAAACGGACCGGCAAACGCTGGATCGCCACATCGTGTACAACCTGATCATAACCGCGTTGCAGGAATGTCGAATAAAGCGCGCAAAACGGGCGCATCCCGCCAGCGGCAAGACCGGCACTGAACGTCACGGCGTGTTGTTCGGCGATCCCCACGTCAAAACAGCGGCTGGCATAGCGTTCCATAAATTTGTTCAGACCGGTCCCATCCGGCATGGCAGCCGTCACAGCACAAATCTTGGGATCATTGGCGGCATGTTTCAGCAGGCTTTCAGCGAACACGGACGTATAAGACGGCGCATTGCTGGGCGCTTTTTTCTGTTCGCCGGTGATCACATCGAACTTGGCGGTGGCATGGCCCTTGTCGCTCGCGCGTTCGGCGGGGGCGTATCCTTTGCCCTTTTTGGTAATCGCATGGATCAGGATGGGCCCATCGGCACGGGCTTTGACCGTGCGCAACACCGACAAAAGCTGTTCCATGTCATGGCCGTCAATGGGACCGACGTAAGAGAACCCCAACTCCTCGAACAGTGTCCCGCCCACAGTCATATGCTTGAGCACATCCTTGGCGCGCTTGGCGCCTTCGCGAAACGGTTCGGGCAAAAGCGACATGGCACCTTTGGCTGCCGCCTTGAATTCCTGAAACGGCTCGCCGGCATAAAGGCGTGACAGATAAGACGACATTGCACCGGTGGGCGGGGCAATCGACATTTCGTTGTCGTTCAAGATCACGATCAGCCGCTTGCCAAGGTGGCCCGCGTTATTCATCGCCTCATAGGCCATGCCCGCCGACATCGCACCGTCGCCGATCACGGCAATCGCATCGCCACCTTCACCACCCAGATCACGGGCAACGGCAAAACCAAGCGCGGCAGAAATCGAGGTGCTCGAATGGGCAGCCCCAAAAGGATCATAAGGACTTTCCGAGCGTTTGGTAAAACCACTCAAACCACCCTCGGTGCGCAGGGTGCGGATACGATCACGCCGCCCTGTCAAAATCTTGTGCGGATAACACTGGTGCGACACATCCCAGATGATCTTGTCCTTGGGCGCATCAAATACCGCATGAAGCGCAACGGTCATCTCAACCACACCCAGACCAGCCCCCAAATGCCCGCCTGTCACCGACACAGCCGAGATCGTCTCGGCGCGCAATTCATCGGCCAACTGGCGCAATTCGGCGTCAGACATGCCCTTCATATCAGAAGGCGTATGGACACGGTCCAGAACGGGCGTGTGGGGTTGGTCAGACATGGCGACCCTTCTTAATGTGTGCGGGCAATCACAAACTGCGCGGCTTCTTTCAACGTATCGGCTTCGTCACCATACGGAGATAGCGCATCACAGGCTTCTTCCACCAGTGCAGCCGCGCGGCTTTTCGCCCCATCAAGTCCCAATAAAGAAACAAACGTCGCTTTTCCAGCGGCAGCATCCTTGCCAACGGCTTTGCCAACTGTGTTCGCATCGCCGGTCGCATCCAGAACATCATCGGCAATCTGGAAAGCCAGACCCAGGTACGCACCATAGATCGACAAAGGTTCGCGCTCGGCCTCGGCCATGCGTGGCCCGACAAGGGCTGACCATGTAATCAGCGCGCCTGTCTTGGCGGCCTGCAAATCCATGACCTGCTGCAAATCAAGCGGCACCTTGGCCGTCTCTGCGGCGATATCCGCCGCCTGCCCGCCAACCATGCCGCGGATACCCGCAGCGTTGGTGAGTGACATCAAGAGGTTCAGCTTGGCGCGGGGCGCACATTCGGCCTGCAACAGCAATTCAAACGCAAGCGCCTGTAGACCATCACCTGCCAAAACAGCCGTCGCTTCGTCCCATTTCCGATGCACTGTCGGCTGACCACGGCGCAGATCATCGTCATCCATGCAGGGCAGATCATCATGCACCAACGAATAGGCATGAATACACTCGATCGCGGCGGCAGCACCCGCAGCAGCGACCGGATTGATGCCCAGCATACGGGTGGTTTCCAAAACCAGAAACGCGCGAAACGCCTTGCCACCAGAAGCCGCATAGATCATCGCATCGGCAACATCGCCTTCCAGCCCGGTCAGGGCAAAGCCAATCCGCGCTTGTGAAACCTTTGCCGCATGGGCCAACGTGTCTTCGAAAGGCTGACGTGTCAGCGCGGCGATTTGGTATTTTTCCAAAGGATTAGCCATCGAGCGGTGCCGTGCCGACAGGTGAGGCACCTTCGCCCAATGTGATCTTCGCGACCTTTTCTTCGGCCTCTTTCAACTTTGCTTCGCAGCGGGCTTTCAGGGCTGCGCCATGTTCATAAAGTGCAATGCTTTCATCCAACGCAACGTCGCCGCGTTCAAGCTGGCCGACAACCTTTTCCAGTTCTTTGATTGCGTCCTCAAAGCTCATGTTCTCAACGTCGCTCATCGACCTCTTTCCTCCAAAACCTTTACGTGGGCAGCCGCAGACGCGCCCAGTGCTGTCAGGTCATATCCACCTTCAAGGCTTGATACCACCCGCCCCTCACAATGGGTACTTGCTACATCACACAAACGTCCTGTCACCCAACCAAAGTCTTCTGTCGTCAGGTTCATTCCCGCCAAGGGATCACTCATATGTGCATCGAATCCAGCCGAAATTATGACAAGCTGCGGAGAGAATGCGTCAAGCCTTGGCAGAACAAGGCGCTCCATCACATCACGAAAGGCCTTTGATCCGGTGCCTTCGGGCAAGGGCACGTTCAACACGTTATCGACACCCACCTCATGGGCGGCACCGGTGCCGGGGTAAAGCGGGAACTGATGGGTCGAACAAAACAGAATGCGCGGATCGTCCTCGACAAGATCCTGCGTACCATTGCCGTGATGCACGTCAAAATCGACAATCGCGACACGGTCCAGCCCGTGATAATCCAGCGCATGTTTGGCCCCGACGACGACATTGCCGAAAAAGCAAAACCCCATCGCCGTCTCGCGTTCCGCATGGTGCCCCGGCGGGCGCACCGCGACAAAGGCATTGCTGGCCTCACCGCCCAGCACCATATCAACGGCGCGCACAACACCACCTGCGGCACGCAAGGCGGCGGTCAGCGTCCCCGGCGACATATGGGTATCGGCATCCAGTGACCGCCATCCTTCTGTCGGGGCAGCCGCACGGATCGCATCAATATGGGTCTGCGGATGGGCGCGCAGAAGATCGTCATCGGCAACCAAAGGTGCGGTGACACGGGTCAGGGGCATGCCCTCAAGGGCATCCAAGACCGCCGCCAGCCGCGCCACCTGTTCAGGGTGGCCCGGGGGTGTGACATGATCCGCGCAATCGGGGTGTGAAATAAGTGCTGTTGTCATGGGCGCAGAAAACGCAATTCACATGGGAAGCACAACTATGTTTGTGATCTTCACGGCATTTACCCTCGCGAGATCAGGCTGCAACTTGGTGTTGGTGCTGGCTTTCACAAACCAGACCGTCGGTCTAGGCGCAGCGAAAGTCGGGTTTGAGCCCAGAGTGACGAATGCTGCGACATGCACCAATGCCCGCTATGATGATCTAGCCTCGTGCAATGTCTTTGAGCTCAAAGAAACTCTCGTGTCGCACCCCAGTCGCTCATAGCGTTGAGAACAGGTATCAAAGACCTGCCATCTTTAGTGAGCGAATAGGTCACGCGCACAGGGACTTCTGCAACGACTTCTCGCTTGACGAGTTCATCCTCTTCAAGTTCTCGCAAAGATCGTGTGAGCATCCGGTCAGAGGTTTGTGGCAGCAACCGCTTCAACTCAGAAAACCGCTTTTCGCCGGATACGAGGTGAAACATCAATATGGGTTTCCATTTGCCGCCGATCACAGCGACCGTCGCCTCAACGGAGCACTTCTTTGGGGTATCAGGGACACCATTACGCACAAGCATGTAAGTTACTTTCATTTGCGCATGTAGCATGCAGTTCTGCAAAGCCATACCTGAGCCGCACTGGAAAAACAAAAGGTTCTGATATGTCTCTTAAATCTAAAGCTGCAGCTACAGCTGCGGCGCTCTCGCTTACATCGGGAACACCTGTCATCGCGAATGAAGCAACCGATCTTATCACTGCATTCTACGAAACTGCGGATACCACAACTGCACCCGCCGAAGATCTGTCTAGGTTCTTTGCTGATACCTTTGTGGACAATAATCGCCCCGTCGTCGCACCTGAGGGCGTTCCGGATCGCGGCGTTGCACTGAACTTGTTCTCAGAACTAAAAACCGGCTTTCCTAATGCCAACCATAGTCTCGATATGCTCCACCCGATCGGCGATGACATGGCCATGGTGTATTGGACGTTTGAGGGCACAAACTCCGGCCCTTTCTTCGGCGCACCCGCAAGCGGAAATAAAGTATCTATCAACGGAGTAGATATTTTCCGTGTCGCCGATGGTCAATTTGTCGAGCAGTGGCACGTCGAAGAACTGATGTCGCTGTTTCAACAGATTGCGCCTTAAGCGGCCTTACGAAAGCCGAACCCAATGCGACCAGTCGTAGTGGCTGGTCGTATTTGGATTCCAGACCTTGCTATTGCGATCGTGAACGGCAACTTCGTCCCGCACTTCCTCAGTTCGCTCGCGCCGCAACAAAGACCGCTCTGCGGTGAGCATGCAGGGATAACCCCCTATTCAGGTGCCAGCATATAACCCGCGCCACGGACCGTCTGAAGATAGCGGGGCTGTTTGGGGTCCACCTCGATCTTGCGGCGCAGGCGCGTGATCTGCACATCCACCGCGCGTTCCTGTGTCTGCCCCCCCGACCGGCTCAGCTCCTCGACCAATTTGGTGCGCGTCACGGATTCCCCGGGACACCCCGAGAAGATCCGCATCAGCTGGCTTTCGGTGGCGGTCAGCCGGACAAGTTGATCCCCATGCCACATCTCGCCGCGCTCAATGTCATAGCGGACTGGCCCCATGTTCAGAACCTTGGGCAGGACCACGCTGGGTTCAGCCGCAGGCACACGGCGCAAGATCGCATTGATCCGCAGCAGCAGCTCTTTGGGTTCAAACGGTTTGGCCAGATAATCGTCCGCGCCCGCTTCAAGCCCCGTAATCCGGTCATCGGTGCCGCCCTTGGCGGTCAAAAGCATGATTGGCGTTGTGATGGTCTGACGCAGATCACGGCAAAGCGACATGCCGTCCTCGCCCGGCATCATCACGTCCAGAACGATCATATCAAACTCGAGCCCTGCCAGAATGCGCCGCGCATGGGCGGCATCGCGCGCGGTGCTGACCAGAAAGCCCGAACGCATCAAGAACTTTTGCAGAAGTCCGCGAATGCGTTCGTCATCATCAACAATCAACAGGTGGGCGTCATCGTTGCTCATTCCGGTTTATCCCTTATCGTCTCGTAATGGTGGCGTGTCTCTTCATCCATCATGGCCTCCAAAACCTGCCGAAAACCGGCAACCGCCGCCGGACCAGCCGCACGATAGGCCGCCCGCATCCGGTCACGCTGGGCATCGGATAATTCCCGCTCGAGCGCTTCACCTGCCGCAGTCAGGTGCAAATGGCGCTCGCGCTTGTCCCGCTGTCCAACGGTGCTGGCTACCAAACCGTCTTCGATCAGGCTGCGCAAGACACGATTGAGCGATTGTTTTGTAACGCCGAGAATCGACAAAAGGTTATTGACCGTCGTGCCCGGGCTGCGGTGGATGAAGTGGATCGCACGGTGATGGGCACGCCCGTATGATTTCTGCGCAAGAATACGATCAGGATCGGCGGTAAAGCCGCGATAGGCAAAGAACATCGCCTCGATCCCCTTGCGCAACTGCTCGTCCGTCAGGAACAGCAGGCTTTGTCCCATTTGCGGCGGCAACCCGTCATTCATGCGCGTCCTCCCTTGGTCTTGATGCTACAATACGTCAGCTTTGTTGACATTCCAAGAATCAACTGCTAGCGAAACGCAGAAACTACGCAACATTATGTCCGAAACGGACCTATTGACGTAACAAATGCAAAACGGGATGGAGATTGCGATGGCCGGTGCATATGACGACAGAGACGGTAAAATCTGGATGGATGGCCAGTTGGTCGAATGGCGCGATGCCAAAGTCCACGTTCTGACCCACGCCATGCACTACGCCTCATCCGTATTCGAGGGCGAGCGCTGCTATTCCGGCAAGATCTTCAAATCGCGCGAACACAGCGAACGCCTGATCAAATCTGGCCAGTTGATCGACTTTGAAATCCCCTACACCGTCGATGAAATCGAAGCGGCGAAACAGGCGGCCCTTGATGCCAACGGCCTCAAAGACGCCTATGTCCGCCCCGTTGCATGGCGCGGGTCGGGTGAAGACATGGGTGTCGCGGCGGCCCGCAACCCTGTCCACCTTGCCGTGGCGGTCTGGGAATGGGGCAATTACTATGGCGACGCCAAGATGAAAGGCGCCAAGCTCGACATCGCGAAATGGAAACGCCCCAGCCCTGAAACGGCCCCGTCACAGGCCAAGGCGGCCGGTCTATACATGATCGCCACCATGTCCAAACATGCCGCCGAGGCAAAAGGCTGTTCCGACGCCATGATGTTCGACTACCGCGGCTATGTGGCCGAAGCGACGGGTGCAAATATCTTTTTCGTCAAAGACGGTGAGGTGCACACCCCTGTTGCCAACGCATTCCTGAACGGCATCACCCGCCAGACAGTCATCGGCATGTTGCGCGACAAGGGCCTGACCGTCAACGAACGGGTCATCATGCCGGAAGAGCTGGAAGGGTTCGAGCAGTGCTGGCTCACCGGTACGGCCGCCGAAGTCACGCCCGTCGGCCAAATCGGCGACTACAACTTTGAGGTCGGCGCGATCACCCGCGAGATTTCGGCAGACTACGAGAAACTTGTCCGCGCGTAACACCTTCGGCACAACCGGACGAAAGGGGCGCACCGTGCGCCCCTTTTTTGTCGGCTAAGGCCGCAAACCGCGCGCAAACCGCAAAAAATTACTGGTCCGCGCGTCTGATGCCCGCTGCCGCTTGCGGCGCTGAAGGTCCAGCGTCGCCTTGCGCGGCCCTTCGTGGCGTTCGATGGCGATAGCGCGGACCATGCGCGCAGGCGTCACGGTGTTTGGTCTGTCGAGTACATGTTTTCTCATGTCATCCTCCACGTTGTTTTTCCACCATAGCACAAAACTGTTGATTCTGCCCAATCACTGAAAACGCTACTTCCGCCAGATTTCGCAATAATTTGGAATTATTCCGCCATAAAGGGCATCACTGTAGCGTTATGAGCAACAATAAATGGACGGATCCGCCCAGAGGGGCCAAAGTTCCGGCCGTTTTGAATGGGACTCTGATCCGGCTTGGTTAGTTAGTTGGATTCGTCATGTACCCGCCCCACACAGACACCACCGATCATATCACCGCACAACCAAAGCTCTCTGACCAAGAGCGTGCTGTGCGGCGGTTGCTCAAGTCTTCCCCACAGGACCTCTGGCTTGACACGCTGCGCCGCACACGCGGTACAGAGCACTACGCGCTTGTCTATTGGATGCTGAGCCAGCCCGAATGCGATTTCGCCGTGGCGGTGCATGCGTTTTATCGCTGCAACCCCACCGATTACCTGGACAATCCCCGGCCACTGCCCGCACGTCCACGAACCCATGACATCTTTGCGCTGATCCTGCGCAACTGGGAAACGGGATCTTACAGGACACATCGCCTGAAGGTCGAAGCAGTCGATGCCGATCCACGGATCGTGTCACGGGTCAGACAGAAAATGATGATCTACCCCCAAAGCACGCTGCCTTTTACGATCCCACCGGTCTTTCTTGATCCGACCGGCGGAGCACCCGCCAAGGTGCCGGCACATCTGCATCCCAATGATATCCGGCACATCTGGTCGCTTTTCTCGGATTTAGGTCTCAAGGTGCACAAATCCCCACCGGGTTTTGCCCGAAGAATCGCGCAGGTGCGGTGGTTTTTTGCGCGGCTGCGACAAGGCGCGCGGCAGGCCTAGGACCCGATATTCCCGGTCGCTTTGCGCTGCTGTGCACGTTGCAGGCCCAGCTTGCGCTCGCGCCAGATAATCAACACACCCGCCGCAATCACAATCCCTGCGCCGATCAGCATGGTGCCGGTCGGCACTTCGTCAAAGATGAAGTAGCCGATCAACAGGGCAAGGATCATCGAACTATAGTCAAAAGGCGCCACCAGCGACGCATCGGCATAGCGGTAACTCGAGGTGAGCAGGATCTGCCCCACCCCACCCAAGAGCCCAGCCATCACCAGCATCACCGCGATTTGCCAAGTCGGCACCACCCAGCCCCATGGCAACGTGAAAAGCGCCATCACCGAGGACGTGATCGTAAACCAGAACACAATCGCAGCCGTTGTTTCTGTCGCCACCAGCTTGCGCACAAAGACCTGCGCAAGCGCGGCAAGAACCGCACCCATCAAGACAACAATCGCACCCAGTGTTTCTGAATGGTTCAAGCCCGCACCGACCGAAAGCCGCGGGGATAACACAATCAGAACACCGACCATCCCCATCGCGACAGCCGACAACCGGAACGCGCGCACGTTTTCATTCAGGAACATCGCAGCAAAGACGACGACCAAAAGCGGCGCGGCATAGCCGATCGCCGTCACCTCTGGCAGCGGCAGCAGGCCAAGACCGGTAAAGCCAAGCCCCATTGCCGATGTGCCCACCAAGCCCCGCCAGAAATGGCCCATCGGATTCTTGGTTTTCCAGCCATCCCGCAGCTCATGCCGGATCGCCAGCCACCCCAGAATAATGGGCAAAGCAAAGAAAGACCGAAAGAAAACAGCCTGCCCCGGCGGCACATCGACAGACGCGGCTTTGACGAGACTGGCCATCCCCATGAACATGCAGACAGACAGGACTTTAAAGATGATGCCCCGAAGCGGCTGCATGATGTGATCCTCTTTCCGCTACACTAGGACGCAGGCAGACCACATTGAAGCCTTTTTCGCTTGCTAAATGATGACGTTAGGGTATCGAAAACCATCTCAGGCTAAGAAGCAGTATATGCAAGACAATAATAAGACCCCCGCGAACATGACTCCCCGTGACTGGGTCCAGATTTTGGCAAAATACCGCGAACCAAGCAGCATCCGCAGCAGCTTTGAACTCGCCGTTAGTTTGATCCCATTTGTGGTGCTTTGGGTGCTGGCCTGTTGGGTCGCGCAATATAGCTATCTCGGCGCACTGCTGATCTCGGCGGCAAACGGTCTTTTCCTGTTGCGGCTCTTTTGTATCCAACACGATTGCGGCCATGGTTCTTTCTTTGGCAACCGCGACGTCAGCGACTGGGTTGGGCGGGCCTTGGGCGTTGTGACACTCACACCATATGATGTCTGGCGGCGCACACATTCGATCCATCACAGCCACGCGGGTGATCTTGACCAGCGCGGCATCGGTGATGTGATGACGCTGACGGTGGAAGAATACCACCAGCGCACGCCGTTCGGACGGTTCCTTTACCGCGCGTACCGCCATCCATTCGTCATGTTCGGCCTTGGCCCGACCTATCTGTTTTTCTTGCAAAACCGTCTTCCGCTGGGCCTGCAAGGGCGCAAATACTGGGTGAGCGCGATGGGCACCAATGTTGCTATCGCTGCTATCCTTGGCACAATCGTTTACTTCGGCGGATTGCAGGCACTGTTCCTTGTCTTCCTGCCCACAACCCTGATCGCCGCATCCATCGGCGTGTGGCTGTTCTATGTGCAACACCAGTTTGAGACGACACATTGGGAACAGCACGAAGACTGGCAACTGCATGAGGCCGCTTTGCACGGCAGCTCACACTACGATCTGCCACCGATCCTGCGCTGGTTCACCGCCAATATCGGCATCCACCATGTCCACCACCTCTATAGCCGCATCCCGTTCTACCGGTTGACAGAGGTGCTGCGCGATCACAACGAATTGGTCGAGGTCAGCCGTATGACAATCGCCCAAAGCATCAAATGCGCGAGCCTTGATTTGTGGGACGAAAAGTCCAAACGCCTGATCTCATTCGCCGCAGCGCGCAAACTCGCGGTTTAATTCGGCGTCACGCGCAATATTTCACCTGCGTCCAGCAGCAGCAAAACAGCGCCGTCATCCAAGACTTCTACGTCGCGGATGCGGCCCACATCGGTCAGCATCCGTTCTTCCCCGATCACGCGACCGTCTTGTATTTTCAGCCGCACAAGGGCACCGGGATTAAGCGAGGCGATCAACAGATCGCCCTGCCAAGCAGCATATGGCCCGTCGTAAAACATCATCCCACCCGGTGCGATCACAGGATCCCAATAATAGACCGGCTCCTCAAATTCAGGTGCCCGCGCAGTCCCTTCGCCGACATCAGACCCGCGATAATTGATGCCATAGCTGACCACCGGCCAGCCATAGTTCAGCCCCGCTTGCGGCCTGTTCAACTCATCCCCGCCACGCGGCCCATGTTCAACGGTCCAAAGCCCGCCCGGCCCTATCGCAGCACCCTGCACGTTGCGATGGCCCAGCGACCAGACCTGATCATTGCCCGCACGCCCCACAAAAGGATTATCTGCAGGCACCGACCCATCCACATTCAGGCGGATGATCTTGCCATGGGTCGTCTCGGCATCCTGCACCAAAGTGCCACTGTCGCCTGCGCCACGGTCACCGGTCGTGATCCAGACGGTGCCATCTGCCATCGGCAAAATCCGGCTGCCGAAATGGCGACCATTGCGCGCGGGGTTATCCTGCACAAAAATATCCGTCGCATCGCTGATCACACCATCGGCACCCAAAGTCCCCCGCGCCGCCGCCGTCACCAACCCACCGCGCACAGATTTTGAATAGGTCCAGAATATCGTGCGATCCTGCGCAAAATCAGGGGACGCAGCGACGTCCAGCAACCCGCCTTGGCCTTGGGCGGCCACCTCAGGCACACCGGACAACGGCGCGCTCACACTGCCATCGGCATTGATCAACCGCATACTGCCAGGCTTTTCGCTCACCAGAAACTGGCCATTGCCCAAGGGCGCAATCCCCCACGGGGCATCAAGGCCTTCGGCAAACACCGCCACCGACACATCAGTATCGGGTAGGGCGGGGGCGCGGGTCTGTTCCTCGAACGCGGGTGTAAAATCGGCGTTGGCGCTACCTTGCGCCACCTGCGCATTGGCGGCCACAGGCAACATCATCAAAGCAAGAATTCGGATCATTGTCAGTCCTCCTTGAGACGTAAGATAGCCCAGCGCGCCGCGTCTGCCACCGCAGGATCGGGATCTTCAACCAAAGGTGAAACGGCTGCGATCAAGGCGACATCACCGGAATTGCCAATCGCATAGGCAACATTACGCACAAAACGGTCACGACCGATCCGCTTGATCGGTGATCCGGAAAACAGCGCCCGAAACCCCACGTCATCCAGACCTGCCAAATCTGCCAAAGATGGTGCAATCAAATCATCCCGTGCCGCCAGCTTTGCATCCCGCCCGTCATGGGCAAATTTGTTCCATGGACAGATTGCCAGACAATCGTCACAGCCATAAATCCGGTTGCCCATAAGGGGGCGCAATTCAGCGTCCACTGGCCCTTTATGTTCAATCGTCAAATATGAAATGCAGCGCCGCGCGTCCAACCGGTAGGGCGCAGGAAACGCCCCTGTCGGACAGATATCCAGACAAGCAGTGCAGGATCCACAATGGCTCGTCTCCGCGTTGTCACTTGCCAATTCAATGGTGGTGAATATCGCCCCCAAGAAAAACCAGTTGCCAAGGTCACGGCTCAGCAGATTGGTATGCTTGCCCTGCCACCCCAGTCCGGCCGCCTGCGCCAGCGGTTTCTCCATCACGGGCGCCGTATCCACAAAAACCTTGATCTCCGCCTCCGGCACCTGTTCGATCAACCACCGGCCCACGCGCTTCAGCCGCTTCTTGACGATATCATGATAATCGCGGTTCTGCGCATAAACGCTGATCGCCGCGCGGTCGCGTTCCTCAAGCACGGCCAGCGGATCATGCTCCGGCGTATAGGGTTCGGCCAACATGATGACCGACCGCGCCGCAGGCCATAACGCTGTGGGGTCTCCCCGCCACGCCATCCGCTCGGCCATCCAACCCATCTGACCGTGCATTCCGGCCGCGACAAAGGCCTGCAACCGTTCGGGCAATTCCGGCACAGCATCAGGCCGGCAGATCCCGACAGCAGCAAAGCCTGCCTCCTGCGCAAAGCCGATCAAACGCTGTTTCAGATCATCCGTTTCTTGCAAACCAGCGCACCCCGCAGCATGCCCGTTATTATTGGCCCGAAAATATCCCGGGGAGTCCCGGACTACGTTCGGGACGGGGCAGAGCCCCTAAAAATCCAGATCAGCATAATGCGCCGCAGGCTGAAACCCCGGCACCTCATCCGCCAGAATAGACCGGAACGCAGGACGCGACTTGATTTTGGCATACCAGTCTTTCAACACTTCATGCCGGTTCCAGTCCACGTCACTGGTATAATCCAGACACGACAGCTGTGCCGCAGCGGCAAAATCCGCCATCGTCATCTCGTTACCTGCAAGCCAGCGGCGTTCTTCCAGCAAACGCGCCATATAATCCAGATGGTATTTGATCGCCTTCGCGCCGGCTTTCACATTCGTGCTATCGGGATAGCCCGTGCCCATGATCTTGCGATACACACGCTCACCCGTCAGCTTGGTCGTGACTTCTTGATAGAACTTGTCATCAAACCAGCCCACCAGACGCCGGACCTCGCAGCGCGCATCGGCCGCTTTGGGCATCAGCGCAGGCGTCGGGTGCGCCTCTTCGATGTATTCGCAGATCGCCACGCTGTCCGACATCATGCGCCCATCCATTTTCAGCACAGGCACCTTGCCCGCAGGATTGCGGCGCAGGAAATCCGGATCTTTTTCCCAGTAGCGTTCCTCGACCAAAGCAACTTCGATCTTCTTCTCGCCCAGACACAAGCGGACTTTGCGGGAAAACGGGGACAGCGGATAATGGTAGAGGGTATTCATGCGCGGCTCACAACAATAACTCGCCCTTCAATGCCGCAAGCAGCGCCGCTGTTCAATGGCTGGGTCAGTTTTCAAAGCATTCCGCGCGTCCGTCCGCCGCAATCGTTGCCGCCCCGCTCATGATCGCGGCGGTGCGATTGCGGGTAAATGTGCTGGGGTTGCTGGCCGAACGGGTTTTAGGCGCAGGCAGGATCGCGGCAAGGCGCGCGGCCTGCGTGGGCGTCAGATTGGCGGCATCAACGCCGAAGTAATGCCGCGCGGCGGCCTGCACGCCAAACACACCTTCATCGAACTCTGCCACGTTCAGGTAAAGCTCGACAATCCGGCGCTTGGACCAGATTGCCTCGGTCAAGGGCGTCCAAAGCGCCTCGATGGCTTTGCGCGACCAACTGCGCCCGTGCCAGAGGAAGACGTTCTTCACGACCTGCTGCGATATCGTCGAGGCCCCGCCGCGCCCGCGTTCCACAGCATCCTGGATCGCGTTGACATCCAGTCCCCAGTGCAGACAGAAATTCGCATCTTCCGCCGCAACCACAGACCGCGCCATGACAGGGGCGATATCTTCGATATCTACCCATTCCCGTTCAATCGTGACCAAACGGTGGGCCTCTGCGCGCATGTAAGGTGTCGTGGGGGGGTTGATGACCGCGTACAGCAGCGTCCAGAGCAGCGCGAAAGAAAAGACAGCTAAAACACCCCAAAAAACCGTTCTGCGAATGAACCGCCGCACGCGGGCTACCAGCCCCAGCTTTTCGGTCTTCCTCGCAGGTTTCTTTTTAGGTGCCGGCTTTTGCGCCGTTCGCTTCTTTGCTGTGCTCGGTTCTGCCATCAGACCCATAAGCCATAGGCGGGGTTAAGCGGTCAAGAAGTTGCAGCGCCCTCGCACAATTTACAGCGCGAGGGCGTGGTATTTATTCCGCAGGGATTGCCGCATCTTCTATGCTCAGCGGCGCAGGCAAATGCACCAGCATCTCTTTGGGGCAAACCTGCAGGAAATTGGCTTTCTCAAGGTCCCAGTGTTGCAGGATCTCAGCCGCCTTGCGGCTGCCTGTCTCTGCGGCATGGCGTTCGATCAAGCCTTTCAACTGGGTCTCCCAGTGATCGACCGTCACAGGGTTCGTCACCAGTGTTTCCATATTGATCAACTCTGGAGCCTCGCCTTTGGGATCATAGAGATAGGCCATCCCACCGGTCATACCCGCCCCAAAGTTCGCGCCAATCGACCCGAGGATCACAGCAACACCACCGGTCATGTATTCACATCCGTTGGTCCCGCAACCCTCAATCACGACATGCGCGCCAGAGTTCCGCACCGCAAACCGCTCGCCCGCGCGACCGGCGGCGAACAGATACCCCGCTGTCGCACCGTAAAGCACGGTGTTGCCGATGATCGTGTTCTCATGCGCCACCAGCGGGCTGACCATCGGCGGACGCACAACAATCGTGCCCCCCGAAAGGCCCTTACCGACGTAATCGTTGGCATCACCCGACACTTCCAGCTTCAGCCCCGGCGCCGCAAAGGCCCCCAGCGATTGCCCGGCAGAACCGCGCAGTTTCACCGTCAGGTGATCCGGCTGCAACGCGTTGCGCATGCCGAATTGCTGCACGATATGGCTTGATGTCCGCGTGCCGATGGTCCGCAGCGTGTTCTGCACCGCATAATCCAGCTGCATCTTCTCGCCATCATTCAGGAAGCGCGCCGCATCCTTCACGATCTGCGCATCCAGCGTGTCGTCAACCGCATTGCGAGGACGGTTCCGGTCATAGGTGATCTTGTTGGCCCCATCGACGGTGATCAGAAGCGGGTTCAGGTCCAGATCATCCAGATGGGCCGACCCACGCGAAACCTGCGTCAGCAGATCAGCACGGCCAATCACATCGTCCAAGGACCGTGCGCCAATCGACGCGAGGATTTCACGCACCTCGGTTGCATAGAACGTAATCAGGTTCACGACCTTGTCGGCGTTACCCGTGAACTTGGCCCGCAATGCTTCGTCCTGTGTGCAGACACCGACAGGGCATGTGTTCGACTGACACTGACGCACCATGATACAGCCCATCGCGATCAGGGCGGCGGTGCCGATGCCGTATTCTTCGGCCCCCATCATCGCGGCCATCACAATGTCACGGCCAGTGCGCAAACCACCGTCGGTGCGCAAGGTAATCCGTTCGCGCAGGTTGTTCATGGCAAGCACCTGATGTGCCTCGGTCAGGCCCATTTCCCACGGCAAACCTGCGTATTTGATCGACGTACCGGGCGACGCACCTGTACCGCCATTGTGACCCGAAATCAGGATCACATCGGCCTTGGCCTTGGCAACACCCGCAGCAATCGTGCCTACGCCGGACGACGACACAAGCTTGACGGTCACCTTACAGCGCGGGTTGATCTGCTTGAGGTCATAGATCAGCTGCGCCAGGTCCTCGATCGAATAAATATCGTGGTGCGGCGGCGGTGAAATCAGGGTCACGCCCTTGGTTGAATGGCGCAGACGTGCAATTAGGTCAGTGACCTTCATACCGGGCAATTGGCCACCCTCACCGGGCTTCGCACCTTGGGCGACCTTGATCTCAAGCTCTTCACAAGCATTCAGATATTCGGCCGTCACACCAAAACGACCCGACGCCACCTGCTTGATCTTTGCAGACGGGTTGTCGCCATTCGGCTCGGGGTTGAAGTGTGCGGGATCTTCGCCACCCTCACCACTGTCAGACTTGGCACCAATCCGGTTCATGGCGACGTTCAGCGTCTTATGCGCCTCAGGGCTCAACGCACCCAAGGACATACCAGGTGTGACGAAACGTTTGCGGATTGCGGTGATGCTTTCGACCTCTTCAATCGGGATCGGCGCACCCAGCGGCTTGATCGCCAGCAAATCACGCAGATGGATCGGCGGATTGGACTGCATGGATTTCGAAAACTGCTGCCACAAAGCATAGCTCGCATTGTTACAGGCGGCCTGCAGCATGTGCATGGTCTGGGCTTCCCACGCGTGCTTTTCACCGGAACGGCGGGCCTTATAGAAGCCACCAATCGGCAGCACATCACTGCCACCCTTCCAACCCTTTGCATGAACTTCTTCCAGCTTGGTCTGGATACCGGATGTACCGATACCCGAAATCCGGCTGTGCATACCGGGGAAATATTCCGCGACCATTGCACGGCTCAGGCCCACGGCCTCAAAGTTCAGACCACCGCGATAGGATGACAGCACCGAAATGCCCATCTTCGACATGATCTTTAACAGACCTGCATCAATCGCCGCGCGATAGCGGTTTACCGCTTCGGTCACTGTGCCCTCGATCAGCCCGCGCCGCACACGGTCCGCGATGGAATCCTGCGCAAGATAGGCGTTTACCGTGGTCGCGCCACAGCCGATCAGAACAGCGAAATAGTGCGGATCAATACACTCGGCCGCGCGCACGTTGATTGAACAGAAGGTGCGCAGCCCTTTGGATGTCAGGCCCGAATGTACGGCAGAGGTCGCAAGGATCATCGGCATCGGCACCTGATCTTCAGACTGGTTCTGATCGGTCAGCACAATATGGCCCGCACCCGAACGCACGGCATCTTCGGCCTCGGCGCGGATACGTTGCAGGCCGGCGTTCAAAGACCCCGTACCCGGTGCAAAGACACAGTCGATCACCGCAACGCTGTCGCCGAACTGTTTCATCATCTGCTCGAATTCGGCGTTGGCGACAAACGGGCTGGCCAACAGCAGAATTTCGGTTTGCGAAGAATCTTCGTCCAGCACGTTCTTGAGGTTCCCGAACCGCGTCTTGAGCGACATGACACGGCTTTCACGCAAACTGTCGATCGGCGGGTTTGTGACCTGAGAAAAGTTCTGGCGGAAGAAATGCGACAGCGGACGATAGGTCTTGGACAGCACCGCAGATGGCGTATCATCGCCCATCGACGCGATCATTTCCTTGCCGTCCTCGGCCATCGGGGCCAGCACCTGTTCCAACTCTTCGATGCTGTAACCCGCGGCGACCTGACGCTTGCGCAGATCGGCACCTTCAAAGATCGCACTTTCCGGTACATCACGCATGATATCGTTCAGATCGACGACCTTCTCGACCCAATCGCCAAAGGGCTGCGCGGCGGCCAGTTTGTCCTTCAATTCCTTGTCGTGGTAGAGGCGACCCTCTTGCATATCCACGGCAATCATCTGCCCCGGACCAAGTGCGCCTTTTTCGACAACCGTGGCTTCATCGACCGGCACCATGCCCACTTCGGATCCCGCCACCAGCAGACCGTCACCTGTCACGACATAGCGCAGCGGACGCAGACCATTGCGGTCCAGACCACCACAAACCCAACGACCATCGGTCATGGCAAGAGCGGCGGGGCCATCCCAAGGTTCCATCACCGCATTGCAATAGCCGTACATATCCTGCCACGCCTGCGGCATCTCGACCGCCTGCTGCGACCACGCCTCTGGCACCATCATCGTCTTAGCCATGGGCGCATTACGGCCTGCACGCACCAGAACCTCGAACACGGAATCCAATGCGGCACTATCGGATGCCCCCGACGGGATGATCGGCTTGATATCGCCAGCCTTGTCACCGAATGCGTTCGACGCCATGCGGATTTCATGGCTTTTCATCCAGTTGACGTTGCCCTTCAGCGTGTTGATCTCGCCGTTGTGGGCCAACATGCGGAACGGCTGGGCCAGCGACCACTGCGGGAAGGTATTGGTCGAATAGCGCTGGTGATAGATTGCAAAGGCGCTTTCGAACCGCGCATCCATCAGGTCAGGATAGAACTCGGCCACCTGCTCGGCCAGCATCATGCCCTTGTAGATCAACGACCGGCACGACAGCGAACACACATACATGCCATTAATCGCAGCAGCCGTCGCCGCCTTTTCGATCCGGCGGCGAATGATGTAAAGCTCGCGCTCGAACGCCTCTTCGTCCAGACCCTTTTCGTTGCGGATCAGAATCTGTTCAATCTCGGGGCGGGTGGCGTTCGCCTTGTCGCCCAGGACTTCTGTGTTCACCGGTACATGGCGCCAGCCATAGATATAGTGGCCCATCCGCAGCACTTCGGATTCCACAATGGTGCGGCACCGTTCCTGAGCAGCAAAATCGGTGCGTGGCAGGAACACCTGACCCACAGCGATCAGTTTGCTCTCGTCAGGCTCATGGCCGGTACGGCGGATCTGGTCATAGAAGAAAGGGACAGGGATCTGCACGTGAATACCCGCGCCATCCCCCGTCTTGCCGTCGGCATCGACTGCGCCACGGTGCCAGACCGCCTTCAGCGCATTGATGCCTTTTTCAACAACATCACGTGACGGGGTGCCATCAATCGCCACCACAAGGCCCACACCACACGAGGCGTGTTCATCATCCGCCTTATACAGGCCGTTCTCGGCCATCCACTGACGCTTGGCCTCTTCGGCGGCAACCCAAGTCTGGTCATATGTTGTCATCTGCGTTTCCTTTCTAGGCGGGGCCACCACTGGGGTGGGCTTAAAATTCAGGTCTAAGAGATCGCGGCACCACACCCGTGTTTCGGGCTGGCGCTCAGGAACCCGGGTTCGCCGGGGAAGATAAATTCGACAGGGCGGTTGGACCGCTCATAAGTGCCGTCCGATGTCGTCACCGTACCGGTCCCGGCCAGAAACATGCGCCAGTCACGGTTGATAAACTCGCGGCCCTGGGCCGCCCATACTTCATTTCCAGCCCCGTCATAGGCGGTGATGTCATAAGTGGTCTCATCCAGTGTCACGCCATCAATGGTAATCTGACGGCCGGTCAACGTATCGCGGCCCACATAGCGGGTCTCGCCGATCTCGTCCGACAGGGTGCGGAAATCATAGGTGTCGAGGTCGGTTGCGATCAATTCGCTGAAAGACGCAGGATCAATGGGCGCGCTTTCCAACACTTCGCTATGCCCGCTGAGGACATGAAAACTGCTGATCCACTGCGCCTCTGCATCGGTCACACCGGTATAGGTCATGCCCTGCTCATCAAGGCTGACACGGCGCTTGTGTCCCTCGGGATCGTTCAGACAGATAAAGTGGTGATCCACCTGACAGCTCTCGCTTTGCACGGTCACAAATGCCTCGCACCCACCCGGCAGGGCGAATGTGTCTTGCGCGGCAGCAGGGCTGGCCAAAAGGATAAGGGCGCAAGCCAGTCTCATGGGCGGAACCCTGATTCTATGACGTTGCATTCGTATACGGGCATATCCGCAAAGAACCCCGGCTCACCGGGATAGATGAACTCGACCGGCGACATATCAATCACCTGATCGGGGTTCTCGTCGGACCAGCTTTCGCCGAAAAAGAACAACCGGTGCTCTTCGCTGACATACTGGCGGCCACTGCTGGCGTCGATCACATTGCCGTCGCCATCAATCGTGCGCCCCTGAAACTCGGTATTGAGCAGGACTTCCCCGTCAATCTCGGTGGTTTCACCGGTCAGCATGTCAAAACCCACGTTCCGCTCGGTGCCATCGTCGGTTTCAAGCATGAAATCCCATGTATCAATCTGGGTCTCGAAAAGTGTGGTCAGCGATGCGGCATCTTCGGCGGGGGTGATCAACCGCTCGTTTCCTGTGACCTTATAGGCCTCGACCCACTGGAATTCGGCGTCAACCTTTTGCACGCTAAAGACACCTCCCTGCGTCAGCAGCGCGATCCACTGATCGCCGGGATCATCGGCGGCGCACTGCCAGACATTGGTCATGACGCAACCCTTGTTCTGGACTGTCAGCACGGCTTCACACCCCTCTGGCGCGGCAAAGCTCTGCTGGGCCGTGGCCGGAGCGGCCACACCCAAAGCAGTCAGGATGATCATTGGTTTCATCATTTCTTTACCCTCCAGGTCAGCAGATGTGACCTACCTAAATCGCGCGGAAGACGATCGTCTGTAAGCGGTCTGTACTGCCTATTCGGCAGCAACAGTGGCTGCTTGCCCCAGATACTCCAGCATCGCGGTCGCCGCGTCACGCCCATCGCGAATAGCCCACACAACAAGCGAAGCACCGCGCACGATGTCGCCGGCGGCATAAACGCCCTCAAGGCTTGTTGCACCGGTGTTGAAGTCGGCTTTCACCGTGCCCCAACGGGTCACTTCCAGCCCCTCAACACCCCAAAGCTTTGGCAGGTCCTCGGGCTCGAAACCCAGCGCCTTGATCACGATATCCGCACCCTCGACATAGTCGGAACCTTCAATCAACTCGGGCGCTTGGCGGCCAGTGGCGTCAGGCGCGCCCAGACGCATCTTTTGCACCTTCACACCTGTGACAGGATCACCTTCGAAACCATTGGGGGCCGCAAGCCAGACAAACTCGACACCTTCTTCTTCGGCGTTCTGCACTTCGCGCTGCGAACCCGGCATATTGGCGCGGTCGCGACGGTACAGACACTTCACGCTTTCAGCGCCTTGACGGATCGCGGTACGCACGCAATCCATCGCCGTGTCACCGCCGCCGATCACGACAATACGCTTGCCTTCGGCATTCAATTCACCGCTGTCAAATTCCGGCACATCATCGCCAAAGCTCTTGCGGTTGCTGGCCGTCAGATAGTCGATCGCATCGACAATGCCATCAGCACCGGAATCCGGTAAATCGCGTGTTTTATAGACACCCGTGGCGATCAGCACTGCGTCATGCTTGCCGCGAATGGCGTCAAACGAAAGGTCTTCGCCCACGTTGCAATTCAGCACAAACTGCACACCGCCATCTTCCAGCTGCGCCATGCGCTGCATGACGATATCTTTTTCCAATTTGAAGCCCGGGATACCGTAGGTGAGCAAACCACCCCCCCGATCATAGCGGTCATAGACGGTGACCTGCACACCCTGACGGCGCAGCATATCGGCAGCAGCCAAACCACCGGGACCGGCGCCAATAATGCCTACACTTTCGCTCCGCTCGGCATGCGGGCGGATGGGCTTGACCCAGCCCTCTTCAAACGCGGTATCGGTGATATATTTCTCGACCGAGCCAATCGTTACGGTGCCGTGGCCGGACTGTTCAATCACGCAATTGCCTTCGCACAGGCGGTCTTGCGGGCAAATACGACCACAAATCTCGGGGAAGGTGTTGGTCGCCTGAGAAAGCTCATAGGCTTCTTCCAACCGGCCTTCTGCGGTCAGACGCAGCCAGTCAGGAATATTGTTGTGCAACGGACAATGGGTCTGGCAATAAGGCACCCCACACTGGCTACACCGGCTGGCCTGCTCTGCGGCCTTGTCGCGCGCGTACTCGGCGTAAATCTCACCGAAGTCTTCTTTGCGTAAGTTCGGCGGACGCTTTTCGGGCATCTCGCGCGATACTTGTGTAAACTTCAACATCTTTTGGCCAGCCATAAGCCACCCTCCCATATTCCAGAGCGAGATGCCTTTTAAAACGGTCCAAACGAAATGAAAAGGCAGCAATACTGACCTATATCGAAGAAAATTTGTCGCATCACGCAAAAGGCCATGGTCAATTTGCTAAAATTAGGTCCGTTATGTTACCTATATCCCCTCTTTCCCCAAGATTCAGGCAGGTTATAGGTTGAACAAGACGAATCAAAAGTCGGGTCCATGACAACACTTCACCTGCTCATCATCGCGATCATTCAGGGGATCACCGAGTTTCTGCCGGTGTCATCGTCAGGTCACCTGATCCTGTTGCCCTCACTGACAGGCATGGCAGACCAAGGACAGGTCATTGACGTCGCAGCCCACGTAGGCACGCTCTGCGCCGTGGTGCTTTATTTCTGGTGCGACGTAAAACTGGCCCTTGGCGGCACCCTGCGCCTGCTGCGCGGCAAGATTGATACACAAGGCGCCTTCCTTGCACTCTGCCTGATTATCGCGACGGTCCCTGTGATCATCGTAGGCCTGATCCTCAAGGTGACGGGCCTCTCCGAGGCGATGCGCGGTATCGCCGTGATCGGCTGGGCCATGATCATATTCGGGGTTGTGCTGTACTGGGCGGACCAGAACGGCGCAGAGGAAAAGACGGCCGCCAGTTGGTCACTGAAAGACGCCTTGAAAATGGGGCTCTGGCAGGCGGTTGCCCTGATCCCCGGAACATCGCGTTCCGGAATTACCATCACCGCAGGACGTATGCTGGGCTATACGCGCACAGATGCCGCGCGCCTTGCAATGCTGATGTCGATCCCGACAATCATTGCCTCTGCGGCCTTGCTCGGCCTCGATGTGATCGGATCGGGCGATATCGGCGCATGGCGCGATATCGGGCTGGTCGTCGTGCTGTCATTCGCGGCAGCACTGCTTGCACTGACGCTGATGATGCGTCTTCTCAGGACCGTCAGCTTCACACCTTACGTGATCTACCGGATCGCGCTTGGCGTGGTGCTGCTCTGGATCGCCTATACCTAGGCTTTCAGGTTCTTCGCGGATTCCTTGATCGCGTCATACTGCCCCGACGGACGGAACCGCCACAGATAGTCAGGTAGCACAGCCTCCATTGCAGTTGGCTGCAAACCCAGAGCGGCAAACCCTTTGGCATCGCCGGACACGATATTATCCACACCCAGATTGATCACCTGATCCTTCGTCACAGGCCCCTTGATCAGACCAAGCGATACGGTACGCACGATCCCGAAGACAGCCGCCATCACCCGCGCCATCCAGAACGGCGTATTCACAATCAAGCGACGACGGCGGATGACGCCCAGCATCAGCTGCATTAATTCACGGAAGCTATGAACATCGGGCCCGCCCAGCTCATAAACACCGCCTTCGGCTTGCCCCAAAACACCCTTGACTGCCGCGGCAGCAACATCATCGACATAAACGGGCTGAAACTTGGTGTCGGCACCGATAACAGGCAACACAGGCCCCAGACGGGACATGCCGGCAAAGCGGTTGAAGAACTGGTCCTCGGCACCAAATACGATTGACGGACGCAGGACTACGGCGTTTGGCATGTGCTCCAGCACAGCCGCCTCGCCCGCGGCTTTGGTCTTGGAATATTTGCTTGCCGCCTCGGCGTTTGCACCAATCGCAGAGATATGCACCATCCGCGACACACCATGTGCCGCAGCGATGCGGGCGATGCGCCCGGCACCTTCGGCCTGCACGGCGGAAAATGTGTTCTTGCCGACTTCATCCAGAACACCAACGCAATTGACAACAGCATCGGCACCTTCGGTCACAGCTGCAACACTGGCATCATCGCGAATATTGCAAAAAACCGGTTCAACCTGACCCACCACACCGTAAGGCCGGACGAACATGGCTTCGTTGACGTTGCGCACCGCGACGCGCACACGCCATCCCTCTTTCGCCATGCGCCGCGCGATATAGCGTCCGACAAAGCCGGAACCGCCGAAGATAGTGACAAGCTGTGACATCCGTGGGCCTTTAGATAAGTAGCTGGTGTCGGGTTTACCCCCCGCCCCCCCTGTAAGACAAGGCGCAATCTGGGAGGATTTTTTCCTTCGCCCGATATTTGTCATCGAATCGCGTTGACAGCCCCTTAAACCGCGCGTAAATCCGCGCCACGTGACCTGCCCAGGTGGCGGAATTGGTAGACGCGCCAGCTTCAGGTGCTGGTGTCTGTATGGACGTGGAGGTTCGAGTCCTCTCCTGGGCACCATAGCATCACTGAGATCACGAAAAATCTCATTCTCGCTTTGCACGAGATCAGCGTCTTCCGCTACTTCCCGCACCTTGCGAGCAGCGCAACGCCTTGACGAACACTCGTATTTCCTCAGAATCAACGATTGCGACCTGCCGGGAAAGCACATGCTTCGCTTGGCGCAGAACACCAACTCTGTCCCTGCCGTAGCGGCTTCGATTGCAGGTGCAGCTGAGACTGTGAAGCGATCGGAAGCCGTGGGCATCTACCTACGGCTCAAGAGGCAACGCCGCCCTGCCACTTTCCGCGGTCAGTTCAGGATCGCAGATTACCGCGCTTGGCAGCACCTTGGGGTGAAAGATGATCTTCTTCACACGGGTCACCGGATTAGTGATCACGCTGGCACGCCCAACCTCGGACCGAGTACCAGCCGTCCTCGGCACAGCGATGATCGGGGCAATCACCTCGGCATCAGCGCGGGTCCACCAATCGCCAATATCCTCATAATCCCAGACCGGGCACTTTCCGAAGGCATAGAAGATGCGGCGCTGGATCAGGTCGCTCTATTGGCCATAGGCCCGTTAGGTATGCCGCAGGCAGTGGCCGCGAAAACATGGATTGAAGACGAAAACCTGACTGCAGCCGCTTTACGAATAGGGCGTGATAGCGAAGCAGGCACGCGTAAAATTCACTAAAAAAGCGGTGGCTCCGTGCACTGTGATTTGCGCTGAGACCACGCAGAATAAAACTTCTGGCTCACATATTGACGAACGCATCAACTTCGGTCGCAAGTGCGTCCCAGTTGGTAAATTCGCGTATGCCTTCAAAAACGTTGATCTTGCGATCAGCGAGCACAGAGTTCCGGACAGTGACGCTCTCGAAATATCCATAACAGTCCGGACGGACAGCGCCTGCTGCCAGGATCTTACTATCGGGTTCAAAACCCGTGCGTCGTTGCATCTCTGTCAAAAAGTCCAAGGCCTCAGCCCTGCCCTCCGGAAAAGCAGCGTTCAAACTGACTGAAATCATAAGGGTTTTGAGAGCATTCAGTTCGTCTTTGTGCGATGCGACAAAGAATTCAAAACCCTTGGGGTGTAGACGCTCGTGGACGGGGGCTGCAAGCACCACTTTCTCGGCGCCCTCAACAGAGATTTGCGCAGCCATATCGTGCGTGCTCACCATCCTCACCCGATACCCGGCTCTTTGACAACGTTCTTCCACGAACTCTGATATCTTACGCGTTTGACCCTCAAGTGACTCAAAAATTATAAGAATGGTCATTGGCGGCCCTAGGTCGGTGCAAACAACGGTGCCGCCGCATCATTCTCAGCTCTAGTCAGCCTAACCCGACAGATGTCCGGACATCCGCAGTTCAGGCATCTCACAACGGCGGGTGCCAACGCAACTTCGGCGCAAGGTCCGCCTTCAAGCGCTGCAAGTGCACCCGTAAGCTGAAGCATATCGCCCATCTGGCCAAGCCGGGTCACGCGACCGGCAAAGACGCTTCCCAAAGCTTCGCCTATGGTCATATTTTGAGTTCCCTTGACGGCCTTCGGTTCGCAAGGCGCAGGATCATGTCGCGGCTCTCGCAGAAATAGGGTGGCGGAGACCCTTGTTCTGCTTCTTCCAGCCAGCTCTTGCAGGCATCAGATTTCTGGCACCGGATGCACTTCTCCAACGCGATATGCATTCTCTGTTCGCTGATGTAGCCACGCTCCAAACCTGCTGCGACGCCGGTCGTGTGAAACATATCCGCCAAGCGCTGTGCATGCGTCTCGCGAAGCTGGTGGTAAATCATCGTTTCGACAATTTTCATTGCTCTGGGTTCCATCTTTCAGCTTTGACAGGTCGACGATCGCGTCTTGAAGGAAGTTTGGCTATTCAGGCTGCAATTTTTCTTGGCCAGATTAGACACAGACCGGAAAACTTCTTTGATCTGGCGCAAATGGCGTTTGGTGGATTGAACCATTTGGTTGCTGTTTGGATTGTGTTTACCGCGATATATCATGCTCCAACTGATGAATCGTGAACTTCTGCTCGCTCGTCTTGCTTTTTACCAAATCGCCAATCGCACCGATGCCAATCACTGTGTTCTCACTGATGACCTATTCTCTTTTCAGTCATGAGTGCCGGTCCCTGATCTGTTGGCTGGCCGGCTCAGCACACACAACCGGTCCCGTCAGAATATCTTTGACGTTGGTCTTGCGAGAGGATTTGCCTTTGGGGAGCACCCGTCGCGCATAATGCCGTTCCGTGACAATCCCGACCGGCATATCGCCATCCAGAACCACAAGCGCACCCACGTCATGATCAGCCGAGTATTCAGGTGTTTGCGATAGATTAAAGTCTGAAAGAGGTTCGACAGATATGCTGTCGAAATGGAACTTTCACAAAGGCCTTATACAAGATGAAACCAAGTCTTTTTCACGGAGCGACCGACAAGTTCGATAGACAGATGGCGCTACGGCAAAGAATGATGAGAATCGCGGGGCTGAAACTGAAACAACGGGCGCGCGTTCCAGGGGACCTAGAGAAAGAGATCCGGCAAAGACTTGTTAACTGCCTTGAATGCAAGAGTTCAGTGGCTTGCGAGGCATGGCTCGGCTCAGCAAGAAAGGGCATGCCAGTCCCAGACTTTTGCGCAAACCGACGTAGCATTGCACGCCTGATTGCGTTGACGGGCAGGGTCGAGACCACAAGATGAGAATTTTTGACGTGCTCAGGGCCGCAGCGGGCGTGCGAGAAGACCGCATGACATTGACGAATAACATGATCTGTTCAACCGGTGCGAGCTATGGGTTGGCACGACGCGTGTGCGGCGGCAATGATCTGCGCAGAGCTGCTTTTGTATAGTAGCATCGGCACGGCACGCAGGTCTCGAAATTCAAAAACGGACGTCGTGCTATTTCAAAGCCCCTGATCCCAGTTCTCCGTCACCAGACGCATGCCCAGATGCGCGGGTGGCGTCCCCACCGCACAGCCCCCTCGCGCAGGGTCTCGCACGAGAAACGACATGGCGGCAACATGTTCGCCGCCCACAAAGAAGGCCGGACAGCGGTCAGGGGTGATTTGGCCTTCTGACGCACCTGCATAGCAGTCCATGGTCCATTCCCACACGCTGCCATTCAGATCGACGATGCCTTCGGCGGTGGTATCGAAGGATCCGCGCGGACGCAGAGTGCGGCTTGTTTGCGGCTCCATCAGATAGGCGGACGCCCAGGTGAGTTCAGGATCGGTAAAAATCGGATCGGGTGTTTCGGGCAGCACTGCGGCGGCCATGTATTCCCATTCCATCAAGGTTGGCAGCCGGAAGGTCACATCAGATTTGCCGTTGATCCAGTCAAGATACTGCGACACATCCACATATGACAGTCCCGTGGCCGGCATGTCGTCGGCTGACCGGTTGCCGGAAACGCGCAGTGCAAGACTGCAAGCCCCGTCATCATGGCAGGCGTTCCATTCTGCAACACTGACCTCGTATTTTTGCACATAAAGGCGGGCACCGTCGGGCATTTGAACAGGCTGTTCAGCCATCACCGGCGCGAACGCAGGATCGGGGCCGCCCACAAGGGTGGCGGCCCCGATCAGGGTTGCCACCGCCAACACTGCACAGCTGGCAAGGATGCTTTTTGTGTGGTTGGCGATGACGGTTTTCATTTCTCTACTCTACGACTTAGGCTTCGAATGTACGTGGTGCCACGACCTGTTCCATCAAGGCATTGTTCCATTCGCCCTCGACGACAAAGTGTGCCGCTGCACCCAGCAAAGTGGCCTCGATCAGGTTGTGGTTCACGTAGGCGTAGACGCCCGGCTGTTCGAATGTGTACATCGCAGCCATTGCAGTGCCGCCGCGCACGAACCATGTTTCAAGCCCTGTCAGTGGCGGATCGCTGAACGAAGTCTCCCAGACATAATCACCGTGGCCCCCGATCAGGTGCGGACGGCTGTCGCGGTTCGCCTGATTGTGGATCATCAGGACAGTTTCGCCAACTTTCGCTTTCAGGGCGTTTTCCCCGGTCAAGGCACCCACCGCACCGTTAAAGACACAGTGTGTCGGGGTCAGTGTGCGCATCGCATCAAGGCTGTCGGCATAGTCGTCACCGGCTACCGCGTAGGTCTTGTAATCACCGTATTCGTCCTTGGGCAGATAATAATCCTGCTCACCGATATAGGCGATGCTGTCATAGCGCAGCGGGTTGCCGTTGGCGTCTTTCAGGCCATCGCGTGGCAGCACCATCACCGCACCGTTCATGCCGTGTGTGACGTGATAGGGGATCATCGCGCCACCGGGGGCACAGTGATAGGTAAAGCAGCCCGGCTTGGTTGCCTTCCAGCGCAGCACCGTTTCCTCGCCTGGATAGATGTGGGTCAGGCCACCACCGCCCAGCGCACCTGTTGACGCGTGAAAGTCGATGTTGTGTTCCATCTGGCTATCGACAGGGTTGCGCATGGTCAGTTCGACCATGTCGCCTTCGTGACAGATGATCAGCGGGCCGGGAACCGAGCCGTTATAGGTGAGCGCCCAGATTTCAGCACCTGTGTCTTCATCGACAACCATCAGACGTTCGGTTGTTTCCATATACACTTCGATGATCTTGGGCCCACCTGTGGCCACCTGTTCATGCGCGGGCGCAAAAGGTGGTGCAACCAGTTCCTGTTTGACGCGGGTATAGCCCGACAGATCAGCAGGGGCGGCTTGCACCTGTGCTTGTGCTTCGGCTTCGATAAAGCGGGCGGCGGGCGCTTGCATCCGTGGAAGCGGACTGCGGCGTTGGTTTGCAAAGGCGCCTGCGCCGGTCACTGCAGCAGCACCTGCCAGAACAGAGCCACGCAGAACATTGCGGCGGCTGGTTTTTGTCAGTCCGGGGTTGATGAATTTGGTCATTTGTCCCTCCATGAGGTCTGATGTGTCGCAAGACACCAGCGCCTTGCGACGGAATGCGGTTTAGAAATTGGCCAGCTGTGCTTCAAAGCGTTCCTTGGCTTTGCGTGGAACACGGCCTTCAAGGAAGTCGTCAGGCACATCGACGTCACCGACGGCAATGGTCATCACCATGCCCATGGCATAGTGCGGTTTGCAGATCACGCCATAGACGCCTTCGACGTCCAGAGTGACCTCGATCTCTTCGTTGATACGGCCCTCAAAAGCCTCGGCCCCTTCGGGCAGCATGCCATCGTTGATCTCGGCGTTGTGGCCGCGATCACTGGCAAGGAACCGGATCGTGTCACCGGGTTGTGCCTGTACAAAAGCAGGCTCAAATACCATGCGTTCGCCATCAGTGCCGACGTTCAACATCTGCACTTCGATTGTCTCGGCAAAGGCAGCGCTGCCCATGAGGGCGGCCATTGCAATACCTGCTGCGAGTTTACGGATCATCTTCTTTTCCTTTCAGATCACGTTTGATGTTGACCTAAGTTTACACGCTGCGGCGCAGCAAACTTTGCGCTGCCGCAAAGAACGCAACGAAAAGCGCGAATTCACCTTTTGCATGCGTAGTGTATTTGTGGCACGAGGCAGGTCATGAACAAACCGGTTGCCACATCCACCTTGCCCCGGCTTGATGAAAGCCTGCTGTCGCATCTGCCCCCGTTTTCCAAGCTGGACAAACGGCAGATTCGCACGATTCTTGATCAAGCAACGTCACGGCGCTACGACAAAGGCGTCGCGATCTTTGATGAGGGCGCTCCGGCAGAGCGGTTCTATATGCTGCTGGACGGATATGTGCGCGTGGTGCGTGTGACGGCAACAGGTGAACAGGTGACAGCACTGCACATTCCGGCGGGTCAACTGCTGGGGATTGCCAGGGCCATCGGCAAAGAGTTCTATCCCGCGACCGCCATGACAGCGACAGAATCGCTGGCACTTAGCTGGCCGATGACCCTGTGGGACAGCTTTGCCGCTGACTATGACGGCTTTGCCACCGAAAGCTACAAGACTGTCGGTAACCGCGTCAGCGAGATGAACAACCGTATCGTGGAAATGGCAACCCAGCAGGTCGAACAGCGCGTCGCGAATGCGCTGTTGCGTTTGATCAACCAGACCGGGCGCAAGGTCGCTGATGGCATCGAGATTGATTTCCCGATCACGCGGCAGGACCTGTCAGAACTGACCGCCACGACACTGCATACTGTCAGCAGACTGCTCAGCGCGTGGGAAAAGCAGGGCATGGTCCAAAGCAAACGCAAACGGATCAAGGTCTGCGATCCGCACGCGCTTGTCGTGCTCAGCCAGATCTAGGGCCTGACGCCTGCGGCCTCCATCAGTTCGGCCACAAATGCATCCATATCCAGATGATATTCTGCACAGGCATCCACGATAGTGTGAAACGGGCTGATCAGACAGCCCACGCACAGCATCTTGTGACGCAGGAAAACCGGCACCGTTTGGGGCCATTGCGTCATCAAATCTGACAACGGCAAATCCAGATCGTCGATTTTGGCATGTGTCATAGGTGCCTCCCTTCAATAACCACATTAACCGCCTGAAGTTGCAGAACGTTGCGCTAGCACAAATTCCCGGTTGCCTGACCGCGCTAGAGATCGGCCATCCCGCACTCAAGGAGGCCGCAGAATGGCTGAGTTTTTAACAAAATCACGGGCGCGCAATATCTTCTACGGAGGTTCGATCTTCTTTGTCGTGATCTTCGTGGGGATGACCGTCCATTCACATAAATACGTGGTCGAGGTCTCGACCGCAGGCATGCCGCTGTCCGAAGAGGTCATCCATGGCAAACATATCTGGGAAGAGAATTCCTGCATCAACTGCCACAGCCTGCATGGTGAAGGCGCCTACTTCGCCCCCGAGGTCGGCAACGTCATGACCCGCTGGGGCGTACAGGACAGCCCCGAGGACGCATTCGAGATGTTGCGCGGCTGGATCGACAGCCAACCCAGCGGCATCGAAGGCCGCCGCCAGATGCCTGCCTATGACCTGACGGACGAAGATGTGCGCGGTCTGGCCGAGTTTCTGCGCTGGGCTGACCAAACTGACACACAGGGCTGGCCGCCCAACGACGCCGGTTAAGGAGGCGAAATCATGAAATATCAATCACAAAAAGTGGCTTATTGGTACTTCCTTGCGGCGATGGCGCTGTTCGGGATTCAGGTACTGGGTGGGCTTCTCGCCGGGTGGGTCTATGTCTCGCCCAATTTTCTGGCTGAAATCCTGCCGTTCAACGTGATCCGGATGATCCACACCAACGCGCTGATCGTCTGGTTGCTCTTGGGCTTTTTCGGGGCCGCCTATTTCCTGATCCCCGAAGAATCGGAGAGGGAAATATGGTCGCCCAAACTGGCCTATATCCAGTTGATCATCCTCGTTGTCGGCACGCTGGGCGCGGTGGGGTCCTACCTTGTGGGTATCCATGGCGGGCGCGAGTTCCTTGAACAACCGCTTTGGGTCAAGTTCGGTATCCTTGTCGCCGCGCTGATCTTCCTCTTGAACATCTCGATGACGGTGCTGGCCGGCAAAAGAACAGCCATCACCAATGTGTTGCTGATGGGCCTGTGGCTGTTGTCACTGCTTTGGATCTTTGCCTTCATCAACCCTGACAACCTGTCGCTGGATAAAATGTACTGGTGGTTCGTCGTGCACCTCTGGGTCGAAGCGACCTGGGAACTGGTCATGGCCGCAATCCTTGCCTTCCTGCTTTTGAAGTTGACAGGTGTCGACCGCGAGGTTGTTGAAAAATGGCTGTACATCATCGTCGCCACCGCGCTTTTCAGCGGTATCCTTGGCACCGGTCACCACTTCTACTGGATCGGTCTGCCCGGATACTGGCAATGGATCGGGTCGATTTTCTCGACTTTTGAGGTGATCCCGTTCTTCTTGATGATGTCGTTCGCCTTTGTGATGGTCTGGAAAGGCCGCAAGAACCACCCAAACAAGGCCGCCCTTTTGTGGTCGCTGGGGTCCAGCACCGTGGCCTTCTTTGGCGCGGGCGTCTGGGGGTTCCTGCACACTTTGCACGGCGTGAACTTCTATAGCCACGGCACCCAGATCACTGCCGCGCACGGGCACCTTGCCTTCTATGGCGCCTATGTCGCGCTGAACCTAGCGATGTTCACCTATGCCATGCCGATGCTGCGTGAACGCGCGCCTTACAATCAGGTGCTGAACATGGCGTCTTTCTGGCTGATGACAGGTGGCATGGCGTTCATGACTTTCGTGCTGACATTCGCAGGGACCATCCAGACCCACATGCAGCGGGTCATCGGCGACTACTACATGCAGGTGCAGGATGATCTGGCGATCTTCTATCTGATGCGCTTTGGCGCGGGTGCCGCTGTGGTGCTGGGTGCGCTGTTGTTCATCTATTCGATGCTGGTCGTGCGCAAGAACGAGGTCATCGCGCCCGGCCCTGCCAATCCAGTTCCAGGAGAGTAAGCCATGAATATCGCAACACTTCCCACCTTGCCGTTCTATCAGGCAACCGGCCGCGAATGCGACCTGTTCGAGACGGCATATGACAACGGTTTGCCCCTTCTTTTGAAGGGGCCCACCGGCTGCGGCAAAACCCGTTTTGTCGAACACATGGCCGCAAAAATGGGCAAGACGCTTTATACCGTGGCCTGCCATGACGATCTGTCCGCCGCTGACCTGATCGGGCGCTACCTGCTGAAAGGGGGCGAAACCGTCTGGGTCGATGGCCCCCTGACACGCGCGGTGCGGACAGGCGGCATCTGCTATCTGGATGAAGTCGTCGAGGCCCGCAAAGACGTGACGGTCGTGCTGCACCCGCTGACCGACACGCGGCGCACGCTGATGATTGACCGCACCGGCGAAGAACTAGTGGCGCCCAAGGGTTTCATGCTGGTTGCCAGCTACAACCCCGGCTATCAGAATGTGCTCAAACGGCTGAAACCATCGACACGGCAGCGGTTCCTGTCGATTTCCTTCGACTTTCCGGCAGCCGAAACCGAAATTGCCGTCGTGTCGCGCGAAAGCGGGTTGGAGGCCGGGCGCGTCGCGCCTTTGGTCCGATTGGCCGGTCACATCCGCAACCTGTCCGGCATGGACCTCGAAGAAGGCGTTTCAACACGCCTGCTGATCTATGCTGCCACCTTGATGGCAGGCGGCATGGGCGTGGACAACGCGTTGGAGGCCGCCGTGATCGAACCACTGTCTGATGAACCCGACGTGCAGCAATCGCTGCGCGATCTGGTCAGCACAATCTACGGATAGTCATCATGCGCCTTCTTGACCTCATGGAACCCGAAGAAACCGTTGGCAATCTCTGGCACGAGATGGCCAGCGGGATCGGGGCCGACCAAAGCTATCCTGACGCCATGGTGACCCTGTCGTCCGTCAGACCCAGCCTTGCGGTCCTGTTCCGCGCGCTGGGGGGTGCAGCGGGGGTCGAGTTGGGCGAGGCCGCGGCCACACTGATGCAACACCGCAGACCAATACGCCGCAAGCTTGCTGCAGACCAGGACCGCGAATGGGTGGCCAGCTTTGACGGCGAGCGGTTAAATCTGCCACCCGCAATTGCGGCATTTCCGCAGGCTGATCTGAACCGCGCCGCCTATTTCTGGCTGACCGCTTTGGCTGCAACCAGCGATCCGGCAGATACCCAAGTAACCGATGAAGGCGCCGCGTTCGACTGCGCACAGATCCGCTTAAACGCTGCAGCCGCTGATGCGGTCTATGCCGCCTGCCCCGGACTGCGCGACGCTTACGCTCAAATGACGGCGCTATGTATTGCCGCACGCCCCAAGATCATGCGCCCGCCGCAAGAGGCGCGTCTGGAAACCAACATCTGCGATCAGCTTAGTGGCAATCCCACAGCCCCGATCGCCGAGGCGGCTTCGCGCAGTTACATGCCGTTTGCCCCGGTGCCCATCTGGTTGCGCTTTGGCGCGCCTGGATCAGGGGCCGGTGCCGCCGAAGAGGCTGCCGAAAATGCCGCCCCGACACCCGCTGCCGCCCATACAAACCGCAAAATGGGCGAACGCAAGGATCAGGACCAGCAGAACCGCAAGGACAGCTTTATCATCCACCGTTTCGAGTCGATCCTTTCATGGGTAGAATCGCTCAATATCAACCGTAGCGTTGATGATGATGACGACGAGAACGCCCAAAAAGCGGCCGACGATCAGGACAAGATCACCCTGTCCAAACACGACCGCAAGACCGCGACACGCCTGCGCCTGCACCTTGATTTATCGCCTGCCGATGCTGACCACGAAGCCTTGTCAGGCATCCATACCTATCCCGAGTGGAACCACCGCTCGCGCAGTTATATGGCAGACCACTGCCGCGTCCTCGACGCACCGGCCCAGCCGCTGGATGCGTCCTTCCAACCCGACCCCCGCCACGTGCGGGCTGTGCGCCGCCAGTTTGAGGCGCTGCGCCCCCGCCGTATTCTGCAACCACGCCAGGTCGAAGGGTCAGAACTTGACCTTGATGCGCTCCTCACCACGCAGGCAGACCTCAAAGCGACAGGGCGGGGGTCGGACCGGATTTGGCAATCAGCCCGCCAGATTGAACGTGATATGTCGGTGGCCTTCCTGATCGACAACTCACGCTCGACCGAGGCCGCGATTGGCGACACCAGCGTCATCGAGGTGGCGCAGCAAGCGATGGCGGCGCTGGCCACAGGTATTGATGCGGCAGGCGACCGTCTGGGCATCTGGGGGTTTTCATCCCTGCGCCGTGACCGCGTGTTCCTGACACGCTGCAAGAATTTCGACGACCCCATGTCGCCTGAAATCACCGCCAACATCGGGGCCTTGAAGCCCGGCCACTATACCCGCCTCGGCGCGGCCATCCGGCACGTCAGCGCGCAACTGGCCGACGAACCCAGCACGCGCAAATTGCTGATCGTGCTGACCGATGGCAAGCCCAACGATCTGGACCACTACGAAGGCCAGCACGGGATCGAAGACAGCCATATGGCCGTGCGCGAGGCACGCAATGGCGGCCTTTCGTTGCATGGGATCATCATCGACGAAGACGGGCAGGACTGGTTTGCCCGCATTTTCGGGCGCGGCGGCTTTACCCTGCTGCCCGACGCCCATCGCCTGACGCGGGCGCTGCCCGATATCTACCGCACACTGACACAGGAGACCTGATATGCGCAGATTTTTCACTTTTGTTGTGACCAGCCTCATGGCCGCACCGGTTTTTGCAGAAGGTTTCGACCGTCCGATCCCACAGGCGCAATCGGCAACGGCCGAATTCTGGTATGCAATGGCCTGCCTTGCGCTGGTCGCAGCCATGGTTCTGGTGCAGCGGCTGGTCGCGCGATCATGACACAAAGCGGCTGGTCCACGATCAAGATCACATTGGCGCTTTACCCGTTTGGCGCGGGTGCAGCCGCCGTCAACGTGTTCTTTGCCTCGTTGATCTTCAGCTGGATCGGCGGGCCTGTCGCATCAACAGCCTGGTCCATCGGGCTGGGTTCGATCATCGGGGCACCTGCGACATGGTATTTTGCCAGACACATTCGGCATTTGATGGACATTGCAGACGCTGGGCAAAGCACATGAAAATCGAGTTAATCAATAACCAACCCGTGATTGATGCGCAGGACCTTGGCGCGTTGCTTGATCTGGAACCGGCACAGGTGCAGGCCAAAATGCGCGCGGGTGAGATCACCAGCAAATACGAGGTCGGACAGGACGAGGACTCGGGGCGTTTTCGCATGACCTTTTTCTATAACGGCAAACATGCCCGGCTGACCTGTGCAGAGGATGGCACGGTGGTCAGCACGATCAGAACACATACTGGAGCAAGCTAATGGCACAATCATCCGCAGAACAAATGCGCGCGTGGCAAGGGCCCGCGTTGCTCAGTTTCGGGTTCCGCCCGTTTTTCCTGTTCGGCGCGGTCTGGGTCGTGATGGCCATGTTGATGTGGATCCTCGCTTTGACCAGCGCAGTTGACCTGCCGACCCACTTTGATCCGGTATCCTGGCATGCGCATGAATTCCTGTTCGGCTATCTGGGCGCGGTTCTGGCGGGGTTCCTGCTGACAGCAGTCCCCAACTGGACCGGACGCCTGCCGATGGTGGGATGGAAACTGGCCGCCCTGTTCGCGCTGTGGTGCGCGGGGCGCATTGCCATTCTGACTTCGGCTTTCCTTCCGGTCGTCGTGGCGGCGGGCATTGATCTGGCGTTTCCCGTGGTTCTGGGCGCGCTGATCCTGCAAGAGATCGTCGCAGGCAAGAATTGGCGCAACCTTATCGTTCTGGCGCTTTTGGCGGTATTCACCACCGCCAACCTGATATTCCACATCGAAGCATCAAACGGTCTTTATGCAGCCGAAGGATACGGCCTGCGGCTTGGCCTTGCGACCACGATCATGATGATCGGAGTTATCGGCGGACGCATCATTCCGTCGTTCACCCGCAACTGGCTTGCCCGCAACAATGATCCCGCACGCCCTGCCCCGCCAATGCAACGCTTTGACAAGATCACACTGGCCGCAAGTATCATCATTCTGGCGCTTTGGGTTGTCATGCCGTTTCATTCGCTGACAGGCGGTGCGCTTATTCTCTTTGGTGTGCTGCATGTCGCGCGCCTGATCCGTTGGCAAGGGCATCGAACCCTGCATGAGCCACTGGTCTGGGTACTGCATGTGGCCTATGCATTCATCCCGCTTGGGGCGCTTGTGATGGGCGCGGACACGCTCTTGAGCGGGAGCAGCCAGATCGCTGCCCAACACATCTGGATGGCCGGAGCGATCGGTGCCATGACGCTGGCGGTGATGACCCGCGCCACGTTGGGGCATACCGGGCAAGCATTGCTGGCGAACCGTGCCACTCTTGCTGTTTACCTTTGCCTTTTCGCATCGGTCGCGGCGCGCTGGTTGTCGGCCACGATGCCAGAATTCACGACCATTTCGGGGCTATTGTGGATCGCGGCCTTTGGCGGGTTCGCAGTAGCTTACGGGCCTGCCCTACTGCGCGCGAAAGCTGGAAAAGCCTGATGACCTGGTTTGGCTTTGCAGGTGTCTTCGGGCTGTTCTTCCTGACACACTCCGTCCCTGTCCGTCCCGCTGTGAAATCGCGGATTACCGCTCGGATTGGCCAGCGGGGATTTGGGATAGGGTATTCGATCCTCTCGCTGGCCATGCTATCCCTGCTGATCTGGTCAGCAGGAGAAGCCCCCTATGTCCAGCTTTGGCCGCAAATGATCTGGCAGCGCCACGTAGTGCATATCGGCATGCTCGCGGCCTGTCTGATTCTTGCCTTCAGCATCGGGCGACCAAATCCGTTTTCCTTCGGCGGCGCAAATAACCAGGCTTTTAACCCGACACGCCCCGGTATTGTCCGATGGACACGGCACCCGATCCTGCTGGTGCTGGCGCTGTGGGCCGGGCTGCACCTGCTGCCCAACGGCGATCTGGCGCATGTCTTGTTATTTGCTGTGTTGGGCAGTTTTGCAATTGCCGGGCGTGCCCTGATCAACCGCCGCAAACAGCGCGAAATGGGGGCTGAGCGCTGGAATGCTGTGAACAGGGCCGTGCAAGAGGCACCGCTGGTGCAAAAACCCCTCTCAATGCCGGGCACCGCCCTCCGATTGGCGGCAGGAGTTCTGACCTTCGTGATCCTGCTGGCTTTACATCCTGTCGTGATCGGTGTGTCTGCACTTTAGGCCAAGGCTGTTGACAGCCTTGGCATCTAGGATGCACGGGAATAACGCACACCTTCGGGCACATGCTGATCCAGAACAGAGGCGATCATCCGCGTCAAAGGCTGCCCCTCTGGAGCGATCGCCAGTTTGTGTCCATCAAACACCGCATAAGGGGCAAACCGCTCTGCCATGAAGCTGAGCGATGGTTTCAGCGCAGCGGACTGCGGTCCAAACTCCGACGCAAGATCATTCAGATCAAGCGTGAATTCACACATCAGATGCTCAATCGCACGCGCCCGCAGCTGATCTTGCGCGGTCATCTGATATCCGCGTGATGCAGCAAATCCTCCTGCTGCAATGCGCTGCTTATAGGCCGCTGTTGCTGGTGCATTCTGGACATATCCGCCCGGAAAACGCGAGATAGACGATGCACCAAGACCAATCAGGCTTTGACAGCTGTCTGCGGTGTAGCCCTGGAAGTTCCGGCGCAACTGCCCTGCTTGCAACGATGTTTCAAGATCATCGCCGGGACGCGCGAAATGGTCAATTCCGATGGGTGTCAGACCCGCCGCCACGAAACGCTCTGCCGCCAAAGTGGCCAGCACATAGCGCGCCATATCATCGGGAAGCGCGTCTTCATCAATCAGCTTTTGCCTTTTTGACACCCAGGGTACATGTGCGTAGCCAAAAAGGGCTACGCGGTCAGGCGCAAAGGTCAGAACCTTGTCGATTGTATCTTCAATCCGTGCGTTCGTCTGGTGCGGCAGGCCATATACGAGGTCGGTGTTCAATGATCTGACACCTGCTGCGCGCAGATCGTCAACGCAGGTACGGGTAACGTCGAAAGGCTGCATGCGCCCGATGGCCGCCTGCACTTCCGGGTCGAAATCCTGTATCCCGATTGAGGCGCGCGTCATGCCTTCGGCTGCCAAAGCGTCAATCTTGGCCCGATCCACCATTGTTGGATCGATCTCGACCGAAAACTCAAAGTCATCAGCGGTTGGAAACACATCGCGGATTGCGCGCGAAAGCCGGTGGATCAATGGCGGTGGCAGGATTGTGGGCGTACCGCCGCCCCAATGCAGACGCCCCATGCGCAAACCCGCCGGAAGTGTGTTTCGCAGGAGCTCAAGCTCGGCTTCCAACGATTCAATATAGCTCTCTACCGGACCCAGTGTTTTTGTGCCTTGCGTATGGCAGGCGCAGAACCAGCACAGACGTTCACAAAACGGGATGTGCATATAGACTGACACAGGATCGTTCGGGTCCAGCGCCGCAAGAGCATCGCGCTGAAAGTTCGCACCGGTCTGCGGTGAAAACGCCGCAGCCGTAGGGTAAGACGTGTATCGCGGCACCCGCGCATCGAAAAGGCCAAGCGCCCTGAGAGTATCAATCTGTTCCATAACGGCAATTTCGCACAAAGTGCCGTGTGTGACTTTGCACTAAAGCAAACAATGGCCCATCTTTCCGTCGCATCAGCTTGCTGTGGTCAAGGCAATGCGCCGATAACCGGCCTGTCCGTGGTAGAACCCGTTGCTGAACGCCACATCGCCACAGATGTCTTTCAGTGCCTGTTCAGCATCTCTGCTGTCCGACTTCTCGTCCAGCGCATCACGGAACACCTGTGCGACCGCCACCATATCGACGGCTTGCGGCATCAGCCGCAGATGCGTGACGCCAACCGATGCAAGCTGCGGCATTTCGGGCAACAGATCGACATAGCTTTCCGATTGGGTTTGGATCCCGTTGACCCTCAGGATTACCCGTTCGTCTGTGGTGCAAAGCGGCATCCCGTCGGCGTCATCTTCGCACACGAATTGGCAGTTATCCTTTGTGCGCCCATGTGCCCGCGCGTGATAGCATCGCGCCGAGACGGCCAATGATGCGCGTCCAAAGACCTGCACCTCAACACCTAGCCCCAGATCGCGGGCGGCTTTGGCGGCAATGGCTATCGCCTCGCCCGGCAATTCCGCAGGCAAGCAGACATGGCTGGCCCCTTGCCGCGCCATCCACGCAATTGTTGCCTCGTTATAGGCGTTCATAAAGGGACCGATCCGGTGCGGGCGATCGCCACGCGCATAAAGACCGGCGGCATTGTTAATCTCGATCTCGGGCGCGTCCATTTCCGCCAGATCAGCGGTGGCCTTGCGTTCACGTTTCAGCATCACTTCGGCCAGCGATGAAAGGACCACGGTTTTGCCCGCCCGTTCCAGCCGCGCAATCGTATCAGGCAAATCAGGCTCATGAAACGGCGCACGCTTGGAACAGATGACCTCGCCCAGATAAACTTCGTCCACCGGGGCTTCATCCGCAATCCGCGCATAAAAATCACGCCGTTCTTCGGCGGACCAGTGATAGGCAATCGGGCCGAGCGTGAGTTTTGTCATGTCTGTCACCGCCATTTCTTGGTCTCGAATGCGCCTTGGGTCTGCTTTTGCCCCTCGGTCAGCGCCACGAGGTTCGCCATATCCGCAGGTCGCCCCGCGCGGATATCATCGACCGCATGGCGAAAGGCCGTCACCACACCGCGCACATAGGATTTTGACCGCTGCCGCCCTTCGATCTTGAAGGCATGCACACCGGCATCAATCAGTTCCGGCAATAGCCGCGACAGGTTCAGACTGACGGGTTCTTCAAAGGCGTAATAGGCATCAGGCCGATGCGGCGCGGTGTACCGCCCCTTGCAAATGGTGGGATAGCCCGCCTTTTCGTCAGGGCCAAAGCAATCAATGGTAAACCCGGCCAATTGTGACGACATCGTACCGTCGGCATCGCGCTTGTATTCAACATCCGAAGCAGGCGAACAGACGCCATCCATATTGGTTGATTGCCCTGTCAGATAATTGGTCAGACTGCACCGCCCTTCGACCATCAGACCGTGATTACCAAAGATGAAAGTCTCGATCTCGCAGGGGATGTCCTTGCGGACTTGTTTGATCTCAGGGATCGTCAGGATGCGTGGCAAGACCACACGTTTGACCCCGAAACGCTCGCAGTAATATCGAATTGCTTCGGGGCTTGAAGCTGCGGCTTGGACCGACAAATGCAAGCGCACCTGTGGATGTGTCTGCGCGATATAGTCCGCCACGCCCATGTCGGCGACGATGAATGCATCAACGCCCAATCTGGCACCTGTGTCCGCCGCCTGACGCCACAAATCCACCTTGCCCGCAGGCGGGTAGGTGTTCAGCGCCAAGAGCACCTTTGTACCTTTTGCATGGGCGTAAACCACCGCATCGGCCAGTTCGTCGGGCGTGAAGTTCAGCCCCGGAAAGTTCCGGGCGTTTGTAGCATCCTGAAAACCGCAGTAAACGGCATCAGCACCAGCATCGACAGCCGTGCGCAATGCCGCAGGCGTACCCGCAGGACAAATCAGTTCAGCAAGGCTCATGGCGCAAAGGCTCCGGTTTCTTGGGTGGGGTAGTTGCGCCGCAGCCGGGCGAGGATCGCACGACCGGGCGCGCCGAACATCGCGGCCGTTTCATCAGCGATTGATCCGTCCACGTCGTCCAGCGCATTGCGCAATCGCACGACGGCTTCGGTATCACCTGATATTTCCAGATCGCGCGAGAAAAAAGCGGCGTCGCCGTCCTCTTCTGCGTCCATCAGTTCCAACAGCAGCATGAATTTGCCACGGATCAATGCACCGGGTTCAGGCGCCGCATCACGTGGAACAGCGCGGAAGACCAATGCATCAGGATCAGGGCGTAGGTGCAGCGCAAAGGGAAGTTCAATCGGATCAATCAGAAAATCTGTCGCCTGATGTGGTCCCAACCGCGCAAAAAGCGATGGATGCCGTGCAGCGATACGGCGGACAACGCGCGTCAAAAGCGGTTGGATCATGACGCAGGACAGGCGGGAGAAGGCGGTCATGCGGCACCCTCAAGGCGCGGAAACAATACTGTGTCTTCCAGAAACATATGTTCGTCCAGATCCTCAACCAGCTTGCCAAGCCCTGCATAAAGCCGCGTCCAGGATCCGCAGGCATATGAGGGCAATCGGAACCCATGAGTGATTGCGGCGATCTTGTTCAATGTCGCCTCTTGTCCGGAATGGTCGTGACGCAATGCGGCAATGGGCACGTCTGCACCTTCAGAATGCCCCGCACCCACTGCTGCGAATACATTCGCCTCTTCTTTGCGCATATGAACCTCAAGATCCACGATCAGCGCCTCAAGCGCCTGTGTCAGACCGTGCGGCGCATTCGGGTCGAATGCATGTACCGTTTCGACCTTGCGGCCCAGTGAAATCAGTTCGGGCAATTCGCGCCGGTGTGTTTCGTGATAGCGCTCCATAATATGCGCAATCAGCGCGGGTGTCGGCGCGTCTGTGCCCGGAAACTCTATCGGTCGGATCATTTGGACGTTCTCCTTTGTCTACGCCTTTGAGTGATGCGCCTATATCAGCGGGTGGCGGCGTCGGGCCGCGGCACGATTGCCGTCTTGCACCATGTCAGAATTGCTTCTTCGTCAGGGGTCAGGGTGGTGGCCATACCATCCGCGAAACGATCAAACGCAGCGCGATGCGTGTCAGAAACGCCGAGCAAGACGGGTATCCCGCTGGCCAGTGCATTTGCGATCAGCGGACGAAATCCGTGGCCTTCGGCCTCGCGCAGGCCAAACTTGTTCAAGACTACCAAATCGGCACCTTCGACTGCCAGACGCGTCACTGCGATCCCGACCGCGTCCTCAAGTGCTCCTGCATCCATTTTACAAGCGGTGGAGCCTTTACCCAGATCTTGTGTGATGCGGACAACAGGCCCGTCCGGCAGTAGTCGCAACGCACTATCGCATTGCTCAGATGCGTTACTCTGGCCGAAGTCACGTAGCGCACCCAGTACCTTGACCCCGTCGTTGCCCAGACGTTTCACAGCATAGGTCAGCAGTTGATCCGCCGCGCCACGCGCTGTCGGAGTGATGCTGGCAAGCAGTGTCATTTCCCGCTCCCTGCGCTGGTTTGAAATTGGGGAAGGCCTTTCATAGCAGAAACTTTCAGACAGCATTGACCGTGAGCATTGGTCCGGTATTTGGTCTACCGGATACACCTCTTGAATACGCAATGTAAATACCAAATCAGGACCTAGACCTTGCGCCTTACAACTTTCACCGATTTCGGACTGCGTGTGCTTATGCGCATGGCTGGCGAACCCGACCGCACATTCACCACCGCTGAACTGGCAGAGGAGTTCTGCATCTCGCGCAATCACTTGGCTAAAGTAATCTCGGCATTGTCAGGCGGGGGCTATCTGACAACGCGCCGTGGGGGCGCAGGTGGGGCCGCGTTGGCACAAAAACCTGACGAGATACGGCTGGGCGATATCGTGTCCTTGCTCGAGGCGGATCAGGCGTTGGTGGAATGCTTTTTACCGAACGGCAACGCCTGCACCCTGACGCCCCGCTGTCAGTTGAAGGCAAAACTGTTCCACGCCGAGGCCGCTTTTATTGCCGAGCTCAATCGCAGTACATTAGCGGATTGCGTCTATCACCCGATCAAGTTCTGAAACGTGACAGGGTGTTCATCAATGTGCTGTTTCAGGTCGGATGTGCCGCCAAGCCACCATTGAAATCACCACACGGATCGCGATCGCCAATACTGTTCGCACGACTATCAGAAGATCCTGCGGCAACATGGCTTCAAAGTCCCGATGCGTGGCAAAGGCAACTGTCACGGGGAATGCGGCGGCAAGCTGAGAAGGCAATCTTTGAATACATCAACGGCTGTTACAATCCGCGCCGTCGCCACTCAGCACCGGGCGGGAAACGCCCTGTCGCCTTCGCGCGAAAGGCGGCCTGATTGAGACTTGTCTTTTCTGCACGAAAACACGACCTTGGCGGCCCCGGCAATAGCGCAAGTACACCGCTTCCATGGTTGATATTCTTGATGGTCTCATCGCAGCATTCTGGCTGGTCGTTACATTTGACGCCGAGCTGTGGGACATCAGTCTGCGTTCGCTCCGCGTGACGTTGACTGCGCTGGTGATTGCCTCTGTCATCGCGATCCCGCTGGGCACTTTCCTTGCGGTGCAGCGGTTCCGCTATCGCCGGTTCGTCATCTCGATGATCAATGCCTTGATGGGCCTGCCGCCTGTCGTTGTGGGACTTGTCGTCTACATACTGCTATCGCGGTCCGGCCCCTTTGGTGTGCTGGATTTGCTGTTTACGCCCACTGCGATGATTATCGCGCAGGTCATTATCATCACACCTGTTATAGCCTCGATCGCGCACCAATCCATGCGGGAACTCTGGGCCGAATATCATGACTTGCTCATATCGCTGAACACAACAAAAAGGCAGCGGATCATGACGCTGATCTGGGACGGGCGGCGCAATCTGCTGACGGCCGCACTTGCCGGATTCGGGCGCGCCATTGGCGAGGTAGGCGCAATCATGATCGTTGGTGGCAATATTGATAATGTGACCCGCGTGCTGACCACTGCGATTGCGCTGGAAACGGGCAAGGGGGACTTTGCGCTGGCGCTGGGACTTGGCTTTGTCCTGATCGGCCTTGCAATCTTTGTGAACCTTGCGATCCACACCCTGTCGCAAACCGAGCGGGAGGGACGCTGGTGACACAGATGTTTCCACTGACCCTGAGCAAGGTACTGGTGCGCCGCAGTGGCAAGGTTGTCATTGGCCCGACGGATCTTGTGCTTGATGCAGGGGGACCGACAATTATCATCGGGCCCAATGGCGCCGGCAAAACGACCCTGCTGCGCGTGATGCACGGGATTGAACGTGTCACAAGCGGTGCGGTGACTTGGCACCATGATGACACCGCGCAACACGCCTTTGTCTTTCAATCGCCTATCGTCTTGCGGCGGTCCGCGGCGGATAATCTGGCCTATCCCCTCAGACTCTTGGGGTATCCAAAGGCCGAAATCGCGCAGGCCGTGGACCATTGGCTTAACCGGATCGGGCTGACGGAGCGTGCAGGCAGTCCTGCGACACGCCTGTCCGGCGGTGAGCGGCAAAAACTTGCCATCGCCCGGGCCCTGATCCGCAAACCGCAGGTGCTGTTTCTGGATGAGCCTTGCGCCAACCTTGACGGCCATACCACACGCGAGATCGAGGCGCTTTTGCAGGAAACATCTGCCGCCGGAACCCGCCTTGTGATGTCGACGCATGACATGGGGCAGGCCCGCCGTCTCGCGCAGGAACTGATATTCGTATTGCACGGCAAAGTGCATGATGTCAGCAATGCAGATGTTGCATTTACGCGCCCGCAAACCAAAGAACTGGCTGCGTTTTTGAGAGGAGATATTGTGACATGATGAAGGGAATTCTGGCCGGTCTCATGGCCATCTGGGCGACAACATCTGTTGCCGAAGACATGCGGATGGCGGTGACGACCTCCTTTGATAGTTCGGGCCTTGCCGAGGTGCTGTTGCCTGCGATCAAGGAGGACCTTGATATTGACCTGCAACTGCTGGTGGTGGGTACAGGTCAGGCATTGCGACTGGGCGAAGCGGGCGATGTCGATGCGGTTCTGGTCCATTCACGCCCCGCAGAAGAGGCGTTCGTTGCCGCAGGTCACGGCACGCACCGGCGTGAGATCATGTATAATGATTTCGTCCTGATCGGCCCCGCATCAGACCCTGCCGATATCGCCAATGCCGCAAGCGCGGCCGATGCCCTGCAACGGATTGCAGGTGCCGAGGCCCCTTTCGTCAGCCGCGGCGATGACAGCGGCACCCACAAAGCCGAGCTTGGCGTTTGGGCGACAGCCGGTCTTGATGCAGCAGGTTTTGACGGCTGGTATCGCCCTGTCGGTGCCGGCATGGGTCAGGCACTGAACACAGCGGCGGGAATGGATGCGTACCTGCTTTCAGACCGCGCCAGCTGGCTGAACTTTGCCAATAAGGCCGATCTGGCACTGCTCTATTCCGGCGATCCGGTGCTGTTCAACCAATACGCCTACCTGCCCGTCGATCCCGCCAAGAACGCAAACGTCCGCAACGATCTGGCAATGGCGCTTGAAACATGGCTGGTCAGCCCGCGTGCGGCGGCGTTGATCAACGATTACACGATCAACGGCGAAACGCTTTTTGTGTTCAACGCAACGGCTGAGTGATCAATGCGTGTGCGGCTCGTCCAGCGAGCCGTGCACGGCAAATTGCGTCAGGTCGGCGTCTTGGGGCGCAATCACGCGGTAGCTTTCGCGCACACCTGCGTCGGTCAATTCACGCGCGACGGTCAAAAGCGTGTTCGGATCGTGATCCGCGCAAAGCTCGGCCATCTGGGCGATCTCTTCCAAGGCCACACCACGCGCCGCTTCCAGCGAAGGTGCCCCGTAGATATCAACAAAATGCTGGGCCAGCAGGCCTGCAATGGCGTCCTTTTCCTGCGGCTCGATCTGGGTGACCGCAACAAAGCTTACGCGGCCAAAGGTTTCACACCCCATCCAGCCGTTGGAAAAGGCCTGTTTCGCCTTGCCCACCAGATCGGCCTCGCTCCAGTTGGAAAATTCAAAGCCCCCTGAAATGCACCACTCACCGGTGCGTGCCGGATTATGGAACACACGGCTGTCGCTTTCGTCAAAATGAATCGCGCGGGCAAGTTTCATGTTGGCCTCGTCAGGGTTTCAGTCAGGGGAACCAGTTCAATCTTGTCCCCGATTTTGAGCAGAAGGCCAAGGTCTTCGTCCAATCCGGTATAGGTGCCGGTTTTGCCTTTGACAGTCACCTCGCCCTCTAATGCATGCGCAAGGCCGATCCATTCGCGATGCAGTGTCGCGGTACCACCATCGGCCCAAGTATTGATCCCGACCAGGGTGTGCCGCACCCACGATTCCAAGAGCGAGATCGCATCCACCCCGGCGCAGCCTTCGGCGTAGAGTGCCGTTTCATCGGGGGTAAGGCCGGTGTCTTCGCTGGGCGGCCAAAGCGCCAGTTCCAGCGCGATGACCAACCAATCGGGTTCATCCTCTGGCAGACCGGGGGCTGCCATTTTCAAAGCACCACAACGCCCGCCGTTGACATAGATTGCACCATCCCAGCCAAGATGAACCGCCACCTCGGGCGGTGCCAGTGCGCCAAGCGCGTTCTGAAAGCCGACGCCGCAAATGGGCAGCATTACGGCAGCTTTGCCTAATGGCACATCAGGGGCAAAGACAATTGCAGCGCGCAAAAGATCAGGCGCAAGATCATAGATCACAAGACCCGCATCGCACCCGGCCTCGGCGGTGGCACAAGCACGCGCAAAAGGGTCGCCCCCCGCCGCATCCTGCCCTGTAAAGAGCGGTGGAAACGACGGATCGCTCATGCGTGACCTTCTGCGATCAGGTCGCGGGCCACCTGCCTGAACGCAGCCGCTTGGCTGCTGTCAGGCTTGGACACCACAATCGGTGCGCCGCCGTCGGCCGCGAGGCGTATATCCATGTGCAGCGGGATCTCCGCAAGCAGGGGAACGCCGAGCTTTTCCGCCTCTTTCGCCACACCGCCATGACCGAACATGTGTTCTTCATGCCCGCAGGCCGAACAAATATGCGTCGACATGTTTTCGATCATCCCGATCAATGGCGTGCCAAGCTGGTTGAACATATCAATGCCTTTGCGCGCATCAAGCAGGGCTATATCCTGCGGCGTGGAGACGATAATCGCGCCGTTCAGGTGCGACTTCTGCGCCAGCGTCATTTGCACGTCACCGGTGCCGGGCGGCAGATCAACGATCAGCACATCCAGCGCGCCCCATTGCACTTGGGTCAGCATCTGCTGCAAGGCACCCATCAGCATCGGGCCACGCCAGACAACCGCCTGATCCTCGTTCGCCATCAGGCCCAGCGACATCATGGTCACGCCATAATTGCGCATCGGCAGGATGGTCTTGCCATCAGGCGACGCAGGCCTGCCCGAGACACCCAACATCCGTGGCTGGCTGGGGCCATAGACATCGGCGTCCAACAGACCAACGCGCCGCCCCTCAGCCGCAAGCGCGCAGGCGAGGTTGGCCGAAACAGTCGATTTCCCGACCCCGCCCTTGCCAGAGGCTACTGCGATAATCCGGTCAACACCGGGGATTTTCTCGGGCCCCGCAGGTGCGCCGCCACGTTGTGGTTTCAGATCAGGCGGCGCGGCCGGTGTGCTATGCGCAGTCATCACGACCGACACGGACGCCACGCCATCCAGCGCCTTGATCTGCGCTTCGGCGGTGTCTTTGACCGCCGTATAGGCACTTGCATGGCTGCCACTGACTTCCATGACAAAGCGCACAGCGCCGTCTTGCACCGTCAGGGCTTTGACAATCCCCGCTTCTGCGATGGATGTACCGCTGACAGGGTCTTCAATCGTCTTGAGTATCTCAAGAACCGCTTCACGGGTAAGCGCCACGTTACGACTGTCCTTCGATTTTGCCGGTCACGACATGTTCAAGATCAAGCCCGTCGACCGTCAGCACGACCCTGGCCTCGAAACTGCGCCCAGAGGTGTCACCTGCGTTGCGCATCGCCTCTTCGATCGCCTGCTGCGATGTCACGCCAACCTGTTTGAGGAACTTGCGCATGGACATGTTAAAGTCTTCGCTCATCGTGCTTTCTCCTTGATGTTACGGGGCGCCGGATCAGTGATCCTTGCGCTTGGACAAATAGTCATCGGTTGTGCGCGGGCGGGGCCGCTCGCCAGCTGCGAAAGGATTATTCTCGGAATGATACTGCGCGTTGATCCGGCAATTGTCGCACATCTGGATCATGCGGATCGCGTTCGGGTTCTGGTACATCGCATGATTGTTGGCGAGCTTTTCGGTGATCCGTTCAACAGTAGATTTCACCCCGAAGAGGCTGCCACAGTCGATACAGGCGAAAGGTTCTTCCTCGTTCAGCACCGTTTGCGACAGGGCGGCATCGGTCAGGTCCAGTTGCGGCTGCAAGGTGATCGCCTTTTCGGGGCAGACATTGGCGCAAAGGCCGCATTGCAGACAGGCATCCTCCTGGAACCGCAGCTGCGGCAGATCGGAATTATCGCCAAGCGCGCCGGAGGGACAAAGCGAGGCACAGGCCAGGCACAAAGTGCAAGCATCTGTATCAACGATCACCGCGCCATAGGGGGCGTTGGCGGGCAAAGGCAATGTCGCAACATCGGGGTTGAGCGCCTTTGCCGATAGCCGCGCCACTTGTCTGCGCGATCCCAACGGCAGGATCGGCGCAGCGATTGCGGGTGTTCTTGCTTGGTCAAACAGGTGATCCGACAGTGCGTCAGGATCAGCGATATCAAGGAGTGCGACTTTGTCCGGCGAAATCGCATTTGCCAGATCCGCCTGCGGCACCAGCGCGTCGCGTTCGGTCTTGGGTGCAAGCAGGATGTCCACACGGGCAAATCCGCTGGCCAACGCGCCGACCATTTCGGCATGACCGAACCCTGCCAGCGCATCCACCTGCAACGGGATCACATGCGCGGGAAGCCCGCGCCCGTACCGTGCGGCCAGGCTGATCATTTCTGCACCGTGCTCATCGTGGACCAAAAGAGTGGCATCCTTGCCGCCTGCCGCGCGATAGCTGCTGGCCAATGTGTTGATCCGACGGAAGGTGAAGTCAGCCGATGGCGCGTCATAGCTGATCGCACCGGACGGGCAAACCGCTGAACAGGCACCACAACCGGCACAGATCATCGGATCAATGCTGACATGTTCACCCGCCGATGTGATTGCGCCGGTGGGACACAGGTTCAGACAATTGGAACAGGCCGGTTTTTCAGCGCGGGAATGGGCGCAAAGGCTGGTTTCCAAACGCACATAGAAGGGTTTTTCAAACGTCCCGACCAATTGGCTCGCGGCGAACACCGCGTCTGCGACGGCAACAGGGCTTTTGGGATCGGCGCGCACATAGCCGTCGCGTTTGTCGGGGGCGGGGAACAGGGGTGTGCCGCCTGTAAGATCAAGAATGATATCGCAGTCCGACACCGCGCCATCACGTGGCGCTGTCATCGCTGGGGTACCACGCCCGCCTGTCATGCTTTGCTGGAACGCGTTGATACGCACCTGAAAACGGCCAAGCGTGCCGCTGGCCTGATGCAACGTGCCAACAACAGTATCAAAGTTCGCGTTCGGCATGATTTCGGCACCAGGCGCAAGAAGCACAGTGACCGCAAGCGCCTCTGACAGCTTTTCGGCCGCAGCAAGAGCAACCTCGCTCGCACCCACGATCAGACAGGTCCCTTCCGAGACGACATCAAATGTCTTTTGCGTCGGTGGTGTCAAAGCCGCCTCGGCGATCAAAGCAGCCATTTTCGGTGTCGTGTCAGCAGTATCATCAGTCCAACCGGCACGGTCTCGAATATCGACAAAGGCAGGTGCCTCTGCGTCGATCTCTTCGGATAGAGCAAAGAAACGATGCGCCTCTTGCTGGCAGGCGATCATCACGTCGCCTTGCGCAATCGCCTTGGCTGCAATGTCGATCTGATCCGTGCAAAGACTTGTGTAACATGCGCCACAGCTTTGGCCTGTGGCGGCTTCCAGCGCGGGGGAATCAACCTTTTGGGAACCAAGACAGTCACAAACCAGCAGTGTTTTCGACATGGTCATCCCCAATTTTCATGAACGCAGATCGCGGCGTAGCTACTCAGGAAATGACCGGACAGTAAACCCAAATATCAGTGCGATTTACTTTCAACCGATTGTGCAAGTGCAGCAATTCAAACCGTCGCCTGGTCCGAACCGCGTCTCATTTGTCGCGCAGACCCCTTGTGCAACGAGACTTTGTGAAATGCTGCAGCGCAGTATGCTAAGGGTGCGACATCTTTACATAAAAACCTGCTTTTCGTTTGCAACATTCTGCGGCAATCTGTCCGTGTACCAAGGCACACGAAAAGAGGATTTCTTTTGAAATTCGAATACCCAGGTTCACAGGCATTGCCCCTCGGTGTCGTCGTAAGACGCGCGCCGGGTGTAACGCGTTGGGCCAAGCACGCATGGAAAGCCTCTGCTGTCCTGCCGGGTGCGGGTCCTGCGGATTGGAAAGTGCTGCGCACCGACGGTGATGTGACTGAATTTCATGCCGCAACGCTGCCGCTGACGCTCTATGTGTCTGATGTCGAGGCCTATGCCCACGAGCTGCAGGCACGCGAACCTTCTGTCTATGTGGTGTTGCGCCCGGTGTCGGGGAACAAGGATATACCATGGACTGTCGCGCTCGTCACTGCGTCGCCTTATGAGGCGCAGGATTATTGCGACTCCGCCGAAGAACAGGTCGAGAAAATACCGATGCCTGATGGACTCGGGGCATGGATTACCGAATTTGTAGACAGGCATTACGAGGAAGAGGTGTTCGTAAAGCGCCGCCGCGATAAGGCACGCGTCGATCAAAGCCAGGATGGCATTGGTGATCCGCGTATCCGCCAGACAACCGATGTCTATCGCGCACCGCGCCGCAAAGAGGTGCTGAATTGAGCGATATGTTATCATCATGGTCGCGCAGGCGCGCCGCTGTCGCGGCCGAGGCCGCACAAGAGGACCGCGCTGCGCGGGAAGCGGCCTTGGCGCAAGAGCAAGAGGCGCTGGCCGAAAAATCGGACGAAGAGATCTTGGAGACGCTTGGTCTTCCCGATCCTGACAGCCTTGCGATTGGCGATGATTTCAAGGCGTTCATGTCCAAGGCCGTGCCTGAACACATTCGCAAACGCGCGCTGCGCAAACTGTGGCGCAGCAATCCGGTTCTGGCCTGTGTTGACGGGCTCAACGATTATGATGACGACTATCTGGCGCAAAGCATTGGGCAAGATCCGTTAAAGACCACCTATCAGGTGGGTAAAGGGATGCTGGCGCATCTGTTGGAAATCGAGCGCCAGAAAGAGGCAGGTCCAGCCGCAGCGAAGGTGGAGGTCGAGGAGGACACCACCGAAGAAGTCGCCGAGACACGCGCACCGTCTGTTGATCTGCCCAAGGATGGTGCAGCGGTCGAGGAGGACCCTGCACCATTCACTCCCCGCCGTATGCAGTTTCAATTCGAGGATGATGTCGCATGAACGCCGCCGTCGAAATAGTCGATATCGCCGAGGAAGACCGCCTGCGCGCCGATCTCTACAACTATCTGGGGGTGATGCTGGCGGGACCACCCGATCAGTTGCTGCTGGATCAGACTGCAGGGCTTTCGGGCGATGACACCGCTTTGGGACAAGCGATCAACGGACTGGCGCGTGTCGCAAAGATTTCCAAGCCAAAGGCGGTGCGCTCGGAATTCAACGCGCTCTTCATTGGTCTTGGTCGGGGTGAACTGCTGCCTTTCGCCAGCTACTACCTCACCGGCTTCCTGAACGAAAAACCGCTGGCCAATCTGCGCAAGACAATGGCGGATTTCGGCATGACGCGCGCCGAGAACGTGTTCGAACCCGAAGACAACATCGCATCCTTGATGGAAATGATGGCCGGGATGATCGTGGGGCGCTTTGGCCGTGTGGCAACTGTGGCCGAACAACAGACGTTCTTTAACGCGCATATCGGCACTTGGGCGTCGCATTATTTCAGCGACCTGCAAGGGGCCAAATCATCCATCCTGTATGCCTCTGTAGGCGCCGTCGGACAGGCATTCATGGACATCGAAAAAGAAGCATTTCGTATGACAGCAGGCTGACGGGCTTGCCACATAACCGGTGGGGATGCCCGCCAAAGAAAGAAAGGGAGACATCCTTATGACCGAGAAAAAAGAAGGCACGAACCGCCGCGGGTTTCTGAAACTGGCCGGCACAGTTGCACCAGCCGCTGTTGCTGCTGTGGCCGCGGGGGGTGCGACACAAGCCGCAGCACAGCCCGTCGATCTGTCATCGCTGACCATGCAGGATACAGATCACACACGCGCTTATCTTGAAAGCACACGGTTCTAAGACAGTCTGGGGCACATGTCGTGGTCCTGACTGACCATAACCCATAGGCCCGAAGAAGATTATCCGAGTAGATCGGATCAGGGAGGAAGAAAATGCTGAGGAAAAAGACCAACGGGTATACACGCCGGTCCGGTCGTTCACCGATTATGGTGAACACAGGCGCCAAAGGAATCGACCGTCGCGGGTTCTTGCGCGGATCGGGCCTTGCCATCGGTGGCTTGGCTGCGATTGCCGCAACAGGCGGCAGTGTCACCCAAGCAACAGCACAACAGGCTGCGACACGCGCCGTTGAAAGCATCAAATCGGTTTGTACGCACTGCTCGGTCGGTTGTACCGTGGTCGCAGAAGTCGACAACGGCGTCTGGACAGGGCAAGAGCCCGGCTGGGACAGCCCGTTCAACCTCGGGGCACACTGCGCCAAAGGTGCCGCGGTGCGTGAGCACGCCCACGGCGAGCGTCGCCTGAAGTATCCGATGAAGAAAGAAAACGGCGAGTGGGTCCGCATCAGCTGGGAAACCGCGATCAACGAGATCGGCGACGGCATGATGAAAATCCGCGACGAAAGCGGTCCGGATTCGGTTTATTGGCTGGGTTCTGCCAAGCACAACAACGAACAGGCCTATCTGTTCCGCAAGTTCGCCGCCTACTGGGGCACGAACAACGTTGATCACCAGGCGCGTATTTGCCACTCGACCACTGTTGCGGGTGTGGCGAACACATGGGGCTACGGCGCCATGACCAACAGCTACAACGACATCCATAACTCCAAAGCGATGTTCCTGATCGGCGGCAACCCTGCTGAGGCGCACCCTGTGTCGCTGCTGCACATGCTCAAAGCCAAAGAGCAGAACAATGCGCCCCTGATTGTGTGCGATCCGCGTTTCACACGCACAGCCGCCCACGCCGATGAATATGTCCGCTTCCGTCCGGGCAGTGACGTCGCGCTGGTCTGGGGTATCCTGTGGCACATCTTTGAAAACGGCTGGGAAGATCAGGAATTCATCCGCACCCGTGTCTGGGGCATGGACGAGATCAAGAAAGAAGTGGCCAAGTGGACACCTGACGAGGTCGAGCGCGTCACCGGCGCACCCGGCAGCCAGTTGGAGCGCGTGGCACGGACCCTTGCCAACAACCGCCCCGGCACCGTGATCTGGTGCATGGGTGGCACACAGCACACCAACGGCAACAACAACACCCGTGCTTACTGCATCTTGCAGCTGGCACTGGGCAACATGGGCGTCGCCGGTGGCGGCACCAACATTTTCCGCGGCCACGATAACGTACAGGGTGCAACCGACCTTGGCGTTCTGGCCGATACGCTGCCGGGCTACTACGGCCTTGCACCAGGATCATGGGCGCATTGGGCGCGCGTTTGGGAGGAAGATCTTGACTGGCTCAAGAGCCGGTTCTCGGAAGCGTCCTATGGCGACACATCCATGATGAACCTGACCGGTATTCCCGTAAGCCGCTGGATTGACGGTGTGTTGGAAGACGCCGAAAACATCGACCAGCCCGACAACACCCGCGCCATGGTGCTTTGGGGCCATGCCCCGAACTCCCAGACCCGTCAGAAAGAGATGAAGACGGCGATGGAGAAGCTCGACATGCTTGTCGTGGTTGACCCTTATCCTACTGTGACGGCTGTTTTGCAGGACCGGACAGACGGTGTTTACCTGCTGCCCGCGTGTACACAGTTCGAAACGCGTGGCTCTGTGACGGCGTCAAACCGCTCGCTGCAGTGGCGTGACAAAGTGGTTGAGCCACTGTTTGAGTCACTGCCAGACCATACAATCATGGCCATGTTTGCCGAAAAATTCGGCTTCCACGACAAGCTGTTCCGCAATATTGCCATCGACGAGGGCGGCGAGCCCAACATCGAGGACATCACCCGCGAATTCAACCGCGGCATGTGGACCATCGGCTACACCGGCCAAAGCCCTGAGCGTATGAAAATGCACATGGCCAACCAGCACACCTTTGACCGCACCACGCTGCGGGCTGTTGGTGGTCCGGCTGATGGCGATTTCTACGGGCTGCCATGGCCTTGCTGGGGAACAGCAGAAATGAACCACCCCGGCACCGCTAACCTTTACGACATGTCGATGCCTGTCGCAGAGGGTGGATTGACCTTCCGCGCACGTTTCGGCGTTGAACGTGATGGTGAAAACCTGCTGGCCGAAGGTGTCTTTACCCCCGGATCGCAGATCGAGGACGGTTATCCCGAATTCACCATGCAGATGTTGATCGATCTTGGCTGGGATGGTGATCTGACCGCAGAGGAACGCGCGTCAATCGAACAGGTTGCGGGTTACATGAAACCGGGAATGGCCGAAACGGGCGAGCAGTCGCAGACTGGCGAAATTGCGTCCGACTACGCAGCCAAGGTTGGTGGCGTGAACTGGAAAACCGACCTTTCGGGCGGTATCCAGCGGGTCGCTATCGGTCGTGGTTGCGCGCCATTCGGCAACGCCAAGGCGCGTGCTGTGGTCTGGACATTCCCTGACCCTGTGCCGATCCACCGCGAACCGCTCTACTCGAACCGTCGCGATCTGGTCGCTGAATATCCGACCTATGAGGATAAGAAGTTCTGGCGCGTGCCAACCATGTACGCCTCGATCCAGGAGAAGGATTTCTCGCAAGAGTATCCAATCATCCTGACCTCGGGCCGCTTGGTTGAATATGAAGGTGGCGGGGACGAAACCCGTTCGAACCCATGGCTGGCCGAATTGCAGCAGGACATGTTCGTCGAGATCAACACACGCGACGCCAACAACCTTGGTGTGCGTGACGGCGCGCAGGTCTGGGTGGAAGGCCCCGAAGGCGGTAAGGTCAAAGTGATGGCCATGGTCACTGAACGGGTTGGTGAAGGTGTCGCCTTCATGCCGTTCCACTTTGGCGGACATCTGGAGGGCGTGGATCTGCGGGATAAATATCCTGAAGGGGCCGACCCCTACGTCTTGGGTGAATCCACCAACACCGCACAAACCTATGGCTATGACAGCGTAACCCAGATGCAAGAGACCAAAGCGACTCTTTGCAAAATCTGGACAGCATAAGGGAGAAGTAGAATGGCTAGAGCAAAATTTCTCGTTGATGCTGAACGCTGCATCGAATGTAACGCCTGCGTCACCGCATGTAAGAACGAGCATGAGGTGCCCTGGGGTATCAACCGCCGCAAGGTTGTGACCATCAATGACGGCAAACCGGGTGAACGGTCGATCTCGGTCGCTTGCATGCATTGTTCGGATGCACCTTGCATGGCGGTCTGTCCGGTAGACTGTTTTTACCAGACAGCCGACGGTGTGGTCTTGCACTCCAAAGACCTGTGCATCGGGTGTGGCTATTGCTTTTACGCGTGTCCGTTCGGCGCGCCGCAATTCCCGCAGGCTGGCAACTTTGGGTCGCGCGGCAAGATGGACAAATGTACCTTCTGCGCCGGTGGCCCCGAAGAGAACAACTCGACAGCTGAATTCGCCAAATACGGGCGGAACCGGATTGCCGAGGGCAAGCTGCCGATCTGTGCCGAAATGTGCGCAACCAAGGCGCTGCTGGCCGGTGATGGCGACACAGTGTCCGACATCTACCGCGAGCGTGTCGTGGCCCGTGGTTTCGGGTCCGGTGCTTGGGGCTGGGGCACAGCCTACGACCAGAAAGGCGGCTAATCGCCCCCTTTTGCGAGAAGCAAAAAAAGGGGCGGCCTTTTCACGGGCCGCCCTTCTTTGATTAGCCAAAGAGGATTTCTCAATGCTGCGTCTTATGACAGTTTTCGCATTGCTATTCGCCATGACAGCGCCCGCATCGGCGCAAGTGACCACCGATGATCCGCGCGCAGCCACGGGCGGGGCGCAAACGCTGGAAGATATCCTGCGCCGTCAGGAAGGTCTGGTCATGGATGACAGTTTCCGGAGTGATGTGACTGGCAATCCCGCGAATGCCGCGCCAATCACCGATCAGCTTGGCACACGCGGTGGCGCCTCCGATCCCGATCTATGGCGCGCGTACCGTTACGAAGTTGCCGATCTGTCCACCCAGGCACGTGGACCCGCGGTCACGACAATGATTCAGGATCGTGGGATGTGGTGGCAGGCTTTTCGCGAAGGACCACTGGTTTTAATGACAGCGGCATTGCTGGGTGGAACGCTCGCACTGCTGGCGCTGTTCTATCTGATCCGTGGGCGCATCCACATCGACGGAGAAAAGACAGGGCGCACGATCACGCGCTTTAAGGCTTTCGAGCGTTTCGGTCACTGGCTGTTGGCATCGTCGTTTATCCTGCTTGGGCTCACCGGGCTGGTATCGCTCTTGGGCCGCAAGGTTCTGATCCCCACCTTTGGGCATGAGGCGTTTTCTGGTTTGGCAATTGCCAGCAAATGGATTCACAACAACGTCTCTTGGGCGTTCATGCTGGCGCTTGTGATCGTCTTTGTTGTCTGGGTCGTACATAACATCCCCGACCGCACCGATCTGAAATGGCTTGCAAAAGCGGGTGGTTTGTTTGGCGGCGATCATCCACCTGCGAAAAAATTCAACGCAGGTCAAAAGCTGATCTTCTGGGCGGTCATTATCCTCGGTGGTTCGATTTCGGCTTCGGGTATTTCGTTGCTGTTCCCGTTCGAATTCAACATGTTTGCCCACACATTCTCGGTCATCAACGGCTGGGGCGTGCCCGGGTGGTTCGGCTTGCCTGATTTGCCCTATCCGCTGTTGCCGCACGAAGAGATGCAGTTCGCCCAGCTCTGGCACGCGATTATCAGCCTTGTCCTGACCGCGATTATCATTGCGCATATCTATCTTGGCTCCGTGGGCATGGAAGGCGCCTTTGATGCGATGGGCAAAGGCGAGGTCGAAGAACAATGGGCACGCGAGCACCACAGCATCTGGGCTGACGAGGTGCTGAACACCAAACCCTCCAAGAGCGAGGCATAGCACGATGAAAGCTTTCCTGGTCTCTCTGGTTGCATTGGTCGTCATCACGGTGGGCGCGAATCAAATCCTGATACGTGTCGGGCCATCCAGCGCCGAAGCCACCGTTTCAAACGACAACGTGCGCCTGTCAGATTAAGTGCCGGTCTGATATACTGAAATACAGGGCCCTCAGGGGCCCTGTTTTACATGCGCAAAAGGGGATTTGCGCATCGCGTCAGAAAACGATACCAGCCGGACAAAGCGGTCGGGCCAAGGGGAGTCCATGATCCGCGAAACCAACATCTAAAGCCGATTTCCTGCCTCTGGCGCACCGTTGAGGATGCATTGCTTCAGCGAGTCTTTGGCGGAGTGTGCTGGTTATCGAGAAAGGAAAGGCCTTAGCGTGCTCATCTCCATCAAGACCCATCTCAGCTACACCTCCGCCACATCTTGTAGCCTGCTGCTTCAGATCGAGGCCGCGCAGGATATCGCGCAGGTCTGCGAAAGCAGTCACTTCACCACGAACAAAGATATCTACTGGAACATCATTCCGGGCGAAGAGAATATCGGCTTGCGGCGCTGGGGGCGCATCGAACAGGCATTCGAATGTGTCTACGAGGCTAAGGTGCGTGTGCAGCGCACCGCATCCGACCTTGCGCATCTTGCTGCCCACGATGTCACGCAATTACCCAGCGATGTGACCAAGTTTTTGATGCCCTCGCGCTATTGCTTTCCCGAAGCTTTCCTTGGCTTTGTCCCCGAACAATTCGGGTCGCTCGCGGGTGGCGCGCTGATCGCGCAGATGAGCGACTGGATCAGAGAGAATTTCACATACGACATCTGTGCCAGCAACACGCTAACCACTGCAACCGATAGCTTCCAGGCGCGGCGCGGCGTGTGTCGCGACTACGCGCATGTGTTGATTGGTATGGCACGCTCTGCCGGTATCCCCGCGCGGATTGCGAGCGCTTACGGACCAGCAGTAAACCCGCAGGATTTCCATGCCGTCGCCGAGGTATTTCTGGACGGCGCATGGCACATCGTAGACCCGACAGGCATGGCCCACCCAAGCGAGATTGTCCGCATCGGCGTTGGACGTGACGCGGCCGATGTGTCGTTCATGACATCCTATGGCTGGATGGAGATGAAAAAACAGTCAGTTGATGTGTCTTTCATCAACTGAAACCGCATGAAGCGCGCCATCTGCTTGCAACTCCCCTACCGCGCGTTAGGTTAATTACATGAATACAGATCGACAGCACTTCGATGAGATGCTTTTGGGCGAAGACGGCGTGCGCGCCCCTTATGCCGAATATCAAGAGTGGTTCTCGCATGAAGACGTATCGCGCCTTTCCAAAAAGTCGAAAGAAGCTGAAGCTTTCTTTCGCAGGACGGGTATTACCTTCAACGTTTACGGTCAGGCGGCGGCGCAAGAACGGCTGATCCCCTTTGATCTGATCCCGCGGATCATCGCAAACCGTGAATGGACGAAGTTGTCGAAAGGCATCGAACAGCGCGTGCGCGGTGTGAACGCCTTTTTGCATGACATATACCACCGTCAGGAAATTCTGCGCGCCGGTGTCGTGCCGGTTGACCTGATCGCGAAGAACGCCGCGTTCCTGCCGCAGATGATGGGCGTCACACCCCCGGGTAATGTTTACACACATATAGTCGGCACGGACATCGTGCGCACGGGCGAGGATGACTTCTTTGTGCTGGAAGACAATGCGCGCACCCCGTCCGGCGTGTCCTACATGCTCGAAAACCGCGAAACGATGCTGCAAATGTTCCCTGAGCTTTTCAGCCAGATCAAGGTGCAGCCGGTCAGCGACTACCCCAAGAACCTGCGCCGGTCGCTTGCCGCCTGCGCGCCTGCGGGGTGCAACGGCAAACCAACGGTCGCGATCCTGACGCCGGGTATCCATAACTCGGCCTATTTTGAACATTCCTTCCTTGCCGATCAAATGGGTGTGGAACTGGTCGAGGGCCATGATCTGCGGGTTGTCGACGGCCATATCGCGATGCGCACGACCGAAGGCTACAAAACAATCGACGTGCTTTATCGTCGTGTTGATGATGACTACCTTGATCCGCTGAACTTCCGCCCCGATTCAATGCTGGGTGTGCCCGGCATCATGGATGTCTACCGCGCCGGCAATATCACGATCGCGAACGCCCCCGGCACCGGTATTGCCGATGACAAGGCGATTTATTCCTATATGCCTGACATCATTGAATTCTATACCGGCGAAAAAGCGATCCTGAAGAACGTCCAGACCTTCCGCTGTTCCGAACCTGATGCGTTGAAATACGTCCTTGATAACCTTGCCGATCTGGTGGTCAAAGAGGTGCACGGATCGGGCGGTTACGGCATGCTTGTTGGCCCTGCCGCATCAAAGAAAGAACTGGCTGCATTTGCCGCCAAACTGCGCAAGTCTCCGGCCAACTATATCGCGCAGCCGACACTGTCACTGTCGACCGTACCGATCTTTACCAAGAAAGGCCTTGCCCCGCGCCACGTCGATCTGCGGCCCTTTGCGCTGGTGTCGCCTGATGGCATGAACATCACACCGGGTGGCTTGACGCGCGTCGCGTTGAAAGCCGGATCGCTGGTGGTGAATTCAAGTCAGGGCGGCGGCACAAAAGACACTTGGGTTTTGGAGGACTAGCGCGATGCTTGGAAAAACCGCAGGTGGGTTATACTGGATGTTCCGCTTTCTGGAACGCAGTGAAAATACCGCACGACTGGTTGAAGCGGGTTTTCGGATCGCGCTGACGCGTTCATCTGACCCTGAATCAGAGTGGAAATCCGTTCTGACAACCGCCGGTGTGCGGATGAATTATGACCAGAAACATGATGGGTATTCCGCGCTGGATGCGATTGATTTCTTGCTGCGCGATACCGACAACCCGTCAAGTGTGATGTCATCGATCAACAATGCACGCAGCAACGCGCGGATGGTGCGCACGGCACTGACAACCGAAGTCTGGGAGGCCGTGAACGAAAGCTGGATGGCCATGAAGGCCGCGTTGAAAATGCCCGTTACACAGGCAAAACTACCAGAGGTATTGGGTGAAATCCGCCGGTATACGGCGCTTGTCCGTGGCGCGTTGCATGGGACCATGCTGCGCAATGATATCTTCGACTTTTCCCAGCTTGGTATCGCGATCGAGCGGGCGGATAACACCGCGCGCATCATCGACGTGAAATATTACACGCTGCTGCCTTCAGCGAGCTTCGTCGGCTCTGCACTTGATAACGTGCAGTGGGAAACGATCCTGCGGTCGGTGTCGGCCTACCGGTCATTCCGTTGGCTGAACAACGACGATATCTCGCCGATGAGCATTGCCGACTTTCTGATTTTCGACAGCCGCTTTCCACGGTCCCTGTCGTTCTGTAGCCGGATCATTGATGAAAACCTCGGCTATCTGGCCAAGGACTATGGCACGCGCCTGCCATGCCATGACATGATCGAGGCCCAGCGCGACAGACTGCGCGCCAGCACCATTGCAACGGTCTTTGATGAGGGGCTGCACCAGTTCATCACGTCGTTCATTCGCGAAAACAATGCAATCGGGCTTCAGATCGAACAAGACTACAGTTTTGTAGGATAGGTATTTTCAGACCATGAGACTCAGTATCAGACATGCAACGAAATATACCTACGACGCGCCCGTGTCCTATGGTCTGCAACAGGTGCGGTTGACACCTGTCAATTCCAGCCACCAGACCGTCCAAAACTGGACGGTCGCAGTGACAGGCGGCACCAAAGAACTGACGTTTGAGGACCATTATCAAAACCAGACCATTCTGGTGCGGGCCGACAAAGGCGCCACCGAAGTTACAGTCGAGGTGTCCGGCGAGGTCGAGACACACACCAACGATGGCATCTTTGGCAAGACCTATGGCACCGCGCCACTGTGGCATTTCAAGCAAAGCACGCCGCGGACCGAGGCAGGCAAGGGCATCCGAAAACTTGCGAAGACTTTGGAAAAATCGCCCAATGTACTTGATGGGCTGCACGCTTTGTCACAAGCGATCACCGCAGCAGCACCTTATGGCAAGGCCTTAACCTATTCGGGCACCACAGCAGAAGAGGCGCTGATGGCCGGTGGTGGTGTCTGTCAGGATCACGCGCAGATTTTCATATCGGCCGCACGGCTTGCGGGTGTGCCAGCACGCTACGTCAGCGGGTATCTGATGATGAATGACCGCATCGATCAGGACGCGAGCCATGCATGGGCAGAGGCGCATATCGAAGAACTGGGGTGGGTCGGTTTTGATGTATCGAACGGTTATTCCCCTGACGAACGCTACGTCAGGATCGCAACAGGTCTGGATTCGCGCGATGCATCACCGGTAACCGGCGTGCGTCTGGGGTCGGCCTCAGAAGCAATGATTGTATCGCTTCAAATTCAGCAGTAGACGCTAATCTGAACGCTGGATTTCTCTTAAAGGTAGTGGACCACTAAATTGACATACTGTGTTGGGCTTCGCCTGAATAAGGGACTGGTCTTTATGTCCGACACCCGCACGAATGCCGGTGTAGATAACTTTTCTGTCACCCGCAAAATGTTCACATGGAACACGCCCGGTGAACGGGTCATTACCCTGATGACCGCAGGGAACCTTGCCACGACGCAGGCCCTCGTCAGCCTTCTGGACGAGCGATCAAAGGCGACAGCCGAGCGTAACCCCACATTGCTGGAACTGCCGACAATGTTTCAGGTGGCACGCATGGTCGGCGCCACTTTGAAAGAAGTGATCGAGGAAAGCGGGCCTGACGGGCAGGAAGCCTCGACCAAGTTTCGCGCGTCGGTCATCCTTGGTGGTCAGATCAAAGGCGGCAAGCCCACGCTGTTCCTGATCTACCCAGAGGGGAATTTCATCGAAATTACCGAAGACAGCCCGTTCTTCCAGATTGGTGAAGCAAAATACGGCAAGCCGATTTTGGTGCGCGCCTATGACCCGGACATGAGTTTCGAGGACACAATCAAACTCTTGCTGGTCTCTTTTGACAGCACGATCAAGGCGAACCTTTCGGTAGGGCTGCCGCTGGACCTGCAAATCTACGAGGCGGACAGCTTCAAGGTGACAGAACGCCCGCGGATCGAGGCCGATGATCCCTATTTCCAACATATTTCAAGTAGTTGGGGCGAAGCTTTGCGCACCGCACTGGCGCAGCTTCCCAGCTATCAAGCTGACTAGCGGTATCGCAAGATGAAGGCGGCTCTAGCCCTCATCGCGGTGATCCTGTCGCTTTTTGTACTGGAAACCGCCCGGCAGGGTGTCAGCATTACGCATCTCGCAGTGGGCGAAACTCCGGTGACAAGATATGCGCGGGCGGGCGTGGATGGGCCTGCGGTGGTGGTTGCGCATGGCTTTGCCGGATCGCAGCAGATGATGCAGGGCTACGCCTTGCCGCTCGCCCAGGCTGGGTACCAAGTCTACGCATTTGAATTCCTCGGGCATGGGCGGCACACGCAGCCGATGTCGGGTGATGTGAACGCGCTGGATGGCACGACCCGTTTGTTGGTGGCGCAAACAGATGCGGTCATCGACAGCATTGATGCGTGCGATGTGCCTGTTGCGCTCTTGGGGCATTCGATGGCGACTGATATCCTCGCCCGTGTTGCGCAAGAGCGTGACGACATTGGCCCCTTGGTTCTGATTTCGGCGTTTTCACAGGTGATTGACGCCAAGACGCCGAACGATCTGCTTTTGATCACCGGTAGCTGGGAACCAGGCCTGCGCGACTTTGCGCAAGAGGCCGTGCAAATGGTCGATCCGGCAGCCACCACAGGTGAAACGGTTGCCGCCGGTGACCTGCGCCGCCGCGCGGTGATTGCGCCGTTCACCGAACATGTCTCGGTTTTGCATAGCCGCGCGGGACGGGCAGAAGCGGTCGCTTGGCTTGATGGCTTCTACGGGCGGCAATCACAGCCCGCGATCTGGCCAACCGGGACCGCGATTTTGGGGCTTCTGGTGGGGATTGTCCTGTTGTTCGGACCAATTGCCAAGCGCCTGCCACAGCAACAGATTGCGGTGTCGGCGATTGGTCCAAAGCAACTGGCGGTTTTGTTGCTGGTACCCATGGTGCTGACCCCCCTCATATCCGTACCGCTTTCACCCAGTTTTTTACCGGTGCTTGTGGCCGATTACCTTGGCCTGCACCTGTTGATCTTTGGAGGAATTCAGCTTGCCCTGCTTTGGCGTTGGCGGCATCCGGTCGGACCGTTCGCCCGGGGCGCTGTTGCGCTTTTGTTGCTGTGGTGCGCGCTTTTCGGTTTCTTGCTGGACCGTTATGCCGCAAATTTCCTGCCCACGCCCCAACGGATCTGGATTATGGGCGTCCTCGCACTTGGCGCGGTACCCTATATGCTCGCGGACATGATGCTCAGTGCGCAATCAGGGTTCTGGCGCAGGCTGCTGGTGCGCTTTGCCTTCCTCGTTTCACTTGGCATCGCTGTGGCGCTGGATTTCGAGGGGCTGTTCTTTCTCATCATGATCGCGCCGGTCCTTGTGCTTTTCTATGCCGTCTTCGGCACGATGGGACGGCAAGTTGCACGACGATCTGGACCAATGGCATCAGGAATAGTGCTTGGGTTGGTGCTTGCATGGGCTTTGGGTGTCAGTTTTCCCTTGTTTGTCGGGATATAGGGCACTTTGTGTACAACAGTACACCAAAATGCATTCCCTTTCGAAGTCTGTTCCACTAGTGATGTGAATCAAACGCGTGCGGTTCTTTTCATGTAGGCCGCCTGCCTATGCAACACGACCAAGCCACGAGGATATGCGCATGTCAGACCAGACCCTTCCCGATATCATCTACACGAAGACCGATGAAGCACCGCAACTGGCGTCGGCCTCATTGCTACCCATCCTGCGCAGGTTTCTGGGCGCGGCGGATATCACCATCGGCACCAAAGATATCTCGCTTGCAGGCCGTATTCTGGCGTCATTCCCCGAGCGGTTGACCGACGCGCAGAAAGTGCCGGACGATCTGGCCCTGCTGGGTGATGTCGTCAAAGAGGCAAGCGCCAATGTGATCAAACTGCCCAACGTGTCGGCCTCTGTGCCGCAACTGGTTGCGGCGGTGAAGGAATTGCAGGGCCAAGGCTATGATATTCCCGATTACCCCGAAAACCCGCAGACCCCCGATGAGGTCGAGGCGCGCAAGCGCTATGACGCAGTCAAAGGCTCGGCCGTGAACCCCGTGCTGCGTGAAGGGAACTCGGACCGTCGCGCGCCATCTTCAGTCAAGGCATACGCCCGCGCCCACCCGCACCGCATGGGTGCCTGGTCCAAGGACAGCAAGACCTGCGTGTCCACGATGGGTGCAAATGATTTCTATTCGAACGAGACCTCGGTCACTTTGACCGAAGCGCAGGCCGCAGGCGCGCTGAAGATTGAACATACTGCTGCCGATGGCACCGTCACGACACTGAAAGACGGCATCAAAATGCCTGCGGGCACGATTGTCGACGCAACGTTCATGTCAGCCAAAGCGCTGAAGGCGTTCTATCACGCGCAGATCGAAAAGACTCTGGCCGATGGCACACTGTTCTCATTGCACCTGAAAGCCACGATGATGAAGGTCTCTGACCCGATCCTGTTCGGCCATGCAGTTGTGGCCTATCTTCAGCCTGTCTTTGACCGTCATGCCGATGCTTTTGCCGCTGCAGGTGTGGGCCCGAACGCGGGTTTCGGCACAATGTTTAACGCGATTGCGGAAATGCCGAACGGCGCCGAGATCAAAGCCGAGATCGACGCGGTACTGGCTGAACGCCCACCGCTTTACATGGTGAACTCGGACCGCGGCATCACAAACCTGCATGTGCCCTCTGACGTGATTATCGACGCATCAATGCCTGCGGTGATCCGCGCGGGCGGCAAGGGCTGGGGCCCTGACGGGGCAGAGGCCGACACAAACTGTGTGATCCCCGACAGCTCTTATGCGCCGGTCTATGAGGCGTCCGTGAATTTCTGCAAAGAAAACGGCGCGCTTGATCCGGTCACGGCCGGAACAGTGCAAAACGTCGGTCTGATGGCACAGAAAGCTGAAGAATACGGCTCTCACCCCACGACATTCGAAATCCCCACCGACGGCACCGTGCGTGTCATTGCGGGCAACGACGACGTGTTGCACACACATTCGGTCGAGGCAGGCGACATCTGGCGCATGGCCTCTGCACGCCGCGCACCCATTGAAAACTGGATCCAGCTGGCGATTGACCGGATGCAGGCAACGGGGTTCGAAACGATCTTCTGGCTGGACCGGAACCGCGCACATGATGCGGAACTGCTGAAATACGTGGAACCTGCCTTGGCCAAGGCAGGTCTGACGGATGCCGTGAAAATCATGGCCCCGCGCGAGGCGACGACACGGTCGTTCGAGCTGATCTATCAGGGCAAGGATACGATTGCCGTGACAGGCAATGTGCTGCGCGACTACCTGACCGACCTGTTCCCGATCCTTGAGGTCGGCACATCTGCCAAGATGCTGTCGGTTGTGAAACTGATGCAGGGCGGCGGTTTGTTCGAAACTGGCGCCGGTGGTTCAGCACCCAAACATGTCGAACAACTGATCGGTGAAAATCACCTGCGCTGGGATAGCCTGGGTGAATTCTGCGCCTTGGGTGAAAGCCTGCGTTTCCTTGGCAATGCACAAGACAAAGCAGCGGCCAATGTCCTGGGCAATGCGGTAGATGCAGCGACAGAAAAACTGTTGTCCAAAGGTCATTCGCCACAGCGCAAAGCAGGCCAACCCGACAACCGCCACAGCCATTACTGGTTTGCGCGTTACTGGGCCGAAGCGCTTGCCGCCCAAACGGATGATGCTGCATTGGCCGCAAAGTTTGCGCCGCTTGCGGAGGAACTGGCCCAAAATGAAGCTGCAATCCTCAGCGAGTTGTCGCAAGGGCAAGGCGCGGCGGTTGATCTGGGCGGGTACTACAACACATCGGACGCGCTTGCCGCTGCTGCGATGCGCCCGTCAGCGACACTGAACGCGCTGATTGACTAAGCCAAAACGACTATGGGGGCGGATTGCTCCGCCCCCATACGTGTCGCTCGGGACTGTCTTCGGTCTTAGTTGAACGAATAGACGAGCGAGACGCCAAAGGTATTGTCTGTATCTTCTGCTGTACCGGGCTCGGTGTGGAACTCGGTCAGGATGCTTGTGCGCAGAGCCAGTGTTTCGGTCATGGACACATTCATTGCCAGATCGTTGAAGACGACCGTGTCTGATTCCGACCAGATGACATCTGTGTCATTGGTAAAGAACACGTTTTCGGTCAGCTTCTGTGCGTAGTCAGAGGACACGCCGAATGCAGCTTCGCTTACATCACCGTCGGTAATGTCGTTGAGTTCCGCAAAACGATAGCCCGGGCCAGCCTGAAGGGACCACTGGCGATCAGCCTCGTTGAAGACGCGGTAACCCGCACCAAAGCTGGCGAACGTGTCGGTTTCATACTGGGCATCTGTCGCGTTGTCAGCCGAACCTTGCAGTTTGGCAAAGCCAAAGAACTCTGGAGTCAGGTCGCGTGTGTACTCGAGCCCGTAGAACAGGCTTTCTTCCGAGGCAGTGTCATCATCGTCGCTGTACGCATAGTTCAACTGCAGCTCGATACCGTTCGGGCCGAACACATAGTTCATGTCAGTGCCGATGCCGATATTGACGGATTCGGTGTTACCGCTTTGTGCGATACCGCGCAGTGCAACGGAACCGGTAAAGCCCTGTGGGCGACCTTCGTTGCCGAAACGGTCCAGCTCACGCTCTGCATCATCTTCGATGGCTTCGATCAGGTCTTCATTCAGATCACCTGCAACTGTGTCGCGGCCGATCAGGTTTTGCGCTGATGCGGAGGTCGCCAGAATTGTAGCGACAGCCGCTACGATAAATACATTCTTTGTCATGGGTCTATCCTTTCCCAAGTCAGTGACCCGCACCGTCATTGGCGCGGAAGCATCTTTTGCTGAGAGGATATTTAGGGAAGAATGACACTTAAGAGAAATTCAAAATAATTATGCTTAAAGCGATTTATCCTCATGTTCGCCAAGTACCTCGACCATATGACCCTCGCTGATCGCCCGCAGTTGCGCTAGCACTGCCTGACTGTCTGCTTCGGCCCCATCGGCGACCTGGGCCAATGTCGATTTTGCAATCTCGGCAATCTCGGGATCAAGGTCATCGCGCCAGACGGCCCAAACCGGATAGGGAAAACGGGGCGCATCCGCGACGAGGTGGAGTTGCCCGCTATCAAGGTATTTCTTCACGTAGCGCGCAGGCAGATAGGCAGAAGCTTTGCGATTGACGATATATTCGGCAACCATAGCGCCCAACGAAAACGTCAGACCTGGATTGGTGAGTGCAGGTAAGGCCAGTGCATGCGCCCCGACAAACTCGGGGCCCCAGTCAACAAAGACATAGTCCAGAAGGTTGTCGATATCCGCATCAGGATATGACGCAACCATGACCAGTTCTTCCTCCATAACCTCCTCGGCGGAAAGGCCCGGTCTGATTTGCGGCATGTAGAGGAGCCCGACATGCAGGATGCCTTCGATCAAAAAGCGGGTCAGACGATCGGGCATGCCGATTTCGGCGCGGATATTCAGATCGGGGGCCGCTACCTCCAACCGGTCGATCCAGCGAAACCCGAGACGCGGCCAGAGTGAATATTGCGCGCCGATGGTCAGGCTGCGCGTGAACCCCTCTGGTATAGCGACTTGCTGGCGCGCTTCTTCCCAGACACGAATGATAGAAAGTGCATATCGTTCGAACTCGCGGCCTGCGCTGGTCAGTTCTGCACCGGCCTTCGACCTTGTGAACATCGGCTTGCCCAGCGAATCCTCCAGACGCTGAATGCGCAGGGAAACAGCGGATTGAGTGACGTAAAGACGCTCTGACGCGGAGACAAAGGATCCGGTGGCGGCGACTTCGAGAAAGGTTTTCAGCAGCGTAATGTCCATCGGACAAACATGAGTGTTTCTTGAGCAACGCACAACTGGGTTGCGCTGTCTTGGCGAATAGGAAAACCGATTGCGCGGGATACCTTCACTCGCGACCGGCTATCATCTGTCACCGCTCTGACATTACGGGATATTGCCGGAACGCAGCGGGAATTCACTTGTTCTGGTTGCCGCGTTATTGTGCACCTGACACGGCTGATAAAGCTGAAAACCATAATTTCATTGATTTACACAAAAAACACTGACAATTTGTAAACGTAATGACCGCGACGAGATTCGGATCAACCGGACACGCTTTGCCCAACACTGGAGATTGACATGAAATACACAGTTATCTGCGCTGCCGCCATTGCGATGGCGACCTCGGCGACCGCCCAAAGCTGGGACATGCCCACGCCATATGGCGATTCCACATTCCACACCCAGAACATCATGCAGTTTGCCGATGACCTGCGCGAGGCGACAGGTGGTGAACTGGATATCACTATTCACTCTGCCGGATCGCTATTTCCACATTCCGAAATCAAAAGCGCTGTGCGCAACCGTTCCGTCCCGATCGGGGAATTCTTCCTGTCGACCCTGTCGAACGAAGATCTTGCCTTTGGCGTCGATAGCCAGCCCTTTGTCGCAACCAGCTATGAGGATGCCGCCACTCTGTGGGAGGCCCAGCGCCCTGTCATTACCGAACTGCTGGCCGCGCAGGGCCTGATGCCGCTGTTCTCTGTGCCTTGGCCGCCACAAGGGCTTTATACCAACGGGGAAATCTCAGGCGTGGAAGATCTTAACGGGCTGCGGTTCCGCGCATATAACGCGGCACTTGAAGAGTTCGCGACCCTCGCAGGTGCAGCGCCCGTCCAAATCGAAGCATCCGATATTCCGCAGGCTTTTGCCACTGGTCAGGTCGCAGCGATGATCACGTCACCCTCAACAGGTGTGAACTCGACCGCGTGGGATTTTGTGACGCATTATTCCCCGATCAACGCATGGGTGCCAAAGAACATTGTCGTTGTGAACCAGCGCATGTTTGATGGCCTCGACGCAGAAACCCAGGCCGCTGTTCTGGCCGCGGCCGAAACCGCGCAAACCCGCGGTTGGGAGATGTCTAAGGAAGAAGCGACAAGCATGACGGCCGCTTTGGCCGACAACGGGATCATCGTGTACGAGCCAAGCGCGGAACTGACCGAGGGGCTGCAGACGATTGGTGCGACAATGCTGGAAAACTGGAATGCCAACGCATCAGACAGCGCAAAGGCCATTCTTGAAGCCTACCAGAACTAAGTGAAGGACCGGCTGACGGCATAGTTTCGTCAGCCGGTTTCATTTCAGGATTTTCAAACGGGGCAGATAGATGGATCGCGCTTTACAACGGCTGTACGATATTTGCGGTGCAATCGCGGGGGTCTTGATCCTCTGCATCTGCGTCTTGATCAGCGCGCAGATCATTTTGAACGGCTTTGGGCGGCTAAGCCCCGGGACACTCCCATCGACGATCCCCTCTTACGCCGACTTCTCGGGTTACATGCTGGCGGGTGCAACCTTTCTGGCCTTGGCCCATACCCTGCGTGCAGGTGGCCATATCCGCGTGAACCTTGTCGTTGGCCGGCTCCGCCCGTCGGTCCAGCTCTGGTGCGAGGGTTTCGTTCTGCTGATATCAATCCTGCTTATCGGCTACCTTGCTTGGTTCATGATCGCACTGGTGCTGGAAAGCCTGCACTACGGCGATGTGTCGACCGGTATTATTCCCATCCCCCTATGGATTCCGCAAAGCGTCGCTGCGCTCGGGGTTGTCCTGCTCTGGATCGCCGTCCTTCACACGCTTGCTGATCTGATCCGCACCCGCGCCCCCGTTCTTTCCACTCCGGATGAGGTCTAAGCCATGTCAGATCCTTTCATCGGCCTCACCCTTCTCGGTCTTCTCATTGCGCTGCTCGCCAGCGGTGTTTGGGTCGCGCTATCGCTGTCGCTGGTCGGTCTTGCGGGGCTGGTGCTCTTCTCCAATGCGCCGTCAGGACTGATTATTGCCTCAACCTTCTGGGGGCATTCGCATAGCTGGGCGCTGACCGCCTTACCGCTGTTTATCCTGATGGGGGAAATCCTGCTGCGCTCACGGATGAGTGACGACATGTTTACCGGTCTTGTCCCGTGGCTGGCCCGCGCACCGGGGCGGTTGCTGCATGTGAATGTCTTCGGCTGTGCGATCTTCGCGGCCGTTTCAGGATCGTCCGCCGCCACGGCGGCAACGATCGGGCGCATGTCCGTACCAGAGCTTACCAAACGCGGCTATCCCGAAAGCCTGATTTTGGGTACGCTTGCGGGATCTGCGACGCTGGGCCTGTTGATCCCGCCTTCGATCATCCTGATCGTCTATGGCGTGGCAACGGAACAATCCATCGCACGCCTGTTCGTGGCAGGCATCCTGCCGGGTTTGATGCTGATTGGTCTTTTTGCGGGCTATGTCGCGGTGCGTGCATGGATGAACCCCAATCTGATCCCGCCGATTGACGAGACATTTTCGTTCAAGGAAAAGATCATGGCGTCACGGCGTCTGGTCCCTGTTGCCTTGTTGATTGGTGGCGTGATTGGCGCGATTTATGGCGGGCTTGCCTCGCCGACGGACGCAGCCGCGTTGGGCGTGGTGCTGGCCACGCTCCTTGCTTGGGCGTCGGGATCATTCAGTTGGGCACTGTTCGGTGCGGCGGTGATGTCGGCCACCCGCACGTCCTGTATGATCGCGCTGATCCTGCTGGGTGCGGCATTCCTGTCCGTATCCATGGGTTTCACCGGATTGCCGCGCAATCTGGCGACATGGATTTCGGATATGAACCTGTCGGTCACAGCACTGCTGGTCGCGCTGACCTTGTTCTTCATCGTCTTGGGCTGCTTTCTAGACGGTATCTCGGTCATCGTACTGACCACGTCGATCATCATGCCAATGGTGACGGCGGTGGGTATCGACCCGCTTTGGTTCGGGATCTATCTGGTGATCGTTGTGGAAATGAGCCAGATCACACCGCCTGTTGGCTTTAACCTTTTCGTTATACAAGGACTGACAGGGATCGACATCCTGCGCATCGCCAAAGCGGCGTTCCCGTTCTTCCTGCTGCTCTTGCTTGGCGTGGTCTTGATCACGGTCTTTCCGCAAATCGTGACAGTTTTGCCAAACATGATGGGGAACTAGAGCGAGGCTGCGGCACGACTGGCCTGATCGTACTGTCCTGACAGGGCACGCAGGCTGGCCGCCATGGCCCTCATCTGATCCCCGGTCATATCCAGATGGGACAACCCGTCAAGAAAGCAACGGGTGCGCACCTGCCGGTAGGCCTCACAAAGCTCTGCCCCCAGTGGGGAAGTGCTGTAAAACACTTCCTTGCCGCGTTTTTCGGATGACAAAAGCTCCATCTTCATCAGTTTGCGCAAAGCATAGTTGACGGTATGCGTGTCTTCGATGTTGAGCAGAAAACAGATATCTGTCAGCCTTTTGTCCCGCCCACGGTGGTTGGTATTGTGCAACACCAGAATCTCCAGCGGCGTCAGATCCGTATTCCCCGCCGCCGACATGCAGCGCGTCATCCAGCGCGAGAAAGCATTATAGGCGATAATCATGCCATACTCGACCTCGGACGCTTCCCAGCCCGCGCCTTCGGCAAGGTGACGCGATGAAACAATGCGGCGCTTTGGATCAGGTGTCACAGTCATTTTATCATCCATTTGCAAGAGTTTTATCAACATAGACGATGTAATACCGCTTTGCCAGAGATGTGATTTCTGTGCGTTCTGTCAATTCCGGCGGACAGGGGTCTCAGGGATTGCGAGGCAGGCACCGATCTTGACCGGGGTCATTTCTGCGTGCCCTCGGATCAGGAATAAACTTGTAGGTGACCATCGCACAGCAAAGGCACAGCGCCATGACGGCGAAAGACCACCACCCCCCGTAGGTCTGCGTCGCCCATGCAAAAGCAAAGGGCGCAGAGGCGTTGATCCCCATTTGTACAAAAGAAATCCAACCAAGCCGCGCACCATATCCTTTGGCACCGAACAACGCCAAGGGCAGCGTGCCGCGGGCAATCGTCTTGATCCCGTCACCCATCCCGTAAAGTGCAGCAGCCAGCAGAAGCCCCGGCAGGGTAAAGCCAAGCGTCAACAGGACAACAAAGCCGGAAAACATTAGCCCGAGGCTAAGCGCGTAGGTGACCAGCGGGTACATATTCTGACTGACCAGCATCTCGAAAAACCGGCCTACCGTCTTGAACGGTCCAATCACCGCACCTGCGAGAGCAGCCATGGCAGCCGTATGTCCCAGATCCTGCACGTTGGTCACCCAAAGCGTCATCACGGCACCCATCAGGTAGCCCGAAAAGATAAATGATACGACCATCCAAAGCATGGCCTGTCTGCGCAACCGCCCGGCCAATTCGGGCCAGTCCGGTGCGTTGTCCGGCTTGGGGGCGTCTGCCGCGCGTTCGCGGCCGCGCAAAACGAAGAAATGGATTGGAGCGCAGATCAGCAAGGCACTGAACCCCAGGATGAGCCACGTTGTTTCCCATCCATAGCGATTGAACAGCGCCAGTGTCAGCGGCCAGTAAATCGTGGACGCCACACCACCAAACAGGGTGATTACCGAAATCGAGCGCTGTGGTGGGATGCGCAGCTCCAACCGTGCCACGCTTGCAAAAGCCACGTTATAGAGGACGAACATGCCTGCCCCTTCGGCCAGCAATATCAGAATGAACAGCCCGATCCGGCTTTCCACCTGGCTCATTGCCATCACTGCCAGACAGGCAACAATTGTCCCAAGTGTCATCACCCAACGCCCGCCGAAATGGTCGACTAGTTTGCCAGCCACAGGCGAGACCAGCCCACCAAAAAACAGACCCAGTGACAGGACACCAAAAACCTCAGAGAGGGTCAGCCCAAGGTCCTTGGCCATTTCAGGCAGCAGCACAGCATAGGCGTACATCAATGTGCCGTAGCCAGTGATTTGTGTGATCCCCAACCCGATTGCGGGCAGATAGTCACGATCAATGCGCAGCAGGGTCATGCAACCTTGTTGCCCTGGCTCCACACGCCCCGCAGCAGTGGCGTTTGGCCGATTTTGCGCACCCGCAAGACATCACCGCGCAAACCTGTCTTCAAGGCACCACGATCCTGTAACCGCACAGCCTTGGCAGGGTTGGTCGTCACGGTCGCAATGGCGCGTGGCAGATCATCCCAGATATCTGCAAGGCGGAAGGCGGACAAAAGCAGCGCCGAAGGCACGTAGTCTGATGACACGATGTCAAGAAGGCCGGCTTTCGCCAGCTCTTCGGCAGCGACGTTGCCAGAATGTGACCCGCCACGGATAAGGTTGGGTGCGCCCATCATCACCGCAATCCCGTGCGTGCGACATGCCGCGGCAGCCTCGCGCGTTGTGGGGAACTCGGCAAAACCCACGCCGTTGCCCGCAGATGTGCCAACGTGGTCGGCCGTAGTATCATCATGGCTGGCAAGCACCGCACCAAGGCGCATCGCTTCTGTGACAGCGCCGGTTTCGTGCTTGGCGCCAAAACGGTCTTGCAGGTCCAACAGGTTCGCAACATGGGCGTCAAATTCTGCGTCATTCAGACCGCGTTTCTTGCCGACATAGGTTTTCAAGACTGTCAGGTCACGAAACTGGCGCTGGCCCGGCGTATGGTCCATCAGGCTGACGATCCCGACACGGTCTTCGGGTCTAAAAGCCGCAAGTTCCTCAAGCAGCGTTTCCGAACAGATCTCGGCGCGCAGATGAAGGAAATGGCTGATCTTGAAGAACCCTGCCGCACGCGCGGCCAAAAGCTCGTTCGCCAGCTTGCGGGCATAATCACTATAGCGCGCCTTGCCGCTATGGATCGAGCCCACGCGCAGCGCATCAAACACCGTTGTGATGCCCGTAGACGCCAGTTCGGCATCATGGGCGATCAGCGCGGGCAGATGCGGCCAGTCCACCGCGGGGCGCGGTTCGATATGGCGCTCGACATTGTCGGTATGCAGTTCGACAAGCCCCGCAATCACCAAATCTCCGGCACAATCAAGGGCGCCTGCGGGAATATGATCTCCTTCGGAAATATCACAGATGATCCCCTGTTCGATTGTCACCGATCCGGTGATCACCTGATCCGCCAAGACAAGCTGCGCATTTGCAAGACACAGGTTGCTTGACACATCCGTGTCACAAGCCTTTGTCAAAGAGGCCGTAGGAAAAGGGGAATTCATGTCATACTCTCGATTTGCAGTTTATTACGTGCCGCCTGCGGGACCTTTGGCCGGTTTCGGGGCATCGTGGCTTGGATGGGATGTTGTGCACGGGCAACCGGCGCGTCAGCCCGACTTGCCCGATCTGCATGACATTACAATGACACCGCGCAAATACGGCTTTCATGGCACATTGAAGCCGCCCTTCAAGCTCAGGGACGGCCGGACCGTCGCAGCGCTTGAAAAGGCGGTCGCTGAACTGGCGGCGTCGCTTGCACCTGCGATCTGCGATGGTTTGGCGCTGACCACGCTGGGTCGGTTTCTGGCCCTGACACCCTACGGTGACACAGAAGCCTTGCAGCGCGTGGCAACGGCCTGCGTCAGCGCGCTTGACGGTTTTCGCGCACCTGCCAGCGATACCGAGTTGGCGCGCCGTCGTAAATCCGGCCTTACAGCGCGGCAGGATGCCTTGCTGGCGCAATGGGGCTATCCCTATGTGATGGAGGAATTCCGCTTTCACCTGACACTTTCGGGGCAATTGCCCGAGCCAGAAATTACCGCGTGGTCCGACACTGTGCGGAAGGTCTTGCCCGCCCTGCCTGCGCCGTTCATTCTTGACCAGATCGCATTGTGTGGTGAGCGGGAAGATGGACACTTTGAGATGCTCCATCGCTATACACTTGCCGGCTGAAGGAGCGCTACCGCGCGGGCAACGGTCCGGGACAGCGGGCCATCATTGGTAAGGTGGATTACATGAAGACCCGCTGGCAACGGCTTGTCCGCCTGCGCAAGGCGTTGGACGATTTCTTCCTCGGTCTCACGCCCCCGCGCAGACAGCCGAAGCGCGAGCGTTTGCGGGGTTGCGCTGATGTTGAGAACCACAAAATGCGGGAATGTCTCTGCCGCTTCAGCCAGCGCCTTGCGGGAAAAATTGACAAGGCAATCAGTGCCATCGTTCAATTGGTCCGTGACAGTGACCGGGATGCCATAGCGCAGCCCATGCGCGCTCCAATGCACTGCAAAAGCACCGTTTTCGACCAATTTCCCGAATTGCGGCACTGGCACCGCATCATAATCCTCACCGCCAAGCGCGGGCGCACGGGTGATGACGCGGCGCACCAGATGCAATCGCGGCATTGCCGCGCAAAGGCCCGCCATCACGCTGTCCTTGCCGACGCCCGAAGGACCGACAACAGCTATGAGGCGTCCTCGGGTCATGCGGCAACCTTTGGCGTAAAGCGGCTGACGTCGATCTCGCGGTCACAGACGCGGTCGCGAGCGGCCTCATCATGGAAAATCCCGATGATGGCAGCGCCCCGCGCCTTGGCCTCTTCGATCAAGGACAGCACCACTTCGCGATTCTTGGCATCCAAGCTGGCGGTCGGTTCATCCAGCAGCATCGCAGGATAGGCATGGGCAAAGCCGCGCGCGATATTCACGCGCTGTTGCTCGCCCCCCGAAAAGGTGGTGGGCGACAGCGACCACAGACGTTCAGGGATGTTCAACTGGCCCAGCAATGCCTTGGCGCGGGCTTGTGACATTTCTGCGGAAACGCCCAACGTCCGGAGCGGTTCGGCGACCACATCAAGTGTGGGCACACGCGGCACGACCCGCAGGAACTGGCTGACGTAACCGAGGACTTCGCGGCGCACCGCGATTACCTGCCGTGGTTCGGCCTGAACCAGATCGATATCGCCAATGCGGATCTGGCCCGCCTGTGTCAGGTAGTTGCCATAGATCATCCGCATCAGCGTGGACTTGCCCGCGCCTGATGCCCCTGTCAGCGCCACACACTCGCCTGCGGCAACGGCGAAAGACACATCATTGATCACCTCGATGACCGCACTGCCCTGATTATGCAGGGTAAAGGTTTTTGAGACGTTGGTAAGTTCAATCATGGGTCATACCTGCAAAACGGAGCTGACAAGAAGTTGGCTATAGGCATGCTGCGGATCGTCCAGCACCTGATCGGTCAGGCCCGCTTCGACGACGCGGCCGTTTTTCATGACCATCAGACGATCCGCGAGCAGACGCACCACCGCGAGATCGTGGGTCACGATAATCGCGGACAATCCCATATCGCGCACCAGACCGCGCAGCAGATCAAGCAAACGGGCCTGCACTGACACATCAAGCCCGCCCGTGGGTTCATCCATGAACACCAGACGCGGCCCGGTCACAAGATTGCGGGCGATTTGCAGGCGTTGCTGCATCCCGCCCGAGAAGGTCGTCGGACGATCGTCAATGCGCGCGGCGTCAATCTCAACCCGCCCCAGCCAGTCGGTGGCCTTGTCACGGATGTCGCCATAGTGCCGCTCACCCACAGCCATCAGCCGTTCGCCGACATTGCCTCCCGCACTGACACCCATGCGCAGCCCGTCGCGCGCGTGCTGATGGACAAAGGCCCAATCGGTGCGCCCGAGCATCCGGCGTTCAGGTTCGGACATCGTGACTGTATCGCGCGGACCATCGGTACGGGTGTCGAAGACGACCTGCCCCGCATCAGGGCGAAGATGCCCTGCCATACAATTGAGCAGGGTGGACTTGCCCGACCCGCTTTCACCCACAATTCCCATGACCTCGCCCGGGTAAAGGTCAAAGGAAACATCGGCGCACCCGATATGGGCACCGTATCGTTTGGTCATGCCCTGAACAGAAAGCAAAGGTGTCATGCCGCGTCCTTTCCTTTGTGGCCCGCCGCCTGACGCGCCTCGCAATAGTCGGTATCCGAGCACACGAACATCCGCCCGCCTGCGTCATCAATAATGAGCTCATCCAGATAGCTGTCCTGCGCGCCACACATCCCGCAAGGATGATCGGCCTTTGTCGCCTCGAAAGGGTGATCCTCAAAATCAAGGCTGACAACCTGGGTATAGGGCGGCAGGGCATAGATGCGTTGTTCGCGCCCCGCACCAAAAAGCTGGATCGCGGCCATATCGCCCAGTTTGGGGTTATCGAATTTCGGAATGGGTGACGGGTCCATGACATAGCGCCCTTCGACCTTGACCGGATAGGCATAAGAGGTCGCGATATGCCCGTGACGGCTGATGTCCTCATAAAGCTTCACATGCATCAGCCCGTATTCCTCAAGGCTATGCATCTTGCGCGTTTCACTTTCGCGCGGCTCCAGAAAACGCAGCGGTTCGGGGATCGGGACCTGATAGACAAGGATCTGGCCTTCGCCCAGCGCCTCTTCGGGGATACGGTGACGGGTCTGGATCACAGTGGCGTCGTGTGTGACGGTGGTCGTCGCAACACCTGCGGTGCGCTGAAAGAACGTCCGGATCGACACCGCGTTTGTGGTGTCATCGGCCCCTTGGTCAATGACCTTGAAGGTGTCTTCGGGGGTCAGAACCGCCGCAGACACCTGCACACCGCCAGTGCCCCAACCATAGGGCATCGGCATTTCGCGGCTGGCAAAAGGCACCTGATAGCCCGGAATGGCAAGCCCCTTGAGGAGCGCGCGACGGATCATCCGCTTGGTCTGTTCGTCCAGATAGGCAAAGTTGTACGCGTTCATTCCGCAGCCTCCTGCACTTGATCAACACCTGCTTCGCGGCGCAGCTTGCGCACCAGTTCCAGTTCGGACTGGAAATCAACGTAGTGGGGCAGTTTGATATGCTCCAGAAATCCCGTCGCCTGAATGTTGTCGGCGTGATAAAGCACGAATTCCGCATCCTGCGCGGGGGCGCCCACGTTATCCTCGCCCAATTCTTCCCACCGCAAGGCGCGGTCAACCAGGGCCATTGAAATCGCCTTGCGCTCGGTCTGGCCAAACACCAGTCCATAGCCGCGCGTGAATTGCGGTGGTTCGGTTTTGGAACCGGTGAACTGGTTCACGGTCTCGCATTCAGTCAAGGTCACTTCGCCGATCTCGATGGCAAAGCCCAGTTCGGGAATGTCCATTTCCACAGGCACCGCCCCGATGCGCAACTCGCCCACAAAGGCGTGATTGCGCCCGTACCCGCGTTGCGTTGAATAGGCGAGGCCAAGGGTAAAACCCTCATCCGCGCGGGTAAGCGCCTGAAGGCGCAAGGGCCGGTCTGCTGGCATTTCCAGCGGTTCGCGGGTCAGGTCGCGCGGGGGTGTGTCATCATGGCGGGCCTCTTCAATCAGCCCTTCGCGGTTCAAGAACCCCGTTACATGCGGCACATCGCCCGTCTCCGCCGCACGCGCGGGCGCTTCTGGCACGTCACCGTCCGCAGCCAGTTTGAAATCCAGCAAACGGTGCGTGTAGTCAAAGGTTGGCCCCAGCACCTGCCCGCCCGGCAGGTCCTTGAAAGTGGCCGAGATTCGCCGGTCGCAGGCCATCGCACCGGTATCTACGGGTTCAGACGCCCCAAAACGGGGCAACGTGGTCCGGTAAGCGCGGATCAGAAAGATCGCCTCTATCAAGTCCCCGCGGGCCTGTTTGATCGCCAACGCCGCCAGATCAGGATCGTAAAGCGAACCTTCGGCCATGACGCGATTAACGGCAAGGCTGAGCTGTTCGCGGATCTGCGCGATGCCGAGTTCGGCAATATCCGTGTTGCCGCGGCGTTCCTCGGCAAGCCATGCATGGGCGTTCTCGATTGCCCGTTCACCGCCTTTGACTGCGACATACATCAGGACACCTTTGTCGTTCTTGGGAGTGCTGCGACGCAGTCTCCACTGGTGAAGAGGAAATCCAGCCCGAGCGGAAACAGCGCGCGGTTGGAATGGAAGGCAGCAACCTCTGGCAGGGAAAGTGCCGCCTGATCCTTGATACCGGGGCCGGTCAGGGCCGCGCCTGTGGCGCAAAGGTCGGGGCGTTCCACAATCAATGTGGCGGATCGGTCGGGGTATTGGGATGTACCGACGGGATAGGACGACAGCGGCACAACCGCGTCCCACGTGCCGACAGCGAACATACATTCCGCCGGTCCCACCAAAGGGGCACCCGTGTGAAAGGCCAGCCAGACGCGCACCGCTTCGCAATCGGCAGCGCCCGCCAGATAGACCGGCGTTTCAGTGTCGCAGAGCGTCAGCAAAACGGTGCCTGCCGCTGGCGAGAGCGGTGCGGGGGGCACGGCACCTGAGATCCCATGCACTGTCCCTGGACGTGCCATTGCCTCCATCACGGCGCGGAAGGCGTGGGATGAACCGATAGACGGGTCCGCAAATCCGCCGGAAAGAGTATCGGCCTGCATCAATCTTCTCCCCGGACCATTGTGAAGAAATCAACCTTTGTCGCAGCAGCCTTGGCCGCGCGCGCAGCCTTGGCCGTGGTCATTTCGGCCTCCAGCGGTTCAAGCACTGATGTCCGAAGCTCTTGCGACACTTCCGTTTGCATCAGCGCGTCAATCAAAGCAGCTGTTTGTGCATCTTCTTTGCGCCGCCCTTGAATATAGGCGTGCCCGACCTCTCCGGTGTCCAGGGTCAATGCGCAGCGGGTCACTGTCATTTCGCCCAGATTAAAAGGCGCACCCGTAGCCCCCGCGCGGGCACGGACCATGGTGCTGCCGATTTCCGGCGCACGCAGCCACGTGAAAGCCGGGCGCGCCATGGCCCCATCCAGCAAGGCGGCGGCGCGGCCCTCCGGCGCTTTGGCAAGCAGGCTCATCCACGCTTTGCGGAAATTGCTTTGATCTGAAGTGTCTTTCATCTCGACAACTTTTCCATTTACTATACAACTATACATATCTTACCACATTTGTGGTCTCGCGACAGAGGAGTTTTGTGAAATTTGCGTGACAGTTCAGGTAAAACCCCGATCTGGAAGGCCATCGCTGATGCTCTGCGCATCGATTTGGCCGAAGGACGCTATAGTCCGGGTGACAAACTCCCGACCGAAGCCGCACTGGCAGACCGTTTCGGCGTCAACCGCCACACGGTCAGGCACGGGATTGCGGCCTTGGTGGATGACGGACTGGTCCGGACCCGTCGCGGTGCAGGGGCTTATGTCGCCGCAACACCTACAGATTACCCCATCGGCAGCCGCGTCCGGTTTCATGAAAATCTGATCGCTGCGGGCCGCAGGCCGGAAAAACGCATTCTGACGTTGGATGAACGCGCCGCGACGGAAGGCGAAGCCAAAGCGCTGCAAATCGCGACCGGCGCACCCCTCTGCGCCTATCACGGGCTTTCGTTGGCGGATGGCCAGCCGATTGCCATCTTTGAAAGCCTGTTTCCATTGGATCGGATCGCGGGCATCACCGACGCATTGCGCGGCACAAGTAGCGTGACAGAAGCGCTGCGTGTGGCAGGCATCGCCGATTACACGCGTGCATCAACCCGTCTGACAGCGGTGCGCGCCACGGCCACCCAAGCGCTGCATCTGCAAGTCACTGAGGGCGACCCGCTCTTACGGTCGTCCGGTGTGAATACAGGCCAGCTGGGGCAACCTGTTGAGTATGGCCGCACATGGTTTGTCGGGGACCGGGTGACACTGACGCTCGAGACCTAGGGTCGGGTCCCATGAGACTGTTACAAAACCTTCACTTTTTAGACCCCGTATTTCAGATATACATGAAATATGGATATATTGATTCCCAACCGCCTCTCTACACTTGGTCATCCGCAGCGGCTCGCTTTGTTTCGGCTCCTGATGCGGCGGTACCCTGACCGCATTCCCGCCACCGAACTCGCACAGGCGCTTGGGCTGAAGCCGAACACGCTTTCCAGCTACGTCAATGCCCTCATGCAGGCAGGTCTGATCAACCAGGAACGTGTTGGCACGTCCTTGCGTTATTCCATCAACATGGACGCTGCGCGCGAAACGATTGATTACCTTCTGCACGAATGTTGCAGGGGTCGGCCCGAAATCTGCGCACCCAACGCCTATGCGGCAGAAGACAAAAACACTCATATCATTGATCGCAAGTACAATGTCCTGTTCATCTGTACCGGCAACTCTGCGCGATCCATCTTGGCAGAAACGATCCTGCGCGATCTGGCCGATGATCGCTTTGTAGCCTATTCGGCAGGCACCAAGCCCCGCTCGGACCTGAACCCCTTTGCACTCGCGGTATTGGAACAGAAGGGGCATGACACCGCCCTTTTGCGCGCAAAGAACATCGCCGAGTTCCAAGCCGATAACAGCCCCCGGTTCGACTTTGTGTTCACCGTTTGCAATCAAGCCGCAAACGAGGACTGCCCCGCATGGCAGGGCCAACCGATCAGCGCACATTGGGGGCTTCCTGATCCGGTCAAGGTTGAGGGGTCGGATGCAGAGAAAAGCCTTGCTTTCCACCAAACCTATGGCGCGCTCCGCAATCGGATGAACGCGTTTACCGCCCTGCCGCTTTCGTCTCTTGACCGTATGTCATTGCAAAAGGCTGTCGACGAGATTGGCCGATCAATTCAAGAAGGACCCTCCACATGACTGTCTACGCCATCAACGGCCTTGGCCGTATCGGCAAGCTTGCCCTGAAACCATTACTGGAACAGGGGGCAAACATCGCGTGGATCAATGATGCGGTCGGCAATCCCGAAATGCATGCGCATCTGTTTGAATTCGACACTGTTCATGGCCGCTGGAAGGCTGATTTCGCCTATGATGCGGACAGTGTCACAATTGACGGGGTGCGGTTGCCATTCGTCGGCACGCGCGACATCGCGGATTTGCCGCTTGATGGCGTGGATGTTGTCATTGACTGCACAGGCGTATTCAAGACCGAAGCGAAGATCGCCCCTTACTTTGATGCCGGGGTGAAGAAGGTCGTCGTTTCGGCTCCCGTCAAGGATGGAGATGCGGCCAATATCGTCTTTGGCGTCAACCACGACATCTATGAACCGAACCGTCATCACATCGTGACCGCCGCCAGTTGTACCACAAACTGCCTTGCGCCTGTCGTCAAGGTTATCCACGAGAACCTGACAATCAAACACGGGTCCATCACGACAATCCATGATGTCACAAACACACAGACAATCGTGGATCGCCCCGCCAAAGATCTGCGGCGCGCCCGTTCTGCGCTGAATTCCCTGATCCCGACCACGACCGGCAGCGCGACCGCCATCACATTGATTTACCCTGAACTGAAAGGCCGACTGAACGGTCATGCCGTCCGCGTGCCTTTGCTGAACGCGTCACTGACAGATTGCGTGTTCGAAGTAGAGCAGGCAACAACCGCCGAAGAGGTCAACGCGCTGTTCAAAGCTGCTTCAGAAGGGCCGTTGAAAGGTATTCTGGGCTATGAAGAGCGCCCGCTGGTGTCGAGCGATTATACCAATGACGAACGATCAAGCATCGTCGATGCGCTTTCAACCATGGTCATCAACGGCACACAGGTGAAAATCTACGCGTGGTATGACAACGAAATGGGTTATGCCCACCGCTTGGCTGACGTGGCCCTCATGGTTGGTCGCAGCCTGTGACCCGACCTTCTGCGCGGCCCGAGGGCCTGTCCGCTTACATTGCTGTCACGGCGGCCTATTGGGCGTTCATGCTGACCGATGGCGCGCTGCGTATGCTGGTGCTTTTGCACTTTCACACGCTCGGCTTCTCGCCCGTTCAACTGGCCTATCTTTTTGTACTTTACGAGATTGCAGGCGTTGTCACCAACCTCTGCGCAGGCTGGATTGCGGCACGCTTCGGGCTGACATCGACGCTTTATGCAGGCCTTGGCCTGCAAGTGGTGGCCCTGCTTGCTCTGTCCCAGCTTGATCCGTCATGGGCGGTGGGGGCATCCGTCGTTTTCGTCATGCTGGTGCAGGGCGCGAGCGGGATCGCCAAGGACCTTGCCAAAATGTCGTCGAAGTCAGCGGTCAAGCTCTTGGCACCATCCGAAGATGGCGGACTTTTCCGCTGGGTGGCCCTGCTGACGGGCTCCAAGAACATGGTCAAGGGTCTGGGCTTTCTATTGGGTGCAGCCTTGCTGGCGACCTTCGGTTTCGTTTGGGCGGTGCTTGGCATGGCTATGATCCTTGCCATCATCCTGCTGGCCGTCCTGATCGCCATGCCAGCGGGTTTGCCAAAGGGCCGTAAGGGGACAAAGTTTTCCGAGGTGTTTTCCAAGTCGCGCAATGTAAATCTGCTCAGTGCGGCGCGGGTGTTCCTGTTCGGCGCGCGCGACGTCTGGTTTGTGGTCGGCATACCGATCCATTTTTATGCGGTCCTGTCGGATGGCACGACCGAGGGGAACCGCGCTGCATTCTTTCTGATCGGTACCTTCATGGCAGGGTGGATTATCCTTTATGGGTTGGTGCAGGCCAACGCGCCGCGCATCCTGCGCGCAAAGAGCCGCCCCGAGGCAGAGCTGATCACTGCCGCGCGCGGCTGGGCGTGGGCGCTTGCGATTGTTCCGGCGGCTTTGACAGTGGCCGCGATGTTTGCGCAGGGGCCGCAGATGTGGCTGACACTGACATTGATTTTGGGGTTGCTGGCTTTTGGTGCCATCTTTGCGGTGAACTCGTCCCTGCATTCCTATCTGATCCTGACCTTCACCAAAGCAGAGCGGGTCACGATGGATGTTGGATTTTACTATATGGCCAACGCCGCTGGACGGCTGGCGGGCACGCTGCTTTCAGGGGTCACCTATCAGCTCGGCGGACTGGTTCTGATGCTTGGAACAGCGGCCGCGATGGTTGCGCTGTCAGCAATCACTGTTGGATTCTTGCGGCCGCAAGACACCTAAGCCAACCGCTTTGCTAACCGCCGTATTTTTCCAGAAATGCCGCTGCCGTCATCATGCGAAAGTCCGGCAACGCATCGCGCAGCGTGTCGTGCGGCCAGTCCCACCATGCCAGCGCGATCAGACGCTCTGCAATGTCGCGCGGCTGGCGCAGGCGTAGGGTTTTGGCAGGCGTCCCCGCGACAATGGTGTAGGGTGCGACATCTTTCGTCACAACGGCACCCGCCGCCACGACGGCACCATGGCCTAGCATCACCTCGGGTTTGATCAGCGCACCCGCGCCGATCCACGTATCATGCCCGATCTTTGCGATGCGGGATTTACGATGCGCAAAAAACGCGTCGTCATTGACGGCGTCATCCCAGTAGTCGGCGGAGCGATACAGAAAGTGGTGGCAGGCGGCGGTATGCAGCGGATGATCAGTGGCACCGATCCGGGCAAAGGCCGCTATATTGGCGAATTTGCCAATCTCAGCGTTCGCAATATCGGCATAGCGATCACAATAACTGTAGTCGCCGAAAACCGTATGCGCGATGCGGCTGCCTTTGCCGATCTCGACAAAAGCGCCGAATGTGCTTTCGGTGATCTCGCATTCGGGATGGATGAAAGGGGCAGTGGCGGAAAGACGCGGCATCAGTCTTTGCGCCCGATCAGTTTACCGCGTAGCCAGCCCGAGAACCAATCCATGAACATCACCATAGCGATGATCAGGATGATGTAATAGGCAACCTCTTCCCAATCCTTCTGGGTCTGGATGGCCTGCGTCAGCATCAAACCGATACCACCGCCCGTAATTGCGCCGATAATGGTCGCAGAACGCGTGTTGGATTCAAGGAAATACAGGATTTGCGCCAAGAGCACCGGGACCACCTGCGGGATTACACCAAAGCGATTCCGTTGCAGCGGCTTTGCCCCTGTCGAAGAGACGCCCTCGATCTGTTTCTGGTCCACGTTTTCCAGCGCTTCGGAGAAGATCTTGCCGAATGTGCCGGTGTCGGTGATGAGGATCGCCAATGCGCCCGTCAAAGGGCCGGGACCAAAGGCGCGGGCCAGAACCACCGTCCAGATAAGCGCATCCACGCCGCGCACGAAATCGAACAGACGGCGGGTCGCCGCGCGCAGCAGCATCACCGGAGAAAAGCGCTTGGCCGCAAGAAAAGCCAGTGGCAGCGCGATGATCGCACCACCCATGGTGCCAAGGAAGGCCATCAGAACTGTCTCGCCAATGGCCCATGCCACATCCTTGTGACGCCACATGGCGTTGTTCCACCAGTCCGAGACAGCACCCGCGATGTTTCCGCGGACAGGGTCCAGTTGCTCTCCGAACAGGATCGTGCCCAAGCTCTGCCCGTGATAGGGGCTGTCCAGTGTGAACCAGAACAGCTCCCATCCGGGGAAGTAGTTGAACACTTCGGTCCGTGCGCCCGTCAGCGTTATGCGGCCTTCGGGTGTCGTGATCCCGACACGGCGATCGGTGGCGGAGATCCAGTCCGGCAGATCATCAGGCAGGTTGGTTGTGACAATGCGCCCTTCGGCCTGCGCCGTAATCAACGGGAAGCCCGGAATGTCGATTTCGGTCCGGTTGTCCGGCAGGTAGCGGACAACGTGGTCACCCCCCAAATCAATGGTGGTCACGTCGTCGCCACTGACCCACGCGGGGCGCATACCATCGAGATAGGTGCCCTTGCGTTCGCCCTCTACGGCGTAGGTAATCTCACCCGAGCGGTTATCGCGGGTGACATGGACCTTGTGGGACCAGCTGTCCGAGGCAAGTGTGACCGCATTATCAAGATTTGCGCGTTCCGCGAGGCCGGGCAGATCAAAGGCAAAGAAGATATAGGTCAGGTAAACCGCGATGACCGCAGGGATACCAAAGCCGATGATGCGCTTGCGCTGAAATAGCTTCTCAGCCGCCAATTTGGTGTCGTGCAGTTCAATGGTGGTCATTGGCCTTGCCCTTCGGTCAAACGGTTGCGGTAGCGGCTTGAGACCTGATCGAAGAACACGATGGTGCCGAACAGCAGAATGAAGATCGCGGCGGCCTCGTCAAAGCGGCCGGGCCCCCAAGCCATGGAATTGCGCAGCTCGTAGCCCAGACCGCCCGCACCGACGAAACCAAGGATGGCCGAGGCGCGGATGTTGATTTCAAACCGCAGCAATGTGTAGCTGACATAGTTCGGTGCGACCTGCGGCAGCACCCCCAAAAGCATCTTCTGTGACCATGTGGCGCCGGTAGAGGTCAGCCCTTCAACGGCTTTCAGATCGGTGTTCTCGGACACTTCGGAAAACAGCTTGGCCAAGGCGCCAGCGGTATGGATGGCAATCGCGATCATTGCGGGGACAGGGCCACCGCCAAGGACGAAGATCAGCACCAGCGCGATAACGATTTCGGGCACTGCACGCATCACGTCCGAGATCCGGCGGAACAGCGGGATCAGACGAGGCCATTTGGCAAGACCACGGGTGCCAAGCAGCGACAGGAACAGACCACCGATTGCGCCGATCAAGGTCGAGACCGCAGCGATATTGATGGTTTCCACCAAAGCCGGAAAATACTTCACCATCAGGGCGGGAAGGTCCGCGCGCTTTTCCCATGCCTCTGACAGAACATCAGCGGGATAGTCACCAATCTGGTGCAAGCCTTCCCAGAAACCGCCCGCGTTGCGGTCATCAGCAACGGTAAAGCCCGATACCATCAGGATGACAAAGATAAGCAGCGTCAAACCACCGTAGAGCCTGCGGCGGTGTACCTGCGCCATATAAGCGGATTGTATGTTATCCACGGTCGGCGCCGCGCTGCTGAGCGATATACCTGTCATTCCAACCCCCGGGCAAAGAAATACCGGCAGCCCATGGGGGCTACCGGATGCGTCATGAAAATAACTTAGTTGCCAATCACGGCCTGACGGGCGGCAACGATGCTTTCGTACATCGCATGGGTCACTGGCTGGAAGCCGAGTGTGTCGCCGGCAGCAACACCGTAGGCGCAGTCAGCGTCACGCTCGTGCAGGCCGTCGACCAGTGCTGTCATTGTTGCCTTTACATCGTCCGGAAGTGCTGTGCGCAAAACGACAGGGCCCTCGGGGATGACGTTCGATTTCCAGATCTCGACCATCTCGTTCATATCAACCAGACCTGCATCAACCGCCTTGCGCAGTGCGCCGGAGTTATAGCCGTCTTCCCAGTTGCCCTGGCCGTCGGCCCAGGTCACACCAGCGTCGATATCACCGTTGTTCACGGCAACAATGGTCTGTTCGTGGCCACCGGTGAAACGTACTTCGCCAAAATACGCGCCGGTTTCCATTGTGATTCCGTCTTTGTACTGCGGGATCTCGATGGACGGGATCAGATAGCCGGATGTCGAGTTCGGATCACCAAAGCCAAAGACTTTGCCTTCCATATCGTCAAGCGATGTCACACCGCTGTCGACACGGGCAAAACCGATCGAATGATAGCCGACAGAGCCGTCAACGTTCACTTTGATCAGCACAGGCTCTACGACATTGGGGTCTTGCAGGTATGTCGCGGCATAGGCAGATGCGCCCAACCATGCCATATCGATGGTGCCGCCCAGCAGGCCCTGGATCACGCCGTTATAGTCAGCAGGCGCAAACAGCTTTGTTTCCACGCCCAGCGCTTCGGTCGTGTAGTCAGCCAGGCACTGATAGCTGTTCATGCGGTCCTGTGCGTTTTCACCGCCAAGAATACCGATGCGGAATTCGGTGATTTCCTGAGCGAATGCGCCATTGCTAAGAGCTGTGGTGGCGACAAGCGCCATTGCGAGGGTCTTTTTCATCGTTTTCTCCATTGGGTTTGATGAAGGTGGCCCGCGCCGATCACGCGGGGTGAACTGGCTCAGGCGTAGACCTCTGCTTCGCGGACTTCTGGCCTGTCCAGTGTTTCGATTTCGGTAGAGGTGGCAGCCTCGGAAAAATCTGCACCCGCCCCATAGATATCGCGCGCGACGCCGGTGGTCAGTTGCGCAGGCGTGCCATCAAAAACGATCCGGCCGTCGCGCATGCCGATCACGCGGTCACAGTAACGACGCGCGGTATCAAGCGTATGGAGGTTGGCGATCACCATACGACCGTCTTCCTCGTGAATGGTACGCAGTGATTGCATCACCACCTGCGCGTTCATGGGATCAAGGGAGGCAATCGGTTCATCCGCCAGAATGATCTTGGGGTCTTGCATCAGGGCGCGGGCAATCGCGACGCGCTGCTGCTGACCACCTGACAAAGCCTCGGCACGTTTCGGCGCCTGTTCGGCAATGCCCAGACGGTCAAGTATCTCAATCGCCTTGTGGATATCGGCCTGCGGATAGAGGTTGAACATCGTCGCAAAGGTTGACCGTTTGTTCAGTGTCCCGTGCAGAACATTCGAGACCACATCCATGCGCGGCACGAGGTTGAACTGCTGGAAGATCATCGCGCATCGCGATTGCCAGTCGCGCTTGGCAGCGCCGCGAAGGCCCGTAATATCCTCACCCTCGAAGGTAATGGTGCCAGAGGTCGCATCGCTCAGGCGATTCACCATCCGCAACAGCGTGGATTTGCCCGCGCCGGACCGGCCAATGATCCCGATCATTGCGGGTTTGTTGACGGAGATATTGGCTGCATCCACAGCCGTCTTGTCTCCGAAGCGCTTGGTTAACGTATCGATTTGCAGCATGTCGCCCCCGTGTTTGAGAGGCAGATACGGAACAGACGCGACAGCTCTGTGAAGATTATGATTCAGTTACCTGACAATTTCGCAACAGTTCTGTGACACCGCGCCAATGGCTTTGTTCCGGCGGGCCGACGCCAAAAGAAAATGGATTCAGAATATTTTTATCCACAGGCTGTCATATAGCTGTTACGTTCAAACACAGAGCAACCGGTTTTCGGATAATGAACCTTCGTACCTTTCTTCTCTGCGTCTGCCTCACGCTTCCGGCTTCTGCGCAAGCGCAGATGTCGGATGTCAGCTGTGATGATACCGCGCGTATGACCGAGACGCTGAAACAGGTCATCGGAGCCGAGCGCAAAGGCATGGGTTTACGCGACCCGGAAACCATGCTGGAAGTCTGGGTAACTGCGCGGAATGGCGATTGGGTCGTTGTGCAAAGTTACGCCAATGGTACGTCCTGCATCGTCGCGATGGGCGAACACTGGGAAGGTTCGTTCGCGAACCCCGCCTGAGCCATCGGCATGGCGGCGTTTGGCTAAAAAGGAACGGTCCTCGCCCCTGTGACCGCATCGCCCGGTCACGCCAGCAATATATGCGGCGGAAATTTACGGGTCTATCGTGTTTGTGGTGCCTCAAGAGGGACTCGAACCCCCGACCTTGTCCTTACGAAGGACCTGCTCTACCAGCTGAGCTATTGAGGCGAATAGGCGCTACCCGTTTTTTCCATTTGCCGTGGACAGGTCGATTTTGCAAGCCGTTCCCGTCACGATCCGCAAATTACATACTATCCAGCAAGACCAACACGCCTGAACCCCCAGACAATCGGCGGAGCATCGGCTATTTTGGCTGCTCACCCGCGACGATCTCGGCTTCTTCCACAATCTGGCCGGACGGCAGCGCCGCATCAGCGGCGCGCCCGACGATCAGCGGCAACATTTCGGTGCCAGCAGGCATTGCGACCTCGCTGATGGGCGGCGTTTTCCACGCAAGCGTGTCAAATGCACCGCAGTTGCCGCACGTTGGGCCCCATGTTGCATGGATATGCTGGCATTTGTCGCAAATCCACTGTGGACCGCGCGGGGCCGTCAAGGCTTTGGTCAGCCAGCCGCGCACCACAGAATCGTCGGCACCTTCGCCACGCTCGATTGCAGCCATCAGGGTCAGAACACGCGCGGTCGGCTGCTTTTCAACCAGATCACCAAGCGCGCGTTTTGCGGCGGGGAAATCCTCGGCCGAGATTTGCAGCTCGGCCATCAGCATCTTGGTTTCCGGATTGTCAGCGGTCGCCTTGGTCAAAGAAGTGAACCGTTTGATCCGCGCTTCAGATGTCTCATCGGGAACGATCTCTGCAAAGGCGGCCGCGATATCGGGATGCGGTTGTGCGTTCCATGCTTTGGTCAACACCCGTGTGGCATAGCGCGCGTTGCCTTCACCGATATATCCGCGTGCCGCCATAATCGCAGCAGGGATCAGATCGGGCGAAAGGCGGTTTGCCTCGATTGCGGCTTCGCGCGCTTCAATGGTTTTGCCTTCGTCCAGAATGTCACGCGCCTGCGATAGCGCCAGCACCGCATCGCGGCGCTTGTGCACATCGCGCGGCAGGCTACCGGACTTCAATTTGGCACCCAGTGTCTTGCGCGCACCGTCCCAGTCCGATTTTTCGGCCTGCAGGCGCAGCAAGACATCTTGCGTTTCTTCATGCTTGGGCTTCAGCGCAAAGGCCTTTTGCGCAAGCGCCATCGCGGTGTCGGTGTCACCTTCCGCCAGCTTTTGTTTCATGATGCCACGCACACCCACAAAGCGGGTTTTGTCATCTGCGAGCAGCTTTTTGTACGTCTCTTCTGCGGTCTTTCGGTCGCCTGTCATTTCGGCGGCCTGCGCTGTCAGAAGGTTGGTCAACTGCGGTTGTTTGAGGTATTTATCCGCCCGCGCCGCCTTGGTCATGGCCAGATGCCCCTCACCCGAGGCGAGCGCCATCATCCCCTCGCTCAGTGCTTCATATCCCTTCCGCTCGCGGTTGCGGTCAAAGTAACGCGATATGGCGGTCTCATCGCCATTCAGGAATTTGAACGTGGCCACCAAAAGCGCCAGCAGCTTCAACCCCAGCCAGACCGCAACAACCAGTGCAACCAAGGCAAAAACCATCTCAAGCGGGCTGAGCCTGAATTCCTGACCGGCGACATCAACCGTCGTGCCACCATCCACTTCCATCAACTGCGTGCCGCCGTAGGTCAGCGCGGTGACAAGGAGGACAAACGCTATAATTTTTGTGAGTGACCAAAGCATAGGGTTCGCCTTTAGTTATCTGAAAGGGATGTGGAAAGGATATCGACAGCGGCAATCGCGTCGGCACGTTGTTCGGCCTGCGCCAGCCAGTCGGACATTTCAGCGCGGACAACCTCGGGCAATGCACTGATTTCGGCCAAAGCATCGGACAGGCGGCCAGAGCGCACAGCAGCCTCGGCACGGGACAGGATCGCATCGGCAGTATTGCCTTCTTGTGGCGTGGTCGAGCGCACATCCAACTGGTTCCGCAAGAACGCGCCAAAGCCTGTTGTTTCCTCACCTGAGACACCTTCCGCGCGGGCCGTTGCCAACGCAGCACGTGCAACATCGGGGAACTGGTCTTGCAGGCTGGCAAGGGTCGGTACACCGTCCTGAACCACTAGCAATTCTGTCGGTGCACTCTGTGTGGTCGCGGCTTCAAGATCACCAAGGGCGGCACCAATGGGTGCGCCGCTTTCAAGTGCCGTCTGGACGCGTGACAATGCAGCGCGTGCAGCAGCATTGCGTGCAGCAGCAGCGGCATTCTCCTCGATCGAGGCCGCTGCCGCGCGCGCTTCTTCCAGCTCGGTCTGCGCCGCATTCGTCATCTCGGCGATCTGCGCGCGCAGCGCATCCAGTTCAGCAGAAACGCCTTCGCCAGTAGCTTCGGAAATCACGGTCGTTGCAGGGCGCGCCGCAAGTTCATCAATCCGGGCCTGCATGTCGGACAGCTGCACCACCAGATCCGCCTGCGCGGCCTCAATACCGCTGAGATCGACCTGCGCCGCAGCATCAATGCGCTGTTCCAGCAGACTGATCTGTGTTGCTTGCGCGCTGATCTGGTCAGTAAGGGTCGTGTCGGCAGCAGGTGTCGTGAGCGACGCGACAGCAAACCCGATCACACCGGCAAGAAGCCCGCCAAGCACGAGCGGGAAAAACCCGTTACCTTGTGATTTTGGTTGCGTGGACGCGGCAGCTTTTGGCGGTTCCGACGCTTTGGGCTTGTCCACGGTTGCGGGCGTGTCGGCCGCTGGGGGCGCTTTCGCAGCTTCGGAAGGCTTCACAGACGGCACGGATGTCGCTGCCTTGGCATGCACTTCAGGCGGAATCGCGTCAACCATGGGCTGAAGTGCCACAGCCGATTCGGTCGGTCCCTCGCCGGAAGTTGCCGCTTTTTTTGGTTCTGCTGGTGTCTTTCGACCCTTTGCTGGCTGTTTTGCCACGTTTTTATCCCTTCAGAGCCTCACCCGTCATATAGACAGATCAGGTTTAGACTATCTTGCATCCGCAGGACCCTCAAGCAAAGCGCCTCTCTAAGCCCTGTGACCAGAGTGCGCACGCAGCGCATCAAGCGTTGCAGTCAGCATTGCGGGCATATCAGGGCGCGTTGCCACCGTTACCTGCCGCGCTGAACCCCCACCAAATCCATCCGCTACTGCCTGACTTAGTGCGATCACGTGCACAGGCGCAGAAAAAGGGCCCTGCTGGTGCAATATGGTGGCTGTTCGCGGGGAGAACAGGGGAAAAATGACCGGTTCCTGCGCATCAAGGGCGCGTTTTGCATCATTATTCAGCATCTGGGGTTGCTGATCGTAGGCAATGAAATCCGCACAATCCAACCCTGCCGCGCGCAACCTGTCCTTGACCGCCCCCCGCGCATGTTTGCCGCGCAGGTGCACAAGGCGGCCGTTCGGCTGTGCCGCAATAATGCTGGCAATCAACCCATCCGCATCACCCGGCCCGATATGCGGCACAAAACCGGCCCCTTGTGCCAAGGCACCGGTCTTTTCGCCGACACACCAAGCAGGGACTCCCTTTGGAATATTCAGCCGTTCAGCAGCTTCGACCCCATTGGCCGACGTAAAGATCACCGCGTCAACGGAACCAATCCGGGGGGCCATCGGCACGATCCGCAGCAAAGGTGATATCACCACCTCCAGCGGGCCCGACCAGCATGCGCGAACCTCACCCGCAAAGCTGTCGCTCTGCGCCTCTGGGCGGGTCAGGATCATCGTTGCGGTCATGCTGCACCATTGTTTGCGCGTTCCGGCAGTGTTACCTGCGTCAGGGCAACACGCAACCGGAAGCGCTATGACACGCTCTTTGACGATCCTTGGCATTGAAAGCAGCTGCGACGATACGGCGGCAGCGGTGGTGCGGGATTGCGATGTGCTTGCTTCGGTTGTTTACGGGCAAACGGCGCTGCATGCGGAATTCGGCGGCGTGGTGCCGGAAATCGCCGCAAGGGCGCATGCGGAAAAGCTGGATCACTGTGTTGAACAGGCTTTGGAAGAGGCGGGTATCACATTCGCAGACCTCGACGCTATTGCCGTCACTGCCGGTCCCGGCCTGATAGGCGGGGTGCTTTCTGGCGTGATGTGCGCCAAGGGGCTGTCTGCCGCAACCGGCCTGCCTTTGATTGGCGTCAACCATCTGGCGGGTCACGCCCTGACCCCGCGCCTGACAGATCAGCTTACTTACCCCTATCTGATGTTGCTTGTCTCGGGCGGGCACTGCCAGTTCCTGATCGCCGGGGGCCACGACAGCTTTCAGCGGATCGGCGGCACGATTGACGACGCCCCCGGCGAGGCCTTTGACAAAACCGCGCGGCTGCTGGGTTTGCCGCAACCGGGTGGACCATCAGTGGAGAAAGCCGCAAAGACCGGTGATGCGCGGCGTTTTAAGCTGCCGCGCCCGCTGTTGAACCAGCCCGGTTGCGATATGTCGTTCTCTGGCTTGAAAACCGCGATCCTGCGCGCGCGTGACAGTGTTGTTGCGGAACAAGGCGGGCTGACATCACAGGATCAGGCCGATCTGAGCGCGAGCTTTCAGGCCGCAATCACCGACGTGCTGATTGAAAAATCCCGTCGCGCACTCGACGCATATCTGGCGCTGAACCCCGAAAGACCCGCTTTCGCGATTGCCGGCGGTGTCGCAGCAAACACTGCTGTGCGAGAGGGTTTGATAGCGCTTTGCGCTGAGTTAGAGACTGATTTTGTCGCGCCGCCACTCAACCTATGCACCGATAATGCAGCAATGATTGCCTATGCCGGGCTTGAACGTATGCAGGCCGGAGAACACGACGACCTGACGCTTTCCGCACGGCCCCGTTGGCCATTGGATAAACGTGCAGCCCCGATGCTAGGCTCGGGCAAGAAAGGGGCGAAGGCATGAAGATCGGGATTGCAGGCGGTGGCGCATTCGGGACCGCTTTGGGTGTCGCACTGGCCTTGGATGGAAACGAAATCCATCTTTGGGCGCGTGATACACAGCGCGTCGCACAGATGCAGGCGGCACGTGAAAACCCGAAGCTTCTCGGTGTTACCCTGCCCCGGAATATGTCCTTTTCCGCCGCGTTAGAGCCGCTTTTTGCCTGCGACACCATCCTGATCGCAATCCCGGCACAAACGCTTCCCGCTTTCCTGACGGCCAATGCCAAGGCGCTCACCGACAAGACGCTCATCGCATGTTGCAAGGGGATCGACCTGCAACGCATGACTGGCCCCGTCAGCACGATCCGCGATCTGGTGTCATCTGCACATGCAGCCATGCTCACCGGTCCCAGCTTTGCCGCTGATATCGCGCGCGGTCTGCCCACCGCGCTGACCTTGGCCTGTGCTGACGATGCATTGGGCGCCATGCTGCAAACAGCCCTCTCGACGACAAGTATCCGCCTTTACCGCACAACAGACACGATTGGCGCGGAATTGGGTGGCGCATTGAAGAACGTCATGGCGATTGCCTCGGGTGTGGCGATCGGCGCGAAGCTGGGCGAAAGTGCGCGCGCGGCGCTTATCACGCGCGGGTTTCCCGAAATGCAGCGTCTGGCGCTGGCCTTGGGTGCCCAGACAGACACTTTGGCGGGGCTATCGGGTTTTGGTGATCTGGTGCTGACCTGCACCTCGGACCAATCGCGCAACTACCGCTATGGGCTGGCGCTCGGGTCCGGTGCCGACTTTGACCTGACCGCGACTGTCGAAGGCGTCGCCACCGCCCGCGCAGTGCGTCAATTGGCACGGGAACGCGGAATTGATATGCCTATCTGCGCCGTCGTGGCCGATCTGACCGAAGGCAAAACAGACGTCGCGGCCGCTCTTAACACACTTCTCTCACGCCCGTTAAAGGAAGAATAAATGCGCTTTGCCCTGATGACAAAAGACAAACCCGACGCCCTGCAGACCCGCATGGACAACCGCGAGGCCCATCTAGCCTATATCGCCGAAACCGGCGTTGTCGAGATGGCCGGTCCTGTGTTGGATGACAACGGTCAGATGTGCGGATCACTGATCGTTCTGGATGTTGACGATCTGGCCGCGGCGCAGGCCTGGGCGGACAACGATCCCTACGCCAAGGCGGGATTGTTCGAGGCGGTGACTTTGCGCGCCTGGAAAAAGGTAATCGGCTGATGGCGTATTGGCTCTTCAAATCCGAACCCGATGTCTGGGGCTGGGATGCGCAGGTGGCCAAAGGCGAGACCGGCGAGCAATGGGACGGTGTGCGCAACTATCAGGCGCGCAACAACATGCGCGCGATGAAGCTGGGCGAGAAAGGGTTTTTCTACCACTCACGCACCGGTCTCGAGATAGTAGGGATTGTCGAAGTTTGCGCAGAGGCGCATCAGGACACAACGACAGATGACACACGTTGGGACTGCGTTGATGTAAAGGCGCTGCGCCCCTTCACCAAGCCCGTCACGCTGGAAACGATCAAGGCGGACCCGCGTCTGAAAGATATGGTGCTCGTGAACAACTCGCGCCTGTCTGTCCAACCCGTAAGTGAAGATGAATGGCAAATTATCTGCGCTTTGGGTGAAACAAAGGCGTAGGGACGTCACAGAAAGAGGGTCCGACAGTTGCCGAACCCTCTTTCACCCCGCGTGCTCCACATCCACCACACGCAACTGATTCCGGTTCGACCGTTCTGGCCGTGTCTTAGACTTAGCGCTTGATGTCAGGGCCACGCAACAAGTTAGCACTTCAAAAACGTTTCAAATCAGCCTGATATGCGACAGCTTAACGCAGAACGCCCGCCGAATCGGCAGGCGTTCAGTGTCAAAAAACAGTGCTTTTTAGCCGTAAACGGCTTCTTTGCCGAAGTGTTTGGTCAGCATATAATAGACCACGGCACGGTATTTGTTGCGCTCGGACTTGCCATAGGTATCGAGGACAGAGGCGATGGCCGCATCAAGCTCGGGGCTGTCTTTCAGGCCGAGTTTCTTCACAAGAAAATTGTTCTTGACCGTTTCCAGTTCGGCAGGCTGGCTCCCAGCAACAGTCGAGGCGTCAGCATTGTAGATTGCGGGGCCACAGCCGATCGTCACCTTTGTCAGAAGGCCCATATCTGGCGTCATGCCACATTTATCTTTCAAATCATCCGCGTATTTCGCAATCAAATCGTCTCTTTTACCCATGAGAATGTCCCCGATGTTGTCTTTTGTTTCTAAAAAACGGTCAAATTCGCCGCTGTGCGCATAAGTTAACGGGTCCGCGTCGCTTTGGTAAAGAAAAAAGCCTGCGGTCGGCGGGGTTTTACCACCGTATCGCCGCGAGACCGCCCGATCACGTGTGATCACAGCGGCGTGAGCGCTGAAACTTGATTCCGGATCTTTACGTGACTGTTGCACCAAAACTTTGGAACCCTAACACAACAAGGACGCAACTATGTCAGTAAACAAGTTACTTATCGTCACCGCAGTCGCATTGGCACCAGCTATGGCACAAGCCCAGGATTGGACTGGCGCGTATGGCGGTCTCACCGTCGGCGGCGCCGACATTGAGGCAACAGTCAAAGCGGCTGATGCCGAACTCGAAGGCGACGGCTCATCTGTTGGTTTCTTCGCAGGCTACAACTATCAAATGGGCAACATCGTCTATGGCGGTGAATTTGATCTGGACGGCACAGATTACGAAATTGCGGACGGCGCAGTGAAGGTCGAGAGCACAGCACGTCTGAAAGCCCGCGTCGGTGCCCCTATTGGCAATGGTCTCGCTTATGGTGTGGTTGGTGCCGTTGGCGCAACATCGAATGAAGTGAATGATGGTCGTGGCGTTCTTGTCGGTGCAGGCTATGATATGAAGCTGTCCGAGAATCTGTTGATCGGTAGCGAAGTGCTGTTCCACAACTTTGATGATGACGACCTTGAGGTTGATGTGACCACACTGCGTCTGCGCGTCGGCTTCAGCTTTTAAGCAAACCTCACAGAACATTCTCAAGACCGGCGCGAGGGGCACCTCGCGCCGTTTTTGTTAGCGGCACAGGCCCCATCCGCGCGATTGCAGATGAAAATGGTCCGCGTGCAGACGATTGTAGTCGGGTGAGAGTGTCAGGCTGAACCAGTCACACGCGCCATCCCGCACCGCGCGCAGGAAATCACCCTTGCTGCCGGGTGGTTCCCAGTCTGCCAAGAGCCTGACCTGCCCACCATCGGCCAACTGAAAACCTGCGATATCAATCGCATCCGCGGTCGCATGCGTGCTCATCCGCGCGGAAGAACCATTTCCGCTACGGATTGTACGACAATTGTAGCTGCCGATATGGTCAATGGCGGTAACCGATGTCTGCAGAAATTCGGTGGCCGCGGGTTGCACACTATGCGTTTCCCACATCGCCAGTCGCAGAGCGATCGCGCAACGCGTTTCAATCGGGCGCACACGTGCATCGCCGACGCCCCGCAGATCGACACGGTCACGGATAAAGCACTGCTCACTTTCCTCTAGCGGATCAAGCGGTTGCAAACTGGCGAAACCGTCCAGCGCCGCAAGGCATTGCGCCTGATCTGCTGCTGCACGATCAAGTTTCCATCCTGTCAGCGGCGTCACCGGATCGCTGATGCGCAGCGGCACCGTCGGGTTCCACGCACGCGGCAAGGGGGTCTGGGGGTGGACCAGCACCTGATACCCGCCAAAGACCAGCGCCCCCACAAAGAAAAACGCAGCAAGACCGCTTATCAGTGCCCAGCTGCGCTGTTTCTTTTTTTCCTGTCTTTGCGCGGCCTGCTGCGCCATCTGCTGACGTTTGGCATGCCGCATAAAGGGTTAGTACCGGTAGTGTTCGGGTTTGAACGGGCCTTCGACGGTGACGCCGATGTAATCCGCCTGATCCTTCTTCAACTCGGTCAGTTTCACACCGATCCGCGCAAGGTGCAGGCGCGCGACCTTTTCATCCAGGCGCTTGGGTAGGATATGCACGCCAACGGCGTAAGCATCGCCATTGTTCCACAGTTCCATCTGCGCCAGCACCTGATTGGTGAAAGACGCAGACATCACGAATGACGGGTGGCCCGTGGCATTACCAAGGTTCAGCAAGCGCCCTTCGGACAGCAGGATCAGACGATTGCCCGAAGGCATCTCGATCATGTCGACCTGTTCCTTGATGTTGGTCCATTTGTGGTTCTTCAGCGCGGCCACCTGAATTTCGTTGTCGAAGTGGCCGATGTTGCCGACAATCGCCATATCCTTCATTTCGCGCATATGCTCGATCCGGATAACGTCCTTGTTGCCAGTGGTGGTGATAAAGATGTCTGCCGTGTCCAGCACGTCCTCAAGCACGACAACCTCAAACCCGTCCATCGCGGCTTGCAACGCGCAGATCGGATCGACCTCTGTCACCTTTACGCGGGCACCGGCACCGGCCAGTGACGCGGCAGAGCCTTTACCCACATCGCCGTATCCACACACAACGGCAACCTTGCCCGCCATCATCGTGTCCGTTGCGCGGCGGATGCCGTCTACCAGCGATTCCTTGCAGCCGTATTTGTTGTCGAATTTCGACTTGGTCACACTGTCGTTCACGTTGATCGCAGGGAAAGGCAACTGGCCATTCTTGTGCAGATCGTAAAGGCGGTGCACACCTGTTGTTGTTTCCTCGGACACACCTTTGATCGCGTCGCGGGTCTTGGTAAACCAACCGGGACTGGCGGCCATCCGCTTGGCGATCTGCGCCTTGATCACCGCTTCTTCTTCGGACTGGGGCACAGGGATAATCTCTTCGCCCGCTTCGGCACGTGCGCCCAGCAGAACATAAAGCGTGGCGTCACCGCCATCATCAAGGATCATGTTGGCGCCTTCGGGGAACATGAAGGACTTATCCAGATAGTCCCAATGCTCTTCCAGCGACTGCCCCTTGATTGCGAAAACCGGTGTGCCGCCCGCCGCGATTGCCGCGGCAGCGTGATCTTGGGTCGAGAAGATATTACAGGATGCCCAGCGCACGTCTGCACCCAGCTCGACCAGCGTTTCGATCAGAACGGCAGTCTGGATCGTCATATGCAAGGACCCGACAATGCGCGCGCCTGCGAGCGGTTTTTTGTCGCCATACTCTTCGCGCAGCGCCATCAGACCCGGCATTTCGGTTTCTGCGATATCAAGCTCTTTGCGGCCAAATTCTGCAAGGGCGATGTCCTTGACAATATAGTCTTTCATTACTGCCTCCTCGGCGGGCGTTAATCAATTTGAAGCGCTGATAGCAGGGGTTTTCCCCTGCGACAATGGCAGCAGTGTCGCGCCTAAGTGACAATCACTTACGAACACTTAAGCGCAGCAGGGTCCATATCAGGACGGTGTCTGCAAACCACACGATGGTTTACGATTTGCAGACACCCCAGTATGTCAGAAGTTGCCGAACCAAGGAGCCACTATGCCCAAAGCCCAACCCCGCGCGTGGCAGCGTATGTTGTCCGGACGCAGGCTCGATCTTCTGGATCCGACACCTGTCGATATCGAGATTGAAGACATCGCCCATGGTCTTGCCTTTGTGGCGCGCTGGAATGGACAGACAAAAGGTGACTTTGCCTATTCGGTGGCCGAACATTCACTCTTGGTCACGGAAATCTTCATGCTCCAGCAACCCAAAGCACCGGTGAAGTGGCAGTTGGCGGCGCTGCTGCACGATGCACCGGAATACGTCATTGGCGATATGATCAGCCCGGTCAAGGCAGCGGTTGGGCCGGACTACGGACTTCTGGATGACCGTTTGACCGCAGCAATTCACCTCAGGTTCGGCCTGCCTGCGCAAATACCTGCCGCAGTGAAAAAGCAGATCAAGAAAGCCGATAAGCTCTCTGCTTGGCTCGAGGCGATCCAGATCGCCGGTTTCACACAGGCAGAGGCCGATAAATATTTTGGAAAACAGGATCCTGCGTTGGCGGGAAGCCTTCAGATCAGGTTGCGCCCGCCGGTTGCGGTGCGCGACGATTATACCGCGCTTTATCACAAACTGGCGGCCGCTCTCTAGTTTGATTAAAAAGCGCAACGCTTGCTTAATGACTCTCGGCGCATACTCGGCAGACAACGCTGCAGGGATGAAAAATGCGCTGGAAGTACAATCTGCTTGGGGTGGTCAAGCGGCCCCTCTTACTACGCAAGCCCGAGAGGCTATGGGCGCACTACTGCTTTGCGCTCATGATTGTCCTGTGTCTTATCATCATCAGCTATGTACAGAACCGCGCGATGGTCGACCGTGGTCTTTTGGCTGCGGAAGCGATCAGAAGCAGCAACGAACAAGTGCTGGCCGCCCAAGATATCATCGTGATATCCGATGGGTTGGTTGGCGCCGATGCTGCTGATCTTACCGAATTCAACAAAGCCGTGTTCAGGTTTGAAACCACTTATGCCGACGTGCAGACGACACAGCGCAGTTCGCAGTTCTTCGACGACGACCTTTTTTTCGCAAACCACCCTTTGCACCTGAAAACCGTTTGGTTCCTGTCTGCCGCCAGGCAATTCGCGGCAGCGTCCCCTGATCGGCGCTTCGGGCTGAATCTTCATCTCAAACAGGTCTACCAGCGAAGCGGCCTGAACGACGATCTGCTCGCCATCGCAAACATGACCAGCGCAAGTTTCAAAGCTGAAGCAACTCGTTTCCGGACCAAACAGAAAGTCATGCTTCTGGCGTCTGGTCTGGTTTTGCTTGCCGAGGCTTTGTTCATCTTTCGTCCTGCGCAGTTATCTGTCGTGTCCAGTATGAAATCGATGCGGAAAACCACCAACGATTTGCGCGCCTCACAAAACAAGCTCAAGAACATGAATGCGCAGCTTGAACATATCGTGCGGCATGACCCGTTGACCGGTTTGCCAAACCGCAGGTCCCTGATCGAATATCTTGATAGTATCAAATTTGACAAACGGACGGACGACTGGAACCTGCTTCTCATCGGTCTTGATAACTTCAAGTCGGTCAACGACACATTCGGCCATGATTATGGCGACGCACTTTTGATCGCCGTGAGCCATACTTTAAAGCGCTGTGTCGATTATGAGCATCTGGTAGCACATGTCGGAGGCGACGAATTTGTTCTGATCTCGAACGAGGCAAACGAATATCTGATCAAACGGATCTTCGCATCACTGAATGAACCCTTCGAGATATCGGGGCGGCGCATTCCGATAAACGCAAGCATCGGACACGTGGCGATTGGCGACAGCATCCGTCAAACAAATGACCTGCTGGCAGATGCAGAGATCGCACTTCAGTTCGCCAAGAATTCTGGCGGCAAGAAAGCTCAGGCCTTTCAACAGCATCTGCGGGATGACCTTGGTTCTATGCAACAACTGCAACTGGACCTGATAGATGCAATCCGAAACGGCGAAATCGAACCATGGTTTCAACCTCAAGTGCGGCTTGCCGATGGGCGGCTGCATGGTGCCGAGGTATTGGTCCGCTGGCGGCACCCCACGCGTGGCCTGCTGACCCCTGACATATTCTTGCCTGCCGCTGAACGTGCCGGCCTGATGGTTGACCTGGACCACGCTGTATGGAGATCGGCCATGGACCTGGCACGCGGTTGGCAAGATGCCGGTGTCTGGCGGCCCGTTATCTCATTGAACGCCGCACCGGATACTATTTCTGATCCTTATCTGATCGAGCGGTTCTTGCGCGCGCTCCAGCTATCCGGCCTTGAAGCGGATCAAGTGGTTATCGAGGTGCTTGAGACGACGTTGATCAACGGCAAGGATGATCTGGCGTCGATCAACATCGACAGCCTTGCAGAATGCGGTATCGCACTGGAACTTGACGATTTCGGAACCGGCTACGCGTCACTCTCGAAGCTGACACAGCTGCCTTTGGCGGGGATCAAGCTTGACCGGTCGCTGGTCGCCCCCCTTCCGGATCCGGCGGCCGACAGTGTGGTGCGCGCTATTCTGGCACTTGCGGGCGAACTGGGGCTGCATGTTGTTGCCGAAGGTGTCGAGGACAACGCCCAAGCGGTACATCTGGACGAACGGGGCTGCTGTGTCGGGCAAGGCTATGGCTTTGGAAGGCCGATGCCGCCCGCAGCGTTTACCGCGTGGCTGTCGGACAATGCCAAACGTATGCTGAAAGCAGCGCCGGAAATCGCGCGTATCGCATGAAGCCCTTGAGGAATAGCCGCACAATCCGTATTTGACCCTCAACAGGCTGACCAGAAAAGGGCAATACATGGCCAACCACCTTTACAAGAATGATCTGCCGGACGGGCTTGATCTGGGCCCGATTGTCGCAATTGACTGCGAAACCATGGGGTTGAACCCGCATCGTGACCGGCTGTGCCTGATCCAGATGTCCGGTGGCGACGGGAACTGCCATCTTGTGCAGGTCACCCCTGGCCAGACCGCTGCACCCAATCTGTGTGCGATGCTGGAAAACCCCGATGTGCTCAAGCTTTTCCACTTTGGCCGTTTTGACATCGCCGCCCTCTTGAACGCTTTTGGCGCATTGGCGGCCCCTGTTTACTGCACCAAAATCGCCTCAAAGCTGGTGCGTACCTATACAGATCGCCACGGGCTTAAGATCTTGTTGCAAGATATGGTTGGCATCGACATTTCCAAGCACCAACAGCAAAGCGATTGGGGCGCGCCTGTCTTGACAGACGCGCAACTGGATTACGCGGCCTCTGATGTTCTTTACCTGCACCAACTCAAGGAAAAGTTCGATATCCTGCTGGCCCGTGAAGGGCGCACAGAGATCGCGCAGGCCTGTTTTGATTTTCTGCCAACACGTGCCAGACTTGACCTCGCGGGTTGGCCCGAACTTGACATCTTTTCGCACTGATGGCCGATCATCAGAAATTCCTTGCCACAGCGCGACGCGTTATCACGCAAGAAGCAGATGCGCTGACAATTCTGGCCGACGGATTAAGCGATAGCTTTGGACAGGCGGTTGAACTCTTGTTGAATGCCAACGGGCGCGTGATCGTCTCAGGCATGGGCAAATCGGGGCATATCGCCCGCAAGATCGCCGCAACATTCGCCAGCACCGGCACACCTGCGCATTTTGTCCACCCCGCCGAGGCAAGCCACGGCGATCTGGGCATGATGACGCGCGGCGATGTGGTTCTGGTACTGTCCAATTCAGGTGAAACCCCCGAACTCGCCGATCTTGTGGCCTATACGCGGCGCTTTGGTATCCCGATGATCGGCGTGGCCAGCAGGCCCGAAAGCACGCTTTTGCAGCGCGCCGATGTCGCCATCGTTCTACCCGCCCTGAAAGAGGCCTGCGGTACCGGCGTCGTGCCCACAACATCGACCACCATGACGCTTGCGCTGGGCGATGCCCTTGCAGTTGCTTTGATGGAACATCGGGATTTTACGCCAGAGAATTTCCGTGAGTTCCACCCCGGCGGCAAACTGGGCGCGCAATTGTCCAAGGTCTCGGACTTGATGCATATTGAGGGCACCGTCCCCTTGGTGGCGGCAGAAACCCCGATGAGCGAGGCGCTCCTGGAGATTAGCCAAAAAGGGTTCGGAGTTGTTGGTGTTGTGGATCGTGACAAGCGCCTGATCGGGATCGTCACAGACGGGGACCTGCGGCGCCATATGACCGGCTTGCTGGATCATACCGCCGGTGAAGTCATGACCGCGCACCCCGCGACAGTCGCGCCCGCCGCCCTGGCAGAAGAAGCCGTAGCCATGATGAATGCCAAAAAGATAACCTGTCTTTTCGCGGTTGATCCAAATGGTGACGGCCAGGTTTCAGGGTTCCTGCATATCCACGACTGCCTGCGCGCCGGGATTGTCTAGCCTTGGCTCTGTCCGAACATCTCTATTCCCAGCTTGTCGGATGGGCCAAGATCATCCTCCCGCTGGGGGCTTTGGCGCTACTGTCCACTTTGTTCCTTTTTGCGCGCGCAGCACCGGATCAGGACGACATTACCGTCGCAAACGTCGAGGCGATTGCCCGCGAACAGCGCGTCTCTTCGCCAGAGTTTTCAGGTGTGACCGACGATGGCGCCGTGATCGTTGTATCCGCAGCAACAGCGCGACCCGATACGGACCGTCCCGACACGATGAGCATCAATGATATGCGTCTGCGCATGGACAACGCCGACGGCAGCAGCGTTGAGGTGACCGCGACTGAGGGCGAGGTTGACGGACGTGGCCAAATTGCACGTTTTCTTGGCCTTGCCCGGCTGATCACGTCCGACGGGTATCAAATGGAAACAAACGGATTGATCGCCGAGCTTGAGACGGGGCGCATTACGTCGAACGGCCTGTTGGAAATCCGTGCCCCGTTCGGGGACCTGACCGCCGGAAAAGTCACATTTCAGTCGGCCATGGACGGCAAAGCGCAGGAGATACTGTTCACTGACGGCGTCCGCCTGCTATACAACCCCCGAACACCGTGACGAAGGACACTGCATCTATGCTGAAACATATCGCATTTTGCGCAGTTCTTTCACTCATGCTGCCGATGGCGGCCTATGCCCAGACCAACATCAATCTGGGCGGCATGGAGGTTGATACAAGCGCAGCAGTCGAGGTGACCGCCGACAGTCTTTCGATTGATCAGGCCAGCGGCTCTGCCGTGTTTGATGGAAACGTAATGATCGTTCAGGGCGATCTGCGCCTGACAGCGGGCCGCGTCGAGGTGATCTATGGTGCGGATACGTCGGAAATCGCGCGTCTTCTTGCATCTGAAGGCGTGACTTTTGTGACCGCTGATGAAGCCGCCGAAGCACAGCAGGCCGATTATGATATCGCCAGCGGCCTTTTGGTGATGACAGGGAATGTGTTGCTGACACAGGGTCCGAGTGCGATTTCGGCTGGTCAGATGACAATCAACGTCACGGATGGCACCGCCACAATGGAAGGGCGCGTGCGCACCGTTCTGCAACAAGGTGGTAACTGATGCCCGATGCGCCGCAACTCAGCATCAAAGAGGGTGACGTAGGCCTGCATATCGTCAATTTGCGCAAAAGCTATCGCAAGCGGCCGGTGATCCGCGATGTCAGCATCGATCTTGGCCGGGGGGAAGTGGTGGCGTTGCTGGGGCCGAATGGTTCAGGCAAGACGACCTGCTTTTATTCCATAGCCGGGCTTGTCACCCCAGAAGGCGGCCGCGTGATCATTGATGGCCGTGATGTGACGACCTTGCCGATGTACCGCCGCGCCCAGCTCGGGATCGGGTATCTGCCGCAGGAAATGTCAATCTTTCGGGGCATGTCGGTCGAGGACAACATCATGTCGATCCTTGAAATCGCGGTCCCCGACAAACACCGCCGCAGAGAGCGGCTGGAAGAGCTTTTGTCCGAATTCTCGATCGAACACCTGCGCCGCGCCTCGGCGATGGCACTTTCGGGTGGCGAACGCCGGCGGGTCGAGATCGCGCGCTGCCTTGCCGCCGGTCCGAAATACGTTCTTCTTGATGAACCTTTTGCCGGCGTTGACCCGATCGCAGTAGCCGAAATCCGGCATTTGGTGGCAGACCTCAAGAACCGCGGTATCGGTGTTTTGATTACGGACCACAACGTGCAGGAAACACTTCAGATCGTCGATCGCGCCTATATTTTGCACGATGGTAAAGTGCTGATGAGCGGCACGACCCAAGAGGTGATCAAGGATGAAAACGTCCGCCGCGTCTATCTGGGGAACAACTTCCGCGTAAACTGATTCTTTTTTGCCGTTAATCTTTGCGTCATTGACAACTGACCACGATTCATCGCCAAATAGGGGGGATGACAAACCCGTTTTCTTTCCCCGCATGTATGCCGGCCAACCGCCGAACACTGTTGATAAAGTTAACGATATCGGGGTGTTATCGTGATCCACTCATATAACATTGCTTTGTTTTGCCGATAAATCGGTGAAAATCCTTGTTCTGTTATGATCCAATAAAGGAGATACGATGCGTTACCAAATCAGCGGAAAACAAATCGACATTGGTGCAGCCTTACAAACTCATGTGCAGACCGAGTTGGCAGAAATTCTGAGTAAGTATGCCGGGCGCCCCACAGAGGCCTATGTCGTGTTTTCGAAATCAGGCCACGAATATGTCTGTGAATCCGTGGTGCATCTTTCAACCGGTCTCAACGCGCAGGCGACAGGCAAGGCAAACGAAATCTACGCCGCTTTTGACGCAAGCGCCGAGAAAATGGACAAACAATTGCGGCGCTATAAACGCCGCCTGAAGGATCACCACAAGGAACGATCACAGCCTGTTGAACTTTCGGACGCCGGATCATATATCCTCGAATCAAGAGAAGAGTCTGATGGGGATGATCAGGACTCGTTCAATGCAATGATCGTTGCCGAGATGGAGACGAAAATCCCTTCATTGTCTGTCGGTGAAGCGGTCATGCAGATGGAAATCGCCAGTGCTCCGGTATTGGTTTTCCGGAACGAGAAACATAACGGGGTGAACGTCGTTTATCGGCGGGACGACGGAAACATCGGATGGATCGACCCACGCAATTCGGGTTAGACCAACATATCAATTGAGAGACGCAATCAATGCAACTTGGCGATATTCTGAAGGCGAGTGCTGTAAAGACTATTTCATCTTGCACCAGCAAGAAGCGTCTCTTCCATGATCTGGGCGAACTTGCCGAGGCCAGCTATGGTGTCAGCGCGTCCAGTATCATCGAAGCATTGATGGATCGCGAAAACCTTGGTCCGACAGGTGTGGGCCAAGGCATCGCGCTGCCTCATGCGCGCATGGCCGAGGCCAAAAGTGTATTCGGGCTGTTCCTGCGTCTTGAAAAGCCGTTGGATTTTGATGCCGTTGACCGCCAGCCTGTCGATCTGGTTTTCGCATTGATCGCCCCCGAAGATGCAGGTGTCGAACACCTCAAGGCGCTGGCATTGGTATCACGCACGCTGCGCAATACGTCGATTTGCGCCAAACTGCGCGCTAATCAGGACGCCAATACCCTGCACACGATCCTGACAGAGGTCGAATCGACGCAGGCAGCCTAGCGCCAGTTTTCGAACCCGAAAGCCGCATAGTCGCGCGCGTATGCGTCGCGTGCTGCGGCCTCAAGCGTGGGATCATAGATCGCCGCAAGCCGCCCTTGCCACCGATGCGCCGTATCCGCCAGCGTCGGCGAATGCGCCAGTCCGACCTGCCGCGCGACAAAGCCAAGGTCTTCGGCCAAAGTTTCTTCGCGCAGGATATGATCGGGCAATCCAAACTGCGCCATACCTTGCAAAAGCGTCAATTGGCTGGCCCATGACGGATCAACGCGAATGCTGGTTTGTCCGGCGAGATTTGTTTTGAGGAAATCCAGAAAACCCGAAAAAGCACGCCGGTGATCCGCGTCCGAGTAGCTGCCGGTATCAGCAAGGTCTGGCACCACCTGAGGCAGCGCAAGCTTATGCACCCTTATGAGGTTCGCACGAATTTCCGGCAGGTTTTGCGGACCATCAAGCAGTATCCGGTCACAAAAGGCGGCATGTGCACGGGCCAGCGGATGTCGCAAAACCGCAAAGCTGCGGTGTGTATTGTGGGCTTCCTGCCAAGTCCGCAAAGACTTTTGCGTAAACTTCCTGATCAACGCCTCGGGCTGCGCATCATCCAAATCAGCCAGCCATTGCCGCACAGCGCGGTCCGGACCAGACCGCAACGGCATATACAAAACACCTGACTGCGGTGCGGCGACATAAGACGGGATCGCAGGGCCGCGGTTCGGTTCAAAATGCGGGGTTCGCCCCAGATCAAAGCGATCAAGGCGCGCCAAAGCAGATGTCATCTCATCATAGTTGCTTACCCGTTCCTCAAGAGGCGCAGGGTTTTGCTTTTTAAGCTTCTTGTTGACATTGGGCAGCCGCGTTTCAACTTCGAGGAACTGTGCCAACCCGTTCAGCACGTCCAGATCGCGCAGATCGTCATAATTGATATAAAACGCGGTTTGACCACTGGTCTGCAGCGCCCGTTGCACCCGCACCTGAAACGCCTGTATCGCCTCAAGATGTGCTTCAAAGGCGGCTGGATCGAATGTAATCGACGTTGATTTCGAATGCGTGGCATTGGTCAGTTTCCACTGCCCCGTAGCCTGCGCGATTTTCCAGCTGACAAAGCTATCCAGCGGATTGCGTGTCAGGATGATCTTCGCACAGCACGGATCGGCGATGCAGGTGTTCAGAATGCGCGGATCATGGTCGTGAAAAAAGCGGAAGCCCGCCAGACGCTCGCTTTCCCTGATCTTTCCGAGCAAGGCAAAGGGATCTTTTTCGCGGGCATCCCTGTCAATGCCAAGCAGTGCGTCAGTCTTGGGGTAGCCTACAAAAGACGGGTTAAACGCCTCACCGTGGCAGGTGACACCGTCAAGCATGTTGATGTTAGCTTCCAGAAGGTTTGACCCGGTCCGCATCTCCGCCAGCAAAATGAAATAGTCGAACCTGCTCATTTTCCGCTGACCACATAGGGTTTGCGCCGCACCACCGGTTTGGTGGCAGCTGTCAGGCCAACAGTAATGTCACCGGTCAGGAACGGGTGCATGCCCCGATTTTTGAGTTCTTGCAGATAATCCGGCAGACCCGTCAAATCGCGCATCTTGGGGGCCTCTTTAATCGCAAGCCCACGGTGCCCCGCGATCTCGTCAATTATCGTTTGCAGCACCGCCATAGGCGCTTCGATAAACTGGGCCAACGTCATGATTTTGATACGCGCCCGCGCGTCAGGCGATCGCAGCACTTTAAGGAATTTATCCTCGATTCGTTGCAGGCGCGCGGCCTCTGCCCGCACGTCGCTCGCCGAGCGGCCAGAGCAGAAAAGCGGGATCGACCAGGCCCCTGACACCACCCAGATGCTGGCCTGTGTGTCTTTCGCCAAGGTCCAGTTGATGTCTTGGGTATCGGCGGGACCGAACTGAAAACAGTGATGTTTGTCGCGGCTGTTCCAGATCAGATTGCTGAGGAACATTTTACCGTTGTAATCGCGAAGCCGCGCATTGTCGGACATGCAGCCACGGTAGACCTCGGCCTCATCCGCAAAATGCGCGCGGTCTTTTGCATAAAGATGCCCGTGCACCACAGCACCGGTTTGCTGTGTCAGCCATGATTGAAAATCAGGGAAGATATCATCAAAGCCCTGCAACACCGCATAAGGCGCCGCTGCAATGCTGGTTTGGCGATCAATGCTGGGAAAACGGCTATGCATGAAAAGCCCCTGACGCCCCAACGTGCGCCGGTCAACGGCCTGTGCAAAAACGCGGTCCACTGTTCCTGAATTAGGCTCTACTGCGTGCCGCAGAGCATCCTCCGATACCGGAAACGTATTGAACAATAGATCAGCGTCGCGCCAGATTTTCCGTGCCACAAAACATTTTGAGCGCTGCAATAGCTCGACATGATCATCAAAAAAGATGTGCGGTTTGCCCTGATAATCAAATTTTGCCAAGGTCAGCGACCGGCTTTCAATTCTGCGGGCATGCAGCCGCGCCAAGGTCTGGTAGTAGCTTTCATCAGGGATCCAGACCTTGCGAAAATACGCGTCATAGGTCGCGCGGTTCGGATCGCGCAAAATGGCGTCAAGCGTCTGCCGTGTCAGGCACCACCACTGCGAACCCATATGGGGCACTACACCTTCGGGAATACGACGTTTGTAACCGACCGCCTGTTGCAATTTCACAAAGGCGTCAAATAGTTTCCGGCGCTTTTTCCATGCAAAGGGGAACCGCAGGGTAAAGCGTTCGCGGTCAAGCCCGCCAACCGTCCACGGCACATCGGCCGTTGTCGCGCTTTCGATGAAATCTGTGTCGGGGCGCGCGTCAAGGTAACGCCGTAGCTCGACAATCGGGCGCAGCGGGAGGCAGGCACCAGAGGCCAGAAACACGTGCCGCAGTTCGGGAAATTCTTCCAGCAAGAGCGTCGCTGCTTCCTGGGATGCAGCCACCAACCCCCAAGTGCCCCATTCACAGCGATGCCGCGCGCAAAAGCGGACATCGGGCAGGTCCGACAAGGACCCGACAAACCGGTCATAGGTTACCACAGGCACATTGCTGTCGACATGGACAACAACAGGGCAACCCGCGCCGGCCCAATGACGCACCATCTGTTCGGCGCGATCAAAGGCGGTATGGACAAGCATGATGACACCAAAACTCATGCCCAGTTCCCCTTGGACATCAGGCCCAGCACCTCTAGCTGTCGCCAGTTGATGTATTGCTCGCTCCACTGGCACCACAAATCAGGGTCGGCACCATGCCGTTCTGCATAGGTTTTATATTCGCGCCCGCCCTTGTAATGCTCGGCCCGCGTAGCCTCTTCGACGGCACGATCGCCAAAGGTGTTCAGGAATTTCGCGTGTAGCAGGATACCGGATGTCTTTTCCCCACCCTGCTGATCGTAAACAAGGTTCAACCCGCGCGGCAGCATCATATGGGTCGAGCTGACATAGGCGTAGGGCCTGCGCCATTTCACAAAAGGTATCTTGTTCAGCGCAGGCGCCTGCTTTGGTTTGCTGGCAAAGAAACTGCGCGCGCGTGGTCCGCCTTGAATCCACAGGTTTTTCAGCAGCTTGTTCTGGGTCATGAAATAATTGCCCGGATCAAACCAGTTGGCGGTTTGAAACGGATCATCGCCGCGCGTGTACGTTGTCTGACCTACGGGGCCTTTGGGGTACATATCCAGCAGCATCGCCCCAAAAGATCGTACATCAGACGCATCCAGCCAGTCTGCCAAAGCCCGAATAGGGCGGGTATCACAGAACGGATAGACAAAAAACTCATCCACATCGACCGTCAGCGCCCAATGCCCATGCGCGTATTTGCCTTGCAGATAGGTCAGCCAGTCAACGCCATAGCGCGCCTCGCCGTAAGGGGCATCAGTGCGCCACAAAGACACATCAGGCTGTTCGCGGGCGAAATCGCTTCCTGCGTCCTCACTGCCGTTATCGATCATCAGGAAATGGTTGATCCCGAGCTTGCGGTAGTAATCAAAGAAAAACGGCAGACGGATGTCTTCGTTGCGGAAGGTGCAGAAAAGCAAGACGTCATTGGGGGCTATCTCCTTGGTGCGGTTTGTCACCGCGACAAGTTCCCGCCCCTTGCGCAACGCACGCATGCGCCAGCGTTTCCGCTGCCACCGCAAACGATATGACGTCAAAATGCTCAAAATGACTGCGCCCTATTCCGGTTTGTTCCCGCCTGCATATCAGACCCAGCGCCCCTTTGACATCAGCCCCAGTGCAGCCAGTTGCGCATCGCCACTATACCGACAGGACCCTTCATACCAGAAATCCGGATTTTCGGTCAGGTGCTGATGGTACTGCTGATAAAGTGCCGTGTTCTGAAAATGCTGTCCCCGTTCAAGCTCTTCTGCCGACTTTGCCCCGATCATGGGCAGGAATTTGGTGTGCAGCAAGACACCGCTTGCTTTGCTGTTACCCTCAAAATCAAAAACATCATGTAAACGGACGGGCAAAATCTGATGGGTTGAGCTGACATAGGCATAACGCCATGACCAGCGGACAAGTGGCGTTTTGTTCAAGGTTGGCGCGCGCGCAGGTTCGTTTGCGAAAAAAATACGGTCGCGGACCCCGCCCTGTATCCACAGGTTGCCATAATAGCGATGAACCTGATGACGATAATTGCCGGCATCAAACCAAGCCAGGGTTTTGGTGGGATCATCGCCCGGCGCATAGGGGGCGTCCTCAAGCGGGCCTTTGGGATAAAGATCCAGCATCACCGCACCAAAAGAGGCGTGCCCCTGTCCGTCCAACCATGCTGTGAGAGCTTTCAGATCACGGTCCTCATGGTCAGGATAGATCAAGAGTTCGTCCGCATCGACGGTCAGACACCAATGACCATTGCCATACTGCCATTGCAGCCAACCCAGCCAATCCATGCCGAAACGGGCCAAACGATAACTATGCTTGGTTGTCCAGACCGATACATCAGGCTGCTGGGCCAGATATTCGGCTGTGCCATCATCGCTGTCGTTATCGACGAACAGAAAATGATCGACGCCAAGTTTGCGGTAATGCTTCAGAAAATAAGGCAGGCGGACAATTTCATTCCGGACGGTCGCAAAGCCAAGGATCGCTTCAGACCCGATCAGGTTTGTCCGGTCGACGACTGCCGAAATCTCGTGTCGCTTGCGCCAGATGCGAAACAGGAACCGCCGCCGCTTCCATCGCAGGCGATACGCATGCCAAAGGTCCATTTACAGCCTTACTGTGCTGCCTGCTTGGTTGCATGCATCTGCGCCAGAAATTCCGCGAACTCATCGCGCAGTTCTTCGCGCGCAAGCGCAAAGGCAACAGTCGCCTGCAAGAAACCAGCCTTGGACCCGCAATCATAGCGCTGCCCTTCAAAACGATAGCCGAACACGTCGCGGCCTGCGCTGATTTCTTCGGCAATCGCATCTGTCAGCTGGATTTCACCACCTGCACCGCGCCCGATCTTGTCGAAATTCGCAAGAACCTGTGGTGTCAGAATATACCGACCGATCACCGCCAGATTGGATGGCGCTGTGCCTGCGGCGGGTTTTTCAACCATCCCTTTGGCCCTCACAATCGGACCATCTTGCGCGGCCACATCAAGCACACCGTAAGATGCGGTTTGCGCGGGCGAGACTTCCATCGTTGCCACCATCGCGCCACCGGTTTCCTGATAGGCCTCGACCATCTGTTGCAAGCAGGGTTTGTCAGCAGCGATCACATCGTCCGGCAGAATAACGGCAAAGGGCTCATCCCCGATCAGTTTGCGCGCACAGGATACGGCATGACCAAGGCCCAGCGCCTTGTGCTGGCGCAAATAGGCGATCGTGCCGCTTTCCATGTTGGTGCTGCGCAGAATTTCCAGAAGCTTGGTTTTTCCGGATGCCTCCAATGCGGCTTCCAGATCAGGCGCGAGGTCAAAGTAATCCTCGAGCGCAGACTTTCCGCGTGAGGTGACAAAGATAAAATCCTCGATGCCAGCGGCGCGCGCCTCGTCAATCGCATATTGGATCAACGGGCGGTCGACCAAGGTCATGATTTCCTTGGGCACAGATTTTGTTGCTGGCAGAAACCGCGTGCCAAGTCCCGCAACGGGGAAAATGGCTTTTGATACTTTTCTATCCATAACTCTACCCTTGATACTAACGTGCGCCGCAATAATGGTTGATATAGGCCATTTTAAGACGAAATATCTAAACTTTCCGCGGCATTGTTCGGCTAGTCGCCATTTATTGCCTAGTCATGCCCCATTTCTTTGAGCATCGCTTCGATACGCGGAACATCTTGGGGGTTGTTCAATTCCCAAAACTGCCTGCCTTTTGCGGCGACCTCCACACAGAGCATGGGAACACCCCGTTCAAGAAAACGCAACTGCTCTAACCCTTCTAGTTGCTCCAAAGGCCCCGCAGGCCACTTTGGGTAGGATTTGAGTGCGTCCGGACGGTAGGCATAGACACCAACATGGTGGAAAACGGGTGTTTCATCCGCATCGCCATAGGTCTTTCCCGTGAAGGGAATCACCTCTTTCGAGAAATAGAGCGCGTTGTTGTCCGCACCAAAGACGGCCGTTGTCCCGCCAACGCGCCCTTCGCGGCGATCCTGCAAAAGCCCGTTCAGCGCACGCCCTTCGGTCCGCAAAACAGGGGTCGCGACATCTGCTGCGGGATTATCACGCAGGCCTTGCACCAGATCCTCGATGAACCATGCCGGTGTCAGCGGGGCATCGCCCTGCAGGTTCACCACGATGTCATAATCCTCACCCAAATTCACCAGCGTCTCTGCGCAACGCTCGGTTCCGTTCTGGCATGCGGTTGATGTCATCACGACCTCGGCACCGAAGCCTGAGCAGGCATCGGCAATGCGCGCATCATCAGTTGCTACAACAACTTTGTCGACACCTGCCACGCCACAGGCCGCGTCCCATGACCGGCGGATCAGGCTCTTTGCCTCACCGCGCGCGCCCGTCAGCGTCACGAGCGGTTTGCCGGGATAGCGCGTAGAGGCGTAGCGCGCAGGAATGACGATGATAACGGACATTACGGCTTCTCCAGTGTGACACCCGGGGCGTAGGCGATGAAGAACGGGTTTTCAAATGCAGGTTTTCCATATTGCAGCTGGGTGTGGTCATCAAAGCGGACAACCGCGCCACCCGCGCCACTCAACACGGCATGGCCCGCCGCCGTGTCCCATTCCATCGTGCGGCCCAGGCGTGGATAAAGATCGGCTTCACCGGTGGCCACCAAACAGAATTTCAGGGACGACCCGGCGCTCTTCATGTCTGCTGTCGCATATTTGCTGATGTAGTCATCCGTCGCCTGATCGCGGTGCGACTTGGACGCAACAACAAGAAGCGCGCTGTTGTCGGGTTTTGACACGGTGATCGGGGCTGTGTGGCCCTGTGCACCCATATGAAACGGGCCTTGCTCTTCGATAGAAACGCCTTGGGCATCGGTGTAAAAAAGGCGCTCTTTCGCAGGGGCATAGACAATGCCACGCATCGGCACGCCGTCTTTGACGTAGGCGATGTTTACCGTGAAATCGCCCCGCCGTTTGATAAATTCCTTCGTGCCATCAAGCGGATCGACAATCAGGAATGTACGCGCCGAAACCCGATGCGATACCGCCTGTTCTTCGGTGACCAGGGGAATGTCGGGAAAGGCTGTACGCAACCCTGCACTGATAATCGCATCTGCGGCTTCATCCGCGACGGTGACCGGGCTTTCATCGCTTTTAGAGCGGACTTCAAAATCGTCCCCGTTATAGATTTCCATGATCTTGTCACCAGCCTGCAAAGCAAGCGCACGCATCACCTTGGTGAGTTTTTCAAAATCCATAAAATGCTACCCGTCATCAAAAAGCCCTGTTCGGCCTGTTTATGGTGTTTCGCCGCGCGATCAGCAAGGTTATCGTCGCAACACCCACAATAGCGCTTTCACCCACCTAAACGGACTGCCGATGTTCCAGACCCCGATCTATAGAAACAAAACAAGCGGTCTGTTAAGCATGCTTGCGGTGATCTATCATACGATCGTCCGCAAGGCGCGCAGCGGCCATCGCAATGCCGTTATCGCAATGTTGCTGAATCTGTTGCAGGGCCTGACGATGATCATCGCCTTCCTGCTGTTTTTCACCATACTCGGGCTTCGCAGCTCTCCGATCCGTGGCGATATGATGCTTTACATCATGAGCGGGATTTTTGTTTATCTCACGCATATCAAAACAGTGACCGCCGTCATGACCGCGGGTGGGCCCACATCTGCGATGATGTTGCACCGTCCGATGAACACAATCATCGCTATCGTGGCTGCTGCACTTGCAACACTTTACACGCAAATCATCACCTTGGTGGTGATCCTGTCGTTCTATCACATCGCCTTTAACCCCATCACGATCTACGATCCCGTCGCCGCAATGGGCTTTTTCGTGATGGCGTGGTTTTCGGGCTGTGCGGTTGGCATGATTTTTCTGGCACTGTACCCTTGGTTTCCGCGTTTCACGTCGCTTGCAAAAACGATTTACGTGCGCGTGAACATGCTCGCATCGGGCAAAATGTTCGTCGTCAACACACTGCCCGCATCAATGATGGCAATGTTTGACTGGAACCCTTTGTTCCACAACATCGACCAGATGCGCGGTGCCGTCTTTCTGCACTACAACCCGCAGTTCACCAGCGTCGAGTATCCGATCTATTTGTCGCTCGTCCTGATCATGATCGGTCTTATGGGCGAATTTTTTGGGCGCCAGCACGTCTCGATAAGCTGGTCTGCTGGCAGATAGGTAAAAACAAGCGCTGACCATGCGGAAAAAGCGGCATTTTAGGCTTCTGGATACCCTCCGGATGCTTGCAGCCCCAATATCCCACCCCTATATACGCTGAGATCGAAGTCGAGCGTAGCAATCGCGGACTTCAGACTGAAACTGGCGCGGGTGCCGAAACGGGTTCGCGCTGCTCAAACCGCCTAAAGTAGAGGGATTTGAAAAATGGCCAAAGTTATTGGTATCGACCTGGGAACCACGAACTCCTGTATCGCCATCATGGATGGTGCAAAGCCGCGTGTAATCGAAAACTCCGAAGGTGCGCGCACAACGCCATCCATCGTCGCATTCACAGATGATGAACGCCTTGTGGGTCAGCCGGCGAAACGCCAGGCTGTCACCAACCCCGAGAATACAATCTTTGCCGTCAAGCGCCTGATCGGTCGCCGGTTCGACGACAAGGATCTTGCCAAAGACAAAAAGAACATGCCGTTCAATGTCATCAACGGCGGCAACGGTGACGCATGGGTCGAGGCCAAGGGTGAGAAATATTCCCCCAGCCAGATCTCTGCCTTTATCCTTGGCAAAATGAAAGAAACCGCCGAGAGCTATCTTGGCGAAGAAGTAACGCAAGCCGTCATTACCGTCCCTGCCTACTTTAACGACGCCCAGCGTCAGGCCACCAAGGACGCCGGTAAGATTGCCGGCCTCGAAGTGCTGCGCATCATCAACGAGCCGACAGCGGCTGCGCTGGCCTATGGTCTGGACAAGAAAGACAGCAAAACCATCGCTGTTTATGACCTTGGCGGCGGTACATTCGACGTGACAATCCTGGAAATCGACGACGGCCTGTTCGAAGTGAAATCCACCAACGGTGACACATTCCTTGGTGGTGAAGACTTTGACATGCGCATCGTCAACTACCTTGCTGATGAGTTCAAAAAAGAGAACTCGGTCGATCTGACCAAGGACAAGATGGCGTTGCAGCGTCTGAAAGAAGCCGCCGAGAAAGCGAAGATCGAGCTGTCTTCGTCCTCCAGCACCGAAATCAACCAGCCGTTTATTTCGATGGGCTCCAACGGTCAGCCACTGCACATGGTTATGAAACTGACCCGTGCGAAACTGGAAAGCCTTGTCGGTGATCTGATCAAGGCGTCGCTGAAGCCGTGTAAAGACGCGATCAAAGACGCGGGCCTGTCCACATCTGACATCGACGAAGTCGTTTTGGTCGGTGGTATGACACGTATGCCGAAGGTGAAGGAAGAAGTTGCCAAATTCTTTGGCAAAGAAGCCCACCAAGGTGTGAACCCCGACGAAGTTGTCGCCATGGGTGCCGCCATTCAGGCCGGTGTTCTGCAAGGCGACGTCAAAGACGTTGTTCTGCTGGACGTGACGCCACTGTCGCTGGGTATCGAAACTCTGGGTGGTGTGTTCACACGCCTGATCGACCGCAACACAACGATCCCGACCAAGAAATCTCAGGTGTTTTCAACCGCCGAAGACAACCAGAACGCGGTGACACTGCGCGTGTTCCAGGGTGAGCGCGAGATGGCCGCCGACAACAAGATGTTGGGCCAGTTCAACCTTGAGGACATTCCGCCAGCGCCACGCGGCATGCCACAGATCGAAGTGACCTTCGACATCGACGCCAACGGCATCGTTGAAGTCGGCGCCAAAGACAAAGGCACCGGCAAAGAGCAGAAGATCACGATCCAGGCCTCTGGCGGTTTGTCCGATGAGGATATCGAAGCAATGGTCAAGGACGCCGAGGCAAACGCCGAGGCCGACAAGGAACGCCGTGAGCTTGTGGATGCGAAAAACCAGGCTGAGAGCCTGATCCACTCGACCGAAAAGTCGATGGAAGAGCATGCAGACAAGGTTGATCCAACCACGATCGAAGCGATCGAGTTGGCGATTGCCGCGCTCAAGGACGATCTGGAAGGCGACAAAGCCGACAAGATCAAGTCCGGGATCCAGAACGTGACCGAAGCAGCCATGAAGCTGGGCGAAGCGATCTATAAGTCCCAGCAAGAAGCCGAAGGCGAAGTAGAGCCGGATGCACCGGGTGCAGACGAAGAAATCCTTGATGCGGATTTCGAAGATCTGGGCGACGACAAGCGTGACAACTAAGGCCGCGCGCCGCTGACATTTGACCGGCCCCTGAACCGGGCCGGTCTTTGTCATTCCCAAGGGGGAACTTATCATGGCAAAACGTGATTATTACGAAGTGCTTGGTGTTGCCAAAGGCGCCGATGCTGCAGAGATCAAGAAGGGCTACCGCCAGAAGGCGAAAGAGCTTCATCCTGATCGTAATGCCGACAATCCCAACGCTGAAGCGCAGTTCAAAGAGGCCAATGAGGCCTATGAAGTTCTGAAGGACCCGAACAAGAAAGCCGCCTACGACCGCTATGGCCATGCCGCGTTCGAAAACGGTATGGGCGGCGGTGGCGGTGGGCCACGCGGCGGCCAAGGTGATTTTGGCAGTGCGTTCTCTGATGTCTTTGATGACCTGTTCGGCGATTTCATGGGCGGACGCGGTGGCGGTAGACGCAGTGCGGCCCAGCGCGGCAATGACCTGCGGTATAACCTCCGGATCAACCTTGAAGATGCATTTTCAGGGATGCAGAAAACGATCACCGTTCCGACCGCTGTCGGCTGTGGCTCTTGCAACGGAACGGGCGCCGAAGGTGGCTCTGAACCGCAGACTTGCCCCACATGTTCCGGCATGGGCAAAGTGCGCGCACAGCAAGGTTTCTTTACGGTCGAACGTACCTGCCCCACATGTTCCGGCATGGGCCAGACCATCAAGGATCCTTGCCGGACCTGCCACGGCCAAGGCCGCGTCGAGAAGGAAAAATCGCTTTCTGTGAACATCCCCGCTGGTGTTGAAACAGGCACGCGAATCCGCCTTGCCGGTGAGGGCGAAGCAGGGATGCGCGGCGGGCCAACGGGCGATCTGTATATCTTTATCGAAGTGCAGAACCATGCGCTGTTCGAGCGGGAAAACACGAACCTTTATTGTCGCGTGCCCGTGTCGATCGCGACGGCCGCATTGGGTGGCGAAATCGAAGTACCCACAATCGACGGTGGCCGCAGCCGCGTAAAGGTGCCCGAAGGGTCACAATCGGGTCGCCAGATGCGTCTGCGCGGCAAGGGCATGCCCGCCCTACGCGGTGGTGGTATCGGCGACATGTTCATCGAACTGGCTGTCGAAACACCCGTCAAACTCACCGCGCGCCAGCGTGAAATCCTCAAAGAGTTTGACCAGCTGAGCGAAGAGAATAATCCGCAGGAATCCAGCTTTTTCGACACAGTCAAAAGCTTTTGGGACTCGATGAAAAGCTAACGTTAACCGCGCAGTAACCACTACTTCGGCAAAGTGAGGACATGAATAACTTTGCCGAAGCGCCCTCTCTATTTCCTGACTATGACGACGTAACCGATGTTGCGCCGATTGCACCCGGCAAACTCCCGTCTTATGTGCGTGATCATCGCAAACGGCTACGCGAACGCTTTCTGGCGGGCGGGGCCGATGCCATGCCCGACTATGAACTGCTTGAACTGGTGCTGTTCCGCGCGATCCCGCGACAGGATGTCAAACCGCTCGCGCGGGCGCTGATTGATACCTTTGGCGACTTTAACCGCGTTCTTTCCGCACCTCTGGCCCAGCTTTCTGGCGTCAAGGGCGTTGGCGATGCGGTTCTGCTGGAACTCAAACTGGTCGAAGCTGCCGCACACCGGTTGTCGCGCTCAAAGGTGATGCAGCGCCACGTGCTATCGAACTGGGATGCTCTGCTGGATTATTGCCATACGACGATGGCGCACCGCGAAACCGAGCAGTTTCGCATCCTGTTTCTCGATACCAAGAACACCGTGATCGCCGACGAGGAACAGGCGAAAGGCACGGTTGACCATGTGCCGGTCTATCCGCGTGAGGTGGTCAAACGTGCGCTCGAACTGAATGCCAGCGCCCTTATTCTTGTGCACAACCACCCATCCGGTGACCCTACGCCGTCAGATGCCGATGTGCAGATGACACGGCAAATCACGCGGGCGGCCATGGCGCTGAACATCACGGTGCATGATCATCTGATTATCGGAAAATCGACGGAAACCAGCTTTCGGTCACTCGGCCTGTTTGACGGAACCGCCTAGTTCGAGACCACCGCAAGGTTGGTAAATTTGTTCCGGATCAACGTCACTTCACCAACCTGGTCACACGCAGGCATTTGAAGCGTAATCTCTTTCACCACAAGCGTCTGGCCCGAATTGGTCTGGATCGTACCTGCATCTACTTCCCGACCACAGTTTGCGGCTGTCACGGTAACTCCCACCCGCAAATCGACACCGCTGTTGCGGTTCATCTGCCCCTCGGGAAAAGTGTAAACCTCGGCCTGAAAGGGAATTTCAGCCTCAGAATCACCCAGAAAGACTACAAAACCGTTTTTGCCTTCACGCGTATCTTGGGCCGTATGGAACGACGCCGACCAAACATGTCCGGGGTCCCCAATCCGCGCACCGTTTTCCAGCGCGTGAAGGCGCATGTTATCTGTCGTGGACCATTGCAGGACTGCACGGTCATAGCGGCGCAATTCCGGAACAAAGACATTGGCAGATGCTTTGAGAATGTTGTCAAAGGCCACTTCGAATGTGGCATTCGGAACAAGTGCCGGCATCACAACGCGCGCATTGCCACCACGATCCGTGGTCGCAGAGACACGCAAGCCACTGTGCGACACGACAAATGACGCATTCGCGAGGCACGGGGAAGAAACGGTGAGCGTGACCAAGGCCGCAGTCTCACGGCGGGTATTTATGACGGTATCGCACCCCGGCATGGGCGTGGCCATAATGGACTGGAATTGCGGGGTGTCGAATTCGGTGTAAACAGTATCAACCGCGACCACCCTTTTTGCATTGGCCGCATGGTCCAGAGGGGTTGTTACGATATTCGGCACGCCAAAGACCGCCTGCCCTTCTGCGTTTGTCGACAGCATCAAGGACTGGGGTGGTTTGTTGTAGGTTTCACGCATATCCGCACCGGCCATGTCCGGTGTCGTTTCACCATACTGCGCCACGAATCCAATCGACAACGCCACGGTCAGCGTGGATGCAATTGTCTTGATTGTTTTTAAGCGAGACATCCCCATCCCTCACAGCTGAAATTAAGCTAGGATGAAGGTGCACTGTTAGCGTGACGTTAACAGGACTGGCTAAAGGTCTTAGCGTGTTCCGATTATGTCAGAAATTAGGCGAGCCGACCGTGGCAGTGCTTGAACTTTTTGCCTGATCCGCATGGGCAGCTGTCATTGCGACCGGGGTTTCCCCATGTATTCGGGTCGTTTTCGTCAAAACCTTCACGCACCGTTCCCGTGGCCTCGGCTGCTGCCGCAGGGGCCGCTGCACCTGCCGTTGCCGCCGCTGCGGCCGCCTGCTGCTGGCGGATTTGAGCGATCATCTTTTCCTGCTCTTCCTTCGACATCGGCCGGATCTGTGCCAGCTTTTTCGTGACATCAGAACGCAGGCTTTCCAGCATGGTTTCGAACAACTGGAACCCTTCGGTTTTGTATTCGTTCAACGGATCCCGTTGAGCATATCCACGGAAACCAACAACCGAGCGCAGATGCTCAAGCGTCAGCAGGTGTTCGCGCCATTTGGCGTCAATGGTTTGTAAGAGGAGTTGCTTTTCAACATTGCGCATCGTCTCATCGCCAAAGGCTTCTGCCTTTTCGGCCATGTATTTATCGGCGGCTTCTTCAAGACGTTCGCGGATATCATCGTCATCCACGCCCTCTTCGGCAGCCCAATCAACAACAGGCAAATCAAGACCGATGTGTTCCTTCACACTTTCCGCAAGACCCTCTGTATCCCATTGATCCGCATATGTTTTTGGTGGCATGCAATCATGAACAAGATCGTCGATCACCTGATCGCGCATATCTTTTGTGACCTCGGACAGGTCCTTTGCCATCATGATATCGCGCCGTTGCGAGAAGATCACCTTGCGCTGCTCATTCATCACATCGTCGAACTTCAACAACTGTTTGCGAATGTCAAAGTTGCGGCCTTCGACCTTGGCCTGCGCGCGCTCCAGCGATTTGTTCACCCATGGGTGCACGATGGCCTCGCCCTCTTTCATGCCGAGACCGGACAGCACTTTGTCCAGACGGTCAGAGCCGAAAATCCGCATCAGGTCGTCTTCAAGCGACAGGAAAAAAGCAGAACGGCCCGGATCACCCTGACGGCCGGAACGGCCACGTAGCTGGTTATCAATCCGACGGCTTTCGTGGCGCTCAGTCGCGAGCACATAAAGACCGCCAGCCGCCTTAACCTTTTCCTTTTCATCGGCAACTTCGGCCTCGATCTTGGCACGAACCGCTTCGATGTCCGCGTCAGGATTTTCTTCCATGGCCTGCATCACACGCATCTCGACGTTACCGCCCAACTGAATGTCCGTACCACGGCCTGCCATGTTGGTCGCAATCGTCACCGCATTCAGCTTGCCGGCATCGGCCACAATCTGGGCTTCTTTTTCGTGCTGCCGCGCGTTGAGAATATTATAGGTGATTCCCTCGGCTTTCAGCATCTCGGCCAAAGCTTCTGACTTTTCGATCGAAGTCGTACCCACAAGAATCGGCTGGCCTTTGGCGTGGGCCTCTTTGATCTCTGCGACGATACCTTCGAATTTCTCGCGCGCGGTCCGGTATACCTGGTCGTCTTCGTCGATACGGGCAACAGGGCGGTTTGTCGGCACCTCAACCACGCCAAGGTTATAGATTTCACGGAATTCCTCTGCCTCGGTCGCAGCGGTACCCGTCATGCCGCCCAGTTTGTCGTAAAGGCGGAAATAGTTCTGGAAGGTCACAGAGGCCAAAGTCACGTTCTCAGGCTTGATCGTGCAGCCTTCTTTCGCCTCAATTGCCTGATGCAGACCGTCCGACAGACGGCGACCCGCCATCATACGACCAGTGAATTCATCAATCAGCACGACTTCATCATCGCGGACAATATAGTCTTTGTCCTTGGTAAACAGTTTGTGCGCGCGCAATGCCTGGTTCACGTGGTGGACCAAAGTCGCACTTTCGGGATCATAAAGCGTCTGCCCTTCAGGCAAGAGCCCCGCAGCACCGAGTTTTTCTTCAAGAAAGTCGTTGCCTTCTTCCGTGAACGACACCTGGCGGGTCTTTTCATCAAGCGTAAAGTGGTCATCCGCCACACCAGGGATCACTTTGTCGATGGTCGCGTACATGTCGGACCGGTCTTGCGCGGGGCCGGAAATGATCAGCGGTGTGCGCGCCTCATCAATCAGGATACTGTCGACTTCGTCCACAATCGCAAAGTTATGTTCGCGTTGGAACATCTGGCTCAGCTCGGATTTCATGTTGTCGCGCAGATAGTCAAAACCCAGCTCGTTGTTGGTGGCATAGGTCACGTCACAGGCATAGGCGGCTTTCTTTTCGCTTTCTGGCTGCTGGGGGTAGACCACACCGGTGGTCAGACCCAAGGCGCCATACACCTTGCTCATCCATTCCGCGTCACGGCGCGCCAGATAGTCGTTCACAGTAACGATATGCACGCCTTTGCCTGTCAGCGCGTTCAAATAGGCGGGGAAGGTCGCAACAAGCGTTTTGCCTTCACCGGTTTTCATTTCGGCGATATTGCCCTGATGCAGAAAGATGCCGCCCTTGAGCTGGGTGTCAAACGCCCGCAAACCCAGGGCACGTTTCGCAGCCTCGCGGCAGTTGGCAAATGCCTCCGGCAACAGATCATCAAGGCTCTCGCCGCCCATTGCACGCTTGGCAAGCTCTTCTGTCTTTTGCTTGATGCCTTCGTCAGAAAGCGCCTCAAACTCGGGCTCCAGCGCATTGATCCTGTCGACCAAGGGGCGGGCGGCTTTTACTTTGCGGTCGTTTGCGGTGCCAAACACCTTTTTGGCAATAGTTCCGAAACCCAGCATGTTCTCTCCGATGGCGCCTCGGCGCCTGTCTGACATCTATTTGAGAGGAGGTCGCTTGTAGGCCCGCTTCAGGCCACTTAGAAAGGGCCAAGATTATCGAACTATAACGGCCTCCTCGAGGCATCTTTGGGATGTAAGGGGCTGCCAGTACAGTGTCAACGCCGCGGGCCGCCGCGGCCTATCAAGGGAACGTATAATGCTGAAACATGTTACATTTTTGGGTGCAACTGCTGTGGCCGCCACTTTGTCCACCGGGGCCTTCGCCCAAGACGTAACAGCTGACACAGTTGTTGCCACTGTTGGCGAGACAGAGATCACCATGGGCGAGATTATCATCGCCCGCACCCTGCTGCCGCCGCAGTATGCGCAACTCCCTGCCGAAGTGCTTTTTGATGGTCTTGTCGATCAACTGATCCAGCAACAGCTTTTGGCGGATGCAGCAGGCGAACCTTCGGCGCGCACGAACTTTACGCTGCTGAACGAACGCCGTTCTTTGCTTGCGGCCGAAGAGATTACACAGATTGCCGAAAATGCAGTAACCGAGGCAGATCTACAGGCCGCCTATGAAGCGCGATATGCGAATGCCGAAGAGATCGAGGAATTCAACGCCGCACATCTTCTTGTCGAAACACAAGAAGAAGCCGCCGCAGCCAAGACGCGCATTGATGAAGGTGCGGCCTTTGCTGATGTAGCCCGTGATGTTTCCACAGGACCAACAGGCGCGAATGGCGGCAATCTGGGGTGGTTCGGCGCTGGCGCGATGGTGCCAGAATTCGAAACCGCCGTGACAGCGCTTGAGGTCGGTGGCGTGACCGAGCCGTTTGAAACCCAGTTCGGCTGGCATGTTGCGACACTGCTCGACAAGCGGATCCAGGCCGGCCCGACACTTGACGAGGTCCGCCGCGAGCTGACCGCCGAACTCCAAGAGGCGGCAATCACTGTCCGTCTGGACGCGTTGGCGGCAGAGGAAACAATTACAAAACCAGAGCCGGGCCAGTTTGACCCCAGCCTGATTGATGCAACCAACCTGCTGGATTGATCTGATATGCCTGTTTCGCCCCTTGCCCCCGCAACCTTTCCGGAACTGCCCAAAATTGGCGGGGTCACCTTTGCGGCGGCCTCCGCAGGCGTCAAATACAAGAACCGTACCGATGTGATGCTGGCGATCGTCGCGCCCGGCTCTGCTGTTGCCGGGGTCTTCACGCGCTCGGCCACACGCTCTGCACCTGTGCTGGATTGTCAGGCGAAACTGGGCAGTGACACCAGCGATATCGCTGCTTTCCTGGTAAACTCGGGCAATTCAAATGCCTTCACCGGCAGCCGCGGCAGCGCATCGGTTGAAGCGGTTTGTCAGGCCGTGGCGGCCGAAACAGGCGCGCCTATGGACCGGATTTTCACCGCATCAACAGGCGTCATCGGTGAGCCGCTGCCACATGACCGGATCATTGCCAAGATCGCGGAATTGCACGCAAACCAAAGCGCGGACGAGATTGAAAACGCCGCCCGCGCGATTATGACCACCGATACTTTTGCCAAAGGCGCCGCAGCCACAATCACGGTGGACGGCAAAGACGTGAAGATCGCTGGTATCGCCAAAGGCTCTGGCATGATCGCACCGGATATGGCGACGATGCTGGTCTATATCTTTACCGATGCGCAGATCGGGCAGGCGGATTTGCAGACGCTTGTCTCTGAAACCAACGCAAAAACCTTTAACTGCATCACCGTCGATAGCGACACATCGACCTCTGACTCACTTTTGATGGCCGCAACTGGCGCATCAGGTGTGGATGTGACAGGAAACGCCGATTTCGCAGCGGCCTTGCACGATGTCATGCAGGACCTCGCGCATCAGGTCGTGCGTGACGGCGAAGGGGCGACCAAGTTCGTAACGGTCAAAGTGATCGGCGCAGAGAATGATAACGACGCCCATAAAGTGGCACTCTCCATCGCCAATTCACCTCTGGTAAAAACCGCGATCGCAGGTGAAGACGCCAACTGGGGGCGCATTGTGATGGCTGTGGGCAAGTCAGGCGCTGCAGCAGACCGCGACACACTCAGCATTCGGTTTGGCGATATCACTGTCGCCGAGAATGGCTGGCGCGCGCCGGATTATTCAGAAGAGGCCACCAGCGCCTATATGAAAAACGCCGAGCTTGAGATCGGGGTTGATCTGGGGATCGGCGGCGGGGCAAGCACCGTTTGGACTTGTGATCTGACCCACGGCTACATCACAATCAACGCCGATTACCGCTCATGAAGACTGTTCTGGTGTCTGCTGTCGCCTTGATTGATGGCGACGGCCGCGTCCTTTTGGCGCAACGCCCCGAAGGAAAGTCCATGGCTGGCCTTTGGGAATTCCCCGGCGGCAAGGTGGAGACGGGCGAAACGCCCGAAGTCGCGCTGATCCGCGAACTGCAAGAGGAATTGGGCATTGATACATGGGCATCCTGCCTCGCGCCGCTGACCTTTGCCAGCCATACTTACGAGAATTTCCACCTGCTGATGCCGCTGTTCGCCTGCCGGAAATGGGATGGAACCCCGCAATCGCGCGAGGGACAGGCGCTCAAATGGGTGCGGGCAAATGATCTACGCAATTACCCGATGCCGGCGGCAGATGTACCATTGATCCCGATTTTAAGGGATTGGTTGTAGAGCACAGTGGTGACTTTTGCCGCAAAATCCGCTAGTGAAAACGGGTTATCAATCCTGCAATACATAACCCAAGAGTCTTTTGTCCAATCTATGCCAAAGAGATAAGGAAGCGTCATCCATGACAGGACGGGCAACGGCACCCCCGGTTATCGTCTTCGGTGCGCTTCGATCAGGATCGACACTGCTGAGATTGATGTTGGATGCAAATACCAACATATCATGCCCGGCGGAAACGGACTTCATGTTTGACCATCTGCTGCCCGACGCAAGGTCATATCGGTATGATTTATCCGCATTGCAAAGTGACAGAATGTATCGCGCATTTGAAGAGCGGTACAAAGCAGATGAAATGTCACCACCAACACCAGAGCGCTTTCTTGATCAGATTTCAGAAAATGGTGCAAAGACCGCAGTCCTCGTTCTGCACAGAGGACTATCCAAGGCACTGGATGTCTTCCCTGATGCGCGCATAATCCATCTCGTGCGTGATCCACGTGATGTGGCGCGTTCATCGGTTGGTATGGGTTGGGCGGGACATGTCTATTTTGGTGTCGACCACTGGATCAATACAGAGAATGAGTGGCATGCCTGCCAGCCACAAGTTGCACAGACGCAAAGCATGACAATCCAATATGAAGGACTTATAACAGCGCCTGAAGACACTCTTTCCACGATTTCCGCATTTTGTGGGGAAGACTACGATCCAAAGATGCTGGATTATAATTTGAAAAGTACCTACTCCAAGCCGGATCCCACATTGATCTTTCAATGGAAGCACAAGCAGACAAGCGATGAAGTATCACTTGTCGAACAAAAGATCGGCACCCTTCTCTCAACATCCGGCTACACCGCCAGCGGCTATCTCTCCGCCGTTCCAAGCACCGCCAAGAAGCTGTCCTTGTGGGCAATAAACAAGCGCGGTGTGTGGCGCTTCAGGTTCAAGCGATACGGAGTGTACGATACTCTCGTTTCCTTTCTCAGCCGCAGGCTGCACATCGCACCCTTGGGTCGTAGAGCCAAACAACGCATGGAAGCAGCAGATATAAAGAACCTCAAATGAATCAGTTTCTGCGCGCGATAGTCGCGTTCGGCTTGAAAAGCGATTGCAGCCAATCGCCATGTCACAGCCACCGCAGATGATATGCAAAAAGGGCGGCCCGCTAGGGCCGCCCTTTTTCTATTCCTGAAACCCGTTCTTAAAGGTTCCGTTCAACCTCTTCGCGCTCGAAAATCTCGATCACGTCGTTCGGGCGGATATCATCATAGTTCTCGAACGCCATGCCGCATTCCTGACCGGATTGCACCTCGGCAACCTCGTCCTTAAAGCGCTTCAGCGTTTTCAGCGTACCTTCGTGGATCACGACGTTGTCGCGCAGCAAACGCACACCCGCAGAACGACGCGCAACACCTTCTGTCACAAGACAGCCCGCGACTTTACCAACATTGGAGACCTTGAAGACCTCTTTGATGTTGGCATAGCCGATGAACTTTTCGCGAATTTCCGCAGACAACAGACCAGAGGCCGCCGCTTTTACGTCGTCCACAAGATCGTAGATGACCGAATAATAGCGGATCTCGACACCCTTCTGGTTGGCGGTGTTTCGTGCCGAGGCATTCGCACGGACGTTAAAGCCAAAGACAGGCGCGCCGGATGCTTCGGCTAGGCCGATATCGGTTTCGGTGATCGCACCAACACCAGAGTGCAGGACACGCACACGCACCTCGTCGTTGCCGATCTTTTCCATCGCTTGCACAATGGCTTCTGCCGAGCCTTGCACGTCAGCTTTTACCACAATCGGCAGTTCACTGACATTTTCGTCGGCCTTGGCGTTCGCCATCAGCTGTTCCAGCGTCGTCGCAGCACCGGCAGCAGCGCGTTTTTCTTTCGCGGCCTTTTCACGGTATTCCGCGATTTCACGCGCCTGCGCATCGGTATCAACCACGTTCAGCACGTCGCCCGCTTCTGGTGTGCCATTCAGGCCGAGCACCTCAACCGGAACCGCAGGACCCGCTTCTTGCACACGCTCACCTTTGTCGTTGATCAGCGCACGGACCTTGCCGTACTGCTCGCCCACAACAAAGATATCGCCTTGGCGCAATGTCCCGTTCTGCACCAGAACAGTCGCAACGGGGCCACGGCCCACGTCAAGCTGCGCCTCGATCACGGCACCTTCGGCAGCGCGGTCAGGGTTGGCTTTCAATTCAAGAATTTCGGCCTGCAGCGCAATCGCTTCTAGAAGCTCGTCAAGACCTTTGCCCGTGATAGCCGACACTTCGACGTCTTGCACATCGCCGGACATTTTCTCGACAATCACTTCGTGCTGCAACAGATCGGTGCGCACTTTGTCAGGGTTTGCCTCTGGTTTGTCGATCTTGTTGATCGCCACGATCATCGGCACTTTCGCCGCTTTCGCGTGGTTAATCGCCTCAACGGTTTGTGGCATCACAGCGTCATCCGCCGCGACAACGAGTACAACGATATCTGTGACCTGCGCACCGCGCGAACGCATCGAGGTAAAGGCGGCGTGGCCCGGTGTATCGAGGAAAGACAGAACCGCACCGCTTTCGGTCGTGACCTGATAGGCGCCGATATGCTGCGTGATGCCGCCTGCTTCGCCAGCAACGACTTTGGCGTTACGGATCGCATCCAGCAGCGAGGTTTTGCCGTGGTCAACGTGGCCCATGATCGTGATGATCGGTGGACGCGGTTTGAGATCCTCTGGCTTGTCCTGAACCGCCTGAATAACGTCTTCGACGTCTGCATCAGAGACACGCACAACTGTGTGGCCGAACTCTTCGATAATCAATTCAGCGGTATCCGCATCAATTGTCTGGTTCTGCGTCGCCATGATACCGTTGGTCATCAACGCTTTCACAACGTCGGCAACACGCTCGGTCATCCGGTTGGCCAGTTCCGACACAGTGATCGCCTCGGGCAGCGCCACTTCGCGGAAGACCTTTTCACGCTCGACCGATCCGCCCATCGCTTTCGCACGGGCGCGATCCTGCTTGCGCTTCATTGCAGCCATCGAGCGCTGACGCCCACCTTCGCGGCCAGCCATCGCATCGTTCAGCGTCAGCTTGCCAGAGCGGCGGTTATCTTCACCGCCACGGTTTTGTTTCGGCTTGGTTTCCTTGTCACGCGCATCGTTTCCGCGATCCGCTTTGCGCGGCGCGGCAGACGGGCGGGAAATCTCGGTTTCACCGGGAACAGCAGCGGCGGCAGGCGGCGCATCTGCGATCGCCTTGGCTTTCGCAGCAGCAGCGGCCTTGCGCTCTTCTTCCTCGGCTTTCGCCTTGGCACGCTCTTCGCGCTCGCGATCCTCGGCCTCTTTGGCCTCCATCTCGGCGCGGCGCGCTTCACGCTCGGCGGCGCGTTCTTTTTCGTCAGCTTCGCGCGCGGCGGCCTCTTCGGCCTCGCGGGCTTTTGCCATCTTCAGCGCATTCATCCGGCGCTCTAGTTCGACATCGGAAATACCCGCGGGACGCTTTTTAGGATCGCCGCCAACGGGGCCACCGGTTGTCGTAGGTTTGGCTGCACCGGGCTTCGGCACCACAACGCGTTTGCGTTTGGTTTCCACCACGACGTTTTTGGTCCGCCCATGGCTAAAGCTCTGCTTCACGTTGCTGGGACGTGAACCACCAAGGCCGAGTGTCTTTTTACCGTCGTTATCGCTCATTTAGCTTCTTTATCCTTCCCGAGGGCCGTATCGCCCCCGTTCCCTTCGCGTAATCCGCGTAGCTTTGTGGCTTCCTCTACAACACGATCGCTGAGTCTGCCAGTCGCAAGCGCGCCATGTATCACACTTTGCCGCCCAAATGCCAAACCCAATTCCTGTGCCGTCAGGCAGCCAAAGTATCGGGCGCCCTCGGGCGTCCATAATTTCGTTTTGCCACGTTCCGACCCGTCAGAGGCCTGAACCAGAACACGGACCCGCTCACCACCGGCGAGCCAACCCTTTACTTTCTCAAATCCGCAGACCGCACGGCCCGCTTTGCGGGTCAATGCGATCAGGTCAACGGTGCGGCGGGCAAGTTGGCGCTCAACCTCGTCCATCAGACCGTCGGGCACGGTGACCGCTTGCTTGGCGGAACGTGAAAACTGACCTTTCTTCGCTTCTTCCAGCGTCTTGCGGTCAGCCGTCACATACATGCCCCGGCCCGGCAGTTTGCCCAGAACATCAGGCACAACCTGATTGTCAGGGCCCACAACAAAGCGGATCAAGCCAGCCTTTGGCTGCACTTCGCCCGTGACGATGCACTTACGTTCAACATCATCGCGTTCCTTGTTATGGCCACCACGCGCCATCTGCGATCCCCTCAGAGGCCTGCGATCAGGCCTCCTCCTCCGCAATCAGCTCTTCTTCGCTGTCCGAAGCAAGATCATCGGGGTCAACCCAGCCCAGCATCACGCGGGCGGTCATGACCATGTCTTGCGCTTCTTCCAGCGACACATCAAACGGCTCCAGCACGCCTTCGTCTTTCACGCGTTCGCCGTTGACCGTCGTCCAGCCACCGGCCAGTTCCCAGTCTGCACAGGTTGCAAAGTCTTCCAGCGTTTTCACGCCGTCTTTGCCCAGCGCCTCTAGCATGGCAGGTGTCAGCCCTTCGAAATTCACAAGGCTGTCTTCGACACCCAAGGCACGAGCCGCTTCCATCGCCTTTGTGGCCTGCGCTTCCAGATAATCGCGCGCACGGGCCTGCAATTCGCTGGCGGTGTCTTCGTCAACACCTTCGATGACCAAAAGTTCGTCAACTTCGACGTAGGCCACCTCTTCAAGGTTTGTGAACCCTTCAGATACCAGTAGTTGGGCAAAGAACTCGTCCAGATCAAGAGTATCCATGAACAATTTCGTGCGCAGCTCGAATTCAGCCTGACGACGTTTGCTCTCTTCTTCCTCGGTCATGATGTCGATGTCCAGACCGGTCAGTTGCGATGCAAGACGCACGTTCTGACCGCGACGGCCAATCGCCAGCGACAGTTGCTCCTCAGGAACCACAACTTCGATTTTGCCGGCTTCTTCGTCCAGAACAACTTTGGACACTTCGGCAGGCTGCAACGCGTTCACAAGGAAAGTCGGCATGTCTTCATTCCAGGGAATGATGTCGATCTTCTCGCCTTGCAGTTCATTCACAACGGCCTGCACGCGGGAACCGCGCATACCAACACAGGCACCCACAGGGTCAATCGAACCATCATAAGAGATGACAGCGATCTTTGCGCGTGAACCGGGGTCGCGGGCGACGGCTTTGATCTCGATGATGCCTTCATAGATTTCAGGCACTTCCATCTTGAACAGTTCTGCCATGAATTCAGGCGCTGTACGCGACAGGAAAATCTGCGGACCGCGCTGTTCGCGGCGCACTTCCTTGATGTAGCAGCGGATACGGTCATTCGGACGATAGGCCTCGCGCCCGATCTTTTCGTTGCGGCGCAGCACGGCTTCGCCTGAGCCCACATCAACAATCACGTTGCCGTACTCTTCACGCTTGACCAGCGCGTTGATGATCGTGCCAGCGCGATCCTTGAATTCTTCGTACTGCTTGTCACGCTCGGCTTCGCGGACCTTTTGCAAGATCACCTGCTTGGCAGACTGTGCCGCAATGCGGCCCAGTTCAACCGGTGGTACTTCTTCAATGAACTGCTGCCCGACCTCTGGGTTGTCCATGTATTCCTTGGCCTGCTCTACGGTGAACTCGGCCTGATAGTTCTCAAGCTCTTCATCCTCGACCACAGTCCGCACGCGGGTGAAGGTCGCCTTGCCGGTTTTGCGGTCGATGGACACGCGAATGTCCATCTCGGCGCCGTAACGCGACTTGGCCGCACGGGCGAGCGATTCTTCCATCGCTTCCACAACAAGCCCGGGCTCGATGTTTTTTTCGCGGGCCACGGCCTCTGCTGTTTGCAAAAGCTCCAACTGGTTGGCGGATGTATAAGCCATCTTAAGTGTTCTCCTCGCCATCAATGATGGTTTCGATTTCATCAAATTGGGTCTCGTCGATCTGACCCGCGTCTTTGCGCCCGCGCAAAACATCGCGGATCAACTCATCTGTCAGGACCAGTTTGGCGTCTGACAGCCATTCAAATTTCAGACCAATCGTGCCCTCGGCAATCGTGATCAGAATTTCATCACCTTCGGTGCCCGCCAACTGCCCTTTGAAGCGGCGGCGACCATCAATCAGCTCATCGGTTTCAACCTTGGCTTCAAAGCCTTCCCATTGGTCAAAATCCTTCATCCGTGTCAGCGGACGGTCAATGCCGGGGCTTGAAACCTCAAGCGTGTAGACATCCAGAATCGGGTCTTCGACATCCAGCACTGCACTCACCGCAGTGGAGATCTGGGCACATTCATCAACTTCGATCTGGCCGTCGGGACGCTGGACCATGATCTGCAAGATGCTTTCCTTGCCGGTCATCAGCCGGACACGCACGACTTCGAACCCCATGTCTTCGACGACAGGGGTGATGATTTCAGCGATGCGGCGGTCAATGGCCGCTTTGGCGATCAGATCGTTCATCATTCTTTCCGACTTATCATTCGGACACAAAAAAACGGGCACACGGCCCGTTGCGAATTTCGGTGGTGTCTGGGGGTGGAAGCCAAACGCCGGTGTTGACAGTGATATAGGGGAAGGCGGGGGAAGGTGCAAGGGTTCTTGCATCCGGCCCCTCAAACACAAAACGCCCCACCGTTTGGCGGGGCGTTTTATCTTCAATCAGCCAAGACTTACGCCAGCGACCAACGCTCGGCCATACGCGCGTTGTCCATCTGCCAGAGGTTGCCCACTGTGTCCGGTGTCGCGATGCGGTTGTTCAACGCCTGCACGTAGTTGGCAAACATTGGCAGGATCACACCACCATCGTCACGCAGGATCTGCTGCATCTCGTAGTACTGCTCACGGCGCTTGTCGCTATCGAGTTCAGCGCGCGCTGACAAAAGCAGTTCCTGGAAACGCGGATGATCCCACTGGCTGTCGTTCCAAGGTGCGCCCGCTTCGTATGCAGTCGAGAACATCCAGTCCTCTGTCGCGCGGCCTGACCAATAGCTGGCACACCATGGCTTTTTCAGCCAGACATTGGACCAATAACCGTCAGCCGGTTCCTGAATCACATTGATATTGATTCCGGCTTCGCTGGCAGAGTTCTTGTAAAGAAGCGCCGCATCAACGGCACCTTCGAACGCAGCATTGGATGCCGAGAGATCAAGGTTGATGCTGTCGAGGCCAGCTTCCTTGAGGTAGAATTTGGATTTGTCTGGATCATAAGCCAGCTGTTCCATATCCGGGTTGTAGTACTGGTTTGCAGGACCGATCGGCGAATCGTTACCGATCTGCCCGTGACCGAGCAGGATCTTGTCCACCATTTCCTGACGGTTGATGCCGTACTTCAGCGCGCGGCGTACGTTCACGTCGGTAAACGGGTCAACCTGCGTCAGCATCGGGAAGATATAGTGCTGGTTACCGGTCAGTTCCTGAATGCGCAGCGCAGGGTTTGCCCGCAACAGCGCCTCGGTCTGAAAATCAATCCGGTTGATCGCGTCGACCTGACCGGTCAGCAGGGCATTGGTCCGCGCTGTGTTGTCATTGATTGCGATATATTCGATTTCATCGAAGAAACCGGCGCTGTCACCTTTGTAGTGATCCGCATAGCGGGTTGCGACCATGCGCACGCCCGGATCAAAAGACTGCACCTGATAAAGGCCCGTACCGATACCCTGCGCGATTGCCTCTTCAATCTGGCCCGCTGGATACATCAGCAGGTGATAATCGGACAACAGATAGGGCAGATCAGCGTTTCCGGCAGCAAGCGTCAGCTGGATTTGATGATCTGTGACCTTGGTCATTTCGGTGATGGCCGAAACAATCGGTTCTGCCGCAGATTTCGCGCCTTCAGCAACGTGCATTTGCAGGGATTCAATCACATCGTCCGCACCGAAGGCTTTGCCGTTGTGGAAGGTCACACCCTGACGCAGGTTGAATGTCCAGACTTTTGCATCAGCAGATGCTTCCCAGCTTTCGGCCAATTCGCCCTTCAGCAAACCGTCGGCGCCAACTTCGGTCAGGCTGTCAAAAACAGCGCCCTGCGCCGAGGCGATCATAAAGAGGTCCGAGTGTGTGCGCCCGTCCCAGCTATCGGATGTGTTCGCACCTGAAAGGCCAGCCGTCAGTTTGCCACCGCGTGTCTGCGCGCGAAGTGGCATACCCGATAGGCCCAACACACCCGCTGCTACACCCGTCTTTAACAGGCCGCGTCTACTAATTCCTTGCATCTTTGCATTCTCCCTAGTTGTCTTATTCGGCGTCTTTCGCCGGTTTATTCCATCACCCTCGTGAATGATTCGAATTACATCTTATCAACAGCTGCATCGCCGATGTTATCAACTCCGCGTTCAGCCAGTAGATTGGTGAGCCAGTCCGGATCCATTTCAGGAACCGAGGACAATAACAGATCGGTGTAGGCGTGATGTGGCGGCTTGAACATTTCCTTCTTTGGCCCTTGTTCTACCACACGACCGTCCTTCATGACGACCACTTCGTCCGAAATCGCCCGCACTGTCGCAAGATCATGGGTTATGAACATATAAGTCAGCGAAAGTTCATCCTGCAACCGTGCCAATAGTCGCAGAATGCCTTCCGCGACCAGCTGATCAAGCGCAGACGTCACCTCATCGCAGATGATGAACTTGGGTTCTGCCGCAAGCGCACGGGCGATCCCGATCCGCTGCTTTTGCCCGCCAGAGAGTTCGGACGGAAGGCGGTGATAATACTGTGACGGCTCAAGCTCGATCTGCTCGAGAAGCCCATCTACCTTTTTGCGTTTCTCTTTGCCCTTCAAGCCGAGATAGAACTCGACCGGGCGCGCAATAATCTGGCCGATGGACATGCGCGGGTTCAACGCCGTGTCCGCCATCTGGTAGATCATCTGGACCTGCTGCAACTGGTCCTTGCTCCGCTTGCGATAGTCAGCGGGCAATACTTCGCCATTCAAAAGGATTTGCCCTGCTTTGGGTGGCAAGAGCCCTGTAATGCAGCGCGCGGTCGTCGATTTCCCCGACCCGCTTTCACCAACAACCGCAACAGTGCGGCCTTCATGCAAATCAAAACTGACGTCATGCAGCACCGGTACCGTGCCATAAGACGCATCAACATTCTGGACGCTCACGACCGGGACAGAGCCCGTCTGTATTGCGGGTTTTTGCGGCCGCTCAAAGCTGCGCACCGCCCAAAGTGATTTTGTGTAGTCCTGCGTCGGCGCAGACAGCATGGTGCGGGTGTCGGCGGTTTCGACCTCATCGCCTTTCAGCAGCACTTTGATACGGTCGGCCATTTGCGCCACAACAGCGAGGTCATGGGTGATATAGATCGCGGCGGTATTGAACTGCTCTACAATATCACGGATCGAGGCCAGCACTTCGATCTGCGTGGTCACATCGAGCGCGGTCGTCGGTTCATCAAAAATAATCAGATCAGGGCGACAAGACATGGCCATCGCCGTCATACAGCGCTGCAACTGACCGCCGGACACTTGGTGCGGATAGCGGAACCCGATCAGTTCGGGGTTCGGTAAGCGCAGTTTACGATAAAGCTCGATCCCGTCCGCTTCACTCTCGGCACGGCTCATCACGCCATGCTGCACGGGGCCTTCAACATGCTGATCCATTAGTTTGTGGGCGGGATTAAAGCTCGCAGCAGCAGATTGTGCGACATAGGCAATACGCTTGCCCAGCAATTCACGCTTGACCGAAGCCGAGGCTTTCAGCAGGTCAATACCGTCGAATTCAACGGACCCTTTGGAAATGCGCACACCATCGCGGGTATAGCCCATCGCGGCCAGTCCCAAGGTCGATTTGCCGGCACCGGATTCACCGATCAACCCAAGCACCTCGCCACGTGCAAGCGTCAGGTCCACGCCGTTGATAATAGGGTTCCATGTTTCATCGCTCCGGCCCTCTAGCCAGACATCGCGCATTTTGACGAGTGGTTCTTCGCTCATTCCTTCAGCCCCGATGATTTCTGCAGCATCCAGTCCACGACGAAATTCACCGCAACCGTCAGCAGCGCAATCGCACCGGCCGCCAGCAAGGGGGCCGTTGCCGCCATCGGCGCGAATTGCGCAAAATTCACAAAGCCCGCCAGATCACGCACCATTGTTCCCCAATCGGCCAATGGCGGCTGGATGCCCACACCAAGGAAGGACAAAGATGCGATTGTCAGAAAGACGAAGCAAAAGCGCAGGCCGAATTCGGCAAGAAGCGGGGCCATCGCATTGGGCAGGATTTCTTTGAAAACAAGATATCCCAACCCCTCACCACGAAGTTTGGCAGCCTCGATATAATCCATCACGACAATATTCTGTCCGACTGCGCGCGCCAGACGGTAGACCCGCGTGCTGTCGATCACAGCAATGATGATAACCATAAAGAAGGTCAGAGGGATGCCCAGCTGCGGGGCCCACACTTGCGCAATGGTCATCAGCAAAAGCGCGAAAATCAGCGACGGGATCGCCATCAAGACATCAACCGCGCGCGACAAAAGCTGATCCAGCCATCCACCCAACGTGGCCGCCAAAAAACCGAAGGTCCCCCCAAGGAGAAACGCCAGAACGGTGGTCGCAAAAGCAATGCCAACGGTGTTCTGCGCGCCATAGATCAACCGGCTCAGGATATCGCGGCCGATCTGGTCGGTCCCCAGCGGGAAATCAGGGTTACCGCCCAGCGCAGGATCGCCGCCGGGAATTATATTCGCAGCAACGCCTTGGATAATCTGTTCCTGACCGTAAGGCGCAATTGCGCCTGCAAAAATCGCAAGGATTGCGTAAATCAGAATAGTCAGAATGCCGAACGCCGCGGTCAAAGGCATCGAACGGAACAGCTTTTTGGTTGCCGCGGTCCCGACAGACCGCCCCAGTATGCGGAACAGCCATGCCGCGATGGCGAAGATGATAAAGCCCTCAATGGCGATGCGCAGGAAGAAGAACTTATTGGCAATCGCGGTGTCAGAACTGCGTCCTTGCATATAAGCCCAGACCAGCCAGACAAGAACAGCCACCCCCAGAACATAGCCGTAGGCGACGCCATAAGGCATATCCCGAAACTTCGGTGCGTTTCCTGTGGCGGCCTGTCCCGCAAAGCGAAACCCCCAAGCCAAGGCAGCCATGCCAACCAACGCGATGGCGATCCATAAAATCATTTCGGATGCCTCAGACGCGGGTTGGACAGGATCGACAAAATGTCGGCTGTCAGGTTCAACAGAATAAAGGCCGTTGCAAAGATCAGGCAGCACGCCTGCACAACGGGGATGTCACGGTTCTTCACGGCATCCACAAAAAGCTGGCCAATGCCGGGGTAAACGAACACCACCTCGACCACGACAACGCCGGTAATCAGATACGCAAGGTTCAGCGCGATGACGTTGATGATCGGGGCCAGCGCGTTTGGCAGAGCGTGCTTGACGATCACCCGCATCGGCGAAAGGCCCTTCAACCGCGCCATTTCGATATAGGGCGAGGCCAGCAGATTGATGATCGCCGCCCGCGTCATCCGCATCATATGGGCGGTGACAACAAGCGTCAGCGTCAAAGCGGGCAACATGGATTTCTCGACACGCTCACCAAATGGCATGCCCGCGAAAATATTCGACAATGACGGAAAGATCGGGTTCAGAACGGCCAGAAACAGGATCAGCACGTAGGCCAGAAAGAACTCGGGGCTTGAGATCGAAGTCAGCGTAAAAATGTTCGTCGCGCGGTCAAAAACGGTATTGCGGTAAAGCGCTGCCAGAATACCAAGGATGATCGAAAACGGCACCGCAATGGCGGCCGTGATCATTGCAAGGAACATCGTATTGCTGAAACGCGGCGCAATCTGTGCAGCAACAGTTGTTGCGCCCGAGTCTGTCCCCGTAAAGCTTGAAAAATTCGCCTGTGCGAAACTGGTGCCCAGATCGCCCTGAATCACACCGCCCAGCCATTGAAAGTAGCGTGACACAAGCGGCTCATCCAGCCCGAGATCGGCGCGGATCGCCGCAACTGCCTGAGGTGTGGCCCCTTGGCCCAGAATGGATTCCGCAAAGTCCCCGGGCAGCAAATTGACCGCAACAAAGATGACGATCGACACAATAAGCAATGTGAGAAGGCCGAGCGCGAGACGTTGCAAAATAATCGTTAGGACGTTGCCCAAGTTTACGAATTCCCCGGTAGCTGGACCTAAAGCTTAGCGGCATATTCCCGTCTGTAAACCCTAAAGCCCCAGCGTAGCGCGCTGAGCACCCATCATGTCCATCGTGCGGACCAGTTCTGCGCTGATCCCGGGTTCCGATAAGGCATGTCCGGCGCGCCCGATGAAAGTCAGGCGCGACTTGGGCCACATCTGCGACAGCTTATGTGCAGAAACAGGCGGACAAATCATGTCGTAGCGCCCCTGAACAATAACGCCCGGCACATCGGCAATCTTGGCCATCTGGTCAGGATGCAGAATTTGCTGATCTTCGTTCAGAAAGCCGCCATGATAAAAATAATGGTTCTCAAGCCGCGAAAAGGCGCGTGCATAATCCGCAGGGCTTTCCCCTGTCACACCGTCGCTCTCGATCGAAGCGAGGGCGTTTTCCCATGACGCCCAGGCGCGCGCAAAACGCACCTCAAGGTGATGATCACCCGAAAACAACCTGCGGTGATAAGCGGCGATAAAGTCATCATGCTCGTCTTCGGGAATCAAAGATGCAAAACGGTCCCACAGATCAGGCCAGAATTTTCCGGCACCGCCACCATAGAACCAATCCAGCTCGGGCTTGGTCATCAGGAACACGCCGCGCAGGGCAAGAGCGGCGGCGCGGTCAGGGTGAGCCTGGGCATAAATCAACGCCAGCGTCGCACCCCATGACCCGCCAAAGACAATCCAGCGGTCAATACCCAGTGTTTCACGGATCAACTCGATATCAGCGACCAGATGCCAGGTTGTATTTGCCTCAACGCTGGCGTGGGGCTTTGAGCGGCCGCAACCGCGCTGGTCAAACAGGATGATGCGGAAAACATTGGGGTCAAAATAACGGCGCATCGCAGGGCTGCATCCGCCGCCGGGGCCGCCATGCAACACCACAACAGGAACACCGTCCGGATTGCCGCATTGTTCCATGTAAATGCGGTGACCATCGCCAACATCCAGCATCCGCTGATCAAAGGGATCAATCGGCTGGTAAAGATGTGCCCCTGGGCGCTTTTGTCCTACGACTTTGTCCATAATCACCCTATATCGCGTGTTGAACTAAGTGACCACAACGCGGAGCGATGAAAATGTCGGCAACGAACACAGTAGACCCCGGTGAAATTGCCAAGTTTGAGGCGATGGCCGCAGAATGGTGGGATCTGAACGGCAAATTCAAGCCTCTCCACATGATGAACCCTGTGCGGCTTGACTATATCACGCGTCAAATTGCCGCCGAATTCGGGCGCGACCTCGGCCAGCCCGAACCGTTCAAAGACCTGCGGATTCTCGATATTGGCTGCGGTGGCGGCCTTTTGTGCGAACCGATGGCACGATTGGGCGCGACTGTCGTGGGGGCCGATGCGGCAGAACGCAATATTCCGGTGGCGCAAATCCATGCCGAACAATCAGGCCTTGAGATCGACTATCGCCACACCACGGCCGAAGCCATGGCCGCAGCAGGCGAACAATTCGATGCCGTTCTGAATATGGAAGTCGTCGAGCACGTGGCCGATCCGCAAGGTTATCTGGATGCGTGCCAGCAATTGATGAAACCGGGCGGTATTCACATTTGCTCGACCATCAACCGCAACCCGAAGTCCTTTGTCATGGCGATTGTCGGCGCTGAATACGTCATGCGCTGGCTGCCGAAGGGCACACATGAATGGAACAAATTCATCACGCCGGATGAGCTGTTCGGATTTCTGGAAAAGGCCGGCATGACGCCGGTCGACCGCAAAGGTTTTGTGTTCAATTTTGCCAAATTCACGTGGTCCATCTCGGACCGTGACCTGTCCGTCAACTATGTGACGGCAGCAACAAAGCCTGTTGCATAGCTTTACCGTCGCAAGGATGGGTCAATAGCACTGTTGCTGAGGAGCGGGATTGATGAAACTATCCCGCCCAGCGACCTGGAACTGATGTGTTGATATCACCTTTATCGCGTGCAAGGCGGCAACTTCGCAATACGCGCGCAAAAATTGAACAGCCTTGGCTTATCATGCGCGATGCCAGAAAGGTATTCAGTCGCGCAGGCGTTACACCAGTGCCTTTCAGAGTGCGCAACTCCGGCATCCCTATATCGCCGACCGATGTTATCATTTCGAGAACGGGCGGCAAAATAACCGTTCTCATCAACCAGAACCTGCCGCGATACTCGCTCACCTATTTCCGGGACCGTATTGCATCCTGTGTCTACTGGGTCAGCATGACCAACGGCGCGCTTGAAGTTCTGATGAATATCTCTGACGGGAATCAACAGAGTGTCGCGTGCTACAGATTTTCTGCCGCCTCACCAGAGTACACAGTTTTGCCGGACCCGCATTTTTTCCGCGACCACGGCTATGCCGAAACAGATCTGTTCGCGGCACAGCGCGCTCCTGCATGGGATCAGCGGCGAGATGACATTATCTGGCGCGGCGCGCTGAATGGAACCGGACATTTTTCACTTGAACCATGGGCAGAAGACAATCCCGGCGTGATCCAGCGGCTACGTATGGCACAGAAATGCAAAGCGCTGAATGTTGATTTCAAGTTTGTTTCGGACCCGCGACGCAATGAAAACGGTGTCCTTCAGAAGGCTGGCCTGACAGGCGATTTCATACCGACCCACAACTGGGGGGCCATGAAATACGCGATTGATATTGACGGCTTTACGAACGCTTGGTGCAACCTTTTGCAGCGGTTGAAGCTGGGTTGCTGTGTGCTCAAGGTCGCAAGCCCCTTTGGCTACCGGCAATGGTACTATGACCGGCTGATCCCGTGGGTGCATTTCGTACCGATCAGCGCCGACCTTTCGGACCTGCGTGAAAGGATCGACTGGGTCAAGACGCATCAAGCCGAGGCAGCCGAGATCGCTAGAAAGGGCCAGATCCTGGCCAAAGGTCTGACCTTTGAAAGCGAAACTGATTTTGCTGTGCGTGCCATCGAAGAACGCGAGCGGCGCGCGTGACTTTCTGGAACAATCAAACCGTCCTTGTCGCAGGTGGCGCAGGATTTATCGGGCGCCATCTGGTGCGGGCACTTCTGGAGGCAGGCAGCAGGGTTTATATTGTAGATGACTTCTCGACAGGGCAGGAAGAACCACTCGAAACACTGGATCAAACCGATTTAACGGTCCTGACCTGCGATATTTCGCAGCCCACGACACTTCCACAGGTCGATATCGTCTACAATCTGGCCAGTCCCGCATCGCCCGTGCACTATCAAAGTGATCCGATCCGGACTTGGAAAACCAATGTTCTGGGGACACTGCAGCTCTTTGAACATGCGCATGGCTGCAATGCGACACTCGTACAGGCCTCAACCAGTGAAGTTTACGGCGACCCGCTTTCACATCCGCAAAAGGAAACTGACTGGGGGCATGTGAACCCGGTCGGACCGCGCGCCTGCTATGACGAAAGCAAACGGGCGGCAGAAACACTTTTGATGGACGCTGTCCGCACGTTGGGCGCCGATATTCGCATTGCCCGCATCTTCAACACTTACGGGTCTGGCATGGGGGTGTCAGACGGGCGCGCTATCCCTAATTTTGTGGCTCAGGCAAAGACCGGAAAGGCACTGACAATCCACGGTGACGGGACACAGACCCGCAGCTTTTGTCATGTCAGTGATACCGTTGACGGGTTGCTGCGTCTCGGCGAAGTTCCTGCTGCGCGGGGCGAGATCTTCAACATTGGGAACCCTGTCGAGAATACGATCCTTGAGACCGCACAAGAAATTATCGCCCTCTTTGGCGATAGGAACGACATTGTGTTTGAGGGTCGGCCGGTTGACGATCCGCAGCGCCGCCGGCCTGACATCAAAAAAGCTGAAAATCTGCTGGGTTGGGCCCCTAAAGTCGCTTTAAGAGCAGGTCTCGTGACCCTTCTACACCTGGAAGAGCCGGTTCCATAGGGCACCCTTTTGACGCGTACCACCGCGCTATTCGACCTGACCCAGCTTCAATCGCATTTCCCGCAGAACGGGCAGAACGGCTTTGGCTTTGTCTTCACCCACTTTGGTCACGACATCGGCAATCACAGGGGCGATAGCGGCCAAAGCCGCGTCGCGCGCGGCCTGACCCGACGGGCTGATCGCGACCATTTTGCGCCGTGCATCATCCCAATCGGGGCGCACATGCACCCACCCCGCCCATTCGAGTTTGTGAAGGGTGTTTGTCATCGCGCCCCGGGTCAGGTGGAACGTCTTGGCCAGTTGCGCAGGTGTCCGTTCGGCACCCGCATTCGCCAGATGGTTCAGAACCGAAAAATGTGAAAGCTCCATCCCTTTCGGCAAGACCCGCGCCACATTTGCCCGCGCCAACTGATCCACGGCAAGGATTTCGCTGAACAGGGAAACGGCAAGGTTATGTGCGGTATCTGACATCAGGGGCCTTCAAAGGGACGATCATGGCTGAGGGCCGCAATCCGTTTGCGGCTTTGTGCCACTTCCGCAGGGTCAAGATCAACCAAGGCCAACCCCGGTTCGGTCCCTAAATCCGCCAAGATCTCGCCCCAGGGCGAAATTGCCATCGTGTGCCCATATGTCTGGCGCGGCTTGCCTGCCTGGGCCGCATGCCGGCCGGTCTGTGCAGCCGCCAAGACATAACACCCCGTTTCAATGGCGCGGGCACGCAGCAGGGGTTCCCAATGGGCGGCCCCCGTGACGGGGGAAAAGGCAGAGGGCACCAGCAAGACATGCGCGCCTGCTTGGCCAAGCGCACGGTAAAGATAGGCAAAGCGGATATCGTAGCAGATACTCAGCCCGACCTTTGCGAAAGGCGTATCCGCGACAACCGCCTGTGTGCCCGGCCGATATCCGGCGGATTCGCGGTAGGTTTCCGTCTCGGACACCGCTACGTCAAACATATGGATTTTATCATAACGCGCGACGATCTGCCCCGCCGGATCAATTAGGAACGAACGGTTCGCGAACCGCCCATCCGCATCGTCCGTTTTCAGCGCCAGTGACCCAATCGAGAGCCAGAGGTCATGTTTGATCGCCGCAGCACGTAGTCCAGCAAGGGTGATATCCTCGGCCTCGTCCTGAAGAACCCGCGTCTGGTGCGCGCGATCTTGCGAGACACAGTTGGTCACTTCGGGCGTCAGAACAAAGCCCGCACCCTGCCCGGCTGCTTGCGCGACCATGCCAACGGTCCGCGCCAGATTGGCGACAGGATCATCACTGCTGTTGAGCTGGAGAAGTGCCGCCTTCATGCAGCCAGCAACGCGTCCAGTTTGCCGCCACGCTCAAGTGCGAAAAGATCGTCACACCCGCCAACATGGGTGTCGCCGATAAATATCTGCGGCACAGTGCTGCCACCATTCGCGCGCTGTATCATCTCTGCACGGCGCTCAGGCTGTGCAGAAATATTGACCTCGGCAAAGCTGATGCCTTTGGAAGACAGCAGGCGTTTGGCCATATGACAAAACCCGCAGGTTGGTTTGGTATAAATTTCGACAGTTGCCATTTGAATGATCCTCGCATCGCGTGGCATTGATTTAAGCGTCTTTGACCACTCTTGCCAGAGTAACAATCGACACATTTCTGGCACCGCCGGCCATCGCAGCCTCGGCACTGGCGGCAAGGGTGGCCCCCGAGGTCATGACATCATCCACCAGAATCACGTGTTTACCCGCGATCTGCGCCAGGCGTTTGGGATTGGGCAAGATAGCCCCTGCAAGCTCGGAAAAACGCGCGTCACGGCTATGGCCCTGCAATGTCGCCGTACGTTTCGGGCGCAAGAGCGCATCAACACAGACCGGCGCATCCATCACTTTCCCGATCTCTTGCGCAAGAAGGGCGGATTGATTGTAACGCCTGCGAAGAAGGCGCAGCCAATGAAGCGGGACAGGCACAAAAACAGTGTCTAATCCAGCCCAATCGGGAATTTTCTGCGCCATCCAGCGTGCAGCAGGGCGGGCAAGTTCGGTACGATCTCCATGTTTGAGCGCCAAGACAAGGCGCCGTCCGACACCGCTATAGGCCAGAACCGTGCGGCCACGATCCCACGGGCGGGCAATGGTCATGCATTCATCGCACTGCACCGTTTCACCGTGATCCTCGCCCGGCAGCGGCACACCGCAACTGTCGCAAACAAGCCCGCCAATGAACTGCGTTTCGCGCCAACATGCGGCGCAAAGACCAAAATCATCCTCTGTCGGTGCATCGCACGCGACACATTGCGCGGGATAAATTGCCCGAATGACGCTTTGCAACCGCATGAATGCACCCTAAATGACCGGCATGACTATGCCCCAGATCACCGACCGCGCCGCTTTGATGCGCAACCGCGCCCGCGCTTTGCCCGATGCCTTGTTCCTGCAAGAGCACGCCGCCGATGAACTTCAAGAGAGACTGAACGAGGTTAACAGAACCTTTACGTCCGTCGCGATTGTCACCGGTTTTCCCGATTTTTGGGCCGCCCGTTACCCTGATGCGACGATTGTGCCGGATGACGACACGCTTGATCTGAAATCACAGGCGCATGACCTGATCCTGCACACGATGTGTCTGCATTGGGCAAATGATCCTGTGGGCCAGTTGGTGCAGGCGCGCCATGCGCTCAGGCCTGACGGGTTGTTGCTCTGCACCTTCCTTGGCGGGCAAACCCTGCACGAGTTGCGCATGTCACTCGCCGAGGCCGAGGTCGCTGTCACCGGCGGCCTGTCGCCACGGATCGCACCTATGGGCGAAATTCGTGATCTGGGCGGGCTTCTGCAACGGGCCGGCTTTGCCTTGCCGGTCGCGGACGGCACACCGCTGACTGCCAGTTATGTCAATGCGTTTCACCTGATGCATGATCTGCGCAAAATGGGCGAGAACAATGCGCTCACGGGCCGGATCAAACACGCGACTCGCCGCAACGTCCTGACCGAGGCCGCCTGTATTTACGCCGATAATTTCCGCAATGCCGAGAATCGCGTCGATGCCACTTTCGAGTTCATCACGCTCACCGGATGGGCACCGGCCGCAAGCCAACCGCAACCATTGCGCCCCGGAAGCGCACAAACGCGCCTTGCGGATGCGCTAAACACAAAAGAAACGCCTTTAAACAGGTCCAATGATTGACGCGGCGCGTATCCCATTTAACTACCAGCGAAATGACGTTACCTAAGGGCCCATGAAAATGTTTGATGCACAAAACCAGGCCGAAGAACGCCCCGCCGTATGCCCCGTACATGCGCAACCCGATCATCCGGCGGTAAAGCCGGCCCGTGTTGGCATTTTGCTGGCGAATCTCGGGACACCTGACGCGACCGATTACTGGTCCATGCGGCGGTACCTGAATGAATTTCTCTCCGACAAACGTGTCGTGGATTACTCGGCGTGGATCTGGCAACCGCTTCTGCAGCTTGTCATCCTGACAAAACGTCCGTTTTCCTCTGGTGCGGCCTACAAGTCGATCTGGAACGAGGAAGACAACGAGAGCCCGCTTCTGACCATCACCAAGAAACAAACCGCGGCGATCAAAGCGCAGATGGTTGAACGGTATGGCGATGATGTGCGCGTTGATTTCTGTATGCGCTATGGCAATCCTTCGACCAAATCAAAGGTGCGCGAAATGGTCGAAGCAGGATGTACCAAGATCCTGTTTTTTCCGCTTTACCCGCATTACGCCGGTGCGACGTCGGCCACAGCAAACGACCAATTCTTCCGTGCCCTGATGGAAGAGAAGTGGCAGCCTGTCGCGCGCGTTGTCGAGCCTTACTTCAACGAACCCGCCTATATCGAGGCGTTAGCGCAATCCATTGAACGCGCCTATGCGGAAGCAGAAACAAAGCCCGAGAAGCTAGTCTGTTCTTACCACGGCGTTCCGGAACGTTACCTGCGCGAGGGTGATCCCTATCATTGCCAATGTCAGAAAACGACGCGCCTGCTAAAGGAACGTCTGGGCTGGGATGATACGCAGATCGTCACGACCTTCCAGTCGCGTTTCGGACCAGAGGAATGGCTGAAACCCTATACAGTTGAAGAGGTTGCGCGCCTTGCCGAGGAAGACGGCGTAAAGAACATCGCCGTTTGTGCGCCCGCTTTTTCGGCTGACTGCATCGAGACGCTGGAAGAGATCAACGAAGAGATCAAAGAAAGCTTCGAAGAGGCCGGCGGCGAACACTTCACTTATATTCCGTGCCTCAACGATGATCCCGCACATATTGATGCGCTCTCGGGCGTGATCGAGAAAAACCTCAAGGGATGGTTGGGTTAAACGCCAAGGATGAAAGTCGACCTATCCAATAGCGGTGCGACGGTTGATGCCCATGATCTCGGGCCGCTGCTTGGTCTGGATCCTTCGGAAGTACCCGCAAAAATGCGGTCGGGAGAAATCACAAGCCGTTCCGAACAGGGTGTCGACGAGGATGCAGGGCGCGTGCGCCTGACATTTTGGTATAAAGGTCAACGCGTTCGGCTGATTTGCGACGCTGACGGGACCGTACTGAAGACCACAAGAATCAAGGCCGGTACTTGATTGCGGCAGTTGGTATCAAATGGTCCAATATCGACTGTTTTTGACGATTAGCTGAACACGACACAAAGAATTACCGGCTGATTGCCTGAATAGACTGCATTTTGGGCAGATTATGTCATATTTTTACCGGTCATCGCCCCAAAGGAAACATAATTCTATGGCATGACAACTGCTGTAAAAGTGTTTGTTTGGAGCGTGCCGAGAGTATGGCACGACACGTGAGAATTATGACTGCAGCAACTCAGCAGGTACAAGGCGAAGAGCAACCGGAAAGAAGTGAAGCACTTCCTGATGGAACAGCCTTGTTGGGCGACCAGTTTACGGTGGAAAGGGCGCTAAGCAACGGCGGCTTTGGGATCACCTATCTGGCCAGGGATAACTACCTTGATCGTCGGGTCGTTATTAAAGAATGCTACCCTGAAGTGTTCTGTATGCGCCAGGGCAAGAACGTCCTCGTTCGCTCTGACCAGCACAAAGAAAAATACCGTACAATTGTAAAGATGTTCATGCGTGAGGCGCGGAGCATCGCGAAGATGCGCCACCCCAATATCGTGGGGGTACATCGCATCTTTGAGGACAACCAGACCGCCTATATGGTTCTTGATCTGATTCACGGCCGCGATTTGCTGAGCATTGTGAACGACAAGAACAAGCCTCTGCCGCCCGCCCAGATCAAGGAAATTCTGATCAAGGTTCTGGATGCGGTCGATCTTGTCCACCAAAATGACCTGCTGCACCGCGACATCTCGCCTGACAACATCCTGTTGGACAAATGGGGAAGCCCGTTCCTGATTGATTTCGGTGCGGCGCGCGAAGAAGCCAGCCGTGAAACCCGTGCTGTGTCGGCAGTGTTGATTGTCAAAGACGGCTATTCCCCGCAGGAATTCTACTTTGCAGGCGGCAAACAAGGCCCCAGCAGTGACCTTTATGCGCTGGGCGCGACGTTCTATCACCTGATCAGCGGAGTTGCCCCGCCAAACAGCCAAACCCGCATGGCCGAATTTGCGGGTAGAAACCCTGATCCTTGTGAACCGCTTGCCGGGCGATTCCCCGAATATGATCGTGTTTTTCTCGAAGCGATCGACAAGGCCATGCAAATCTTGCCCAAGGCGCGGATTCAGTCAGCACGCGAATGGCTGAACATCATCAACAAAGAGGGCACACGTGTAAAACCGCTCAAAGTGAATTCCCGGTTTGATCTCAACAAGACCCTGACACGTCTGGTGTCAGAGACGAACGAGTACGTCCTGAACTCTGAACCACGTACACCAAAGTCAAAACCGCTTGAGCTTAAGTCAGAACAGCCCAAACCGGTAAAGGCACCGGGTTGGGTTCGGGAATTCAACCACGAGACAGATAAATCCCCGCAGGCGGAGATAAGCAATCTGGTCGATACAGTGGAAGAGCGGCGTGCGGTAGAAAAGACAGTCGCCGAACTTGAAGCACGCAAAGCTGCGCGATTGGCAGCCGAGGAACGCAAGAAAAAGTGGTGGCGTCTGGGTTTTCTCAGATAGCCGGATCGCCCTAACACACAGGAAATACGGATAAAAAAGGGCGCATCATGCGATGCGCCCTTTTTGTTAGACAAAGCCTATCAACGTCAAATCAGCAAGACCTGCGTACCAACACGAGTTAGCGCATATAGTTCTGCAATCTGTTCGTTATAAAGGCCAACGCACCCGTTCGATGACCGGCGGCCAATCTTGCGTGTGTCGTGCGTGCCATGAATACGGTAGTACTGCCAAGACAGATGCAGGGCATGCGTGCCAAGGGGGTTATCTGGACCCGGACCAATGAAATCGGGCCACTCTGGGTTACGCAGCTTCATGGATGGCGTTGGCGCCCAACTTGGTCCTTCGACCTTGCGTGTAATCTCGGTCCGGCCCGTGCGTGTCAGCTCATCGGACAGCGGCACACTTGTTGGGTAAAGCTTATAAATCGCCTCATCTTCAGACCAATAATGCAAAGCGCGCGATTGCAGGTCGACGAGAATCGCGCCGTTGTTCAGATTGCTGAAGTACGGCTGCCAGTCCAAAGACCGGAAACTTGCAATATTTCGTTGAACACCCTGCGAGATATCAGCCTCGATTTCGGTACTGTTGGCCGTCTGCGCAACTGCCCCCGTGCCGACCATTGCTGCCGAAGCGGCCAGAAATCCGCGCCGCGAGAATGAATTAGTCATTTGGCCCTCCTCAAAGGATCACTTTTCTTATTCTTGGTAGATAATGTGTCAAGCCGGACACCGCAATTCAAACAAATGTCATTCCCGCCGATCTGGGTGGATGTGGGTTTGAAGTGTCACGTCAATCAAGCTAAAGGTTGAGAAACTCAAAAAGGACGAGCGGTCTAATGTTGCGACGCGAAATGGTGATGGGACTGGCGGCAGTCGGGCTTGCGGCTTGTAGTGCTCCAAGCAACAGACCGATTGGGCCCGATGGTCTGCCGTTACCTACGGCATATGTTATCCGACCCGGCGATGATGCCGCCGTACAATTCCGGATGCTGGACAGCGTGAACGCGCTGCGGCAAACCGCCGGTGTTTCACCTGTCGTACTTGATGCACGGCTGAACGCCGCTGCCGCGACACATTCACGCGATATGGCCGTACAAAACCGGCCATGGCTTTTTGGATCTGATGGCTCAAGCCCGGTGGAACGGGCGCGTCGCGTGGGTTTCCCGGGGCGGCTTTTGGGCGAGAATATTTCTGAATCGTTTGAATCCGAATTGCAGACACTGGGTGCGTGGATGGCGCAACCCGATACACGCGCCGTGATTCTTGACCCTGAAGCACGCTATATGGGCTTTTCCTGGTACCAAGAGGAATCAGCCAAGCTTTGGTGGACCTTGAACATGGGAAGCGACCCAAGCGTCAGACAGCCAATCGCCGGCTTCAGCTTTTAGGCATAGATGTAGATCAGCGTGCCTGTGTCGACCATAGCATAGACTTCTTCCATCTCTTCGTTGGTCACAGCGATACAGCCCCACGTCCAATCCGGTGTGCCGAGCCATTTTTGCGGTGTGCCGTGGATAAAGATGTCACCACCCGGATCAATACCTTTGGCCTGCGCATAAGCGCGATCACTGGCGTCAGGATAGGAAATCCCCAATGAAAGATGAAAACGGCTGTTAGGGTTGCGCCGGTCGATCCGGTAGCCGCCTTCGGGTGTTCTGCCGTCGCCCTCTTTGGTCTTGTGACCGATCGGGTCAAAACCCAGATCAATCTTGTAAGACTTCAAAAGCGTGCGGTTGTTGAGCAACTGCATCTCGCGCCGTTCTTTCAGCACCTGAATGCGGGTAACCTCTGGTCCGGCGTAAACCGTTGGCTGGCTTGCACAGCCGGCAAGCCCAAATGCGGCCGAACCCGCAATCATGGTACGTCTTGAAATCATATCTCTGCCCAATCACTACGGTCTACGCCGTTTACGACAGAATATATGATCAAGTTGTTTCGGAAAAGCGATTGTTGAACGATTTCATTCATTTCCGCGTGAATGATGCAACAACCTCAACATGGGGCGACCAGCGGAACTGATCCACAACCTGCACCCAAGGCATCGCAAAGCCCGCATCGACCAGAAATCTGGCATCGCGGGCGAATGTCACAGGATTGCAGGACACCATTGCGACGGTTTTGATGTCCGATTCAGCCAGTGTTGCGATCTGCGCCTCGGCCCCTGCGCGCGGCGGATCGATCACGGCAGCATCAAAATGGCGCAGCTCATCCGCCTCAAACGGACGACGAAACAAATCGCGGGTTTCTGTCGTGACCCGGCGCAACTGATGTCCCGCCCGCCAACCCCGATCAAGTGCACTCAGCATCGCGGCTTCGCTTTCCACTGCATGCACCTCTGATCGTTTTGAAAGCGGCAATGTGAAGGTGCCACAGCCTGCAAAAAGGTCGATGATGCGGGCCGCGTCTGCAGTGATTTCCTCAACTGCGGCAAGCAACGTGGCCTCGCCATGTTTTGTTGCCTGCAAAAACGCACCGGGCGGTGGCACAACGCCTGTCCCGCCAAAATCCTGCATCGGCAGATTGATCGTAACAACAGGTTCGTCGTTCCACACCAACCGTGACAGACCGAACCGGTTAGCTAGTGCCGCCAATTCGACGCGCAACTGCGATGTCAGCTCTTTCTCGGTCCCGATCAATACATCGGGGCCAAGAGCCGCATCCGTTACGGTCAGGTCGATTTCGCCTTTGCGCGAACAGGCCAAAACGGTCAAAGCCTCAAGCGCGGGAAAACTGGCCAGCAACGATGGCGTGACCAGTTGGCAGTCTGTTACCTGCACCAGATTATCCGACGCGCGGGTATGAAACCCGACCATAGCACCTTTTTTCGTGCGCCGACCCGAGAATTTTGCCCGCCTGCGCGACTGTGCGGGTGACGTCGCGATTTCGCGGAACGCAGGGTCGAGTCCGCGGGCATGAACCGCCTTTACAACAATATCCTGTTTCCACGCGGCAACAAACGCGTCAGTGGCGTGTTGCATCGCACAGCCACCACAGGTCTTGAAATGGCGGCAAGGGGCAGCGACCCGATCAACCGAAGGCGTCACAATCCGCAAGGTCCCGTCTTGCGCGACATCCACCTCTTCGCCCGGCAGGACACGGGGCAACAAGGATTGCCCGTCAGAGGCACGACCCATGCCAAGGTGGGTCAGACTTTCGATTGTCAGCATTTATTCCGCCGCATCTTTCACATTGATGAACCCACCGGATTGGCGGTTCCAATAGCGCGCGTAAAGCCCGCCTTGGGCCAAGAGCACGTCATGCGTTCCTTGTTCGACAATGCGACCTGCGTCAAGCACGACGATACGGTCCATCCGCGCCAAAGTAGACAAACGGTGTGCGATCGCAATAACGGTTTTTCCGTCCATAATAGAGTCTAACGCTGATTGAATTGATGCTTCGACCTCGGAATCAAGCGCGCTTGTCGCCTCGTCGAGCACAAGAATTGGCGCGTCTTTCAGGATTGCGCGCGCGATGGCAATGCGCTGCCGTTGACCGCCAGAAAGCTTGACCCCGCGTTCGCCCAAATGCGCATCATAGCCACTGCGCCCTTTGTGGTCTTTCAGCGTCAGGATGAAATCATGCGCTTCGGCCTGTTTTGCCGCCGCTTCTATTTCATCCTGTGTCGCATCGGGTTTGCCGTATTTGATGTTATCGCGGGCCGAGCGGTTGAACATCGCAGTTTCCTGCGTGACCATCGCGATCTGGCGGCGCAGGCTTTCTTGGGTCACGTCACGCAAATCAGCGCCGTCAATCACAATTCTGCCCGCTTCGGGATCATAGAGCCGCAGCAAGAGTGCGACCAAGGTTGACTTGCCCGCCCCCGACGCACCGACCAGCCCGAGCTTTTCACCCGCCGCAACATCGAGCGACACACCATCCAGCCCACCAGGGCCGCCGCCATAGGTAAATGACACATCATCCAGCATAATCGCACCCTTGTGTGCGGTTAATTCAATCGCGTTTTCGGCATCGGTCAGCGTATGTGCCGGGCTGAGTGTGATCATCGCATCTTCAACCTCACCGACATTGGCGTACATCCCCATCAAGGTGAAACTGACCCACCCTGTCATTTGCGAAAGCCGCAGCGAAATTGCACCTGCAGCGGCGATATCACCGGCAGAAGCGGTGCCGATGCTCCAGAAATAGAGAGTCATACCGACCAGAAGAACCGGCAACAGCCCGCCCAGCGCCATCAGCCAAAAGCGGAAGGATGCAGACATCCAGCCATAGCGTACAGCAGTGCCCCAGTAGTTCTCCATCGCGTCAATTGCGGCACGGTCTTCGTGATCGTCATGGGCAAACAGTTTGACGGTTTTGATATTGGTAATCGTATCCACGACCTGCCCCGTAACCATCGCCCGCGTTGCGGCACGCGCTTTGGATCTCGCACGAATACGCGGCATGAAAAAACGGATCAGCCAGATATAAGACACTGCCCAAATCGCCAACAGCAGCGCGGACCGCGCATCAATTGTGAACAACAAAATGATTGAGCCAACCAAAGACGCCAAAGCAAAGGCCACCGTGTGGATCATATCAACAATCAGATCGGTCGTCGCACGCGCCGCCTGCATCTGTTTTTGTGCAATGCGTCCGGCAAAATCGTCGTCAAAAAACGTCACCGACTGGCCCAGAGAATGCCGGTGCAAACGGGAAAGGATAAGGTTGCCCAAAGACGGGCCAACAACCACGGCCTGCATAACGCCGGAAACACCAAGAATGATGGGGCGCAGCACGACAAAAAAGGCCGTTACACCAAGCAGTAGGACCACGTTCTCCGTAAAGTACCCTTCGCCCGATGAATTGAGCGCGGCATCGATGACCCACCCCAGCATAAGCGCCGTTGCCACCTCAAGCGTGCCTGCCAAAGCAGACACTAATCCGGCCCAAAGCGTGATTTTTGTGCTGCCTTTCAGGCACCAGCGCAGGAACGCCATCAGCGTTTGTGGCGGCGGACCCTCGGCGGGTTCAAAGGGGTCGATCCAGCGTTCTGGGGTCATTCTATTTCCTGTCCGCCCTGTCCCAGAAAGCCCCCTGATTGGCGCGCCCAGAACCGTGCGTATTGTCCATTTGCCGCCAGCAATGCGTCATGCGTGCCGTCTTCGATGATGCGGCCCTGATCCATCACGATGATCCGGTCCATCTGGGCAATCGTCGACAAACGGTGTGCGATGGCGATGACGGTCTTGCCTTCCATCATACCATAAAGGGTCTGCTGAATTGCGGCTTCGACCTCACTATCTAGTGCGCTCGTCGCTTCGTCCAAGAGCAGGATCGGCGCGTCCTTCAGAATAACCCGTGCAAGGCTGATCCTCTGCCGTTGACCGCCCGAGAGTTTCACGCCGCGTTCACCGACACGGGCATCATATCCCGTATTCCCTTCGTTGTCTTGCAGACCGAGAATGAAATCATGTGCCTCGGCCTTTCGGGCGGCGGCGATCATGGCTTCTTCAGTGGCGGCGGGATTGCCATACAGGATATTCTCGCGCACCGACCGATGCAAAAGCGCACTATCCTGTTGCACCATGCCAACAGCGCTGCGCAGGCTGTCCTGAGTGGCGGATTTGATGTCTTGCCCGTCAATCAGGATCTGGCCCTGCTCCACATCGTAGAACCGCAGCAGCAGCTTGACGAGCGTGGATTTTCCGGCGCCGGATTGCCCGACAAGGCCGACCTTTTCACCGGCAGCGATCGACAGGTTCACATGATCCAGACCGCCGGTTTTCTTGCCATAGTGATGCGAAAGATCACACACCTCGACTGCGCCGGCGTGAATATCCAATGCCTCGGCATCGGGTTGATCAACCAACATCACAGGCTGCGCGATTGTCAGCATTCCTTCTTTCACGACACCCAGTTCGCGGAAAAAATCGGTCATTGCCCACATGATCCAGCCCGACATCGCATTCAGGCGCAGCGCAAGCGAAGTTGCAACAGCAACCACACCGACAGACGCCATCCCTTGCATCCAAAGCCAGATAGACCAGCCAACGACACCCACAACCAATACGCCATTCAGCAGCATCAAACCCGCGTCCATCAGCGTATAAAGCCGCATTTCGATCTGGAAGGTCCGCCGCGCTTCCTCGATCGCTTCTTTGGCGTAATCAATTTCGCGGTCGTGATGCGCGAACATCTTGACGGCGTGAATGTTCGTGTAGCTGTCAACCACACGCCCCGTCACCGCACTGCGCGCATTCGAAGCCGCCTCGGACGCGGGTGTGATGCGGCGGATCACCCAGCGAAGCAGCACAAGATAGGGAACAAGCCACAGCATCAGCGGCACCAACAGCCGTAAATCCGCCTGCCCAAGCAAAACAGCAGCACCGATGACATAGGCCACGGCAAAGGTCAGCGCATCGAACAGTTGAAACACGACCGACCCCGCAGCAGGGGGTGTTTGCATGATGCGGTTCGCAATACGGCCTGCGAAATCATCCTCGAACCAGCCCACTGATTGCCGCAACACATGGCGATGCGTCCGCCAACGCACAAGCGTGCCAAAATTCGGCAGGATCGTGTTATTCAGCAGCAGGATCTGCAACATATGAAATGCGGGACGGATGGTCAGGATCAGGAATGCGACCAGCAGAAACTCCGCACCGCTCTCGGCCCAGACCTGCGCAGGTGTGCCGCCGCCCAGAATATCAACGAGGCGGCCAAGATAGCTGAGCAGCCAGATTTCGATCATTGCGATGATGACAGCGGAAATACCTGTGACCCAAAAAACCTTTTTGAACGGCTCTGCGTAGGCGCGCAGAAACGGGTAAAGCCGCTTGGGCGGCGTGTCGTTCTCCTTGTAGGGCACATAGGGATCGACAAGACCTTCGAACCAACGAAACACGGGGCCTGCCTTTCTGGGTTAGACCCCCGCTATAGCAAAGCTTGTCTCAGAGAAAAAGAAGGACCGAAAAACCTGCCAAAGCCAGCGCCATAACGCGCATGAAAATACGCCAGGCCGCAGGGTTTTTCAGCAGATAAGCCAGCAAACTGCCTGCCATCGCCCAGAAGATGCAGACGCCAAGGTTGAGCGAGGAGAAGGTCGCAGCCAAAGTCAGCGCCTGCTGCACAGGTGCCAGCGTCGCGACATAGGCGGTGGCGCTGAGCGCAACGACCCAAACCTTGGGGTTCACCCACTGAAACAGGATCGCCTGAAGGAAGGTAAAAGGTCTATCCGTCTCGCGCCGCTTCAACGGATCCGCGCGCCACAGGTTATAGGCCATCCAGAGAATCCAAACGCTCGCGATGATCTTCAACACCCCACCGAGCGCAGGCTGCGCGGTGATCAACGCCCCGATACCGATGCCGGTGACAGCAGCAATGATGCCAACACCCAAAGCCACGCCGATGATATGCGGCAGAGTGCGCTGGAATCCGAAGCGTGCACCGGAGGTTGTAATCAAAATGACATTCGGGCCCGGCGAGAAGAGGCCAAAAAAGACAAAACCGATCAGGGGCAAAAGGTCAGCCAAGCAGATCTGCTTTCGTCAAAGTAAAGCCCGAGGCGATCCATCGCGCTTCGGCGTCTTGCAGGGCTTTGCCCAGCGCGGGCCCGGAAAGCGCAGGCATCAGATCGGCAGCTCTCAACGGGAAGGTCTGGTTTGCGGCATGCTTCACGGATGCAACTACAGTGTCATTGACGGGCTGTCCCAGTGATGCCGATTGCACCAACAAGACATCCCTGCCTGCGGCTTCACCGTGGCGGTAAGCGGTTTCAACCGGTGACAGACTGGCAGTGATGTGACCCAGCGCGCGGGATTGAGCGTTGGACAGGCGCAAGGCCTGCGCGGGGTCCCCGCCGATCGCCGCCAAACGGCGCAAGGGATCAGGCGCGACGCGGGATTCCTGCTCAAGATGGACCAGTACGGCCAGCGCCCCGGTTTCGGCACCCGGCAAGACCTGCGCCAAGGCTCCGGTAGAGGCCATCGCGGCCAAGGCCGGTGCAGGATCAGGTGCGCCAAGCAGTTTCAGCATCTCGGCGGTGATGCGCTCTACCGAAAGCGATTGCAGGCCCTCGATGTTGGCGGCACAGGCAGCCATCCCATCGCGGTCAGGGCCTTCGTGCACATTCCCATACCACGCGTAAAACCGGAAAAAACGCAGGATGCGCAGGTAGTCTTCTTTGATCCGCTGATCAGCGTCTTCGATAAACCGCACACGGCGCGCGAGAAGATCGGGCAAACCAGCCAGAGGGTCGGTGATCTGGCCATCGGGGGCTGCGTAAAGCGCGTTCATGGTAAAATCGCGGCGGCGCGCATCATCCTTGATGTTATCGGAAAAGGCGACAGCAGCGCGGCGACCATCGGTGGCAACATCACGGCGAAACGTCGTGATCTCGAACGGGGTGTCGTTGACAACCAAGGTGACTGTTCCATGGTCGATCCCTGTGGGAATGGCCTTGATCCGTGCTTTTTTGGCCAATGTCATCACAGTTTGCGGCAAGGCATCTGTCGAAAGATCAAGGTCCGCGACGGGCGCACCCAGCAGTTCATTGCGGACACATCCCCCCACAAACCACACCTGATGGCCCGCGTCGGTCAGCAAGGCGCAGACCTTCTGAGCAGCCCTGTCGTGCAACCATGATGCGGAAATGCGGGTCATGTCATTCGCTCGGCAAAGGCGCGCAGGATGCGGGCGGTGGCGCCCCAGATATAATAGGGGCCGAAAGGCACGGTGTAATAAAGCCTGCGACGACCTTGCCAGCGGCGACCCTCGATCAGGTAGTTTCGGGCATCGACCAGATGCGTCAAAGGGACCTCGAAAATCTCGCTCACTTCGCCCTGCTCCGCCACAGGATCATAGTGCCCGTCAATGAGACCGACAACCGGTGTCACCTGATACCCCGTGACGGTCTGATGCGGCGGCAGTTCACCCAGAACATCGACAATCAGAGGCGGCAGGCCAATTTCCTCGCTGGCTTCGCGCAGGGCGGCATCGACAAGCGTGTCGTCAGTGGGATCTTTCTTGCCGCCAGGAAAGGCAATTTGACCGGGGTGATGTTTGAGCCGCGCCGAGCGCTTTGTAAGAATAACGGTCTTTGTTTCAGCGCGAATTCCGATAAGAACGGCCGCAGGCGTAAGCACCGCATCAGGTTTTTTCACATCGGCGTTCAGGTCAAAATCGGAAGAAGCGCTGCCCGTTTGTGCAAGCGCATCTTCCAGTCTTTTACGTAGATCAGGCACCGGTGTCCGTGGCTTCGAACCCGAGCGTTTCAGGTTTGAAAATATAATGCGCCCCACAGAACTGGCAGTCTGCCGTTACGGTGCCTTCTTTTGTTGTCATCGTGCCGATATCCTTGGCCGAATAGATCGACAGGCTTTGACGGACAGCATCTTCGGAACAGCTACAGCCGAATTTGACGGGCTGGGCATCATAGACGCGCGGCTGTTCCTCATGGAACAAACGCACAAGCAGGTCCGTGGGCGCAACGCTTGGGCCGATCAGCTCAATCTCGTCCACCGTATCCAAGAGCACATTGGCGCGAATCCAGTTTTCGCCCTCTTCAGCATCCAAGATATCAGTTGCGTCCAGCAGGCCATCTTCGCCTGATCCGCCTTCACCGGTCACATGGGGTGACGCCTTGGGCATGTGCTGCAACATCACGCCACCCGCACGCCAATGGGTCCCTTCACCGGGCAGTTGCGACAGGCCATGGGTCAGTTGAAACCGCGTCGGCAGTTGTTCGGACTGTGCGAAATAGGTCTCGGCACAGGCGGAAAGAGACCCGCCAGCAATCGGTGTGATCCCCTGATAGGGGGCCATATCCTGACCCTGATCAATCAGGATCGCAAAATAACCCTTGCCAATCTGGCTAAACGGATCAGCCGTCTGATCCAGTGTTTCCGCGTCATACGAAGCATATGCACGGATACGCGCAGGTGCGCCGTCTTCGGTCGGGCCATAGTAATCGGTGGCGATCAAACGCGCGGGGCCATCGCCGCGAACCTGCAATGACAGCTTCCACCGCAGTTTCATGGTTTGACCGATCAATGCGGTCAATAGCGCCATTTCAGCCACCAGACCTTCGATCATGGCGGGATAGTTGTGCTGCTTGAGAACCTGTTCCAACACACCATCAAGCCGCGCCACCCGTCCACGGATGTCGGAGGCGTCAAGTTGGAATGGCAGGACGGTATCGTCCCAGGCGATTTTGGTGCCGAGGCTCATGGTCTTTCCTAACAGGTTTCTGGATGGCATACCGCGCCTATATAGGTGGGGCAAGGCGGCGTCCAAGGGTGAAGCTATGATCAGACGGTATGGCGAGGTGCCACAAAACGGGCAGCGCTACAAATTACGACCCGGTGTTTACGCGATTTTGCCGCGTGCAGGCAAGTTGCTGTGCACCTATCAGGGCGATCCGCATTTTGAGGTTCAACTGCCCGGCGGCGGTATCGATCCGGGTGAACATCCGCTGAATGCGCTGCACCGCGAGGTATTCGAGGAAACAGGCTGGCGCATTGCGGCACCACGCAAGCTGGGCGCGTTCCGGCGGTTCACCTTTATGCCGGAATACGACCTATGGGCCGAAAAGCTGTGTCATATCTATCTGGCACGCCCCGTGCGACCCCACGGCCCGCCAAGCGAGCCCGGGCATCTGGCGCTTTGGTTATCGGTCGAGGAGGCTTTGGCAGAGCTTTACAACGACGGAGATGCGGATTTTGTGGCACGGTTCGCGCGATAGGGGGGTTCACCCCCGCCGCTGCGCGTCTCCCCCAGGATATTTTTGGGCCAGTAATAATGTGGGAGGTTGGTGTTCTTGCTCCTGCCCTCAAAAACCTTTATCGCGCGGGTCAACTTATATTGATGCAAAGGCGTTGACGCATGACCGCTCCGAAAAAAGTTGTACTGGCCTATTCCGGTGGGCTTGATACCTCGATCATCCTGAAATGGTTGCAAACCGAGTATGGCTGCGAGGTCGTGACCTTTACTGCCGACCTTGGTCAGGGTGAGGAGCTTGAACCAGCGCGCGCCAAAGCAGAGATGATGGGCGCATCTGCGATCTATATCGAGGACCTGCGCGAAGAGTTTGTGCGCGACTTTGTTTTCCCCATGTTTCGCGCCAATGCGCTGTACGAAGGGCTTTATCTGCTGGGCACCTCGATTGCGCGGCCTTTGATTTCCAAGCGGCTGGTTGAGATTGCTGCCGCAGAGGGGGCCGATGCTGTGGCGCATGGTGCGACTGGTAAAGGCAACGATCAGGTGCGGTTTGAACTGGCGGCCTATGCGTTGAACCCTGAAATCAAGGTGATCGCGCCTTGGCGTGAGTGGGATTTGACAAGCCGGACCCGTCTTTTGGAGTTCGCCGAAAAGAACCAGATTCCTGTTGCCAAAGACAAGCGCGGCGAAGCGCCGTTCAGTGTGGATGCAAACCTTTTGCACACATCATCCGAGGGGAAAGTACTTGAAGATCCGGGTGTTGAGGCGCCGGATTATGTGTACCAGCGCACCGTCGCCCCCGAAGAGGCCCCCGATACTGCGGAGATGGTCGAGATTGCGTTTGAGCGTGGTGATGCCGTAGGAATCAATGGCGAGCGCATGTCGCCTGCAACGATCCTGACCAAGCTGAACGAATTGGGTGGCAAGCACGGTGTCGGCCGGCTTGATTTGGTTGAAAACCGCTTTGTCGGCATGAAATCACGCGGGATTTACGAAACACCCGGCGGTACTGTGCTGCTCGAAGCGCATCGCGGGATTGAGCAGATTACGCTGGATAGCGGTGCGGGGCACCTGAAAGACAGCATCATGCCCCGGTATGCGGAGCTGATCTACAACGGTTTCTGGTTCTCGCCCGAGCGGGAAATGCTGCAAGCCCTGATCGACAAGAGCCAGGAGCATGTGTCTGGAACGGTGCGTGTGAAGCTTTATAAAGGGTCGGCCACGACTGTTGCGCGCTGGTCGGATCAGTCACTGTATTCTGAGGCGCATGTGACCTTCGAGGATGATGCGGGTGCTTATGACCAGACGGATGCGCAAGGGTTCATCCAGTTGAACGCGTTGCGGCTGAAGTTGCTGGCGGCGCGTAATCGTAAGGGCTGAGGGGGTTTTACCCCCGACCCGTACCGGGTCCCCCCCAAGATATTTTTGGGCCAATAATGGCGAGGGCTTTCAGAGCTTTCTGGCCTGCATTTTTTCGTAAAGCGGTATGGCTTTGGCAAGCATTTGGCGATGTTTTGCATCTACCGTCGGTAGCGGCCCTTCGGCAGACGCAAATCCCGTACTTTGATGGACCGCGTTGTACCAATGGGCGGCCCAGACACCATCAACCGCACGTGGCCCTGCGGGCCATGCGAGCATTGCCGGATCGAAGTTCAGATCAATCGCATCACAGAGTTTTTCCAACATCGTACCGGGGTCTGCACGGATGTCCGCACTGTCAATTACGAGGCCGCCAATCTGGTCATAGAGGGCCGCTTGCTGGGTGAAGCCGATGTCTTCGAGCGTCATCTCGTCACGCTTGGCACCGTAGCTTGCAATCACGCGGGCGGGGTGGCGGATCAGGTGGATGTTGATGCAATCCCGCGCCCAGTCTAACGGGAAGCCCGCAATCATGTGATGCGGCATGTGCTTCATGTAGAAATGCGGTTTTTCGGCTGGAATAGTGTCTAAACAGCGTTGTGCGACGATCGTCGGGTCGGTCTCGTGTCCGGCGATGATGTCAGCACGCATCGGGTGGTTTGCGCCGGTTACCTTCAGATAGGGGGCGTAGAACGGCTCATCCCAAACCGCGAAATCCGCGCGGTTGCCAAAGGCGTACATCATCGCGGTCGAGAGATTGCGCGGGCCGGACCACATGGCAATTCTCATCGGCCACATCCCGCGGAGAGGTTGTCCACAGCGTGTACATACTGCTGCCACATCATGACCGTTCCACCAAATCCTTGTAGAGCGTGCGCAAACGTGCGGTCACCGGACCGAGTTCGCCGCTACCAATCGTGCGGCCATCAATCGTGCTGACGGGGGTTTGCGCGCCGAAAGTCCCCGTGAGAAACGCCTCATCTGCAGCGTAAGTATCAACGAGGCTATAGTTGCGCTCAAACACCGGTATCTGATTGGCGCGGCACAGGTCGATCACCTTTTGGCGGGTGATGCCGTTCATGCAATAGTCACCCGTGCTGGTCCAGACCGCGCCCTTTTTGACGATAAAGAAGTTGCAGGCATTTGTCGTGTTCACAAAGCCATGCACGTCGAGCATCAGCGCTTCATCTGCACCTGCCTTTTGCGCAGCGATGCAGGCGAGGATGCAGTTGAGTTTCGAGTGGCTGTTCAGTTTCGGGTCTTGCGTCATTGGCAGGCCACGCTGGTGGGGGACCGTGGCAAGGGTAATCGGGCGCGGGATTTTGGGGCGCGAATGCTCCATGATGATCACGAAAGTAGGCCCAGATTGCGACAGGCCGGGGTGTTGGAAAGGGCGCACCTTTACCCCACGGGTCACCATCAGTCGCGCGTGGGCATCTGTGGTCATGCCATTGGCCTTTTGTGTCTCTAACAAGGCGGAAACCACGCCTTTTCGGTCCATGCCAATGTCGAGATCAATCGCTTTTGCGGCCTCGAAAAGCCGGTCAAGATGCTCATCCATAAAGGCCCATTTGCCATCATAAAGCCGCAGCCCTTCCCAAACACCATCACCCAGCATAAATCCGCTGTCATAAACACTGACGGTCGCTTGGGATTTGGGAACGATCTTGCCGTCAACGTAGATCAGGATCGTCTCGTTACGGGCATCATCCTGGGCCTGATGAGTGGTCACTTCGGTCATTTGCGGTCTCCTTATCGCGGACGCTAGGCCAGTGTTCTGGCCGTTCCAAGAGGGAAAACGCAGATGTCAGGGATGAAAGTCCTGCACTTCGGATAGATCGGGGATCACATCGGCGGTGCCATGCCGCATGACCATCAGCGCGCCTGCTTTGGTCGCTTGCCCGATCGCCTGCGCCATCGGCAATCCCCGATCAAGGCCAGCAAGAACGTAACCGGTGAAGGTATCACCTGCGCCGGTGGTATCGACAGGGTCGACTTTGATCGCAGGGAAATGCTGTTTTCCAGCCGCGCTGTACCAATCTGCGCCGTCTGCACCGCGGGTCACGATGACATCGCGCACAGGCAAATCAGCGGGGGCTGTGCCGGTGGCCTCTTCAAACTGGGCAGCCTCAACCGCGTTGAGGATCAGAAAATCGAGAGACGGCAACACCGCCTTTACACGATCTGCATCGAAGGGCGCCGCAGCATAGGCGATTTGCAGACCCAGCTTTTTGCCCATTTCGGCGGCGGTGCGTTGCAGGTTGGTTTCGTTCTGGATGATCAGCCAATCGCCGGTTTCCGCCTCGGCCATTGCGGCCTGCAGGGTAACTTGGGGGATTTCGGCATTTGCCCCCGGATGAAGGACGATTGCATTCTCGCCCTCGGGATCGACCATAATGATCGCTTGGGCGGTTTCAGTGTCTAATACAGCGATATTGCGGGTATCGACACCATATTCAAGCAAGCGCTGGATCGCCCAGCGTCCGTCTTCACCGACCGCGCCAATGTGATGTACGCGGGCCGCAGCACGGGCTGCAGCGACCGACATATTGGTCCCCTTGCCGCCCAAGAACATCTGGCGGCCGGTGGACGACAGCGTTTCACCCGGTGCGGGAATGTGTGGGACGCGGTACACGAAATCCGCGTTGATTGACCCAAGGTTCCAGATTGCCATCAATCGACCTTGCAAGCCGCAATCACGGCCATGTTGAGGATATCGTTCACGGTCGACACGGTTGAGCAGATCTGGATCGGCTTGCCGATACCCGACAGGATCGGCCCGATCACGGTGGCACCTGCCATTTCCTGCATCAGTTTCACAGAAATCGAGGCGGAATGCCGCGCCGGAACAACCAAGACATTTGCAGGCCCGGTGAGACGTTGGAACGGATAATTCTCTTGTGCGGCGACATTGAGCGCCACATCAACCGTCATTTCGCCCTCGTATTCGAAATCAGCCTTACGCGCGTCGAGCACTTGCGGCGCCTTGTGCATTTTTTCGGCCCGCTCCGAGACAGGGTAACCGAAGGTCGAAAAAGACAGGAACGCAACACGCGGTTCCAGTCCAAGCTCGCGCGCGACGGCAGCCCCGCGTTCGGCGATGTCGGCAAGATCGTTTTCATCGGGCCATTCGTGGACAAGCGTGTCGGTGATCAGCACGATCCGGCCTTTGTGCAGGACAGCGGTAACACCCACCGCACCATCATGGGGTTCGGCGTCAAAGACGTGGTTGATCAATTCCAGAATATGCGCTGACTTGCGTGTAGCCCCTGTGACCATCCCGTCGGCATGGCCATGCGCAAGCATGAGTGTCGCAAACACGTGACGGTCGCGTGCGGCAAGGCGATGGACATCTTGCGCATCAAATCCTTTGCGTTGTAGCCGCTTATAAAGGAAATCCTTGTAGGTTTCCAAATGCGGAGTCGTGGCGGCGTTGATGATTTCAAGCTCCTCAAAGGCCTCGGCCAGACCTTCGGCGGTCAGCTTTTGTTTCACATCATCTTTACGCCCGACAATCAGCGCCTTGCCCATGCCAGACCGCTGATACATGACCGCAGCGCGTAATACGCGTGGATCATCCCCTTCGGCGAACACAACGGTGGATTGGTTGGCGCGGGCACGCGCATTCAGGCTGCGCAAGATGGATTGCGTGGGGTCCATGCGGGATTTAAGCGACAATTCATAGGCGTCCATATCGACGATGGGCCGCCGTGCGACGCCGGTCTTCATACCAGCCCGCGCCACCGCCGTGGGGATGCGGTGGATCAGGCGCGGATCAAAGGGCGTGGGGATGATGTAATCGCGCCCGAAGGTCAGCTTTTTGCCGTAGGCCATCGCCACTTCATCGGGCACGTCTTCGCGGGCGAGCGCAGCCAGTGCTTCGGCGCAGGCGATTTTCATTTCATCGTTGATGGCACGGGCGTGAATATCCAGCGCACCGCGGAAAAGGTACGGAAAGCCCAGCACGTTGTTGACCTGATTGGGGTAATCGCTGCGGCCTGTGGCGACGATAGCGTCTTCGCGCACGGCATGGGCGTCTTCGGGTGTAATTTCAGGATCAGGGTTCGCCATAGCGAAAATAACCGGGTTTTCGGCCATGTTAGACACCATTTCCTGTGTCACGGCACCTTTGGCGCTGACTCCGAGGAACACGTCACATCCCTTCATCGCGTCATCAAGTGTACGGGCAGTGGTATTCGCGGCATGGGCGGATTTCCATTGGTTCATGCCCTCGGTCCGGCCTTGGTAAATGACACCTTTGGTATCAGCCATGATGCAGTTGTCGTGCTTGGCACCCATCGCCTTGAGCAATTCGAGGCAGGCAATCCCGGCGGCGCCGGCCCCGTTGAGGACGATCTTAACGTCTTCGATTTTCTTGCCAGACAGGTGTAGCGCGTTCAGCAGACCTGCGGCACAGATCACTGCTGTCCCGTGCTGATCGTCGTGAAAGACAGGAATATCCATCTGCTCTTTGAGCGTTTGTTCGATGATGAAACACTCGGGTGCTTTGATATCTTCCAGATTGATGCCGCCAAACGTGGGGCCCATAAGCCGGACCGCCTTGATGAATTCTTCGGGGTCTTCGGTATCAAGTTCGATGTCGATGGAATTGACGTCGGCAAAGCGTTTGAAAAGCACTGATTTGCCTTCCATCACCGGCTTGCTGCCCAGCGCGCCCAGATTGCCAAGACCAAGGACCGCAGTGCCGTTTGAAATCACGGCGACCAGATTGCCTTTGTTGGTGTAATCATAGGCCAGCGCGGGGTTTGCGGCGATTTCCTCGCAGGGGATTGCGACACCGGGGGAATAAGCCAGCGACAGATCGCGTTGCGTCGTCATCGGGACAGTTGCCTGAATTTCCCATTTGCCCGGGGTTGGATGCATATGGAATTGCAACGCATCTTCGCGGGTCAGTTTATTCTTCGACATCGGGTCCCCCTGTTTTAGTCCACAAGACATAGCGGTTTCTGCCAAGGACCTGCAACGGATTCATTTCAGGGTTTCGCAGCTTTCATGCGGTGGTAATGTGCGCGGGATGATCCCGGGGGATACATGAGCAACAGCACAGTAACGCCGATGATGGCGCAATATCTGGAAATCAAGGCAGAGCATCCTGATGCGCTGCTGTTTTACCGGATGGGCGATTTTTACGAGATGTTCTTTGACGATGCGGTTGCTGCGGCCGAAGCGCTGGATATCGCGCTGACAAAACGCGGCAAGCATGATGATCAGGATATTCCCATGTGCGGTGTGCCGCATCATGCGGCTGAAGGCTATTTCCTGACGCTGATCCGCAAAGGGTTCCGTGTGGCGGTTTGCGAGCAGATGGAAAGCCCCGCTGAGGCAAAAAAGCGCGGCTATAAGGCGGTTGTGAAACGTGAAGTGGTGCGTTTGGTGACGCCGGGTACGTTGACCGAGGATTCGTTGCTGGATGCACGCCGGCATAATTTTCTGGCCGCCTATCATAGCGTGCGCGATGCGGGGGCTCTGGCTTGGGTCGATATCTCGACCGGTGCGTTCCATGTCATGCCTTGCGGGGGAGCGCAACTGGGCCCCGAACTGGCCCGATTGACACCACGCGAAGTGATTGTCGCAGATGGATCAGAGACTGATTGGGCTGCAATAGTGTCTGATTCAGGTGCAACGCTGACAACCTTGGGGGCTGCGGCATTTGACAGTGTTTCGGGCGAAAAACGCCTGTGTCGTGTCTATAAGGTCGGGTCACTGGATGCGTTTGGCAGCTTTGGTCGCGCCGAGATTGGCGCGATGTCTGCCGTCGCCGAATATCTGGAAATTACACAGCGCGGAAATCTGCCTTTGTTGCGTCCCCCCGTTCAGGAAGGCCAGTCGGCAGCCATGCAGATTGATGCGGCAACACGGCGGTCACTGGAACTGACCCAAGCGATGAATGGCGGCAAGCAAGGATCGCTTTTGCATTGCATTGATCGCACCGTTACCGCAGGTGGTGCGCGTTTGCTGGAACGGCGGCTTTCATCGCCGTCCTGCAATTGTGATGTCATCACAAGGCGGTTGGATGCGGTCGCATTTTTATCCAATCAGGCACGCCTGACGACGGATATCCGCGAGAGTTTGCGCGGTGTGCATGATCTGGACCGTGCGTTGTCACGTTTGGCACTGGATCGAGGCGGGCCGCGGGATATGGCGGCAATTCGCAATACGCTCGGGCAGGCTATTGCACTATCGACATTGTTGTCAGTGGATTTACCACAGAATCTCGCTGACGCAGCGCGAGATTTAACAGGACATGAAGCACTGTTGGACCTGCTGGATGAGGCGTTGATCGCAGAGCCGCCCCTCTTGATGCGTGACGGCGGGTTCATTGCACCGGGATATGACGCCGAATTGGACGAGGTACGCAAACTGCGTGACGAAGGCCGTTCGGTGATTGCGCAGATGCAATCAGAGTACATTGAAACATCAGGCGTGTCTTCGCTGAAGATCAAGCACAATAATGTGCTGGGGTACTTTATCGAGACAACGGCAACGCATGCGGGCAAAATGATGGCTCCGCCCCTGAACGAGACGTTCATTCATCGCCAGACCACCGCCAATCAGGTGCGTTTTACCACAGTGGAACTGTCCGAAATTGAAACGCGCATCCTGAACGCAGGTGGACGGGCACTCGAGATCGAAAAGAGACTCTATTCCAGCCTATCCGAGGCAATTGTCACAGAAGCAGGCCCGCTTGGCGCACTGGCGCGCGCGCTCTCCGAGATTGACCTGAACGCAGGTCTCGCGGAATTGGCAGTAAGCGAAAACTGGGTCAGGCCACAGGTTGATGACAGCCGCGCGTTTGATATCTCTGGCGGGCGGCATCCTGTGGTTGAAGCAGCTTTACAGAAAGACGGCGCGCCGTTTATCGCCAATGATTGCGGATTGACGCAAACGCCGATCTGGTTGCTGACCGGCCCAAACATGGCAGGTAAATCGACGTTTCTGCGGCAAAATGCGTTACTTGCGATTTTGGCACAAATGGGGAGTTTTGTGCCAGCCGCAGAGGCCCACATCGGAATTGTCAGCCAGTTGTTCAGCCGCGTCGGGGCATCTGACGATCTGGCACGCGGGCGGTCCACCTTTATGGTCGAGATGGTGGAAACGGCAGCGATCCTTAATCAGGCCGATGATCGTGCGCTTGTCATTCTGGATGAAATTGGGCGCGGTACCGCGACATATGACGGTCTGTCGATTGCTTGGGCAACGTTAGAACATTTGCATGATGTAAACCGCTGTCGCGCACTGTTTGCCACACATTACCATGAAATGTCGGCGCTATCGGCAAAGCTGGATGGCGTAGATAATGCGACGGTTGCCGTGAAAGAATGGGAAGGCGACGTTATTTTCCTGCATGAAGTCAAGCGTGGCACCGCCGATCGCAGTTATGGCGTGCAAGTGGCACGATTGGCGGGGCTACCCGCCGTCGTTGTGGAGCGCGCCAAGGTGGTTCTGGAAGCTTTGGAAAGAGGTGAGCGCGAAGGCGGGACAGCACAGAAAGCGATCATTGATGATCTGCCGCTGTTTTCTGCAACACCTGCCCCGGTAAGCGTTGCGCCAAAACCCTCGGCTATTGAAGAACGTTTGCGCGATGTGCACCCCGATGAGTTGAGCCCCCGGGATGCACTGGATCTGATTTATGAGTTGCGGTCCAAGCTTTAGGACGCGGGCATTGATGACACGCCGACCTGCGCGGGACGCAAGAGGCGGTCGTGCAGCATGAAACCTTCAGCGGCGACCTGAATAATCTCGCCGGCTTTGGTGCCTGGCACGGGCGCTTCGAACATGGCCTGGTGCAGTTGCGGATCGAATTTATCACCAACTTCAGGTGTAATAGGGTCGATTCCGTGCTTTTTGAACACGCTGATCAATTCGCGCATTGTCAGCTCGACACCTTCAAGCAGGGCTTTGTTCGCCTCTTGCTCGGCCTCGGCTGAAGACTGCAACGCGCGGCGCAGGTTGTCGTAAACCGGCAGCATATCGCGGGCAAGTTTTGAGCCACCATAGTTCTCTGCTTCACGACGGTCACGGTCGGCCCGTTTGCGGGTGTTTTCCGCATCTGCCAGCGCGCGCATGAACTTGTCACGGAATTCGTCACGCTCTGCACGCAATGCTTCGATTTCATCAAAGCTTGCCTCAGCTGCATCGAAATCGATCTCGTCGCCTTCGGCTGCGAGTTCATCAAGGCTTTGTAGTTCTTCGTCTTTATCAGACATCAGTCTTCCCTTTACGAGCGGTCAACGATCATCTTGCCGACCAGCTTTGCGGTGTAGTTCACGATTGGTACGATGCGCCCATAGTTCAGCCGTGTTGGACCAATCACCCCAACGGCGCCAATGATCTTTTTATCGGCGTTCATATAAGGGGAAACGACCAGAGATGAACCCGAAAGTGAGAACAATTTGTTCTCGGAGCCAATAAAAATGCGCACCCCCTCACCTTCTTCGGCAAGATCAAGGAATTGCGCGATATCACGCTTGCGTTCAAGGTCATCAAACAGGCTCCGGATACGGGCAAGATCAGCCTCGTCTCCGCCCTCGCCCAGCAGGTTGCCACGACCGCGCACAATCAACCTTTCGGTTGATTCGCCTTCATTTTCCCAAAGCACGACGCCATTTTCGACGAGTTCGGCAGCCAAGGCATTGATTTCCTGACGCCGTGTTTTGATCTCACGTGAAATTACGGCACTGAGGTCAGATAGCGTGTGCCCTGCTGCGATCGCATTGAGGAAATTCGCAGCCTCGCGCATGGAAGACGGGGTTTGGCCGGGCGGCGGCGTAAAGACGCGGTTTTCAACGTGTCCATCGCCGAAGACGAGCACGACCAGCGCACGTTCGGCAGACAGCGAGACAAATTCGATATGTTTGATCGGCGCTTCGTGTTTCGGGGTCAGCACAAGGCTGGCACCATGCGTCACACCAGAGAGCGCCTGACCGACCTGATCCAGAACGGAGGTCACGTCCTGATTGTTCGACGTGACCGTGCGGTCGATCTTTTCGCGGTCCTGGCCATCAAGATCGCCGACTTCGAGCAACCCGTCAACGAAAAGGCGCAGCCCCAACTGGGTGGGAATGCGACCGGCGCTGACATGGGGGCTTCCCAACAGACCAAGGTATTCAAGGTCTTGCATCACATTGCGGATTGTGGCGGCGCTGACCTGTTCAGAAAAATCACGGGTGAGTGTGCGTGACCCGACAGGCGCCCCGCTTTCAAGGTAGCCTTCGACCACACGGCGAAACACCTCGCGCGAGCGCGCGTTCATTTCGTCAATATTTGGCGATTGTTCTGTCATTGGGTCCACGGGCAAGGCGTGCCAATTAAAACGAAGTTTGCGGTAGCGTCAATCGGGGTTGGATTTCATATGTGGGCAGCGTATGCCGCTGATGCAACCGATAGGAGGAAACCCGATGCGTCCATCTGGCCGTCAAACGAATGAAATGCGCGAAATCTCAATCGAGACAGGCGTGACGATGCACGCCGAAGGGTCTTGTCTTATCAAATGCGGTAACACCCACGTATTATGCACCGCAACAATTGATGAACGTGTACCCCCATTTTTGAAGAACTCGGGCCTTGGATGGGTGACAGCGGAATACGGGATGTTGCCACGTGCAACAAATACGCGGATGCGGCGGGAGGCCAAAAACGGCCAATCCGGCCGCACACAGGAAATCCAGCGTTTGATCGGGCGGTCTTTGCGGGCCGGTGTTGATCGCGTCGCACTGGGCGAGCGCCAGATTGTTGTGGATTGCGATGTTATTCAGGCCGATGGGGGCACACGCTGTGCATCAATCACCGGTGGTTGGGTTGCGTTGAAGCTGGCAGTGCAGAAGCTGATGAAGGCGGGCGATGTGATCAGTGATCCGTTGATCGACCCAGTCGCGGCAATTTCTTGCGGGATCTATGCAGGTCAGGAAGTGCTTGATCTGGATTATCCCGAGGATAGTGAAGCCGGTGTTGACGGGAATTTTGTCATGACAGCTGGAAAACTGATCGAGGTACAGATGTCTGCTGAAGGGTCGACCTATTCGCGCGCGCAGATGGATGCCTTGCTTGATCTGGCGGAGAAAGGTGTTGCCGAGCTGACGGCGGCACAATTGGCAGCGGTGTCCTGATGCGGCGGTTTGACGGCAAGGAATTGGTGATTGCGACCCATAACCAAGGGAAGCTGGAAGAAATCGCCGATCTGTTGCGTCCTTACGGGGTGTCTTTGACGTCAAACGCGGATCATGGATTACCCGAGCCAGAGGAGACAGAAACGACCTTTGTCGGAAACGCACGGATCAAAGCGCATGCAGCGGCCAAGGCAACCGGCCTGCCGGCCCTGTCGGATGATAGCGGGATCGAGATTGATGGGCTGGGTGGTGCGCCGGGTGTTTACACAGCAGATTGGGCAGAAACGCCCGATGGCCGTGATTTCAAGATGGCAATGGAGCGGAGTTGGGCCGAGTTAGAGTCTGTTTCTGCCCCCTACCCACGGACTGCACGATTTTGTTGCACCCTGGTTCTGGCGTGGCCTGATGGACATGATGAAGTGTTTCCTGGTGTCATGCCGGGCCAGATTGTTTGGCCGATGCGGGGCGACCAAGGGCATGGATATGATCCGATCTTTCAGCCTGACGGCTATGACATCACCTTTGGCGAGATGGATCGCTGGGAAAAGAACAGGATAAGCCACCGTGCCGATGCCTTTGCCAAACTGATCGCGGGTTGTTTTGCCTAAGATGGAAGATTGGGAACATGGAGGTTTTGGCCTCTATATTCACTGGCCGTTTTGTCAGGCGAAGTGTCCCTATTGCGATTTTAACAGTCATGTTGTTGCCCAGATTGACCAGAATGCTTGGGCTGATGCCTATTTGAGCGAGATCGCGCGTGTCGGCGCGGAAACAGAGGGCCGTGTGTTGCGGTCTGTTTTCTTTGGGGGTGGCACGCCGAGCCTGATGGAGCCCGCAGTGGTCGATGCAATCCTGACAAAGGTACGCGCGACTTGGCCGATTGCGAATGATATCGAGATCACTTTGGAAGCCAATCCAACCTCTGTTGAAGCGGGCCGCTTTGCTGGGTACCGCAATGCGGGAGTGAACCGTATTTCCATGGGCATTCAGGCGCTGAATGATGCAGATTTGAAGGCTTTGGGCCGATTGCATAGCGCGGATGAAGCGATGCAGGCCTTTGAGATTGCGCGGTCTGTTTTTGATCGGGTCAGTTTTGATCTGATATACGCGCGGCAGGGCCAATCCGTCGCGGCGTGGGAGGCCGAGCTGCGACGCGCGTTGAACCTCGCGGTAGATCACTTGTCACTGTATCAACTGACAATTGAGGATGGCACGGCCTTTGGCGATCGCTATGCGGCGGGCAAACTGCGCGATTTACCCGACGATGATATGGCAGCTGATATGTATGCCGCGACACAGGAGATTTGCGAAAAGGCCGGTTTTGCAGGCTATGAGGTGTCAAATCATGCGCGGGCCGGCTGTGAAAGTATCCATAACAAGATCTATTGGCGCTATGGCGATTATGCAGGGATTGGCCCCGGAGCCCATGGGCGTTTGACGTTGAATGGCCAGCGTTTTGCCACCGAGGCACCACGCGCGCCCATGGGGTGGTTGGCACAGGTCCGCAAAACAGGAAACGGGGATTTGGGACGCGAGGCGCTCACCCAACACGAGCAGTTTGCGGAGTTTCTGTTAATGGGGATGCGACTGCGTGAAGGTGTGGATATTACGCGGTTCTCACAACTCGCCAGTCACGATTATATAAATAAAATCAATGGTTTGGTAGATTTAGGGATGGTCACCTATGAGTCGGGGACCCTACAACTAACGCCACAAGGTGCCCCTGTCTTAAATGCTGTCCTGCGTGCCTTATTGAACGATTAGCCACCAGAGAGCGCACGCAGCAGATCATCCAGTTGATCAAGCGACTTATACGCAATCGTCATCTTTCCACCTTCGCTGCCTGCGGGATGATCAATTGTAACTTTCATCCGCAGTGTGGCTGACAGCTCATCCTCGATCTGGATTGTATCCGCATCTTTGGGCACCGGTGCGCCAGGGACCGAACGCTTCTTGATTGCAGGGCCCTTCTTGGCGAGTTTCTCTGTCTCGCGGACCGAAAGCTTACGTTGAATGATTTCGCGAGCCAAGGCGACGGCATGCTCGTGCCCCACAAGGGCACGCGCGTGACCTGCGGACAGCTGGCCGCTGACAAGGTAGGTCTGCACCTCGTCTGGCAGGGTCAACAAACGGAGCAGGTTTGCGATATGGCTTCTACTCTTGCCCAATGCGGACGCGAGTTTATCCTGCGTGTGCCCGAAGCGGTCCATCAATTGTTTATAGCCAGCGGCCTCATCCACGGGATTGAGGTCTGCGCGCTGGATATTCTCGATAATCGCAATTTCAAGAACTTCGGTATCATTATAATCGCGCAAAAGAACCGGAATTTCATGCAGTTTCGCCCGTTGCGCGGCGCGCCAGCGACGTTCCCCAGCGACGATTTCAAAAAGATCGGGATCAGACGGAGACTGGCGGACAATCAAAGGCTGAATAATGCCTTTTTCGGCGATGGAATTTGCCAGTTCATCAAGCGCGTCCTCGGCGAAGGTCCGGCGGGGCTGATCAGGGTTGGGCTGGACCCGTTCGATGGGAACGACCAGATCGGGCCGCTTGACGGGGGCCTCGGTTCCACCATCTGTTGCAACATCCGACATCAGGGCAGACAAGCCACGACCCAGTCCGCGGGATTTCTTTGGTGTACGTGTCATCTATGCGGCCTTCTTTTTCTTTGTTCTTTCAATCAATTCGTCTGCAAGCGAACGATATGCAACGCTGCCTTTTGATGTGCTGTCATAAGAGAGCACCGGCATCGCAAAGGAAGGCGCCTCGCTCAGGCGGACGTTGCGGGGAATGACGGTTTTGAACACCATATCACCCATGTTCTGACGTGCGTCATCCTCAACCTGAAGCGAAAGATTGTTCCTGCTGTCGTACATGGTGAGCGCGATGCCTTCGATCCGGAGGTCGGGGTTGGCCGACTGGCGGACATCGCGGACGGTCAGAATGAGCTGTGAAAGGCCTTCTAGCGCGAAAAACTCGCTTTGAAGCGGGACGATAATGGAATGTGCGGCAACCATTGCGTTTACCGTCAATATGTTGAGAGATGGCGGGCAGTCTATCAAAATGTAGTCAAAAACGAAAAGCGCCGGATCACTGCCCCGCAGTACATCGCGCAAGAGAAAGCTTCGTTTTGCGTTATCGACAAGTTCAAGGTCAGCAGAGCTTAGGTCTGTTGTAGCCGGGATAATGCAAAGCCGATTGACGGATGTTTTCTGAATGGCCTTGGTCAGGGTAACGTCACCGGCCAATAGATCGTAGGTTGTGGCCTCTCTCTTTTCATGGTCAACGCCAAGGCCGGTCGATGCGTTCCCTTGCGGGTCCAGATCAATCAGCAGGACGTTTTTCTTTTTTTCTGCCAATGCTGCACCCAAATTAATAGTGGTGGTCGTTTTGCCCACACCGCCTTTTTGGTTCGCAACCGCGATAATTATTGGATCATGAGCCAAGCGTATCTATCCTTCGGATGGCAAGTATTCGTGCGTCAGGATCAGTGATACTGGCGTTTTCTTCAAGGTCAAACGACCAGATCATTTGCGCATCGGCAACTTCCTGTCCGGATTGTCGGCCTTTGTGAAATAGGGCCAACCCTTCCTGGTTTAGGTGGCGCTGGGTCAAAGAAAGCAGCCCAGATAGTGCGGTAAGTGCGCGGGCTGATACCACATCTGCGTTTTGTACTGGAGCTGTCTCAATTCTTTCGGCAATCACTTGGACAGGAAGGTTTAGCTCACGCGCCGCCGTGCGCAGGAATGTAGCTTTACGTTGGTCGCTTTCGATAAGCACGAATTGCGCTTGCGGGTGCTTTTCCTTGGCGACGATCGCCATCACGATACCAGGAAAGCCGCCTCCACTCCCGATATCGACCCATTTTTCAAAGTTCTGTGGCGCAAACTTATAAAGCTGTACCGAATCGGCGATGTGTCGGTCCCAGATCGAATCAACTGTACCCCGCGCAATCAGGTTAATCTTCGCGGTCCATTTCGCGGTTAGCGTGGCAAATGCCTCAAGGTCTGACATTGTTTCACGTGAAACATTCACGCCAGCAACAACTTGTGACATCGATCAGGTTCCGGTCGCTTGGTATTGCTTCTTTATCGCGCCAATAATCAACATCAGCGCGGCAGGCGTCATACCCTCGATACGGCCAGCATGGGCAATCGTTGCCGGACGCGTCGCCAATAATTTCGCGACAATTTCGTTCGATAGGCCCCTGATGAGCGTGTAATCAATGTCATCGGGAATAATGTGGTTTTCATCACGCTCCATCGCGGCGATATCCCGCTCTTGCCGCGCGATATAATGTGCATAAAGCGCATCTTTCTTTACCTGGTCTTGTATATGCGCAGGAATAGTCGCTACATCTAGTTCCAATCTCGTTAAATGATCAAAGTTGAAATCTGCCAAAGCAAGCGCATCCAGCGCGGATTTACGCGGTCCATCTGCGTTCAATTTTACCCCTAGACCGGCAATATCGCGCGAAGAAATCGTCATGTCAGCGAGGGTAGCCTTTGCCTTCTCGATCTGCTCCATCTTCTCGCTAAAGTGCGCCCAGCGGCTTTCGCCCACACACCCAATCGCTTGGCCCCGTTCTGTCAACCGCTGGTCAGCATTGTCAGCACGCAGCGACAGCCGGAACTCAGCGCGTGAAGTAAACATGCGGTAGGGCTCTGATACCCCCCGTGTGATCAGATCATCAATCATCACGCCGATGTAGGATTCGCGTCGGCTAAAGATGACAGTGTCCTGCCCTTTCGCCCGCGCCGCCGCATTGAGACCGGCGACCATGCCCTGCGCCGCTGCCTCTTCATAGCCAGTTGTGCCATTAATCTGGCCAGCCAGAAACAGCCCGGGAACATCACGAAGCTCCAGTGTCACCCGCAAGGCGCGGGGATCGACATAGTCATATTCAATCGCATAGCCGGGCTGTAAAATCGTTGTATTTTCAAGACCAAAGATGGAGTTGACATAGGCCTTCTGCACGTCCTCGGGCAGTGACGTGGAGATGCCGTTCGGATAAACCGTATGATCATGCACACCTTCAGGCTCGAGAAAAATCTGGTGTGAGGTCTTATCAGCAAAGCGAACAATTTTATCTTCGATTGACGGACAATATCGTGGGCCAACACCATCAATCTTTCCACCATACATCGCAGAACGACCAAGATTCTCTCGGATTATGGCGTGGGTCGCCTCGTTCGTATGGGTGATACCGCAATCAATCTGGGGTGCGGATGGGCCCTTTGACATAAAGGAAAACAGCACAGGATCCGCATCGCTTGGCTGCGCTTCCAGTTTATCCCAGGCAATCGTGCGGCCATCCAAGCGCGGTGGTGTACCCGTTTTCAACCGGCCAAGCGGCAATCCAAAGCTATCCAGCCGCTCGGCCATCTTGACCGAAGGATCATCGCCCATACGGCCACCAGGCCGCGACACGTCGCCAATGTGTATAACACCACGCAGAAACGTGCCAGTCGTCAGAATGACACTCGGCGCAGAAATCGCCGCTCCGTCCCGCATCTCGATACCAGTCACACGTCCATCAGACATCAATAGATCAACGGCTTCACCTTCGAGGATTGTCAGGTTTTCCAGCAAATCGAGCTCGGCCTGCATTTCCCTGCGATAAATTTGCCGGTCGGATTGGGCGCGCGGCCCCTGTACCGCTGGACCCTTTTTGCGATTCAACAGCCGAAATTGAATGCCTGCCTTATCCGCGACGCGGCCCATAACGCCGTCAAGCGCATCAATCTCGCGCACAAGGTGACCTTTTCCCAGCCCGCCAATCGCTGGATTGCAAGACATCACGCCGATTGACGCTTTGGTCAGTGTAACCAAAGCTGTGCGCACGCCCATACGTGCCGCAGCATGGGCCGCCTCGGCGCCTGCATGCCCGCCACCAATCACGATTACGTCGTAGTCCTGATGTTTCACGTGAAACACTCCCTACTTCCCGATGCAAAAACTGCTGAAGATCTCATCAAGCACGTGCTCTACATCAACACGGCCCACAATGCTATCCACTGCACGAATGGCAGATCTTAAATCCTCTGCTACCAGATCGGTCATCGCGTCCGGTGTTTCAAGTGCAAGCACTGCGTCGTCCAGATATCCGATTGCGCGCACCATCGCGACCCGATGCCGCTCGCGCATCGCTATTCCAACCTGCCCGACCTTCTCTTGAAGCCGCTTGCTCACATGATCGATCAGCACGTCGATACCATCACCCGTCTTGCCTGAAATCCCCAGCCCATCACCACGATGAAGATCAGACTTTGCTTGGACAACAACGTCATCAGGCCCAAGCTCATCACCCATCTCTGCAGGATCCAGAACCAGATGGATGCGGAAATCGGCGCGCTCCGCACGTTCCTTGGCCCGGGCTACACCCAACCCCTCGACGATATCATCCGTCTCCCTGACACCTGCCGTATCCAGTAATGTGACGGGCAGACCATCAAGGTCCATCTGTACCTCGATCACATCACGCGTCGTTCCTGCAACCTCGGATGTTATCGCAACATCACGCCCGGCAAGCCGGTTCAACAGCGTTGATTTGCCGACATTCGGGGCACCAATAATTGCCACTTCGAACCCGTCACGCACACGCTCTGCAACGCGCACACCTGCAGCCTCTCTGCTCATCTCACTGCGGACCTGATCCAGAAGCTCATTTACTTCGGGACTGACATCAACAGGCACCTCTTCGTCCGCGAAATCAATAGTGGCCTCAAGCAAAGCAGCCGCGCGAATAAGCCGCGTCCGCCAGCTATCCGCCAATACTCCCAGTGCACCCGAGAATACCCGCACTGCCTGCTTACGCTGGCTTTCCGTCTCGGCGTCGATCAGGTCGGCAAGCCCCTCAACCTCGGCCAGGTTGAGCCGCCCGTTTTCCAGCGCCCGACGTGTGAATTCTCCTGCATCCGCCTGCCGCAAATTCCGGTTGTTCCCAAGGCAGCGCAGCACTGCATGAACGACGGCTGGACTACCATGCAGCTGAAGCTCGACTACGCTTTCACCGGTAAAGCTTTTGCCTTCGGGAAACTGCAGGATCAGCGCCTCGTCCAACAGCTCTCCATCCCCTTCACGCAGGGCGCGGACACCCCGACTGGCAGGTACATCGCCACAAAGCACGGCAACCGCAGGCACCGCTATTGGCCCGGAAATCCGCACCACAGCAACACCTGCCCGGCCCTGCGCCGTCGCTAAGGCAAAAATCGTATCCATAGGTTAACCAATTGTTTTATAACAATAAGTTACGTGTTCATTGAATCAAAGAAGTCTGAATTCGTCTTGGTCTGCTTGAGCTTACCAATCAGGAACTCAATCGCATCTGTCGTGCCCATCGGGTTCAGAATACGACGCAACACATAGGTCTTGGCCAGATCCGCTTTATCGACCAGCAACTCTTCCTTGCGTGTACCTGATTTCAGGATATCCATCGCAGGGAAGACGCGCTTGTCAGCGACCTTGCGATCCAGAACAATCTCGCTGTTACCCGTACCTTTGAATTCCTCAAAGATCACCTCGTCCATCCGTGAGCCAGTATCAATCAGCGCCGTTGCGATAATCGTCAGCGACCCGCCCTCTTCAATATTCCGTGCCGCACCAAAGAACCGCTTGGGGCGCTGCAACGCGTTTGCATCCACACCACCGGTCAGAACCTTACCGGACGATGGCACCGTCGTGTTGAACGCACGCCCCAGACGCGTGATGGAATCCAGCAGAATCACGACATCACGCTTATGTTCGACCAGACGTTTCGCCTTCTCGATCACCATCTCGGACACGGCAACGTGACGCGTTGCAGGCTCATCAAAGGTCGAAGACACAACCTCGCCCTTCACAGAACGCTGCATGTCCGTCACTTCTTCGGGGCGTTCGTCTATCAACAGAACGATCAGGTAACACTCGGGATGGTTCTTTTCGATCGAGTTTGCAATATTTTGCAGCAAGACCGTCTTACCAGTCCGCGGTGGCGCCACAATCAAAGACCGCTGGCCCTTACCAATCGGGGCAACCAGATCAATGATCCGCGCCGACCTGTCTTTCACAGTCGGATCTTCGATTTCCATCGTCAACCGTTCATCAGGATAAAGCGGCGTCAGGTTATCAAAGGCAACCTTGTGTTTGGCTTTCTCGGGATCTTCAAAGTTGATCAACTCAACCGAGGTCAGCGCAAAATAGCGTTCATTGTCATTGGGCTCTTTCATGACGCCCTCAACCGTATCACCGGTCCGCAAGGAATACTGCCGGATCATATCCGGCGAGACGTAAATATCATCCGGACCCGGCAGATAGTTCGCTTCTGGCGAGCGCAGGAAACCAAACCCGTCCTGCAACACTTCCAATACGCCATCACCACCGATGACCCATTCTTCGTCTGCCCGCTCTTTCAAGATGGCGAACATCATGTCGCCCTTGCGCATGGTCGATGCATTCTCGATCTCAAGCTCTTCGGCCAGAGACAGCAAATCCTTCGGGCTCTGCGCCTTAAGATCAGCAAGGTTCAAACGGTGCTGTGACATGAGTAAATCCTGTTGCCGGCACGCATGCCAGCATTTCTACGGTTCGGAATGGAAAACTACTTTCCCGGACGGGAAGCGTCGTCACACATAGGCACGCAAAGCATCTGAGTCAATCGCGCTTAGAACGGCCGTACGATAACCGCCACAACGATCAACACCATCAGAACGGTAGGTACCTCGTTGAACAACCGATAGGTCCGCCCTGACCGCGTATTGATGCCCGCTGCAAACTCTTTGCGTCGCGCGCTCATCCAGCCATGCGCACCCGTCATCAAAATCACCGAGACAAGCTTGACCCAAGACCAGACAGCGGCCCAATCAAAAGCACCCAAGCCGATCATGATCAGACCGGCAATCCATGCCACGATCATCGCAGGGTTCATAATCACCCGCAGAAGTTTCTCTTCCATGATCTGAAACGTCTGATCAAGCTCTGATCCAACAGTCGCTTTCTCGGCATGATAAACAAACAGTCGCGGCAGATAGAACAGGCCAGCCATCCAAGCGAGCACTGCCATAATGTGGAGTGCTTTGATCCACGGATAGATACTGCTCAAAAAATCCATCATGTTTTTGCGCCTTCTTTGCCCTTCTCTTCCTTAATAAATATAAAGAGAAAGAAAAGATGATGTTGTTGTTTGTACCCTGATTTTCTGTGGGTTGTTTTTTCATCCTCAGATTTATCCCAAGGCGTGATTTCACTCCGGTATCTACCGATGACAAGAGATTACATAATAAATCATTTAAAAACATTGTTTTAAACGAAATAAATTTCTGCGTAACCTGTTCAGGAGCAACATTGACTCTCCAATCAGCCCGATTCTTCCACAGGCCCGACTTATTCATACCCACCGTGGAAAAAACTCTGTGGCGCCATTTCGGACAGGTCGGTTCTACACAAAACCTCTCAGCCTGCTAGTTATGCCCGTATCGATCCGCGCGTCGACACAAGACTTGTCCAAAAGGTTATCCACATGAGTGAACAGATCGTCCTTGCATCAGGCTCGGAAATTCGTGCGCAACTGCTCAAAAACGCAAGGCTCGATTTCACGATTTCCGTGGCCCGCATTGATGAGGACGCGGTGCGTGCATCCCTTTTGGCTGAATCGGCCAGCCCCCGTGATATCGCCGATACGCTGGCGGAACTCAAATCACAGCGTGTGGCAGCCCGCCACCCTGATGCGCTGGTGATCGGCTGCGATCAAATTCTTGCGCTAGGCCCCCGGATTCTCAATAAACCCCAAACACCCGCCGAAGCGCTGTCGCAACTCAAGTCCCTTCGCGGTCAAAAACACCAGCTTCTGTCTGCCGCTGTGATCTATGGTGAGGGAAAACCGCTTTGGCGCCATGTCGGTATCGTCCGGTTGCATATGCGCGATGCCTCCGACGCTTATCTAGCCGATTATGTCGCACGAAACTGGGACAGCATCCGCCATTCTGTCGGTGCCTATAAGCTTGAAGAAGAAGGAGTGCGACTTTTTACACGCATTGAAGGAGATTATTTCACTGTCCTCGGTTTGCCCCTCTTGGAACTCTTGTCATATCTCACACTTCGCGGAACACTACCTGCATGACAAGTATTCCCCGCGCCGGTGTTATCGGCAATCCAATCAGTCATTCGCTGTCACCAAAGCTGCATAGCTATTGGCTTAAACGCTACGCCATCGAAGGCGAATATACGGCACTTCAGGTCTCGGAAGATGCACTTGAAGGTACTTTGCGTGATCTTCCAAAGCAGGGTTTTATCGGCGCGAATGTCACCTTACCGCATAAAGTGAGCGTGATGCAGTTTGCCGATCAAATCACGGATCGTGCCACATTGATCGGTGCGGCAAATACCCTTATTTTCAAAGAAGACGGGCGTATTTTCGCAGATAACACCGATGGTTATGGTTTCATGGCAAATGTCCGTCAGGGCGCGCCGGATTGGGACCCCAAATCAGGCCCGGCCGCGATTTTCGGGGCAGGTGGTGCCGCCCGTGCGATTATTGTGGCCCTTGCTGACGCAGGTGTTCCTGAAATCATCATAGCAAACCGCACGCGTCCCAAGGCCGAGGCACTGCGCGCCGATTTCGGCGCCCGCGTGTCAGTCGTGGATTGGGTGCAGGCCGATCAGATGCTTGATGGTGCGACCACCGTTATCAATACCACATCGCTTGGCATGGTGGGTGCACAGGAATTCAAAGTCTCGCTTGATGCGCTCTCGAAAGACGCGGTTGTGACCGATATTGTCTATAATCCTTTGCGGACACCGTTTCTGAAAGCGGCTGAAGCGAAGGGCGCCCGAACGGTTGATGGGCTCGGGATGTTGTTGCATCAGGGCGTGCCCGGCTTTGAACGATGGTTCGGGCAAAGGCCAGAGGTTGATGACGCCACCCGCGCTGCGGTGCTCGCATGACACATCTGTTGGGATTGACCGGTTCGATCGGAATGGGGAAATCTACAACAGCCCAGATGTTTCGTGATGAGGGGATCCCGGTTTGGGACGCAGACGAAGCGGTACATGCGCTTTATGCCAAAGGTGGCGCGGCGGTTGGCCCCATCAGTGCCGCATTACCCGAAGCAATCGCGGACGATCATGTCAGCCGCGACCGGCTCAAGGAAATGATCGCGGATGATCTCAGCGTTATGGGAAAACTCGAAGAAATCGTTCACCCACTGGTTTCTGAACACCGCGCGGCGTTTCTAGCCTCCCATACTGACCCATTGCTCGTTCTTGATATCCCGCTCCTGTTTGAAACCAGTGCACAGAACTGGCTATCTTCTGTTCTTGTCGTCACAGCCCCTGCAGACGTGCAAAGAGAACGGGTCATGGCGCGGCCGGGTATGACCGAAAGCCAGTTTCAGCGGATACTGGAACGCCAAATGCCGGATGCTGAAAAACGCGCCTGTGCAGACCACATTATTGAGACCCTGACACTGGACGACACCCGACAGGCCGTGCGACACCTGATTGCGAAACTGACAGGGCAAACAGATGCGTGAAATCGTACTTGATACGGAAACCACCGGTTTTGAACCCCATGAGGGTGACCGCATCGTCGAAATAGGCGCGGTCGAGTTGGTGGGCCACGTCCCGACGGGCCGTACATACCACCAGTATATCAACCCCCAGCGGTCGATGCCGGCAGAGGCATTTGGCGTGCACGGGATCGGTCCTGATCTGCTGGAACCACCGCAAGAGCCCAAACCGGGGCAAGAAACACTGCGCGACAAGCCAGTTTTCAAGGATATTGCGCAGGATTTCGTGGATTTCATCGGTGACGCGAAACTGGTGATCCATAACGCGGCATTCGATATGAAATTCCTCAACGCCGAATTGGGTTGGCTGAACCGTCCGCTTCTGCCGATGGATCAGGCAGTTGATACCCTAGCCATAGCGCGGCGCAAATTCCCTGGATCACCCGCGTCACTGGATGCGCTGTGCCGGCGCTTTGCGATCGACAACAGCTCGCGAACCTTGCACGGCGCGCTGCTGGATAGTGAGATCTTGGCAGAGGTTTATCTGGAACTGATCGGTGGCCGTCAGCCGGATTTTGCATTGGCAGCAGATACACGCAGCCGAAACGCAGGTGGCGGTGCGGACGATTGGCGCCCGATGCCGCGTCAGGAACCGCTCGCGCCGCGGATCACAAAAGAAGAAGCCGCCGCCCATGCTGCTTTCATAGAAAAGCTGGGCGACGGCGCGATCTGGAAAAACTAGGCCCTAGTTGGCTTTTGCTTTTTCGGCTTCTGTCCGGCGCGCCAGTTCAGAGCGGTAAAGCGCCAGAAAATCAATTGTATCAAGGTTCAGCGGTGGGAAACCCCCGTCACGTGTGACGTCGCTGACGATCCGACGTACAAACGGGAATGTCAGGCGTGGGCATTCGATCAGCAGGAACGGGTGCATCTGCTCTTCCGGCACACCTTCAACGAGGAAAACACCTGCATATTCAAGCTCAAGCACAAAAAGCGGGTCGCCTTTTTCCTTGGTCTTGCTGGTGATGTTCAGCTTTGTGATGACTTCATACTGGTTTTCGGTGCCGCGCTTGCGCGCATCAAGGTTCACCTGCACTTGGATTTCTGGCTGCGCGTCGCCTGTGACGCCTTTTTGCGCCAGAATGTTCTCGAACGACATGTCGCGGATGTATTGCGCAAGAATACGGTTGGTGACTTGGGCGGTGGCCGGTTGGGCGGCGGCACCGTTTTCAGGTGTATCGGACATTGGAAATTGCTCCAGTTGAATAAGGTTCGCGCGTTCCTATCAGCCTATCAACGCAGGCTCAATCCCGCGTCCAGTTCGAGGGGCCGTTGGGCCGGTTCTTCTTTGGAGTGACGTCTTCGAAGTCGCCATCAATCACGCGGTCATTTGGTTGGTGTTGGCGTTGTTGCGGGTTTTCGCCCATCTCAAAGCGTTGAACGTCGACTTTGGATTTGACCCAGACAAAAGCCGCGCGCCGGACGTTTGGCACGAGAAGAGAAAGCCCCACCACATCGGTGAAAAAACCGGGTGTCAAAAGAAGCGCACCGGCAAAGAGGATCATTGCGCCATGAGCAAGCGGTTCGGTGGGATCGTTCAGCTCTGAAAACGACTTTTGCAGGTTGCCCAACTCGCGCAAGCCCTGATTACGGACGAGATAAGACCCGGTGATCGCCGTCAGAAGGACAATCAAGAGCGTCCACCAGACGCCAATCAGCCCGCCGACCTGTATAAACAGCGCAATTTCGATCATCGGGACTGCGATAAACGCAATTAACAGCCACATTATCCGTGCCTTTCATAACATGTGCGGGCCTAAGGTGGACTTGGGCCTGCCTGCGACCTACATAGGGAACGAACGGGCGTGTTTCCATGCCCTCCCCTGAACGAGGTCCCGATGAACTCTCCAATTATTCAGCTCTTGGTGCTTGCTGGCATCGCTGTTTTCTTGATTTTGCGCCTGCGTGGTGTTCTTGGCACGCGCGAAGGTTTTGAAAAACCACCCGTTGCGCGTCCTGAACCGTCAAGTCGTATTGGCAAGCCGGAATTCGATGTGATCGAAGGTGGTCCCGATCTCGATATCACAGATCATGTTGAAGAAGGTTCTGTTTCGGCCAAGGCGCTGGCCAGCATGAAACGCGTAGATCCGTCGTTCAACGTCAGCGAATTTCTGGGCGGTGCGCGTGGCGCCTACGAGATGATCCTGATGGCCTTTGAAAAGGGTGATCTTGATGAGATCGTGCCGTTTATTTCAGAAGATGTCTACGAGGCGTTCGCTTCGGTCGTGGATGAACGCCAGCGTCAGGGCCTGACCATTGACGCCAAGTTTATCGGGATCAGTGATATGAAACTGGTTGCCGCAGAATTTGACGATGCCACCAACGAGGCCGAGGTATCGGTACAATTCAAGAGCGAGATGACCTCTGTCGTGCGTGACAGCGCCGGTGATATTATCGAAGGCAGCGAAAAAGAGATCAAACGCCAGAAAGATACATGGACCTTTGCCCGCAAAATGGATGCTGGCGATCCAAACTGGCGGCTGGTTGCGACGGGTGATTAACCCTTGGCAGGGTTTGGTGGCTGCCTGACCCTGCAAGCCGATGGGCGGTGCGATGGCGGAACCAAGACAGACCGCGCTGACGTTTGATCAGCTGAAAGGGTGGCGTGGTGATAATCATCAGGCCGCCTTTGATGTTTTCAAGACCACTTGCGGTGATATGGATGGCCCCGAATGGGCGACGCTACGTGATATCATCCGCACGGACCCTGATCCGCGTGCGTTCTTTGAGGAATTCTTCCGTCCTGTTTTGATCGAAGACGGGAATGGGACGCTATTCACCGGATATTATGAGCCCGAACTGACCGGATCGCGCGAACGCGGTGACCCCTATATCTATCCGATCTATGCCAAACCAGACGACCTCAACCATTCGCGCCGCGAAATAGACCAAGACGGTATCTTGGCAAATCGCGGGCTTGAACTGGCATGGCTGACGGATCCTGTTGATGTGTTCTTTCTTCAGGTTCAGGGGTCCGGCCGTATTCGCCTGCCTGATGGCAGCATGATGCGTGTCGGGTTTGGTGGAAAGAACGGGCGGCCCTATACCTCGATCGGCAAGCTGTTGGTCGCGCGCGGAGTGTTCGGGCCGGATCATGTTTCCGCCGACGCGATCCGCGATTGGGTGTTTGCGAACGGTGATGCGGGCCGTGCGCTCTTGCTGGAAAACGAAAGCTATGTGTTTTTTCGCGAAGTCAGCGAAATTCCCGCCGATCAAGGGCCTTTGGGGACGATGAACCGGTCGATTACTGCTGGCAGGTCCATCGCTGTTGACCCCGCCTTTGTGCCCCTTGGTGCGCCCGTCTGGATCGAAAAGGACGGTGATCTGTCAATGCGGCGTTTGATGATTGCCCAAGATACAGGTGGCGCGATCAAGGGTGCACAACGGGCGGATATTTTTTTCGGAACAGGCGCAGATGCAGGCATGCAGGCTGGCCGGATCAAGGATGGTGGGCGGATGGTTGTATTGTTGCCCGCGCAACCGGTGGAAAACTGATGCGCAAGCCACGGCACCTTTCATCCGAAGAGCGCGCACTTTGGGATCGCGTGGCAGAACGCGCCACACCGCTCGACCCCAAGCGTAAGATGCGTGCGCCTGAATTGGCACCAAAACCAAAACCCAAGCCTATCGATATGCGTGAACCTTTGCCTGATTTCCGCGTCGGGCAGAAAACAAATGCCGGGCGGTCCCATGACATCATGCGCCCCCTTGTTGAGCGTCTGGCCGCCTCGCCTGTGAATATGGACAACAAGTCTTTTGGCAAAATGAAGCGCGGCAAGCTGAAACCAGAGGGGCGGATTGATTTACATGGCATGACGATGGCGCAGGCGCATCCTGCGTTGGTGTCGTTTATCCTTGGGTCGCAGTCGCAGGGCCGGCGGTTGGTTCTGGTGATTACCGGCAAAGGAAAAGACCGTGACGATGGCGGGCCGATCCCGACAAGACATGGTGTTTTACGGCATCAGGTGCCGCAGTGGCTCGCGCTGCCGCCATTATCGCAGGCGATCTTGCAGGTGACGCCCGCGCATATCAGACACGGCGGGCATGGCGCATATTACGTGTATCTAAAGCGAAACCGCTAAAGCCTGCCGTGCTTTGCGTGTCGGGATGATCAGGATCAGTGCGGCGAAAGCAAAGGTAGCGGCGTAACCCAATTGTTGCTGCTCAAACCCTATACCTTCGTCAATTAGCCAACCGCTCAGGCCCGGCCCGATGGCGGACCCCAACACCATCAAAGCCGCTGCCGCCGCTTTGATCGCACCAATATGCCGCGTGCCATAAAACTCGGCCCAGCAAGCGTTCAGCAAAGTTGCCTGACCGCCGCCCGCAATCCCCATCAGCATGACCGCGAGCGCGGTCCAACCCAGTGATGGCGCGTACCAATGCAGGATAAAAGCGATCACCAGCGGAATCAGGTAAATCGGCAAAAGTCGCGTTGCGCCGAAACGATCAACCGCCCAGCCATAGCCGATGGTCGAGATGAGAAGCGCTGCGGTGCCCAAAGGGAACACAGAGACAAGCGCGAGGTGCGACCAGCCTTTGATCTCGGCAAAATGGACCTGATGGAACCAGAATGCTGTCCCGAAACCGGAGAAAGACATGACCGCCGGCACCATGGCCCAGAACAGTGGATGGCGCAGCGCTTCGCTGCGTGTCCAATGACGCCCTTCCATTCCTGTGGATTGTGCAGTTTCCCCCATGGATTGAGGTGTGCGCTCCAAGCGGAGAAGACGGTAAAGGACAAAGCAGGCCAATACGCAGAAAACGGCGAAACAAACCCAAAGTGTCCGCCATTCAATCATGGATTTGAGCCAGACCATTGTCAGTGGCAGTGCAGCCTCGCCCAGCATGAAGCCAAAGGCCGCAACCGCCAGCGCGCGGCCGCGTGTGGCAATAAACCAGCGGGACATGGCAACAGTGGCGACATGGGTCGTCATGCCCTGGCCCGTGAAACGCAGCGCGAAAATCACGAAAGGCAGTAGCGCCACGATGGCATTGAAGGCCATGAACAGGCAGGCAGACGCAAGAAGCAGGACAACAACTATCCCCAACGTGCGCACCCGAAACCGATCAGCCAGACCACCCGCAAAAACCATGACCACCGCCGAAGCGCCGGTGCCGATCATATAGGTCAGCCCCCATTCCCCGTTGGTCAGCCCGTAAGCTTCGCGAATTTCACCGCCAAAGATCGAAATAAAGAAGGTTTGGCCAAAACTGGACAGAAACGACAACAAAAATCCCGTCGCAAGGAACGGGAGATTGTCACGGATGAAACGGAAGTAATTCGGTTGTCGGCTCATGCGCCTTTGATGATCCGACTGTGGACAAGTTTAAAGTGAAATTTGCGTCAAAGCACGTAGCGGCTGATATCGAGTGAGCGTGACAGCTCGCCCAGATGTTTTTCGACAAAGGCGGCATCTATTGCAATTTCGTCGCCAGCGCGGTCCGGCGCGTTAAAAGACAGGTCCTCGAACACCCGCTCGATGACGGTGTAAAGGCGGCGTGCGCCGATGTTTTCCACGGATTCGTTGACCTCGGCGGCGATCTTGGCCAGTGCTTTGATCCCGTCTTCAGTGAAGGTCACGGTGACTTCTTCGGTCTTCATCAGGGCCGTGTATTGCAGGGTCAGCGCGTTGTCGGTTTCGGTCAGGATGCGCACGAAGTCATCTTCGGTCAGGGCGCGCAGTTCGACGCGAATGGGCAGGCGTCCTTGCAGTTCTGGCAACAGATCAGAGGGTTTTGCCACGTGGAATGCGCCTGAGGCGATAAAGAGGATATGGTCGGTTTTGATTGGCCCGTGTTTGGTGGAGACGGTCGTGCCTTCGATCAAGGGCAGCAGATCGCGCTGGACACCTTCGCGGGATACATCGGCACCGCGTGCGTCGGCGCGGGCGCAGACCTTGTCGATCTCGTCCAGAAAGACGATGCCGTTCTGCTCTACCGCTTCAAGTGCTGCTTTGGTCACGGTTTCATCGTCCAGCAACTTGTCGGCTTCATCTGCAATCAGCGCGTCATAGCTATCGGCGACGGTCATTTGTTTTTTCACCGTGCGGCCGCCCATGGCTTTGCCGAACAGATCGCCAAGGTTCATCATGCCGCCCATGCCGCCGGGCTGGCCGGGAATTTCGAAACCGCCCATGGGGTTGGAATTGTCGGTCAGTTCAAGCTCGATAATCGTGTCATCAAGTTCGCCTGATTTGAGTTTGCGGCGGAACATATCGCGCGTGCCTTCGCGCGCATCTGTGCCTGCAACTGCGGTGATCACCCGTTCTTCGGCGGCAGCGCGGGCTTTGGTCTTGACGTCTTCGCGCATATGTTCGCGGGTGTCGATGATCGCGGTATCCACCAGATCGCGGATGATCTGTTCGACATCGCGGCCGACATAGCCGACTTCGGTGAATTTTGTCGCCTCGACTTTGAGGAATGGCGCGCGCGCCAGTTTCGCCAAACGGCGCGAGATTTCGGTTTTGCCAACCCCGGTGGGCCCGATCATCAGGATGTTTTTTGGGTACACTTCATCGCGCAAATCATCGCCCAATTGCTTGCGCCGCCAACGATTGCGCAGGGCGACAGCAACGGCGCGTTTGGCATCTTTCTGCCCGATGATGAACCGGTCAAGTTCGGAGACGATTTCGCGAGGCGTGAGGTCAGTCATGGAAGAACCTTAAACTTGAGAAGGGGGAAGACGGTGCAGCGGGACAAAGCCGGGCATCAGGCGCAATACGCGTGCCCGGATGCGCTCCCAAAACGCACCAAGAAGAAGTAAGACAATGCCGAGGATCAGAACGGTTAGCGCCGCCCCGTCACCGTTGAGAACGGTCGCGGCAAGCGCCACGATATAGCCGATGGCTGCAATCAGGAACGAACGGCGGTCAATAACAATGGCGACGATCGCAAAGAGCGCAAGGACAGCCAGAAGGATCAGGTTCGATCCCCCGTTATCCCGCTCTAACAAAGACAACGCCACTGTGTTCACCAGCGCGGGTGCGGCAACCACATGTAGCCAGAACCCATTCGCTGACCGGCGTGTCACGCGGTGCGGGTCGCTCATGTCGAACATCATCGCGACGATGAAAACCAACACACCCAGCACAAGCGTGATCCACGCGAAAGGCCCGCCCGCAGAGAGAAGGAAGAATTCGCTAAAGTCCGCAATGCGCCCTTCGCGACTGGCGGCGTAGACAATGGCGACCGTAAAAAGACCCAGCGCAATCATCGCCATCGCGAAAGGTACGCGGAAACGCCACCAAAAAACCGCAAGCGCGAGTGTGGCCAGAAGCAGGGGAAACGGCACGCTTGAATAGTCGTTTTGTGCGATCATGAAGGGTTCCGACAACACGGCGGTAAAACCAAAGACAGCATTGAAGGCAAACATAACTGACAAGGCAATCGCGGGGGCGATCATCCGTCTTTTGCGCACAAAATATTCCGAAAGCAGCCACAAAATACCGCCGCCTATCAGTGTTACCCACATGGCATAGTCTTGCAGGTTCACAACCTCGTCCCCCAAAGCGAGGGCGACAACACCCCACCAGCCAAATGACAGGATGATAAGGCCGATAACGATGAAGATCTCATTGAACCCTTTGAAAAGCTCGAACGGTTCATCGCCGGGGTTCAGGTTCTCACGCGCCCCACGTCGACTGTCGGACAGGCTTATCAGGTCTGCGGCCTGCTTTTCGGACAGCAGACCACTGCCGACAGCAGCGCGGAGATCGTCGCGTTCGATCATGCTTTGATTGCTTCAACCGTCAGGTTGCCGTTGGTGTAAACGCAAATGTCAGCAGCAATCGCCATGGCTTCACGTGCAATGGTTTCGGCGTCTTTGTCGGTGTCCATCAAGGCGCGACCAGCGGCCAGCGCGTAGTTCCCGCCCGATCCGATGGCTGCGATATCATGTTCCGGTTCCAGCACATCACCCGCGCCGGTAATCACGAAAAGCTCGGTCCCGTCGCTGACAATCAGCATCGCCTCGAGCTTTTGCAGGTATTTGTCGGTGCGCCAGTCCTTGGCCAATTCAACGCTAGCGCGGGCCAGTTGACCGGGGGTCGCTTCGAGTTTCTTTTCCAGACGTTCAAGCAGGGTAAAGGCATCTGCCGTGGAACCGGCAAAGCCGCAGATGACATCCTGTCCACCAGGTGACAAACGCCGGACTTTGCGCGCGGTCCCTTTGATGACGGTCTGTCCAAGGCTGACTTGGCCATCACCGGCAATCACAACCTGCCCGCCCTTGCGGACACCAATGATTGTGGTTCCATGCCAGCCGGGAAATTCTTCACTTGCCATCATCTGCTCCTTGTCGCCTACCGCATATATGGCGGGCCAAATGCAGGCAAACAACCCCACCCGGCTTGTTCCTGCTGACACGCGCGGATAGCGTTTGTCGTATGAGCGCCCGCGACACCGTAACCTTTTATCTTCCACCGCAGCTGCGCAATCAGGCCGAGCGCGGCAATCACAACTTTATCAAGAAGGTGAGCGAGGTGCTCGGCGGCGCTGGGCTTACGATTGCTTATGACGACGACGATGATTTCGCGCGGCTGCGTGCCCACGCGCGGCCGGGGCGCGCGCTGTATCTGATGGACCCGCCCGCGAACGCCCGCGGTCTGACGTTTCGCAAAACCTATATCTACCCGTTCTGGCATATCGAGAAAGAGGCCGAGCGTTGGGAATGGCCGGTTTCAAAAGAGCGGTTCGATCCGGCCGCTGTTGATCCGCGCAAGGCTGCGAATTTCTACCGGTTCTGGCGGCAACGGCTGTTCGATGAGGCTCCGTTGAATGCCCGTCAGGACGGCTTTGTCTATGTGCCCTTGCAGGGGCAGCTTTTGCGCCGGCGGTCTTTTCAAACCTGTAGCCCTTTGGAGATGGTAGAGACGGTCCTTGAAGAAGAACCAAACAAACATATCGTTGTGACACTCCATCCGTCCGAGACATATTCCGCAGAAGAGCGCCATGCCCTTGCAGCGTTGGTCGCGCGAGAAGATCGCCTCACGCTTGATGAACAAGGCACAAACCAGAATTTAAAGAACTGCGATTACATCGTGACGCAGAATTCGGCTGTTGGTTTTGAGGGGTATTTCTTTGGTAAACCGCTTATTCTGTTCGGGAAATCGGACTTTCACCATATCGCGCTGAATGTAGCTGACATTGGTGTCGAAACAGCATTTGATCTTGTCCACGGCCACAGGCCGGATTTTGCGGCCTATCTTTTCTGGTTCCTCCAATTGTGTGCCATCAACGCGGGCAGGCCAGAGGCAACAAAGAAGATCCGCAATGTGTTGCGCAGCCATGGTTGGCCCGTTTGAACGAAAAAGGGCGCCCGCATGGGACGCCCTTTGATACCGGATGCGCGTGGCGCTTAGATCGACTCTTCGATCCAGCCTTGCAGTGCTGCCTTGGGTGCTGCGCCTGCTTTGTTCGACACAACTTCGCCGTTCTTGAAGACGAAAAGCGCAGGAATGCCGCGCACACCCATTTGTGCGGGTGAATTGGGGTTTTCGTCCACGTTCACTTTGACGATTTTCACGCGGCCTTCCATTTCTGCGGACAGCTCTTCCAGAGCGGGGCCGATCTGTTTGCAAGGACCACACCATTCTGCCCAGAAATCCACAACAACGGGGATATCGGACTGGCGGACTTCGGCGTCAAAGGTTGCGTCGGTTACTGCTACGGTTGCCATTGGGGTGCTCCTTGGCGAAATGCGTTGAAGTGGGAAACTAGGTACCCTGTCCCCGATGGTCAAGATGCCGCAAGCGTGTTCAGGGCTTCGTGAAGTTGCTCTTGCGATAAAGTGGACAGTGTCCCGGTATGGGTCCACAGAATAGCGGTCTTGATTGTGTGATCGGGATAAATTTGCCGTAGCGCGCTGTCATAAGCGGCAAGCTGGCGTGCAAGACCTATTGGTGTGTCCGCGGGGTTTGTCGGTACCAGACGGTTTGATTTATAGTCGATCGCGGTGATCGTATCGGGCCCGATCAGCAGGCGATCAATCGTGCCATGGATGCGGCCAAGTTGGGGAATGTCGGCAGTGATATCGACTTCATTCAAGGCATCAGTGTTCCAGATCCAAGCCAGATCAGGGTTATCGATCAGTGCCATAACCTCTGCCACCAAGGTCGTGTCATCATTTTGCAAAAGTTGCAGACCAAGGGCGTGCCTGTCTGCAGGGGCGGCCATCGGCAGATGTTCGAGAAGTTTATGGATTTGCGTGCCGCGCTCCATTGCGTCTTCTTCGTTGTCGCCCGCTGGATCGCCCTTGAGGATTTTGTCGCCTTTCAGTTCAGAAGGCGAGATGGTCTTGAGCTGTGTTGGCAGGGTTAGTTCACCGAATACGGGCGGCATAACCTGTGTTTTCTTGACGGGTGACTTTTCTTGCAGCGCGGGCGCATCCCATGCCAGTTCCGATACACGACGCAGATCAAGCTCACCCAATTTCGCATCGTAGTCACCGCAGGCGCGCATGCCGTCGGCAACGATATTGTACCAGCTGGCATCGCCTTCGCCGACTTCGCCAGCCGCCCCGACGATCAGCCATTTTTCGGCGCGCGTCATCGCGACGTAAAGCAGGCGCAGGCGTTCGCGGGTTTGTTTGGCAATAACATCATCGCGCAGGGCCATAACCGCAGGGGACGCAGATTTTGCCGGGGGCTTCCAGATGACATGGTCGTCTGCTGGCAGGATTTCCTGTTTGACCTGCACATCACGTTTCGCGGTATCGGGCAGAATGACGATCGGTGCCTCAAGCCCCTTTGCGCCATGCACCGTCATCACGCGGATCTGGTCGCCTTGGCTGTCCATCTGGCGTTTCACCTCAAGATCGTCGGTATCCATCCAAGACAAAAACCCGGTAAGGTTCGGCACAGCGGTATTCTCATAGGCGAGCGCCTGTGACAGTAGCGCGTCGATCCCGTCCTCGGCCTCTGGCCCCAATCGTGCCAGCAATTTGCGCCGCCCGTCATGGCGGGTGAGAATACGTTCGATCAGGTCGTAAGGACGCAGGAAATCCGCCTTACCGCGCAGATCATTCAGGATTGCCAGCGTTTCAGGGTGGTCGGCATTGCGCAGGGTTTCCCATAGATAAGCCTTGTCGGGGCGATGGTGCGCGAGGGTGAAAAGCGCTTGCTCGCTCCAGCCGAAAAGCGGGGATCGCAGGGCAGCAGCGAGTGAAAGATCGTCTTCGGGCAGGGCCAGAAACCGCAGCACCGCCGCAAGGTCCTTGACCGCAAGTTCCGCACCCACACGTAACCTGTCGGCCCCCGCAATTTGCAGGCCTGCGGATTTGCAGGCCCGGATGATTTCGGCGAAAAGCTCGGACCGGCGCTGCACAAGGATCAGGAAATCGCCTTCGGTGATCGGGCGACGGATAAAGCCGCCGGTGTTTCCTATCTCTTCGGGGATGGTTTCATGGGCGATCATATATGTGATCTTTTCGGCCACGCGCTGGGCCATCAGAACGGTGTGATCGGTGCTGCTGGGTTCATCAACGGGTTTGAACCATTCGCGGTCAGGCGCGGCCTCGGATTTCTCGATCACGGGCCACAGATCAACACGGCCGGGCATGTTTTCCTTAAACGCGCGGTGGTTCAGGTTATCGTCCATGCCCGCCGCGCGGTCACCTGTGAATGTCTTGTCCACGACCGTCAGAATGGCCTGCGAAGAGCGGAATGAATAGTCGAGCGAGGTTTCATTAAATGGTTTCGAGATCGCGGCATGGGTCGCCTCGAAATGGGCCTTCATCTTGTCAAAGGCTGCCGGATCCGCCCCTTGGAACGAATAGATCGACTGCTTTTTATCCCCAACGATGAAAACCGTGCGCTCGCGGTCCATGCGCGCACCCTCGCCTGTGGCGAATTCCTGAGTCAGTTGTTCGATCACTGCCCATTGGGTCGGGCTGGTATCCTGTGCTTCATCCACCAGAATGTGGTCGATACCACCATCAAGCCGGAACAGCACCCATTGGGCCACATCGCGGTCGGTCAAGAGCGCCTTGGCCTTGCCGATCAGATCGTCAAAATCAAGCATCCCCATCGCCAGTTTGCGTGTGGCGTAAGCGGGCACAAAGACGCGGGCAAAATTGTAAAGTGCGATGGTCCGGTCAAGCGCGATCAGCCCAAGCCGGTAGGGGCGCATTTCGGCGACCCGCTCCATGATGGGGACGATCTGCTCAATCAGTTCGGCGTTTGCTTCGCGGGTGTTCTTGGTCGGCATCTTGCCAATCTTGGCGCCGAAAGGTGCGGCGGCGCTCTCACCGAACAGAAAGACACTTTCAAGGATGGCAAGCGCGTCATGTGGCGCAAGGGACCCTGACAGCAGCGGGCGCAGGGCGTTTGCGGCTTTGACGTCGGTGACTGTTCCGGCGGCACAGGCGTTGATGAACTGCGCAATGAGGTCCTTGTCAAAGACATCATTGAAGAGTGTTTCAACCGTCAGCCCTTGCGGTATTTCCAGGATACCGCAAAGCCGTGCAAGATCCGGCTCTTGTGTGAAATAATCACCCTTCCCCGCAATCTCGGCGGTGAATTTTGCCAGATCATCGCCCGTGAACAGCGCAAGCAGTTGGTGCACGACTTCTGCCCTTGGCCCCAAGACCATTTCATCCACCACCTCGGCTCGGAGGATTTCGGCAGCGCGGTCTTCCATCTCGCGAAATTGCGGGCTGACCTGTGCTTCCAGCGGAAACCGCCGCAGCACGCCCGCGCAGAACGAGTGGATGGTCTGGATTTTTAAACCACCGGGGGTTTCAATGGCGCGGGCGAACAGCGTGCGCGCCTGTGCCAGTTGAGCCGCATCAATCGTGCGATCAACCCCCAGCGTTTGCAGCGCGCGGCGCAAGTCCTCCTCGGGCATCATGGCCCATTCGCCAAGGCGCTGGAACAGGCGGTTCTGCATCTCGGCGGCGGCGGCTTTGGTATAGGTCAGGCACAGAATATTCTGCGGCGACACCTTATCGAGCAACAACCGTGCAACACGGTCGGTCAGCACGCGGGTTTTGCCAGATCCGGCATTGGCAGAGAGCCACGTCGAGGTACCGGGATTGGCGGCATCGACCTGTCTTTGGGTGGCCTCATCGCGGATCATGTCAGCACCTGCGGGGTCGGCGCATCATGCGTGTCCCATTCGCCAAAACGGGACAGGTGATCGTAGTCGCTGATGTCGCTTTTCGAAAACAACGCGAGGCGGGCAGTATAGCCGCGGTTGATGTCATGCCATGCCGCGAAAAGCGCTTCGAGTTCTTCCCAGACCTGTTCGGTCGGGTGTTTGTCCAGTGGGGCGGCGCTGTTTTTCATTGTAGTATTCACGCCAATAAACGTGGCTGCCAGAACCGTTTTTTTACCCACATCCCTGAATGCGCCGCGTTCGACCATCGCGGCCTCGAGCAAGAGTTGTTTGTCGAATTTTTCCTGCTGTGGGCCGGTTGGCACCGCACCGGTTTTGTAATCATAGATCAGCGCTTCGTCAGATGGTGTCAGGTCAATCCTGTCTGCTTTGCACGTCAGCGTCACACCGGACGGGGCCACGATGATTTCACCGAATTTTTCGAGCAAGCGGTCAGTGGCAAGTGCCTGACGTGTGCCTTCATCCGCGAGAAACTGATCGACCGACCGGACGAGCCGTGCCATCCATTGCGCTCGGATCGTGGGCCATGGGCAATCTTGCGCGAACACGTCTTCGGCGATTTTCAGGAAAGCTGCACGATCATCGGGGCCGTGGCCCGCAGCAATAAAGAGTTCAAGGATTCTGTGGATCAGTGTGCCGCGCAAAGGTGCATCGGCGGTAGGCACCAGCGGGTCAAGGGCCCTCAGTCGCAGGGCGTTTCGTGCATAGATCGCAAAGGGATCACGGATCAGGGTTTTGATTTCCGTGACCGAAAACTTCTTGGGTCTTGCTTCAATAGGCGGACAGGGTGAAGGGCGCGGTTCCAGTTTGGTATTCCGGTCAGGCGCAGAAAGCGTTTCTGCCATTGCGCACCACCGATTACCTTCTTCCCGCATCGCTTTCAGGGCAGATTCCCCACCCTGTTCCGGCAATCCCTTAAGCAGGTTTGTCAGCCGGTTTACCCAGCGCGACGGGACGGTTTCCGCGTCCGCCGAACGTTTCGCGCGGGTGATCCAGACCTCGCGCCCTGCAACCGCCTGCTGGTAATCATGCGCGGACAGACCGATGCGGCGTTCCGGCAGCAAAAGCCCTGCTTTGGCCCGCATCACGCGATTGAGCCACGGATCAGGTGGTGGTGCCTCGGGCCAGACGCCATCGTTCATGCTGCCAAGGATTGTCAGGTCAACACCCTGGACACGTGCCTCGAGCGTGCCCCAGATCAGGATACCGGGGTGGCCCGCGTCCCTGTCGCGCACGACGCCTTCGGCGATAACAGCACCGAAAAGAGCAGTGTAGTCGCGCGCGGTCATAGTGCCACCGGCACCGGCAGCCTGTATCAGGTTGTCGCAGGTTTTGCGGGCTTCACGCCCTGCCGCTTCCTGCCACAAACCACCTGTGCCAGAAGCATCCGGCCCTGCGGCGAGCTGTTCTGCGCGTGTCAGGTGATCGCTGATATGATCGATCAGTGGTTTTGCGCCTACCGTTTCCAGACCTGTCACAAGACCAGCAAGCCAAGCACCCCATTCCGTCCGCCCTGATCCGTTTCTGGCCCATGTCAGCAGGTCATCAGCCGTGGGAAACGGGGGCCCATAGCGGCGCAGGTGCAGCTCCAGATCGCGGGTGTGGCGCAGGTGATCGCCCCGGTCGGGGTGTTCGGAATGGCACAGGGGGTGCTTCAGCAGGGTCAGCAGGGCTTCACCCGTCAGCGGCTTGCCAAAAAGATCTGCGATATGGCGCAGGAACCGGCCCGGCGGCGATAGCGCAAGCGGAATGCCCGCGCTGTCGTCGGGTTTGATGTTCCAGCGATCCAAGGCCGCCGTCACCTGACGGGTCAGCATACGGTCGGGCGAAATCAGCGCGGCTGTGATGCCGTCTTCAGCCGCTTGACGCAGACGCAGCGCGATGGTTTCCGCCTCGGCGCGCGGAGAAGCTGCCTCGACCAGTGTGAGGCCTTTGGTCGCTTTATGCAGATCGCCAAGATCGGGGCCTTCGGCCAGCCATTGGTCGGTAACAGGTGCCGGGCGAAGCGATAGTGACACCAGCGCATTGCGCTGGGCGTGGACCGGTTCCTGGTCCGACCATGGTTTGACGTCATCCTGCGTGAAACCGATGATATCCATCAAGCGGCGGAAGCGGTATTGCGGGTGATCCTCGGCGGTCATGTCGTCGTCCATCGCGTTCCAGACATGGGCGGGCAGATCGAAATCAAAACCAGGCAGGATGATCGCACCTTGCGGTAATTTCGCGACGGCCTGCATAAACAAGGCTGTCGCCCCGCGCGAACCTGTCGAGCCCGCGATGATGACCGGATGGTCGGGCGGCGTGTCTTGCCAGCGGGCGGCCAGCGCTTCGATCACCATGCGTTGGCGCGCTTCTTTGTCGGGGGCTTGGTTCTGGTCGTCAAAATACCGCGTAATGATTTTGACAAATTGCAGCGCGCGTTCCCAATGGCCGGATTCGTCAGCGACCTCGAGACCGGCAATCGTGTCGGGGCTGACGCCCTCGCCCTGCATTTCGTCCATCAGTTTCGCAAGGCTGTCGGACAGATCGTAAAGTGCTGCCCGCGGTGCAAGATCGGGCTGTTGTTCCAACAGTTTGGCCACGAATTGGGACAATTCCAACCGTCGGTGCAATGGCGATACTGCCGGTGGCAAAGCGCGCGAAACCGGATCATTGGCCAGATCGGTGATCAGCCGGATACGTGGCAGCAACCTTGCGGGGCCTGCGTCAAAAACGGCCCTGATCCGGCGTTGCATCCGTGTTGTGTTGACGTAGATTTCGACCTTTGCCAGATCCTCGGGTGCCATATCTGTCGAGCGGGCCAACAGCCCCGCGACCAAGCCGTCAGCGAAATCTACGCCGGGGGCGCTTGCAAAGATGCGAGGGGCTTTGCCGGGGTCAAACATGTAGCATATCCTCGGCTAGCGGGATGCTTTCAGGCTGGCCGACATCGCACCATTTGCCCGCAAAGCGTGTGCCAAAGAGCCCGCCACGTGCGGCAATTCGATCCCATGCAACATTCATGGAAAACGCAGTGTCGGTGATCTCGCCGATCACATCGGTCCGGATAATCTGAAGCCCGGTGTAAACGTCCATTGGTGCGCGATGTAGCCGTCCGTCTTGGCCGATCTCGAAATCACCCTTGCCAAGATGGCCTACGACATTGTGCCTTTCGACCAGCAGCATTAGCGCTTCCATCTCGGGGTGCCACGCGTTGATGATCTGCGTAATCGGGTTCGGCCCCTGCCAAACGGCATCTGTGTTCATTGTCAGCACGGGACTCGCCTGTAACAGCGGCAAGGCTTTCTTGAGTCCGCCGCCTGTTTCCAAGAGCTGTGCGCTTTCGTCGGAAAAAATGATGTCCTGACCCGCCAGATGCCGCCGGATCATGTCTCCGTGGTAGTGCAGGTTCACGAATTTCTGACCAACCCCGGCCGCGTTTGCGATATCCAGCGCGTAGTCGATCAGCGCTTTGCCGGCCACATTGATCAGGGGCTTTGGCCGGTTCTGGGTCAACGCGCCCATGCGTGTGCCCCGTCCTGCGGCGAAAAAGAAGATTGGCGGTGTCATGTGGCAAGCCCCGCAAGCCGCGATGCCGTGGGTTCGGGGACCAGATCCATGACCGCCTGTCGCAGTGTTGCCAATTCGGGATCTTGCAGGTCTGCCATGATGTGCGCCCAGACGCGGGGCATGAATGCGGTGTAGCGTGGTTTGTTGAGCGTGCTGACCAAGCGGGCGAAAACGCCCAAGATGCGCAGGTTCCGCTGCACGGCGAGGCAGGCAAGCGACGTGCGCAGTGGTGTTGTTGCTTTGGTATGTGCGCCGAAATAGGTGATCATGTCCTCAACGATTGCAGGGCTAACATCGCGCCGCGCATCACGCAAAAGCGACACCAGATCATAGCCGGGCGGGGCGACGAAAGCGTCCTGGAAATCAAGCAAACCGACCTGATCTATACCCGTTTTATCTGCCCGCCATATCAGGTTTTCGGCGTGATAGTCGCGCAGCGCCAGAACAGTCGGTTCGGGCGCAAATTCTTCGAGGGATTGTTTGACTTCGGTACAAAGGGCATCAATGGCTGTGTGGGTATAGTGCGTGCCGACAATTTCGACCATCTGTGCCCCGATGGCGGGGGTCAGATGTTTGAGGTTTGGCGGCGGTGTGAGCTGCTCCAGCTTCAGCAAAACGGTCGTGGCGGCCTGATAGAGCGTAGTTTCGTCATCCGCAGCTTGGCGAAGCCGTTGGGCATAGTCGACAGTGCCAAGATCGCTTAGCAACAGCAGGCCGTTTTTTGCATCATGCAGCAGCACATCAGGGGCGGCAAAGCCCGCCGCGCGCAACACCAGAGCGATCTGGACGAATGGCCCTGTCTCTTCGCCGTTCTGGGGCGGGGCATCCATCAGGATTGTTGATTGGCCGTTCGAGGTTAGCCGATAATAGCGTCGGGCTGACGCATCACCGGCCAAAGGTGTGCGCGACCAGTTCTGCCACACGGTATCGGATAGAAAATCATCGATGAGAGCGGCGCGTTCAGACATGCAGGCCCTCAAGACGTGCGGGCCAAGGGTCTGGGCCGCAGATGGTAACTTGGTGCGCGTGGGTGTCTGCAACAAAAGAAAGAGCGAGCGCAGATGCAGGGGCGGCATCGCCCAACCGGTCCGGCCATTCGATCAGGCAGATGGCGGTGTCAAACGCCTCGTCCAGCCCCAACTCGAGCGCTTCGTCAGGGTGGGTCAACCGGTAAAGATCACAGTGCCAGATATCGCCGGCGGCGTCTTCATAGGTTTGGACGAGCGTAAAGGTGGGCGAGGGTACGTCCTCCATCCGGCCAAGTCGGGCACGGATAACACCGCGCGCAAAGGCGGATTTTCCGGCCCCGATCTCACCCTCCAGCAAGAGCGTATCGCCGGGCAAAAGCCGTGCGGCAATTTGCGAGGCCAATGCGCCGGTTGCGCCTTCGTCGGCGAGGGAAAACTCAAACAGTGTGCGGGCCATATCCCGACATTATGGGGTTGCGCGGTGCCTGCAAGCAGAAATCAGCGCTTCATCAATTGTAGTGCGGGATCGGCGGCCATCAGCTTTGTAAACTCGGGCCGTTTCGGCCGCGCAACAGAGAAACGCAGCATCGTCATGCCGCCAGAAATCGGGTTGGCTTGGCAATGAAGTTGCCGCCCGTCATCCAGCAAAACATCATCGTTCCAAGGCTGTCGCGCACCAAGCTGCTGAATGAAATCGCACAGATTGTTCCAGATGGGTGATGGAATACACTGGTTCTTCCAGATGCGCATTTCAGACTGCAGGACACGGTGTTCCAGAATGTGGTCCGAATTGCTTGCCCAGAGATCGGCATACGCCTGATTGGACATCACCAAAGTACCCGCAGAGGAAAATACCGCGATTGCGTCTGTAAGCGTATCGAGTACGGCCTGCCCTGTTTCAATATCCAGCCGGAAACGCCGCGTGAGCGAGACCTCGGCGCTGATATCTTCGAATAAGAGGGCAAAGGCGCCGTCAGGATAGGGCCGACCTGTCACGCGGTATGTCTGCCCATCGGGAAGCGACCAGTTTTTGCTATAGGTACCTTCTTTGGCGGCCGTTTCGACGGCCGTGAATTGTTCCCGCCAGGTCACATAGTTTTTGGGTTCTGGCATCATGCGCATTTCACGCAACCGGTCGAGTACCGTGTCGATTGTCGGACTTGCGCTCAGAAAATCGACCGGAAGGTTGGTCATATCAAGCAGTGCCGGATTGAACATGGTCAGCTGCCTGTTGTTGTCAAAGATGGCGATGCCGATAGACAATTCCGCAAAGGTTTTGCCAAGCGTTTTGACGAATTCGGTGCGTGCGGTGTCGGCCCGCACCACATGTGTGGCGTCATTGGCAAAGTGCAGATAGCCGCCCGCGTGCTTGACGGTTGAAATGTCAAACCACCGCTCTCTGCGGTCGCCTGCCAGTTTAACGGAGACTCTGCGGTCAGGGGTGTCACAAACGTCTTCTTCCAGAGGAAAAAGTGAAATCTGGCTATGGCGTTTCAGCAGGTTTGCATAGGCATCATTCGCCCAAAGCAAATGCCCTTTGCTGTCTTCCTGCCAGATCAGTTGTGGGGAATTGGCGGATATGCTTTGCATCAGCGCCGCTTGTTTGTCGCGTGCCGCATCGCTTAGCCGGTCGGCAGCTGCTTGATACGCGGGGGTTTCGTCGCCCATCAGTGAAACGCGCAACTGTTGGTTGACGCGCTGGATCACCACAAAGACAGACCTGTCGCTTTCACTGCGGATTTGGCATTGCGCAACACCTACATCCGAGAGCCGTTCCCTGAGCGTGGGAAATTCAACCTCTAGCGCCAAGAGCATCGCATCCATATCGGTCAGGTTTCGGGGGCTGTTGTCGATCAGGGCCCAAGCCTGCGGGGTTGCATCGACAAGATCGTTGTCGTGAAACAGAAAAATAGCGCCTTCGTCAGGGTGCGATTGGGCGTTGGGGTGCGATGCCTTGCCGAATGCCCCGCAAGCCCGCAAAAGCGACATGATGACCACAGCGCCCGTGACAGCGGCAACCACGATGGCGCCAAACTCGATCAGGTTGATTACCATTTTCCGTCCGATCCTGTCACTGCTTGGTGAAAGCATCGGTCAGTAAAGTTAATGTCGTGTTAATAGTGGAAACAATGTCATGGCCAACTGGGGATTGGTTGGTTTTTGCCCAAAGGGGTGTCATTGGCCTGTCCGCGCAACAAAAGCGCATCGCTCGGCCAACTGACCTCGACAATTGCGCCGCCTGTGGGGTGGCCTGTCCAGCTGGCGTGACCATGGCGCCGGCTATTGGAAAATGAAAGCGTGGCACCTGACCGTTCCAGCAGCGTCTTGGCGATAAACAGTCCCAAGCCCATCCCCTCATAGCCGGGCCTGCGCGCACCATCTTCGGAAAAACGCCGGCGCCGGACGTAAGGGTCGCCGATGCGTCCGATGATGGATTGTGGAAAACCACGGCCATCGTCCGAGATCTTGATGTTGATCTGTGTGTCAGACCATGTCGCGTCAATGCTGACGTGCGATTCTGAAAAGTCGACAGCATTCTGGATCAGGTTGCGCAAACCATGGATGATTTCAGGCCGCCTTTGGATATTGGGTTGTGTCAGGTTCGCGCCATCCAGCGGAAAGATATTGAATTCAACGTCTTTGCCGCGGTTGCGGTGCGGTTCAGCGGCTTCTCTGACAACAATTTCGATGGGTGCGTTACGCAGATGCAGGTCATCTTTGCCGACCCGCCCCATCGAGCGCAGAATATCGCGGCACCGGTCCGCCTGTGAGCTGATCAGTTCGGCATCATCCAGCAGATCAGGGCGGTCGGCCAGTTCTTCCTTCAACTCGCTACTGACAAGTTTGATTGTCGCAAGCGGTGTACCCAATTCATGCGCGGTCGCGGCGACAACACCGCCAAGGTCGGTAAGCTTTTGTTCGCGTGACAGGGCCAGCTGTGTTGCCAGCAAGGCCTCGTTCATCGCGTTCATTTCTGATGTGACCTGCCGTGCATAGAAGGCCAAAAACACCAGGCTGATCAGCAGTGCGACCCAAAAACCGAACTGAAACAGGATTGGAAGCACCAAAACAACGCCGTCTGATGTGATCAGCGGCAGATTATAGCGGCTGATGATCGTGATAATGGTGATTGCGGCAAGTCCCAGAAAGATCGTGCTGCGCAGGTGCAGAACCGTGGCTGAAATTGTCACTGGCGCCAGCACAAGCATGGCGAAAGGGTTGTTCAAGCCACCGGTCAGATAGAGCAAAAGGCTTAGCTGGATCAGGTCGAAGACAAGCCAAAGCGTGGCTTCAAAATCCGAAAGGCGTTTGTTTGATGGGTAGGCGAACAGCGAGACGAGGTTCGCAATGACCGCGGCTGTCACAACAAGAGCCGCCAGTCCTACGGCGATTTCGATATCGTAAACGCGCACCGCAACAAGAATTGCGATGGCTTGCCCCACGATGGCAAACCAGCGCAGGGTAACAAGCGTCCGCAGGCGCACCCAATCAGTGCGCTCTTGTCCTCTGATCAGCAAATTCCCTGTGGCCGACATAATCCGAGATCCAGTTCAACAATGCGATAATGAGGATAAGCCGATCGCACACAGGTTCAATGCGCTCTGGCCTCTTGTCAGTGAATTGTCTTCACATCCTTTTGCACAACGAACCCAGCGGATAATCAGCAGCGATTTGACGACGGTCTGATCTAGCCTATCTCAGCGTAAGAAGTATGCATAGGGAAGCGCATGAACACCGTGGCCTTGGATTTGGGTGAAGACAAAAGTCTACTGCTGGTAGATGACGACGAAGCATTTCTGCGGCGTCTTGCCAAAGCAATGGAAAAACGTGGCTTTGATGTCGAGATGGCAGGCTCTGTCGCGGCAGGAAAGGCAATATCGACAGCACGGCCTCCGGCCTATGCTGTTGTCGATTTGCGTCTGGAAGACGGCAACGGCCTTGATGTGGTTGAGACGTTGCGCGCCCGCCGTCCCGATGCGCGTATTGTGGTGCTGACGGGGTACGGTGCGATCGCGACTGCGGTTGCCGCGGTCAAGATTGGTGCGACGGACTATCTGTCAAAGCCGGCAGATGCGACTGACGTGACCAATGCGTTACTTGCGTTGCAGGATGAGTTGCCGCCACCACCCGAAAACCCGATGAGCGCAGATCGTGTGCGTTGGGAACATATTCAGCGGGTCTACGAGCTTTGTGATCGCAATGTGTCCGAAACAGCACGTCGTTTGTCGATGCACAGGCGGACGCTGCAACGCATTCTGGCCAAGCGCAGCCCGCGCTAGTCGTCAGATTCGCCGTCGCGGCTGAGAAGGCCGAATTTACGTAGTTTCACGTAAAGCGATTGACGTGAAAGCCCCAGCATTTCGGCCGCTGCGACGCGGTTGTTCATGGTCAACTCAACCGCCGTTTCGATGCACATTTTCTCAACGACATTCGTTGTTTCCGACACAATATCCTTCAGCGTTGCGCTACCGACCAGTTCGGCAACAGAGCGCATGCTTTCATCACTGCCTGGGTGCGGGCGCGATTGCGGTGTGTCACTGCGGCCTGCGTCGCGCAGTACAAATGCAAAGACCGTCTGCTGACCGGCCAGCAACCGTGTCACAGAAACATCCATTGCACGCGGGCTGCCATATTCGCCGGCAAGCTTTGTCGCATAATTGCGCATCCGCCCGGCGCGCTGGGCGTTTTCGGCCATCACTTTGAAATCAACGCTGCCACGTTGCAAATAGTCGGAAAAGCTCCGGCCACGCAGGTTGATATCGTGGGCCACATCAATGAGATCGAGGAATGCGTCATTGGCAGACAGCACATCACCGTTTTCTGCGGTAAAGACGATCGCCTCGGGTCCGTCAGCATAAAGCGCGTGTAGATTGTGGCTCAGATCATCGGCGAGCGCACCGCCTTCACCTTCGGGGACGAGGCGGCAGAGCAGAATCCGTTCACCTGCAGCGCGGAAAAGTGTCGGGAAAATCTGTACTGACGATCCGTTGCCGCGCAGATCGGCGAGCACGGTCTTTTTCACACCCGAGATTGCCTGGGATGCCAGTGAATCGACCATATCCCCGCGTTTTCGCCCCTCAAAACAACCCGAAAGCTGGTTTCCGATGAGGTTTTCAAGCGGACGGTCAAGCAATGCAACCGCTGCCGAGTTTGCTTCGGTGATTTCGCCGCTGGAAACTGATACAAAAACAATCGCTTCGGAAGTGCTTTCCATCAGTACGCGAAAGCGGGTGTCGTATTCGCGCTGCGTCTCATAATCGCGCTCAAGCGACAGCTGTGCTTCGACCAGTTGCTGCTGCATTTCCGCGATAGGGCGCAAATCGCGACCCAAAAGCAGGATCGCGCCATCTGGCCCGATGCGGTGGAAACTGTATTTAACAGGTGATTCCCACCGGTCGTCACCATCAGTGTGGTTCAACTCAACAGGCCGGACCCGTGGCTTGCCATCAAGGAACTCGGCCAAGCGGCTTTCGAATTTCGACACACTTTCGATTGTCAAAGTCGTGCGAAGATCCTTGTTTTCCCAATTTTCCAACGGGCGGAATGCGTCATTGGAGGGATTCACAAGAACGGACAGGATCATTCCTGTCTCAGAGATGACCACGCCAACGTCTGCAACTTCGGCAATGATATCGCCAAGGATGTCGGGGGCAATCAAAGGGATTGCACCGCTGTTCCAGTATTTGGTTCCGCGTGAGGTCATGGATGACGCCTGTAACTGGGGACCTTCTTCATGGTTCAGGTCCTGCCTCTGGCGTGCACTTTGGTGTGCATGGTTTGTTGTAGGCCGCAAAGTCTCAGGGCCTCATCTGGTCTTTTTGTGGCATGGTCTGCCCCTGTCAGTGCCGTTACGTCATCAGTCTTCTCAACGTCGAGAATGGAGCCGCCGACCACAATAGGACAAGGTTCCTTGTACGAAGTTCTAATAACATCAATGATATGGCGCAACGATTCAAGCGTTTCACCAGCGGATGAAGAAATAAATACGGCGTCAAACCTGGTACGTGTGAGCCGATTGACAATATCCTCAGGCTTGCCGCCCAAGATAAGCTTCACGGAAAAACCCTTACGCCGCAGTTGGCTGCTCAGGACAATCGCGCCAAGCGTGTGATAAACTTCCTGCGGCACAATCAACAGAATTGACGCATTCTCATTTTCCGTTGCGCCATCGCTGGCCCAATTGGGACCCAATGCACGCATCATGGCCTGCAAGCGTGAGACACCAATCGTCACCCCTGCAAAGCTCAGTTGATCCACGCACCACAGGTCACCCATGTCACGCGCCAAGGCGGGGATATAAAAATCTGCAAGGTCTTCCGGACGTACCCCGTCAGCGAGAGCCGCTTTGATTGTGCGTCTGCTGGCTTCGGGGTTCTGGCTGAGTGCCGCATCCTTCAGATCATCAAAAAGGGCGCCATCAAGATGTCGCATAATATCCTCGGACACAGCTTCAGCAACACGACGCGCAATAGGGCCCCGTGGTGCCTCTGACACGACTGGCTCTTTTATGACGCCAAACTTATGAGGATCGGCCATTCACTTGTCCTTTAGCTGAAGCACTGCTCGGCGGCGTTCTATACAGCAATTGCTTTATTGTCAGGCGTGCTGCCCGGAATGTCAAAGTAAATTGACATATATGATCGTTACAGCGGTCTTCAATTTGAAAAACTCCATATAAAATTATGACTTAAGTCTGATTTTGGTGCAAATTCAGTGTCCAGCTACATTCGGTCACAGTGTGTAAGTTAAAGTTGACACATGGGGCAAATGACACTTATTCTTGACACAAGACACTGTCAGGGAAGCTTAACATGGCCATTGCCAACACGAATACAGCAGGTGTGCAAGCACTCGGCAGGCGGCTATACTCTGATTCCGAACGGGCCCGTCGTGACGCGACCAAATGGACGCTCGTTCAAGGCATTCTGGCCCCTTTTCAGTTCCTCGTTTTTCTTGTCTCGCTCATGCTCGTCATGCGCTACCTGTTCACCGGGGCCGGCTATGACGTTGCGACCGTGTCGATCGTCATCAAAACCGGCGTTTTGCTGTTGATCATGGTGACCGGCGCGATCTGGGAAAAAGTGGTCTTCGGGCAATACTTGTTTGCCCCCGCGTTCTTTTGGGAAGATGTGTTCAGCTTTGCGGTTATCGCATTGCATTTGCTGTATATTTTCGCACTTTACGCGAACACGCTCTCGCCCAATGGTCTCATGTATCTGGCGCTGGCGGCTTATGCGGCCTACGTGATTAACGCCGCCCAATTCGTATGGAAGCTGCGCCTCGCGCGGTTGGATGCGGAGGCACGGGCATGAACGTCCCTCTCCCTCCCACAAACGGCGGTTGCCGGACTGCACCCATCCTCAAGGAACGTGGCCAGCGCGAGGTCTTTTGCGGCCTGACCGGCATCATCTGGTTGCACCGTAAAATGCAGGACGCATTCTTTCTGGTGGTGGGCTCACGGACCTGCGCGCATCTGCTGCAATCAGCGGCAGGCGTGATGATTTTTGCCGAACCACGATTCGGCACGGCGATTCTCGAGGAACAGGATCTGGCCGGGATGGCCGATGCCCATGTCGAGCTGGACCGTGAAGTCGAAAAGCTTTTGGCGCGTCGTCCTGACATTCGTCAGCTGTTTTTGGTGGGGTCTTGCCCGTCCGAAGTGATCAAAATCGATCTGGCACGCGCGGCAGAACGTCTTAGCCAGGTGCATGCGCCGCATGTGCGTGTGCTGAATTACTCCGGTTCCGGCATCGAAACGACTTTTACCGAAGGCGAAGACGCCTGCCTTGCTTCGATGGTGCCGGTTCTGAAGGACACCAAAGCGCGTGAACTGCTTGTTGTTGGTGCGCTGCCTGATGTTGTCGAAGATCAGATGGTGTCGCTTCTTACTGATATGGGTATCGGCCCGATCCGCTTGCTCCCGGCGCGGCGGATTGATGACACGACTGCGGTTGGTGAAAACACGGTGTTTGCACTGACCCAGCCGTTTCTTGGCGATACCCATGCCGCATTGGAACGTCGCGGTGCGCGCCATCTGGCGGCCCCCTTTCCCTTTGGTGATGAAGGTACGACCGCGTGGTTGCGCACGATTGCCATGGAGTTTGGCGTCAGTGAAGAGACTTTTGAATCTGTCACCGCAGCGCCCCGCGCCCGTGCGCGCAAAGCGATTGCGCAAGCGGCCGAAGCGTTGCGCGGCAAATCGGTGTTCTTCTTTCCTGACAGCCAGCTTGAAATTCCACTCGCGCGGTTCCTGACCCGCGAATGTGGCATGACGGCCATCGAAGTGGGTAGCCCCTATATTCACGACGCGCTGCATGGTCCCGATCTTGATCTCTTGCCTGCCGGTCCGCAGATTTCCGAAGGGCAGGACGTGGACAAACAGCTGGCCCGCGCCCGTACCGCCCGCCCTGATCTGACGGTCTGTGGCCTTGGCCTTGCCAACCCGCTTGAGGCGGAGGGGCTATCAACCAAATGGGCGATCGAGTTGGTCTTTACGCCGGTCCATTTCTACGAACAGGCGGGTGATCTCGCCGGTCTCTTCTCGCGTCCGCTGCGTCGCAAGGCCGTTCTCCAAATGGAGGCTGCGGAATGAAGCTGACCGTCTGGACATATGAGGGCCCGCCCCATGTAGGTGCGATGCGCGTCGCCACCGCGATGAAGGGCCTGCACTATGTGCTGCATGCCCCGCAGGGCGACACCTATGCCGATCTGCTTTTCACGATGATCGAGCGCCGCAACCATCGCCCGCCTGTCAGCTATACGACATTCCAGGCGCGTGATCTGGGTGCCGATACCGCGACCTTGTTCAAAGCATCCTGTCAGGATGCCGTCGACCGATTTGACCCCGAGGCCATTATCGTCGGTGCGTCTTGTACTGCTGAACTTATTCAGGATGATCCCGCTGGTCTGGCGGAAACAATGGGGCTGTCGATCCCCGTTATACCGCTGGAATTGCCAAGCTATAGCCGCAAGGAAAACTTTGGCGCGGATGAGACGTTTTACCAGATCGTGAAAGCTCTGGCCCAGCCCCAAGAGCGCACCGCGCGGGTGACATGCAATATTCTCGGACCAACAGCGCTGGGCTTTCGTGCCCGCGATGATGTGGAAGAACTGACCGGGCTTTTGTCCGAAATGGGGATCGAAGTGAATGTCGTGGCCCCGCTGAACGCAACACCAACTGACATCGCGCGCCTCCCAGCGGCGCATTTCAACGTGTTGCTCTCGCCTGAGACAGGCGAGGCGGCAGCCCGTTTTCTGGAAAAGAACCATGGTCAGCCCTTTACAAAGATCGTGCCGATTGGTGTCGGCGCAACACGTGATTTTATCAAAGAGGTCGCGGCAATCACGGGCGTCTCTGGCAACGTCGATGAAAGCCGCCTGCGCATGCCGTGGTGGTCGCGCTCGGTGGACAGCACTTATCTGACCGGCAAGCGGGTGTTCATTTTTGGTGATGGCACCCACGTTGCCGCCCACGCGCGGATCGCCCGCGACGAGATGGGCTTCGAGGTGGTCGGCATCGGCTGTTACAACCGCGAAATGGCCCGTCCGATCCGTGCGTTGGCCAAAGAATATGGGGTCGAAGCGTTTATTACCGATGATTATCTGGAGGTTGAGGCTGCGATTGAGGCGCTCAGCCCCGAAATGATCCTTGGCACCCAGATGGAGCGCCATATCGGCAAGCGTCTGGGCATTCCCTGTGCTGTCATTTCCGCGCCAGTCCACGTGCAGGATTTCCCCGCCCGCTATTCCCCGCAAGTGGGTTTCGAGGGTGCGAATGTCATCTTTGATACGCTGATCCATCCGCTGGTGATGGGTCTGGAAGAGCATCTTTTGACGATGTTCCGCGATGATTTTGAATTCCACGATGATGCCGGCGCGAGCCATCACGGCGGCAAGGCGAAAGCGAAGATCGCAGAAACCGTGGATGCACCCGCACAGCCGCAGGGCGATAACGTGATCTGGCTGTCAGATGCGGAACGCGAGTTAAAAAAGATCCCGTTCTTTGTGCGCGGCAAAGCCCGCCGGAACACCGAAACCTTCGCTTTGGAAAAGGGGCTGCACGAAATCAGCCTTGATACGCTCTATGAGGCAAAGGCACATTATGCGCGATGAAGTGATGCATAAGCCCTACCGCGTGGTGATTGTCACGCTGGATGCCCATGCTGCGGGACCCGCCTTGCGTGTGTCCGCGCGCTTGGCACCGGATTTTCCGGGGCTGGATGTGCAGGTGTTTTCAGCCGCCGAATGGTCAGAATCCCCCGATGCACTGACCCGCGCCCGCGATGCCGTCGCACAAGGCGATATCATCATCGCAAACCTTCTGTTTCTAGAAGAACATGTGCAGGCCATTCTGCCTGCGATGCAGGCCCGTCGGGCGCATTGTGATGCGATGCTGGGCGTCATTGCCGATGGTGAGATCGTCAAACTGACCCGTATGGGTGACCTGGACATGTCCAAGCCTGCCAGCGGTGCCATGGCGCTCTTGAAGAAGCTACGCGGTTCGTCCAAGCCGACCGCTGATAGCGGTGCCAAGCAAATGAAGACGCTGCGCCGGTTGCCCAAGATCCTGAAACTGATCCCGGGCAAGGCGCAGGATCTGCGCGCTTGGTTTCTGGCGATGCAATATTGGCTCGGTGGCTCTGACGACAATGTCGAACAGATGATCCGCTTCCTGATTGGCCGTTATGCGAACCGTGCCGACTGGCGTGGCGCACCTGCTGCGTTGCCGATCGAATATCCTGATGTCGGTCTCTACCACCCTGATCTGCCGGATCATAAGATTGTCACTGATCTTGCTGATCTGCCACAGCCTGCGACCCCGGTTGCAACAGTCGGTTTGTTGATGCTGCGGTCCTATATCCTTGCCTCTGACTGCGCACATTACGATGCCGTCATTCGCGCGTTCGAGGCCAAGGGTGTGCGTGTCATCCCTGCCTTCGCAGGTGGCCTTGACGGGCGTCCCGCGATTGAGGGTTATTTCCAAGGCAAAGTCGATGCGCTGGTATCGCTCACCGGGTTTTCCCTGATCGGTGGCCCTGCTTATAATGACAGCGACACAGCTGTTGCTGTGCTGGGCACGTTGAACGTGCCGTATATTGCCGCCCAACCGCTGGAATTCCAGACGCTTGGGCAGTGGGCGCAAAGCGGTCAGGGTCTTGGCCCGATTGAAACGACAATGCTGGTCGCCCTGCCCGAAATTGACGGCGCGACAAATCCCACTGTCTTTGCCGGTCGTCATGGTGTCGGTGGTTGTAACGGGTGTTCGGTCAATTGTGCCGTGCAATCAGACTGCAAGGCGATGGCCCCCTGCCACGAGCGGATTGCAAGCCTCGTTGAAAAGACGCGGCGCTTGGCGGTGCTGCGGCGCAAGGAAAACGCCGAGAAGAAAGTCGGCGTTGTGCTGTTCGGTTTCCCGCCAAATGCCGGTGCTGTTGGCACAGCGGCCTATCTGGGCGTGTTCGAAAGCCTGTTCAATACGCTGCGCAAGATGAAAACCGAAGGCTATCGCGTTGATATGCCCGACACGGTTGATGACCTGCGCGCCATGGTTTTGCAGGGTAATAGCGCCCAATACGGCCAGCAGGCCAATGTTGCCGCCCATATTGACGCCGATACGATCGTGCGCACCGGCCCCCATCTGGCCGAGGTTGAAACGGTATGGGGTCCTGCGCCGGGGAAAATCCAGTCTGACGGGCGCGGCGTCTATGTGCTGGGCCATCATTTCGGGAATGTTTTTGTCGGCGTTCAGCCTGCCTTCGGGTATGAGGGCGACCCCATGCGCCTTTTGTTCGAGAAAGGCTTTGCCCCGACCCACGCTTTTGTCACCTTCTATCTGTGGCTGCGCAACACGTTCAAAGCCGATGCCTTGCTGCATTTCGGGATGCATGGCGCGCTTGAATTCATGCCGGGCAAACAGGCGGGTCTGGGTGACGGTGACTGGCCGGACCGCTTGATCGGCGAGATCCCGAATATCTACCTTTATGCTGCCAATAACCCGTCAGAGGCGACACTTGCCAAGCGCCGGTCCAATGCGATTATTGTGACGCATTTGACGCCACCTTTGACGACAGCGGGTTTGTACAAAGGGCTCGCCGATCTCAAGGACAGCCTGACCCGTTGGCGTGAAATGCCCGCCGAGGATAACCAGCGCGCCGATCTGGAACAATTGATCCGTGATCAGGCCCATGCTGTTGATATGAAGGCAGGCGATATTGATGGCCTGTGGCTCAAGCTTTTGGAAACCGAAGGGTCGCTGATCACCGAAGGTCTGCATGTCGTAGGCAAGCCATTGTCCGACGCCGCGCGCGCCGAAATGGTCGCGATGATGCCTGAAGGTGAGGCAGCGGATCGTGCAGCGGAATTGCTGAAAGAAGATCACGAACTGCCTGCGCTGATGTGCGCTCTCTCGGGCCACTTTATTGCACCTGTCCCCGGTGGTGATTTGATCCGCTCGCCGCAAATTGTGCCCACAGGCCGGAACATCCACGCATTCGATCCATTCCGCATGCCCACCGCATTCGCAATGGCCGAAGGTGCAAAGCAGGCCGATTTACTTCTCGCAACGCACGCCAGCGTGCCCGGAACTGTTGCTTTGGTGCTTTGGGGGTCTGATAACATCAAATCCGATGGCGGACCGATCGCGCAGGCATTGTCTTTGATGGGTGCTGTGCCAAGGTTTGACAATTTTGGCCGCCTTGCCGGTGCTGATCTGGTCCCGCTGTCCACCTTGGGGCGTCCGCGTATTGACGTGGTGATGACATTGTCGGGCATCTTCCGCGATCTATTGCCTTTGCAGACCAAGATGCTGGCCGAAGCGGCGCTGAAATGTGCGCAAGCCGATGAACCGCTGGCACAGAACTTCATTCGCGCCCACGCCCTTGCCTACGCCGAGGACATGGGCTGTGATCTGGAAACCGCTGCTTTGCGTGTCTTCAGCAATGCCGAGGGTGCTTATGGGTCGAACGTCAACCAGTTGGTAGATAGCTCTGCCTTTGGTGACGAGGATGAATTGGCTGATGCTTATGAGGCGCGCAAATCCTTTGCCTATGGCGTAAATGGCAAGGCCGCACAGAACCCTGCCTTGCTGCAGAAGGCGCTGAAAGACGTGGATCTGGCCTATCAGAACCTTGAGTCGGTCGAACTGGGTGTCACTACCGTTGACCACTATTTCGATACGCTGGGTGGTATTTCCCGCGCGGTGAAACGCGCAAAGGGCGGTCAAAGCGCCCCCGTCTATATCGGTGATCAGACCAAGGGTGCCGCAAAGGTGCGCACCTTGCAGGATCAGGTCGCACTTGAGACACGCAGCCGCAGTCTGAACCCGAAATTCTATGAGGCCCTGCTGAACCACGGCCACGAAGGTGTCCGCCAGATTGAGGCCCATGTCACCAACACAATGGGCTGGTCCGCCACCACAGGTGAGGTTGAGCCTTGGGTGTATCAACGCCTGTCCGAGACATTCGTATTGGACGAAGCCATGCGCAACCGTTTGGCGGCGCTGAACCCGCAAGCCTCGATGCGGATGGCAAACCGTCTGCTTGAAGCATCTGACCGCCAGTATTGGACGCCGGATGCAGACACGCTTGCAGCCCTGCAAGACGCAGCGGACGCCCTTGAAGATCGCATGGAAGGGGTCGCAGCAGAATGACCGCTTTCACCATGAATATAACAGGAAGGACTCTGACATGAGCCCGAGAGACGAAGTACCAAACCTACGCGGCCAGGATGGCGAAGGGTCCGTTCAGGTGCATCAGCCCGAAGATGCCAAGATCGAAGGCGCAAAGGTTTTTGCAGTCTACGGCAAGGGCGGTATCGGGAAATCGACCACGTCATCCAACCTGTCTGCCGCGTTTTCCATGCATGGCAAACGCGTGTTGCAGATTGGCTGTGATCCCAAGCATGACAGCACATTCACCCTCACGGGTACCCTTGTACCAACGGTGATTGATATCCTTAAGGACGTTGATTTCCACGCCGAGGAACTGCGCCCCGAGGATTTCATCTTTGAGGGTTTTAACGGTGTGAAATGTGTCGAGGCCGGTGGCCCCCCTGCGGGTACAGGCTGTGGTGGTTATGTTGTTGGTCAGACGGTGAAGCTGCTGAAGCAGCACCACCTGCTGGAAGACACCGATGTCGTGATTTTCGATGTGCTGGGCGACGTGGTTTGCGGTGGCTTTGCCGCTCCGCTGCAACACGCCGATCGCGCGTTGATCGTGACCGCGAATGACTTTGACAGCATTTATGCGATGAACCGGATTATCGCCGCCGTGCAGGCGAAATCATCCAACTACAAGGTCCGTCTGGCGGGTTGCGTCGCCAACCGCAGCAAGGATACCGACGAGGTGGACCGCTATTGCGATGTCGTGGGCTTTAACCGTCTTGCGCACATGCCCGATCTTGATGCGATCCGTCGCAGCCGTCTGAAGAAAAAGACCCTGTTCGAAATGCCTGACGACGAAGACGTCGTGCAGGTGCGCAAGGAATACATGCGCCTTGCCGAAACACTGTGGAACGGGACGTTGCCGATGGCGCCCGAATGTCTGCCGGATCGTGAAATCTTTGAATTGTTGGGTTTTGACTAATGGCCAATTACGCCACCACACGTGACAGGGTCGAACACTATTTCGACCGCACCGCCACCAAGGTCTGGGAGCAGCTGACATCAGACGCGCCTGTCTCTGGTGTGCGGGCGACCGTGCGTGCGGGGCGTGACCGGATGCGTGCGCTGATGCTGGCGCAACTGCCCAACGACCTGCGCGGGGCGCGGGTTCTGGATGCCGGTTGCGGCACAGGCACCATGGCGGTTGAGTTGGCCCAGCGCGGTGCCGATGTGGTTGCTGTTGATATCTCGCCTGCTTTGGTGGGGATCGCGGAACAGCGGATGCCGGCCAATCTGGCGGGCAATATCACTTGGGTTGCGGGCGATATGCTCGACAGTACGACGGGTGTGTTTGACTACATCCTCGCGATGGACTCGATGATCTACTACAGCGCGCCGGACATCGCCGGACTGCTTGCTAAGGCCAGCCCGCGTCTGGAATGCAAATTTGTCTTTACCATTGCGCCGCGCACCCCGGCCCTGATGGCTATGTGGCGCGTCGGCAAGATGTTCCCGCGTGCAGACCGCAGCCCCGTGATGGTGCCGCAAACCGTGGTCGGCGTTGCAGATGCCTTGCGCACATCGGGCGTAAAGGGACGCCTGAAAGAGATCGAGCGGGTCAAATCAGGTTTCTATATTTCCACAGCATTGTCATTCGAGGGTCCGAACACATGATCTTCAAGGCGTCATCTCTCAAGAAGATTTCGGTTGATCTTTTGCCATTCAGCGATGCGGTGAGTGATGATCTGCCGTTGGGACAGTTGCTGCGCCTGTCGCTGTTTCAGGTGTCAGTCGGCATGGCGGCGGTAATGTTGCTGGGTACGTTGAACCGCGTGATGATTGTCGAGCTGAATATCGGCGCGATGCTTGTTGCGGCGATGATTGCCTTGCCTGTGCTTGTTGCCCCGTTGCGTGCATTGGTGGGCTACAAATCCGACAACTATAAATCGGCCATCGGGTGGAAGCGCATTCCATACCTTTGGCTGGGTACGATGTGGCAGTTCGGCGGTCTGGCGATTATGCCGATGGCGCTGCTTGTACTGTCCGGGGATCGGACGCTGGATTTCCCGATTGCTGGATATGTCGGTGCGGCGCTGGCGTTTTTGATGACCGGTTTCGGCATGCACATGACGCAGACCGCTGGTCTGGCGCTGGCTGCGGATCGCGCGACCGAGGAAACCCGGCCAAAGGTTGTATCCCTGCTTTACGTTATGAACCTTGTAGGTATGGCCTTTGCGGCCATCATCATTGGTGCTTTGCTGCGTGACTATTCAGCGCTGCGTTTGGTGCAGGTCGTGCAGGGCACGGCTGTTGTGACACTGCTTTTGAACCTGATTGCCCTGTGGAAGCAGGAAAAGGTCAAACCGATGACCAAAGCACAACGCGAAGAGGCAAGCCCCACGTTCCGCGATGCATGGAAAGACCTGGCTGCAGGCGGTGATGCAGGGCGTCTTCTGGCGGTTGTTTTCATCGGAACCATGGCCTTCAACATGCAAGACGTATTGTTGGAACCTTACGGCGGCGAAATATTGGGCCTGTCGGTTTCGGCCACAACACTTTTGACGGCGATGTGGGCGGCGGGGGCCTTGGTTGGCTTTGCCTTTGCCGCACGTTGGCTTGCCAACGGGCTTGATCCTTACCGCATGTGTGCACGCGGTATTCTTGCGGGCATTCTTGCGTTTTGCGCAGTCATTTTCTCGGCGCCTATCGGGTCGCCGGCACTTTTCTACCTTGGTGCGGCTCTGATCGGTTTCGGAGGCGGCCTTTTCGGTGTCTCGACCCTGACCGCTGCCATGACAATGCCCACAATCGGCAAAGCCGGTCGTGGTTTGGCCCTTGGCGCATGGGGGGCTGCGCAAGCCACCGGTGCCGGGCTGTCCATCTTTATCGGGGGCACTGTGCGTGACCTCGTGAACCATGCCGCTGGGAACGGCACCTTGGGAGAGGCGCTCGCCACGCCTGCCACCGGCTATTCGGTCGTTTATCACACCGAAATTGGCCTCTTATTCCTAACCCTGATTGTGCTGGGGCCGCTTGTGCGGTTGCGGCCCATAACCACCGGGGGGTCTGCCAAGCTGGGATTGGCAGATTTCCCGACCTAACCACCGAAAGGAAAAACCAATGGTTGGTGTAGAATTTTTTGGAGACTTCGATCTGGCGAGCGCAGCAATTTGGCTCTTCTGGATCTTCTTTGCGGGGCTTGTCTATTACCTGCAAACTGAAAACATGCGCGAAGGCTATCCTTTGCGTGACGACGCCGATGGCGTGCCTGCGAACGAAAGCCTTTTTCCTTTGCCAAAGGAAAAGACGTTCAAACTGCGCGATGGCCGTGGTGAGCTGACCGTGCCTTCACGCGCTTTCGAAGACAGCAAGATGCGGACGGATCTGGCTTTGGCGCAGTCCTCTGCCTCGACCGGTTCGCCGTGGATCCCGACCGGTGATCCGATGGTTGACGGTGTCGGTCCTGCGGCTTGGGCGCCGCGCCGCGATGCACCGGAGCTGGACGCGCATGGCCACGTCAAGATCAAGCCGATGTCGATGCTGTCTGACTTCAAGGTGTCTGCAGGGCGTGATCCGCGCGGCAAGGCCGTTGTCGGTGGTGATGGTGAAGTCGTCGGACGTGTCACCGATATGTGGGTGGATGTGCCAGAGCAGATGGTCCGCTTTCTGACGGTTGATCTGAACCCAGAAGGCACAGGCAAGACACGTCTGATTCCGATGAACCTTGCCAAAATCGGGACCGACCGCGTGACGGTCAAATCCCTTTACGAAAGCAACTGGGACAATGTGCCGACAACCAAAAGCATGGAGCAGGTCACCCTGCTCGAGGAAGACAAGATCATGGCGTATTACGCCGGCGGCACGATGTACGCCTCCTGATCCGGTCTGCTGAAAACACGTTGCGTTCCCGGTTCGCCACCGGGGCCGCCCTGGCTACGAAAGGGAACCTACCATGAGCCACGACGACTTTAATTTTGAACCCATCAAGGGCCTGCCGGAACAGCTGCCCGAAGGGGAACATATCTTGTGGCAGGGTGCCCCTGATCCGCGGCTTTTGGCACGCGAAGCGCTGGGGGTCCGCTGGGTTGCGGCCTATTTCGCATTGCTGGCTTTCTGGCGCGTCGGCGTATCGGCGGCGGATGTGCCGTTCGGGATCGCTATCATGCACGGTGTGCCCTTTGTGATTTCGGGTCTGGTTGCCTGCGGCATTCTTTACGGGATCGCCTATGTGCAGGCCCGGTCCACCGTTTACACGCTGACAAACAAGCGTGTGGCAATGCGGATCGGCGCGGCGCTGACAATGACGCTGAACCTGCCCTACACATGGATCGGGACAGCCAAGCTGGACCTGAAACCATCGGGCCACGGCACATTGGCGTTCGAGTTGATTGGCGAAACCCGCATTTCCTATCTGATGTCATGGCCGCACGTCCGCCCTTGGCGGATGGCGCGCACGCAACCTGCATTGCGCTGCATCCCTGACGCCCAGAATGTCGCCCAGATCTTTGCCGAAGCTGCTGAGACCCGGATTTCCGAGCCACGCATTGAACGCGTGTCGCAACAAGACGGCAGCAACGCCGTCGCAGCGGAGTAAGTCATATGTCGCAACTTGAACAACAAATGCGCCACCGCGACCGCGATATGGTCCCACGTTTTCTGGTACAGGCCATGTTCGGTCTGATGGCTGCGGCCCTTGCCTTGGTCGCCTATGCCCAGTGGTTTGATGTGCCAAACCGCGGCGTACTGATCGAGGCGCCCGTCGTCCAATCGCTTGAGATTGTGATGCAGGGCAACCGGAGCGGCATTTACGAGGTCAGAACGCCCGAGGGTGAATTGCTGGCTTCTTCTGCTGATCACAAAGGCGGTTTTCTGGGTGTGATCGGCCGTGTCGTGGAACGGTCGCGTTTTGTGAATAACGTCTCGCAAACTGCGCCTGTCACCGTTGTGCGCCGCGAGAACGGCAATATCGCCATCATTGATGATACCACTGACCTGCGGGTCGAATTGATTGGTTATGGCAAAGACAATGTAGCAGCCTTCGCAAGACTGCTGGACTGAAACCAAACGCAGGTTAGCCCCCCGCGTTTAATGTGAAAGGGAACTCACATGGGACTATTTACAAGAGAGAAAGAGACCGCGCCATGCACGGTTACGATCTCGCACCGGTTCGAGGAACTGTCGGCGCATGTGCGTCTGGATAATGGCGCTGTCATTCATCCGGGCGATACGGTGCAGGTACAGGGGCCCGAAATAATGGCGGCCTTCGGCGAGATGATCGAAGAAAAGCGCACTGCCGTCATCACGCGTGCCAGCAAGCTGGAACAGCTTTGGACCCGCGCCACCGGCGATTTTGAGTTTATGGAGCTTTGCGAATTTTCCTTTAGCGAAGAGGTGATGTCATGAACATGCACTCATCCACAGCCGCCACCGCCGAGGAAGCGATTGCCGCACAAGAAGCACTGCCGCCGCTGACCAATGAAGAAGCGACCAAAGTGGCGATGTCCAACACGCTGCTGACGCCGCGTTTTTACACCACCGATTTCGAAGAGATGGACGCGATTGATGTGTCTTCGGTCCGCGAAGACTGGGATGTGTTGATCGGCCAGATGAAGGCCGACCCCAACAAGGGCCACTTCAAGAAGAACGAAGACTGGGACCATGTGGATTGGGACGGTATGGAGCCGAAGCTAAAGGCCGAGTTCATCGACTTTCTGATCTCGTCCTGCACGGCCGAATTCTCGGGTTGTGTGCTTTATAAGGAAATGAAGCGGCGCGGATCCAACAAGGATATCACCGAGTTGTTTCAGCTGATGGCCCGCGATGAGGCGCGCCATGCCGGTTTCATCAATGACGCCCTGCGCGAAGCGGGTATCGCGGTGAACCTCGGGTTCCTGACACAGGCCAAGAAGTACACCTATTTCCGCCCTAAGTTCATCTATTATGCTACATATCTGTCCGAAAAGATCGGTTATGCCCGCTACATCACGATCTATCGTCATCTCGAAGAAAACCCTGAAATGCGGTTCCACCCGATTTTCAAATGGTTCCGCGAATGGTGCAACGACGAGTTTTCCCATGGCGAGGCATTTGCCCTGCTGTTGAAAACCGACCCCAAGCTGACGCAAAGCTGGGGCAACCGCATGTGGATCAAGTTTTTCCTGACGGCTGTCTTCTCGACCATGTGGGTCCGCGACCACCAGCGCCCCGAATTCCACAAGGCGCTGGGCGTTGACCCCAAATGGTACGGCCAAGAGGTGTTCCGCAAGACGTCTGAAATCTCGACTCAGGTGTTCCCGATGACCTTGGACATCGACCACCCACGTTGGCAACCGACCCTGAACCGGATGCAGGATGCCAATGTGCAGATTGCCGAAGGCCGCAAGCAAGGCGGGATCGGCGGCTGGGCCAAGCGTATGGTCGGATCGGCCAAGGCGGGTTTTGCCTTTGTATCCTTGCTGACAATTCCGGTTCACAAGAATGCTGTTCCTGACAGCCCCCGACTGGAGCCAGCATACTGATGACATCGCCTTGGATCGCATCGCTGATTGCTATTTTCGCGTGGTGGTTCGCCACCGGTGCGATTTTAGTGGCGGTGCGGCGGGCGGACCGTTTGGATTGCCACGGCATGACCACTTTCATGGGCCTGCCGTTGCTGGCGGTCGGTATCTGGGCCGTGGCGGTGTCTTTGCAGGATGCCAGCGTTGCTGGCGTCTACATCGGCTTTGCGGGGGCTCTGGCGATCTGGGGCTGGATCGAACTTGCGTTTCTTGCCGGTGTCATTACTGGCCCCATGCGTGACGATTGCCCCCCCGGTCTTGCCGGGCGGGACCGGTTTTTTCGTGCATTCTCGACCGTGGCCTATCACGAACTGGCGCTGACACTTGGCCTTTGGGGTCTGGTGATCGCATCGGAAGGTGCCCCGAACCGGATTGCGCTTGCGATCTACCTTGTGCTGTTCATTGCGCGCATTCTGGCAAAGCTGAACCTTTATTATGGCGTGCCGCGGATCAATACGGAATTCGTGCCGCTGAAGCTGAACCATCTGAAAACCTATTTCCGGCGCGGTCCGGTGACACTCGCGTTCCCAGCCGCGATCACCATTCTGACCGCGCTGCTGGCCATCTGCGCCGAGCGGCTCTGGTCCGCTGGATCAGAGGTGACTGTCGCAGGCTATGCCCTGCTTACTGCAATGGCGGGGCTTGCTCTGCTTGAACACTGGTTGATGGTAGTTCCGCTGCCTGATGCGAAACTCTGGCGCTGGATGCTTCCGGCGCAAAAAACGATGTCCAAAGAAGAAAGATAAGACCGATGGATTTTGACGCACTTTTCAATGCACAGCTGTCCCAACTCAAACAGGACGGCAACTATCGGTACTTTGCCGAACTTGAACGCAAATGCGGGAAATTCCCGCGTGCGGCCAACCACGACGAAGACGGCGTGCGCGACGTAACAGTCTGGTGTTCGAACGACTATCTGGGCATGGGGCAACACCCAAAGGTGATTGGTGCAATGTGTGAAGCGGTCGAGCGCACCGGCACCGGCGCAGGCGGGACGCGCAATATCTCGGGCACGAACCATGACCACCTTTTGCTGGAACGCGAGCTTGCCGATCTGCATGGCAAAGAGTCGGCATTGCTTTTCACGTCTGGCTATGTGTCGAACTGGGCCGCACTAAGCACCTTGGGCAGCCGCTTGCAGGACTGCGTGATCCTGTCGGATGCGGGCAACCATGCGTCGATGATCGAAGGCATCCGCCATTCGCGTGCCAACAAGGTGATCTGGAAACACAACGACGTTCATGATCTGGAAATGAAGCTGCGCTGTCTACCAGCCGATGTGCCCAAGATCGTGGCCTTTGAAAGCGTCTATTCCATGGACGGTGATATCGCCCCGATCAAAGAGATCGTCGAAGTCGCCGAAAAATACGGTGCGATGACCTATCTGGATGAGGTCCATGCCGTTGGCATGTACGGCCCGCGTGGTGGTGGTGTCAGCGAACGTGAGGGGCTTGCCGATAGGATTACCCTGATCGAAGGGACCTTGGGCAAGGCGTATGGCGTTGTCGGTGGATACATCACCGGCTCTGCGGCCCTGTGCGATTTCATCCGCAGCTTTGCGTCCGGCTTTATCTTTACCACAGCACTGCCGCCGGCGGTGGCGGCGGCGGCGCGCACCTCGATTGCGTATCTCAAGGAATCAGAGATTGAACGCGCCCAACAACGGCGTCAGGTGGCGCGCCTGCGTGCAGCCCTTGATCGCGAGGGCATCCCGCATATGCCGAACGAAAGCCATATCGTGCCGGTGATGATCGGTGATCCGGTCAAGACACGCATGCTGGCCGATTATTTAATGCGTGAATGGGATATTTATGTGCAACCGATCAACTATCCGACCGTGCCCAAGGGGACAGAACGGCTTCGGTTCACGCCATCACCGCTCCACACAGATATGGATATTGACCATCTTATCAATGCGTTAAAGGTCTTGTGGCGCCAGTGTGCGCTCGCACATGCGGTGGCTTGACGCCTATCACGGATTCTTTTGCATGCGGGGGTGGACCCTTTGGTTTCCCGCGTTACATTAAACGCCGACTGGGGCGAACGGTCACAGAACTAGATCGAAGAGGAATACGATCATGAAACGTTTTACTATCGCAGCAGCATTTGCTGTTCTTTCCGCACCCGCCTTTGCTGACGGCCACGCCGCAACAATCGGTGACGCCGCAGCTGGCGAAGAGCAATTCAACCGTCAGTGCGTTGCCTGCCACGTGGTCGCCGACGCGTCCGGCGAGGTTCTTGCAGGTCGCAATGCGCGTACAGGCCCGAACCTTTACGGTATCGCAGGGCGCACAATCGGATCAGTCGAGGATTTCCGCTACAGTGATGGGCTGATTGAACTTGGTGAAGCTGGTACGCTTTGGACGGAAGAAACATTCGTCGGCTACGTTCAGGACCCGACAGGCTGGCTGCGTGAAACGCTCGACAACCGTCGTGCACGCGGCAAGATGGCCTATCAGGTACGCGAAGAAGCACAGGCATATGACCTATACGCTTACCTCGCGACATTTGCTGCCGAAGAATAAGCATCACAACGGGCAACCGTTGTTCTGAATAAAAAGGCCGTCGGGAAACCCCGGCGGCCTTTTACATGCCGGTGATCAATTTCGCGATTGTTGCGGGGTCTTCCTCATGCGCGAGGTGCCCGAGTCCGGCAACTTCGGTTAACCTGCCCTGTGGAAGCCGCTTTACCGCTTCACGGCTTACTTCGGGCGGTACGGCCTTATCGGCAAGCCCGGTGATCAGATGGACAGGCACGTCGATCGTGCCCAGCCTTGCCAGAAGCCCATCAAGTGACCACTGCGCCATCATCGAAAGCGTTGCATCCACGTGACCCTTGTCAGTTGCCAGCCGGTAATAGAGGTCAATTCCACGCGCATCGAGCGTTGAACCGGTGCCTTTGATCAGTTGACGGACACTATTTTGCGTTGTTGTTTTGCTAAACAGGCGCGCCGCAAAAGGTGAAACGGCCAAGGCCTTGGCCATCATCGGGAAAAGCCAGCCAGCGACCCCTTTGAAATTTCCAAGTGCTGCATTGATCCCCACAATCCCCTTGGCAGGCTGCATTCCCAATTCCCACATGCGCAGCGCGATGGCTGCACCTGCGGAATGGCCGACAACGATATCAGGCGCCCAGCCCTGATTACGAACCAGTGCAAGCAGGTCTGCGGCCATCTGATCCAGCCCGCAGCGCTGTTGTGCGCCCATCTGCGTGAACCCCTGACCGGGCAAATCAACCGCCACGACATGGTGCTTGCGCGCCAGAATGGGAAAGAGGCCACGGAAACTCTGTGCCGCGCCTCCCGCACCATGGATCAGCAGAATGGTCGGTCCGACCCCGTGCTCCTGAATATGCCAACGGTGCGGACGGTGCAGAACCTGCCGCGAATATACCGTCAGAGGCCAGCCCTCGGCGTCCTCGGGCCAGCGCATCAATCGCCCAACGCGGTGGCGACGGATTGCGAAAGGCGCTGTGCATCTGCACGTGGCAACGGCAGATAGGCCGCATCGAGGGTCTGGGCAAGGTTGCGCAACGCGGGTTCGGGCCGGTTGCCGGTGTCGATCACAATCGCATCAACGCCATTTGCACGCAAAACGCGGGCGATCTGTTGCGCGTCAGTTGCCGCCTGTTTGCGGTCGGCGCGGCCATCAAGTGCGATATTTGCACGCCCATCGGTCAGAATGGCGATGGTGGGTGTCATGCCGCGGCGGGTGGCTTGGACAGCCTGTTCAAACGCAGTGACCATACCTGCAGCAAGTGGCGTGCCACCACCGCCGGGCAAGGCCGCCAAGCGCCGTTTGGTTTGCACCAACGATCGGGTGGGTGGCAGCAACAGCTCGGCCTCGGTGCCGCGAAAGGCAACAAGTGCCACGTGATCGCGCCGCGCATAGGCTTGGGCGAGCAGCAGTTCCACCGCACCCTTGGCTTCGGCCAGACGGCTGAGGGCAGAAGACCCAGAGGCATCAACCGTAAAGATCAAAAGGCGGTCTGATTTTTCCTCGAACCGTTTGATGCGGATATCGGCGGGGCGGATGTGCAGCCCGTCGCGGCCCGTCGCAGTGCGCCGGATCGTTTGCCAAGGGGCGGCGGCGCGCAAGGTGCTGATGATATCAATCCGTGCGCCGTCGCTGATCTGCCCCGCGCGTGATGGCAAAGGCCGGCCGCGCCGGTTGCCCTTGCGTGCAGCCCCGGTGCCATTGCCCCGCCCCGCCCGCGCTTTTTGCGCGGCAAGCTGTTCGAGCAGGTTATCGGGCAGCATCGCGCGGATTGCCTCAAGCAAAAGCTCATCAGGCAGATCGAGGCTATCTTCGGGCCCATTGCTGTCGTCGCTTTGATCCGGCGGCGGCGCTGGAGGCTCTTCGTCTTGCGTTTCAGGTTCGGGCAGCCGCGTGGCGCGATGGGCCAAGGTGAGTGTGCATGCGATTTCCACATCTTCCGCCGTGATCTGTGTGCGGCCCATCAGTGCGGCATTGGCACGGGTGGCGTGCAGGGCAAACAGAGGTGCGCGCATGCTGTCGATGCCAAGCTCGTGCGCGATGCGGGTCAGTTGTTCGATCAGATCTGCCGGAACAACGACGCGGCGCAGGTCTATGTTGTTCATGGGCGATGCGTCGATGGTATCTTGCAGGCCGCAATCGGACAGATCGACATGAAAGGCCAGCCGCTCGGCCAGTTTGGGGTTCAGGCATTCGTCGGGTTCTGCGCCTTCATCCAGTGCAATCAGCGTGTGACCGGTGTTGCGGTCCAATGCCACCGCAAGCCGTGCCGCCAGCCCTGTTGTGGCGCGTTCTGCCATCGCCAGCACCAGGGTGCATGGCGTTTCAAGCAGCCCTTTTTCGCGGATCATTTGCCCGCTGGCCAAAGTCGCCGAAAGGTCCAGCCCGCCAAAGAGCGCCTCGTCGGATATGGCGGGATGCAGGCGGCGGGCGTCAGGGGAAATCATGTCCATCAGGCGCGCACGGACGGGGCCGGAACGCGCACGAATGCAGATCCCCCCAAGACCCGGATCAAGCGCGAGCAATTGCAACGCGCGCGTCGCGTGGTGCCAGCTTTCGTTAGCCAAGGACTTCTTCCACGGTGCGCGCAACACGGGTGCCGCTGCCTGCTTCGTCCAACGGATCGCGGCGCAGACGGTGGCGTAAGGCCATGGGGGCGACGGCCTTTACATGGGCGCGGGTAAGCGCGGTGTCGTCACGCCATGCGGCATAGGCGCGCGCGGCCTTCAGCAAGGTCAGTTCACCGCGCAAACCGTCCGAGCCAAGCGCGAGGCAAAGTTCGGCCACATCGACCAGTGTTTTTTCTGGCGTTTTGAGCTTCACCAGCGCTTTGCGTGCCGTCAGGATACGTTCACGGATCGCCGCATCTTCGGCCTGCCAGCGTAACATGAAGGCCGCATTGTCGTTCTCGAAGGCATCGCGGCGTTTGATGACATCGACACGGGTGGCAACATCTTTGGGTGATGCGACCTCGACCGACAAACCGAAACGGTCCAACAGCTGCGGACGTAATTCGCCCTCTTCGGGGTTGCCGGACCCGACCAGCACAAAACGGGCAGGGTGGCGGATTGAAAGGCCCTCGCGTTCGACCACGTTTTCGCCCGATTGGGCGACGTCGAGTAGCAAATCGACGATGTGATCCTCAAGCAGGTTCACCTCATCAATATAGAGATACCCACGATTGGCGCGCGCCAGCAGGCCCGGTTGAAACGCTTTCTCGCCTTTGGTCAGCGCCTTTTCGATATCAAGTGCACCGGTCACGCGATCCTCTGTTGCACCAAGCGGAAGGTCGACAACCGGCGTTGGCATTTCATGGCTGCGTTTGGTTTTCAGGCCTGCCCAATCCGGCACGTCCTTGGCTGAGGCTGCATTGATCGGGCAGCCTTTGATCGCCTTGATCGGCGGCAGCAGCGCGGCAAGCGCGCGTACGGCGGTGGATTTACCTGTGCCGCGATCACCAAACACCAAGACCCCGCCGATGCTGGCGTCAATCGCGGTCAGGATCATCGCTTGTTTCATCTCGTCCTGGCCGACGATGGCGGAAAAGGGGAATGGTTGCATTATGCGGCCTCGAGTTTGGCTAAAGGGGAGGTGCCGTTCCATGTCCCGCGATCCGAATGGACGGCGAAACGGGCGTAGAGTTCTTCGCGAAACCAACCTTCGTCGCGCACCGCGCGGATGGCGTCGGCGTGGGGTCCGGTACGGGCGAAGCCGGCCATCGCTTTCTCGGAAGGCCAGATAGAAAAAGTGACCTGATGCAGCATCGGCACTTCACCGATGCCGATCTTGAAGGCGACGTTGGGATCTTTGCCGATCATTTCTGATATATTCGGCACGCGCCCCCAAAACCGGGTCAGGATGCTGGGTTTGATGGTCGCGCGTGTAAGTGCGGCAAGCGGGCCGGTGGTTTGCGCCGTTGTGGGTTCGAAAGGCGATTGGCCAGACCATGCGCCGCGGGATGTCTGCGTTTGCAGGAATACGGTCCAATCCTCTGCGGCGCGTTTCTGGTAGGTGGCAAAGATGCCGGATTGGGTGCGCGCACGTGCTGTTTCCGCATCGGGCCAAGTGGCAAGGATCGCATAAACGGCAGTATTCGGAATAGGTGTGAAGCCTTCGCCGCTGCCTGATCCGCAAAGCTTCCAGAAACCGATGTCGGCGGTGCGTGCCAAAGGCAGCCGCGCAGCGCCCATCATGGTCAAAGCCCAAGCACGGGCGACAGGCCCGGCAAAGCGGAAGAAAGACAGGCTAACGGTTTGCGTCACGGTGAAGACCTCTGGTCGTGTCAACCAATCGTGACACATCAGGGCCGTTTTGGGAAGATGTTGACATAATAATTGTCAACTTGCGTTTACACTACTACAGTCGAACCATGATGATAAACCAACAGAGCGACTCAAACGCAGCAATTGTAATCGGCGCGGGGCTTGGCGGCCTCGCTGCGGCTATGCGCCTTGGGGCCAAAGGCTATGCTGTCACCGTGCTGGACCGGCTGGATAAGCCGGGTGGTCGGGGGTCCTCTGTCACACAAGACGGCCACCGATTCGATCTGGGCCCCACGATCATCACCGTGCCGCAAGTATACGAGGCGCTCTGGGCCGCCTGCGGGCGTGATTTTCACAAAGACATCGACCTGCGCCCGATGGATCCGTTCTACGAGGTGCGTTGGCAGGATGGATCGACCTTTACCGCGCGGCAGGACACCGACGCGATGCTGGCCGAGGTCGCGCGCCTCAGCCCGCGTGACGTGAAAGGCTACAAACGGTTTTTGAAAGATAGCGAGGCCCGCTATAAAGTGGGTTTCGAGGGCATGGTTGCCAAGCCGATGCACCGGCTTTGGGAAACGATCAAGGTGCTGCCGCAATTTGCGATGCTGCGTGCAGACCGGTCGATCCTTGGGCTGGCCAAGGCACGCGTGAAAGACCCGCGTTTGCGCATGGCATTGTCTTTTCACCCGCTGTTTATCGGCGGCGACCCGCGCCATGTGACGTCGATGTATGCGCTTGTTGCCTATCTCGAAAAGGAATTCGGCGTGCATTACGCAATGGGTGGCGTGCAGGCGATTGCGCAGGCGATGACAAACGTGATCCGGTCACAAGGCGGACAGGTTCGCCAAGATGCAGAAGTTGATGAAATCCTGATTGAAGATGGCGCTGCCAAAGGTGTGCGCCTGACCAATGACGAGGTAATCTCTGCCGATCTTGTGATCAGCAACGCGGATGCGGGCCACACCTACCAGCACCTGATGCGCAATGCGCCGCGCAAACGCTGGACCGATCAGAAGCTGAAATCGCGGCGGTGGTCGATGGGCCTGTTTGTTTGGTATTTCGGGACCAAGGGCACTGCAAAGATGTGGCCGGATGTGGGCCATCACACCATCACCAACGCACCCCGCTATGAGGGGCTGCTGAAGGATATCTTTATCAAAGGCAAACTTGCCGACGATATGAGCCTTTATATCCACCGCCCGTCCAAGACCGACCCCAGCGTCGCGCCTGTGGGGGATGATACGTTCTATGTGCTATCGCCTGTCCCACATTTGGGCTTTGATGACCCTGTTGATTGGGTCAAAGAGGCCGAGATTTATAAAGCCAAGGTGATGGCTGAAGTTGAAAAGACGATCCCCGGCTTTGCGGAACATATCAGCACCGAAATGGTGCTGACCCCCGAGGATTTCCGCGACCGTTATCTGTCGCCCAACGGGTCGGGTTTTTCCATTGAGCCGCGCATTTTGCAATCGGCATGGTTCCGGCCCCATAACATCAGCGAAGAGGCCAAGGGCCTGTTCCTTGTCGGTGCAGGTACCCATCCCGGTGCAGGCGTGCCGGGCGTGATTTCCAGCGCCGAGGTGCTGGCGAAACTGGTGCCTGATGCCCCTGTTGTGCCTGAACTCAAGGTCGCTGCCGAATGATCCGGGCTGACGATCTTGAACATTGCCGCGAGGCGATCCGCCATGGATCATTGTCGTTTCATGCAGCAAGCAAGCTCTTGCCAGCCAAGGTGCGTGACCCTGCTTTGGCGCTCTATGCCTTTTGCCGTCTGGCCGATGATGAGGTTGACGAGGGTGAGTATCAGGCCGGTGCCGTCTTTCGCCTGCAAGATCGGTTGGATGCGGCCTATGCTGGCAAACCCTATAACGCACCCGAGGACCGCGCCTTTGCCGCGATTATCGAGGATTTTGACATGCCCCGCGCCCTGCCCGAGGCTTTGCTGGAGGGTCTCGCATGGGACGCCGCCGAACATCGCTATGACACGTTAAGCGGTGTGCGCGATTATTCCGCCCGCGTGGCCAGTGCCGTCGGTGCGATGATGTGCGTGCTGATGCGCGTACGTGACCCCGATGCGCTGGCGCGGGCCTGTGATCTTGGCGTCGCGATGCAGTTGACAAATATCGCGCGCGATGTGGGCGAAGACGCCCGCATGGGGCGGATTTATCTGCCGCTGGATTGGCTGGCCGAGGCGGGCATTGATCCTGTGAACTTTACCCGCGAAACCCTGCCGACTGACGATGTGCGGCGCATGGTCAAACGGCTCTTGGCCGAGGCGGACAGGCTATATCTGCGGTCCGAGGCGGGGATTGATGTGCTGCCCTTGAAGGCGCGTACTGGTATCTGGGCGGCGCGACTGATTTATGCAGGTATCGGCAAACAACTGCGCAGACAGGGGTTTGATAGTATTTCGATGCGCGCCCGCACCAATGGGCGGCAGAAACTGGGCTGGCTGATGCAGGCCGGTGGGCGCACCGCCGTTTCGCTGGTTATGCCAAAATCTGCGGTGATTTATGCCAAACCTTTGCCGGAAGTCGCCTTTCTGGTGGATGCCGCGAGCCGCGCCAAGCCCGATCAAAAGCGTACCTCGTCTGTATTGGACATATTGGCCGAATTGAAAGCGCGCGAAGCAGGCATTGGAACCGACCGTCCGATGGCCTAAGTGTATCGGGTACCTTGAAAGGGCCCTGCAATGGATATTCTGCTTTTTTGCCTCTTTTTGGCAGCGACCTTTGGCGCAGGCGCGACCGGCGCACTGTTCCCGACCGGCGAATGGTACAAAAGCCTCAACAAACCGTCGTGGACGCCGCCGAACTGGGCGTTTCCGGTGGCGTGGACCTCGATATATCTTCTGATCTCTTTTGCGGGCGCCCGTGTGGCGGTGCTGGAGGACAATGCCTATGCGATGGCATTCTGGGCGATACAGATCGCGTTCAACGCACTTTGGACGCCGGTGTTCTTCGGGGCGCGCAATCTGAAGGGCTCTCTCCCGATTATGGTTTGTCTTTGGATTGCCGTTCTGGGGGCCACGATCACCCATATGCAGCTTGATGTCTGGGCGGGTCTGGCCTTTGTGCCCTATCTCGCGTGGGTCACTGTGGCGGCTGCGCTGAATATTGCGATGGTGCGCCTGAACCCTGACCAAAAACCGCTTCCGCTCGAGAACCTCTGATCCCTCTTGAACGTCCCTCAAATCGGTGAAACCATTGGGGATGGAAACGCATTTCAAATCATGGGCCGAAGTGGCACCCCGTTTGGTGGCCGTCGCAGCAGGCCGCGACAAGGCCGATCTGGTCATTCGCGGCGGCAAGCTTGTCAATGTGCAATCCCGCGAAATTCTGGATGGCTGGCAGGTGGCCGTGGCCGAGGGGCGTTTTGCCTACGTCGGCCCCGATGCGTCGCATTGCATTGGGCCTGACACCCGCGTGATTGAGGCCGGGGGCCGGTATCTGATTCCCGGCCTCTGCGACGGGCATATGCATATCGAAAGCGGGATGCTGACGCCCGCCGAATTTGCGGCTGCTGTGATCCCCCACGGCACCACAACCATGTTCACAGACCCGCACGAGATCGCCAATGTGTTGGGCCTGCGCGGTGTCCGGATGATGCATGATGAGGCGTTGATGCAGCCCGTGAATATCTACACCCAGATGCCGTCCTGTGCGCCCTCTGCACCGGGGCTTGAGACGACGGGGTTCGAGATTTCCGCCGAAGATGTGGCCGAGGCGATGGCGTGGCCCGGAATCATTGGGCTGGGCGAGATGATGAATTTCCCCGGAGTGATCAACGGCGACCCGCAGATGTTGGCGGAAATGGCCGCGACGATGCAGGCAGGCAAGACCGTGGGCGGACACTATGCCAGCCCTGATAAGGGCGTCGCGTTTTCCGCCTATGTCGCCGGTGGTGCCGCCGACGACCATGAAGGCACGGCTGAGGCCGATGCGATTGCGCGTGTGCGCAACGGAATGCGGTCGATGATGCGCCTTGGGTCTGCATGGTATGATGTGGAAAGCCAGATCACCGCCGTGACGGAAAAGGGCCTTGATCCGCGCAACTTCATTCTGTGCACGGATGACTGCATGGCCGGCACGCTGGTGAACGACGGCCATATGAACCGCGTCGTGCGCCATGCGATTGCCTGCGGCTGTGATCCGGTGATCGCGCTACAGATGGCGACGATCAACACGGCCACGCATTTCGGGTTGGAACGTGAACTGGGCTCGATTGCGCCGGGGCGCCGGGCGGACATGATCCTGACCTCTGATTTGACAACATTACCCATTGAAGAGGTCATCGCCCGTGGTCAGACCGTGGCGAAAGGCGGTAAGATCACTGTGAACTGTCCGCACTACGCTTGGCCAGATGATGCGCGCAAGACCGTTCATATGGGTAAGGTGCTTGGGGATGCGGACTTTGCGATCGCGGCACCTGAGGGCAAGAACAAGGTGAAAGCCAGGGTCATTGGAGTGGTGGAAAATCAGGCACCGACGCAAGCGCTGACCGCTGAACTGCCTGTCGTTGACGGGTTGGTTGAGGGCGAAGGCGATACCTATCAGATCGCTTTGGTCGAACGGCACCAAGGTACTGGAAAGGTCGTGAACGGCTTTGTGTCGGGGTTCGGGTACACCTGCAAAATGGCTATGGCCTCGACCGTGGCGCATGACAGCCATCATATGATCGTCGTCGGCACAGACCGTGCAATGATGGCTGCTGCGGCAAACCGATTGGGCGAGGTCGGTGGCGGCGTCACCGTCTGGAAAGATGGCGCGGAACTGGCCCTCGTTGAACTGCCGATCGCGGGCCTGATGTCCGATAGCCCTGCTGCAGAAGTAGCCGCCAAAGCCGACCAGATGGTCGCTGCGATGGCCGCTTGTGGTTGCACATTGAATAACGCCTATATGCAGCATTCGCTGCTGGCGCTTGTCGTCATCCCGTCGTTACGGATCTCTGATCTGGGGCTGGTGGATGTCGATAAGTTTGAAATTACAGATATATTTGAGGAAAACGCATGAACGCTGCACAAGAGGTGTCAATCCGGACACCCGAAGTCCCCGCGCCAGAAGCATTTACGGACGCGAAACTGGCCGTTGTCCGGCTGCAAGAGCTTTATAACACGGCAGTGAAATTCCTGTCCGAGAATTTTGCCAACGCGTTGCGGCATGGCCAGCCTGACACGCGCGTGCGGGCCTACTATCCCGAAATCCGGCTGACCACGACAACCCACGCCAAGATGGATTCCCGCCTCTCGTTCGGGCACGTAGCCGAACCGGGGGTTTATGCCACGACGGTCACCCGCCCGGACCTCTTTGCATCCTATCTGGAGCAACAGATCGGGCTTTTGCTGGCCAGTCATGGTGTACCTGTCATTATCGGCGCTTCCAGCACCGAAATGCCTGTGCATTTTGCCGCAGCGAATGATCCCGGCCTAACGGTGCCGCATGACGGGTCCATGGAATTCAATCTGCGTGACGCATTTGATGTGCCGGACCTGAGCACCACACATGATAGCATCGTGAACGGCTCGGGTTTTCAATACCCCGACGGCGCGCACCCTTTGGCGCCCTTTACGGCACAGCGCGTTGATTACTCACTGGCGCGTCTGGCACATTATACGGCAACTGCACCCGAGCATTTCCAGAACCATGTGCTTTTCACCAACTACCAGTTCTACGTGGAAGAATTTGAATCCTTTGCGCGGCAGATGCTGGCGGACCCCGACAGCGGCTACACCAGCTTTGTGAGTACCGGGAATGTCGAAATATCCGATGCCGAAGCGCCTGTCCCGATGCCCGCGAAATTGCCGCAAATGCCCACGTACCATCTCAAGCGCAAGAACGGTGCGGGGATCACATTGGTCAATATCGGCGTCGGCCCGTCGAACGCGAAAACTGCGACTGATCATATCGCCGTGTTGCGGCCCCATGCATGGCTGATGGTCGGGCACTGCGCTGGGCTACGCAATTCGCAGCGCTTGGGTGATTTTGTGCTGGCACATGCTTACTTGCGCGAAGACCACGTGCTGGATGATGACCTGCCGGTCTGGGTCCCGATCCCTGCTTTGGCGGAAATCCAGATTGCGCTGGAAACGGCAGTGGCGGATGTGACCAAGCTTGAAGGCTATGACTTGAAGCGGATCATGCGCACAGGCACGGTGGCGACGATTGACAACCGCAACTGGGAACTGCGCGAACAGGCAGGGCCTGTGCAACGCCTTTCGCAATCGCGCGCCATCGCGCTGGATATGGAAAGTGCGACGATTGCGGCGAACGGTTTCCGCTTCCGGGTGCCCTATGGCACGTTGCTCTGCGTGAGTGACAAGCCCCTGCACGGTGAATTGAAATTGCCCGGGATGGCGTCGGAGTTCTACAAAACGCAGGTTGCAGCCCATCTGATGATCGGTATTCGTGCGATGGAACGGTTGCGCGAAATGCCGCTGGAACGCATCCACAGCCGGAAATTGCGCAGTTTTGAAGAGACAGCTTTCCTCTAAACGGTCAAAAAGTGCGGAAACCTGCTCTTTTTCACTTGTAATGGAACACTAATCATTGTGGTGTCCCACAACATACCGTTAAATATGCGGGTAATAGGCCCTACTGCTGGGGCGAACGAGGGAGACCAGTAAAATGGCGACAAAACCAATGACAAAGGCGCAGCTGGTTGCTGCACTTGCAGAAGAAACAGGCATGGACAAAAAAGCAGCCGGTGCTGCGCTTGATGCTGTGACAGACATCATCACCAAAGAGGTTTCCGGCGGTGGTGCTGTAACACTTCCAGGTGTTGGCAAGATCTATTGCCGCGAGCGCCCAGAGCGTATGGTTCGCAACCCTGCCACGGGTGAGCAGATCAAGAAAGAAGCCGACAAGGTTGTCAAAATGACAATCGCAAAAGCGCTGAAAGACAGCGTGAACGGCTAAGCCATCACGGGCCTGCGGGCCAGATGCAGAGTTCGGGAAAGGTCGCCGGTTATGGCGGCCTTTTTCATTTCGGGATGCGTGCTGGTCGCGCCGCATCAGTGCAACCTTGCAATCAGCAGCGCGCTTGGCATAACTCGGCATCAAAGGGGATCACATGGACATCAAAGCAATTGCGATGGGGCTGGCGTTCGCGCTGATGTGGTCGTCGGCATTCACCTCTGCCCGCGTGATCGTGGACTATGCGCCGCCGCTCAGTGCGCTGGCACTGCGGTTTCTGATTTCGGGTCTGTTAGGTGTCGGTATCGCTTGGCTGCTGGGCCAATCCGCGCGGCTGACCCGCCGTCAATGGCAGGGCGTGGTGATCTTTGGGGTATGCCAGAACGCGCTTTATCTGGGTTTGAATTTCGTCGCGATGCAGACGATCCCCGCATCGCTGGCTGCAATTATTGCATCCACGATGCCGCTACTGGTGGCTTTGTCAGGGTGGTTGGTTTTTGGCAATACCGTGCGGCCTTTGGGTATCGCGGGGCTGATTGCGGGTGTGGTTGGCGTGGTCCTGATCATGGGCGCAAGGCTGCAAGGCGGTGTTGATGTCTTCGGGATTGTTCTCTGTGTGATCGGGGTGGTGTCCTTGACGGTTGCCACCTTGGCTGTTGCTGGCGCGTCCTCGGGCGGCAATGTGTTGATGATCGTCGGATTGCAGATGCTGGTCGGCAGCGCGATGCTCTGGGTCCCTGCCCTGACGATTGAAGTGTGGGATGTCACGTGGAACTGGCAACTGGTTGTCGCCTTTGGTTACACCACCATTGTGCCCGGATTATTGGCGACCGTGGTTTGGTTCCTGCTCGTCGGGCGGATCGGTGCCGTCAAGGCCTCGACCTTTCACTTTCTGAACCCGTTCCTCGGGGTCGCGATCGCCGCAATCATTTTGGGCGAGACGATCGGTGCGTTGGATGTCATCGGCGTTGCAATTATCGCGGGTGGGATTTTGGCGGTGCAGTTGTCCAAACAGACCTAACCGATCTGCCCGCGCGCACCCCCCGTTTGCCCGCGATCCAGCAGCAGGTGATCAAGGATCACGCAAGCCATCATCGCCTCACCCACCGGCACCGCACGTATGCCAACACAGGGGTCATGCCGCCCTTTGGTCACTACCTCGGTCGGGGTGCCATCCATGCGGATTGATTTGCGCGGCGACAGGATCGAAGACGTTGGTTTGACGGCAAAACGGACAACGATGTCCTGCCCCGTACTGATCCCGCCAAGAATACCGCCCGCGTGGTTCGACGAATATTCCGGCCCGTTCGGCCCCATGAAAATTTCGTCCGCGTTGTCACGACCCGTCAGGGCGGCGGCAGCCATGCCTTCGCCGATTTCCACGCCCTTCACAGCGTTAATCGACATCATCGCAGCGGCCAGATCAGTGTCTAACTTGGCATAAACCGGCGCACCGATACCTGCGGGTACGCCGCGCGCCACGACTTCGATAATCGCGCCGACCGAGTTGTGATCGTCCTTGCGTAGCCATGCCAGATAGTCGTTCCACTCCGCTGCGGCCTCGGCATCGGGGCAGAAGAAATCATTTTGGTCGATCTGGTCCCAATCCATGCGCGCACGATCAATCTGCTTGGTCCCCATCTGGGTCATATAGCCTTTGATCTGCACATCCGGCGCAATCGCCTTGATCGCCTCACGCGCCACACCACCCGCCGCGACACGCGATGCGGTTTCACGCGCCGAAGACCGCCCGCCGCCACGCGGATCGCGCAGCCCGTATTTCTGGTGATAGGTGATATCCGCATGGCCGGGGCGGAACGTGTTGATGATATCGCCATAGTCCTTGGATCGCTGGTCGGTGTTTTCGATCATCAACTGGATCGGCGTACCGGTGGTCCTACCCTCGTACACGCCTGACAGGATCTTGACCGCATCGGGTTCATTCCGCTGGGTTGTGTTCTTGTTCAATCCGGGGCGGCGCTTATCCATCCACTGCTGGATCATCGGCGCTTCCAGCGGCACGCCGGGGGGACAGCCGTCTACTGTCGCGCCCAAGGCAGGCCCATGGCTTTCACCCCAGGTGGTGAAGCGAAACAAATGACCGAAGCTGTTGATCGACATGGGCATCTCCCTTTGCCCAACGGGTCTAGCGGGGGTGACAATCAGGCTCAAGAGGTTTCCCTTGTCCTTTGCCCTATTCCGCAATACCAAAGGTTTACCTCGGGGGGCCAGTCATGGCTGAGATGCGTCGCACGCGGACCCGTTGAACCTGAACCGGTTAAGACCGGCGGAGGGAAGGTATGGCAATTTCGCTATCCCCCAATCCGCCCGTCGCATTTGGAGGATACGATGAAAAACACCACATATCTGCCAGTTGTCGCGGGACTTGCCCTTTGTGCCACAAGCGCAATGGCTGACACACCCGTGTTGCAAGTCATGACATACGACAGTTTTACCAGCGAATGGGGCCCCGGCCCAGCGATCGAAGCCGCGTTCGAGGCGGAGTGTGCCTGCGATCTGCAATTTGTGGGCGCAGGTGACGGGGCATCCCTGCTGGCCCGACTGCAACTGGAAGGGCCGCGCACGGAAGCAGACATCGTCTTGGGCCTCGATACGAACCTGACCGCCGCTGCGCGCGAAACGGGGTTATTCGCACCGCATGGCGTTTCTGCGGACCTTGATCTACCTGTTGCCTGGGCTGACGCGGATTTTCTGCCGTTCGACTGGGGTTATTTCGCCTTTGTCGGCAATGTCGGTGCGGATGCGCCGACATCCCTGCGCGCTTTGGCCGACAGTGACATCCAGATTGTCATTCAGGACCCCCGCTCATCCACCCCCGGTCTGGGCCTGTTGATGTGGGTAAAGGCTGCCTATGGCGATGAAGCTGCAACGCTATGGGCCGATCTGGCCGATAACATCATAACCGTGACGCCAGGTTGGTCCGAAGCTTATGGCATGTTCCTTGACGGTCAGGCTGATGCGGTCTTGTCCTACACGACGTCGCCTGCCTACCACCTGATCGCAGAAGAGGACGATAGCAAGGTCGCATGGGCCTTTGACGAAGGGCACTACATGCAGGTCGAAGTGGCGGGCAAAGTCGCAGGGACCGATCAGCCGGAACTGGCAGATCAATTCCTGAACTTCATGGTGTCGGATGCGTTCCAAGGCGTGATCCCCACAACGAACTGGATGTATCCAGCGGTCATTCCTGCGGCGGGCCTGCCTGAAGGGTTCGAGACCCTGATGACACCCGAAACATCGCTCTTGTGGTCACCGGAAGATGCAGCCGCCATCCGTGATGCGGCCTTGGACGAATGGCGCACAGCCTTGTCCCAGTAACACCGCGCTGGCCTGGCGTCGCGGCTGCGGCGCTGGTGTTGGTGCTGACCCTTGGCACGCTGGCCGCTGTTGGCTGGCGTGCCGAATGGGGGGGCGGTCTGGCCCCTGCGGATTGGGCTGCTGTCCGGTTTACGCTTGTGCAGGCGCTGCTGTCTGCGCTGTTGAGTGTTCTGCTTGCCATTCCGGTTGCGCGTGCCTTGGCGCGCCGCGGTTTCTACGGGCGAAACCTGCTGATTACCCTGCTTGGGGCACCGTTCCTTTTGCCCGTCATTGTCGCGGTTCTAGGCCTGTTGGCGATCTTCGGGCGCGGCGGTCTTTTGAATGATGGCTTGGTCTGGCTGGGGTTCCAGCCGCTTTCGATTTTCGGTTTGCACGGTGTGGTGCTCGCTCATGTGTTTTTCAACCTGCCCTTGGCGGTGCGGTTTATCCTGCAAGGCTGGCTCTCAATCCCGGCCGAGCGGTTTCGCCTTGCGGCATCTCTGAATGCGCCTGTTGGCCGGTTGCTTGAATGGCCCATGCTTCGCGCTGTCGTGCCAAGCACGTTTCTCGTTGTCTTTCTCATTTGTCTGACAAGTTTTGCAGTTGCCCTGACGATGGGTGGTGGGCCACGGGCGACGACAGTAGAACTGGCGATCTATCAGGCAGTCCGGTTCGATTTCGATCTGGGGCGGGCGGCATTGCTGGCCTGCATCCAGTTCGGGCTTTGTGTATTGGCTGCCGCTCTGGCGTGGCGGGTGACAGGAAACGATCCGATGGGTGCTGGCATGGACCGTGTCGTGCAGCGTTGGGATTTGTCGCGGCCTGTGGTGGACTATGTCGTGATCCTGTTGGCTGCGCTGTTTTTGCTGCTGCCTTTGGCGATGATTTTATTCCGCGGGTTGCCCGCGTTCGCCGACATGCCTGCAACGGTTTGGGCAGCGGCGTTTCGGTCGCTCTACGTCGCCATCGGCTCGGCGGCGCTTTGTGTCTTGATGGCTTTGGCCTTGGCTTTGCGTGGTGGGGTTATGGTGTCTGTGATCGGTGTCATGCCGCTCGCTGCGTCGGGATTGGTTGTCGGGACAGGGGCTTTCTTGATCGTGTTTCCCTTTGTCCGTCCGGCTGACATCGCGTTGCTGGTGACCATGCTGGTGAACGCAACACTCGCTTTACCTTTTGCGCTAAGATCGATTGCGCCTTCGGTCGCCCAGATCAATGAAAGCTATGGTCGTTTGGGGCTGGGATTGGATATGCGCGGATGGACGTGGCTGCGATGGGTCGTTCTGCCCCGCTTGCGGCGTCCGTTGGGGTTTGCAGCTGGTTTGGCGGCGGCATTGTCGATGGGCGATCTGGGGGTCATTGCTTTGTTCGCGGGGCAAGGGCAAGAAACCTTGCCGCTGGCAATGTATCGTTTGATGGGTGCATACCGGATGGAGACAGCGGCAAGTGCCGCACTGTTGCTGGTGGTGCTGAGTTTTGCGCTGTTCTGGATTTGTGACCGATGGGGGCGCGGGCGTGCTGAGATGTGAAGATCTGGTCTTGCGGCAAGGTGCGTTTTCGTTGCGCGCGGATGTTGTGTTCGCACGCAGCAAAGTGACGGCTTTGATCGGGCCGTCCGGTGCGGGCAAGTCGACGCTTTTGGCGGGTCTGGCGGGGTTTCTACCGCCTGCGTCCGGTCGCGTGATCCTTGACGATGTCGATGTGACAGAGGCGGCGCCCGGCAAGCGGCCGATCAGCATGCTTTTTCAGGACAATAATCTGTTCCCACATTTGTCTGTGGCGCAGAATGTCGGTTTAGGGCTACGGCCTGACCTGCGATTGAGCGAGGAAGAAAAGAACCACGTCGCTACAGCCCTCTCGGAGGTTGGATTGGCGGGCTTGGATATGCGCAAACCTGCCGCTTTGTCGGGCGGGCAGCAAAGTCGCGTGGCACTGGCACGCGTTCTTGTGGCAAACCGGCCGGTCGTCTTGCTGGATGAGCCCTTTTCTGCGCTCGGGCCGGCACTCAAGGATGAAATGCTGGATCTGGTCAAATCCAAACTGGTTGCGGCAGGAAAGACTGTGGTGATGATTACCCATGATCCGGCTGATGCGCGACGGATTGCGGATATGGTCGCGCTGGTAGATGCGGGCGAAGTGCATGCGCCGGTTGCGACAGATGTGTTGTTAAACGATCCGCCCGCCGCGCTCAGGGCCTATTTGGGGTAAGGTGGAGCAAGATCCACCTTACGAAATGAAAAAGGCCCGCCATCTGGCGGGCCTTTGTGTTTTCAGTGCCGGTTGGCTTAGTCTTTGTGCTTGTGTGGTGCCCAAAGACGCTTGTTTGTCAGGTATAGCAGCACTGACAGAACTGTCAGGAACAGAACACCAGTCAGACCGGCCTGCTTGCGCGCAACCAGTTTCGGCTCGGCTGTCCACATCAGGAACGCTGCGACATCTTTTGACACAGCTTCGAGGTCTGTTGGCGCGCCGTCTGCATAGTCAACATCATCGCCCCAAAGAGGCTGTGACATCGCAATCCAAGAGCCAGGCACCTTGTGCTTGCCATTCTCGTCCTTACAGCTTTCAGGGAAACCGCCAGCTGCAAATGCTACGTTGTAGAAGCCGTCCATTGGCTCGCCTTCCAGCGCGCACTCAGGCTCTTCGTGGTAGCCGGTCATCAATGACGCAATGTATTCCGCGCCACCCATGCCGTTTACGAACTGGCTGATACCTGTACCGTACGGGCCACTAAAGCCTGCACGGGCCTTCGCCATCAGGCTGAGGTCAGGTGCGTTGGACAGGCTCGACTCAGGGAATTTGTCCGCTGGCGTTGCAGGGCGGAAATCGCCCTCGCCGTCGAACAGGGACTGGTCGAAGACTTCATAGAATTCGGCATAGGCCCGCATCTGGTCTTCAGGCAGCCCGGGGCCGCCTTCGTCAGACAGGTTGCGGAATGCGACGAATTCCAGCCCGTGACAGGCAGCACAGATTTCTGTGTAAACCTGAAGGCCGCGCTGAAGTTGCATTTGGTCATAGCTGCCGAATGGGCCTTCGAACGAGAAATCATAATCGGTGACTTCGATCTCAAGTTCAGCGGCGGTGGCCTGCCCTGCGGTGAGGGCAAGCGCCATTGCTGCGGTGAGTGATAGTTTACGGAACATTACTATTCGTCCTTTCTCACTCGGCCGGGTTGGCGACGGGTGTAGCGCCGTCACCTTTCGGCGCGTAGTGCGCATTGAAGTCGTCTTCGATGGTTGCTGGTGGTGTGGTCGGCTTTTCGATTACGCCCAAGAGCGGCAGGATCACCAGGAAGTAGGCAAACCAATATGTCGAACCGATCAGCGCGATGTAGGGATAGATACCCTCGGCTGGACGCGCACCGACCCACATCAGCAGGACGAAGTTTACGGCAAAGAGCCAGAACCACCACTTGAACATCGGACGGTAACGGCCAGAGCGTACCGATGATGTGTCCAGCCACGGGGCCAGCGCCATGACGACGATCGCACCGAACATCGCGATCACACCAAAGAACTTGGCGTCGATGATACCGAATGTGATCCAGTTCACTGCAATCACCAGCCATACGTCCTGGTCGAACGCGCGCAGTACGGCGTAGAACGGCAGGAAGTACCATTCGGGCACGATGTGCGACGGTGTCGCCAGCGGGTTGGCCGGAATGTAGTTATCCGGGTGGCCAAGGTAGTTCGGCATAAAGCCGACGACCGCCACAAACAGCGCCAGAATGATGGCCAGCGCGAACAGGTCCTTGATCACGAAGTATGGCCAGAATGGCAGTGTATCTTTGGCTGCGTCCTCTTTCGATGTGCGACGCACCTCAACACCTGTCGGGTTGTTGTTGCCGGTCGTGTGGAATGCCCAGATGTGCACGATCGTCAGACCCAACAGAATGAACGGCAGCAAATAGTGCAGCGAGAAGAAGCGGTTCAACGCAGGCTGAGCAATCGCACCGTTCGGTGTACCCAAGAGCCAGATCTGGATGCTTTCACCAACGAAAGGAATCGCACCGAAGAGGCCCGTGATAACGGCTGTACCGTGGAACGACATCTGGCCCCATGGCAGTACGTAACCCATAAAGGCCGTACCCATCATCAGGACATACATCAGCATGCCCACGATCCATGTCACTTCGCGCGGTGATTTGTACGAACCGTAGTACAGCGACCGGAAGATATGTGCGTAAACAGCCACAAAGAAGAGCGACGCGCCGTTCTGGTGGAAGTAGCGGATCATGTGCCCGCCGTTGACGTCGCGCATGATATGCTCGACCGACGCAAAGGCCATATCGACGTGCGGCACATAGTGCATCACCAGCACGATACCGGTGACGATCTGCAACACGAGTGTGAAAACAAGAACGATACCCCAGATCCACATCCAGTTCAGGTTCTTTGGTGTGGGAAGCATAAGAGTGTCATACATCAAGCCAACGATTGGCAGACGGCTGTGAAGCCACTTTTCGCCGCCGGACTTTGGCTCGTAGTGGTCGTGGGGAATTCCGCCCATGGGTTTCTCTCCTTAACCGAGTTGAATAGTTGTTTCGTCCACAAAGGACGCGACAGGAACAGGCAGGTTCTTTGGCGCTGGGCCACGGCGAATCCGGCCGGATGTATCGTAGTGTGACCCGTGGCATGGGCAGAACCAGCCGCCAAAGTCACCAGCGTCGCCCAGAGGCACACAGCCAAGGTGCGTACACACACCCATCTGGACCAGCCAAACACCATCTTCCGTCAGTGCGCGGTTTTCGTCAGTGGCTGGCGTGCCGTCGGGAAGGTTTGCGTTTTCCGCACTCTGGTCCGGCAGATCGGACAGATCGACGGCGCGCGCTTCGGCGATTTCCTCTTCGGAACGGGACCGGATAAAGACCGGTTTACCTTGCCATAGTACTGTGATCTGGGTGCCTGGGGCGACCGCGCTGACATCAACGCGGATCGAGGCGAGCGCCAAAACATCGGCGGAAGGGTTCATCTGGTTTACCAGTGGCCAAACTGCGGCGCCCGTTACCACAACACCCGCACCGGCGGTTGCGTAATAAAGAAAGTCGCGGCGTGTGCCCTGATGATCATCTGCATGTGACACTGGATGCATCTCCGATTCTTTTGATGGGCTCTATGCCCGCACGAGAAAATAGACCGACAGGTCGGTCAGTCAATTTGAGCGCTGTTTAACTATCAAACCTTTCAAGGTCCAGCGGACAATCGGGCGCAGGCCCACAAGACGGTTCTGTTATGCGCTAACAGCGAAGACTTCGTTAAGCGAGCAGGGAGAATCATCTACGGCCCGTTTATGCAAAGCAGCGCCACCTTTGCAGTGAAAAAGTTGGGTCCCGCCCAACTGTGGCAATTATATGGCGGGATTTTCCGATAAAATACCGCTATTTGTGTCGATGACGTCACATGCGGGCGGTAACACACCATGGCGTGTTAGTGTTTTATTGTCAGCTTTGTGGCAGGGCTCTACGCCAGATAACTGCCACTCATTCCGGACAAGCTGCTATGCGCCGTGCCCTTACTTTTTGCTTTTGTGCTGTGATTGCACCTGCCCCCGCGACAGCGGATGTGCAGTTGAGCATTTATGGCGGTGCACAGACCGCGCCAGCGTCCGCTATCTCGATTCGTGATCCGTTGGTCGGGGCTGACGACTTTTCCCAGGATTGGGAAGGACGGTCGCTAGATGCGCCGATCTACTATGGGGTGCGCGCAACACGCTGGCAGTCGCCCACATTCGGCTATGGCCTGGATTTCGCGCACAATAAGGTTTACCCCGCCAACGGCATCGCAGCGCCCGGTTACGAGGTGCTGGAATTCACCGACGGCCTGAATACCCTGACGTTCAATGCCTACCGGCGCTGGACCGAGGTACTTGGCGATGTCACGCCCTATGTTGGCGGTGGCATCGGTTTGGCCGTGCCCCATGTCGAGGTCGTCAACGGCAGCTCCCAGACAAGCGGCTATCAACTGACAGGTCCGGCTGCGACGCTGCTTGCCGGTGCTGCCATGCCGATCAACGACCAATGGTCTGTTTTCGGCGAATACAAAGGCACGTTTTCATCGAACCGCGCTGATCTTGACAGTGGCGGTACGCTTGAAACGGATATTTTCACCAATGCCGTCAATTTTGGTGTGAGTTTCGATTTCTAGCGGCTACTCCGGCTTTGTCGCAACCATGCTGTCGCGCGTGCTGAAATCAGCATGCCAGTTCGCCAGTGCCTCATTGCCGTTCCGCCAACCCCGGGCATCATGCCGCAGGTCCATATAGGATAACGCACAGGCAACTGCGATCTGCCCGATATTGAGCGGACCGGTCAGATGGCTCATCCAGCGGCTATTGATCGCAGCGATCCCGCGGGCGGCCTTGGCCCATTGCGCTTCGACCCAGTCAGACGATTGTTGGTCTGCGGGGCGTAGCCGTGTTTCATAGGCCATGGAAACAGTCGCATCCATGATCGCATCGGCTGTGGCTTCAAGCGTTAGAATTTCCCAAATGGTGCTTTGCGGATAAAGATGTGCGCCCGCCAGATCATTCAGAAAGCGCGTGATGACACGGCTATCATAGATCGCTGGACCATCGGCGCGGATCAGCGCGGGGATTTTACCCATGGGATTCGCGGCAATCACTTCGGGCGCTGAGTTGAAAGCAGAGGTCGAAACGATCACCTCGTCCACTGTCTCCATGAGCCCCGCTTCGCGGATCAGCACACGCGCTTTGCGGACAAAGGGGGATGCGGGAGAGATTAGCAACTGCATGGTGGTGGTCCTTGTTTGGGTCAGGGAAACAAGACCTGATCCTGCCCTTGTTGCCAAGGCGGATATTTCGTCATGATCCTGCGAAACCGCTCTGACGCCAGAAAATCATCCAGCCAGGCGGTCAATGGCCCAAGCCCTTGCGCATCGAACCATGCGCGGTCTGTGTTCGCGAACTGGCGTACAAACGGCAGGATTGCCATATCCGCCAAAGTGCGCCTGTCGCCCATCAGGAACGGGGACCGCGCAAGGCGGTCGTTCAATTCCATAAGAAATACCATTGCCTTCGCGCGCTCATCCTCTTCACTGCGGTCGGGAAAGCGGACGGCGTATTTGGTGTAATCCAAAGCCCGTTTGAACGGACCGTCATTTTGGTCAATCAGGGCGTGGCCCTCGCGCGGCATATCAAGCCAGCCCTCGGGGTCATCGCGGCCCAGTGCCCAGAGCATGATATCACGGCTTTCCTCGATCACGCGGTCCCCGTCCTGCACAACAGGTACGGTGCCTTTGGGAGAGGCGGCCAGAAACGCGGCAGGTTTATCCCGCAGCAGGATTTCCTGTAGTGCCACCTGACATCCGCTTGACTGGATGGCGAGGCGCGCGCGCATCGCGTAGGGGCAGCGCCGGAAGCTCCAAAGGATCGGCAGCGTCGTCATGCAGTCAGTTGCGTGCCTGCAAATCCGGTGATCTGCGCTTGCACGATCTGGCTTTCGGGCTGGTCAGTGTCGAACACCACCTCGGTAAACTGCGCGGTGCGACCCATCCGCGCATTCTCCATCAGAACCTGATGGGTCTTGCCCTGCTGGGCATGCAAATGCCGCGCAACCTGCGCCTCACCTGCCGCGCGCAGGGCGGCAGCGCGGGCTTTGATCAGCTTGCCATTGACCTGCGGCATCTTTGCCGCAGGCGTGCCGGGGCGCGGGGAGTAGGGAAAGACGTGTAGCCACGTCAGATCGCATTCTTCAACCAAGGCCAGCGAATTGGCGAACATCGCCTCTGTTTCGGTCGGGAAGCCGGCGATGATGTCGGCGCCGTAGGTCATGTCGGGGCGCAGACTGCGCGCCTCCTGGCAAAAAGCGATGGCATCGTCGCGCAGGTGGCGGCGCTTCATCCGTTTCAGGATCATGTCATCACCATGCTGCAAGGACAGGTGCAAATGCGGCATCAAGCGTGGTTCGGTCGCAATCGCCTGCATCAGGTTTTCATCCACCTCGATACTGTCGATCGAACTGATCCGCAGTCGCGGCAGATCTGGCACCAGTTTGAGGATCCGCATCACCAGATCGCCCAGTTTCGGTGTGGCAGGCAGATCGGCGCCCCAACTGGTCAGATCAACACCTGTCAGGACGACTTCGTTATAGCCCGTATCGACCAGACGCTTGATCTGATCCACCACCACGCCAGCGGGGACCGAGCGGGAATTGCCGCGGCCATAAGGAATGATACAGAACGTGCAGCGGTGGTCACACCCGTTCTGGACCTGTACGTAGGCACGGCTGCGGGTGCCGAAGCCATCAATCAGATGCCCTGCGGTTTCCGTGACCGACATGATGTCATCGACCTGCACAGGTTCGGTCTGCCCGATCAGATCAGGGGCCATGCCTGCCCATGTGGCGGGGTCCATCTTTTCGGTATTGCCGATAACGACATCGACTTCGGCCATTCTAGCGAAAGTCTCGGGTTCTGTCTGGGCAGCGCATCCTGTGACAATCAGCTTTGCACCCGGATGATCGCGGCGGAGTTTGCGGATGTCTTGACGTGCTTTGCGCACCGCCTCGGAGGTGACCGCGCAGGTGTTGACGACAATTGCGTTGTCCACGCCTGCCGCGGTCGCCAGTTCCTTCATCGCCTCGGTCTCATAGGCGTTCAGGCGGCAACCGTGGTTGGAGAATATTGGCGCTGTTTTTGTCATCACAGTCGCCAGACGCCGTCAAAGACATGTTCTGTGGGTCCTGTCATCCAGACGCCATCATCACGCCAGTCGATATGCAGGGTGCCGCCATCAAGGTCGATCCTGACAGACCGCCCTGTCAGACCGCGCCGCGCGGCAGCAACGGCGGTGGCGCAAGAAGACGAACCAGAGGCCAGCGTCACACCGACGCCGCGCTCCCAAACGCGCATCCGCAGGTGATCGGGCCCTATAAGGCTGGCAAATTGCACATTGGTGCGTTGCGGATACAGCGGGTGGTGTTCGATTGCAGCCCCCTGGGCGGCCAGATCAACGGCCTCGGCGTCCGCGACAAAGAAGGTGCAATGTGGGTTACCCATGCCGGTCGCCGTTGGTGCGCCGTCAATCGGCAGTTCAAGGGTGTCCATTTCATGCGCCAAAGGTACATCCTGCCAGTCCATCTGAGGCTGCCCCATGTTCACCGACGTCAGACCATCGCCGGCATCCAGAGCCTGCAGGATACCGCGCTCGGTTTGCAGGGACAGCGCATCTGTGCCGCTTTCATCCATCAAATACCGCGCGATACAGCGTGTCGCATTCCCGCAGGCGCCTGCAAGCGATCCGTCACTGTTCCAGAATGTCAGCCGCACATTGGCCACGTCCGTGTCGGACAGGACCGCAAGCTGGTCAAACCCTACCCCGCGATGGCGGTCTGCGATCGCCACAGCAATGGCCGCATCCACGCGCGGGGTGATTCCCCGTTCGTCCACGACAACAAAGTCGTTTCCCAGCCCGTGCATCTTCATAAAGGGCAAAAATGATGAGTCGTTCGCGGTCATGGCGGCGATATATGCCATGGCAGACAAGTTATCCAGCAGTCAGGGGAATTTGGGGGTTGACCATACCCCCATGGCTTTCTAGATACCGCCCTCAGTGGGCCGTTAGCTCAGTTGGTAGAGCAACTGACTTTTAATCAGTAGGTCGATGGTTCGAACCCATCACGGCTCACCACTTTTTTCCGATAGTTACAGTCAATTTGTTACGGCACGCGGATGGTCGTAAGTCACTTGCATGCGTTACTGGACCAGAAACCGGTGGCTGAGCGGCAGGCTAGCTGCGCCAAGAACGCGGGCATCGGGGCCGCGCGTGCCCGTTGCAATATCGGGTCTGTCCATCCCGGTCATATCCAAAGTCGCAAGTTGCGCTTTCGTCTGTGTGGTCACCTCCGCGCAGAGCGCGCGGGGCATCCATCCATCAATCAAAACCAGTTCAAGATCGACGATCGCCTGTGTGGACTGGATCGCCTGGGCAATTGCGTGCGCGCATTGCGCGGTCCATTCGGCGACGATGTCTCCGGGGAAATCCCAGTTCTCGGGATCCACCCACATCTGTTGGGCGTCGACACCATTCTTGACAAGCGCCTCTTCCAACGTGGCCAAAGAGGCAAGCTCGATCATCGGGCGTGAAACACCATTGCGGTCGGGGATTTTCAGAGGCCCAAAACCGGCAGCATTGCCGTTTGAGCCTGTGTAGAGCGCGTTACGCAGCACCAGCCCCCCGCCAATGAAAAACGCGATAAAGAAACACAGCGTATTTGCAGGTAAGGGGTTTTCACCAAACACCATTTCGGCGCTACAGGCCGCGGTTCCGTCGTTCTGCAGGAACACAGGCATCCCCAATGCTTCGGCAATTTCGCCCTGCAGATCGCGGTATTCCCAATTGGCCATGCGTTCCGCGTCGACGCCGATATGCTCGGGCCAGCTCCACAAAAAGAAGGGCATCGCAATGCCCAGGCCCGCGATCCGCGATCTGAGGTTTGCCGGAAGCCGCGCGCGCAGGGACTTTGACGACGTTTTCGCAAATTGTAGAACCTTGTCGAAATCGGGGTAGTCATAGATCTGTTTTTCGCGGTCGATGATTTGCCCGAGAAAATCAATGACGACCATCTCGACAGAGCGACGCCCCACTTTCATGCCCATAAAGACGACACCCGAAGGGTTGAGCGAAAGGGGCACAGACGGTTGCCCGATCCGGCCCCGAGAAGGCGTGCCGCGCAGAATAAGGCCATCGGCTTCGAGTGATCCGATCAGGCGGGCAACGGTCTGGGCTGATAAACCTGTGCGACGTGCAATATCGGCCTTCGCCATGTCGGAATTTCGGCGCAGGAGGCTGAGGACAACGCGCTCGTTTCGTTCGCGCATGCCGCCCTGGTTGGTGCCACGTTCAAATGTCGCGTCGTCCGATTCGTCCCTGTCCGGTTCCTGAATTCTGTCCATTGCACCCAACTGTTCCTTGGTCTCGACAAGCAATAGCATACTAAATAACTCTCTGGAAGTTAGTTATTGACAGTCTGCCGGAAAAGCCTCAGTTTCCGGTCTCACGGGAACGACTAAAAAGGTCATGGGAGGACCATTATGTTTAAATCCACAAAAACAGCCCTTTTGGGCGGTGCAATCGCGATTGCGAGCAGTGGCGCAGCTTTTGCTGACGCGCACGGCCCATCCGCTTGCTTGATTACAAAGACAGACACCAACCCTTTCTTTGTTAAAATGCGCGAAGGTGCCGAGGCTGCTGCCGAAGCTGCAGGCATGACACTCAGCTCTTTTGCGGGGCGTGTGGACGGCGACCACGAAACACAAGTTGCTGCGATCGAAACATGCATCGCAAACGGCGCATCCGGTATTCTGCTGACGGCGTCCGACACATCATCCATCGTTGGTGCAGTCACTCAGGCACGCGAAGCAGGCCTGTTGGTAATCGCGCTTGATACTCCGCTTGATCCGATTGATGCCGCCGATGCGACATTCGCGACCGACAACTTCCTTGCGGGTGAGCTGATCGGCCAGTGGGCCGCAGCAACGCTTGGTGATGAAGCCGCAAACGCGAGAATCGCGATGCTTGACCTTGCTGTCAGCCAGCCGACTGTTGGCGTGCTGCGTGACCAAGGCTTCTTGCAGGGCTTTGGTATCGATCTGGGAGACCCCAACAGATGGGGCGACGAAACAGATCCGCGCATCGTTGGCAACGACGTGACCGCAGGTAACGAAGAAGGCGGCCGTCGTGCGATGGAAAACCTTCTTGCTGTCGATCCGACGATCAACGTGGTTTACACGATCAACGAACCAGCCGCGGCTGGTGCCTATGAAGCGCTGCGTTCTATCGGTCGTGAAAACGACGTGCTGATCGTGTCTGTCGATGGTGGCTGCCCGGGTGTGCAGAACATCGCGGACGGCGTGATCGGTGCGACATCACAGCAGTACCCGCTGTTGATGGCATCCAAAGGGATCGAAGCGATTGCAGCATATGCAGCCGATGGCACATTGCCTGAAAACACACCGGGCAAGAACTTTTTTGACACCGGTGTTGCTCTGGTTACTGACCAGCCAGCAGAAGGCGTTGACAGCATCTCTGTCGCCGAAGGCATGGAGCTTTGCTGGGGTTAAAACCCTGAATAATCCTTGTTAAACTTTGAAAAGGGCAACGTGTTTGCCCTTTTCTCTACGAGCCTGAATCTGCCGTTCACGCCGTTGCAACGTTGGGGAGCATGATGCCAAACGATTCCGATAACTATGAATCTGTTGTCAAAACAGAGCGCACCGAGACAGTGGCCGCTTTCGTAGATAGCCGCAAAGGGTTCCTGCACAATTTACAGCACTTGCTGCACGTCAATCCGGCGCTTGTGCCGCTGTTTGTGCTTGTCGCTTCAATTGCGGTATTCGGGTTGCTCTTGGGGTCCACTTTCTTTTCGCCCTTCGCGCTGACGCTGATTTTGCAACAGGTACAGATCGTGGGTATTGTTGCGGCTGCGCAATCTTTGATCATTTTGACGGCAGGTATCGACCTGAGCGTCGGCGCAATCGCAGTATTGTCGAGCGTGATCATGGGGCAGTTCACCTTTCGCTACGGCATTCCGGTCGAGGCGGCGATTGTCATCGGCCTTGCGTTCGGCACATTGATCGGCACGATCAACGGCTGGCTCGTCGCGGTGATGAAATTACCGCCCTTCATTGTCACGTTGGGTATGTGGCAGATCGTTTTGGCGGCCAATTTCCTTTATTCTGCAAACGAAACCATCCGCAGCCAGGAAATTGAAGCCGAGGCGCCCTTGCTCCAGTTCCTTGGTACAACCTTCAAGGTCGGCGCAGATGCCAACGGCAGTGGCGGCGCCACATTTACCTATGGCGTGATCGCCATGATCCTTATTTTTGCCGTGCTGACATATGTGCTTAGCCAAACGGCCTGGGGCCGCCATGTCTATGCCGTGGGTGATGATCCCGAGGCAGCGCAGCTCTCTGGTGTGAACGTTCGCTACACCCTGATTTCGGTCTATGCCGTCACCGGTTTTATTTGCGCGATTGCAGGCTGGGCGCTGATCGGCCGGATCGGGTCTGTCAGCCCGACATCGGGGCAGCTTTTGAATATTGAGAGCATCACAGCCGTTGTGATCGGTGGGATCTCGCTCTTCGGGGGGCGCGGATCGATCCTTGGGCCGCTCTTTGGTGCGCTGATTGTGGGTGTCTTTACGCTCGGCCTGCGCCTTGCGGGGGCGGATGCGCAGTGGACCTATCTTCTTATCGGCGTGCTGATCATCGGCGCTGTCACCGTGGACCAATGGATCAGAAGGGTATCGGCATAATGGAACCGGTTTTAAAAGGGCGCGGGCTTGTCAAACGTTATGGCAAGGTTACGGCATTGGACCATTGCGATTTCGATCTCTACCCGGGTGAAATCCTTGCGGTGATCGGCGATAACGGTGCGGGGAAATCATCACTGATCAAATCCGTATCGGGTGCGGTGGTCCCTGATGAGGGCGAAGTGTTCCTGGATGGCCGCAAGGTGCAGTTCAATTCACCCACCGAAGCGCGCGAAGAAGGCGTTGAAACTGTCTATCAGACGCTTGCGATGTCGCCGGCCCTGTCTATTGCGGACAACATGTTCATGGGCCGCGAGTTGCGCAAACCGGGATTCATGGGCAAATGGCTGCGCCAGCTTGACCGCCCCCGCATGGAGAAAATCGCCCGCGAAAAGCTGTCGGAACTGGGGCTGATGACGATCCAGAATATCAATCAGGCAGTTGAAACACTGTCAGGCGGCCAACGTCAGGGTGTCGCCGTGGCGCGTGCCGCTGCGTTTGGATCAAAGGTGATCATTCTGGATGAACCGACGGCTGCCTTGGGCGTAAAAGAAAGCCGCAAGGTGCTTGAGCTGATCAAGGACGTGAAGGCGCGTGGCATTCCGATCATCCTGATCAGTCACAACATGCCGCATGTGTTCGAGGTCGCGGACCGCATCCATATCCACCGTCTTGGCAAGCGCCTGTGTGTGGTAAAGCCATCCGAGGTTTCCATGTCCGATGCTGTCGCGTTGATGACCGGAGCAATGACGCCTGATGAAATTGCCGCCTGAGACACTTGCGAAGCAGGCGCTCGAGCATGTTTTGCACCTGCCTGACGGGCGCAAACTGATTGCGATCGCAGGGCCGCCCGGCTCGGGGAAATCAACGGTGGCCGAGGCTCTGCACCGGTTGTTGATCGCTGCGGGCAAGGCGTCTGCGGTGGTGCCGATGGACGGGTTTCATCTGGATAACGCTATCTTGGATGCGCGCGGTTTGCGCGCGCGGAAAGGTGCGCCGGAAACCTTTGATGGCGCGGGCTTCTGCAATCTGGCGAAGCGGATTGCACATGGCGGTGCTGACATTGTGTATCCTGTCTTTGACCGGTCGCGCGACATCGCGATTGCCGGTGCGGCGGTCCTCTCAAAAGACGTGGAATATGTGCTCTTTGAGGGCAATTACCTCATGCTTGAGGGCGACCCATGGAACCAGTTGGCGCAATTCTGGACCAGCTCGATATGGATTGACGCACCAATTGCGGAGCTTGAACGCCGTTTGATGCAACGCTGGTTCGACGAAGGATTCTCTGAAGCAGAGGCGCGTTTCAAGGTTGGGGAAAACGATCTGCTGAACGCGAAATACGTACAATCCAACAGCCGTGCCTGCGATTTGGTGCTTTAGCGCGGGTCGGGCCGATTGGACGCAGGGTCACATCTCGCCCAACTGCTGCTTTTGCTTCACAAAACTGCAAGACAGGATAATCTCTCCCGAATGCTTTTGGGAGGAAGCCAGTGACAGACCAGACACGCCCATGGACGGCCTTTTACGGCGCATCCGTCCGCAAGACGATCGACGCGCCCGAATTTCGCACAATCGGTGATTTTATTAGTGCGACTGCCGCGCTTTATGGTGACCAGCCCGCATTTACGACCTGTCTGCCCAACGGCATGAATGGGACGTTAAGCTACCGCCAAGCGGATGAAATGTCCGATGCGCTGGCGGTCTACTTGCGCGAAATCGCAGGGTTGACCACCGGTGACCGCGTTGCCATTCAAGTGCCGAACTGCCTGGCCTATCCGATTGCGGCCATGGCGGTGTTCAAGGCCGGGTGTATTCTGGTCAACGTAAACCCCCTCTATACGCCCGAGGAAATGGCAAAACAGTTCGCCGATGCCGAACCTTCAGCCATTATCGTGGTCGACATGTTCGCCGACAAACTGGTCGAGGCGATGCAGGGCCACCCGATCCCAAATGTCATTGTAACCCGTGTGGCCGAATATTTTCCGGCTATGCCCCGCGGTATCGTGGGTCTGGTCCAGAAATATTGGGACAAGACAATCACCCCGATCACGATCCCCCACATCCGTCTGCCAGAGGCCGTCAAGGCGGGCCGCGCCAAACATGCGCAGACGCATAACGCCCTGGAAAGCTATCGCCAGACGATCGCCCCTGATGATGTCGCCTGCCTGCAGTACACAGGAGGCACCACCGGTGTATCCAAGGGCGCGATGCTGACCCACAGCAATATCCTGATGAATATGGAACAGACGATGGAGTTGATCGAGCAGTTCGAAAAGGGCCGTGAAGTCGCCCTGACTGCGCTTCCGCTTTATCATGTCTTTGCCTTTACCGTGAATTTCCTGGGTATGTTTTCGCAGGGTGCGCACAATATTATGATTCCGAACCCCCGCCCTTTGAGCAACCTCAAGCGCGCGTTCGAGAACTACAAGATCACATGGCTGAGCGGCGTGAATACGTTGTTTAACGGTCTGACAGGGGAAGTCTGGTTTCTTGATACACCACCAAAGCACCTGAAATTTGCATCTGCCGGCGGCATGGCGACACAGGGGGTCGTGGCTGAACGGTGGGAAAAGCTGACTGGCAAACCGCTGCTGGAAGGATACGGATTGACTGAATCCTCGCCGATCCTGACGTTTAACCCATTTGGCAAAAGCCGCCTGAACTCGATCGGTGTGCCTTTGCCCTCGACCGAATTGAAATGTGTGGATGAGGACGGTGTTGATGTACCGCAAGGCGCGCCGGGTGAACTGATTGCCCGCGGCCCACAGATCATGAAGGGCTATTGGAAAAAACCCGAAGAGACCGCCAAGACCGTTCAGAACGGCTGGCTGCTGACCGGCGATATCGGCGTGATGGACGAGGACGGGTATTTCCGCATCGTTGACCGCAAGAAGGATATGATCCTCGTCTCGGGCTTCAATGTTTATCCAAACGAGATCGAAGATACGCTGGCGGCCCATCCGGGCGTCGAGGAAGTTGCTGTTATCGGCGTGCCTGATGGTGCGTCCGGCGAGGCCGTGAAGGCCTTTATCGTCAAGCGTGACGATACATTGACCAAAGACGCCGTGCGTGCCTACTGCAAGGAACATCTGACCGGGTACAAAGTGCCGAAAGCGGTCGAATTCCGCGATGAGCTGCCAAAATCGAACGTCGGGAAAATCCTGCGCAAAGACCTGCGCGCCGAAGAACAAGCCAAAGTGGAGAACGCATAATGGTTGGACCACTTGAACAAGCTATTCTGGCGCTGATGATTTTCGTGATCATGCTGGGCATGGGTGCATCGCTGACCCCGCGCGACTTTACGCTGGCATTGAAGCGACCCTACGGATTGATGATCGGCGTTGTGTCGCAATACGGCTTCATGCCGTTGATCGGCTTTATTCTGGCGACAACCTTGCCCGTTTCGGACACGATCAAGATCGGTATCCTTATCATGGCCTGCATGCCGGGCGGGACGACGTCGAACATCTTTACCTACTTCTCCAAAGGCAATCTGGCGCTTTCGGTTTTGATGACGGTGACATCCACGGTTTTCGGGGTGATCCTGATACCGCTTGTGCTTGTGCTCTATGCCGGCGCGCTTGATCTGGATATTCCGCGCGAAAACATCATTGCGACGCTGGTCCTTCTTCTGGTGCCCGTCGCTATTGGAATGATGCTGCGCAAACTGAACGCCAACGTGGGCGCTGTAACCGAATTTATGGGGTCGATGCTGGCGATTTTCTTCATCCTGTTCCTGATCGTGTCATGGATTCCGCGTAACTGGGAGTTCCTGCTGACAACAACCTGGGCCACCTATTTCGGGTCCATTGTGCTGGGCCTATTTGGTTTTGCGCTGGGCTATGGGTTTTCAATCCTGCTGCGGTTGCACCCGCGCAATGCGCGCACCGTGGCATTGGAGACAGGTATCCAGAACGGGCCGTTGGCCATCGCGATTATCGCTTTCACCTTTTCAGGGACCGAGGCGCAGTCGATCATGGCCGTTCCGGTGCTTTATTCGCTCTTTATCGTGATCACATCCACGATGGTCACGCTGTGGTTCCGCCGCGTGAACACGGCGAATGAGCAACCTTTGCCGAACGGTTTACTCTAGCTGCATTGACCTGACCTGCACATTGCATGAAAACGGCGCAAAGCCGTCGTTTTCATCAAGGTCCCTTTCATGCGCACTGTCTTTATTACGGGAACGGCCGGATTTATCGGGTTTCACCTTGCCCAGCTGCTTCTGGATGAAGGGTTTCGCGTCGTCGGCTACGACGGCATGACCGACTATTATGACGTGCAACTGAAACGCCGCCGTCACCAGATCCTGCTTCAAAATCCGCATTTCTCATGTGTTGAGGGGCTGTTGGAAGACTATGATCTTCTGGCCAAAACCTGTGACGAAGCCAAGCCGGATATCATCGTCCATCTCGCAGGACAGGCAGGTGTGCGCTATTCGCTGGAAAACCCGCGATCCTATATGGAAACGAACGTCATGGGCACGTTCAACATGACCGAATGTGCACGCATCCATCAAGTTGAACACTTGCTGATGGCGTCGACCTCATCGGTTTACGGGGCCAACACAGAGATGCCGTTCCGTGAATTGCAGCGCACCGATACGCCGCTGACGATTTATGCTGCAAGCAAACGCGCGAACGAGCACATGGGCCACGCCTATGCCCATCTGTGGAAGATCCCGACCACGATGTTCCGGTTTTTCACCGTCTATGGTCCTTGGGGGCGGCCTGATCTGGCGCTTTTCAAATTTGTGAAGGCAGGTTTGGATGGTGCGCCGATCGACGTCTACAACAACGGAGCAATGGCGCGGGATTTCACCTATGTGACCGACCTTGTGCGCGGTATCCGGCTTTTGATTGATACGCCACCTGTCGAACCTGCCACGCCCGATGACATTGCCGAGGGTGATAGCCTTAGCCCCGCCGCCCCTTTTCGTGTCGTCAATATCGGGAATGGCACCAAAGTGCCTTTGATGGATTTCATTGCTGCGATCGAAGATGCGCTGGGCATGCCGCTGGAAAAGAATTTCATGGACATGCAAAAGGGCGATGTGCACGAAACCTTTGCGGACAATGCATTGCTGCAACATCTGACCGGATATGCGCCGCAAACCGACGTGGCAGAGGGTGTCAGCGCCTTCGTCGCATGGTATCGCGACTATTACGATAAGTGATTTGGCGTTTCATGAGAGACATGCGCCACTGCTAAAGAAGAGAGAAGACGATGAAAATTGCAATGATTGGCACCGGTTATGTTGGTCTGGTGTCTGGCGTCTGTTTCTCGGACTTTGGGCATGAAGTGGTCTGCGTCGATAAAAATCAGGAAAAGCTCGCACTTTTGCGCGCAGGCAAAACGCCAATATTCGAGCCGGGTCTTGATCGGCTGATGGCCCGTAACATGGCAGCCAACCGGCTGTCGTTCACGGACGACCTTCGGGACGCCACGCGAGACGCCGATACGGTTTTCATTGCCGTCGGCACCCCAAGTAGGCGCGGTGACGGCCATGCGGACCTGAGTTTTGTGTTCGGTGCTGTAAAAGAAGTGGCCGAGGTTTTGACCAAACCTGCTGTCATCGTCATTAAATCAACCGTCCCTGTCGGAACAAACCGCAAGGTCGTGGAGCTCTTGAAAGAGGTGCGTCCTGATCTGGCCTGTGATGTGGTCTCGAACCCCGAATTTCTGCGCGAAGGGGCTGCGATTGATGACTTTATGCACCCTGATCGGGTCGTCGTCGGTGTTGAATCCGAACGCGCGAGCGAGGTGATGAAAGAGGTCTACCGTCCGCTTGCCTTGCGGGATTATCCTTTGCTGACCACCGATCTTGAGACAGCAGAGATGATCAAATACGCGGCCAACGCGTTCCTCGCGACGAAAGTGACCTTTATCAACGAAATCGCGATGCTGTGCGAAAAAACCGGTGCCGATGTGAAAGATGTGGCCAACGGCATGGGCTTTGACAGTCGCATCGGGCCAAAGTTTTTGCAGGCGGGTCCGGGTTATGGCGGGTCCTGTTTCCCCAAGGACACGATGGCGCTGGCGCGGATCGGGCAGGACAATTCCTCGCCTTTGCAGATCGTCGAAACGGTCATCAAGGTCAACGAAGAGGTGAAGCGCCTGATGATCGAAAAGATCATCGACCTGTGTGATGGCAAGCTTCAGAACAAGACGATTGCCGTGCTGGGCCTGACATTCAAACCTGATACTGATGACATGCGTGATGCGCCCGCGCTCACGATCGTGCCTGTGCTTGTCGGGCGGGGTGCGAATGTGCGCGTGGTTGATCCGCAGGCATTCCGCGAAGCTGAATCGTTGCTGCCGAACGTGGCGTGGTTTGATGATCCCTATGCGGCCACGGATGGCGCTGATGCGGTGGTCATGCTGACCGAGTGGAATGAATTCCGCGCACTCGACCTGCGCGATATGGCTGGTCGGATGGCGCAGGCCCGCATGGCGGACCTGCGCAATATTTATTCCTGCGATCTGGCGCTCGATGCGGGTTTTGAGGCCTACACCGGCATGGGCCGCAAGTCCAAGCTACCCTTTGACGACTAGGACACCACGTTGAAATCTGGGCCGTATGGGTAGCCTGTGATATTCTCGTTGCCGTCTTCGGTGATGACGAGAATATCGTGCTCGCGGTATCCGCCTGCACCAGGTGTGCCTTCGGGGATCGTCAGCATCGGTTCCATCGAAATCACCATGCCCGGTTCCAGCACCGTGTCGATATCTTCGCGCAGTTCAAGCCCCGCTTCGCGACCATAGTAATGCGACAGGATGCCGAATGAGTGGCCATAGCCAAAGGTCCGGTATTGCAGCAGGTCGCGCTCAGCGAAGAAGATGTTGATCTTCTCGGTCACCTCAGCGCAACTCGCACCCGGCTTTAGCAGGCTCATCCCGTATTCATGCGCCGCGACATTCGCTTCCCAGATTTTCAGGCTCGCGGGATCGACAGTGTCTACGAACATCGTGCGTTCCAGTGCCGTGTAATAGCCGCTGACCATCGGAAAGGTGTTGAGGCTGAGAATGTCACCACTCTCGAGTTTGCGCGATGTCACGGGATTATGCGCGCCGTCGGTGTTGATGCCGGACTGGAACCAGACCCATGTGTCGCGGTATTCCGCATCGGGGAACTGTTTGGCGATCTCCATCTCCATCGCGTCGCGGCCTGCCATGGCGACATCAATTTCGCGCGTGCCTGCCTTGACCGCGTCTTTGATGGCATAGCCACCCACATCGGCCATCTGCGCGCATTGGCGGATCAGGGCGATTTCAGCGGCAGATTTATGCATCCGCTGGCGCATGGTCATGGGGGCCACATCAGTGGTGGCGGCAGGTGACAGGAAGGATTTCAGCAGATCGAACTGCGCCAGCGACATGTGATCGCCCTCATAGCCGATCGTCTTGCCGCTGCCGGTCACTGACAACACTGCACGCCAATAGTTGTTCCGCTGCCAATCAGTGTAGGTGATGTTGTCGGCATGGCTGCGCCGCCAAGGTTGGGCTGCGTCAATGCCTGCGCTGATGGTAACAGACTCTGTCGGTGTCACGACCAGCGCATAGGGCCGCCCGAACGAACAATAGAGAAAACCCGAATAATAGGCGATGTTGTGCATTGAACTAAACACACATGCATCAACACCGGCTTTGGCCATGTCGGCGCGCAGCAGCGCAAGGCGGTTGTCATATTCGGACGGGGCGAAGGGAAGGGTCTTTTCCCCCTGATGAAAACGGTAGAATTCCGGACGATCCATTGCATGGCTCCTTGATCGGCCGCCGTTGCGTTAGGAAAGGGCGAGGCTCCTTCTGACGCGCCAGCGGCAAAGTGAAGTCCCGGCGTTCAGGATGAAACATTGAAAAGAAAAAGGGTCGGCGACGCCATCGCCGACCCTTGAGGTCATTTGCCCGAAAAATACGGGCTATGGCAAGCCCCCTTATGCGGGCGACAGGCCGCGCAACCGCTCGGACCGGCGGCGCAAGAGCTCGACCGTCGTGAGCAGCATGATGGACACGATGACAAGGATTGTCGCAGCGGCAAGGATCGTTGGCGAAATCTGCTCGCGCAGGCCGGTGAACATCTGCCAAGGCAGAGTCTGCTGCTGGGCAGAACCCACAAAGAGCACCACGACCACTTCGTCAAACGACGTGATAAAGGCAAACAGACCACCCGAGATCACACCGGGCAGAATGAGCGGCATTTGCACCTGAAAGAAGGTGGTCACAGGGTTGGCCCCCATTGATGCCGCTGCCCGTGTCAGTGAGCGGTCAAAGCCGACCAAAGTTGCTGTCACCGTGATGATGACGAAGGGAATGCCCAGCACGGCATGTGCCAAGATCACTTTGACAAAGCCGACAAAAGACTGCGACAGGCCAAGTGTCGCTTCCAGCCAGTTGCCCAAAGGCGCATAGAAGAAGAACATACCCGTTGCCGAAATGATCAGCGGCACGATCATCGGTGAAATCAGGATCGCCATGATCGCCTGACGTCCGGGGACGTGGCTTTGGGACAGGCCGATCGCGGCCAGTGTGCCGAGTGTCACCGAAATGATCGTCGCGATGGGAGCGATGATCAAAGAGTTCTTCAGCGGTGTCATCCACTCATCCGTGCCAAGGAAGTCACGGTAATGCTTGAGGCTATAGCCTTCGGCCTGGAAGTTCAGCATTTCCGGCGTGAAGGTAAAGAAATCCTCGGCGTTGAAGCTGAGCCACATCACAGGGATCAGCGGTGCCACCAGAAAGAAGAAGATCAGGCCGCAGATGAATTTGAACGCATTGTGCCACAGTGTTTGCGCAGGGGTGTAGTAGATCGGCACAGTCATGCCGTAGGCCCCTGTCGCCAGCCAATAGGCGGCCCAGCTCAGAACGGCACCGATGAGCGCACCGGATACAGCTGTGCCGACGTTCCCGAAGACCAAACCGGCGATTGCAAGCACCGCGATGACGCCCCAGCGCACTGCGGTCCGGCGGCTCAGGTTGGTTTCGGCCACAAAAGCAATGGCCGCGCCGATGACAGCACCGATCAGCGCACCCAGCATCGGCTGCGCCGCCATATTGCCGCCAACAAAGCCGAACATGGCTGCCAGCAGTGCCGTCAGGGGCATCGTGAACCGGAACAGATCCGGACGGTTCTCAGCTATACGCATCTTCTTTGCCATAGTCCTAGCCCCCCAGCTTTACGTTATCGATGCCGACGATGCGGTCGTAGCACCAGTAGAGCGCCATCACGAGCACCAGAAGGATCGTGCCCAATGCGGCCGCAAGGCCCCAGTTCAACGAGCTTGAGATGTGATAGGCGATCCGGTTCGAGATAAAGACACCATCGGTACCCCCCACGATTTCAGGCGTGATGTAGTAGCCAATCGCCAGAATGAACACGAGGATCGACCCCGCACCAATGCCCGGCACAGACTGCGGGAAGTAGACCCGCCAGAAGGCCGTCCAGTTGGTGGCCCCGAGTGATTTCGCAGCCCGCAAATAGGTGGGCGGGATCGTTTTCATCACCGAGTAAAGCGGCAGGATCATGAACGGCAGCAGGATATGCGTCATCGCAATAATGGTACCGGTCGAGTTGTTCATCAGGATCAGGCGGTTTGCGTCGTCCACAAAGCCAAGCCAGACGAGGATTTCGTTGATCACGCCCTGTTGCTGCAACAGAACCTTCCACGCAGATGTCCGCACCAGAAGCGAGGTCCAGAAAGGCAGCAATACGAGGATCATCAGCACGTTGGCGGTGCGCATCGGCAGGTTGGCCAGAAGCCACGCAATCGGGTAGCCCAGCAAGATGCAACTGCCTGTAATGATCAGCGACATTTGCAATGTGCGAATGAAAAGCTGGATATAGAGCTGCTGGTTGTCAGGGCGCATCGACACGCCTTCGGATGTCAGCTGCGCATCAACCGCGTTCAGAAAATAACCGGCAGTGTAGTTCGGGCTATAAACAACGATGGTTTCCCAGACTTCTTTGTCGCCCCAGTCCTCGTCCAGATCAAGAAACGCCTCAGTAAAGGTCAGTTCTGGCAGATCAGCGGCGGCAAGCGCTTGCAGCGCATCGGCACCAGGTCCTTGATAGGCTGTCAACGCCGGTCCTGTCGCAGGGTTGCGCAAATCAATTGCAAGGGCCGCATAAACGGATTCCCACGGGTCTTCCTCGGACACGACATCTTCGTCGTCAATCACAGTCCAGATCGCCCAATCGGTATAGGCGGCTGCGGTCGTTGGCAGTATCTCGATGATGGCCTGCGATGGCATAAAGCCGATGTCGGCGGACATATCCTGATCCATCAGATTTTCCCAACGCGCGCGCCGCATCTCGAGCATCGCGTCGCCACCGGTGCCGTTCATCATGGCGTACCAGAAAGCACCATCTTCAAAGCGCGGATCGACATCTTCGATGGCGTCCTGAAAGACCTCACCGATGGAATCCATGTTGCGTCCGGATGTGCGGAACAGCGACGCAAGGCCGGTTGTTTCATAGTTCAGGCGACTACCCAGTCGGGTGTGCCTGCGGGCCTCGGAGGCGTTGAACAGGTCGAAGAACATGTTCTGATAGACGTCTTCGGAGGGCAAATCCTGTGTCGCGCTATCCCATGCAGCAAGTGCAGGCACCGCGCCGGGCAGTGTGTTCTCGACGATCTCGTTATCGACCGACCGGATCAGCATGGAAACGATCGGGATTACAAAGGTCAAAAGAACAAAGAATAGAAGCGGGGCGATCAGTGCCAGCGCCCGCAGTTTTTGGCGGCGAAGTGCGCGTCCCAGGCTTTCCTTGAGGGGCCTGCCGTCAGCGGCAAGCATTGGTCCCGAGCCGGTTGTATCACTCATGTCGTCCCCAATCGTTTAACGCAAATTTCGGTATTCATGGAAATGGAAAGGGGCGAAACCGCCCCTTTCCGAAAGTACTTACTGTGCAAGCCAGGCTTGGAACTTGGCGTCGATATCGTCGCGGTAGTCCGCCCAGAACTCATAGTTGTACAGGAAGGTGTTTGCCGCATTCGCCGGGTCTGTTGGCATGTGCTGCGCCATCTCGATACCCAGTGTTGCGTGCTGGCCGACCAGCGGTGCAGAAGACAAACGTGCAGGACCGTAGGAAATATACTTGGCCTGATCAGCAAGACGCTGTGTATCAGTTGCAAAGTAGATAAAGTCCTTCGCGCGTGCGAGACGCTCATCGGACAGGCCCTCTGGAATGATCCAGCCGTCAAGGTCGAACACTTGCGCGTCCCACATCATGCCGATTGGCTGGCCCTGCTCTTCGATCGCTGCGAACAGACGACCATTGTATGTGGAGCCCATGAAGACTTCGCCATCAGCCAGAAGCTGTGGTGTGTCTGCACCGGCGGACCACCAGATCACGCTGTCACGGATCGTGTCGAGCTTGGCAAGCGCCTGCTCTTGGCCTTCTTCTGTTGCCAGAACGTCGTAGACGTCTTCTTTTGCGACGCCGTCACACAGCAATGCCCACTCAACGTTGTTGATCGGGCGCTGTTCGAGCGCACGCATACCCGGATATGTTTCCAGGTCGAACACGTCACAGATGTCGTTTGGCGCTTCTACACCGGCCGGCACCATATCTGTGCGGTAGCCGAATGTTGTCGAATAGACGATCTGCGGGATAAAGCAGTCACCGACAAGCAGGTCGCCGAAGTCGTCAGAGGCAGATGTGCCGTCTGGCGCTGGTGCAAGGATCTCGTCTGCATCAATCTCCATGGCAAGTCCTTCGTCGCACAGACGCAGCGCGTCAGCAGCAACAACGTCAACAACATCCCATGTGATCGAACCAGCTTCGTTCATGGCGCGCAGCTTGGCAACAGCTTCGGCCGAGCTTTCGTCCCATGTGATGGTCACACCGGGGTTCATCGCGACATATGGGTCAGCATATGCGTTGATCTGCGACGACTGGTAGGCGCCGCCCCAGCTGACCAGTGTCATGTCCGATGCCATATGCCCGTCGGCAAGCGACGTCGTGGCGGACAGGCTCAGGGCCATTGTCGTCAGAATTGGTTTCGTAAACTTCATTCTATTCTCCCGTTAAACCTGGTTTTTTCGATGATGACCGCGCATACCAGGGCTAGCGCGGCCAATCTGACAGTGCTTCAGGTCGCTTTACGCGTCCAAAGCACGGCAATCTTCGGGCAACCAACCAATTTCGATCTGCTCGCCGGGGCGAAGCCGTGGTTGGTCGGGGGCATTCCGTGTCTTCATGACAAATTCGGTCGACCCGGCAACACGCAGACGTGTGCGGAAGATGTCGCCCATATAGATGAACTCAAGCACTTCGGCCTTGAGCGTGTGTGCGTCCTCGGAGAGACGCTCTTTGTTGGTTTCAACGCGTTCGGGGCGGATCGACACTGTCGTGCGCTCGCCCACCTGATTGACGTTGACAGGTACGGCGTCGATTTCTTCACCGCTGTCAAGCTGGACGACGCAGGTATTCTTGGCGTTGTCTATCTTGGTCACTTTGCCGCTGAGCGTGTTGTTCTCACCGATGAACTGCGCCACGAAACTGTTTTGTGGCTGCTCATAAAGCTCGTCCGGCGGGGCAAGCTGCTGGATACGACCATCGTCAAACACGGCGACACGGTCTGACATTGTCAGCGCCTCTGTCTGGTCGTGTGTCACATAAACGGTGGTGATCCCAAGGTTGTGGGCCAGATCGGTAATCTCGAACTGCATCTTTTCGCGCAATTGTTTGTCCAGCGCGCCAAGCGGTTCGTCCATCAGGACCAGTTCGGGTTCAAACACGAGCGCACGCGCAAGGGCAACACGCTGTTGCTGGCCACCCGAGAGCTGGGCAGGACGGCGGTTGCCGAATGCACCCATTTCCACCATGTCCAAAGCGCGTTTGACTTTTTCTTCCCGCTCGGATTTGCCCATTTTGCGGACTTCCAGCGGAAAGGCGAGGTTCTCGGCGATGGTCATATGCGGGAACAACGCATAGTTCTGGAACACCATGCCGATGCCGCGCTTGTGCGGGGGGATATCGTTGATGGATTTCCCATCAAGCCGGATATCGCCGTGTGTCGCTGTCTCAAAACCGGCCAGCATCATCAGGCAAGTTGTCTTGCCTGAACCCGACGGTCCGAGCATTGTAAGAAACTCGCCTTTTGGCATCGAGAGGTTGAGGTCTTTCACGACGAGCGTTTCGCCGTCATAACTCTTCTGCACTCTTTCGAATTCGACGAAAGAGTCGTTTTGTTTTGTATCGGCCAAAATTGGCTCCCTTTTGTGTCGCAACATTTTTTATCTCTGCGTTGGCCTCATACTAACGTAAAAGCGTTAGTGGTTTGCAAGCAGATTTCCTGAGCGGACCCTTATTGGACACCGAAAACCTTTTTTATATAGCGTTCAGCGCTGTAAATGGGACAATCTGCCCCATGCGATGCCAAGAATCATGGCGTTCTATAAATCCTGTTTTGCAAGGATAGCGGTCCATCTGAGACCGATGACGTTCTTGTAACATGCGATGTCGCGAAAGGCGAGGCGGGGCGCCGTCGCCGCTGTAGCCTTTTACCCAATTGCACAGCGCATTGGGCCAAGGAACGACCGCACATGACACATCCGGATCCGGCTTTCAGCGCCAGCGAATACACCCGCCGCCTGACCAAGACACGCGCAGCCATGGCATCCGCCGGGCTGGATATTCTGTTCGTCGAGGATCCGTCGAACATGGCGTGGATCACCGGCTACGAAGGTTGGTCGTTCTATGTTCACCAAGGTGTTGTTGTCTTTCATGACGCCGATCCGATCTGGTGGGGGCGCAGGCAGGACGCCAATGGTGCGCTGCGCACCGTCTGGATGCAGGACGACCGGATCTTTGGCTATGCCGACCATTTTGTGCAATCCATGGTCCGCCACCCCATGCAGGATCTTGCGCGCCTGCTGACCCAGATGGGGCACGCCAATGCGCGTATCGGTGTCGAGATGGACAATTACTATTTCTCGGCCAAAGCCTACACCACGCTTTGCGTGGAACTACCCAATGCGCAAATTCTTGACGCGACAGCACTCGTGAACTGGCAACGGGCGGTGAAATCTGACGAAGAGATCGCCTTTATGCACAAAGCCGCGCGCATTGCCGAAAACGTCATGGACGGGGTAATCGAGCGGATCGAACCCGGGATGCGCAAGAATGATCTGGTGGCGGAAATCTACGGTGATGTGATCCGCGGCAGTGGTGACGATTGGGGTGACTATCCGGCGATAGTGCCGCTTTTGCCCTCGGGCACCAACGCCGCTGCGCCGCATTTGACGTGGGACAGCCAGCCGTTCAAACGTGGTGAGGGCACCTTTTTTGAACTGGCGGGATGTTACCGCCGCTATCACATCCCGTTTTGCCGCTCTGTTTTCCTTGGCACCCCGCCTGATTTCCTCAGACGTGCCGAAGCCGCGCTCGTCGAAGGGCTCGAGGCCGGGCTTGATGCCGCCCGTGCAGGCAACCGCGCACAGGATATTGCGCTAGCCCTCGCCGCCCCGCTGGAACGCGCCGGTATCGAACGTGGTGCGCGCTGTGGCTATCCCATCGGTCTGAGCTATCCGCCGGATTGGGGCGAGCGGACGATTTCATTGCGTGAGGAAGACGAAACGATCTTGGAGCCGGGCATGACATTCCACTTTATGCCGGGTCTGTGGATGGAGGATTGGGGTTTGGAGATCACTGAATCCATTCTGATTACCGATAACGGACCGGCGACCTGTTTCTGCGACCGGCCACGCAAGATGTACCTCAAGGACTAGGCGCGCGTGGTTGTTCCCCTCTCCTCGCCACGCGTGACGGACATCAGGCAGCGTGCCCAGAGCGTCCTGCAGCACCTCATCGGCTTTCCTACGATCTCGGCTGACAGCAATCTGGCGATGATTTCGTGGATGGCAGAGCATCTGGAACGTCAGGGCGCACGCGTTTTTCTGGATCACGATGACACCGGCAGCAAAGCGAACCTCTTTGCGACGTTTGGACCGGACGCGCGTGGCGGTATCCTTTTGTCAGGTCACACCGATGTGGTCCCTGTGGCAGATCAGGACTGGGCCACAGACCCTTTCGTTTTGCACGAAGGTGACGGCCGGCTCTACGGGCGCGGTACCTGCGACATGAAAGGGTTTATTGCGGCCACGCTGGCCATTGCGGAAACGGTTGATGCTGACAAGCTGACGCGCCCGCTGCACTTCGCCTTTACCTATGACGAGGAAACCGGTTGCCTGGGTGCGCAATCGCTTGTCGGTGTCATGCGCGATCTGGGGCTGGTGCCTGACATTACGATCATCGGCGAACCCACCGAAATGCGTGTGATCGAGGGGCATAAAGGCTGCTGTGAGTACACCGCGCATTTCACAGGGCTTGAGGGCCACGGTTCTGCCCCCGATCTGGGTGTAAACGCGGCCGAATATGCGGTGCGCTATGTCACCCGGCTGATGGAATTGCGCGAGGACCTGATTGCGCGCGCACCAGCGGACAGCAAGTTTGATCCGCCCTGGACGACCATCAATATTGGCCGTATTTCAGGCGGTGTTGCCCATAACGTGATTGCTGGCAAAGCCGAGGTTGAATGGGAAATGCGGCCCGTGCAGCACAGTGACGCCGATTTCGTCAAATCCAGCATGGCCCGCTATTGCGCCGATACCTTGCTGCCCGCCATGCAGGCCGTCAGCCCTGACGCCAGCATCACATTGACCACTGTGGGCGAAATCGCGGGGCTTGAGCCGATGGCCGTGAACGCCGCCCGCGAATTGGTCGCCGAACTGACAGGCGCGAATGGAGCCGATCTGGTGGCTTTCGGCACCGAGGCAGGGCTTTTTCAGGCGCTGGGCAGCCATGTGGTGGTCTGTGGTCCCGGATCAATCCAGCAGGCCCATAAGCCGGATGAATACCTTGAGATTGATCAGTTGGACGCCTGTATGACCATGCTATCGCGACTGGTGCGCTATATCTCTTAGCGCCCGTGACTGCGGTCGTAGGCGTTAGGTGCCGGTGGCGTGAAGGGTTCCGCGCCCTCGAAGACATCAATCACCAGCGGATAACACGCGGCCTTGTCCGACGTATGCTCGTCCCCGCAATCACCGCCCGGGCAGGCAGAGAGGCCGACGATCAGGTCAATCTCGGCAAAGAATTCAAGGTAATCGCCCGCACGCACCGGACTTGCCTTCATAAAATATTGATGGGTGTCGTTGGTAAAACCGGTGCACATAAACACATTCAGGACGTCGTGCACAAAGGGCTCTGCCTCGGCCAAAGACAGGCCTGTGTGACCTGCCAGCGCGCGGGTCAGGTTGGAATGGCAACAATAGTGATAGTCGGACCCCGACAACAACCGTCCGGTATATGGATCACAGCGCGTGCCGATCACGTCATGCACCGATCCGCCGTCCGCATCCCAACCGTACCAATCCAGCGTGTCCTCTATAATCGTCGCCATCGGGCGCATGCTGGGAAAACGTGACCAAAGCCTGTCGCCGGTAGACAGATGCGTGCCGTGCAAGGCGCGTGTTTTGCCCGAGTAGAAGTGTTCTGTCAGGTCAGTGGCGGACCATAGGTTCAGATCGCCGACCTGCGCGCCCTCAGGACAGGTAATCCGAAAGAATCCGCCCGCAGGGACGGTGGTGCAGCGCGCATCGCGGGGCGGGATCACGCAGGTGTCGCGATGGGTGGCGCTGGCGCGGCGGGCCCGCATCGCCGCATGATCCGGCCGGGCAAGCGCATCAGTCGGATAACAGATTACCGCAGGTTTGGCGCGGCGCGCGGCGGCGTCACTTGGGGGGGCAAAGGCAGGCTGGTCAGGTTTCATGGGCGCTCGCTTCTATCACGGTGTGTTGGGCGGAAACCTAGCTGTGAATGGCGGTGAATGGCCAGACTTTGAATTCTGCGTTTCAAGACCTGCTCGTCGCACATCATCTCGGCGGTGTGAGTTGCTCACGTCATTGCCCGCGATGCTACAGATGTCATGCGCGCCGGAGGCAGCCGCGACGAGCGCGAAGAGCAACCGCTTTCAAAATGGGTCATGGCCCTAATCGCACTTGCCGCAAAGACATTTGTTCGGTGACGGGAAAATATCCTTTATCCAGCATTTTGCGGCTTTGATTGCAGGATCATTTTTGCGCGTTTCGTAAAAGAGAAACCAAAGCTCGCGGTCTGTACGGGTTTGCGCTTCATCGGACTGTACCTCGCGCAGTCTGGGGAACGCGCGGGCCATACAGGTGGGCAGAACACACGAAAGGCCGGTTGCTTGAGCGGTATTTGCCACCGCAAGGTAGGAATCCATCCGGATGATCGGGTCAGTGCCGAAATATTGCTGCGCAAGCTGCATCTCTGGCAGGTCTTCAAGGCGTTGCGGCAAGCCCACCCATCCGGTCTGATCGCTGTCCTTGGCTGCGAAAATCGCAACCTTGCAATTGGCCACTTTGAACCGCGCCACGCCCGGTGTGTCAGGACGTGAGAGCCGAAGCGCGACATCGGCCTCGCCGCGTTCGATCGCGGTTGTCGCGTCGTTTGCTTCGATTGTGATCTTTGCGTGGGGGAATTTCTCGCGCCAGAGGTTCATCGCAGGGGCAAGAAAGCCGCTGTTGATGAATGAAACTGTGTTGATCTGCAGCGCGCCAAAGAAATCATTGCTGTTCTCGATATCCTTGAGCATGAACCCCAGACTCGATTGCGTGGCCTCAGCAATCGCAACAAGCTCTTCGCCGATCTCGGTAAGTTCCCAACGATTGCCCGCAGGCAGGAAAACTGGATGCCCAAGCTCTTCCGAGATCGTATCGACGTGGCGCGCAACGGTACTGCTTGTTACGCCAAGAACATGTGCTGCCGCGCGATAGGAGCCGACTTCGGCGACCGTAAGCACGGTCTGTAGCTGGCCCCAGGACTTGAATTTTCTTATATTCATCATCTCACTCCGATGACGTTCGGAACAAAACATATTTGTTTCGTTCGAGCGATGGGTCGCTCGCAAACGGGCAGACTGCAAACGCTGTGCGTGCATTCTTGGCCTCAAAAGGTGCGCTGTCAATCTGGCCTTATGGAGAGCCTCGCAATGACGGTTGCGGGGTGCCGCTATTTTTAAGAGGGGGTAGGGGAAATTTCGCTATATTCGCGTGCGGCGCATTCGGTGTACCCATCATGCCGCCGCTCACGGCAATTTGTCGGCAAGGTATCGACCACTGGGCTTTTCATGGGCCCAATCGCCGGAGATACTTTGCCGACAAAGCGATATCTCTCGTTTTAGGCCGCCGGAACAATGACCTGCTTTGGTTTCAGTTCAAGCGTGCCCGGTGTCCATTTGCGCACGTCCGTCTTCTGGACAGCTGCGCGCAGGTTTTCCATGCGCATGCGACGTTCGGGTTCCGGCATTTGCAGGGCGCTGACGATCGTCAGGTCCATCGCGCGGTTCGAGAACGGGTTTGTAATCACCGCATCGGCCAGTTCCACAGCGGCCCCTGCGAATTCGGACAGCACCAGCACACCGCTGTTGTCGATCCGCGATGCGATAAATTCCTTCGCCACAAGGTTCATCCCGTCCGCCAGCGGCGTGATCCATGCGACATCGGCGGCCTGATAGTATGAGATCAGCTGTGTAAACGGCACCGCGCGCGAAATTAGCGTCACCGGCTGCCATTCCAGTGTTCCGAAACGGCCATTGATCCGGCCTGCGATCTGCTCGATCTCGCTTTGGATTTCTTCATAGGCCTGCATATTGCGATTGGCCGCGACCGAAACGTGCATCAGCCGGATCTTGCCCCGCAGGTCGGGGTTATACTCCAACACCCGCTCGAAGCTGGCCAATTGCTCTATCCCGCCTTTGGTATAGTCCGTGCGCCCGACCGAGAGGATCAGTTTCTCGTCACCGATTTCCTCTTTGATCTTGGCGGTCTGGGACACGGTTTCGGGGGCATGTGCAATTTCGTCAATATAGCCGATATCCACGCCCACCGGTGTGACGCTGACCGCCACTTCATGGCCGTCAAGGTTCAGCTTGCTTGCCCAAGCACGTTCCGCCAGTGCGGTGCCTTCGAAAATCCATTTGTCGGGCACTTGGGTCCGCGTCGTCACATCCACGTCGAACAGACTACGGGCGACTGAGACAAAGTTGCTGGCATAACGCGGGATATGAAAACCGATATCGTCACAGGCGAGCAGGCTTTTTACGATCTCCTTGCGCCATGGCAGCATGTTAAAGATGTCTGCCGACGGGAACGGCGTATGATGGAAGAACGCGATCCGCACGTCAGGGCGCATGGTGCGCAAGTAGCCGGGCACGAGCCACAGGTTATAGTCGTGCACCCAGACCAAAGCGCCTTGTGCCGCTTCTTCGGCTGCGGCTTCGGCGAAACGGCGGTTCACATCCTGAAAATTCGCCCAATCAACGGGGTCGTAATTATAGCGCTCCTTGAACCCGTGAAGGATCGGCCAGAACGCCTCTTTCGAGGTGACATGATAGAATTCACGCACTTGCTCTTCGGACAGCGCCAGCCGTGATACGGCATAGCGGCCATAATCGTCGTCAATCTCGATCCGTTGTTCGAAATCGGGGTTGGCAGGGTCTTTGGCCAGTTTCCACGCGATCCACGCCCCGTGATCGACCTCGCCAAAAAAGCTCTTGAGCGTCGGGACGATCCCGTTGGGGCTCTTGTTTTCGCGCAGCACGATCTGCCCGTTTTCCTCGACCTCTTCATAGGGCTGGCGATGGTAGACGATGACCATTTCGGAAGACATGTGATGCTCCTTTCGCTACGCGGAAAACATGTTGTGGTGCAAAATCGCTTCGGCGATGCCTGCGGCGCCTTCCTCTTCTGCGGCGTAGCAATGTGCCAAATCTCTGATCTCGTCGATCAGGGACGGTTCTGATCCACCGACCGCAACAGCAGGCAGGCCCATTTTCAGCATCGTCAGGTCATTCATCGTATCGCCCGCTACCAGAACACGACGGTTGTCGATGTTCAGATGCGTCAACAGGCGCAAAAGCGAGGGGCCTTTGCTGACGCCCTTGGGCAGCACGTCAAAGAAACGGTTGTCCGATACAATGGTATCAAGTCCGAGGTCGGCAATCGCATCAATGGCGCCTTCGTCGAAGTCGGCGGGGTCCATGTCATAGCTCAGGCGATAGCGGAAAAGCGTGGATTGAAGCCGCAGACCACGCGTACCGTTGAGGACGAAACGGGCTTTGGTGCCGGCATCGCCCCAAGCGGTGGCGATTTCCGCCTCAAGCTCGGGAATCGGCGATACGTGGTTGTTGTGATCCATCGTCGCAATTGTGGTGCCCACATCTGCGATCACGAAATCCGGGCGCGGCACGTCGCCTTTGCGCGTGATATCATGGACAAACCCCGGATCGCGCCCTGTCACGAAAATCAAACCTACCTGCGCGCGGTTGGCCGCGATCCAGTTGTACAGACCTGCGCGCTGGTCGTCGGACCCGCCAAGGAATGTTCCATCCAGATCGGTGGCGAGGACAAATTTCTTGTCGGCGATGTCGGTTGTGTTGAATGTCTCGTGACGGGTCATGAGATCCTTTCTGCAAATGTTGCGATATCTTTGTCAGTTGCGGGGTGGTTGAACGAGAGGTCCATCGTGCGCGGCTCTGCCTCAATCGGGCGGGCCCACAGGTTGGCGAAAGCGGTGCCAAGGTCTGCGCCCTCATGCAGGATAGACCGCACGGTTTCGCAGATTGGCATGGCCACGTTCACGCTGCGCGCAAGGTCGGTGACGGATTTTGCGTTTATCTCGCCTTCGACAACGACAGGGCGGCCCTCAAAACAGGCAGAGCGCGGCGTACCTTGGCCCAGTTGCAGGCCAAGCGACATATTGCGCGATGTGGGGCTGGAACACGTCAGCGACAAATCCCCGATCCCCGATAAACCTGTCACGGTTTCACGGCGTCCGCCCAGTGCTTCTGCCAGTGCCTTCATTTCATCCAGTCCGCGGGTGATGAGCGCTGCGCGGGTGTTTTCCGCAAAGCCCGCGCCGGTCATCAGCCCGCAGGCGATAGCGATGATGTTCTTGACCGCCCCGCCGATCTCAACGCCGACCAGATCGTCCGAGACGTAGGACCGGAAGCTTTCAGTCGAAAGCGACAGTGCAAGGCGCACAGCAGGGCTTTCGTGCGGGCGCAGCCTGTCACCATAGGTAAATGGAAAGGCGACGGTGGCAGCTGTGGGGTGCCCGAGGGCTGTTTCCAGCGCGAATGTTGGGCCTGAGACGCAACCAACGCAGCGCCCGCCCAGTTCTTCCTCGGCGACTTGTGTCATCAACAGTCCGGTTTCGGCCTCGATTCCTTTGGCGCAGACGGCGACGGGCGCCTCTTTCGGTGCATGCTCGGCCACTTGACGGGCAACGTTGCGCACGCTGCGCGACGGGACAACCACAAGCACAGCTTCTGCCTGCTCCAAGGCTTCGGGCATATCCGTTGTACCGCGCAAGCCCTCGGGCAGCGTCACACCCGGCAAAAAGCGTTCGGTCGTGCGTTTTGAATTGATTTCATCAATGACAGCGGGGTCGCGACCGCAGATCGTGGTCTCGCATCCGGCGCGTGCCAGAACCACGGCAAGGGCTGTGCCCCAAGACCCGGCCCCAACGACAGCCACCCTTTTATAGGGCAGTGCGGTCGGCCGATATTTATCTTCCGTTGTCGCGTGATCTCTCATTGGTGACCTCTGAAATTGAAAGCGAAGTGTGGGTACAGCCGCATCGGGCTGCTGCATCAAAGTCCTGATCGGACTGAAATTAATGTCGCTTACGTTACAGTCATGTCGTTTATGGTGGCTCTTCAAGCCCAAAAGTCAATGCTGCAGGTGCAAAATGAAGAAAACCTTTGGGATTCCACAATGAAATGCGCGTCTTTTGACCAGTAAACACCCAAGGAATGGTCAGACACGCTAAATTTTAGGCAATTGATGATTTGATAGCGACATTTCGATGTCGTTTTTTGACATTTTGTGCAGTTGCAGCATTTATGTAGTGAAACCGTATTTGAGAAAGGATACCTACGCCATGACCAAGTCACCTGTTCGTACTGCCATCTTTCCTGTTGCCGGAATGGGGACTCGGTTCTTGCCCGCCACCAAGGCAACGCCCAAAGAACTGCTGCCGGTTCTGGACACGCCATTGATCCAATATGCGATTGATGAGGCACGTGATGCGGGGATCGAGCGGATGGTCTTTGTCAGCCATCCTTCCAAGTCAGCAATCGAACGGCACGTCATGGATGATGTCCGCCTGCGCACAGAGTTGAAAGCGCGTGGCAAGGCGGCACTGGCGACAGAATTGCGCGAAGCGGCGTTCTGCCAGATCGAGGACGATGTGGTTTTCACGATGCAGCACGAACCGCTGGGGCTTGGCCACGCGGTGCTTTGCGCCCGCGCGCACATCCTGCCCGGTCCGGTTGCGGTCATCCTGCCTGATGATCTGATCCTCGGCAAAGGCTGCATTGGCGAAATGATCGAGGCTTATGCGGCGGGCGCCAGCGGCCATCTGGTTGCGACCATGCCGGTCGCGGCGGAAGACACCAACAAATACGGTATCCTGTCGGTCACCGGACAAGACGCCAATCTTCTCAAAGCCGATGGTATGGTGGAAAAGCCTGCACCCGAGGATGCGCCATCGCTTGATGCAGTTGTCGGGCGCTATGTGCTTGACCCGTCGATCTTCGATGTTTTGGCAACGCAACCGCCCGGTGCTGGTAACGAGATCCAGCTGACGGACGCGATCAATACGGGCGCTGGCACGGTGGGGCTGGCAGGCTTGCGTTTTTCGGGTGAACGTTTCGATTGTGGCGCAAAGGCAGGCATGCTGCGTGCGGTTCTGCATATCGCGTCGCAAGACCCCGAATATGATGCGGTGCTCAGCGAATATCTGGCCGCCGCTAATCCGTCCTTGGCCGCCTAGCCCGTGACGGCCTTGATGCGGGGCTTTCCCTCATCCCTCCATCAACGCCAGCCTGCGGGCCAGCCTGTCGCGTTCTTCGATCAGATCCAGAACAAGGGCCACGCCCGCCACATTCAGCCCCAGATCCCGCATCAGACGTGCAGCTTTCCGGGCGCGGGCGATGTGTTTGGGTGCGAATTCCCACTCGGGCGTCGTTTCCGCGACGGGTGAAACGACGCCATGTTCGACAAGCTTGACCACCCAGTCTGCGTTTGTGTCGCAGAACATGGTCAGTTCTGACAAGGACAGCGTTTCGACGACTTCAACATATGTGCCGCGAGGACTAGCTTTTTTCATTGCACTATACTCCTAGTTTCGACCGTGGATTGTAGGGCTGCGCCTCGGCCAGCTGCTGATAAAGGTCACGGGCCTTTGGTGACAGTTTGGACGGGTTCACGATTTGCAGGATCGCGTAGAGGTCGCCTTTTTGCGCGGCGGGCATCCCGCGGCCTTTCAACCGCAGTTTCTGACCCTGTCGGGCATCGGGCGGGATTGTCAGGTCAACTGTGCCTGTCGGGGTCGGCATGGGCACTTTCCCACCCAGTGCGGCCTCCCAAGGGGTGACCGGCAGGGTGACGTAAAGATCGCGGCCGTCGATGGTATAGATGGGATGGGGCCGAAAGCTGACTTCGATCAGCAGGTCGGCTCCCTCTGCCCCCTTGCCTTTCAGGCGAAGATTTTGGCCGGGCAAGACGCCCTTGGGAATCGTCATATCAATCCGGTGCGTCTGCATCGTCACATGGCCGTTTGTGTCGATCCGGGGTGACTGCAGCGTCAACGCCTTTTTTGCTCCGGTGATCGCATCCTCCAGCGATATTTCGATCGCTGCGTGCTGATCGCGCGGCATGGCGCCACGGCCAAAACGATCACCAAAGAAGTCGCGGAACATTTCAGGGTTCACATCATGTTCGTCAAAGCCAAAGCCCCCCTGCCAGCGGTCATCCGGTCGCGTGGTTTGCTCCGGTCTTGGTTGGTCCCATGACGCACCAAAGTGGTCATAGGCCGCCCGCTTTTCCGGATCGCCCAGTACATCATTGGCCGCGGCTGCCGCTTTGAATTTTGCATCGGCTTCGGGCGAGGAATTTACGTCAGGATGATATTTGCGCGCCATCTTGCGATAGGCGCGTTTGATCTCGTCCGCCGAGGCGTCGGGGGTAACACCAAGCGCCTTATAGAGTTCTGTATCAGCCATTTCACCGTCTCATCTGCTTTGATCTTGTTATGCATGTGACGGGCTCTTCGGGATTGACTAATCTCAATCCCGCCTTGCCGGTTTGGCCTAGGATGAGACAACTTTAACAAGAGGTCCGCTATGAGAAACGCCACATTTTTTGCATTGCAAGGCCCGGAAGGCATACCCGCTGATCTTGCATCGATCGTAGATTCCGCCGAAGCAAATGGCGGGCGGTTAAGCGTGCTGCATGTCGGTGCCGTGCCGATTATGAGCTATGCGATTGCCGCCCCCCTTACGGCATACCCGTCATTCCCGAAGGATGGCTTGGTGAGCGTGATGAAATGAACAAAAGGCTGGCCGCGCGCCAGGAAGAAATGCGCACCTATCTGACACGCAAAAGCCTGACAGGCGAGGTGGCAACGCTTTGCGCCGAACCCACGGCATTGCATGATATTGTTGCCGTCAGGTCCCTGTTTGCCGATGTCAGCATCGTGCTGAATTCCTTGCGCGATGATGAAACGGCCTTCAATGACATTGTCTATGGTTTGCTTTTCAAGGCGCCCGGTCCGCTGATATTGAATGCTGAAAAAGGCAGCAAAGCGCTGGCACCTCAAAATGTGCTGCTCGCGTGGAACAACAGCCTTCCGGCAGCACGGGCGGTGCGCGCGGCGCTGCCGCTTTTGAAAGCCGCCAAAGAGGTGACGATTGCAACCTTTGATGCCGACCCGTCCCGCTGGGGTGACGGGGAAAACCCCGGTGCCGATCTCGCCACGTGGTTGAGCCATCATGGGTGTACTGTCACCGTGCAGGAATACGTCACCGGCAGCAAAACTGTGGCAGAGGCGATCCTGAACCGCGCGCAAGAAACGACCGCCGATCTTGTTGTGATGGGCGCTTATGGGCGCAGTCGTTGGAACGAACGTTTCTTCGGGGGGACCACGGAAACCATGATTGCGCAGCAAGACATGGCAGTGCTGTTGTCCCACTAGGCCATGAACGCTGTTTAAGGTGCATGGCGCGTGATCGCGCCGCACCTGCTATTCCAGACTGCTCCGCTGGACGATTTCTGCCCCTGTCATCAACTGATCATTCGGGTGCGTGACGACTTGCATCCCGGCATCCAGCCCTTCGAGAACCTCTGCAAATTGTGCATTTTGCCGCCCGATGGAGATTATTTGCTCCGTCACAGTTCCGTCTTCGGCGCGGAATACGGTCCAGTCACCGCGCCGCTTGAAAAGCGCGCTGAGAGGGAACTGAACGGCGTCTTCTGTCTGCCATTCGGTGATGCGCAGGAATACAGCGAAACCGTCACCCAACCCCGCCCGTTCGACAGCGGGCGTCGTGATGTCGAAAATGACATCAAGACGTTGCTCGTCTATACCCAGCGCGGAAATCCTGGTCTCTGCTGCCGGTGAAATGCGGGTCAGCGTTGCCGTAAGAGCAGTATCACCGCCCCAGCGTTCGACGGTCGCAATTGCGCCGGTTTGCAGGCGCACGGCGTCCGAGGATAACAGATCGGCGACGATCTCAAGCTGGGCAGCATCGCCGCCATGCCAGAGGCCGCATAGACCCAAAGCGATGTGCTGAAAATCGGGAACGGGAAGTTGAAATATTTGGCGTAGAGCAACGCCATCTGGCGCGCCAGCCACCCGCCCACAAGCCATCCGATACCAATACCGACCACCGCAATTAGCACGGCAAGCACCAGATAGTGTAAACAAACTCCGGATCGGAATAGCCCACCGCTTTGAGCAGGCCGATCTGGCTGCGTTCAAGCGCGATAATCCGCCTTATGACCATGCTGACCAGACTGCCGGGAACATCCAGAACGGCGCTACCAACGGTCCGCGTCTCAACCGCCCAGACCCCGTCTATCGCGGCAAGTTCGGCCACCAGTCTTTCGGGCGCGCGTTGTCCGCCGCCAAACATTTCGGATGGGAAATGGTCCATCCGTTTGGTCAGACCGACAAGCGCCAGCGCTTCTTCCGCAGACATCGGGTCAGGCGAGACATCGGTGACTAGCTGTACGTTTTCGCGCGCGGTCAGACTGGGCACCAGATTGTAGAACTGGAACACAAAGCCCACATGATCCCGGCGATAACGGGTCAGCGCGCGGTCGGGCATATCGGTAAGCTCGGTATCGCGAAACCAGACACGCCCTGCTGTCGCGTGATCCAGACCGCCAAGGATGTTGAGCAAGGTTGATTTACCACTGCCCGACGGCCCCAGAAGGACGGTCATTTCACCAGTGTAGAGTTCAAGATCAACACCCGCGAGGGCAAATACCTTCACGTCGCCGGTCTGATAGACCTTCGTGACACCTTGGGTCCGAAAGACGATTTCTGGCGCTGCTTGGTCCATGGGGTTTGATCCTGACTTGGGCGATACTGCCAAGACCTGCCCTGACAAACATTGATCAAAATCAATTGGTACGGTCGGTTCCGGCATAGGATGTGCGCAGAAGCTGGCGGGCTGCTCCGGCGCGCCGCATGCGCAAAGGAATGTCATATGTTTTCGAATGTAGGTAGGATCGACCGGCTGTTGCGTCTTGTGATCGGTGCGGCCCTGATTGCGGCGCCCCTGATCAATTTCATGGGTCTGGGCGCGAGTGCGACCGTCACGTATCTGATGATCGCAATCGGTACCATTTTGGGCGCGACGGCCGTGTTCGGCATCTGCCCGCTCTACAAGTTGATAGGCTTTACGACCAAATCCTGAGGCGGCTTTGCGGCAGGGCTTTCAGGCAGGACATCAATTTCAAGGAGAACGGATTATGGGACTGGTAAAAGATAAAGTCGCTTTGGTGACGGGTGGCGCGGCCGGAATCGGGCGCGCGACAGCTAAGACATTCGCCGCAGAGGGTGCAAAGGTTGTTGTGTCTGATGTCAATCAGGAGGGCGGGGCAGAGACCGTCAGAATGATCGAAAAAGCAGGCGGGACAGCGCTTTTTGTGGCGGCTGACGTTGCGAAAAAGGGGGATGTTTCCGATCTGATCGCCAAGACGGTTGCAGCCTACGGCAGACTTGATTGCGCGGTGAACAATGCGGGGATCGAGGGCAAGATTGCGCCGTTTGCCGCACATTCCGAAGAAAACTTTGATACGATTATCGGCGTAAACCTGAAAGGCACATTCCTGTGCCTACAGGCCGAGATCGCTGCGATGCTTGAAACAGGGGGCGGTACGATTGTGAACTTATCGTCAATTGCAGGATTGATCGGCTTTTCAGGGCTGTCGCCCTATGTCGCCTCCAAGCACGGTGTGATTGGCCTGACCAAGAACGCGGCACTTGAATATGCGACATCCGGCATTCGCGTGAACGCGGTCTGCCCCGGTGGCGTCGATACCAGAATGCTGGATTCTCTGGCAGAACAGGTCACATCAGGCGCGCAGTCCTCAACAGATATGATGGCGCCCCTGCATCCGATGGGCCGTATCGGAACCACTCAGGAAATTGCGGATCTGATCGTATGGCTGTCTTCGCCGCGTGCAGGGTTTATCACGGGGACCGCGATCCCGATTGATGGCGGGTATGTGGCGCAATAGTTCAGCGTGTCGTGTTGGTACGCCGGAACTGCCCCCCAAAACAGATCATTTGACATTGCTCAATCGCGCCCCGCCAAGGGCGCGATACGGTTGTGATGAAGGTGAGGTTCCAGAATGTTCACATCCGCGATCAGGCTATTCAATGTGGGCGGCTTTGAAATAAAGCTGGACCCAAGCTGGTTCTTGATTGCCGCTCTGATCACATGGACGCTCGCGACCCAGTACTTTCCCCTCACACTGCCGGGTCTGGCTGACACGAGCTATGTGTTCCTGGCCATCTTCGCGATGCTTGGGTTCTTTGCTTCGCTGTTGCTGCACGAGTTGGCGCATTCGGTCGTAGCCCGTAGCTATGGTGTGCAAATCAGGGGGATCACCCTGTTCCTGTTTGGCGGCGTGGCCGAACTTGAAACCGAGGTACCCTCTGCGCAGGTCGAGTTTCGCGTCGCGATTGCAGGCCCCGCGATGAGCATTGTTCTGGGTATGCTTTTCTGGATGTTGGCGGGGGTATCGCAGGGGGTGGTGATCTCTCCTGCCTTGCCAAGCGTTCTGACATATCTTGGCACAGTCAACATCGTGCTCGCGGTGTTCAACATGCTACCCGCATTTCCGATGGATGGTGGCCGCGTCTTGCGGGCCTATCTTTGGGCGCGGCGCGGCGATCTGCTCAGCGCGACACGGACCGCTGCGGCATCGGGCAGGGTTCTGGCCTATGGTCTGATTGCTTTGGGGGCCTACACCGTCTTTCTGGGTGCGGCACCCTCGGGGCTTTGGTATGTTCTGATCGGTTTTTTTGTGCTGGCTGCGGCGCGGTCCGCATATCAGAACCAGCTGATGCAAAGCACGTTTGAAGGCAAGACAGTCTCGACCGTCATGATCAGAGAGCCCGTCGTTGTCTCGCCTGATCTGACACTGTCGGAATTCGTCAATCAGGTGATGTTGAAATACCGTGTCAGCTTTGTTCCGGTTGTGGCTGACGGTGTGCTGATCGGGCAGATCGACAAAGACGTTCTCTCTGCCATCGACCGCGATCATTGGACCAATACGCGCGTTGGTGATGTGTTCGCCGGCCTTGATGTTGCGGTGACGGTCCCGCCCGATATGGCGGTCCGTGCCTTGTTAGAGCTGGTTTCCCAGACCGGAGTGCGCAAGTTTATGGTGGTTGAGGATCACAAACTGATGGGTGTTGTCACCTTGGCCAATCTGATCGGGCATTTGCATCGTGCCGAGAACGCGGTCCAGCGGACATCGCTCTAGGGTCAGGTGGCCTTGCCTTGCCGCGCCCGCTTGATCGCAATCAGCGTCCTGTCCTCTCACAAACAGTGCGCCGAATGCGATCGACCGTGACGGGCGTTAGCCTGCGATAGGCGCCATGCAATCTGCGGCATCAAGGGTCAGAACAGGGTCATCTGGCCCGCATTCGTCACCTGACAGGGGATAAGTTCCTTCCTGTGCGCAACTGGCCAGAAAAAAGATCATCAGCAATGGCATAAGTTTCATAAAGGGCCTCTTTCCTTGTGTGTTTGCAAGGCGCACACTAGCCATGGATGCGGCTGTTTGATTGATGTTTATCAACAAGGGACGATTGCGATCCTTGACCTTGATCAACGCACCTCGAACCGCGCCAAAATAGAAGGTGGATATGGACACTCGCGGATCGCACCCAGCCAATAAGATCAACGCCCCGCAAATGAATTTTGTGGATGGTGTGCTTGTGCTGGAGGGGGATTTCCTGATCGGATCAGTGGAAGCCCTGCTTGCACAGCAAGGCCACGCAGAGACGATTGACCTGAGCGGTGTCACACGGCTTGATACAGTAGGCGCATGGGCTGTTGTGACGCTGGAACGCCGGATGAAGGCGGCAGGCGGGACGCCGAAGATTACCGGCGCGACGTCTCTGCAAAGCGATCTGATCGCGACCTTGCGCCAGAATATGCCGGAAACAGACATCGCCATTGCACCGAGCAAGACAATTGCCGACAGGCTTGAACAGGTCGGGCGGTCTGCTGTCAGCGCGTTTCAAAATACAATTGCGATTGTCGGCTTTCTGGGGCGGGTCATCGCCACGATTGGAGGGCTGATCGTGCGGCCCGCGCGCATCAGATGGACTGCGATTGTCCACCACATGCAGCAAGTGGGGCTGAACGCTGTCCCGATTGTGTCGTTGATGGCCTTCTTGATCGGTGTGGTGCTGGCCTTTCAGGGGGCTGCACAATTGCGCCAATTCGGCGCCGAGGTGTTCGTCGTTGATCTGATCGCGATCTCGATCCTGCGCGAGTTGGGTATCCTGCTGACAGCGATCATTGTGGCGGGACGGTCCGGTTCTGCGTTTACCGCCGCGATTGGGTCGATGAAGATGCGTGAAGAGATCGACGCGATGCGCACCCTCGGGCTTGATCCGGTTGAGGTGCTGGTGGTTCCGCGCGTGATCGCCTTGACCATCATGTTGCCGGTTCTGGGGATCATCGCCAATTTTGCAGGCTTGATCGGCGGGGCGCTGATGTCATGGATAGAACTGGGTGTGTCTCCGGGTGTGTTCCAGTCCAGACTGGTCAGCAATACCGGCGTCGAGCATCTGTTCGTGGGGCTGATCAAAGCGCCGTTCTTTGCGCTGATTATCGCGATTGTGGGCTGCTATGAAGGGATGCAGGTCAAGGGCAATGCGGAATCCTTGGGGCATCTGACCTCGACCTCTGTGGTATTGGCGATCTTCCTTGTCATCGCCGCTGATGCGCTGTTTTCCATCTTTTTTGCCGTGTTGGGGGTCTGATGGACGAAGCCCCTATCATCAGCGTTCGCGGTCTTGTCACCCGTTTCGGCAAGCATACGGTCCATGATGGCCTCGATCTTGATGTGCGTCAGGGCGAGATCATCGGGATCGTCGGTGGATCGGGCACGGGCAAATCGGTGCTGCTGCGTGCCGTCGTGGGGCTGCTGAAGCCTGCTGACGGCCAGATTACCGTCTTTGGCGAAAACGTCCGCGATACCAGCGCCGAGGACTATCGCCGCCTGCGCCGCCGCTGGGGTGTGATGTTTCAGGACGGCGCGCTGTTTTCATCGCTGAATGTGCAACAAAACGTCGAAGCGCCGATGCGTGAACAGCTCGCGCTTTCGCCCGAAACCCGCGCGGCGCTGGCCGCAATCAAGGTGCGTATGGTGGGCCTGCCTGATGACGCGCTGCAAAAATTGCCCTCAGAGCTTTCCGGCGGGATGCGCAAGCGGGCGGGCTTTGCACGCGCCATCGCTCTTGATCCCGAGATTGTCTTTCTCGATGAACCGACGGCCGGACTTGACCCGATTGGTGCAGCAGCCTTTGATACGCTGATTGCGCAATTGCGCCGCGCCTTGGGTTTGACGGTATTTCTGGTCACGCATGATCTTGATAGCCTGCATGCAATCTGTGACCGTATTGCTGTTCTGGCCGAAGGCCGCGTGCTGGCCACGGGGACCATGGCGGAAATGCAGGACGTTGATCACCCGTGGGTACAGGCCTACTTCAAAGGCCCGCGCGCCCGCGCTGCTTTGGCACAAAAGGAAACCATCTGATGGAAACCCGTGCGAATTTTATCATTATCGGCCTGTTTACCTTGCTGGGGATTCTGGGCGGTCTGGGGTTCTTCCTATGGTTGGCCAGCGTCCAGATCGACCGGCAGTACGCGCAATATGGCGTGCTTTTTGATAATGTGTCGGGTTTGGATCAATCCGCAGAGGTGCTGTTCAACGGGGTCTCTGTCGGCAGGGTGACGGGCATTCGCATCTGGGAAGACGACCCCAGCAAGGCCTATGTCGCGGTCGAAATTGATGCCACCACCCCCGTGGCCGTCGATACAATTGCGCGGCTGGAATCGCAGGGTGTGACAGGCGTGGCCTATATTGCGCTGTCAGGCGGTGCGCCCGGCGCGCCGGTCATCCCGCCGGATGGAGAAGAGATTCCGATTATCCCGTCGCGGCAATCCACCTTTCAGTCACTTGTCAGCAGCGCACCCGATCTGATCGCGGATGCGGCCAGGATTGTCTCGCAGCTTGAGCAGCTGACAGGGCCTGATAATCAGGACCGTGTGCGCAGTATTCTGGAAAACGTCGATAATGCGACCGACGGATTGGAACAGGCGCTGGCGGATTTCTCTGATATTTCCGAAACACTGCGCGCGGCGACCGCACAGGTCACCGGTTTTGTCGCTGAATTCGACGGCGTAGGAGATAGCGCAAGGGCGACGCTGGACGCCGCTGACGGGTCTTTCGTCGCGATCACTGAAACCTTTGGTAATGCGAACACCGCCATTGAAAATCTCGGGCCTGCCATTGAACAGGCCAACGCCGCGATTGCAGCGATCAATACGCTGGTCACTGACGATTTTGCGCCCTTGGCTGATGATCTGCGCACCACATTGGGCAATGCGGATACCGCGCTTGCCAGTGCCGATCAGGCTTTTATGCGCGCAGACGGTTTGATGGTGGATGACTTGGGCCCTGCCTTGGCAGACACCCGTGCCGCGTTGACCGATTTGGCCAGCACTGTCGCCACTGTGACAGATGATGTGCCCGCAATCATGGCTGATCTGCGCGCCGGCGTTGCCGAGGCGCGTGGCGCGATTGCCGCGATCAGCCCCGGCATGCGCGACTTTGGCGCTTTGGGTGGTGAAGCGCGCGCCGCCGTCCGCGCTTTGAACGACCTGATACGCCGTATCAACCAAGACCCTGCAGGTTTTGTTTTGGACAACCGCGTTCCCGAATACCGGAGGTAAGACCGATGACCCTGACAAGACGGACCTTTATGTTGGCGACACTTGCCTTGCCGGGCTGCACGGCACTCGGCGTTCTTAATGATGCGGCCACCCCGCGCGATACCTATGCTTTGCAGCCTGTCAGCATCGCAACTCAGACAAGGCGCTCATCGCGGACGCTGCTTGTGCTTGAGCCAAGCGCCCCTGCCGCGATTGCCACTGACCGGATATTGATCAAGCAGGATCCGCTCTCTGTGACCTACCTGCCCGATGCACGCTGGGCCGATACTGTACCGAAGATGTTCCAGACGGTGATGATCCAGTCAATCGCATCCAGTGGGCAGATCGGCTTTGTGGGCGCACAAGGGGCGGGGCCTGTGCCCGATGCGGTGCTGCTGACGCGCATGGATGCTTTCGGCGTTGACCGGCAAACAGATGGCCGTTTTGTGGCGCGGGTGTCGTTTGAGCTGACTGTGTTGCGCGACCGCGACCAAAGGGTTTTGGGCACGCAGCGCTTTGCTACGGTGTTTCCGGTTGCCAATGATCAGGCCGACACAATTGCACGCAGCTTCCAAGCGGCGCTTGAGGCGCTCTTGCCGCAGGCGCTGCCATGGGTTGCCGCACGGGTGGGGTGAATGGAATGAGTGCGGCCGCCCTATGGTACGGGCCACAAATCGCGCAGCTCCTGTGGCAGGCATGCGCGAACATCTTCTACCTCGCCACGCGAAATATGGGCATTGATCACGTTAAAAACGGCCTTGATGTCTTTTGATCCCTGATAGTCGATCACATCGCCGACCTGCGCATCGACCGCTGCGATGAAATCCGCGGCGTGGCGTTCCTGAACCGGCGTCAGTTTTGGCTGCCAGCCTTCAAAGAACATGCCGCGCACAAGCATCGGGAGTTGCGCTGAAAACTGTGCCATTTCATCGACCGGAAGATGATCGCGAATTTTGGTAAGTACGGTCCGCAGCAAGCGCAGGACCTCGCGTTCGTTGGTCCAGCCGGTGCGTCCGGCCAGATCGTTCACCCATTCATGCGCCTCATGGGTGGTGCGTTCAAAGACATGGATCATCCGGCCCATCACAATTCCTTTCCATCAGGTTCCTGCGCAAGTGGTAGCGCATAGCACCGGGCCGGAATTGATCAAAATCAAAGCACTGCGAAGGCGAAGCTGACATAGCTGGGGGGTCTTGGTTGGCGGCGGAATTCGTCCGCCTGACCCTGTAGCAATGGAAGGATAGGCAGGTGAAACTTGAAGAACGCAAAGCAAAGATCGAAGGCCGGATTGCAGAGTTGACCGCACATATGCGGAAGATTTCCGACGATCTTGATCAGCCCCTTCCTGCCGATCTCGAGGATCAGGCCATTGATCTTGAAGACGACGAAGTGCTGAGCAGCCTTGGCCTGAGCAATCAAAAAGAGGTGGGGCTTTTGAACGATGCGCTGAAACGGATTGCGAAAGGCACTTATGGCATTTGCGCCGAATGCGGTGATGACATTTCCCCCGAGCGTCTGGATGCCGTGCCCTACGCCGTCACCTGCCGCAAATGTATGGGGTAGGATTGATTTCGATCAATGAAGGCAATGAGCCATCTATATATTCCAATATCGTAATGTATTTATGAGGAGAAACTGATGACTTATCCTGTTGATATGACGATCAAACCCCATGTTTCGCCCTTCTTTGACGCGGCGACAAATACGATCAGCTATGTCGTGTCGGAACCTGACGGTGATCATTGTGCCATCATTGATAGCGTTCTGGACATCGACTATGCCGCAGGCCGTCTGACCTATGACAACGCCGATGCGCTGATCGCAGAAGTCGAGCGGCGTGACCTGAAACTGGATTGGATCATCGAGACCCATGTCCATGCCGACCATCTGAGCGCGGCGCCCTATATCCAGGACAAACTGGGTGGCAAAATCGGTGTGGGTGAAAAGATCACCGTGGTGCAAGACACCTTTGGCAAGATCTTTAATGCAGGCACGGAATTCCAGCGCGACGGATCGCAGTTTGATGCCTTGTTCAAGGAAGGCGACACCTATCAGATCGGCAATATGCAGGCCTTTGTCATTGCCACGCCGGGGCATACGCCTGCTTGTATGGTGCATGTGATCGGTGATGCCTGCTTTGTCGGTGACACGCTCTTTATGCCCGATGGCGGATCCGCACGTGCCGATTTCCCCGGTGGTGATGCGGGCACGCTTTATGACAGCATCCAAAAGGTGCTGGCCCTGCCCGATGATATGCGTCTTTTCATGTGCCATGATTACGGCCCCGATGGCCGCGATATTAAGTGGGAAACCACTGTTGCCGAGGAAAAGGCCCATAATATCCACGTAGGACGCGGCAAGACGCGCGACGAGTTCATCAAATTCCGCACAGAACGCGATGCGACGCTGGATATGCCGCGCCTGATCATTCCATCGCTACAGGTCAACATGCGTGCGGGCGAAGTGCCGAAAGATCAGGACGGCAACGAGATGCTCAAAGTGCCGTTGAACAAGCTCTAGGCAGGTGCGCGGGCCAGATCCTCGCGGAAATAGCCCCGCCCAGTCTAACTGGACGGAGCAAATTTCGCTCTGCTGGCTACGAATTTCGTCTAGACGGGGGTGTGCTTGGTCTGGCCCTCGACGACCGGCATCATATCCATGCCCATCTTGATCAGCTTGCCTGTCTCAAGGGTGTATTGGGCATAGGTTTTTTCCAGGAAAGTCATCTGCACTTTCTGCAATTCCTCGGCGGACTTGCACTTCATCAGTTCGCTTTGGGTTTTGGCATCTTCGCGGATCCGGTCGGCGATAAAATTTGCAACCTCGGTGTTGATTTCTGCAACCTTGTCAAACCATCCGGTATGCATCAGCCCCAAGGGATAGAGGCCCGCATCTTCGAATTGCTTCATCCATGCCTTACCCATTGTCAGCAGTGTATCGTCGGCGGCAGTCTCTTTCTGTGATTTCGACATTATAGGTCCCCCTTGTTTGCTTGCTGCATGGATTCTAGCGCATCACGGCGAAAACGGCGTTGATATGTGTCAACTTTGATGGCGCGCGCTTGAAACGGGTGCGGGGTTGTTGCCTAAACCAGCATGATTTCACTCAGATGATCAGGAAGTTCCGTCAGCGGGATATGTGTCAGGTCTTTGGGCAGCTCGGCGCGCAAAGCAGATTTGACTTTCGGCGTCAGCGATTTGCGCAGGATACCCAGCATGGCGGGCGAGGCCACAAGAACAAGGCGTTCAAATTCGTCTTGGTCAAGCGCAGCCGCGAGATGGGACACAATGTCAGCGGCAAAGGCCGCTGCCGCGAGCCCTTTGAAATCGGGGTCAGAGATATTGCCACGGTTTGGCCCAACGGGCGCGGTGGTCATGCCCGGAGCATCGGATAATTCGGTGACAGGCGGCGCTTCCAGCCCTTTGGTGCTGCGGCCGTAGATGCCCTTTCCGGGGCCATCATTTACAGCAATCCGCACGTGTTTGGAATCCGCCAGTACAATCCACGTTTTATGTGGTTTCATCGCCGTTTCTCCCGTGAGTTTCGGGCAATCTACGGGCACAGCGCGGGATGCAGTTGATTTATCTCAATAATGGGGGGCACTCTGGCTGCACACTTCATGGTAAAAAGGCAGACCTTGATGAGCGATGACCAACGCGATGCGCTTTTATTCATGGCCCTGCTTGATGCAATGCCGGATGCGGTTCTGGTCAGTGATGCCGAGGGTATCATCATGCAGGCCAATCCTGCGGTCGGGCGTCTGTTCGGCCATGATCCTGCGGAATTGATCGGCAAGAGCGTGAACATCCTGATGCCACAGGCGCTTGCGGATCGGCATAACGGCTTTATGGAAAACTATCTCAATACCGGCATTGCGCGGGTTATCGGATTGGGGCGGGCCGTCGAAGGACTGCGGCGCGATGGCACCACTTTTCCGTTGCATTTGTCCATCGGGCAGGCTGCGCAGGCAGGACAGACCTATTTTATCGCGATCCTGCACGACCTTAGCAAACGCAAGGCCGCCGAGGATGCCTTGGCGCGGTCCGCCCGCGTCGATGCGATCGGTCAGATGACGAGCGGGATCAGTCACGATTTCAGCAATATCCTGACCGTAATTATTGGCAATCTTGAACTGTTGGAGGCGAGGATCGACGGTGAGGACAATCAGGCAATCCTGTCCGATGCGGCCGAAGCGGCGCATTTGGGTGCAGAACTGACTGCAGGGATCAGCGCATTTGCACGTACGACAATGACGCATTGCGACCCTATCGACGTGAATGAGGCCTGTGATGCAGCCACGGTCCTGATCCGGCGCACCTTTGATCCGCAGTACGACATCAGCTTTGAGCGCGGCGATACGTTACCTGTTGTTCTGGCCGATACAACGCAGTTGCAATCAGCCCTGATCAATATCGCGCTGAACGCGCGTGATGCGATGCCTGATGGCGGCAAGTTGATTATCCGCACAGAGACCATCCTGATAGATGACACCTATGTGGCGCAAGAACTTGACGTGGCACAGGGCCACTATGTCCGTATTTCTGTGACCGATACCGGCATCGGCATGGGACCGGACACGCAACAAAAAGCGTTCGAGCCGTTCTTTACGACCAAACCTATCGGGCGCGGTACCGGGCTTGGGCTTGCGATGGTCTATGGCTTTGTGCGGCAATGCGGTGGGCATGTCGCGATCTACAGCGAAATTGGCCTTGGGACGACGGTTGCGTTGTATTTTCCGATCTTGGGTGAAGCCCCCGCCCTGCGCCAAACCGCCGGAGAAAGCATCCGCCGCCATGCCGCGCGCGGGCAATCCGTCTTGGTGGTTGAGGATAACCCACAAGTGCGCCGTCTGACTGTCGCGCGCCTCAGGGAGCTGGGATACGTCGTTGATGAATGCGGGTCCGGCGATGATGCTGCCGAAATACTGCGTCAGAAAGACACGATCGACGCGGTATTTACCGATCTTGTAATGCCGGGGGAGCTGGATGGCCTCGCGCTTGCGCGGCATATCGTGGCAACCTATCCGAACATCCGTATTCTGCTGACGTCTGGCTATGGCAAAGACATCCTGAACGCCAAAAACACCGACACAAACCTGCAAATTCTGCGCAAACCCTACCGTCAGTCAGAGCTTGCCAATGCGTTGTCCGCCCTGTTCGATGGTGGATGATTGTCACAGTCCCTGACGTCGCATGTGAACGAATATCCGATCCCGCGGATCGTTGATATCAACCGTGGTGAAGCGGGGTTGCGTTCAATCTTCTTGCGCAGGCGGGCAATCTGGTTGTCGATGGTGCGGTCAAGCGGCGCATAGCTTTGCCCGCCTGTCAGATCCATCAGTTGTTCGCGCGACAGCACGCGTTTCGGGCGGCGCAAAAAGACCTCTAGCAACGTAAACTCGCCGCTCGTGAGTTCGACCAGATCATGGTTGCGGTCCAACAGTTTCATCTCTGCAGGTATGGCGACCATATCGTCGAACACCCAACACGGGCTATCGGGCGGCATCATTGCCGGCTGGGCCGTGCGTTTTGACCGGCGCAAGATTGTTTTGACGCGCGCAATCACTTCACGCAGATGAAACGGCTTTGAAATATAGTCGTCTGCACCAATCTCAAGCCCGACGACGCGGTCAATCACATCACTTTTTGCCGTCACCATGATGATCGGAACAGTGGACGTCTGGCGGATGGCCTTGGCCACGTCCAAACCGTCATCGGTGCCCAGATCAAGATCCAGCGTCACCAGATCAAACCGACCCGCAGCAAGCGCCTGAAGCGTGGCTGCCTTGTCGCCCGCCTCACACACCTCGCTGCCTTCGCCTTCAAAGCACCGGCGCAGCAAGGTCCTGATCTTTGGATCATCATCGACGACAAGGATGACAGCATTTTTCATGAACGGCCTCCGTTCCTTTCTACAGTGGAAAGTAAGGGCTCGGCACCAGTGAACATAGCCTATTTATGGCTTTGATACAAATTGATACAATTTGATACGCAACCTCCGGTATGGACGATACGAAGACCGCGCAAGTGTCGTGCATCGCACAGAAGGAAGCTGCCATGTACGTCACCTCCTCGCCCAATTTCAATGATGACACAGCCGTCATTCCAGCCCGCAAATCATCCATCGCGCGACACGCGACGATAACGATCAAGCCGGGCAAGCACCTGTTCCTCGAAGATGACACTGCCGACCTGATCTACGAAGTTGCCAGCGGGGTTTTGCGTCTGACCCGGATCATGGAAGACGGACGTCGGCAGGTCATCGCCTTTGGGTATCCCGGAGATACTGTTGGTTTCCCCAGTAACGGGCGCTATCACACAGATTGCGACGCGCTTGTGCCGACAACATTGATCGTGCACCGACGGTCGGATCTTGAAAGCGCGAAGGGTGATCCGGAACTGCATCTGCGCCTTTTGCGGGCCGCTTTGCGCGAAATCAGCGGGATGCAGGACCATTTCATGATGTTGGGCCGCAAATCGTCGATTGAAAAGCTGGCCTCTTTCCTGACGGTGCTTTCGGCCCGCGTCGGCGAACCGCTAGGAGAGTTTACACAAATCGCCCTGCCCATGACGCGGGCCGATATCGCGGATTTTCTGGGCCTCACGACCGAAACCATCAGCCGTACTTTCACCCAATTGCGCAAGTCCCAGATCATTGCGATCGACCATGTGAACACTGTTGTTATTCTCAAACCGATCGCCTTGCGTGCGATTGCGCAGGGCGACAGCGACTAGTCCCGCGTTCCCCCATGACTGCCGAGGCCGCGCAAACGGGCGCGGACCTCGGTTTTTTTCTGCACGATTGAAACAGATGCCGCATGACCTGCGCGATTGAGCAATGTCAAAAGCATGATGCACTGGCCCCGCTAGAAAGGTCGTGACGCATCAATGCGTCGCAAAGACCATCGTAGCCTGTCGCGCCGGATGTTCCGGATGCGGCAGCTGAACCGGAGGATATCTCATGACCCTGCGCACCATCCTTGTTTGCCTGACCAGCACAGCCTCGGCGGCAGAGCTGTTGCGGTCCGCCGCAGTTCTTGCACGGCGGGACAATGCCCATGTGATTGCGCTTTTTGTTACGGAATCGCTGGTGGTTTACCCCGGCATTGCAGTCCATATCCCCGAAGTGAGCTATCAGAGTTTTATTGCCAGCCAAAAGGCGCACGCCAAAGAGGTGAAAGATATCTTCGACAGCTTCGCAAAATCCGAAGATTTCCCCACCGAGTGGCGGCAAGTCAGCAGCGAGAACGGCTTTCTTGCCGATAGCATCATCACCAATGCGCGCTTTGTCGATCTGGTCGTGATGGCGCAAGAAGAGGACGGTGAAGACCGGCCGCTGATCAACAACCTGCAAGAGCGGGTGATCAAAGAGTGCGGACGCCCCGTGCTTGTTATTCCGCGCGACTACACAGCCGAAAAGCTGGGCGAGACTGTCTTGTTGGGCTGGAGCGATACCCGTGAGGCGACACGGGCGGTACATGACATGATGAACGTGGTTGGTGCGGATGCAAGTGTGCGTGTTGTGCGCGTTGGTAAACCTCCTAGCAACACGCTGGCAGATCATGCCGCCATTGATCTTGCTACCGCACTGAGCCGGCACGGTCCCGGTGTCGAGATTGTGCATCGGGAAAAAGATGCTGAAAAAGTGCCCGATATCCTTGCGCATGAAGCCTTTGAGATGGGCGCGGATATGATCGCCACAGGCGCATTCGGTCATTCGCGGGCCTATGATTTCGTGATCGGCGCCGCAACGCGGCACCTGCTTCGCGATGCCAAGCTGCCGGTGATGTTCTCGAAATAGCTTTGGGGTCTGCGCTTAGGAAATATCTGCCCAGATCGGCAGGTGGTCCGAGGCCATCCGCGCAAGCGGGCTCTGATCAACCCCTGCATCGCCCAGCGTCAGGCCATGGGAAAGCGCCAGCCTGTCCAGTGCCGCAATCGGACGGGCGGCGTGAAAACTCCGACCGGGGCTATGAAGGACAAAGCCCTCATTCAGCGCCTCAAAGCCGCGTGTCACGGCCCATTCATTCATATCACCGATGATGGCCACCTTCTGGCTCTGGCCTAACCCCGCCACGATAGCGCGCAACTGGCGGCGGCGGGACCGGCGGAGCAATCCCAGATGCACCCCGATGATTGTGAAACCGTTCTCAAGCGTGACTGACACAGCGCCGCGCGGCTCTGCACCCGGTAAATCAATCTGGCAGGCCGTTTTCACGGCAATACCGCGCCGGACCAGAACCGCGTTGCCGTGCCAGCCAAGGCTGACATCATTGGCGGCCAGCGGAACGACATCAAAATCGGTGGCCTGCGCAATCATGTTTGTTGGAATTGCGGTCGGCCGGTCGCCAAGCCTGCGGTCGGCCTCCTGCAGGGTGATCACATCCGCGTCCAGCGCGTTGATCACGTCAATCACGCGCCCGGGATCACGGCGGCCATCAAGACCGCGCGCCTTGCGGATATTGTAACTGGCCAGCCGGAGGGTGCGGTTCTTGCGGGGGTGTGACATGAGCGTCATATATATAGGAAATACAATAAAAACAGAGGGCGACTGTGTGAGACTGGAACTGCACCAACAAGGATATCTGGTCCGAGGCCTTTGGGCCCTCTTGATTCTGGCAGCGGCGGCGGCTGCGTATGAAGGGCGCTGGTCACTCACATTTGTCGCTCTTGCAACGCTGGCATTGGCACTGGCGCCGCTTTTCCTTGCCCGCAGGCTCGACATTACCTTGCCACTGCCTTTTGTCACTGCCGTCACTGTCTTTGTGATCGCCTCGATCTTTATGGGTGAAGCCTTTGATTTTTATGAGCGGTTCTGGTGGTGGGATATTGCGCTACACGGCTCATCCGCGATCGGCTTTGGACTGGTGGGGTTCATCTTTGTGTTGATGATGTTCGAGGGCGACCGTTTTGCCGCGCCGCCATGGGCGATGTGTCTGATGGCATTCGGTTTAGCGGTAACTGTGGGTGCGTGTTGGGAAATCTTTGAATTCGCAATGGACCAGTGGTTCGGGCTGAACATGCAGAAATCAGGGCTGCAAGACACTATGGGCGACCTGATCGTCGACGTCATCGGCGCGGCATTGGCCAGCTGGCTGGGCTATATCTACCTGCGGGCCAAAGACCCGTCGTTCTGGACATGGCCCATCGACCGGTTCGTGGCATTGAACAAAAAGCTGTTCCGCAAACACAGGTAGCCAAGTGAATAATGGTGACCCCGGCAGGATTCGAACCTGCAACCTGCCCCTTAGGAGGGAACCGTTCATAGCGCTATTCCTTCTTTGATTTCTTGCTCTTAAGTGTTTGTACAGTGTCCGCCTGTACGTGGTTTGTACGAAAACGAGCTCTGACATCGGCCTCGTCCGTCTCTGCGTGGGCATAGATGCGCATAGGCAAATTGGGGTCGGACCAGCGGCCAGCCTTGGCTGCAGTGACCGGATCGACGCCTTGACGGACGACCAATTCAGTGAAGAACCCGTGCCGTCCTGCCGGGTGCGCTGAGAGGTATGGAATGTCCGCGCTCTTGCAGATCGTCTTCCAGCGCGTGTTGTAACCCGTTGAGCTTCCGTAACCGAACACACGCGGTTTCATGAACCTGCCGGTCTTCCGGTTCTTTGGGCGCTTTGGTGGTAGGGCCAATAGCTCATCCATCATCTGCGGCGAGACAGTGATCCAACTTTCCGGATGACCTTTCTGCGCCTTTACCCTGACCTTGTTCTCGGCGGGCCGCAGATCGTCAGGCTCAATTGAGACCGCCTGATCGATCCGAGCCGCCGTCTCGAACATGAAGCGGACCAAGGCGGCGTTGTAAGGATCAGCGGCACGGCAGAAGGCTTCGATCCATTCTTTGTCCGCTGGTTTGCGTTCAATTCGACTGATCTTCCCGCGTCGCTTGTCTTGGGCGATGCGCTCGAACTTATCGTAAGGCTTTACTCTGATCAGCGGAGTGCCTTCCAACTCGTGTGCGTTGTTGATAACCGCACTCGCCGGGGTCACAATCTCGCGCCACCAAGTATCGGTCGAGGCTTTAGGCTTAAGTTTTGGGCCAAGACCTTTCAGGAGCGCACCAGAGATCGCGCCCAACGGCATGTCGCCAATCTCTTCGACTATCGGGATCAATTGCTTCGCAGTCTTCGGCGAGGCGTTATAGAGCATGATTGCATCCGAGAATGTCTTGCTCGGTTCATCGCCAACCACGTGTCGACGTATCTGAAGCTCCGTCTCATGGTTTATCCAGTCCCGTGCGCCTGCTTCTGTAGATGCCTTAGTGCTTCGCCGGTATGGGCCTGCGATTGGCCTGCCGTTGTACTCGACCCAGCCCTTTGCCCAGTAGAAGCGACCCCTCTTGTAGATTTGGAGCGGCATGCTTGGCCTCCTTCAAAAATCTTATCGATCTGCGCGGGCGTGATCAGCATGGTTCGCCCAAGGCGGTAGAATGCGCCGGTGTCGTTGGCGCGCTCGCGCAGCGTTCTCTCGGAGATGTCGATCCCCATGCCAGACATCACCTCGACCCATTGCGCGGGTGTTTTCCCAAGCTCGAGGATTTGAGAACCGTCAGCAGCGTCTTGACTAGACATGGATCAGCCCTCCCTGCGCGAGCTTGCTTCTTTGGGTTCGGCTTTGACCGTGAACTGGGTCACATACTTCTCCCAAGCCCCGCTTAGGATTTTCGGATTCCGTTTCCCAGGCGCGGTGTAGATGTGATCCAGCATATCCTCACGGATCAGGTAGCGAACGTTGGTCACAGGAATGCCGACGCGCTCAGCAAGTTCTTTCGGTGTTTCAAGGAGTTTCGTCATGCGTCACCTCTGGCTGTCTCGACCACAAAACGAAGCAAACGATTCTGTTTTGCCTTCAGGATGAAACAAAAGTACGCTCAGCATGTAAGAAACAAGCGCATAGCCGCGTATTATGGTCATAATTTATATATGTGACCATATTTGTGGTCAGTGCAACTAATTTTAAGGTTGCGAATGACTGTTGAAGGTCTGGGACATCGATTGTCGGCGATAAGACGCCAAGAAAAACTGTCTCAGGAAGAGATGGCAGAGCGCCTACACGTCAGCCGGAGCGCATATCAGTACTATGAAAGGGGCGAACGCGACCTACCCGGATCGCTGCTCCTGAAGGTATTCCAAGAGTTCCAGGCAGACCCGCTTTGGGTGCTGGAAGGCGACGTAGAGCCTGGATTGACTCGGCGTGAACGTGAAATGGCCCGTGCCTATCGCAGGGTCGGTATGGCCGTAGAGCATCGGATCAACGAACGCGGCCTATCAGTACCAGATGAGAAAAAGTGGGACGCAATCGATTTCCTCTTCGCTGAGTTCCTCAATCAGGACACCTTGAATCCGACCGAAAATGCGCCCGACACGCAACGAGTAGATCGCATCTTGGGTCTAGTCGCATGATGTCCGACGGTCAGCTGCCATCGAATGTCCACGTGCTGAAGCCGCGAACGATGTCGATGTCAGATCGCGTGGATCGATTTCTAGAAGAACACGCTCTCGCTCCGAGCGAAAAACCAATTCGACGTGATCCAACAAGACCCAATGCGCCTGGAATCAACGCGTTCAGGTGCGCCTGTTGCGAGCAGATGGAGTACCTCACGAGGGATTATTGCCGCTGCGGTCACTACCTTCGAGGACAATTGGAAGACGAGTTTCTGGCCTGGGAAGGTCAAATCGCGGAGGAACACAAACATCTCGCAGAGACTCTAGAGCTTAAACTGAAAAAGGTCCGCTACTTTAGCCTGCTCGGCTTGCCATTCATTGCCGTTCCGCTGCTATTCTGGGCATTCCCTTCAGAGAGTCTTTCCCTCACGCCTTTGGTTTGGGTGGCCATTGGCATTGCAATCATGGGCGTTTGCGCAGTAGTGGAGCAACGGCTTCTCAAACCTGTCGGACTAAGCCAACATTTCCTTGCCACTTACACGATTGAGACCTTTCTCGAGCAAAGGGCTTTCCGGATGCTGGAAGAGTGAATTTTGGAAGTTTTTTTAAGTATTTTCGGCGGCAAGAGCGATGATTGATCTTCAAAAAATTCATGGATTCGAAACGGGCAAGCGCGACTCTTTTGAGGCACTGATAAAGATTTTGGCGCGACGAGAACCGCCGGAAAATGCGTACGAATTCCAGCCGAACGATGGCAGAGGCGGAGACGGTGGAGTCGAGGCCATCTGGATGCTGAAAAACGGCGACAAGGTCGGCTACCAGTCAAAGTTCTTTGAAGCCCTTGGGGATACCCAGTGGACGCAAATGGACAAATCCGTTGAGCAAGCGCTGAAGACCCATCCGGAACTCAAAAGATATGTGTTTGCTCTGCCGCTCGACTTCACGCCCAAGCGGGGTCCAAAAGCGAAGGGCAAGTCACAACAAGAAAAATGGGATGATCGCGTTGCGGCTTGGAAAGCGCTGGCGGACAAGAGTTCCATTTCGATTGAGTTCGAATGTTGGGGCGCGACGGTTCTCAATGACAAGCTTCTCGTCAACGATAATCTCGCCTTACAGCGCTTTTGGTTCGGTGGCGATGTCCTCGACGACGCGTGGTTTAGTAGTCAAGTCGCGGCGGCGGTATTAAAACTAGACGATCGTTTCAACCCTGAAGACCATGTCGAAGTATCAATTGAAGCAATGTTCGACGCTATCGTCAGAGGACCAAAATCGCGGGCTCGTCTTCAAGATGCCTTTATTTTCTTGGCGAGCAACAGAGTTCCGTCAATCGAGTTTACCACAACATCTTTGAAACCAGACCCCAAGGTTTTAGCAGAAGCGAATTCACTCTGGTCAGAACTTGTTGAGATGCAGGTGCTCATCGATCAGGAACCAACGATAAAGTGGAATTTGGCAAAGGCCAAAGAAACGCTGGATGAGCTGCACAAGCTTGCGTGGAAGTTAGAACGACCATTTTCGACTACCGATAGCAAAAGCCTAGAGGAGGCCGAAAAGCAGGAGTTCAAGGTTGTTAAAGATAGCTTGAGGAAGCTTCAGACGGCCGTTGCCACGCTGGACGATGCGCTCAGGCAACGTGACTGGTCTGCAGAAGCAGCTAAGTCTGCGATAGTGCTTGGCGAAGCCGGTTCAGGCAAATCCCATTCTCTAGGACAAGCCGCATCACAACGTGTTCAAGACGGTTTGCCGACTGTCGTTATTCTGGGTCAAGACTTGTCTGACGCTCCATTTTGGCCGCAACTCGGCGGCCTCTTGGGGCTTAAAGCAAATACCTCAGACGAAATTCTTGGTATTCTGGACGCAGCCGGTTCAAGGAAAGGGCAAAGAACTCTACTTTTCTTTGACGCAATCAACGAAGGAGCAGGCTCAACCTACTGGATGCACTGGATACCTCAAGTCGTCGATGCACTACGACCATATCCGTATATCGCTGCCGTCTTTTCTTGCCGAGATGTCTACTCAAGGTATGCGATTCCTGAAAACCTACTAAAAACCGTGCCCGCCTTCAGCATGCAAGGCTTCTTCAGCCTTGAAGAACGTGAACGCGCCGCAATCCAATACTTGGACAACAAGGGCATATCTCGACCAAACACGCCCTGGCTCTCCCCCGAATTCACCAACCCTCTCTTCTTGAAAAGCACAAGCGAAGCACTGCTTGAACGAGGTGAGTCAGAATTTCCAAGAGGTTTGCAGGGCGTTTCAGAGTTGATGGCATTTTACCTCCATGGGATCGCCTCCAGAACTGGTGTGCGCTCTGTTCGACCAGAAGATTTGTCATCGTCATTAAAGAAATTCGTGCAACGCATAGCGACTACCATGGCAGTCGATGGGCAAGATTTCGTTGAATTTGAAATTGCCAGTGACCTTGCACACCAGCAGTTCGGCAGCCGCCAAGCGCCGGAAGGCAAATCATGGCTGGATGTATTCATTCAATCGAGTCTGCTCCGTCGCGATCCGCCTCCTTACTCGAAGAACATCGATCCGCTGAACCCCCCTTCTGAGCTTATCAGGTTCTCCTTTCAACGTTTTCAGGACTACCTTATGGCAGACGCGTTGGCCGAAAAAGCAGTTGCCGCTAGGGCTTCCGCTCGCACCAATTCGTGGTCGATCACTAGACTGGGGCGGATGCTCCTTGAGCGGATGGGGATTCAGAACACTCGGTCGCAATTGGGGGCGGAATTTCAGCCAGGAGGGCCGCTGAACTTCCTCTTTTACGACGGCGAACTTACGAGCCAAATTCGCTACGAGTACGCTGGACTTGTAGGCGCATTGTCGACGATCTACCCAGAAAAACTCGGCACGGAGTTCGCAACCGAGGTGCCTGACTGGGAAAGACACTGGGAAGACGGCACGCTTCAACAGGGTTTTGCCGAAAGCTTCAAATGGAGAAAGTTGGACGCATTCACAAATGACGCCGAAGACCTCCTGAACGCTCTGGACGGCTACTCTATCGACCCTCAAGGCTTGCTACTGGAAGTGTCCATCACAATTGATCATCCGTACAATGCGAAGTTTCTGAACACGCACCTGCAAAGCTTTGGGATGGCAGAACGAGACAGTCACTGGACCCGCTGGATCAACTGGGCGTCCAGAGACGAGTTCAGCCAGATCGATCGCATCATCTCCTGGGCAATGTCGACAAAAGAGCGTAAAACCGACGCTAGGCACATGGAGTTGGCTTCTTTGGTCCTGGCATGGTCCTTGTCGGCATCCCACATAACTTTGCGGGATCGGTCGACTAAGGCGCTGACCTCACTGTTCTTAAGCAGGTCGGATGTATTCGACTTTGTTTTTGAGGAGATGAACTTCTGCAATGATCCCTACGTGGTTGAAAGGCTCTATGCGGCAGCTTTTGGAGCCTGCTGCATCGATCCCAGTGTGGAGCGGCTGAGAACATACTCGAGCCTGGTCTTCGCAAAGGCTTTTGCTGAAGGTGCGCCGCCGGTGTCGCTGATTACCAGGGATTACGCTCTGGGGATCGTCGAACTCGCATCGCACAAAAACGCCTTGGAAGCGGGTGCAAAGCTCGAAAATTGTTATCACCCTTTCGGCTCTGAAGAGCCTATATTCGGCCTGACAAAAGAGCAGGTTGAGAAAATCGCAGATAGTCGTGGCGGTAAATCAATCTTCATTTCGGCGTCGAGTGAGTGGGGTGACTACGGCAAGTATAGCATTCCGGGGCGAGTGCGTGGCTTCCTAACCACACGACTTTCGGAACCCAAACCCGTCGCAGCTTCAGAAGTGAAAGACCGTTTCAAATCTGAAATCATCGATCCTCATCCAGAAAGAGTGGTGGCGCTTGAGGCTTACGAACAGGCATCGATCGTTCCAATCGACATCATTTTACGCACGTTTGTCGATAGGGATGGCGTTGAGGCGGAAGAGGAAACCATCAGATTAGATAATGGGAAAAAAGATACTGAAATCAGCAAGGAAGACGCTCTTGCTGAACTGAACGAGCTGCTCGATGCAGAAGAACGGAATCGATTGGTTGATGAGTATTTCAACGACGCAGCGGGCCACGGTGACTACGAGACAATCAGCGTTCAGCAGTGCCGTCTTTGGATTACTAAGCGAGCCTACGAACTTGGATGGACAGAAGAGTTATTCCCAAAGGATGGGCACGGAGGAAGTTACTCACGCCATGAGAACGACCTTGAGCGCATAGGGAAAAAGTATCAGCGCATCGCTCTAGATCAGTTGCAAGCTAGGTTGGCGGACAATTTTTGGGTCCTCGAAGGCTGGCCAGAGCGGCCACACCTGTATTGGTATAGCCATCATGAGTTCCGCCGAAACATCGAGCCCACCATCCTGCCTACTGCAACCCGTTACCCCTCCTCATCGCAGGCCAACATTGACTGGATGTCCGAACCTCAGATCGTGCTACCGGAAGTAGCCGAAGAAAAGTTGAAAGAGTGGCCGTTCACCGAAGACCCCACTCAAGCATTCTCGGACAAACTGGTTCGCGTGGATGAGAACAAGAGACGATGGTTAGTCCTCTACGAATTCAATCTGGCGGAAGCGGACTACGCAAAACCTCGACCTGGTGACCACGGCAAACGGTATGAAGAGTTCAGGTTCTTCTACTGTGTGTTTGTAAGAAAAGGGAAAGCCACGGCTTTCACAGAATATCTTGCTGCCGAAGCGAGCCTGAGTGTTAACGACTTTCAACCCCGAGAATTCACTGATGGACCTTTTTTGCGCGAGGCATTCTGGCGCGAGACCTGGAAATCAGTGAAATTTGACCAGCACATTTGGAAGGCACCGTCTGACTGTGAGTTTGCTATCCCCGTTGCTCACTACCATTGGGAAAGCCATCTCGACAAAACACTGCCCGAAGGATTCACAAACTACATGCCGCAAAAATGGTTCGCGGAAGAACTAGGTCTGACTATGTCTTCCGAGGGACCTCAGTACTGGATCGACAGTGCTGGAAACACAGTTGTTCAATCCCAACGGCCAGTGAGTCATCGGACAGCGGTTGTTATAGATGAGGCTACACTTCGTCGGTATGCAGAAGAGAGCCAAATTGAACCAGTTTGGGTAATGATTGCAGAGCGCAACACATGGCCTAGGGGCGTCAACAATGAGTCCTGCTGGAGAAGGTCTGAAGGTGCTGTTTGGTTCGATGGCAATGAATGGCAACAGGTAGGCTGGAACAATGACACCAAACGGTAATAGACCCGAGGAAATTAGCTGCAATGCCTTGATTGCGTATCACTCCTTGACACATGTATCTTTGCATGATACACCACCTTCATGATTCAAAGCACCAAGGGCAAATTCGCCGCCAACGCTGTGCAAGGCAAGTACGGCAAAGGCTTCCCGGGTGACTTGGTGAAGCGCACGCGGGCGATGCTTTCGGCGCTGGATGCTGCGGTTGTTGTCGAAGACTTGCGGTTCCCGCCCGGCAACCACCTGGAAGAACTGAAAGGGGATCGCGCCGGGCAACACTCCGTGCGGATCAATGGGCAATGGCGCATCTGCTTTGTCTGGACGCCGAACGGCCCCGCCGATGTCGAGATTGTGGACTACCATTGAGAGGATACGCTGATGAACTTGCTTGAAGACCCGATGCACCCCGGTGAAGTCCTAAAGGAGCTTTACCTCGATCCTTTGGACATGGGAGCTATCGCGTTTGCGCGGCGTCTTGGCGTGCCTCGGACGCGGATCGAGCGGTTGATCAAGGGCACGACCGGAATCACGCCTGACACGGCGCTGCGCCTTGCGCGTGTGTTCAACACGACCCCGGCCTACTGGGTGAATTTGCAAACGAACTACGACATGGCACTGGCGGCGAAGGAAATCGATGTGTCGGATATTGAGCCTCTTATTGCCGCATAGCACGCGTATTTCGAAGCTCTTTTTTTAGCTTAGCTCGACCTCTGCGCCAGCTGCTTCCAGCTTGCCTTTTATCTCTTCGGCTTCGTCTTTGCCAACGCCTTCTTTAATCTTGCCACCGGCTTCGACTAGGTCCTTGGCTTCTTTCAGGCCAAGACCTGTGATGCCGCGGACTTCCTTGATCACATTGATCTTGGAAGCGCCAGCGTTCTTCAGAACGACATCAAATTCGGTCTTTTCTTCAGCAGCTGGACCGCCAGCGTCGCCAGCAGGGCCTGCCATCATCACAGCGCCACCTGCGGCAGGCTCGATTCCATACTCATCCTTGAGGATGGTTTTCAGCTCTTGTGCCTCGAGAAGTGTGAGGCCAACGATTTCTTCAGCTAGGACTTTCAAGCTGTTGCTTCCAAAACGCCGTTCACCCCCAACTACTCCAACTACATAACCTGGGTTGGTACTCTGGCGACTTGCACCAGATGCTTCAGTTTCTATGCTTTTGAATGCTTCAACGGTCTTGGCGTTGTCACTCTCTTGATCAGAAAACGCTTCAATTGCCACTGAGAGGTTCTTTGCCACCAATTCTCTATGCAGGCCGTCGAGGTCGCCCTCTACCTGAAAAACTAAGCGTTCAAATTCCTCAATGCTATCAGGCGGTACATCCACCTTTCGTCTGGCGGCGAACTCCGACAAAAACGAAGAATATCGAGCACCCTCACCTCTGTCGAAGGCCGCCTTTGCCAACTTGAACCAAAGCCTTATAGCTTCAGTAGGTGACACATTCGCACTATCGACCTGTCTCGAAACATCAGACCAATTCATCACTTGGCCCCCTTTGCATCTGATCCCAGTGATCGGCAAACTCGAGGAGGTCGATCTTTGAGTCGGGATGCCGGTTTGCGCCAAACGCTTGTATTGAGTCGTATTGCTTGGCAGGTAGCACGGTCCGCAGGCTCTTTAGGAGCTCCTCCACGGTGATACTTTTGAGGCGATGAACCATCCAATCCGACGGAAAGAGCTCACTAATCATCTCCTGATCTTGGCCCCGACCGCCCATGAGCACCTTGGCATTTTCCTGGGATTCAAACGAAACAAACACCTCTGCGAACTCATCACGAAACTGAATACCCGCACGGGTGACGCTACCGCTAGCCAGTATGTCTACCGCATCAACAAACCCAAGGAATGTGCGCTCTGGAAATGCCGCTGACAGCTGAGCAAAACCATGACAAAACTCCTTGGTCAGTGCTTCACGAATAGCTTCAGAAGAAACCACCTCTCGGTTTGACAGCTTGTCGCGGATTTCGGATGCTGGGCCATCTCCGATCGGCAGCTTCGATCGAGCAAGCGCGTTTAGGTTTTTCTTGATGCGCTCTTCTACTGACTCTTCGACTGCACTTGTTACGAGGTCGAAGAACAGGCCCCCAAGCTCTAAGAATTCAGACAACCCAGCAGTAAGAAGTACCTTGATCGGGTTTTTCGCTTTCTTGTAGCGCGCAAGATAAGGCGAGTCCTCGAACACTGGTTCCGGCCCTTCGCAGCTATATTCGACACACCAGTATAGGATCGCCAGAAAGCCAAAGCCGCGAAAATGATAGTCTGGTAGTTTCCTAGGGTCTGCCACAGAGATGGATGTAATTACATCATTTCTTAGCTTAACTAAGAACTCCATTAGCGCCCATTCCGAGCGCTTGGTTAGGTCAGAAACCATGAGAGAGTATTCTCGTTCATTCGCATTTGGGGCACTACTTGCGAGCTCTTCCAAACATCTAGTGACACCGTCACCAGGGTCCCCAACCAAGAATCCAGGCGTAAACGGTGGATTCGTTTCCAAACTCACCGTGCGTCCAAGCTCAATCCCAGACAACGTTGCGCGCTTGATGTAAGGTGGGCGAGGCAAACCACGAACCCTAAACCCAGTTCTAAGCATTTCAACTCTCCACAACTCCCCCCTGCACTCTAGCACCAAAAGACCAATTGGCAAAAAAATAGCGAAGGTGTAGAATTATTGACGCTGTATGGATCGTCCCAGAGGCAACAACTCAATGCCGCAACCCCCTCTCCGCATGCCCCTCCTGGCTGTCTAGCTGTCCCTCAATCTCTCGGCGGCGGCTTTCGCTAAGCTCAAGCTTTGCGCTAAGTTCTCGTCCAGCATCTTGTAGTTCGCCTCGTCGTTCAGCAATCCGTTCAAGGCCTTCATGGATGCGGCTTGTGAACGAATGAGCAAGGCCACGCAGTCTTTCAAGCCAGCCAGTTCCCTCTCGATCCTGCTGGTCGAGCGTGTCTCCAAGGCAGTCAAATCCTTCGCGGAGGCTTCGGAGGCCATCACCAACCGCTCTACGCAGGCGAGCAAGTCGCGTTCCAAGGCTGTCAGTTGGGTCATCTAGTCCTCCTCGATCCGAATGCATGTCACGCTCTGACCGCCCATCGTGCAGGTGCGCAGCCGTGTCTTCGATGGGTCCAGGATCAGCCATGTCCCCTCGGGCCGCTCGATCCGTGTCAGACCCAGCTCCGTCAGTTCCGAGCGCGTCAGATGCACCGTCCAGAAAAAGCTCGCGGCCATCATCGAAGCGATCCCCGTCAGCACCATCGCCGCGATCAGCCAGGGCGAGATCGTCAGCCAGAGGCGGACCGAGCTCAGCCGTCGCTCGAACATGCTCGCTGTCTCGGTCTGAAAGCGGCGCGTATCGCTCGCGATGGTATGCTGCGCGGCGCCCACAATGTTCTTCAAATCGATTCTGAAGCTCTTGAGCTGGGATGAGATCGAGGCGACGTGTTCGGCCCGGATCGTGTCGAGTTCCGCGTTCAGCTTCTCGCTCAGCCGGGTCGGCTTGCCAGTCTTCATGGAAAATCTCTCCTTTCAGCCGCCAGCGTTCGCCTGTCTCGGGGTCGCGGGCGGTGATGTAGGCTTTGCCGGTGCGTGGCAGGTCGAAGCCTGCTTCGGTAAGGCCGTCGACCATGGAAGCGCGGTTTGTGATCAGGCCAAGGTCGATCTGGTCCTGTATCCAGGCGTGCAGTTCGTCCCGGCCCTGGGCGCGGGTCGGGGCTTCTATGGTGTCGCGGACATCCTGGGCGCGCTCTACGTCCATGGGGTCGGCCCAGCCATGGCGCTGGTTCATCACGTCCCGCAGGCTGTCGTAGGCGTCCTGGTAGCCCGGTGGCGCGATATTGAGACTCTTGCCGGTCGTCAGCTCCAGGCGCGGCGTGCAGAAGTGAAGCTCGACCCGGCCTTCGTGGCGATGGCGGACCCAAAGCACCTCATATTGCTCAGGGTCCAGCCCCGCGAAGGCCAGCCTCTCGAACCCGTCCATGACCTCGGCCTGCTGGTCATCGGTCGGGGCGTCAGTGGCGGCAAAGCTGATAACGCCCGCGCGGTATGTCCATTGGTGGCGGCTGGCGTCGATCAGGACTTCTGTGCGGTCTGGATTGCCGCGCAGGACCTCGGGCAACGGGTCGCGGGTGATGGTCTCGGGCAGGCCTTCAGCATCGCGGATCAGGTCGCGGTTGTCGTCATAGGCCAGCACTTTATCCGCGACGAGGTAGCCGACCGGACCAGTGCCCGCGCCTTTGCCGTTGCGGAAGAACTTGATCAGCATCGGCGCGACGCCTCGACGATCTGGGCAAGCTGGCGTTCGATGGTCAGCAGGCGGCGGGCAACGGTGAGGGCGTCGAGGTCGGCCTGGCCCGCCAGCACCGCGCGGTTCAGCCAGCGGGCAATCTGGTTGAGGTTGCCGCCGATGCGCCCGACGGCCAGCACCAGCGCCGGATCAACGCGGGGGATGGGCTTGCGACGGCGGGCCTCAGTCAGGCCCAAGGCCTCGCGCAGCAGGGTCGCAGCAGGCAGACCTGCGGCCTCGGCCTTGGCGCGCAACAGGGCCTTCTCTGCCGCTGTGCACCGAAAGACGAACGTCTCGGTCAGCAGCTCTTTGGTGCGGGCTTTTCCCGCGCCGGTGGGGTTCGAAGGGGAGGCTTGCCGCCCCTCGCAAGGTCCCGTGTCAGCAGCGCCAGCGTATGACATGGGTCGCCTTGCTGTTTGCTCTTCGGTGGGATCGGTTGCGGTCATGATCTGAGGCCTGCGGCTTGGATTTGCGCCTGTGTCACCAGCTTTGAGGCAAGCAATCCGTCGATCTGCTTGGCCGTGATGTGTTTGCACATTGGGCTACGATCACTGATCCAGCACGCCAGTCGCTTGTGGTGATCGGCTTCCAGCTTAGCTGTCTTTTCTCGGTCTTCCGCTTGCTTCTCGACAAAAGCCTGCCAGCGCCGCGACTGAAACCAGTTGTCGGAAAAGCAGACCTTGGAGCGGGTGAAACCCACGCTGTCGGTGGCGTAGGAGCGCACGGCCTGCCGCAAGTCCTCGGGTGGGATCCCTTCCTTCACGGCCTCTTCGATCAGGGCCAGGCAGACTGCTTTGCCGCGAAGCCGGTCCGGTGGATAGGCGGACAAAATCTTCTCAGCTTCTTCAACCGCCGCCGCCTCGCGCTTGCGCGTTGGTGGTTTAAGGATGGTTTTAGGATGGTTTGGGGGCCGTGGTGGCCCCGGTACCCCGGCCACAGTGGCCCCCGTTCCGGGTCCAGTCTGGACGGGGTCCACTGTGGCCCCCGTCTCAATCTCGGGTTCTGCGGTCGGTTCCAGGGCTTCAACCTTGGCAAGATCGATCCGGTAAACGACGGTGAAACCGTTCTTGCAGGTGCGCGCGCCGGTCTCGACCAGGATGCCTTCCTTCAAAAACTCGCGCACCGTTCGTTTGACTGTGGTCTCGCCAAGCTCGGTATGTCGCTGGATCGTCCCCTTGGAGCACCAGATGCCGGACCCGTCATCGCTCGCCTTATCAGCCAAGAACATGATGATCTGCTTACGCGTCGCACTGCCGAACTTGCGCTCCGCGCATGTGTTCGCGACCCGCCAGCTCATTGGAAGGCTCCAAAAGGCGCAAAGACGTGCGAATTTTGTACAGGTTTTGTACGAGAATTCCGCCGTTTCAGCAGAATTCGGCGCGAAAGCTGGCGGGACTTTCTGCAGGCTTCCGCACAACGCCCTGTAAATAAGTTATATTTTTCAGGCAGTTTTGGCGACCCCGGCAGGATTCGAACCTGCAACCTGCCCCTTAGGAGGGGGCTGCTCTATCCAGTTGAGCCACGGGACCACCCGAAGTGTTGAATGCATCGCTTTGCCGAATTGGTCAACTCTCATGCGCTTCTGGCTTTTGTCACAAAGCCCCGCTAACAATAGAAGAAACCACACACAGGACCTTTCATTTGACGAACAAACCAAGACGCCCTTTGACCTTGCGCGATGTTTCCGAAGCATCCGGGGTGAGTGAAATGACCGTGAGCCGCGTGCTGCGCAACAAAGGAGACGTCAGTGCCGCGACACGGCAGAAAGTACAGGATGCCGCGAAATTGCTGGGCTATGTCCCCAACAAGATCGCAGGTGCGCTTGCCTCGCAGCGGGTCAATCTGGTCGCGGTGATTATTCCATCATTGGGCAACATGGTTTTCCCAGAGGTGCTCTCGGGGATTTCCGAAACGCTGGAAGATACCGACTTGCAACCAGTGGTCGGCGTGACCGACTATCTGCCCGAGAAAGAAGAGAAAGTTCTCTTTGAAATGCTCTCGTGGCGGCCTTCGGGCGTGATCATTGCAGGACTGGAACATTCCGAGGCGTCGCAAGCCATGCTGCGGCAGGCAGGTATTCCTGTGGTCGAAATCATGGATACCGATGGCGAACCGATTGACCATTGTGTCGGCATTTCCCACCGCCGCGCGGGGCGCAAGATGGCGGAAGAGATTATCGCGGCAGGCTACAAGCGGATCGGATTTATGGGCACAAAAATGCCGCTTGATCACCGCGCGCGCAAACGGTTCGAGGGGTTCACGCGGACGCTTGCCAAGGCGGGCATCGAGATTGCGGATCAGGAATTCTATTCCGGCGGCTCTGCCCTTGCCAAAGGGCGCGAGATGACAGCCAAGATGATCGAACGCACGCCTGATCTGGATTTCCTGTATTACTCGAACGACATGATCGGCGCGGGTGGTCTGCTTTATCTTTTGGAGCAGGGCATTGATGTGCCCGGCAAGGTGGGGTTGGCCGGTTTCAACGGGGTCGAGCTTTTGGATGGCTTGCCGCGCCGGTTGGCCACGATGGATGCCTGTCGCCGTGAGATTGGTCAGAAAGCTGCTCAGATTATCGCCGCACTGAATGCCGGAGAGGATGTCCCTGACGGCCCTGTCATTGCGCTGGAACCGATCCTTGCGGCGGGCGATACCCTGCGCCGCTAGGCCCTAGATCATGCGAATAACGTCTTTGTCGATGGCCAGTACATAGCCTTTGCGCGCGATGTTCTTGACCAGAAGTTCGCTCATCATCTGATTACCCAGCGTGTCACGCAGGCGCTTGATGCGGGTTGCCCCTGCGGCCTCATCGCAATCGGCGGCGTCACGCCCCGAGATCACGCCTTCGATCTCGGCGCCGGTCAGCACCTCGTCGTCCATGCGTGCTTCGGCTAACACCGAAAGCGTTTCAATCGCAGCATCGGTCAGTTTGAATTCAAAATCGTTCAGATAAACCGCCTTTTCATCACGGCTGATTGTGAGGGAGTTCACTTCGATCCCTTGCCGTTCGATACGCCCCATCCGGCGGTTCAGGGCAATCAGCATGACAAGAAAGGCGACAGCAGCAATCAAAAGGGCGGTCGCAAAGATCAGCAACACGAAGATGACAAAGCGGTAAGAGGCCAGCGTGTCCGAGAACGCCGTGCCGGACCCTGCGAGGATTTCAAGCAGCTTGATCTCGGCATTGCTGGTCAGGTTGTCGTTTTCAATGAAAAGCCGTTCAACGCGCATATTGAATGCGTTGGCGTCGGGCAGGTTGATAAACAACAGCACGGCGGCAATCGCCAGAATCAGAACAATTGCCGCGATGCCCGCGACAACGATCTTATTGCCAATCTCGCGCGCTTCAGTAGCGGAGGAAGAATTCACCTGCGCTGTCCTTTCTTTCATCAAGGCCGGCGTCATCAAAGACGCCCAGCACATTCAAAAGCTGCCAACCGTCACCCGCCAACCGATCACGCAGTTGGTTTTGGGCCGATCCGACCGAGCAATCGCCCCGCACCTCAGCAACACCGTAATGCAGCCGCAAAGGATCGTCCTGCTTGGCCTTGTAATCGGCATAGCAGGCGGCCTGCGCGATGGTCGTGCTCAGTATGAGCGCCATGAATGAGAAAGAAAGTTGTTTCATGTTCCCACCTGATCGAAAGCAGTTGTGATATTCAATAACGCCGAATGTTATCGCGATGGCAATCCTATAACCATCCCCCGTTATTGTTTGGCAAGCTACTGCTGCCGCACTTTCGGTTCATAGCCCACGCAGGCAAACGAACCGAAAGGAAACTCGATGTTGAAATCAATGACTGCTGCAATCACAGCGCTGTCGCTGACCTTTGCGACCATGACCCCCGCCTATGCCCAAGGACTGGATCGTGAAGATGTCGGAAAACTGTTGATCGGTTTGGCTGCCGCTGCGGTGATTGGCTCTGCGATTGAACAGAACCGTAATCGCGCAGAGCCCGCCACCCCTGCGCGCAACAACCAGCAGTGGAACGGTATCAACCGCAACAACGGTTGGTCTGATCTGAACCGTCAGGAAGAGCGCAGCCGCCAGAACCGCCGCACCTTGCCTTATGCCTGTTTGCGCCATGTCGAAACGCGCTTCGGGACCCAGCGCATGTTTGGCAAGCGTTGCCTTGAAAACAACTACCGCTTTGCAAGCCGTCTGCCCGACCGCTGTGCCGTCCGCGTCTGGACGCGCAACGGGCCGCGCAATGGCTTTGATCCCCTTTGCCTACGTGAGCAAGGCTACCGGACTGACCGACGCAACTAAGTCGGGCAGGTGTGCGGCTGCTTGCCCCAGTTGCCGCGCCACCTTGGGTGCATTGCCTGTAACAACGACGCCGCTTAGTGCGTGATATGGCGACGCCCAGCATGGGGCAGAGAGGTTGGACATGGCTCTCTGCCCCTTTTTCCTTGAAGTGACCGGCATGTTCTGGTCACTGATCCTATGACCAAACCTGATTTTAGTTTTGAACAAGCCGCCCAAGCGCGCGGCTTTGTGCACATCGCCGGCGTCGATGAGGTCGGGCGTGGGCCGCTGGCAGGGCCAGTCGTGGCAGCGGCTGTGATCCTCGATCCTGCAAACATACCGGTAGGGCTGAATGACAGTAAGAAACTGACAGCGAAAAAGCGCGATGCGCTTTATGACGAATTGCTGGCAGTCGCTGATGTGTCGATCGCCGAGGCGACAGTGGCCGAGATCGACGCGCATAACATCCTGCGCGCGTCACATATCGCTATGGTCCGCGCGATTGCCGGTTTGTCTCAAGCCGCCGGTTATGCGCTGATCGACGGCAATATGGTACCACGAGATTTGGTGATCCCCTCCGAGACAATCATCAAAGGCGACGGGCGCAGTCTGAGCATCGCCGCCGCCTCTATCGTCGCTAAAGTGTGGCGTGACAGACACATGGTGGCATTGGCGCAACAGCACCCCCACTACGGCTGGGAAAAGAACGCAGGATACCCCACGGCCCAACATAAATTGGGACTTGAGCAGTTTGGCGTCACCGAACACCATAGGCGGTCGTTCAGGCCGATACACAATATCTTGTATCAAGATAAAAACGTAACCCCCTGAATCAATAAAGATTTTGACTTGGAATCACCTCTGACTCACATTGGGCTCAACCAAAGAGCGGGAACACCCGCCGGGGCTTAGAGGCAAGTTATGACGATCAAAACGAAAACGAAGGGGGCGCAAGCGCTCCCGCTGAATACGATTATTGATGGTGATTGCATCGAGGTGATGAACAGCCTGCCTGCAGGGTCTGTTGATCTGATCTTTGCGGATCCCCCATACAACCTACAGCTCAAGGGCGATCTGCATCGCCCCGACAACTCCAAGGTCGATGCCGTTGATGACGCATGGGACCAGTTCGATAGCTTCAAGGTCTATGACCAGTTCACCAAAGCCTGGCTGGCCGCTGCCCGCCGACTGTTGAAACCCAATGGCGCGATCTGGGTCATCGGCAGCTATCACAACGTATTCCGCATGGGCGCAGAGTTGCAGAACCAGGGGTTCTGGATCCTCAATGACGTCGTGTGGCGCAAATCCAACCCGATGCCGAATTTTCGGGGCAAGCGCCTGACCAACGCCCATGAGACACTGATCTGGGCCTCGAAAGAAGAGGCCAGCAAGTACACCTTCAATTATGAAGCGCTCAAAGCCCTCAATGAGGGCGTGCAAATGCGGTCGGACTGGGTTCTGCCCATCTGCACCGGTCACGAGCGACTGAAGAATGACGAAGGCGAAAAGGCGCATCCCACGCAAAAACCGCAGTCCCTCTTGCACCGCGTCCTGGTTGCCACCACGAACCCCGGCGATGTGGTCCTTGACCCCTTCTTCGGGACTGGCACCACGGGCGCGGTCGCAAAAATGCTGGGCCGCGATTTCATCGGGATCGAGCGCGAAGAGGCCTACCGCAAGGTAGCCGAGAAGCGCATCAAGAACACCCGCAAGTTTGACAAAGAGGCACTTGAGGTGTCCACATCCAAGCGCGCCGAACCGCGCGTTGCCTTCGGTGTGCTGGTTGAACGCGGCATGCTGCGCCCGGGTGAAGAACTGTGGAGCATGAACGGTCGTCACAAAGCCAAGGTCCGTGCCGATGGCACGCTGATCGGTGACGACATCAAAGGATCAATCCATCAGGTCGGCGCCCATCTTGAAGGCGCACCAAGCTGTAACGGCTGGACCTATTGGCAATTTAAACGCGACGGGCAGAAAGTGCCCATTGATCTGCTGCGCCAGCAGATCCGCTCAGAGATGGCGAAACACTAAGTTTTACCAAAGTTGATACCGCCGGTGCCTGCGGCAAGCCTGTCCAATACTGGACGGGCACGCGAGCACTAACTTTTCCCCCGCCATCCACTGTGATGGCGGGGTTTTCTTTGCGGGACTGCGTCAAAAGCAATCGTTGCTCCGTTGCGTCTGCTCGGCTAGCCTGAGTGCATGAAACATGTCCCCAAAGAAACAACTGATGATGCCCTTATCCAGGAATTCCTGAACAAGGGCGGCAAGGTCAATGTCGGCAAAACCAAACCTTTGGCGGCCGAGCTTGGCCTGAGCAACAACGTTTGGAACAACAAGCTGACCAAAGAAGAGAAAGCCGCCCGCGACAGGAAATAATCAGGCGGGCCAGCAAGACTCCTTGCGCCAGATCAAGGCCGCCTTTGTGTTCCTCTTTCATGGTGGGGCCAAAGGAGATGCGTCAATGTTACCAATTACGGCAGATAAAATTGCAGAAGTCATCATTCTGGCGCGTGAACTGGATCGCGCCGAGAACGAATTTGACGGCTTCGTCGATCAGCTCAATGATGATGAAAAAATCGGGCTTGTCGCGGTGTTCTGGATCGGGCGCGGCAGCTTCGAGGCCGAAGAACTTGCCGAAGCACTTTCCACGGCCGCGCAAGAGGCGACAACGCCAACAGCCAGCTATCTGAAAGGGTCGCCGCATCTGGCCGATCATCTGGAGGCCGGAATGGCGGCGCTTGGTATGGATCCGTCAGAAGCCGAGGATGATCTCTACCGGCCCGCGTAGGGTGGATCCTGATCCACCTTACCCGATCAACGCACAGCCCTTTCGAACCAAGCCTGTGCTCGGCCCCAGACCCCATCTTCTATCTGCGGCAATGTCATCAGGTGCGGGAAAAGCTGTTCTGCGAAATCCGTGCTGCTTTCTGCTGGCAACATCGAAGGCAGGTTGTCAATCGCGGTCACATCCAGCACCGGTTTGTCATGCACACGCAGTGCTGGTGCATCCCATGTTGTCGTCCGGTCATAAACCTTGATCGGTGAGAAATCGCTGTCCGGATCGCAAGCCACATCGCCGATGACACAGAGCCTCCGCGGGGCAGTCTTGGCACTTGCCGCGACAAAAACCGGCGTGCCCGGGCGGGCAAGGATGCAGTTGAGAAAGATGTCATGGCGCAGCACTTCGGGAAAAGGTCCGCCCGAGGCGGTTTCCGCCATATCCCATTGCGTAGTTGCCACGCCCATTGCGGTGCAAAGATCTGCCGCCCCGGTGCCGACACGTCCCAAAGCGCCGATAATCAATGCGGTTGGGCGGTCAGTGCCCAAAGCCATCAAAGCCTCTTGCAGATCGGCAAGCAGGTGGTTTGCGCTGGGATAGGCCTTGACCGGCCCCACGATGCCGCCGTCCTGTTGCGCAATCCAGCACATCAGCGACACAGCCGCCCCCGCATAGCCGGCCCAATAGCCGAACGCGGCAACGCGCCGCCCGTCCTCATGCGTGAGATATTCCAGATCATAAAGCGCACCACCGCCCGCTTTGAAGCGATCCAGCAGGACTTGGCCCGCAGGCTGACCTTTATAGGCGTGGCCGAACATGATGTGGCGATGGCGCAAGGGTGACCCGTCGCTGGGCAATTCCTTCAGTCCAAAGATGATCGCGGCATCCGGCGCATCCGGCCAAGAGAACTCGGGTGCGACGGTGCATCCTGCAGCAACATAATCGGACAATGGCAGAATACGTTGCCTGCTCTCTTCCATTGTCACCCGAAACCCTGCCGCAATCAGCTTGGCGGCCCCCTGCGGCGTGATCCCGACGCGTTCCTCGTTGTCGCGGCTTTCCGCGCGTACCCAGAGATGGGTCATCACAGCAGTCCCTTTTCGAACACGGCCTGCACAGAGGCATGTGTGTTCATTTCGTGCTGAAACGCCACAAGCCCCGGATAATGCGCGATATCCACGCCGTCACCCGGTAGCCAGCTGAGCACGACATAAAGGTAGGCGTCAGATAAAACGTTCAGTTTGCCGGTCTCGAATGGCAGGCTTGGCAGGTATTCTTCCAGATGGGCGGCGCATTCTGCCATGCGCTGTGGCAGCTTCCGCTTCATATCCGCAAAAGAGCTGGGTTCATCCGCCCACCGTTCGCCACGCAGGCCATGGGCGTGATGCGGATGCATGGTGCCATTCAGATAGGACATCAGTTCGCGCATTTTGGCGGCGGCGAATGCGTCCTCTGGCACCAGTTGCGGGGCGATGTATTCCAGAATGGCAGGGGTCTCGGTCAGGATACCTTCCGGCGTTTCCAGCGTAGGCACGCGCCCCTTCGGGTTGATTTGCCGATATGCTTCTTTGGTTTGCTCACCGCTTGCAAAATCCACACGGATTTTGTCATGCGGTGTGCCGCATTGTTCCAGAATGATCGCAACAGCCACCGAAATGGTTCTGGGGGCGTAGTGAAGTCTCAACATGGGTCGATCCTTTAGTAATGTGTGCGGGCATGCAGGCGGTCATCCCGGTCCAGATGCGGGGTGGCGTTGAAGCTGGCCAAAATCGGCCCCTGCGGGATAACGTGAATGCGATGGAGCGAGCTATTCATGATCGGCAGCAGGACATGCGCCATCCGCGTCGGGTTCAGATCAAGCAAATGCCGCATGATCATCCCGATGACCCCGCCCGATGTGATGCAAAGCACGCGTGCCCCCGGTTTGGCGGCCTCTTGCAGCACAGAGGTCACGCGGCTCTCGAATGAGGCAAAGGTCTCGTTCCCCATGATTTCGGCATTGTGCCATGCTTCCATGACTTGCGGGACATGCGCCGCAAATTCATCCGGTCCCGGAAATGGCACACCGTGCACATCCTCAAGCGCCTGCCCCAGATTGAAGTAGTCCATCTCGTTCAGACGCGGATCAATCAGCGGGCTGTCATACCCAATGCCCGCTGCGGTTTCGCGATGGCGTCGCAGGCTGCCGGAAATCACCTTGTCAAAAGCACCTTCACGCTCTGACAGGTATTCACCCAGCCATTGCGCCTGTTGGTGCCCCATAGAAGAAAGCCGGTCATAGCTTTCTTCATCGGTCGCCGCTGAGTTTGCCTGCCCGTGCCTGACTAATATGATTTCGCCCATCAAGTCTCTCCTGCAGGCACAGGGTTACGGGGTGTGAAGGCGGTTGGCAACGCTTCAAACCCCCAGATTACGCATCCTTCGCGCTGACATCGAAGGCGTCATAGAGAGATATGACGACAATGGCGGAAAACCCGGTTCAGAGGCCGGCACCCTATAGGTTTCGGTCTTTTGCGTTTTGCCGCAGGCTCCCCTCTTGTTAACCGATTCTTAGCGTGGGATTGTGACGCTCAAGAGCAGCAGAAATTGCACGAGCAGGGTTTTCAGTGTCTACCACAACGCTTCTGAGTGACATCTTTGGCTTTGATGCCTTTCGCCCGGGCCAGCAGGAAATTGTCGAGGCGGTTGTCGCGGGTGAAAATACGCTTGCCATTATGCCCACAGGTGGCGGAAAATCCCTTTGCTTTCAATTGCCTGCCTTGGTCCGCAATGGCGTCACCGTTGTGATTTCACCGTTGATTGCGCTGATGCGCGATCAGGTGCGCGGGCTGCGTGAAGCAGGGGTCGAGGCGGGGGCGCTGACCTCGGGCAATACCCCAGAAGAAACCGATGCCGTCTGGGAGGCGCTGGAAGCAGGCACGCTCAAACTGCTTTATATGGCGCCAGAGCGGCTCGCTGCCGGTGGTACGATGAACATGCTGCGCCGTGCCGGTGTGGGCCTGATCGCGGTGGATGAGGCCCATTGTGTGAGCCAATGGGGCCATGATTTCCGCCCTGATTACCTACGGATCGGCGAGCTGAAGCGTCTGCTTGATGTGCCGCTTGCGGCATTCACGGCCACGGCAGATGCGGAAACCCGCGATGAGATTGTCGAAAAGCTGTTTGATGGCCGGCAACCTGCTACCTTTCTGCGCGGTTTTGACCGACCCAACATCCACCTTGCCTTTGCTGTCAAAGATGGCCCGCGCAATCAGATCCTGAACTTCGCTGGTGCGCGCAAAGGCCAGTCTGGTATCGTTTATTGTGGTACGCGCGCGAAAACCGAAACGCTGTCCAAGGCGCTGTCCGAAGCAGGCCATAGCACCTGCCATTATCACGGCGGGATGGAGGCCGAGGACCGCCGCATCGTCGAACGCCGCTTTCAGCAAGAGGATGGCTTGATCGTCTGCGCGACTGTGGCCTTTGGCATGGGGATCGACAAGCCTGATATCCGCTGGGTCGCCCATGCCGATCTGCCCAAGTCTATTGAGGCCTATTATCAGGAAATTGGCCGCGCTGGGCGCGATGGCGACCCTGCCGAGACGCTCACGCTCTTTGGGCCGGACGATATCCGCTATCGCCGCCAGCAGATCGACGAGGGGTTGGCCCCGCCCGAACGTCGTGCCGCCGATCACGGCCGTTTGAATGCTTTGCTGGGTCTGGCAGAGGCGCTGCGCTGCCGCCGTCAGAACCTGCTCGAATATTTTGGCGAAAACCCGGAACCCTGTGGCAATTGCGACCTGTGCGATAAACCCGCCGAGGTGTTTGATGGGACGACCGCCGTGCGCATGGCGCTTTCGGCGGCACTGCGCACCGAGGAATGGTTCGGCGCGGGTCATTTGATTGATATCTTGCTGGGCACGCCCACAGATAAGATCATGCAGCGCGGCCATGATAGCCTGCCTACTTTTGGGGTCGGCAAGGACTATGACAAACGCCAGTGGCAGGCGATTTTCCGGCAGATGATGGGGCATGATTTACTGCGCCCTGATCGCGAAAGGCATGGTGCGCTGCGTATGACGGAACATGCACGGCCCATCCTGCGTGGCGAGGCCACGATCGAATTGCGCCGCGACACGATCAAGGCGGCGCGTGGATCCGGCCCACAAGTGCGCATGCTGGTCAGTGAAGAAGACGCGCCACTTCTGTCGGCGCTGAAGGCCAAACGCCGATACCTTGCCGAACAGGCCAATGTCCCCGCTTATATTATCTTCAACGACCGTAGCCTGATCGAGATGGCCGAAAAGCGCCCCATGACCCTTGACGAGATGGCCCATATCGGAGGCGTGGGCGCAAAGAAGCTTGCGACCTATGGTCAGGATTTCCTGTCAGTCATCGCAGGGGCGGTTGAGGAGGTACACCCGATGCGGCGCAAACTTGCAGGGCGTGATGAGGGCGCGGTTTATGACCGTCTGATGCGGGCGCAGGCCGCGTTGACCCGTGGCCCCCATGGCGCGGATAAACCGATGAGCTGCTCTGCCTCGATGCTGGCCAAGGTCGCGCAGTTGCGCAGCGCGGATATGGACAACCTGACCCGTGTCATTGGTGATAAATACGCCGAAAGGTTTGGCGAGGCGTTTTTAGAGGTGCTGGAAGCCGGATAACCCAGAAAGGAATAGTCAATGCGCGCAATCACCTATACCGCCTTTGGACCAGCCGCCGATGTCCTGACCCTAGAGGACCTTCCCACCCCCGATCCGGCGGCGGGCGAGGTTCTGGTCCGCTTGCAGACCTCTGGGGTAAACCCGTCTGACATCCGCGCCCGTGCAGGGGGTCGCCCCGGTGTTCCCAAGCCGCCCTTTCCCAAGATCATCCCCCATAGCGATGGCGCAGGTGTCATCGAAGCGGTTGGCGAAGGCGTCTCGACTGACCGGATCGGTCAGCGCGTCTGGATCTGGAACGGCCAGTGGCAGCGCGCCTTTGGGACCGCAGCGGAATACATCGCCTTGCCTGCCGCGCAGGCCGTTCCCTTGCCTGATGCGGTGTCTTTTGCGGCTGGCGCTGCGCTGGGCATACCGGGCCTGACGGCTGTTCACGCGGTGCTGGGACAAGGCCCTGTTGCGGGGAAAACCGTTCTCGTGAGTGGTGGTGCCGGTACCGTGGGTCATTTGGCGGTGCAGGTCGCTGCTGCTTCTGGCGCAGAGGTAATCGCGACAGCACGCGGCCAAGACGCGATGAAATCGGCGCGCGATGCAGGGGCGGCCCACGTCTTTGACTATACAGACGCTGATCTGGCCGCGCAGATTTTGGATGCCACAGGCGGTCGCCCGATTGACCATATCGCCGAAGTCGAGTTCGGGAAAAACGCCACGACCATCGCCGGGGTCATCGCCGAAAACGGCACGGTGGCAACCTATGGTTCCGCCAAAGATATGACGCCCACGATCCCGTTCTATCCGCTGATGTTCAAGGCCGTGAAAATCAACCTTGTGTTGGTTTACCTGCTGACACCTGAGGAACGGGAAAAGACCACGGATCAACTGAACGATCTGCTGGCCCGCAATGCGTTGATCATTCGTATCTCGGATACCTTTGATCTGGCCCAATGTGCCACTGCACACGACAGCATCGCGCGTGGTGATCGCGCAGGCTCTGTCATTCTGACACTCTAGATTGACCCGCCGCTGGCTTCGCTCTAGCTAGCCCACATTCAGACAAAGGGTAAAGACATGGCACGCAGACGCAAAGGTCGCGATATTTCGGGTTGGCTGGTGGTGGATAAACCTGCCGGCATCACCTCGACCGCAGTGGTCAACAAGGTGCGCTGGGCGCTTGATGCCAAAAAGGCGGGCCATGCGGGTACGCTGGATCCCGAAGCGACAGGTGTTCTGGCTGTTGCGCTGGGCGAGGCGACCAAGACCGTTCCCTATATCACCGATGCGCTGAAAGCCTACACGTTCACCGTACGGCTTGGTCAGGCTACAAACACCGATGATGCCGAGGGTGAAGTGATTGCGACCTCTGATCTGCGCCCCGATGATGCGGCGATCAAGGATGCATTGGGCGCCTTTGTCGGCGACATCATGCAGGTTCCGCCACAGTTTTCCGCTGTAAAGGTGGACGGTGAACGCGCCTATAAAAAGGCCCGCGATGGCGAGGAAATGGACCTTGCCGCACGTCCTTTATGGGTCGAAGAGCTGTTACTGATCGACCGCCCCGATACCGATCATGTTGTGCTGGAAATGACCTGTGGCAAGGGTGGCTACGTGCGCTCTATCGCCCGCGATCTGGGCGAGGCGCTGGGCTGCAAGGCACATGTCAAATCGCTGCGGCGTGTTTGGTCCGGCCCGTTTCAGGCCGCAGACGGGGTGACTTTGGAACAGGTTGATGCATTGGCCAAGACGCCCGAACTTGACGCTTTTATACAACCCTTGGAAGTAGGGTTGAGCGACCTTCAAGAAGTGCGCTGTATGGCCGAAAGCGTGGCGAAGCTCAGAAACGGCAATCCTGCCTCGGTGATCGCAACCGGTGTTGAATTCGGTGATGAGGTTTGGGCCTCATATGAGGGCAAGGCCATTGCCGTGGGCATCTATCGCGGCGGTGAAATCCAGCCGTCGCGCGTGTTCGTCGCCTGATCCGGTGATCACCCGCACGCATATCAAAGATGACGCGCCTTCAACGGCCACTTACTCTGATTGTGAACGCTACCGTTATGCGCTGACCCGCACGTGGGATGTAGCGGGTAAGCGGGTTCTGTTTGTCATGTTGAACCCGTCCAAGGCGACCGAGGTCCAGAACGATCCGACCGTGGAGCGGTGTGAAAGACGCGCCCGTGCGCTGGGCTTTGGCGCGTTTCAGGTGACAAATATCTTTGCGTGGCGCGAAACGGACCCTTTTGCGATGCGCAAGGCAGCTGATCCTGTCGGACCTGACAATGATGCCGCCATTTGTGGTGGTGCAGAGTGGGCGGATCAGATCATTGCAGCCTGGGGTACCCATGGTGCGCACTGCGATCGTGGCCGGCAGACCGAGATGCTTTTGCGCGGCCTTGGCAAACCGCTTTATACGCTGGGGCTAAGCAAGCACGGTCATCCCAAGCACCCGCTTTACATCAGTTATGCGCAACAACCGGTCCTTTGGGATGCTGGTTAAGGCAGCGTGCGCATTAACCATTCAGTTAGAATTTGCACATCTAGGCATCTGCCGCATGTTATCAGTCGCCCCGAGGGTCGGGGGCGACTCGTTGATGACAGGTTTTTGAAATGCTTGCTCTGATTGGATTGATGGGGGTCACGATGACGGCCGTCATGATGCTGGATACCGATGAATCGGATGAAACGCAGGACGGGGAAACCGATCAGGATGATCCCAGTGTTGAGATCGCGCCGGTCGACAACCTGCTGGTGCCCGATGACGAAGATACCGTGATTTTCTCCGGTTTACTGGATGACGTTGTGCTGACAGGCGCAGGCAATGATTACCTGCACGGCGAAGACGGTGACGATTATCTGGCCGGCGGTGCGGGGGATGATACGTTGCAGGGCGGTCGCGGTGATGATGTGCTTGTCGGTGGCGATGGTAATGATCTGTTGAACGGGCATGTTGGCGATGATGTGCTGGCCGGTGGTGCGGGTAATGATGCGCTGAATGGCGGCGGCGGCGATGATGTGCTGATGGGGGGCGCGGGCGATGATGCGCTGCTTGGCTCTTTGGGCAATGATCGTTTGGTTGGTGGCGCAGGTGCGGACACGCTCCATGGCGGGTCGGGCGACGATATTCTCTATGATCGGGGCGATACGGATGTCGATTACCTGAATGGTGGTGCGGGTGACGATATCCTTATGGGGGGTGCGGGCGACAATCTGCATGGCGGGACTGGCGCCGATACCTTTGCGCTTTTGTCTGGAAACGATGTGATCGTTGAAGATTTTGATGCTTCAGAGGACGTGATCGAGATCACTTATGAGGGCGCAATGCCAAAGCTTGAGACCGCGGAAACGGAAGATGGGCTCGCCCTTCTTGCCGATGGTTTGGTTGTTGCCACTTTCCCCGATCTGGCAGAGCTGGATGTGACGCGGATCGCACTGATTGCTGCGTAACAAATCGCTTTCCTTTTTTGCAGAATCCTCTTATTGCGACGCATCTGCGCGGGAATAGCCTTGCACAGACCCTCCACGGGCCCTTCTGGACGACATCCCGGATTGCGCCATTCACCCTTGATATAAAGGAGACCCCGATGTCGATTACTGCTGAAGAAAAAGCACGGATCATGAAGGAATTTGCAACCAAAGAAGGCGACACAGGTTCGCCCGAAGTTCAGGTTGCGATCCTGTCCAGCCGCATTGCGACACTGACAGAGCACTTCAAGACCCACAAAAAAGACAACCACGGTCGCCGTGGTCTGCTGAAAATGGTTGCGCTGCGCCGCAAGCTTCTGGACTACACCAAAGCCAAGGACGAAGCCCGCTACCAAAGCCTGATCGAGCGTCTGGGCCTGCGTCGCTAAGGCGATACAGTCGAGAAGAGATTACGGAAAACGCCCACCTTTTGGTGGGCGTTTTTTGTTTGGGGTGGGGGTCTGCTGTGCGGGACTAAGCTGTCATAGAGTGAATTGGTATTTGCATATGTAGGGTTTCAAAGAGCAAACTAGCCGAACGTCGTTAAGTTGCCGTTCGATTCAGGCGATCAACCAAAGTCACCTGCAGCGTTGGACTCGCTTCTCCCTGATGTCCCTCTACTAGAAAAAGCGCACCAGACCATCTGGCGCGCTCTATTCCTCTTTTCTCTAATGTAGGTCTTCAGCTTACTTCTTCAGAAGCTGTAATTGACACCTAGTCGCAAAGATTTGCTGTCCGCTGAGAAACGCGCGACATCATCGTCAGTCCCGCTATCGTAGCTGATTAGATCGGTGTATCCGCTCTCGAATTGCATGACTTCGACAGTCATCGAGAGTGCGTCTGAGAACTGGTGTTCAATTCCTGCTCCAAGGATCACACCTGTCACAGTCTCAGAGACATCGAGAATTTCGTCGTCGTCAAATTCGCAGGAGTCCTCATCGTCAGAAATACAACCCCCGATTTTCGCAAATCCGATCCCACCGCGAACGAAGGCCAACGTATCTCCCATTGTCAGACCCGCTCGACCGGTGATACCCAGCATAGCAGAGGTAGATGCCTCTTGCCGATAGTCATCATCATACTGGGCTTCCACGTCGAAAGTCGTCCCGGACAGGTCGATCTCACCACCATAAACAAAGTTGCCGCGTTGCAGATTGTAGCCAGCACGAATACCAAACTCGGCTGCAGTGTCGTGCAGGCGGCTCACTATACCATCGGCGTCCAGAGCATCGCCCCCCAAATCCTGAGCCGTTCCGGCAAAAATGCCCGCACCAAGGAATCCCCCGACGTATGCGCCCGACCAGTCTGCTCCGGAGACAGACATTGGGGCAAGGACTTCCGGTGAATCCTGGGATGCGTCCAAGCTCCCTGCGAAGCTCCCAGTAGAAATCAACGCAGTAACAGTGGAGAGTAGGATGGTTTTGGTAGCGGTCATGACTAATGGCATCGAGATATCTTCCAGCTTGTGATTATTGTCTTCGCGTAAACTGGCGGTGACATATGGCGGAGATGTGCTGAATGTGAGGAGAATTTAAGGTTTTTAAACTTTTCCGCGACCAAAGAAAGTGAGCATTGGCCATCCCGTATCAGATTGAGAGTATGGGCTCATAGCTGCCATTTGCTGCGGCTCTCACTTGCGCGCCTCTTCTGTCTGTTCCCCCGCGACTTTTCACCTCCCCCTTCCCAAACGCCCCAATCTGCGATAAGCCCCAAAAATCTTGAGAGACTGGCGCCCGCATTCCAGCGCCTGACCAAAGAAGATACCGGGATGAGGGGGAATACGCCCCCTACGCAAAAGGCCCAACAGGCCAACTAGGAAGACATCATGTTTAATGAAGTGAAGAAATCAATTCAGTGGGGCGAAGAAACGCTGACACTGGAAACGGGTAAGGTTGCCCGCCAAGCCGATGGCTCTGTCATCGCGACGCTGGGTGAAACCAGCGTTATGGCGAACGTCACATTTGCGCGTAAGCAAAAGCCGGGTCAGGACTTTTTCCCGCTGACCGTCCATTACCAAGAGAAATACTATGCCGCCGGCAAAGTGCCTGGCGGCTTTTTCAAGCGCGAAGCGCGTCCCACTGAAAAAGAGACGCTGACATCCCGCCTGATCGACCGCCCGATCCGCCCGCTGTTCGTCCCCGGCTTCAAGAACGAAGTTCTGGTGATGTGCACCGTGCTGTCGCACGACATGGTAAACGACCCCGACATGGTTGCGATGATCGCGGCCTCTGCGGCGCTGACAATTTCCGGCGCACCTTTCATGGGCCCGATTGCCGCGTGCCGTGTGGGGTATGAGGATGGTGAATACATCCTGAACCCTGAAATCGACGATATGCATAACCTGCGCATGAACCCCGAGCAGCGTTTGGACCTTGTTGTTGCCGGTACCAAAGACGCCGTGATGATGGTTGAATCCGAAGCCTACGAGCTGTCCGAGGATGAAATGCTGGGTGCGGTTACATTCGCACATGAGCAGATCCAGCCGGTGATCGACCTGATCATTGATCTGGCCGAAGATTGCGCGAAAGAGCCTTTCGACTTCCAGCCCGAGGATTATTCCGAGCTGTCGGCCGCTGTCAAAGCCGCTGGTGAAGACAAAATGCGTGCCGCTTATGCGATCACCGACAAGCAAGAGCGCACCGCCGCCGTTGCCAATGCCAAGCAAGAGATCATCGACGCGCTGACCGAAGAGCAGCAGGAAGATGGCAACCTTGGTGCGGCGCTGAAAAAGCTGGAATCCAGCGTTCTGCGTGGCGATGTTGTGAAGAACGGCAAGCGGATTGACGGCCGTGCCCTCGACACAATCCGTCCGATCGTTTCCGAGACAGGTATCCTGCCACGGACACACGGTTCTGCCCTGTTCACACGCGGCGAAACCCAGGGTCTGGTTGTGACCACTTTGGGCACCGGCGACGACGAGCAGATGATCGACGCACTGACCGGCATGTATAAATCCAACTTCATGCTGCACTATAACTTCCCGCCATACTCGGTCGGTGAAGTTGGCCGTGTGTCCGGACCGGGCCGTCGCGAGATTGGTCATGGTAAGCTGGCATGGCGTGCGTTGCAGGCGGTTCTGCCTGCGCCAACGGATTTCCCTTATACCATCCGTCTGGTGTCCGAGATCACTGAATCCAATGGTTCGTCTTCCATGGCGTCCGTTTGCGGTGGTTCCTTGTCCATGATGGACGCAGGCGTGCCTTTGAAAGCACCGGTTGCCGGTGTGGCCATGGGTCTGGTGATGGAAGAAGACGGTTCTTACGCCATTTTGTCCGACATCCTTGGTGACGAAGACCACCTTGGCGACATGGACTTCAAGGTTGCGGGTACCGAAAACGGCATCACATCCTTGCAGATGGACATCAAGATTGCGGGCATTACGCCAGAGATCATGAAAAAGGCGCTTGAGCAGGCCAAGGCTGGCCGTCTTCATATCCTTGGTGAGATGAGCAAAGCGATCACCGGTGCGCAGGAATTCAGCGTTCACGCACCCAAGATCGAAACGATGCAGATTCCAACCGACAAGATCCGTGAAGTGATCGGGTCCGGTGGTAAGGTGATCCGCGAGATCGTGGAAACATCCGGTGCGAAGGTCGACATCAACGACGACGGTGTGATCAAGCTGGCATCCAACGATGCCGAGGCGATCAAGAAAGCCTACGATATGATCTATTCGATCGTGGCCGAGCCGGAAGAAGGCGTGATCTACAAAGGCACAGTTGTGAAACTGGTCGATTTTGGCGCTTTCGTGAACTTCTTTGGCAAGCGCGACGGTCTGGTGCACGTGTCCCAGATCGAGAACCGCCGCCTGAACCATCCGTCCGATGTTCTCAAAGAAGGTCAGGAAGTCTGGGTCAAGCTGCTGGGCTTTGATGACCGTGGCAAGGTCCGTTTGGCCATGAAGATGGTTGATCAGGAAACCGGTCAGGAGATCACGAAAGAAGAAGTGGCAGAGTAAGCTCTGGCCTGATCAGACTGACGAAAAAAGGAACGCCCGGCCAAATGTGCCGGGCGTTTTTTTTATGTCAACGATTCTGCACTACCATGCAAATTGCGTGACAGGTGCGCCGCGCCCTTCCCGGCGTTAATCAAAGACGACTTCGCGCAAAGGGGCAGCGGGGCCCGTGAATTATAAACAAGAAAGGATAGCTAATGACTTTGAAGGCAATACTTGCTGTGACGGCACTCGGAACGATGGCCACGGGCGCTGTGGCGCAGAATTTCGATGGCGTGTCATTTGGTGCAGGGGTAACCAATTTCGGTCTGTCTCTGGAAGGTGAATATACTGTTACTCCGCAGGTTGGCGTCCGTGGCATGGTCATGGGCGGTTTCAGTTTTGACGATGAATTCGACGTCGATGATGCAACAATCGATGGAGAGGTGGATCTGGGCGGCGTTGCCGTCCTTGCCGACTATTACCCGCTTGGTAACGCGTGGCGGCTGTCAGGCGGATTGTTCTTTTCCACCAGTGAGGTGACGGGCACCGTCACGGATGGCCTCGTAACCTATGACGGCCAGATCAATTTCAAGAACGAAGTGGCGCCGTTGATCAGCACCGGTTTCAGCACCGAAGTCGCGTCAGGCTGGTCGGTGTCGGGTGATATCGGCGTGATCGTGTCGTCGTTAGAGGTTTCGTCTGACGACGACACCGGCACTGTGCAGGCCGATATTGCAGAGTTGAACGCCGATCTTGAGGATGTGCCGGTCCTTCCGTTCATCGGCGTCGCGGTCAGTTATTCCTACTAAAAAGGTAATCAGACATGAAAAAGGCCCCGATAGAACAACGGGGCCTCTTTTGTGCTGTGAACTGGCCTAGTCCTTGAGTTTTGTTGTCCGAAGATACGGGAAGACAGTGGTGAAATCACCGAATTTTGCCTTTGCATCCTCATTGCTGACGGTGGCCGGGATGATCACGTCATCGCCCACATTCCAGTTTGCGGGCATTGCAACACCTTGCCCCGCAGCCGTCTGTAGCCCGTCAAGCGCGCGGAGCACTTCGGCAAAGTTGCGGCCCACGTTCATCGGGTAAGTCATGGAAAGCTTCAGCTGCTTGTCAGGACCAATAATGAAAACGACGCGGACTGTGGCACTGTCTGCAGGTGTGCGGCCATCCGGGAGATAGGCGTCGGCGGGCAGCATGTCGAATGCCTTTGCAACGGTCAGGTCCTCATCGGCGATGATCGGGAAACCTGCTTTGGCTTTTGCGAATGTTTCGATATCGCTTTTCCACTTTTTGTGATCCTCAACGCCGTCGACGCTGATGCCCATCACCTTGGTGCCGCGCTTGGCCCATTCATCGGCCAGTTGTGCGACAGCGCCGAATTCGGTGGTGCAGACAGGGGTGAAATCCTTGGGGTGCGAAAACAGGATCGCCCAGCTATCGCCGATCCAGTCATGCAGCGAAAGGGTGCCTTGGTCGGTTTCGACGGTCAGATCGGGAATGGTGTCATTGATGCGGAGACTCATGGTGTCGTTCCTCTATTGAAGTGCACTCATGTCTATATAGGTATCCTTGGTGCCGACTGCCACCGCCGCTTGCGCCCGTTGCGTGCCGGTGTCACAAGTTTCATGAGCATTTGTCAGGGAGAGATCCAATGATCGAGAACCGCAATTTCTATATCAACGGGGCATGGGTGCCACCGGTGCAGCCCCGCGATTACAACGTGATTGATCCTTCAACGGAAGATCCCTGCGCGATCATTTCGCTGGGCGATCAGGCAGATACCGATGCGGCCGTTGCCGCGGCCAAGGCTGCGTTTCCCGCATGGGCCGCGACGGCCCCCGAAGTGCGTGCGGACTATGTCAAAGCGATCCTCGATCAATATGAGGCGCGCGTCGAGGAAATGGCGCAGGCGATCAGCATGGAGATGGGCGCGCCCATTGATATGGCCCGTAGCAGTCAGGCCCCTTGCCTGCCTTGGCATCTGAAAAACGCCCTTGAGGCGGTCAAGGAAATTGAGTGGATCCGTCCCCTTGGGCCGCATGCCCCCAATGACCGCATCGCACTGGAGCCGATTGGTGTAGTGGGCCTGATCACGCCGTGGAACTGGCCAATGAACCAAGTCACGCTCAAGGTGATCCCCGCCCTTCTGGCCGGTTGTACAATGGTTTTGAAACCCTCCGAGGAATCGCCGCTCTCGTCGCTGCTGTTTGCCGAATTTGTCCATGACGCAGGTGTGCCTGCCGGTGTGTTCAATCTGGTCAACGGCGATGGTGCTGGCGTTGGCAGCCAGCTTTCGCGTCACGAAGATGTCGCGATGATCAGCTTCACAGGCTCGACACGTGCAGGCAAGGCGATCTCTGCCGCCGCCGCCGAGACCCTGAAACGCGTCACGCTCGAGCTCGGCGGGAAGGGGGCGAACGTTATCTTTGCCGATGCTGATGAAAAGGCCGTCAAGCGCGGTGTCATCCATTGCATGGGCAACTCCGGCCAATCTTGCAACGCACCGACCCGCATGTTGGTCGAGCGGTCGGTCTATGACCAAGCCGTTGAACTGGCAGCCCAGACCGCCAAGAGCATCACCGTTGGCCCCGCGTCAGAACCCGGGCGGCATATCGGCCCTGTGGTGAACAAGAGCCAATGGACGAAAATTCAGGAAATGATCGAAGTGGGCATCAACGAAGGTGCGCGCCTTGTAGCCGGTGGTCCCGGTCTGCCTGAGGGGATGAACCGTGGATATTACGTGCGTCCGACCGTGTTTGCCGATGTGACCAATGACATGCGCATTGCGCAGGAGGAAATCTTTGGCCCTGTCCTGTCGATCATCCCGTTCGACGATGAAGCGGATGCTGTGCGGATCGCCAATGACACGCCCTACGGTCTGACCAACTATGTCCAGTCCCAAGATGGTGCCAAGCGCAGCCGCATGGCCCGCGCCCTGCGGTCTGGCATGGTTGAGATGAACGGTCAGTCCCGCGGTGCGGGTTCGCCCTTTGGCGGTATGAAAATGTCGGGGCGCGCGCGCGAAGGCGGTGTCTGGGGGATCGAAGAGTTTCTTGAGGTCAAGGCCATCTCGGGCTGGGCCGCCGAGTAGCGTCATGTGCGCAGGCGCACCAAATAGGTGCGCCTGTGGATGTTTAGTGCGCACGCGAATCCGCTATGTATCCTGTCAACAAGATAGGAGAGCGAGATGATCAAACAGATCAAAGGCCTGCACCACGTCACCTCACTGGCCAGTGACGCCCGCGAGAACAATGCCTTCTTTACCAACGTGCTTGGATTGCGCCGAGTGAAGAAGACCGTGAACTTCGATGCACCTGATGTGTATCACCTTTATTACGGCGACGAGGCCGGATCTCCCGGCACAGTGATGACCTACTTTCCCTTCCCCAACGCAGGCCGTGGCCGCAAGGGTGCAGGCGAAGTGGGGCGTACAGCGTTCAGTATCCCGACCGGGTCGTCGCAGGCGTGGCTTGACCGTTTCGCGACATTCGCGGTTGGCGGCGTTGCGCAGGTCTCGCGTTTTGGTGAAAAGCGTGTGTTGTTCGACGGCCCTGACGGCGATCAGTTCGCCTTGGTCGAAAGTGATGATGACCGCACAGCTTGGACCGGCAATGGCGTGAGCGAAGACATGGGTATCCGTGGCTTTCACTCGGCCGATATGCGTCTCAAACAGGCCGCGATGAGCAGCGAGTTGTTGCAGTTCATGGGCTACGAGAAGCTGGACACCCAAGACAACGTGACCCGCTTTATCGTGCCGGGCGGGAATGACGCGAACATCATTGATATCGAAGAAATCCCCACGGCAGGCCATGCAGCACAAGGTGCAGGTTCGGTCCACCACCTTGCCTTCGCTGTCGAGAACCGCGCGCGTCAGCTCGAGGTCCGCGAGGCGCTGCTTGATACAGGATACCAAGTGACCCCTGTGATTGATCGCGATTACTTCTATGCGATCTATTTCCGCACACCCGGTGGTGTGCTGTTCGAGGTCGCCACCAACGAGCCCGGCTTTGACCGCGACGAAGACACCGCGCATTTGGGAGAGGCCCTCAAACTGCCAAGCCAGCACGAGCATTTGCGCGCCCGTCTGGAAGGGCTGCTGCAGCCGCTGGGTGATTGATATGAGCTATGTTGCAAAACGCACGGAAGGAACAGCGGGCGCGCCGCTGTTCCTGACATTCCACGGCACCGGCGGAAATGAAGACCAGTTTCACGGGTTCGCTGAACAGCTGAAACCGGATGCGCATGTCTGCTCGCCGCGCGGTGATGTGTCGGAACATGGCGCATTGCGCTATTTCAGGCGCACGGGCGAAGGTGTCTATGACATGGATGATCTGGCCGCGCGCACCGCTGCGATGGCGGATTTCATCAGGTCCGAAAAGCAGGCCATGGATGCCGCAGATACAATCGGTCTGGGTTATTCCAACGGGGCCAACATTCTGGGTTCGGTCGCGCTCGCGCAGCCTGATCTTGTCGATACGCTGGTTCTGATGCACCCGCTTATCCCGTGGGAGCGCAAAGACCAACCGGGGTTACAGGGTCGCCGCATTCTGATCACCGCAGGTGAGCGCGATCCGATTTGCCCCGCCACTTTGACGCAGGCCCTTGTCGATTATCTGGAAGCGCAGGGCGCTGATGTGACTGTCCACTGGCACCCCGGTGGCCATGAGATTGCGCAGTCCGAAGTGGATGCCATTGCGCAGTTTATCGCAGGCTAGAACGGACACTTTGCCGTAACGCGCATGCCCTGACCGCCGTCAGGATGGCGGAACTGCAACGTCTCGGAATGCAACATGAGGCGCGGGTAATCCCGCGCTTCGCCCGTTGCATAGAACGGGTCACCCAAGATCGGATGCCCCAGCGCCTGCATGTGCACGCGCAACTGATGTGACCGGCCCGTACGCGGCATCAGCTTGACCCGCGTTTCCCCGTCCCTTGCGCGCATCACACGCCAATCGGTCACCGCCTGTTTGCCGGTCTCGTGATCCACCATCTGCTTGGGGCGGTTCGGCCAATCTACGATCAGGGGCAAATCCACGGTTCCGGTCTTTTCCGCCATCTCGCCCCAGACCCTTGCGATATAGGTCTTTTTGGTCTGCCGTTTTTCAAACTGTAGCCCGAGGTGGCGCTGGGCGTGCGGCGTCAGCGCAAAGATCATCACGCCCGAGGTGTCGCGATCAAGCCGGTGCACCAGCAACGCCATGGGAAAGGCCGCCTGCACACGCGCCATCAGGCAATCGGCCAGATGCGGGCCCTTGCCCGGAACCGACAAAAGGCCGCTGGGTTTGTCGACCAAAAGAACCTGATGGTCGTCATGCAGGATCGTCAAAGGGTCTTGGGGTGGGTCGTAATCGTCGCTCACCCGTAATCACGCTCGCCAAAGATGGCCGAGCCGACGCGGATGTGTGTCGCGCCCAAAGCGATGGCGCTTTCAAAGTCGCTGCTCATGCCCATCGACAGACCTGTGAGGTCGTTGCGCGCCGCGATCTTGCCCAGCAGGGCAAAGTGCAACGATGGTTCTTCGTCAACAGGCGGGATGCACATCAACCCTTTCAGCGGCAGATCAAGCGCGCGGACCTCTGCGATGAAAGCATCCGCCTCTTTTGGCAGAACGCCTGCCTTCTGCGGCTCTTCGCCGGTGTTGACCTGTACAAAGAGATCGGGACAAGTTCCAAGCTCTTGGGCATGGCGCGCGATTGTATTGGCCAGCTTCGCGCGGTCGACCGTATGGATCGCATCGGCCAGCTGCATCGCCTGTTTGACCTTGTTGGTTTGCAACGGGCCAATGAGGTGAAGTGCGATCCCGTCATAGCGTTCACGAAATGCGGGCCATTTGCCAGCGGCCTCTTGCACCTTGTTTTCCCCGAATATCCGGTGGCCCTCGTTCAGCACGGCCTCGACACGGGCATTGGGCTGCACCTTGGACACCGCAATAAGAGACAGATCATCCATTGACCGACCTGCCGTTTCGGCAGCTTTCGCAACGCGAGCGGTGATTTCGGATAGGGACATGGGCACCTCTTCTTTGCTGCTTATGTGCAACATGGATGCGCAAAAGAAAAGAGCGGACGAAAACGCCCGCTCTTTCAATTCAATTCACAAGCGTGAATTAGAACTTCATTTTGATGCCGAAGTCAGCAACAGTGATGCCATCGTCGTCGGAGAATGGATCGTCAACCTGGCCGATACCGCCAGCGAAGCTTACGCCGCCGCCGAGGTCGTAGGAAGCGCCAATACCGAAGTCAGCGTCGTCGTCGTCGAGATCTGTTGCACCTACAGTACCAACCAAAGTCAGAGCGCCCATTGGGTAAGATACAGATGCACCGTAACCAGAGACTGAGTCTTCACCGGCAAGACCAATAAGATCGTCGCTTGATGCGTTGTGGAAGAACAGGTTGATGTCAGCACCTGCAGCAGTCACAGAACCACCAAGGATAAACGTTTCGAGGTCTTCAGTCACACCTTCAACGCTTGTGAAACCAGCACCAACCGTGAATGTTCCAGCATCGTAGGCTGCTGCAATGCCAAAGTCCTCGGATGCTTCGGTGAGGCCGTCTTCCGCCATGTTACCAGTGGCAGCAACAGTGATCGCACCGAACTCGGCTTTGACTTGGATGTTCTGAGTTGTGATGTCGAAGAATGCTTCTGCAGTATCGTCAACGCCGATACCGTCAAAGCCAATGTCGGCTAGGTTTGGAATAACAGCATCGTCAGCCGCGCCAACATCACCCAGAGTCAGTGTGATACCACCACCGGAGATGTAAACTTCTTCGTCGTCAGGCGCAAATTCGCCGTTCGTGTTCAGGTCCAGATCGAATGACGCACCAACCTCCAGGCCGCCGTCTGTGACAGTCTTGCCGGCAATGCCGAAATCCAGCTCAAGGTACTGGTTTGTTTCTTCTGGCAGACCTTCAATATATTTTACACCGGCAACTGCTTCGCCGGAGATTGTGATTGACGCACCGGAGTGCGCTTCAGCAGCGGCGTAGCCAGCTGTGAAGACAAGTGCGGTAGTCGTAAGAAGCACCTTTTTCATGGTTATATTCCCTCGTGGTTACAATTTAACTCAACTCGGGTCGGCCCAAATTGATTACCGGTGTTTTCTACCCCTTGTTATCCCATTGCAAGTTGATGAGACCGGCGGGGTGAATGGCGCCGGATTCTGGTGCAACTTTGCCACAGTCGTGTCGGCACGGTGTCAGAATGCGTCCGGGAGAATTCCCTTGTGGCCTGAAAACCCAGTTGTTAGGAACTTATGACGCGTTAAAAGGCCGGATTGTGACCGCGACAAAGCAATAGTATGGTGTTTGTTGTTTCGTCGTCGCGGTGGGTCCGTCTGCGGTTGGCGATACAGCGCTGTCAGTAATTAGGTCTTGATAGAACGGGTGAACAGCGATGATTCGCATAAAACATGCTCTTATTTCTGCAATTTTAGTTGGGTCCTTGGCAGCTTGCGGTGCCCCGCCACCCACACCGCGCGGGGCGGAAAGCGTGGCCGTGAACCGCTATCTCTGGGCCGCCTCGCTTGATGTGCTCAGCTTTTTACCCGTCGAAACCGCTGATCCCTTTACCGGCGTGATCACCACAGGGTTCGGCACCCCGCCAGGCAGCGGCCGCGCCTATCGCGCGACAGTTCAGGTCAGTGACCCTGCAATGGATGCGCGTTCCTTGAACCTGAGCCTTCTGACCCGCAACGGCCCCGTCGCCGCCGAGACCCAGCGCGCGGTCGAGGATGCGATCCTGTCGCGTGCCCGCCAGTTGCGGATTGCTGACGGCGCACTATAGCCATCGGCGACCAGCCCGATTATGAATAGCGCCGGGCCCGCACGCCCGGCGTTTCGCTTTAAGAAAGACCAACCAGATGACCACTTACGCACCCGCCGAGATCGAGGCGAAATGGCAGGACACATGGGCCGCCGCCGAGACCTTCAAGGCCGCGCGCAGTGCTGACAAGCCCAAGTATTACGTGCTCGAGATGTTCCCCTATCCGTCGGGCCGCATCCATATGGGCCACGTGCGCAACTACACAATGGGCGACGTGATCGCGCGGTACAAGCTGGCGACGGGCCACAACATTCTGCACCCGATGGGCTGGGATGCGTTCGGCATGCCGGCGGAAAACGCCGCGATGGCGTCGGGCGGGCATCCGAAGGATTGGACCTACGGCAATATCGCCGACATGAAAGCGCAGATGAAGCCGCTGGGTCTGTCGATTGACTGGTCCCGCGAATTCGCGACCTGCGATCCCGAATATTACGGCCAGCAGCAGGCCCTGTTCATTGATTTCCTGTCAAAGGGCCTGATCTATCGCAAGAAAGCGGTCGTGAATTGGGATCCGGTCGATATGACTGTGCTGGCCAACGAGCAGGTCATCGACGGCAAGGGCTGGCGCTCTGGTGCCGAGGTTGAGCGCCGCGAGCTGGTGCAATGGTTCTTCAAGATCAGCGACTATTCCGAGGAACTGCTTGAAGCGCTGGATACGCTGGATAACTGGCCTGCCAAGGTCAAACTGATGCAGGCCAACTGGATCGGCAAATCGCGCGGCTTGCAGTTTGCTTTCACGCGCACAGACGGTGGCGAGATTGAGGTCTATACCACCCGCCCCGATACCCTGATGGGCGCGTCTTTCGTGGGTATTTCCCCTGACCACCCGTTGGCCAAAGAGCTGGAAGCCAAAGACCCGCAAGTGGCTGCGTTCTGTGCGGAATGCCGCAAAGGCGGCACAACCGCCGAGGCGATAGAGAAGGCCGACAAGCTGGGCTATGACACCGGTCTGCGGGTCAGGCACCCGCTGGAAGGCCACGATGATCTGCCCGTCTATATCGCGAATTTTATTCTGATGGATTACGGCACAGGCGCGATTTTCGGCTGCCCTGCGCATGACCAACGCGACCTTGATTTTGCGCGCAAATACGGCCTGCCGGTGATCAGCACCTATGCGCCTGTCAAAGACGAAGGCATCACACTGCCCGAAGACGGTGGCGACGCCTATGTGCCACCTAAAACGGAGCCTGTGATCTATATCCGCGGCTTTGCAGGTGAGACAGAGCAAACGGGCGATGAGGGTATCGCTGCTGCCATTGCTTTTTGCGAAGCGAACGGCATCGGCGCAGGCGTCACCAAATTCCGCCTGCGCGACTGGGGCTTGTCCCGCCAGCGCTATTGGGGCTGTCCTATTCCCGTGGTCCATTGTGATGACTGTGGTGTGGTGCCGGAAAAGAAAGACAACCTGCCCGTCGAGCTGCCTTATGATGTGACCTTCGATGTCCCCGGCAACCCGCTTGACCGTCACCCGACATGGCGCGATTGTTCCTGTCCGTCCTGTGGCAAGCCCGCGCAGCGTGAAACCGACACGATGGATACATTTGTCGATTCCTCATGGTACTTCGCGCGTTTCACAGCACCGGACGCCGACACGCCAACGAACATGGAAGATGCATCCTACTGGATGAACGTTGACCAGTATATCGGCGGGATCGAGCACGCGATTTTGCACCTGCTTTACAGCCGGTTCTTCTCACGTGCGATGCATATGACCGGCCATTTGCCAGAAAGCGCGAAGGAACCGTTCGATGCGCTCTTTACGCAAGGCATGGTGACGCATGAGATATATCAGACCAAAGATGACAAAGACCGTCCTGTCTATCACCTGCCCGAGGATGTGACCGACGGGAAACTGGCGGATGGGACCGAGGTACAGATCATCCCCTCTGCGAAAATGTCGAAGTCGAAAAAGAACGTCGTCGACCCTGATGATATCTTGGCGAGATACGGCGCGGATACTGCGCGTTGGTTCGTTTTGTCCGACAGTCCGCCAGAGCGTGACGTGGAATGGACAGCATCGGGCGCGGAAGCGACGTATAAGCATTTGGGCCGCGTTTACCGTGTGACGTCCGAAATTGCCGGCATGGATAATGCGGCCGGTGAGGGCGACGCGGATCTGTTGCGCGCCATGCACAAGGCAATCCATGATGTGACTATGGGTGTCGAAACCTTCGGGTTTAACGCAGCAATCGCCAAGCTTTACGCCTTTACCAACGTGCTTGCCAAATCCAAGGCTGGCGGTGCTGCAAAACGCGAAGCGGCCCTTGTTCTGGCGCAACTGATGTCACCCATGACGCCGCATTTGTCCGAGGAAATCTGGTCCATGCTGGGTGGTGAGGGGCTGATCGCCAACGCCCCTTGGCCTGTCGCGGATCAGGCGATGCTGGTTGAGGACACGGTGACGATGCCGATCCAGATCAACGGCAAACGGCGTACCGAAATACAGGTTCCCGCTGATGCCAGCAAAGAGGCCGTCGAAGAGCTCGCCTTGGCCCTTGAGGTCGTGCAAAGTGCCCTTGGCGGTGCAGCACCCAAAAAGCTAATCGTCGTTCCCGGAAGGATCGTGAATATTGTCGTCTAGCCTGACACCCCGTCGCACTGTCCTGCTGGGCCTTATGGGTCTTGCGGGCTGCGGCTTTGCGCCGATCTATGGCGCAGATACGGGGTTGCGGGGACGCGTTGCATTTGAAACGGACGAAAGTGTTGCGGGCTTTCGCCTGCGCGAACAGCTGGAGAAACGGCTTGGGCGCAGTGCGGCACCGGAATATGCGCTGAAGACAACCGTACGATCCAGCCAGCGGGCGGCGGCGATTACATCAGAGGGCGATACTTCGCGCTTTAATATTGTTGGCGTGGCCACATGGACATTGATCGCGCTTGAGGATGGCCGCCAGATTGACGGGGGCGAGGTCGAGGCCTTTACCAGTTACTCGGCCACAGGATCAACCAACGCGACGCAGGCAACGCGCGGTGATGCCGAAGCGCGGGTGTCCGTGATCCTTGCCGATCTGATTGTCAGCCGTGTCCTGATCCGCGCCGCCGAGCTTGACTGATGAAGCTGACGGGGGTCGCGGCGAATAACTACTTCCGGCAGCCGGACACGTCCCACATGGCGCTTTTGATCTTTGGGGCCGATCCGATGCGGGTCGCCGACAAGCGCCAGCTCGTAATCAACGCACTGGTCGGCCCGCAAGGCGAAGAGGAAATGCGTCTGACACGGATCAGCGCCTCTGATTTGCGCAAGGATCCTGCCATGCTGGATGATGCGATCAAGGCGCAGGGGTTCTTTCCGGGCCATAGGGTCGCTTTTGTCGAGGACGCCACCGATGGTCTGTCAAAGGTTATCGCCGCAGCCTTGGCTGACTGGCAGCCCGGTGATGCCCAGGTCGTGATTACGGCCGCCCAGCTAACCGCGAAATCCGCTCTGCGCAAGGTGGTTGAGGGGTACAACAACGCTGTATCCATCGGCCTCTACGATGATCCGCCAACGATGGCAGATGTCGAGTTGGCGTTGAAAGATGCCGGTGTCGCCCCGCCCGACCGTGATGTGATGGATGCGCTGCTGGCGCTGGCCAACAGCCTTGAACCGGGTGATTTCAGACAAACGATCGAGAAGGTGAGCCTTTACAAGCGCGGCGATGACAGCCCGCTCAGCAGCGCTGACATCATGGCCAACGCACCCCAGTCAGCCGAGGTGGACGTTGATGATGTGCTTGAAATCGTGGCGACAGGTCAGGCCGATCAGCTGGGGCCGCTCTTGCGCAATCTTTACGCCCAAGGTGTGACACCTGTGACGCTCTGTATCGGGGCAATGCGCCATTTTCGCAGGCTGCATGTGGTCGCTTCTGATCCGGGCGGGCCTGCGGCAGGTGTAGGGCGGCTGAGGCCCCCTGTCTTTGGTCCGCGACGTGACAAGATCGTCCGGCAGGCCGGCCAGTGGGGGCGTGACCGTCTGGAAAAGGCGCTGACAGCGCTGACCGATGTTGATCTGCAACTCCGTTCGGCAAATACCGCGCCACAGAACGCGCTGATGGAACGAACATTGATCCGGCTCGCGATGATGGCGCGGCGCTGATACGAAAAAAGGCAGGCCATTGGCCTGCCTTTCCAAACAAGATCGTCGATCCTGATTTACTGGTCAGCTGCTGCTGCGACCAGAACTGCCGCAAGCACACCAAGAACGATGTATACTGGGCTGATTGACGAAGCTGCTGGTGCTGGTGCTGGCTCAGCTACGACGACTGGTGCTTCCATGACTTCGTCAGCCATGCCACCAGCAGAAGCGGCGACGCCGGATACTGCAATAGCTGCTGCAGCGGCAAGTGTTGTTGTAATGCGCATAGTGTTACTCCATTTGTGCAAGGGGTCTACCGGCCAAAGCGTGACCGACCCACATTCTCTCACTGAATCAGGGATTTCGAGCGAATCCTAGATGCAAAAGTTGAAACGGTAACAAGTGTCTGTGCTGCGCGAGACCAATTCTCACCAATTCTCGCGCGATAGAGGTATTTAAGTAGTTGATTTTACTATTAATATAATAGCAGACACACGAAAAAACGCGCCATATCTACCGGTTGCACCAATGCTGGTATTGGTGCGGATTGCAGAAATCATGCGTTTTAGATGCATTAATGCAACGGTTTTTCCGCTTTAAGCTATCAGTTGCCTGGCCACCTCGCAGGTCGGATCGACGCGATGGGAGCGAAAGAAACCGTGAATCGCCCTGCATGCATCTGGCGCTTGGGTGTAGGCTCGCAGGCTTCACATCAATTGCGCTGAGGCAATGCAAATCCCCGCATGACATCCGGCCGAAGGAAGGGCCATTGTTGATGTGCTCTCCGATGATGACTTGATCCGGAAGCGAATAAAGGCAGGCCAAAGGCCTGCCTTTAATAGAAGGTTAAAAGGAGCTGCCTTCGAGCGGCGGCTCCGAATCTTCCACTTCTTCCACTTCTGGCTCGTCGTCATCGTCGTCAGAAACTGCTGCAGCGATCAGAAGCGCGGCAACCACGCCGAGCACAATAACGGTTGGGCTGATAGAAGAAGCTGCTGGCGCCACTGGTTCAGCCACCACGACTGGGGCTTCCATGATTTCGTCGGCCAGGCCACCAGCTGTGGCTGACATGCCAGCAACTGCAAGAGCTGCGGCAGTGGCAAGTGTTGTTGTAATGCGCATAGTAGTACTCCATTTGTAGACGGTGGTTATCATCGAAATATGCCGTCGTTGCATTAATATCGCAACAGCGACGTCCTGCAAATGCCCCCCCTGAATTTAACTAAATGCCGTTGCTTTCGTGCAATGCTCAGGCGGGGTGCATCATTGTCCCCTGCGTATTTCGACGCGATAAAGTGCCATGACCGGCTTTACCCAAGGCAGTACGTCGCAGCTGCCAGCCCGGCAATCCGGCCTGTCGCAAGGCAACCCGTGATGAGGTACCCTCCTGTTGGTGCTTCCCAGTCCAGCATCTCACCGGCGCAGAAAACTCCCGGGTGGCTCTGAAGCATCAGATCATTGTTCAAAGCATCAAATCGGACGCCGCCGGCGGTTGAAATGGCCTCATCCATCGGGCGTGGACCTTGGTGTGCGATTGGCAGTGCCTTGATCACAGCGGCGAGATCACCTGGCAAAGGTCGTCCGCACTCCATCAAGAGTGCGGTTTGGACAGGCGAAAACCGCAGCACTTTGCGTAACTGGTTTGAAAGGCTGGTCTTGCCGCGTGGTTTCTGCAATGCGGCCCGGACCTTGTCTTCGGGCCAATCGGGCAGCAGATCAACGGTCAGTGGCGCACCGTCACGCATGGCCTTGGACAGCATGTAAATGCCGCCGCCTTCGATGCCACGCGCTGAGATGATGAACTCGCCGCGCGTCTTCTGTCCGCCTGCTGTTAACGCCACAGATTTGACCGGTGTCCCAAAGTGAGGCGCCATGTGGGGCGACCAATCCACCACAAACCCCATATTCGCAGGGGCAAAGGGCGCGGCCTGATCCTGCAGGTGCGCGGCCCAAGCCCCGTTCGAACCGAGACGCGCCCAACTGGCACCGCCTGTTGCAAGAACTGTCGCCTTTGGTGCAATAGCGACTGTGCCACCCGGTGTCTCAAAGCGCAAAGCGTCGCCCTGCCAGCCCTCCCAACGCCACCGCGTTTCGATGCGCACGCCCCGTTCCTGCAAGCGGGCCAGCCATGCGCGCAGCAATGGTGAGGCTTTCATCACGGTGGGAAACACACGCCCCGTCGAGCCGGTAAAGACAGTTTGCCCCAGACCTTCGGCCCAAGCTATTACCTGATCCGGGCCGAAATCATCAAGCGCATGCGCGAGCGCCGCCGGAAGCTCTTTGCCGTAGGCCGCAAGAAAGGCGGCGCTTGGCTCTACCTTGGTGATGTTCAGTCCTGATTTGCCCGCCATCAGGAATTTCCGACCCACCGATGGCATGGCGTCAGCGACCGTCACCGACACACCGGCCTTGGCCAGTTGCTCGGCGGCCATCAGGCCAGCGGGACCCGCGCCAATGACCACTGCATCGGTCATGCGGGGATGGGCCCTTTGATCTCTACCACACGGTGCGGATAGGGGATTTCAATGTCGTGTTGCTTCAGTGCGTTCCAGATCAGGAACAACACGTCAGAGGCGTATTTGTTCTTGCCGTCATCGATGCCTTCGACCCAGAATTCGACCCCGAAACCAAGGCCCACACCAATGGCCCCCCCGATGATTGCCAGGGAACTCAGGTTGATTCCCATCACATTCATCAGAATCAGAAATGCGACTGTGAAGATCGCAAATTCAGAGGCCTTGATCGCCAGTTGCCGGATCGCCGGCCGCATGGGTTGCTTTTCGATGTAGGAGGATGACTGTGAGTTTGACCATTGGCCCAGCCAGAACAGAAGGCTGCCGACAATAAGGCCGCGGACGATGGCAAGGGCAGAGAAGCTGAAATTGCCAAGTGTCACCCGCCCCGCGTCAAGCGCCAAGGTGACGTTATCGAGAAAACCCAGTGCATAGAGCGCCGCGACAGGAACCAGAATATAGCGTGCCAGAACGCGCAGGAATGTATCTGTAACAATGTCTCTGGCCAGCGCGCGGGCGGCAAGAAAAAGGAAGACACGTTTGCCGAACGCGATGACCTCACCGGACCCGAAAAGTGACCGCGTCACGCTTTCGCCCATGGCTGTAAAACCATAGGCCAAAAGGGGCAAAGTGAGCGGCAGGAAGATCAGCAAGAACCGGCGCGCCTTGGAGAGAATGGACCGGTTGGCTGCGTCCGGTGTGAGCAGGGCACGCAGGCGCGGCGTAGCAATCCCGCGCGCGATCAGCGCCAGAAAGTAGGCACCGATCAAAAGCGCAAACTGCGACCAAGCCGCAGGTGACAAAAGCCAGCCTTGCACAAGGACCAGCGCCTGATCAAAGGCGTTCTGGGCCTGCGCCATCAATCCGTTTGGTTCCATCCGCACGCGACCTTTATTGTTCTAACGCTTCTACCGTCATGCGTTTGATTGCTGCAATATGCTCCGGCGCGGCAGAGAGTGCATCTGCCCCAAGGTGTCGTGCAGTTTCAAGCAGCGTTTCAGGGGCGGTGATCTGGTCCACCAATCCCCATTGAAGCGCCTGTTCCGCCGTTACCTTTTGCCCTGCCATCAGGATCATCTTGGCGCGGGCAGGCCCCACAAGCCTTGTCAGACGCGGTGGATCAGAGGGTTGCGGCAGAAAGCCCAGCTTCATTACGGGATAAAAGAACTTTGCCTTGGCCACGGCGATCCGCAGATCACAGGCAAGCACCATGCCAAAAGCACCACCCGCGACTGTGCCGTTCAGTGCTGCAATGGTGAGGCATGGCAGCGATGCAATGGCGCGCGAAAGCCGTTCCCAGACCGGATCGGTGGCAAGTCCGGCGCGCGCAGCTTCCAAATCTGCACCGGCGCTAAAGACACCCCCTGTACCTGTCAGAACAAAGAGTTTCACATCCTGTGCCGCCTCTGCAATCTCGGCCAGCTTGATCAGCATATCACGCGTCAAGGCACCTGCTTTGTCGGGCCGGTCAATGGTGACTGTCCATGTGTCACGATCCTTGTCACATCGGATCATATAAGCCCGACCTTTTTGCGGATGTCCTCGTCACGCAGGCTGACATCATCGCCCAGGAACGTGTCGGCCTCGGATGTGCACATCCACAATAGCGCCTGTGCGGGCCATTCGGGCGGAATATGCACGGACCAGTCAAGCTGGCTGACCGGATTTATGCCTGACGCCTTGATTTCGCGCTGCATTTGCGTGGCCACCGTGCCGGGCGAAAGGCCCATGATCCGCAGGCCCTTATCGCGGGATTCCTTGTCGGCTGCGCGCGTCAGCATAAAGACGGCTGCCTTGGAGCTACAATAGGCCGACCAGCCCTCGACCGGGCCATGGGCGGCACCGGACGAGATGTTGATGATCGTTCCGTGTCCTTGGGCAATCATGCCCGGCATTGCGGCATGCATCCCGTGCATCACGCCTTTGAGGTTGATGTCGATGGTGCGTGACCAAGCATCTGGATCGGTGTCTTGCAAATGGCCGATCGGGTCGACCACGCCTGCGTTATTGATCAGAACGTCCAGCCCGCCAAATGTGCGCGCGGTCGCAGCAACGGCCGAAGAGACATCGGAATAGCGCGACACATCGCAAGGGATCGCAAGTGCTTTTTCCCCGATTTGTCCCGCAATTTCCGCAATGTCGTCTGTGCTGCGGGCAATGAGTGCGACGTTCGCCCCTGCTTCGGCAAAGGCATAGGCGGCGGCAGCACCGATGCCGCGGCTGGCTCCGGTAATAAGTACGGTTTTCCCGACTAAATTGATGTTTTTCACACAAGTCCCTTTCAGATTGCTTTTGGGATAGCTAGTAATTGTCTAAATAGTAAAGCCTATCACCGGTATATTTCAAAGCCGGGACCGGTGGGACAAAGATATAGCGAAAGGGATCATCCATGACATATCCGACAGGAATGCGTAGTGCTGTTTGCATCGCCGCGTTGATCGCCGGCAGCACAGCGCAGGCCGACGTCACCGCCGCACAGGTCTGGGAAGACTGGAAGGCGCAAATGGGCGTTTACGGCGAAGACAGCCTGACAATCGGTGCGGAAGAGACGTCAAGCGGTGTTGTGACGATCCGTGATTTGTCGCTGCAGAGTTCCGATGATGACGTCACCGTCGTCTTGTCAATCGGAGCGATTACTTTCAACGAACAATCCGATGGCACCGTGCGCGTGACGATGGACGACAGCTATCCGATGGTCATCACCGGTGAGGATGGTGTTGTCGTGACGCTGGCCGTCACCCAGCAGAATATGGACATGATCGTCAGCGGTGATCCGGACGCTATGAATTATGCAATCACGGCGGATCAGTATGGCATCGCCCTTCAGGATGTTGTGGATGGGGATATGACCTTTACCGGTGATGCCGAAGTCACGCTGAATGACATCGACATGACCTATCAGACCGAAACCGGCGATTTGCGCAATATCTCCTATGAGGGCACAATCGGGTCTGTCGATCTTCTGGTCGATTTCCAGATTCCCGGCGGTAATGGCGAATATGTCACCGCTGGTGGCAAAATGATGGCCATTGCGGCGCAGGCTGAAATGTCGGTCCCGGCCGATGCGGATTTTGACGATCCCGATACGCTGATGGTGGACGGTTTCGCCGTCGCAGGTGGCTATACGATCGACCGCTCGGACTTTGTTTTCGACATCAATGCCGAGGGTGATCAGGCCGCAGGGTCGATCACGGTGGGTTCATCCACACTGACAGGTGAATTGAACAGCAGTACTGTCGGTTATACGTCATCAACCAACGATGTTGCGATGAATATCGTTTCGAATGACCTCCCGCTGCCGATCGAGCTGAGCCTCGCGCAATACGGGGTCAACGTTCTATTCCCGACTGCTGCTTCCGAAGAGGCTTCGGATTTTGCCTTTGGTTTTGATCTCGTTGACCTGTCGATCAGTGATGCGCTTTGGGATATTTTCGATGCGGGCAAGGTTTTGCCGCGCGATCCTGCAACGATCCAACTGGCACTTAGTGGTCGTGGCAAGGCGTTGTTTGATATGTTCGATCCCGAACAGCAGGATGCGATGAACAGCGCAGAAATGCCCTATGAGCTTGAATCGGTGACGCTGGACCGTCTGAACGTCAACGCCGCCGGTGCCGCTTTGGTGGGTGAAGGCGCCTTTACCTTCGACAACAGCGACATGGAAACCTTTGCGCCGCTACCGCGCCCCGAAGGGTCAGCAACGATCGAGATAACGGGCTTTAACGCGCTGCTCGACAATCTTGTCGCCATGGGGCTGGTTCCCGAACAGGATGTCATGGGCGCACGCATGATGGTCGGGATGTTTGCCCGCTCAACCGGTGACGACCAGATGGAAACCTCTGTCGAGGTACTGCCGAACGGTCAGGTCAACGTGAACGGCAACCGCGTGCGTTAACCCGTCTTTTTGAAAAAAGGGGCGCAGGTGGCGACACTTGCGCCCCTTTTCTTTTGCGCAATCCTTGGACTTGCGGGGCTGTCCTTGGCGCACTAGGTCTTTGAAGAACCAAAGGACATACGATGACCCAATCTCTTTCAGACCTTTCCGATCAGATTTTACAGGTTGCCAAGCGTGCTGGTGCAGATGCGGCCGATGCGATTGCCGTTGATGGTACGTCGATCTCGATCACTGTGCGTGACGGTGCGCTGGAACAGGCCGAACGGTCCGAGGGTATCGACATCGGTCTGCGCGTCTTTGTTGGCAATCGTCAGGCCTGTGTGTCGTCATCCGACACCAAACCCGAGACGCTGATGCAGATGGCGCAACGGGCTGTTGCGATGGCCAAGGAAGCACCCGAAGACCCCCATGCCGGTCTTGCTGATCCGTCGCAATTGGCCCGCAATACTGCAACCGATGCACTGGAACTGTTTGATCCCAGCGAAGAACCTGATCCTGCCGTCCTGCAAGAGGATGCAACCCGTGCCGAGGCGGCAGCCCTGCGCAATGCGGGTGTTTCCCAAGTGCAATCCGCCTCGGCAGGCTATGGGCGCCGCCGCATCCATCTGGCCGCAACGAACGGGTTTTCTGCCGGTTATGCGCGCAGTGATCGTGGCTTGTCCTGTGTGGCGATCAGCGGCACAGGTACGAGCATGGAGCGCGACTACGACTATGACAGTCGCGTATTTCAGGCCGATCTGCGTGACGCCGAAGAGATCGGGCGCATCGCGGCGGAACGTGCGGTGGAACGGGCGGGCGCGAAACGGCCACGTACGGGGGCCTATCCGGTGCTCTTTGATGAACGCGTCGCCAGCACCCTGATCGGGAGCCTTCTGCAAGCCAGCAACGGATCCATGATTGCGCGCGGTTCAAGCTGGTTGCGCGATGCCATTGGTCAACAGGTCCTGCCCAAAGGGTTGTCGATTATTGAAGATCCGCACCGTGTGCGTGTTACCGGATCAAAGCTCTTTGATGCCGAAGGATTGGCCACCACGCGGCGTGCGATTGTCGATGACGGCGTTTTGACAGGTTGGACGCTTGATCTTGCGACAGGCCGCAAGCTCGGGATGCCAAGCACGGCAAATGCCGCGCGCGGTACCAGTGCGCCGCCTTCGCCGAGCCTGACGAATGTGGCCCTGACCCAAGGCCAGAAATCACGCGATGATCTGATCCGCGAGATGGGAACCGGGCTTTTGGTGACCTCGATGATCGGGTCAACCATCAACCCCAACACGGGCGATTACTCGCGCGGGGCGGCTGGTTTCTGGGTTGAGAACGGTGAAATCGCCTATCCTGTCAACGAATGTACCGTTGCGGGGAACCTTCGCGAGATGTTGAAGACGATCCAGCCTGCCAATGACGGCCGGACGCATCTGTCGCGCGTCGTTCCCTCGCTCTTGGTTGAAGGATTGACGCTTGCCGGAGCCTGATCTAGCGCTGCTTGTGCAAGCGGCGCGTCAGTCCGGCGACATTGCCAAGCGGTATTTTCAGCAAAATCCCGATGTAACGGATAAGCCCCATGGCGCGGGGCCGGTGACGGTGGCCGATCTGGCCGTCAACGCAATGCTGGAAAACTTCCTGCAAGCAGAGCGGCCCGACTATGGTTGGCTGTCCGAAGAGACCGAGGATAACGCCGCCCGCCTGAAGACGCAGCGCCAGTTCATCATTGACCCTATTGACGGCACGCGTGCCTTTATCGACGGCAGCAAGGATTGGGCGCATTCGCTCGCCGTGACCGAGAACGGCAAACCCGTTGCCGCCGCGATCTATCTGCCGATGCGCGATATGATGTTTGCTGCCGAAATTGGCGGTGGTGCGACGCTGAACGGCGCGGTGATCCGCGCCTCTGACCCGCAGATTGATAACGCGACGATCCTTGGCGCAAGGCCGAATTTTGATGCGCGGTTCTGGAAAAGCGGGACGCTCCCGCCGGTCAAGCGCGCATTCCGGTCATCGCTTGCCTACAGGCTTTGCCTTGCGGCCGAGGGCAGTTTCGACGGGATGATCACGCTGCGCCCCAGTTGGGAATGGGATATCGCGGCAGGTGCATTGATCGTGCAAGAGGCGGGCGCCGCGATTTCCGACCAACACGGTGCGCCGCTGCGTTTCAACAATGCCCACCCGCAGGTCCCCGGTGTTCTGGCCGCCGGTCCACGGCTTCACGGTGATCTGCTTGCACGGCTTGAGCCAGCCGAGCCAAAGGCCTAGACTGCCCCCGACACATATTTTCGCAAAGGTTTAACCATGACACAACGCCTGCACCTCGTTTTTGGCGGTGAGCTGATTGATCCAACCAAGAACGCATTCAAGGATGTGGATGCCATTGATATCGTTGGCATGTACCCGAACTATGAAGCGGCCTATAATGCGTGGAAGGGTGCGGCTCAGCGCACTGTTGATAATGCGCATATGCGGTACTTCATCGCGCATATCCACCGCCTGCGGGACGAAGAAACAGCGGCGTCGCCGACCGAAGAACTCGAAAGCTAAGGCAGGGCCACCGGTCAGGACATGGCAAGATCCCTCGCAATCGCAGCCTATCTGGCAGGCTTGGGGTCACATGACCGCAAAAAGCCGCTGGCCGCGCAGCCACCCCGCCCTGCGGGCACGATCATTTGGGCGCGGTGCAGCCGCCCTGACCAGTTGATGGCGATCGAAACCCTTGACCGGAAACTGGCCGAAGACGGCGATCCCATTCATATTGTAGCAACGCTGCTGCATTGGGTGCCCGACTATGCGCAACGTGCCTTGCCAGAGCCGGAGGGGCGCAAGGATATCCGCGCCTTCATTGCCCATTGGCGGCCAGCCATGAGTATCTGGGTGAGGGGCGATCTTGACCCGATCCTTCTTTCGGAAATGGATAATGCCAAGCTCGCGTCCATCTTTGTCGATGCGACGGCTGAAGGGCTGGATGACATCGTAGGGAAATGGGTCCCCGGCGCCCGGCGCTCGATGTTGTCGCAGTTCGAGGCCGTTCTGGCACTTGATCAGGCAGCAGCGGACCGATTGATTTATGCGGGTGCACCTGCGGATAATGTCTTGGTGACCGGTGCGATGGAAGATTGCGCGCCAACATTGCCTTGTAGCGAAACCGAGCGCAGCGAAATCTCCAAAGCCATCGGGACGCGTCCTGTCTGGCTCGCGGCGGCTGCACCGGCATGTGAGACCGGGCACATTGCAAAGGCTCATCACGCCGCAAGCAGGCGCGCACATCGCCTCTTGCTGATTGCTGTCCCGCAGGATGCGACGGCGGCCCCCGTGATTGCAGAAGAAATGCGCGAAAGGGGGTTCAATGTCGCTTTACGGTCGGACGAGCCGGAACCCTCCGAAATTACGCAGGTCTATGTCATCGACACCGAAGAAGAGCTTGGCCTGTGGTACCGGATCGCGCCGATCACCTATTTGGGTGGAACATTGGATGGCAAAGGATGTCGCGATCCTTTTGAGGCCGCAGCACTGGGCTCTGCGGTGCTTTACGGCCCTCAGGTCGCCCCTTTTCAACGCCACGCAGCGCGGTTGAACGCGGCAGGCGCGTCCCGTTTGCTGCGCTCCGGTGAAGATCTCGGCGTTGCGGTTGAGACGCTTCTGGCTGCGGATAAAGCGGCGGAACTCGCCCATGCGGCGTGGGATGTGACATCGCGCGGGGCTGCGGTGACGAACCGCATAGCTGCATTTATCCAGCTTCGTCTGGAAGAGTTGGTTTCATAGATGCGCGCACCGTCCTTCTGGTTCACACCACCGGGTCAACCAACACTGACCGCGCGTGCCTTGGCCCCCTTGGCTGCACTTTACGCCGCTGGCACTGCACGCCGTTTGCGCCGACCCGCCAGGGTGCAGGCCGATGTGCCGGTGATTTGCATTGGCAACATCAACGCCGGCGGGACAGGCAAGACACCGACAACCATCGCTTTGATCGCGCGCCTTATAGAGCGCGGTCGCACCCCGCATGTCGTGTCACGGGGCTATGGCGGCAGCTTTGAAGGCCCTGTGCGTGTCAGTGAGCGCGACCACAAAGCAGATCAAACGGGGGATGAGCCGCTGCTTCTGGCCGCCTTTGCGCCCACATGGGTGGCTAAGGACCGCGCCGCTGGTGTACGTGCCGCACAAGAAGCGGGGGCAGATGTGATCCTGTTGGATGACGGCTTCCAGAACCCCGATGTGGCCAAAGACCTCTCGATCGTTGTCGTTGATGCGATGCGGGGGTTTGGCAACGGCCGCGTTATTCCTGCGGGACCTTTACGTGAAACTGTGGCGTCGGGCCTCAAGCGGGCTGATCTGGTGTTGTCCATCGGGCCACCTGCGGCACAGGACCGGTTTGGCGCGCAGTGGCATTTTGATGTGCCACATCTTGTGGGCCATCTGGCCCCGTTGCCAACGGGCATGCCATGGCGTGATCTGAAACTCCTCGCTTTTGCCGGGATCGGGCACCCCGAAAAGTTTTTTGTCACGCTCCGCGACATGGGCGCGACTTTGGTCCGCGCCGAGGCGCTGGGCGATCATCAGCCGCTGACGGAGGCTTTGATGAAGCGCCTCGAGATCGAGGCAGAGGCGCGCAAAGCACAGCTTGTCACAACCGAAAAAGACGCCGTGCGCCTGCCTGCCGGTTTTCGCATGAAAGTGCTGACCTTGCCTGTGCGTCTGCAACTGGTGGATTGGGGACCGGTTGATGCGGGTTTTGACCGGCTGGGACTTTAATCCAGCAGGTCCTGATCGGCACCCAGTTTCGGTGACGCTGTCCTTGGCGTCACATCGGCATCCGAGAATGTAATCGGCAGACGTACAGAGGGCACCCCTTCCAGATCAACGCGCATGCCGCGGTGGATCACTTGGGGATCGGCAAAGGTTTCTTCGAGATTGTTGATGGGTCCCGCAGGCACGCCATGTGTTTCGCAGGCAGCAAGAAGATCTGTCTTGGTCCATGTCCGCGTTTTCGCGGTCAAGAGTGCCGTTAGCGCCTCGCGGTTCTTCAAACGCGCTGCGTTGGTCGCGTAATCGGGATGCGCCGCCAATTCCGGCAGGCCCAGAAGTACGCAGAAATGCTGGTACTGCCCGTCATTCCCGCTGGCGACAATGATATGCCCGTCAGCGCAGTCAAAGACCTGATAGGGCACGATATTGGGGTGCGCGTTGCCCATCCGCTGGGGCGCATTGCCGGTGGCGAGATAGTTCATCGCCTGATTGGTCATCACGGCAGTCGCGACATCCATCAGTGCCATATCAATATGCTGGCCTTTGCCCGTTGTATGCCGCTGGTTCACGGCCGCAAGGATACCGGTGCAGGCGTAGATGCCGGTGAAAATATCCGTTACCGCGACGCCCACTTTCTGCGGCTGCCCGTCAGGGGGGCCTGTGACGGACATCAGGCCCGACATACCTTGAATGATGTAATCATAGCCCGCGCGTTTGGCATAAGGCCCGGTCTGGCCAAAGCCGGTGATCGAACAATAAATCAGGCGGGGGTTAAGCGCCGACAGGCTGGCGTAGTCCAAACCGTATTTGGCCAGCCCGCCAACCTTGAAGTTCTCGATCAGGATATCGGCATCGGCCACAAGACGGCGGACCTGCGCTTGGCCTTCCGGTGTGCGGAAATCAATGACCACCGATTTCTTGCCGCGATTGCAGCAATGGAAATAGGCTGCGGCCTGTTCGCCCTCGTGATCGACAAAGGGCGGACCCCATTGGCGCGTGTCATCCCCTTGGGGGCTTTCGACCTTGATGACGTCTGCACCAAGATCGGCAAGTGTCTGTCCGGCAAGCGGGCCCGCAAGGACCCGCGCCAGTTCCACAACTTTCAGGCCCGCAAGAGGCTTCATTACAATTCTTTCAGTTCATGCGCGGACCGATCTAGCCCAGCTTTCCGTCCAGAATAGCAGCGAATTCATCATAGGCCATATTGGAATATTTCTGACCGTCGATCAGGAAGCTTGGCGTGCCTGTGATCCCGTCACGATCGGCATTTTCCTGATACCATGTGAACAAGGCCTCGGCCTTTGCCGCATCGCTGAGGCAGGCATCAAGTGTTGCGTCCTCCATACCTGCGGTTTTGGCCAAGCGCCGTAGCTCTTCAACGATTGTGGCCGGGTCACCGGAAGCGAGCCAGTTACGTTGCTCTGCGTAAAGCAGCTCCGAGAAGGCAAAAAAGAACTCGGGTGTGTCGTTGCAACGTGCAATCATTGATGCCCACAGGCCCGGACGGTCGAAATAGACCTCACGGTAGACAAAACGGATACGGCCTGTGTCGATATAGTTTTCTTTCAGCGCCTGATACTGGTTGGCGTGGAACGTCGCACAGTGCGGACAGGTGTAAGAGGCATATTCGATCACTTCGACCGGCGCATCGGGATTGCCCAAAACCATTTCGATCACTTCAGGCAATGTACCATCGGCACTTTGTGCCATGGCCGCCCCCGGCAAGAGCCCAGTTGCAGGGTCTGGGCGTGTCAGTGTCCAACCAGCGCCCAGCGCAACCAATGCGCTGCCACCTGCAGCCAAAAGAGTTCTACGTTTCATATCTACCTCTGATGCGAGTTTTGTTTTGTTAAGACGTTTGCGCCCAGCGCCGTCAGCGCCGCGCGCAGTTTTTCGTTTTCTACTTTTTCAGATAGGGCCTTTGCGGTCATTTGCACGGCTGCATCAGGTGTTTTCCTGACTTTTTGGGCATGCCCGAAGGCGACGCGCCCTTCGGCAAAGCCTGTTGGCGCTGTCTGCGTGATCCGGACACGCGAAATAGCACGGTAGCCGTAGCAGGCGTTCACCTTTTCGCGGATCTGCTCCTTTTGCATTTCCAACATTGGGGCCTGCGCCCCTGTTGTCAGCAATGTCAGCGTCGCACCCATGCCGCCCTTGCCGTAGCTGACGTTCACAGGGGTGGCGATTTGCGCCGTCGCTTGTCCGACCACCTCTGCCCAATGCGTCAGAAGGCGTGTCACAGCAAACCCGCGATCCTCGCTGGCTTTGCGCACTTTGCCTTGCATCAACGTCGCCGCGCGTGAAAATCCGCGCGTGGTGCTGGTAGGACGTGGTTCTTTCATGTCTAAGCCCTACTCTAAGATGAAAGACGCGCCAAGTCTGCGGCGCGGTTTGAAACGGGTAATAAACATTGCGTGACCTCAGTGCAGAACTTTTGGCATGGTATGACGCCCATGCGCGCGACATGCCGTGGCGTGTGGCCCCGGCCGATCGCAAGGCGGGTGTCCTGCCTGATCCTTATGCTGTCTGGATGTCCGAGGTCATGTTGCAGCAGACAACTGTCGCGGCGGTGCGTGACTATCACCGTAAATTCATCGCAATCTGGCCCACAGTGGGCGATCTGGCGGCGGCCGATGATGCCGATGTCATGGCCGCTTGGGCGGGTTTGGGGTACTATGCCCGCGCCCGCAATCTATTGAAATGTGCCCGCGTTGTTGTTGCCGATCATGGCGGCGTTTTCCCCGATACCCATGACGCGCTGCTAAAACTGCCCGGCATCGGCCCTTACACAGCGGCAGCAATTGCCGCGATTGCCTTTGACCGGCCAGAAACCGTGGTTGATGGCAATGTCGAGCGTGTGATGGCGCGCTTGTACGACATTCACGCGCCATTGCCCGGATCAAAGGCGGAACTTACGGCAAGAGCCGCAGAATTGACGCCGAGTGACCGCCCCGGGGATTACGCGCAGGCTGTGATGGATCTTGGTGCCACGATTTGCACGCCGCGCAGTCCGGCTTGCGGGATTTGCCCGTGGCGTGATGCCTGTGCCGCGCGCATCGCCGGTACCGCCGTGGAACTGCCAAAGAAGACACCCAAGAAAAAGACGCCCACGCGCTTCGGTATTGTATATGTGGCGCGCCGCACCGACGGGGCATGGCTGCTTGAGACACGCCCGGAGACCGGCTTGCTTGGCGGGATGCTGGGGTGGCCGGGGTCTGCATGGAGTGACAACCCTGAACCACAGCCGCCGTTCGAGGCCGATTGGACGGAGTTGTCCGAGGAGGCGCGGCACACGTTCACACATTTTCACCTCAGGCTTAAGATTATGACAGCGCTGGCAGGGCACGAAACGCAACCGTCGCGCGGGGAATTCCTGTCTCAAGCCAAATTTAACCCCACGGCGTTACCGACGGCGATGCGCAAGGTGTTCGATCTCGCGCGTGTGACGCTACGCGACGATTGAGAAACAAAACGCCCCCGCTTAGTATTCTGTTACGCAAAGCTTTGGACAACACATGACAAGCAGCCCCGAAACACCGCAAATCGGACGCCTTTCAAGCGCGCTTCCTTTTTGGCTGTCGCTCGGACTCGTCCCGCTTTCCGCCCTTGCCGCAATTTACGGTGGGTGGATGATTGCCCTTTTGCCGTTGTCGACATGGTATCTTTTTACCTTTCTTGATTACCTCATCGGTAAAGACACGCAAAACCCCGATGTCGAAACACCCGACGGCCAGCTGTTTTGGTATCGGCTGCTGACGCTTCTTTGGGCGCCGGTCCAGCTGATCGTGATCTTTGGCATCATGGTGTATGTGATGCAAACCAACCACCTGACCCGCGTCGAGGAATGGTTGCTTTTTGCGGCGCTCGGTATCTTGTCTGGCACAATCGGGATCACTTATGCGCATGAATTGATGCACCAAAAGCCCAAACTGGAACGGTGGATGGCCGATATTCTTTTGGCGTCGGTGCTTTATGCGCATTTTCGATCCGAACATCTGTTGGTGCATCACCGCTATATCGGGACGCCACGCGATCCGGTAACGGCGCGTTATGGTGAAAGTTTCTATCGGTTCTTCCCACGCGTTCTTTACCAATCGCTGGTGTCATCCTTCAAAGCCGAGAAGGCAATGTTGGCGCGCAAGGAACTGCCTTGGTTTCATCGGTCAAACCCGTTTTGGCGGTATTGGGCGCTTGAAGCAGGTTTTTTGGTTCTGGCATGGGGCATCGGCGGCTGGTGGGGCGTATTCCTGTTCGCAACACAGGCGTTCTGGGCCGTCTTTCAGTTGGAACTGGTCGACTACGTTGAGCATTACGGGCTCACCCGCAAGCACTTGGGCGATGGCAAATATGAACATGTGCTGCCAAGACACTCGTGGAACGCCTCTCAGCAGGCGTCCAACTGGCTGCTGATCAATCTCCAGCGGCACTCCGATCACCACTACAAACCCAACCGGCGGTTTCCGTTACTTCAGACCTACGATGATGATGAAGCACCGCAATTGCCCTACGGTTATCCGCTGATGACGATGATCGCGCTGGTCCCACCCGCGTGGCGCAAGACTATGAACCCGCGCGTCAAGGACTGGCGCACGCGGTATTATCCAGAGATCAAAAACTGGAAACCTTATAAAAACGCCACCAATCCCATGCCGCGATAGCAGGCCCTATTTCGCGCCAAACAGCCGGTAATACATCCAGTCCGGCATGAATTGCGACAAACGGAAGACCCAAGAGAAAAGCATGGGAAAACTTTTCTTGAAGTTTTCTGTGTTCATATGCTCGAACACCTCTTTGGCGGCATCTTCCGGCGACATGATGAACGGCATGGTAAAGTCGTTCTTGTCGGTCAGGCGGGTCTTGATGAAACCCGGGTTGATCAACTGCACCTCAATCGGAGAGGTGCGCAGGTCCGCCTGCATCGATTCCGCCAAAGACATCAGCCCGGCCTTGGATGCCGAATAACCAATCGCACCGGGCAGGCCACGGAAACCCGAGAGCGAGCCGACCAGCACGATATGGCCGGCCTCTTTCGCGACCATATCCTTGATCACTGACCCGACAACGCGCGACGCGCCAAGGTAGTTCACTTCGCCCATCATGTCGGCTTTTTCGTTGTCCCACTCTTGCGCCTTCATGGGCCAGTACACACCCGCAAGGTAGACAACGCCGTCGATCTCGCCAGCTTCCTTTGCAGCGGCTTCGACCGCGGCGCGGTCCGCGACATCCACGGTGATATAGGACGCTTTACCAGGAAGCTCTGCAACCAGTTCTTTCAAGCGGTCCTCGGATCTGGCGGACACGATCACCTCGGCCCCAGCGCGGCTTAGGCAGAACGCCACTTCGCGTCCCAGCCCCTCGCTTGCGCCAACAAGCCAGTATCGTTTTCCTTGCCAGTTTTTCACGGTTATTCTCCTGCGTAGGCTTTGTCTTTGGGGCGCATCGTCGCGACGAGCTCGGCTACTTTGATCCCGAATTTGCGGAACTGGCTGCGGTTCATGATTGATCCGTTGGACATCAGATACATCCAGTCGGTCACATCAAGCGCATGGCCGCCTGCTTCTTCGGTCAACTTGATACGATAATTTAGCGACACCGCCGAGCCGTTCTGCGCGCCATGACCGGACCCAATCAGATCAGGCGCATCAGCCTTGATCGACCCGTCATTGCCAAGGGTCAGCGTCCATTCACGTTCTTGCACCTGACCACTGTCATAATGAAAGACTTCTTTCATGGTGCCGACATTGCCGTTCCACTTTGCATCAAAATCCGCCACGAAACGTGAAGCCACACGACCCGTTGGCCCGTAGATCACACCTTCGCAGACGATCGGCCCGTTGAACCGTTCGCGGATATCGAAAATCGGGCCATCCGCGTAGTCATCAGATTTCTGCGCCCAGAACGACACATAGCGTTCTTTCAGAAACACAGCGATCACCATCAGCACCGCACCGATCAGGATGTAGGTCATAAACGACATCGTTTAGTCCTCGAGTCTTGTGGCAACCAGCAAACCGATTGCCAGAATTTTCAATAGCGATGGCACAAGCGCGTAAAGCACCGTCAGCATCGTGATGGCTTCAGCGGGCAAATCCGTTGCCCCGGCCTGAAAACCGGATCGTTCAAGTAACGGCAGTAGAACCACCGCGGCGAAAGCAAGCGTGAACTTGTTCACCAAATTCCAAAGGCCAAACCCCTGTCCGCCATTGGGCGAGATGGCAGCCATACGTTTCGCAAACATCGCAGGCAGCAAAGTGAGGTCTGCGCCGATGCTCGCTCCACTTAGTACGCAGATAACCGCAAAGGGGATCACATCGCCCGGCGATAAAGTGAGCGTGTAACCAAACGAAGCGACCGCAAGCACCATGGCGGCCAGCAAAACGGGCTTGGGCGAGAAGCGCCGCGCGAGCGCTGACCAAACGGGAGAAGAGACCGCGGCGGCGAGGAAAAACAGCACCAGAAGGGGGCCTTCCCACCCGACGGCGCCAAGTTTGCTTTCGACATAAAAGAGAAAAAGTGTCGAAGAAACAGCGAGGGGCGTAGCATTTACTAAAGCCAGAACAAGCAACTTGCGTGCCGTTTTGTCACGGATAATTTCACCGATCTGCGAGGGTTCCTGACTGACCCTTTCTTTCCACTCGGGCCACATAAAGATGGCGGCAGCCACAGCAAGCGCGGTGAAGCCGTAGGCGAAGGCCGCGAAAGGATCGGCGACCACGCCGATCAAAACGGTGGGTACGACGGCGGCGATGCAGACACCGATCAATGCCCCGCTTTCGCGCCAGGCGGCCAGTCGCACATGGCCCCGTGGGCCACTGCCGGCTTTGCTGACGCCTTGGGCGTAGAAATTGATGGTGAGAAAACTGAACGCGGTAAACAGACCTGTCACAGTGATCGCAAACCACCACAGCGGATTGATCGGCGGGGCTACCGCAAACAGACCTATCATAGACAGGGCCATGACACCTGCCGTCAGCGTGATCACCAGCTTTTTGCTACGTGTCAGCCGTTCGCTGATCCAACCCAGAACGGGATCCTGGATCATGTCGAACAGGCGCATCACGAATAACAGTGTGCCGAGCGCTGCAAGGCTGACACCATAGGTGTCGGCGTAATATTTCGGCGCGTAGATATAGATCGGCAAGCCCGCACCCGCAAGAACGGCAGCGAAAAGCGAATAGGCAGGCAGGCGTTCGGTGAGCGCCCTCACCGGCTCACCTCGTCTGCGGGTGGTTCGGGTTGCGACCGGAACGTCGCACCTTTCCACCAGAGTTTGATCGCCTGCCAATGGATCAGCGCAAGCACGCGACGAGAGCCGAAGGGTCGGCGGAGCGCCGCCTTGATGACCGCTGTATTGGAGATGGGTTCGCGCGGCCCGGTCAGCGTCGCAATCAGACCTCCGTTGCCGCGTGAATAGTCAATCCAGATGCCGATCGCATCAGGCTGGATATCAAAGCGAAACACATAGCCACCCTCGATTGGTTGAAAGGGCGACACATGCATCAGCTTTTGTGCCGACAGCGTTTCATCCTTGGTGATCGCACGGCCATCTGCATGACGACACAAATAGGAATGGCGGTCACCAAATGTGTTCGTAACTTCTGCAATCACTGTGGTCAGCGCGTCATCCGCATCATAGCAAAGCCAGAAGGAAACGGGATTGAACACATGACCCAGAACGCGGGGCTGGGCGAGCAGCTCAATCCGCATAGCATCCTGTATATCATAAGCTGAAAGCACATCCCGCACCCACGCGGCCCCGACACCAGCCTTGGGTGCGCCGCCATGATCACTGTCATGCAGTGACATCAGGTTCCCTGCATTGCGCGAAAACAGGGTCGGGGTTGCCACCTCGGCCTCGGCATCCAGCAACACATAATCAATCGAATAGCGAAAGGCGTTTTTCACCGCCCCGCGCCGCCCGTGATAGGTTTCTGCTGCGATATGTTGAACGGTGGATGTCACTCGGCTGCGACGTTCATCCGCGCGCGTGCATTGAGCGAATTCACGACATCCAAGGCGCTCGACAGCCCATCCTCATGGAACCCGTTCTTCATCCACGCACCGCAAAACCACGTCCGGTTCGCGCCGTTCATCGCCGCCGCCGCGTCCTGCGCGGCAATCGCCTCAAGATCATAGACAGGGTGGCGCAGTGTGACTTCGTCCCAGATCAGATCTTCCTTGATCGGACGGTTGCTGTTCAGAGTGACCATCATATCCTCGGCTTTCAGCCAAGGCTGCAGCGAATTCATCCAGTAGGTCAAGTTGATCTCGGTATCGGTGCGCTGTGCGTCCTCGGAATAGATCCACGATGACCAGACCTGACGGCGCTTTGGCATGATGGATGTATCAGAGTGCAGAACCACTTTGTTGGGTTGATAGCGCACAGCACCAAGGACCGACTTTTCCACGGCTGTGGCGTCTGACAACATCGCCAGCGTATCGTCAGAATGGGTGGCAAAGACCACCTCGTCGAAGGCTTCCCATTCCGCGCCATGTGTTTTGACCTCCACACCTGCCGACGTGCGGCGTACGGCATCAATCGGCGCGCCGAGACGGGTTTCAACGCCGCGTTTGAGCATATTCGCGCCAAGGCGCGTGACATACTCACGCGACCCCCCGTCAACAGTGAACCATTGGTGCTGGCCTGTTGCGCTAAGAAGTGCGTGGTTGTCAAAAAACTTCATCATCGCATAGGCAGGAAAATCGAGAATTTTCTCTTTCGGAGTCGACCAGATCGCCCCCGAGAAGGGCAGTAGATAATGATCGCGGAAATAATCGCTGAGTTTCAGCTTCTTGAGCAACTGGCCGATTGTCAGTGTCTCATCCTGACTTGCTTCTAACCCCTTTGCGTTGAACTTCAGAATATCGCGGACCATGCGCAAGAAGCGCGGGCTTGCGATATTACTGCGCTGGGCGAAAAGCGCATTCATGCTGGCAAGGCCATATTCCATGCGGCCGCCGCTGAACGATGCACCAAAACTCATATTGCTTTTTGTGACCGGCACATCGAGGTCGTCAAACAGCTTTGTCAGATGCGGGTAATTGGCATAGTTGAAAACGATGAAACCTGTGTCCACCGCTTGATCGCTGTTCTTGCCCGCCATCCGTGTGCGCGCATGGCCGCCGAGGCGCCCCTCTGCTTCGAACAAGACAACCTGATGGTCCTGTGCGAGCGCATGTGCAGCGCCCATCCCTGAAATACCGGCACCAATGACCGCAATTTTCTTGGGCGCGATCGTCCCGGCTTCGAATGGCATGTGTGGAGGGCTCCAGTTTCGCTTGATCGTTTCTTATTGTTGTTACGTCGCTGCTACTTACATGGATCATCACAAAAAAGCATCCATGTTGTGATCCACTCTGTGATCAGGTGCGTAATACCTTTATGTTAACGGAAACAAGCACCTTGAGAAAAGCGGATGCGTTGCCCGTGCCAAGCACTTATGATGGTGTGAAGGCACTGCCTAAGCGCGACGCGAGGACATCAAAGGTGAACACCGAACTAACGACGAAACGTATGGCTTGGGTCGTCCAGGTTTATGCGGTGCGTGATAATCAGGACCGCGCGGCGTTCGCCGAGCTTTTTGGCTATTTTGCACCTCGCGTGAAATCGTTTCTAATGAAATCGGGGGCCAGCCCGGATCTGGCAGAGGAATGTACACAGGAGGTCATGGCGACCCTTTGGAATAAGGCCCATATGTTCGATCCGACCAAGGCGAGTGTGTCCACATGGATTTTTACCATCGCCCGAAATCGTAAAATCGACATTCTGCGCAAACAGCGCAGGCCTGAACCCGAAGATTTGCCGTGGGGCCCCGAAGCGGAACCAGATCAGGCCGATGCAATTGGGCTGCAACAGGAAACGGAACAACTCGGGCAGGCCTTGGCCACATTGCCTGATGAACAAAGGAAACTGATCGAGCGCGCCTACTTTGGCGAGCTGACCCACAGTCAAATCGCCGCAGAGACGGGATTGCCGCTGGGGACGATCAAATCGCGGATTAGGTTGGCGTTGGACAGATTACGCCACGTAATGAAATGATGAACGACATGACAAAGATAAAACATCACCTGACCGAGCCCCTTTTGATGGGCTATGCCGCCGGAACGTTGCCGGAAGCCTTTAATCTAGTCGTGGCGACCCACATCAGTATGTGTGACGATTGTCGCGCGGCCCTCGCAGGGTACGAAGCCGTCGGTGGTGAGGTCATGATGGACACCGCACCTGTTGATGTGGCTGAGGATGCGCTGGCCGCAACATTGGCGTTGATTGAGAGTGGCAAATTTGCAGACAAGCCGGCACGGGTACGGACGAAAAACAGCGTGTTTCCGGGCCCACTTCAGGACTATGTTGACGGTGATATTGATAGCCTGAAATGGCGCAAAGTCGGTGGTGGCGTCAGCCAACTGGTGCTGAAAACATCGAAAGACGCCAGCGTCCGCTTGTTGCGTATTCCCGCAGGCACAGCCGTTCCGGATCACGGGCATCGCGGTACGGAGCTGACGCTTGTGCTACAGGGGGCCTTTACGGACTCCGAAGACCGCTTTGGCGCCGGTGACGTCGAGGTTGCAAACGAAGACTTGCACCACACGCCAGTTGCTGAAGAGGGTTTGGACTGTATCTGCCTTGCAGCGACTGACGCGCCACTGCGGTTCAACGGCTTGGTGCCGCGTATCGCGCAACGTTTTATCGGAATCTAATCGACCATCCCACGACCTTCACTCACAAAAAAGGCGTCCCCGCTTTGCATGGGGCGCCTTTTTTGTTGGTCGTGGCAGTCGCTAGCCCCAAAGCGTGTTGAGCGCCAAGAAGAAGCAGGCAGACAATATCGCCGCCGCTGGCACAGTAATGACCCACGCGGCGATGATCGTCATGAAATGTGATCTGCGGACCAGCTTGCGACGTTGCCGTTCTTCCGGGGCGTACATTACACGATTCGGCATCGTCATACGTGCCTTCTTGATGCGACGTTCGGCATCCCATTCACGGAAGAAACCCACGCCAAACACACCGCCAACGGCGATATGTGTCGAGCTGACCGGCAGGCCGAGCCAACTTGCGACGATGACAGTGATCGCAGCCGAGAGCGCCACACAGTAGGCGCGCATCGGGTTAAGTTTCGTGATCTGGCTGCCAACCACCCGGATCAGTTTTGGGCCGAACAGGAACAGGCCAAAGGAAATACCAAGCGCGCCGATGAACATAACCCAAAGCGGAATTGTGAATGCAGTCAGGAAATCACCCGATTGCGCGGCCTGAACAATCGCTGCGAGCGGGCCCACTGCATTTGCCACGTCATTGGCGCCATGTGCAAAGCTGAGCAGCGCTGCCGACACGACAAGAGGGATACCAAAAAGAACCTTGAGTGATTTGTTGCGGTTCTCCAGCCCCTCGGATTGCTTTTTGATGACAGGGATCATCACCGCCCAGATGATCAAACCGATGACCGCACCGATCAAGAGCGCGGTGGAAAGATCAATCTTCATGAGCGATTTTAGGCCCTTGAGCGCCAGATAAGAGGCAAAGGTGCCGCCCATGATTCCGACGAGCAGCGGCACCCATTTCCGTGCGGCTGCGATCTTGTCATCCTGATAGATGATCCGCGATTTGATGAGCCAAAGGAAACCTGCGGCAATCAGACCACCCAGCAAGGGTGAAATCACCCAACTGGCCGCAATCGCCCCCATCGTCGGCCAATTCACGGCAGCAAAACCCGCCGCCGCGATCCCGGCCCCCATGACGCCCCCGACAACCGAATGGGTCGTCGAAACAGGTGCGCCGACCCAGGTGGCAAGGTTGACCCAGAACGCGGCCGCCAGAAGCGCAGACATCATCGCCCAGATAAATGTTGTTGCGGTTCCCATGCTTTCGGGTGCGATAATGCCCTTGGCGATGGTTGAAACCACGTCGCCCCCTGCAATCAATGCGCCGGCACTTTCGAACACAACGGCAATTGCAATCGCTCCGCCCATCGTCAGGGCATTGGCGCCTACCGCAGGCCCCATGTTGTTTGCAACATCGTTGGCCCCGATATTCAGCGCCATGTAGGCACCCAGACAGGCGGCCATGATCACGATGAAAGAATTATTTGCCTCGCCGAAGAAAAGGGCTGCCGCCAAGCCTGCGATCACCACAAACAAAAACGCGATGCCTGTTCCAATCAGGGGCCGCGATACGTAGTTCGTTGCAAGTTCAAGGTTGGAATAGCGCGCGAGGTCGCGATCCAGCGTATCGAGGTGGCGCGGATCACCCTCGTTCAAATTGGCCATTTCTGCTCTCCCCAAGGAATTTCGGACAGCACTAGCGGCCCACGGGCGCAGAAATCAACCTTGTTGCGCGTTTTGAGTGAAGAGATTTGTCATCTGGCGCAAAATATCCTTAAGTTCGCCTTCTCTGACAAGGTCGGCGGCCGTCTCGGGCGATACCCATTTCCGCTTGCGCTCATGCGCTTCGGGGAAATCGCAAGATGTCTCTTTCACCTTGACCGGATAGACCAGTGTTTCAACCGGCACCGGCAGGCCCGCACGCATTACTTTGTCATAGGTGTATGTGCCAATGGGCTCTGACGGCGCATTGCTATTACGCACGCCTGCCTCTTCCCACGCCTCTTGAAGCGCGGCTTCTGAGGTTTGCAACCCATTGATTGGCCAGCCTTTTGGAATGATCCAGCGGCCAGTATCACGGCTTGTGACGAGCAGAACTTCCATGTCGGAGCCAGCACCGCGATAGCACAACGCCGCCACTTGAAGGCGTTTTGGGCGCTGGAAAAAAAGGCACAAGAAATCCCGCCATAGCGAGGTAAGGGGGGTGGTCATTCTGAAACCGCTCAAATGATTATTATATTTTTCAGAGGTTTATACAGCCTGCAATCACAAGATGCAAATTCTGACGTCAGATGCCCCGTCAGACCGAGTGGTATGTCTCGGTGTTCCCGTCGACTGCGATTGCCTGACCTGACACGAATTTTGCCGCGTCAGACGATAGATAAAGACAAAGCTGCGCGATTTCCTCTGGCTCGGCAAAGCGACGCAGCGAGCTGCCAGACGCATATTCGTGATAGACATCTTGTGGCGTCACGCCGCGCGCCTGCGCTTCGGCCGCGAGAACCCGATCCATACGATCACCGCTGACAGCGCCGGGGCAGATTGCATTGCACCTTATGCCATACGGGCCCAATTCTGTTGCGATTGTTTTGGTAAATCCGATCACCGCCCATTTCGCGGCGGCATAAGGCGCGCGAAATGGCGCACCAAAAAGGCCCGAGGTCGATGAAAGGTTGATAATAACGCCAGATTTCTGGCGTTTCATCACCGGCGCGATGGCACGGCAGGTGATCATCTGCGCATCCAGATTTACCGCGAGGCATTTCTTCCACTGCGCAAGGTCAAGCGCCTCAACTGGGCCAGCCTGCCCTGCAATACCCGCATTGTTGATCAGCACATCACAGCCGCCAAGCAGGGCAAGCCCCGCTTGCAACCAGTCATCCAAAGCCGTTTCGTCGGTCACATCAACGCAAGACCCGCTGATCCCCTCTGCGAGGTCATCAAGCGCTGTAGGGTTCTGATCGCACACGAAAACCCGCGCACCTTGCGCGGCATAGGTCTCGGCGATCACCTTGCCAATGCCGCCCGCGCCTGCGGTGATGAAAACACGCGGCGACACTGGCTAGACCTTCGGTGGCAAAATAGGCACGACCTTTGTTTCCGGGTCCGGTGCGATTTCTTCGAAATCAAAATGATCCAGACGATGCGCGCGTTTGCCCGCCTTTTCTGCCGAGATTTTGATATCTTCGATGTCTTTCGCAGCTTGCCCAAAGTGCCGGTCAAGGTTGCCCACCCGCGTCACCAGACGGTCGACATCCCCCCCCAACAGCGCCAGTTCCTTACGAATTGCACCGGTTTGTTCACGCATCCGCGCGTCTTTCAGGATGGCCCGCATCGTGTTCAGCGTCGCCATGCAGGTCGTTGGCGAGACAATCCAGACACGGGCAGAGAATCCTTCGCGCACGATATGGGGCAGGCGGCTGTGCAGCTCTGCATAGACCGCCTCGGAGGGTAGGAACATCAAAGCGCCATCAGCGGTTTCGCCTTCAATCAGGTAGCTGTCAGAGATCTTTTTGATGTGCGTTCTGATCGCCTGCCCAAAGGTCGTGAGCGCGCGTTCGCGCTCCGGCTTAGTCTCGGCGCGCATCAGCGCCTCATAGGCCTCAAGCGGGAATTTGGCGTCAACGACAATAGGGCCGGGGGGATTGGGCAGATGGATCAGGCAATCGGGCCTGCTGCCGTTGGAAAGGGTCGCTTGCCATGTGTAGCTATCCGAAGGCAGCGCCTTTGACACGATATCCTGCAACTGGATTTCGCCGAACGCGCCGCGCGTCTGTTTGTTCGACAAGATATCCTGCAACGAAAGCACATCGCCCGAGAGTTTCTCGATATTTGTCTGCGCCTTGTCGATGGTCGCCAGCCGTTCCTGCAATTCTGTCAGGCTCTTGGTGGTTTTTTCGGATGATCCGGTCAGCGTGTCTTTCATGCGTTCCTGCATGTCGGTCAAAGCGCGCGCCGATTTCATCGCGCTTTCAGCCAACCGTTCGGCCATTTGTGCCTGCACTTCGGCCAGACGCGCCTCCATTGTCTGCACGACGTGTACTTGCGCATTGGCCTGCGCCTCGCTGACGATGCTGATGTTGCCCGCAAGCTGTTGCTGGCCCTGTCCCAGCGAATGGACATCCTGCGACAAACGCCCGACCTGAGAGGCGACAAATTGCACCGCCTCTGTCGATTTGCCCGCGCGGCGGACCATCATGATCAAAAGGATCAGGACCAGCAACAGGATGCCCGCGCCCAGAATTGCGCCCAGCACCATGGGATCGCTGAAGTCGTAAGTGTTTTCACCGATCTGGATCATGTGCGTCCGAAAAGCCGTTCGATATCGGCCAGTTTGAGTTCAACATAGGTCGGCCGCCCGTGGTTGCATTGGCCTGACAATGGCGTTGCCTCCATTTCGCGCAACAGTGCGTTCATCTCGGCCGCTTGCATCCGCCGGCCAGAGCGGATTGACCCGTGGCAGGCAACGCGGCTGAGGATCGCTTCGATCCGTGCTTGCACTGATACACTGTCGCCTTGGTCCGTAAGTTCATCCAGAATATCGCGGATCATTGCCGCGGCGTTTACTTCACCCAGAATGGCCGGCGTTTCGCGCACTGCGACAGCGTTGCCGCCAAAGGGTTCGATCGTCAGGCCGAATTTGGCCAGATCACCAGCGATGTCCAGCAATTGCGCCGCTTCGTTCGCTGAAAGCTCGACCACCTCGGGGATCAGCAGGGCTTGCGCCGCAACGCCGTTTTCGGCCATCTGTGTTTTCAGCTTTTCATAGACCAGCCGTTCGTGCGCGGCATGTTGATCTACGATGACGATACCTTTTTCGGTTTGCGCGATGATATAGTTTTCATGCACCTGCGCGCGGGCGGCGCCAAGGGGCAGGTGGGCGGGTTCATCCGCCACCATCGGCTCAAACCGTGCAGAGGGTTGCTCCCCAAATCCCGGCGCCTGTGCCTGAAAGGTCATCGACCGCGCGCTGAAACTCGGCCGGTCCATCTGGTAGATGCGCGGTGAGGTCGGTTGCGGTGTCATCGCGCCCAGTGTCGCGGTTGCCACGGTTGTGGAGGCACGGTGCCCTGCGTCGGCCAGCGCATGGCGCAGGCCGGATACGATCAAGCCGCGCACTGTGCCCGGATCGCGGAAACGGACCTCGGATTTTGCGGGGTGGACGTTTACGTCCACCAATGTGGGGTCGCAGTCCACGAACAACGCAGCCACCGGATGCCTGTCACGCGACAGCACATCCATATAGGCCGCACGCAATGCCCCCAGCAGCATCTTGTCGCGCACAGGACGGCCATTGACGAAGAGGAACTGCGCCACCGCTGCCCCGCGCGAATAGGTGGGCAGCGCGGCATAGCCTGTCAGGTGAAAGCCTTCGCGCTGGGTGTCGATCCGCAGGGAATTATCCGCAAAGTCCTTGCCCAAAACCGCCCGCAGCCGCCCATGCAGGGCGTCAAAGAGATCACCCGTCTCGGCATCGGCGCGGAACACCGTGCGGTTATCTCCGTTCGACGCATCGCGTAGAATGAAGGTCACGAAAGGTTCGGCCATGGCCAGGCGCTTGACGACATCTGTGACCGCCTGCGCCTCGGCCCTGTCGGTGCGCAGGAACTTGAGCCGTGCGGGGGTCGCATAGAAAAGATCGCGCAATTCAATGACGGTTCCTGCGGAAAGTGCCGCCGGTTTCACGCCTTCGGTCTTGCCACCTGCGACGGCGATCATGGCGGCATCCGCATCTTTCGCGCGCGATGTAATCGTCAGACGGCCAGTGGCCCCCAGCGAAGGCAGCGCCTCGCCGCGAAAGCCGAAAGAACGGATATTCAGCAGATCAGAGCCATCGATCTTGGATGTGGCATGCCGTGAGAGCGCCAAGGGAAGGTCCGCCCCTGTCATGCCGCAGCCGTTGTCCGTGACGCGGATCAGGGTCTTGCCGCCATCGGCGATCACCACCTCAATGCGGGTGGCGCCTGCATCAACGCTGTTCTCGACCAGTTCTTTGACGGCAGAGGCCGGACGTTCCAGCACCTCGCCCGCTGCAATCCGGTTAATTGCAGCGTCATCAAGTTGCCGGATTACGGGGCGCGGCTGTATCTGGGGGTCTGCAGTGGCCATGCCACAATCTGTAGCATGGCCCGCTGCGATTCTGCGAGTGGAAAACAGGGCCGCAGAGGCGCTATTGCGTCGATTCAAGCCCCTCGGGCTGTCCGACCACAACAAAGTGTAGCCCGTCGGGTTGCAGCAATTCGGCAGCGACACGGTTCACGTCTTCCAGCGTCACGGCCTCAACAAAACTGTTGCGATCCACAACATAATCCGGCGTCAGCCCGATCATCTGCATCCCTGCCATAATGCTTGCGATGTCGGCATTTCCGTCAAAGCGCAGAGGGTATTCGCCCGTCAGGTAGGTCTTGGCGACTTCAAGCTCTTGGGCTGTCACACCGTCGCGCGCCATCCGTTCCCATTCGCTGCGGGTCACTGCGATGGCTTCTGCAATTGTTTCGTTCGATGAGGCGACAGAGCCGAGGATCATCTCGGCGTGGTATTTGGGAACAAGGGACGTCCCGATGCCATAGGTCAATCCGCGCTTTTCACGCACCTCGGTCATCAGGCGCGATTCAAAACCACCCGCACCCAGAATATGGTTCAGCACGAAAGCGGCAAAGAAGTCTTCATCATCACGTTCAAGGCCTTCCTGCCCGAAGAAGGCGACAGATTGAGGGGTTTCAAAGTCAACAACCGTGATCCCCCCGTCCAGACCAAAGGCAACGTCATCGGGCAAAGGCGGGCCTTCTGTGGGCAGATCGCCCAAAAGGTCATCAAGCATGGCACCCACCGTTTCGGCAGTGGTGTCACCGACAACCGACACATAGAGCCGATCAAGAACCAGCGCGTTGCGATGCGCCTCGAACATGTCGTCACGCGTCAGGGCCGTGACAGAGTCGATGGTTCCGTCAATGCTGGACCCATAAGGATGCTCACCAAAGGCCTTTGCGTAGAATGTTGAACTGGCGATTGCGTTGGGGCTTTTGGCATCGCTATTGATGCCGGAAATCACCTGCGCGCGGACACGGTCCAGCGCGTCCTGGTCAAAGCGCGGCGCGACCAGTGCCTGCCGCAAAAGGGCGATCACCTCTTCTTTGTTTTCGGTCAGAAAGCGCGCCGAGATTTGCATGCTGTCGTCAAAGGCGCGGAACGTGAAGCTTGCCGCGAGGTCTTCGAGCGTGGTCTGAAATTCCTGCGCTGTCATATCGCCGGACCCTTCTTCCAGAAGTGCGGCCATCAGGTTTGTCGCGCCACGCTTGCCGGGCAGGTCGAGTGTGCCACCACCCTGAATACGGATTTCGAGGGCCACAAATGGAATAGCAGGTTCTTCGACGACCCACGCATTGATCCCGCCGGGCGACGTGACTTGTTTGATGTCCAGTTCCGCCTGCGCGGTCGTGGCGACGATGGTCAGGCAAAATGCAAACAGAATACGCAGCATCAGCGTGCCTCCTCTTGGTTCGCCACGACCCAGCCGGTCACGGATTGGTCACGGTTCAGCACTTTCGCGGCGACCGCTTTGATGTCTTCGGCGGTGACGGATTGAAGGATGTCAGGCCAGGCCTGCACATCAGCGACGGTCAGACTTTGCGACAGGGCCGCGCCATAGCGTTGCGCCAGACCTTGTACGTCATCCAGTGCATAGATTTCAGACGCGCGGAGCTGTGTGCGGATACTTTCCATGCGCGCAGGGTCGATCTCGGCTTCCAGAAAGGCGTTGACGACCTCATCCATCGCGGCTTCTGCCTCGGACAGGCTTACGCCATCGGCAGGCGCGATGGAGAAAGAAAAGACACCATCATCCAAAGCCTGCCCATTATATGAGGCGTTTGTATAGATAGCGGTCTGCGTATCGAATTGCAGGGCCTGCCCCAAGGCAGAGGTAAAGGGCGACCCGCCCAAAAGCTCGGCCAGATAGACGAGGGCAGCAGCCTCGCGCTGTGCACCGGGGTCACGTTCGGGGGCCAGATACATGCGGACCAGATAGGGCTGGCTGACGCGCGCATCAACATAGGTGATGCGGCGTTCGGCCCGTTGCGGCGGTTCCTGCGGGCGTTCGCGGACGGGCAGTTGCTCTTCGGCAGGGATCACGCCGTAATACTGTTTTGCGAGTGCAAGAACCTCTTGGGGTTCAACGTCGCCGGCGACCACAAGAATGGCGTTGTTGGGGGAATAATAGAGATCGTAAAAGCCAAGGGCGTCTTGCAGATCAAGCTCCTCCATCTCGTGCCTCCAGCCGATGATCGGCACACCGTAGCGGTGGTTCTGGAACAGAGCTGCGCGGAATTGCTCGCGTGCAAGGGCGTTGGGGTTGTTCTCGGTGCGCTGGTTGCGTTCTTCAAGAACGACCTGACGCTCGGTTTCGACATCCTCTGCGGTAATCCGCAGGTTGTTCATCCGGTTGCTTTCCATCTGCATCATCAGCTCAAGCCGGTCGGCCGCCACGCGTTGAAAATAGGCGGTGTAATCATAGCTGGTAAAAGCGTTGTCGCGGCCGCCGTTGGCCGCCACGGTCGCCGAGAATTCACCGGATTCAAGCACATCGGTTGCTTTGAAAAGCAAATGCTCAAGAAAATGTGCCACGCCTGATGCGCCGACAGGTTCATCTGCGGACCCGACTTTGTACCAGAGCATATGCACCACGACAGGCGCGCGGTTGTCTTCGATCACAACCACTTCCATACCGTTGTCGAGCGTGTAGGTCGTGACTTCTTCGGCTTGTGAAGCCGTGGCCGATAGCGCCATCACCAGAGCAGCGAACAGACGTTTCATAGACACCCCTTTTCGAAATTCATCACAAGGGAACCTACGCTGCTTTGCGCATGGTTCAAGTCACCATACGCAGATGTGAGGTTCGCCTATTCGTCTTCTGCTTCTTCGTCGTCAGACGGGCAGACGCGGCGCAAGCGACCGTCGGGTGATCCTGCGGTTGTGATAACGCAGTCTGCACGAAGCCCTAACCGTTCCAGGATCGGGGCTGATGCACGCTCTCTCGCCTTAACGGCTTCGGGAGGAATTTGCGGAACAGAAACGCCCAGCCCGCCAAGACGCGCCAATTCGGCAGATGCATCAAGGGCCTGCCGTCTGTATGCGGGAAAATACCTGTCCCGTCCAAGTGGATTGAACAGGTTGCTGCGCCGTGCGCGACGCAGCGTCGCATCATCTTCTGCCGCAAGCTGTGCGCGGATCGCGGGGTCCACACCATATTGGCCCGTCCGTGCCAGAAGTTCCGCATCACTGGCCGGGATACGGCCTGCAAACACTGCAGCAGGTGATCCGCCCAATGCGCGGATCGCATCAGCGTTTGGTGTGGGATCAACGCGGTTTTCACCGCCCGGTGTGGGGTTCGGCAAGGTACGTGTTTCAGGGATTTGCAGCGGATCAAACGGTATCACCGCGAATTCGTCAGGCCCGCCGCTGGCAGAGTTAAGGTCGCGCAAGGGACGCTCGGTGTTACCACAGGCTGTGACCAAAATCAGGGCCAGAACAGAAAAAGAAAGCGCACGCATGGGAAGTCCCTCGGTAATGGTTAGATTTGTGTAGCCCAAGCGAGGCGCAAGGTCACGCCGATTTCTTTTTGTCATCCGCAAGAAAGGCAAGCCCGATGGCACCAAGGAAGATACAGATGTCAGCCACGTTGAACGCATAAGGGTTATTGATCCCGCAGCAGGACATGTTCAGAAAATCCGCGACCGCACCATAAAAGAAACGGTCAATCACATTGCCCATCGCGCCACCAATCAGCAACCCGCCCGAGATATAAACCCACTTGGTCCCGCCGACCTTGTTCAGCCACCAGATCACGCCTGCCGTAATCGCAAAGGCGACCCCGATCAGTACCCAGCGCATGTCATACTCGGCGAAAAGGCCAAAATTCACGCCACGGTTCCATGCCATCCGCAGCACAAGAAAGGGGGGAAACACATCCACCGCCGGCGGATAGGGAAGTTGATCCGAAGGCAAAGTCACCTGTTCCCAGCGCAGCCCGAAAACAGTGAACAACACATAGAATTTGATCACCTGATCCAGCAGGAAAATCCACAGGGCAGTGAAGAACATCAGGCGCATGGCGGTCCTCTAGTGGCGGAAGTGGCGCATGCCGGTAAAGACCATCGCGATGCCGGCCTCATCGGCGGCTGCGATCACTTCATCGTCACGCATGGAGCCACCGGGCTGGATGACACAGGTCGCACCAGCGGCAGCGGCCTCCATCAGACCGTCAGCAAAGGGAAAAAACGCGTCGGACGCCACGGCAGAACCTTTGGTCAAGGGCGTGTCCAACCCCATCGCCTCGGCCATCCGTTCGGCCTTTTTGGCGGCGATCAGCGCGCTGTCCAGACGCGACATCTGGCCTGCGCCGACGCCGACGGTGGCCTTGTCTTTCACGTAGACGATCGCGTTGGATTTGACATGCTTGGCGACTTTCCAGGCAAACAGCAGATCGGCCATTTGTTCTTCGGTCGGCGCAACTTTGGTCACGACTTTCAGATCATCCATGCCGATGTATCCGGTGTCTTTGTCCTGCACCAGCATGCCGCCGGCGACCTGACGGTAGGTGGTGATCGGCGCTTTCACATCAGGCAGACCATCGGTGGTCAGCAGGCGCAAGTTCTTTTTGCCCGCGAACACAGCCTTGGCTGCATCAGAGGCACCGGGTGCGATGACGACTTCGGTGAAAATCTCGACAATCGCCTTTGCCGTCTCTTCATCCAGTGGATGGTTCAGGGCGACAATGCCACCAAAGGCGCTGGTGCGGTCGCAATCAAAGGCGTTCTGGTAGGCCTCAACCAGCGTGGCACCGCGCGCTACGCCACAGGGGTTGGCGTGTTTGATGATAGCGACGGCAGGGCCCTCGGCGGGGTCAAATTCCGCGACCAGCTCAAAGGCGGCGTCGGTGTCGTTAATGTTGTTATACGAAAGCTCTTTGCCCTGATGTTGCACAGCGGTCGCGACACCGGGACGCCCTGTGCCATCAGTGTAGAACGCCGCAGACTGGTGGCTGTTTTCGCCGTAGCGCATGGTTTGCTTGAAGGTGCCGCTGAATGACCGGCGGCGCGGTGTATCCGCGCCAATCGCGCCCGCCATCCATGTACTGACGGCGGTGTCATAGGCCGCAGTGCGCGCGTAAGCGGTTTGTGCCAGACGCTGGCGCAGGGACAGTGTGGTTTGGCCGTCGTTGTCATCAAGCTCCGCCAAGAGCGCGGCGTAATCTTCCACATCCGTCACGACCGTCACAAACGCGTGGTTCTTGGCCGCAGAGCGGATCATTGCAGGCCCGCCGATATCGATATTCTCAATGCAGGTGTCAAAATCTGCACCTTTCGCGACGGTTTCTTCAAACGGATAAAGGTTCACCACCAGCAGGTCGATCGGCCCGATGTTATGTTCCACCATCGCATCGCGGTGCGCCTCAAGATCGCGGCGCGCGAGAAGGCCGCCGTGCACCACAGGGTGCAGGGTCTTGACCCGCCCGTCCATCATCTCGGGGAAACCGGTCACATCGGCCACATCGCGCACTTCAAGGCCCGCATCGCGCAGCGCCTTGGCAGAGCCGCCGGTGGATAACAGTTCAACGCCGCGCGCAGCAAGCGCCTGGCCAAGATCAATCAACCCCGTTTTGTCAGAAACAGAAAGAAGGGCGCGGCGCAGTGGGACAAGATCGGTCATGTGGGTCCTTTGAAGGCTAATCGACGGCGTCCAGTGGATCGGCCTGCACAAAATCGCGCACGGCAGCGGGCGTATCTTGCGTTTTGGCCAAGGACCAACGGACACGCGTCGCATAGGCCATTGCGGAACCAGATAAAACCACCTGTTGTGTGGCAATGGGCTTTAATTCGTGATTTTGCAGATAAACCGATGCTGTCAGGCCAAGTTCCGCCGCTCCATCATAGCGCAAAACCCAGACTTCGCCGGATTTCAGCGTCAGAGACACAGCAGTCCCTGCGGTATCTATTGCAGCTTCAACATCAGGATGAAGATGAAACCGCAGAATATACGGTAGGCTGCTGCGCGCCCGTGCGGCATCAAAGGCCGCTTCATCATCGGGGCCAAGCGTTGTTAGCATGTCTTCCCCTTCAAGCGTGCGGCCATCCAGAGAAAGCTGTAGTGTCCGCGCATGGGTAAGCCCATGTGACGGTTGATAACCGTTGTGCGATAGCTCAAGTTTGCGGGCATGTGCCGTTTCCGAAGGAATGCAGTCCACCCGCGTTGGCAATTCGGTCAACAGTTCGGCACCGGCAATCCCGCGCCCTCTGAGACCCAGATGGGATGACGATACACCCTCGATCATCATCGTGGAATGGCTGGGTGTGGCGCGGCTAGCCCTGCGCCATTCCTCTCCGAAACGGGCGCCGGAGCCGCAGTTGACGATCAATGGCCTGCGTCCTGATGTCAGCTCGAAGGCCAGAGTACTGGCGTGCCCGTCGGCGGATGCCGCGCCTTGCGGGGGTGGGGCTGCGTCCGCGATCAAAGTGGTTCGGCCCGCCGCAAGGCGCGCGTACCCCATATGCCTGTACCCTTGGGGTGGTGTCTTGATGCCTGACGCGACCAAGGCCTCGTCCAGCCGTCCGTCCACGCCATTTCCACCGCCATGAAATCGCGCCAGACCGCCATCGGAGTGGCGCAGGGCGCGCAAGGTGGGCGTCATGCGTGCAATGGCGCCTGTCAGCGCAGGCGGGCACGCATGGTCCGCGTCTTTCAATGACTGGGCTGTCCAGTTCAGCAAGCTGAGGATATCCAGCAGGTCTTGGGGTTTGCGGGTCGCAACCGCGCCGTCTGCGCTGATCTCGCTGTCGCAATCCTTACCCAATGCCTGTAAGGCGGGTGCGGTATAGTGATCGATACTCTTGAGAGAGAGGCTGGCATAAATGATGCCTGCCAAGGCCTCAAAGCGGCGCACGCCGGGTTCTGTGGCATGCCAGCGGCGTGACAGGAAAAGTGCCTGTCGCGCAAGGCTCTGGAAGAACCGGTAGGACGTTGTCTTGTCCTGCCCCCGCAGCACAAACGGGCCGTGGTTTATCAGGCGCATAAGCCTGCGCCCCGTTACCCCGGGTGTCCATCCGTCACTGCGGCCGTCACCATAACGGTCGATCCATGCCAGCACCCATGTCCGCGCCAAGGTGCGCGCAGCCTCGTCCCCGACCGCCGCGAGATCATCCAGCCAGCCGCATCCCTGGATCTCATCCGACACTTCGGGGTAGGCGTCGGCGATATCCCATATGCTGTGTTCTTTCCCTTCGACAAACAGACCGGAGAAAAGAAATTTACCCGCAACAAGCTGCTGACCGCGGGCAAAAACGCCGATTGTGTGTGGTTCCGGCAAAGTGACGAAAGCCGTCGCGACAGCGGCACGTGCGGCACGGCGCGCATGAAACCGATGCATCATGCGCCTGCGGCGTTGTTGCCATTTTGTGAGTTGCGCCAATTCCTGCGGCCTCGGGTTACATTCCTGCGGGTTTATTTTTCCCGAACCATAGGAAATGGTTGCCGCCAAGTCACGCAGGCTTTCGCATCACCGCCATATAGAACCCGTCCATCCCGCCGTGATCTGCCCAGAAATCGGGGCGCAGACGCAGGCCGCCTTCTGCCGTGATCCAGTCAGGGTTGATCCCGTCAATGCGCAGCGGGCCGGCGTCAATAGCCAGACCTTCATGCCGTGCTAATGCCTCTTCGGCCTGCACTTCACCCTCATCAGGCAGCAACGAACATGTGCAAAACACGAGCCGCCCACCGGGTTTCAAAAGCGTGAGCGCGTGATCAATGAGTGCTTCCTGCTGGTCGATCAAAGCACCAAATTCGGACCCGTCCTTTGCATAAGGCAAGTCCGGGTGCCGCCGGATCGTTCCGGTCGCCGAGCAGGGGGCATCCAGAAGAACGGCATCAAATCCGCTGTCACTGAATTCAAACGCGTCGCTGACCACGCAAGTGGCGGTCAATCCCACACGGGCCAGGTTGTCGCTGACCCGCTCCATACGTTTGTCGGAGATATCCACCGCCGTGACATCTGCGCCCAAAGCCGCCAGTTGCATGGTCTTGCCACCCGGTGCGGCGCAAAGATCAAGCACTTTCAAACCTTTGACATCGCCAAGCAGTTTCACAGGAATGGCTGCTGCCGCATCCTGTACCCACCAGTCACCGCTGGCATATCCTGCAAGGGTCGAGACCTGTCCCGCGTTCGGTACACGGACAGAGCCTGTCGGCAGAACTGTTCCGCCTACGGCCCTAGCGACCGCCTCCGAGTCCCATTTGGCCGTCAGATCAAGCGGCGCGCCTGCGAAATGCGCCGCTTCCATATCGGTGACTGCGTCGCGGCCCCAAGCGGCCACCAACGGTTGCCGCAACCAGCCGGGCATGAGCGGCACAGCACGCTTGGCCCAACCTGCGGGCCCCTCATCGGCGATTTTGCGCAACACGGCATTTGTCAGGCCCTTCATCGCCTGTGTCCGTTTGTTGCGGGCGACAATTTCGACATAGGCGTTGACGACACCATGTGCGGCCTCGCCATTGCACAGCTCGATCACGCCAAGACGCAGGGCATTCATCACGTGATCGGGGGGCGTTTTCTTCAGGTAAGGTTTCAGCATCCGGTCCGCACGATCAAGGCCGCGCAACGCGTCGGTTGCAAGGCGCTGGGCACGGGCGCGATCATCGTTTTCCAGACGCGCCAACGCTCCACCGGCGATTAATTCGGCCATCAGGCGACCTTCGGTCGTGATCTGCATCAGCAGATGATGGGCGGTGCGGCGGGCTGGCAGGCCGGTCTGGGTCATCTGTAGTCTCACTTGAAGCTTGCTGTGCAGCGCGTATATCAAACACAGGATATCGACAAGGAGCCGCCTGCCATGACCGAAGAGACCAAAGACTTGCCCCCTGCGGCACAACGCGCCTTGGCAGAGGCAGAAGAGCGCCGCAAGAAAGCTGGTGCCAAACAGCTGCCGACCGAATTGGGCGGGCGCGACGGGCCCGAGCCTGTTCGCTATGGCGATTGGGAAAAAAAGGGATTGGCGATTGATTTCTGATCCTCTTGTCAGGACCGTGTATTATCTGACATTTTGCCGGCTTAGGCGCTGTTCATAAAATCTAAGCAGTGTAGGATACGCGGATTGCCCGAAAGGATTCAGGTTTGATCGTTCATAAACTCGTTGCACTCGTCGTATGTTGTGCGCTCGCCGGTTGCGGTTTGCCGCGTGGTGCCGGTTTTCAGTCAGAGGTTCTTGCCGCGGCCAAGGCCAATACTGCCGCACAGGGCGAAGAGCCAGCTTACGATTTTGCCGTTTATGAAGTGAACCGCGACACGCTGCCTGTCTTGCAGGGCTGGCCGGTCACGGGTCAGACGACATTGCCGTGGCCTGTTGCGCAAGAACAGCCAGCCTCGATGGTGATTGCGGCGGGCGACACTGTTCAGGTGACGATCTGGGATGCCGAGGAAAACTCGATCTTCGGCGCGGCTGGTGTGACGCCATTGCAGCCTGAAATCGTAAGCGCGGATGGCCGCATCTTTGTTCCCTACATCGGGAGCTTGCGCGTCGCCGGAATGGCGCCCAACACAGCCCGCGAAAGGATCGAGGAACAGCTGATCCGGACCGTGCCATCTGCGCAGGTCCAGTTGACTGTTGAGCCGGGCCAGACAAATACTGCAAACCTTGCCGCTGGCGTATCAGCCCCCGGTCTTTATCCCCTGCCCAACCGCAACTTCAAGATCCTCGATCTGTTCTCGCAGGCGGGTGGTCCGCGCCCTGATCTGAACTCACCGCAGGTGAGGCTGGTCCGTGGAAACCGGACTTTTGGTATTCCGTTCGAGCGGCTTTTGAGTGATCCGACGACCAATATTGCCGTGCGTGGCGGGGACCGTATTTTTATCGAAGACGACAAGCGTCAGTTTATCACCCTTGGTGCGACTGGCGCACAATCGATCTTTGATTTCCCCGAAATCGAGTTTTCGGCGCTTGAGGCCTTGGCCTTTATTGGCGGCGTCAATGCGGGCAGTGCAAATCCGGAAGGAATTCTGATCCTGCGGGAGTACGCCCCAGGTGCCGTGAAAGATGGCATCGCGGGGCCGCCGCAAGAACGTATTGTCTTTACAATCGACCTAACCTCGGCGGATGGGCTATTCTCGGCGGGCAAGTTCATGCTTGAAGGGAACGATCTGATCTATGGCACCGAAAGCGCGCTTGGCCCTGCGTTGACGCTGTTTGGTCTGACAAACAATGTTGCATCCGTGGTCAGCAGCAACTGATCACGTTCAGAACAAAATGATGTCGTCTGCAAGCGTGGCGGGGTCGATGATCCCGTCGATATGCAGGATATTGCCATCTGCAAAATCAATGGTCATACGCCTGTCTTCGTAGGTGCCATAGATGAAAAGCAGATCTGCCGCAGAGGTCAGTCCGGTCCAAAGACCCGCGTCGAGGACGATCTGGTCGATGCCCTGTTCGAAGTCGGCAATCACATCGACGCCGCTATTGAAGACAAAGGTATCGGCACCAGCGCCGCCGTTCAGCCAATCGTGGCCGTTGCCTCCATCAAGCCGATCATCGCCGAGACCGCCGAAAAGCGTATCTGCGCCGTCACCGCCGTCCAGAATGTCATTGCCGGCGCGGCCAAAAATTGTGTCGCTCCCTTGCGCTCCGCTGACGGTATCGTTGCCGCCACCCGCAAAGATCAAATCAAACTGGTCGCTGCCAAAGAGTGTTTCGTCAGCATCGGTTCCATCAATCGTAAGCCCGTAAAGTCCACTGCCCGCCGCATCATTCATCGTGTCGCGCAGTTGATCCAGATTGCCTGCACCAATGATTTGAAGCGATGTCAGGGCGCTGTTCTCGCCACTCTGATCGGCAGGGGGCTCTTGCGGTGGGTTGTTCAGATCAGGGACCGGCGTTGCCGGTCCGGGGTAGCCGGGTGTGATCCCGACAGGCAGGCGTGTCGCCCCGATCAGATCGGCCGTTGTCAGGGTGCGGTAATCAATGGGGGCGCCGTCGGAACTCTGCACGATCAGGACTTCGTCGCCATAGCTGATTGCCATGCCATCGCTGCGAATTGTGATAAACAGCTGGCTGATGTCGCGCAGCATGGGCCAAAGCGATAGATCAATGCTGTCTTCACCCACAGTGAAGTCCGTGATCGTGTCGGTGCTGCCATCGGCGCTGAGAATAAAGACATCCGCACCGCTGCCGCCTGACATGATGTCGACGCCTGCGCCATCGCGCAGAATGTCGTCACCTGCCCCCCCGGATATGGCATCGTCGCCGTCATGCCCTTGCAGGATATCATTCCCGTCGGTGCCGACCAACGGCCCCCCGGCCAGAGTGGCCGTCAGATCAATACCGGCAACACCGGTATCAAAGGCCAGTTGCGTGACGCCCGGTTCGCTGCTGCTGGCCACAAAGACATCTATGCCGCCGATGCGATCCCGTGCCGCCAGGGCGCTGACGTTATCAAGCCCGAAATCGACGGTGTCTTCAATCGTCGCGCGATGTACCAGCAGGCCGCCAGAGAGCAGCAAAAAAACCGAAACCCCGTCATCGGCACCGCCTGCAATGACATAGGTCTTGCCCTCTGTCTGGATAATCTCAAGTGACGTAACGCCGCCAAAGCGCGTATCGCGTCCATCAAGCACGTGGTCACGCACGATCATGCCGCCATCAGTGCCAAGTTCTACCACGCTGAGACTGCTTGATCCGGCAGCGGCGAGGATAACGAATGTCGCATCTCCAACCGTGGCAGTCTCAAGTGCTGTCGGTGCACTGATCCAAAGGCCGTCATCTGCACCGATGGTCGTTGCACTCACGATAGCGCCTGTCGAATCGACCGACCGTGCTGTCAGGCCGTTCTGGGTTTCGCTTGTCGTGAGAACAAAGTTCTGGCCCTCGACCGAAGCGAGAGTGACGGCCGCGATGCGTGCAGTCGTCGCAGGGTCTGTATCATAAAGCACAGCGTGATCTTGCAGGGTGCCATCGGCTTCGAACCGGATGCGGGCAAGGCCGGTCTGACCTGCAAGCGCACCGTAAACGGCCTGCGTTCCATCAGGAAGGACAAGGGTGACGCCGTGTTGAAAGCCGTTGAATGTGGCCGGGAGGCCAACCAGTGGCGTAACGGTCGCAAAACCGCCATCAGGGGCAATCCCAATCGTCTGAAGCGCCCCACCTGCGCCGCCGCCGACCAAAAGACCGGCGTTTGCCCCCTCTGCTATCGCGCTGATGCCTGCCGCACCACCAAGAACCACGCCGCTGAAATAGGGCTGGGTCTCTTCTATGACCAAAACGCCGCTATCGATGTTCCAGTGCCGCAGGACGCCATCATAGCGTGTTGTGCTGTAAAGCTGGTCAGTGCCCCCGATCTCCATGACGAAAAGATCAGTGATATGCGAGTGCCCCACGTCACCGGGATCGGTGACATAACCGGTAAAGGATAGTGAAGACATGAAAGGTACCCCCCGGAACCACGTGTCATCTATATATTTCGCAGGATTATTTTTTTCGGCGGTCCGGTTGCGGCGGAATTGGGGCGCAGGCGTGAACTTTGCCGTGTAATTTCTTTAATAACGCATCGGATTTAAGGCAATTCCGCACGCAGATGCGAGGTGTGGGGTCAGAAATTCAATCCCCTGCGGATATCTTGTGTGACAAAACGCACAGAAGAAATGCTGCACATGCGCTATGGTGAATGCGGGGAATTTTTCCAGTGGTGAGGGTTTAACGGTTCGTCTTCAGTGTGCCTTGCGTTAATAACGCAGGGCACATTTCGTTTACGACCCGCCGTAGCCGTTCGGATTGGCAGATTGCCACGCCCAAGTGCTCGCAGTCATGGCATCCAGATCATGCGTCGCCTGCCAACCCAGTTCCGCATTGGCACGGCTCGCATCGGCCTGCATCGCTGCAATATCGCCTTCACGGCGCCCGACCTGTTGGGTTTTGATCGGTGCACCGCAGGCCCGCTCGAATGCGGCAACCATGTCGCGCACGCTATAGCTCTGGCCGGTGCCGATATTGAACGGCCGCGCCCCTTTTGCCTGTTCGGCATAGGTGATCGCCGCAACATGAGCGCGGGCAAGATCGACCACATGGATATAGTCGCGCAGGCCCGTGCCGTCCGGGGTGTCGTAATCGTCCCCGAAGACTTGCAACGCTTCGCGCTTGCCCACCGCGACCTGCGCGATAAAGGGCATCAGGTTATTTGGAATATCCTTGGGGTCTTCGCCGATCTGCGCCGAAGCATGGGCCCCGACCGGATTGAAATAACGCAGCAGCACGGCTGCGCGGGAAGAATCAGCGGCGGCCCAATCCGTCAGGATCTGCTCGGCCATCAGCTTGGTCTTGCCGTAGACCGAGGTTGGATTTGTGGGATGCGCCTCATCATAGGGCAGATAGACGGGTTCACCGTAAACCGTCGCCGAGGATGAAAAGATCAGGCGTTTGCAACCTGCCCGGTCCATCGCATGCAGCAACGACAATGTACCTGAAACGTTGACGTCATAATAAAGCAGCGGTTTTTCCTGACTTTCGCCGACTGCCTTGAGGCCTGCGAAATGGATAACGGCCTCGGGCTGAAAATCCTGCATGACCTCGTCAAGTTTTCCGGCATCACGTACATCGCCGATGTAGTCATGGACCAAGCCGTTCGACAGGGCGCGGACGCGGTTCAATACTTCGGGTGTCGCATTGCTGTAGTTGTCCAGCACGCAGACTTCATGGCCCTGCGCCATAAGCTCCAGCAATGTGTGGCTGCCGATATATCCCGCGCCGCCGGTCACCAATACGCGCATGCAAGCCTCCAAATGATGCCTGTCTGTTCTAGGGGCTCGCAGAGAGAGGTTCAACGCCGCTGTAAAGCGGCAATTGCGACACCGCACGGTCCTGTAAGGGTCTGATGAGATGTCATCGGACATACTGGGCGTCATTTCATTCCCAGCGGAAGGCGCAGGACCACATGCCAGATACGACCCCAAACCTCGAGTTGCCGTTCATCATGCCGGCGCAGGCGCAAAAACACGTGACGCACAACGAAGCTATCGAATTGCTGGATATGATCGTCCAGCTGACGGTCGAAAGTACGGGCACCACAACCCCACCGGCATCACCCAGTGAGGGGCAGGCCTGGGCGCTTGGTGTGTCCCCTTCGGGCGCATGGGCCGGACAAGCGGGCAAAATCGCCGCATGGCGTGGCGGAGGCTGGCTGTTTGTGACGCCGCGCGAGGGGTGGATGGCATGGGTGAAAAACGACTCAGAGTTGCAGGTTTTTACCGGCAGCAACTGGGCAAGATTGGCCGGAACAGCGGCCTGACGCGGCAGCGGCGAATCTTGCGTTGCGCATTGGAGCGCGCGCGACATGAAAAATGGAAAGGCGCAGCATCCGGAAAGGGCTGCGCTTTTCCGCATTTGGGCGATGAAGAAATGGAAAATGCCCGAGTTTTGTTCTGAAACCACTGTTCAAAGCAGATAACAGCACCATATGCCCCTCCGAGCAGCGGATTCTTGTCGCAGGGTGCTTGCGACGTCATAGGGGCTCTGCTACATCGCGCAGGATTTTGCTGCTCTCTCGGTTTCGTGAGGGCTAAGGAAGTTGCTCATTCGCGTCCTGTCACCGACAGGGACCGCGGGTCTGGGCCCAAGATATCGGAAGGCTCCACGTGTCCGAAACTGCTGGTATTTCGACAGGCATCGCTACGCGCTATGCGACTGCCGTGTTTGACCTCGCCAAAGACGGCAAGGCAATCAAGGCACTCGAATCAGATGTTGCTTCATTGGAGGCAGCGATGGCCGAAAGCGCCGATCTGCGTACATTGCTAACATCACCGCTTTACAGCCGCGAACAACAGTCTGGCGCAATCGCTGCGATCGCCAAGAAAATGAAACTCTCTGACACGACAAGCAACGTGCTTGCACTTCTGGCGTCCAAGCGTCGCTTGTTTGTGCTGCCACAGCTGATCGTTGTTTTGCAGGACATGTTGGCAGAAGAACGCGGCGAAGTGACAGCCGAAGTCACGACTGCCAAGGCGCTGACCAAGGCGCAGGCCGAGAAGTTGGCCAAAACGCTCAAAGCTCAAGTGGGCAAATCCATTACCATCAAAGAAACCGTCGATGAATCAATCATCGGCGGTCTTATTGTCAAAGTGGGCTCCAAGATGATCGACACGTCGATCGCCTCCAAGCTCAACGCACTCCAAAGTAAAATGAAAGAGGTCGGATAAATGGCGATCCAAGCGTCTGAAATTTCTGCGATCCTGAAGGACCAGATCAAAAACTTCGGTCAAGAGGCCGAAGTTGCCGAAGTTGGTCGTGTGCTGAGCGTGGGCGACGGTATCGCCCGTGTTTATGGCCTCGACAACGTACAGGCCGGTGAGATGGTCGAATTCCCCGGTGGTATCCGCGGGATGGCCCTGAACCTTGAAGCCGACAACGTGGGTGTTGTTATCTTCGGTTCCGACCGTGACATCAAAGAAGGTGACGTCGTCAAGCGCACCAAATCCATCGTGGACGTGCCGGTTGGTGACGAACTCTTGGGTCGTGTTGTTGACGGCTTGGGTAACCCGCTGGACGGCAAGGGCCCGATCAAGACAAAGAACCGCGCTGTTGCTGACTCAAAAGCGCCGGGCATCATCCCGCGTAAATCGGTACACGAGCCGATGGCAACCGGTCTGAAATCCGTTGACGCGATGATCCCGATTGGCCGTGGCCAGCGCGAATTGATCATTGGCGACCGTCAGACAGGTAAAACTGCTGTCGCACTCGACACGATCCTGAACCAGAAGTCTTACAACGACGCCGCCGAGAAAGAGTACGACAAGCTGTACTGCGTTTACGTGGCTGTTGGTCAGAAGCGTTCAACAGTGGCGCAGCTGGTGAAGAAGCTGGAAGAGTCCGGCGCGATTGAATACTCCATCGTTGTCGCTGCAACCGCATCCGACCCTGCACCAATGCAGTTCTTGGCTCCTTATGCTGCAACTGCGATGGCCGAGCACTTCCGCGACAATGGCCGCCACGCGCTGATCATCTATGATGACCTGTCCAAGCAGGCCGTGTCTTACCGTCAGATGTCCTTGCTGCTGCGCCGCCCACCAGGGCGTGAAGCCTACCCAGGTGACGTTTTCTACCTCCACTCCCGCCTGCTCGAGCGTTCGGCCAAGCTGAACGAAGACAACGGCGCTGGCTCCTTGACCGCTCTGCCGATCATCGAAACCCAAGGTGGTGACGTGTCGGCGTTTATTCCGACCAACGTGATTTCGATCACTGACGGTCAGATCTTCTTGGAAACCGAACTCTTCTATCAGGGTATCCGCCCTGCGGTGAACACCGGTCTGTCTGTTTCGCGTGTGGGTTCATCCGCGCAGACAAACTCGATGAAGTCGGTTGCCGGTCCGGTGAAGCTTGAGCTTGCACAGTACCGCGAAATGGCCGCCTTTGCGCAGTTCGGGTCCGATCTGGATGCCGCGACACAGCAGTTGCTGAACCGTGGTGCCCGCCTGACCGAGTTGATGAAGCAGCCACAGTACGCGCCGCTGACCAACGCCGAGATCGTTTGTGTCATCTACGCAGGCACCAAAGGCTACCTCGACAAGATCGCCGTCAAGGATGTTGGCCGCTTTGAGGCAGGCCTGCTGAAGCACCTGCGCACAAACGCATCTGACGTGCTCGACATGATCACGAAAGAAGACCCAAAGATCAAAGGCGACGCAGAAGAAAAGATCAAAGCGGCACTCGACGCTTTTGCAAAAGACTTCGCGTAATCTTTGAGACAAAGGAGGCTTTGCTTTGCCAAGTCTTAAGGACCTGAAAAACAGGATCGAGTCGGTCAAATCGACCCGCAAGATCACAAAGGCCATGCAGATGGTCGCGGCTGCAAAACTGCGCCGCGCCCAAGATGCAGCCGAGGCGTCACGCCCGTATACCGAACGGTTCAACGCCGTAATGGCCGGGCTTGCCGCATCGGTTGGCGGATCAGACACAGCACCAAAATTGCTGTCCGGTACGGGCAGCGATCAGGTGCAGTTGCTGATCGTCATGACCGCAGAACGCGGGCTTTGCGGTGGCTTTAACGGCAACATCGCAAAGCTGGCAAAGACCCACGCACAAAAGCTGCTGGCCGAAGGGAAGACAGTGAAAATTGTCACCGTCGGCAAAAAAGGTCGCGATGCAATGAAGCGTGATTTCGGCAGCTTGTTTGTCGGTCACGTTGACCTGACCGATGTCAAGCGCGTGAGCTATGCCGACGCGCAGGGGATCGCCAAAGATGTTCTGGGTCGCTTTGATGCGGAAGAATTCGATGTCGCGACGATCTTCTTTGCGCGCTTTGAAAATGTTGTGACGCAGCATCCGACAGCACAGCAAATTATTCCTGCCAAATTCGAGCAGGTCGAAGATGCTGATGCAACACTCTATGACTACGAGCCCGGTGAGGAAGAAATCCTCGCCGACCTGCTGCCACGTGGTGTGGCGACGGCAATCTTCAGCGCGCTGCTGGAAAACGCCGCGTCCGAGCAGGGCGCACGTATGTCTGCGATGGACAACGCGACACGCAACGCCGGCGAGATGATCGACAAGCTGACAATCGAGTTTAACCGCTCGCGTCAGGCTGTGATCACCAACGAGCTGATTGAAATTATTTCGGGCGCGGAAGCGCTCTAGACCCCGGAGAAGACGAAAATGGCAAATGCAAAAGGCAAGATCACGCAGGTCATCGGCGCTGTCGTCGACGTGCAGTTCGACGACCACCTGCCCGAGATTTTGAACGCACTGATCACAGACAACAACGGCAAGCCGCTGGTGTTGGAAGTGGCACAGCACCTTGGTGAAAACACTGTGCGGACCATCGCGATGGACAGTACCGAGGGTCTGGTGCGTGGTCAGGAAGTGGTTGACCAGGACAACACAATCACTGTGCCCGTGGGTGACGCGACTTTGGGCCGCATCATGAACGTGATCGGCGAGCCGATCGACGAAAAAGGCCCGATTGGCGAGAAAGACCGCCGTTCGATCCACGCTGATGCGCCAACGTTCGAGCAGCAGTCCACAGCCTCCGAGGTGCTGGTCACAGGTATCAAAGTCATCGACCTTCTCGCACCTTACGCAAAGGGTGGTAAGATCGGCCTGTTCGGTGGTGCCGGTGTTGGCAAGACCGTTCTTATTCAGGAACTGATCAACAACATCGCCAAAGTACACTCTGGCTATTCGGTTTTCGCCGGTGTGGGTGAGCGTACACGTGAAGGCAACGACCTCTACTACGAATTCATCGACTCCAAGGTTATCGACATCGACGACCTGACAAAGTCCAAAGTGGCGCTGGTGTACGGCCAGATGAACGAGCCTCCGGGTGCACGTATGCGCGTTGCCCTGTCCGGTCTGACAATGGCGGAAGCGTTCCGCGACCAGTCCGGTACAGACGTTCTGTTCTTCGTGGACAACATCTTCCGCTTTACACAGGCTGGTTCCGAGGTGTCAGCGCTCTTGGGTCGTATTCCGTCCGCTGTGGGCTATCAGCCAACACTGGCGACCGACATGGGTCAGATGCAGGAACGCATCACATCCACCAAGAATGGTTCGATCACCTCGGTTCAGGCGATCTACGTGCCTGCGGACGACTTGACCGACCCCGCGCCAGCAACATCCTTCGCGCACCTTGACGCGACAACCGTTCTGAACCGTGCGATTTCGGAAAAGGGTATCTACCCTGCCGTTGACCCGCTCGATTCCACATCACGTCTGCTGGACCCGGCGATTGTCGGTGAAGAGCACTACGCGGTTGCCGCTGACGTGCAGCAGATGTTGCAGCGCTACAAGTCGCTTCAGGACATCATCGCCATTCTGGGCATGGACGAACTGTCGGAAGAAGACAAACTGACCGTGGCCCGCGCCCGCAAGATCGAGCGTTTCCTGTCACAGCCGTTTGACGTGGCACAGGTCTTTACCGGTTCGCCCGGCGTGCAGGTGCCATTGGAAGACACGATCGCGTCGTTCAAGGCTGTTGTTGCAGGCGAATACGATCACTTCCCAGAAGGCGCTTTCTACATGGTTGGCGGTATCGAAGAAGTGAAAGCCAAAGCCGAAAAAATGGCTGCTGACGCAGCTTAATAGAACCGTAAGGAGCCTTTCATGGCAAACCTACAATTCGATCTGGTCTCGCCCGAACGCCGTTTGGCACAGGTACAGGCGACCGAGGTCCGCATCCCCGGTGCAGACGGTGATCTGACAGCCATGGCAAACCATGCGCCCACAATCACAACGCTGCGCCCCGGTGTGCTGACCGTGGTTCACGGCGGTGGGTCCGATACCTATGTTGTGTCCGGCGGTTTCGCCGAGATTACAGCAACCGGTGTGTCTGTTCTGGCCGAGCGCGCCCTGCCACAGGCAGAGGTAACGCAAGAGGTCTTTGACGCGATGGTCGAAGAAGCCAAAGCGGTGCATCGCAAGGCGCAAGACAACTTCAAGAACGAACCCGGCCCGGTTGATGACGCAGCAAAACTGTTGTCTGACATGGTGGCCATTGGTGGCCACATCGGCCTGACTGCCAAGACCTAAGCACGTTAGCATAGGCCCCTGAACGCTGCGAGAGTTCGCGGCACCGGGGCCTTTGCGACCATTGCCTGAACAATCCCACCATTTCGCTAGAATGCATACCAATACTATGCAAAATGACGCAGCTACGGCGTTATTGAAGCAGAGTTTCAGGTGCTGATTGTCCAAGACCACAGAAAACCAAAGGTGCCCGCTCCGACGCGCAGAACTTGCTTTCCTAGTCATTTCCACGGCTGTGAATTTTTGCGTTCTCTCGTGGTACTATCTGTCATCACACACCGGCATGGAGGCCTCACAGGTCTTTATCCTCGGGCGTGATTTCATTAACCTGTATGTGGGTGGTGGACTGATTGCTGACGGAAATATCACCACGTTGTTTTCCCAAGAAAATTATCTCCGCGCGGTTCGAGAGATCTATGGTGAAACATACCCTGTCCACAATTGGTCATACCCGCCAACCATGTTCTGGGTCGCGCTCGGGTTTTCTTTTTTTGACTACTTTTTTGCGCTGTTTCTATGGTTCGCTTTGGGCGCGGTTCTGTTGTTTTGTGCAACGCGCGCCCTCGGCTTGTCCCCGGTTTGGGCGGTTGTTATTTTTTTGTCGCCAGCGGGTGTATTCAATCTTGTCACGGGGCAGAACGGTTTTGTGACTGCGGCACTTATAACAATGGCCTTTGCTTTCGCATCACAGCGACCGGGACTGGCGGGACTTAACTGGGCGCTCCTGACGATGAAACCACATTTAGGCATCGTCGCACTGCCGCTGCTCGTCATTCACCGCCGATGGAAGACGATTGGTGCGGGCGGTGCGTTCTTTGCGTGCCTAGCTGGATCAACGCTCGTGGTTTGGGGGGCTGAACCATGGCAGCGATTTCTAACAGAGACCGTCCAACAACAGCAAGTTGTGCTAGAGGAATGGGATGGTCTTCTCCTCAAAATCATGCCCACAGTTTTTATTCAGGGCCGTATTTGGGGCTTCAGCGTCACTGCATCATATATGTTGCATGCGGCGTTTGCAGGTTTGGGTGTTTTGCTGGCCATCCGCGCTTGGCCAGATCGGGAGGCAACTGTTCGAAGATCTTTGACGTGGTTTGTCGTCACCACGCTTTTGGTCTTACCTTACAGTTTTGTCTACGATTGGGTGGTGTTTCAAATTATTCTGATACTGTGGATATGGGATCCCGACGCATTGTTTGTTTTGAAGCCTGGTACGAGCAGACTGGTGTGGTCATTGCTCTGGTGGCTTCCATTCCTTTCCTGCTTCTTCGCGTTAACACTTTCATTCCATCTTGGGCCAGTGGTCCTTGCGTTTGTTCTGTGGCGCCTTGGCTGCAAGCGGACCAACGCCCCACCTGCGGGCGTTTTGCGTGTCTGATCACTATTCGTCGTCCAGCGCCCAAAGCGTTGCTGATCCGTAAACGGGCACACCGTCAGCGATCAGCGTAATGTCCTGTCCCAAGCCGAAATAGCTGCCTGAAGCATAGATTCCGCTGGCATCCGCCCCATAGACTGGTCCGTCAATGTTGCCCGTGATGGTGAACTGCTGCACACCATTATCGAATGCACCGTCGATTTCGATGTCAATATTGGCATTACCGTTGCCCGCCGCGGTCAGCGTCGCACCAATGAAGCTGACCCCGCCGTCATAAAGCGCCAGTTCTGTGGTGTCGGTCTCGCTGTTATAGACATATCCCATAAAGGCTTGCGCGCCGCCTGTTGTGGCGCCTGTCTGCATATCGACACTCAGGGTTGCCGGGCTTGCGATGTTGGCATTCGGGGTGCTGGTGAACAGAACTTCCATGAACCCGTTATATGCGATTGTACCCGCAGGCAGATCTGCAAAAGGTGTTCGCCCCCCCTGATTATAGGTGCTCTGCACCAAAGACAGCTCATCCGGCATGATATTGCGGAAGTAGAGTGCCTGTTGTTCTGTCGGCGCAAAGAAGCGGCTGGGTGGCGGACCACCGCCAGTGTCACCACCACCGCCGGTGTCGCCACCACCACCACTGTCACCGCCGCCGCCACTGTCACCACCGCCGGGGTCTGGCGTTGTCCCTGATCCCCCACCACATGCCATAAGAAGCCCGAGCAGCAGACAGCATCCTAAATTCGCAACAAAACGGTGTAACACGGTATAACCCTAACGACAGTTTCCAAAACGTTAAGGTTGAGTTATCAACGAATGATTAACCAAGTGTTAGTATCGGTTAAGTAAACGCAGGAATAGCAATGCGGCGCTTTGAGGGTGGTACAGTTGGCATAGACCACGGCGATGTGGTTCTGTTTTCAGATTTTGAGGATGACGGGCAGATGTGGCGTGGCGAAGGCCCGAGACAGTCCCGCGCCGCAGTACAGTTTTCAAAAGCCTACGCCACGCCGCCGCATGTGCAGGTTTCAATGTCGATGTGGGACATTTCCAACAACACCAATATCCGTGCCGATGTGCAGGCCGAAGATATCACCGAGACAGGGTTTAGCATCGTCTTTCGGACGTGGTCAGATACGCAGGTCGCGCGCGTACGGGTCGCTTGGACGTCATTCGGGGCGTTGCCGAGTGATGACGGGTGGGAGCTCTACTAGCGCGGGTTTTATTCAGCGGCGTAAAGCCCCTCGTAGATCGGCCCGAGTGTCTTGTGATCGAATAGCGACGATACAGATGTACCGTTCCATGTGTTCAGGATCGCTTGGGCAAACATTGGTGCCGTTGGCACGATACGGATATTCGGACAGGCTCTGACCGCTTCGGTTGCACGGATCGTGTCGGTAATCACCAGCGATTTCATCACAGATTTCGACACACGCTCTACCGCAGGGCCCGACAACACGCCGTGGGTGATATAGGCGTGCACTTCTTTCGCTCCGTTTTCCATCAGCACCTCGGCCGCTTTGCAAAGCGTCCCGGCGGTATCGACGATGTCATCAACGATCACACAGACCTTGTCTTTCACATCACCGATCACAGTCATTTCGGCCACTTCGCCGGGTTTGCCGCGGCGTTTGTCCACGATCGACAAAGGCGCGCCGATACGCTGTGCCAGATCACGCGCACGGGCCACGCCACCGACGTCAGGTGACACGACCATCACGTCATCCATCTGGCCACGGAAATTATGCATCGCATCCAGCGCATAGATCGGTGAGGCATAGAGGTTATCCACCGGTATATCGAAAAAACCCTGAATTTGCGTGGCGTGCAAATCCAGGGTGAGAACGCGTTCAATACCGGCTTCGACAATCATATTCGACACCAGTTTGGCCGTGATCGGTGTCCGCGCCTTTGAGCGGCGGTCCTGACGAGCGTAACCGAAGTAGGGGATCACGGCAGTGATGCGTGCCGCTGAGGATCGACGCAGCGCATCGGCGATGATCAGCAGTTCCATCAGGTTGTCGTTGGCGGGGTTCGATGTGGGCTGGACGATGAACATGTCCTCGCCGCGCACGTTTTCATAGACTTCGACGAAAATTTCGCCATCGTTGAACCGTTCGACCCGCGCATCACACAGGCTGACATCCATGCCGCGGTGCATCGACATGCGGCGGGCGATGGCAGTGGCCAAGGGCTGATTGGCGTTGCCGGCAATCAGCTTGGGTTCGATCATGGTGGGCATGGGTGTGGTCCTCTGGCAGAAGGCAGTTACAGGCATGTAACAGATTCGTGGCGTTGACACCGCGTAGCACAAGCTTACCGTCTCGCAAACAATTGACAGCGACAGGAGCCGCAAAATGCCACATATCGACTATTACTTCGCAACACTGTCGCCGTTCACGTACCTCAGCGGGACACGCCCGCGCGATATTGCCAAAAAACACGGCGCGACGCTCACTTACAAGCCACTGGATATCATGGCACTCTTTGCGCGTACCGGCGGTGTGCCACCCAAGGATCGCCACCCCAACCGGCAGGAATACCGCCTGCAGGACATGGCGCGCCGGTCCAAGCTTTTGGGTGTGCCTCTGAACCTGAAACCGATGTACTGGCCCACCAACGGTGCGCCTTCGGCTTATGCCATCATCGCCGCACAAAACGCCGGTGCAGATGTGGCCGAGCTTGTCACGGCTTTCGGCGCGGCGTGCTGGGCAGAGGAACGCGATATCAGTCAGGATGATGTCGTCCGCGACTGTCTGGAAAAATGCGGGATTGATCCTGCGTTGGCGGACAAAGACATGCTGACCAGCGCCGAAACCTTCGGCAAGAATCTCGAAGATGCGGTCAATGCGGGGGCATTTGGCGCGCCTTTCTTTATCACTGACAGCGGTGAGCGGTTCTGGGGCGAAGACCGCCTCGACGATCTGGACGCATATCTTTCCGGAAAGCTCTGATGCCTGATGCCTTCGGGCATGCCATCCACAGTGTCACGGTGGGCTTTGGTAAGCCGACCGTGATGCTGCACTGCATGCTGGCCCGCCATCAGGCAATGCTGCCGCTGGCAAAGGCACTTGGCGGGCAAGCCACGCTGCTTGACCTGCCCGGTCACGGACGCAGTGCGGATTGGGACGCAAAGAGCGACTATCATTCGCTGACAGTTGAGGCAGCACGGCAAAGTTGTACCGGCCCCACCCACATCATCGGCCATTCATTCGGTGCAACAGCCGCGTTGCGACTGGCGGTTGAAAGCCCTGCGCTCGTTTCACGGCTTACCTTGATCGAGCCTGTGTTCTTTGCTGCTGCAAAGGGGACCGCTGAATTTACGGCGCATATGAAAGCGTTTCGCCCGTTCATTGCTGCCATGCTGATGGGGGATGAGGCGCGCGCCGCCGAGATTTTCAACGCGCAGTGGTCTGATAGCGATTGGACTGCACTGTCAGAGCGCCAGAAAGACTATCTGATCCGGCGCATCCATCTGGTTGTCGCTGGCGGTGCCGTGATTGAGGAAGACGCCGATGGGATCACCTCTGAGGCACGGCTCGGTGCTTTGAATATTCCTGTTACGCTGATCCGGGGCGGACAAACGCAACCCGTCATCAGGGCAATTCATGATGCCCTTGTCGCGCGGATTCCAAAGGCGACAGACCATGTTGTCGCAAGTGCAGGGCATATGATTGCCCTGACACATGTTGCACAGATCGTGCAGATTATCCGTTCAGCAGATCAAGAAACTGATTAACGCCCGCTTCGGTCATTGACCAGTCACAGACCAGACGTCCGATCAGCGGCTCTTCGGGATCGCCTGTTTCGGGATCGCCGTTCATCACATAGTAAACGGCGCCACAGTCGAGCACGCGCTTGTGTTCGCGCCGGGGCATCTGGAAGAAGATCATATTGGCTTGCGGCTCAAACAGGATCTTGGCCGCGTTGTGTTTGCGCAACCCTGTCGCAAGCTGGGCGCAGCGGGCGTTGGCGGAACGGGCCATATCAAGCCAGAGGTCGTCTTCCAGATAGGCCTGCATTTGGGCGGACAGATAGCGGTGCTTGGACAAAAGATGCCCACCACGCTTGCGCCGCAACTCGAACTCCCATGCGATTTCGGGGTTGAAAATGACACAAGCCTCAACACCGACCGCGCCGTTCTTGGTGCCGCCAAAGCTGACGGTATCGACGCCGGCTTTCCATGTCATGTCCGCAGGCGAACAGCCGAGCGCGGTCAGCGCATTGGCAAAACGCGCGCCATCAAGGTGGGTTTGCATATCGAATTCGCGGGCGGTGGCGGTCAGCGCCTGGATTTCATCCAGCGTATAAATCGTGCCTTTTTCGGTGACCTGCGTAATCGACAGCGGGCCGCGTTGCGGGCCGTGCACACCACGGTTTTCTTCACCAAGGATTTTCGCACGCAGGGCATCGGGCGTCATCTTGCCGTTCGCCGTTGGCACCAAGGTCAGCTTGGCTTGTGTGTAGAATTCAGGCGCGTTGCATTCGTCTTCATGGATATGTGCGCACTCGGTGCAGAACACCGTCTGCCATGGCTGGGTCATCGAAGCGAGCAGGACCGAATTCGCTGCTGTCCCGTTGATGATCAAATAAACGGCGGCCTCGGGTGCTTCAAACACGTCGCGGATCTGTGCGCGCACCGTTTCCATGATCGGGTCCGCGCCATAGCCCATTGCATAGCCGGTGTTGGCGGCGACCAGCGCTTCCATCACCTTGGGATGGGCGGGGCCTGCGTTGTCTGAAGCAAAAAACATCTTAAAGTGGTTCCTCGATAATGTAGTCTTCCCAGTCGTCTTCATCGACCTGAAACTCGGGGATCGTCATGCCCCTGACCGAAACGCCGGCCCGATGAACCGATTCCGGATCGCCCGAGATCAGGGGGTGCCAGTCATAGAGCGGGCGGCGTTCATGGACCAAACGGTAGCCGCAAGTCATGGGCAACCAGTAAAGGTTCTCGACGATGGTTTTCGGGGTCAGCACGATACATTCAGGGACAAATTTGTGCCGGTTCGGGTAGTTGCTGCACAGGCAGTTTTCACCATCCAGCAAACGGCATGCAACGCGGGTCATCGCCACGGTGCCGTCGTCGTCTTCCAGCTTGTTCAGGCAACATTTGCCGCAGCCATCGCAAAGCGCTTCCCATTCCTGTTTGTTCAGTTTCGACATCGGTTTGGTTTCCCAAAACCGCGGTGTCAGGCCGTCGCGGGGGATTTCAACGGACATCGGCAAGTATCTCTCGGGCGGTGACACAATCAGCATCCATCTGGGTGATGAGTGCTTCAAGGCTGTCGAATTTCAGTTCGGAACGCAGGAAATCAACCAAGGCAACCGAAAGCGTGGAGCCGTAGAGATCGCCTTTGAAGTCAAAGATGAAGGTTTCGCAGTTGGCGATGTTTTCGCCAAACATCGGGCGCACGCCGATCGAGGCCGCGCCATTGTAGGTGCCTTTATGCGGGCCGTCGAGCACGTCGACTTTCACAGCATAAACACCAAATTTCGGTGGATGCAGGCCTGTGATCGACATATTGGCAGTCGGATACCCCAGATCGCGGCCGCGTTGGTCACCACGAATGACCTCGCCTACGATGCGGTGCCAGTGGCCCAGCATGGCGGCGGCATCACGGGGGCTGCCATCGCTGAGTGCTTGGCGAATTGCGGTGGAGGAGACGTTGGCGTGGTCAATTGCGACGATGGGTGCGACGGTCACGCCAAAACCCATTTCGCCGCCAAATTCCTGCAGGTCTGCCACCGTGCCCGCGCGGTCTTTACCAAAGCAGAAATCGGCACCGACAACCACATGTTTCAGACCCAGTTGATCGGCGATAACCGTTTGCGCAAAGGCACGGGGGGCGAGGGCGGCAAGGGCTGCATTGAACGGCACTTCATATAGTTTTTCAACACCCAGTTTCGCGAGCCTGTTTGCGCGTGCTTCGGCGTTCATCAGGCGAAACGGCATGGGATCGCGGGAAAAATAGCTGCGCGGGTGCGGCTCGAACGTCATAATACCAAGGGGCGCGTTCGCTTCTTTCGCGGCTTTACGGGTCAGGTCAATGACAGCTTGGTGGCCGATATGCACCCCGTCAAAATTGCCGATTGCCGCAGCGGCGCCACGGTCGGCAGGGTCAATGAAAACGGTGTCACGAATGATGCGCATGGCTTTGGGTAGCGGACCGCGCAGGGCCGTGCAAGCACCGCTTGTCAGCCCTTGCGGGCTTACGCGCGTGGAAAGCCGTCAGGCTTGATCTGTGCTAGTCGAATTTCCGGCTTGGTGCGAGAACAGTGGCATCGCCGACCAACACTTTTTTGTCGTTCACAATGCAGCGCGTGTTCATGGTGACGCGCCGTTTGGAATGGTCGATATCCGTCACCTCGACCTCGGCCAGCACCATGTCACCGGGACGCACAGGGGCCAGGAATTTCAGGTTTTGTCCCAGATAGACCGTCCCATGTCCGGGTAGCTGTTCGCCGATCACGGCGCTGACCAATCCGGCGGTCAGCATGCCATGGGCGATACGCCCGCCAAAGATGGTGTCCTGTGCGTAGTCTTCATCAAGGTGCACAGGGTTTCGGTCCGTCGAAACCTCTGCAAACATTTCGATATCGCGATCTGTAATCACCTTGCGAAGCGAGCGTGTCATACCGATTTCGATATCTTCGATGCAGATCGTTCCGCGGGGGGCGTTATCCAGCATATCAGGCTCCATTAAGTAACAAAAATTCTAGTATCGCGTCGATATTGAAATTTTATTACTTTTCCGATGCAGAAAGATCAAGCGATTCCTGCTACCGCAACTGCCCGATAGTGTAGGTCGTGCTGATCTGCGCCTCGTTCAAATAGGCCGTCAACGCCTCTGGGTCCGGTTGGCGATCGGTCTTTGTTTCTGCGGCGGCCAATCCGCCCGAGATAAAGAGCGTATCAATATCTTCTTGCAGACCACCCAGAATATCTGTGCCGATCCCGTCACCGATCCCGATAATACGCGGGTCAGATGGTGCATTGGTTAACGCCGCGAGCCTGCGGCGCGCGAGGTCATAGATCGGGGGATGCGGCTTGCCGAAATAAAGGCTCTCACCGCCCATTTCGGTATAGAGTGCCGCCAGCGCACCGGCACACCACTCGCGCACCTCGCCCCGATCCACGATGATATCGGGGTTGGCGCAAAGCAGCTTGAGGCCCTTGGTCTTTGCATAGAGAAATTCAGGCCGGTTCACATCAACATCGGCCAGCGGATCAAAGGGACCACAGCAGACGATCCCTTCGGCCTGATCCAGCGGCACCTTTTGGATGTTCACAGGGTTTTCAATGATTTGCAGAGGCTGGAAGAAATCATCATCACGGGGGCTTTCGCCCATGAACCAGATTTTTTCACCAACAATTCCACGGAACATCGCGGCGCGTGCGCTGTCGCCCGAAGTGGCAATCGCGTCCCATGCGTCGTCAGGCACGCCGAGTTCATTGATCTGGCGCGCCACGGAATCCCAAGGCCGGGGAGAGTTGGTGACAAGGACAACAATCCCGCCCGCAGCGCGGTATTTCTGCATGGCAGTCACCGCGTCAGGCAGGGCTGTAACCCCGTTGTGCATACATCCCCACAGGTCCACAAAGGCGGCGTCATACTGCCCCGAGATGTCGGCGAATTGGTCGATAATCTGGGTCATCTGTTAACCTTTGTGAACGGTTTGGATGGGCGTACAGGTCCTGTACACATCCGGTACACAACCTGTACATACGTTTGTACGGCCTGCTTAGACCTTGAGTGCGGGAATAATCTGCTTTTTCCGGCTCATGATGCCGGGCAGGACCACGCTGTCTCCTTCGACTGTCGCGTCAAAGGATTTTTCGGCCACTGTCTTGGTCAGATCGTTGGGGATCAGCATCGTGGCTTCCTCATTGATGATATCCACGACAAACAACAGCACTTCGTCGACACCGTCTTCTTTCGCGACCTTCGGCATGGTTTCCATCAAGGATGCTTTGCGATCCAGCACGATTTTTGGGGATGTGGTTTCCAGCACAGAGACGCGGAATTTCTTGCCGTCGACGGCGTATTCCTTGCTATCCATGCGCAGCAGTTCGGCATCCGAGAATGCAGAGACATCGGATTTCGCGGCAAACATTTCGCCCGCATAGGTTTCGATATCGACGCCCAGATCTTTGGCAAGCTTCTCAGCCAGATCCTTGTCCACTGCGGTTGTGGTGGGTGAGCGGAAGGCCAGCGTGTCCGACAGGATACATGACAGCATCAGACCCTTGATGCCCTGCGGCATGTGACTGGCGTGGTCCCCCATCATCTGGTGCATGATCGTCGCGGTGCAGGCCAACGGGCGGACGGTGATGTTGACGGGGTTTTTCGTCTCAAGCCCACCGGCCAGTTTGTGGTGGTCGATAATCGCCAGCACATCGGCGTTGTTGATGTTTGCGGGCAATTCGGCGGGGTTGTTGGTGTCCACGATCACGCAGGATTGGTCGTCTGCAACGTCCGCGATGATTTCAGGCAACTCGAACCCCCAACGCTCTGCCACGAATTTGGCTTCTGTGTTCGGCTCGCCCAGCAGGGCTGCTTTCGCATCGATATCTGTATGGTTCAGGAACCATTCCCAGATGAGGGGTGAACCTGTGCTGTCGGTGTCAGGGGATTTGTGGCCAAATACGAGGGTTGTCATGTGCGTCACTTTCTATCGGAGCGAGGGTTGGCCCGTATATAGAAGTGTGCGCTGGGGCTGTCACCCCATCGTCTCAGTTTCGGCGAGCCATGGGCGGGGCTTGTCATCCCTTGAATTTTCCAATTGGCTACGCTGAAAGGAGCACCCATGCCACGCGAGGCCGATTTATACCCCCCCATCAAGGCCTATCTGCAACGCCAAGGCTATGTGGTGAAAGGCGAGGTTGGGCCTGCCGATGTCGTCGGGCGTCGTGGCGATGACCTTGTGGTGGTCGAGCTGAAGCTGGGGTTTTCGCTGGCGCTGTTCCATCAGGGTGTTGAGCGGTTGCTGACCACCGACCATGTTTATCTGGCCGTGCCTGCGGGCGGCAAGGACAAGGCGTTGAAGGCCAATGTGAAACTGGCGCGGCGTGCCGGTTTGGGTGTGCTGACCGTGCGTTTGCGTGACGGGCATGTCGAGGTGCTGGCTGATCCGGGCCCTTATGCGGCGCGGCAGTCCAAAAAGAAGAAAACCCGTCTGTTGCGCGCCTTTGAGCGATTGAAGGGCGATCCCAATGACGGGGGTGCAACACGGCACGGGATTATCACCGGTTATCGGCAGGATGCGCTGCGCTGTGCGCGGTTTCTGGCCGTCCATGGGCCGTCAAAGGGCGCGAAGGTCAAGGAATGGGCCGAAGTGCCAAACGCTACGCAGATTATGGCGGCGGACCATTATGGCTGGTTCACACGTGTGACGCGCGGGGTTTACGATTTGACCGATCAGGGGCGTAAGGGCCTGTCCGATTACGGGGATGTCGAAAGTCAATAATTTCCGCGAAAACTGTTGACGCATTAGAGGGCACCTATCGAAACTGCGTCGCTTTGCTCATTCAGCCCGTGTGATGGTCCAGCCCTCGTTTTCAAGAAGCTGCAGCACACCTTGGTCACCGATCAAATGACCTGCACCTACCGCTAGGACAACATCGTCGCGGCCTTTGGCGGCATCCGTGATAACAGGAATCCAGTTCCTGTTGCGCGTGTTCAGCAATGATTCTTCCATATCGTCAAACATGGCCTTGCCTGCGACAGGGTCCATGCCGGGCACATCAGACATAGCAAGGCGCGACAGCTCCCAAAGCTGACCGATTTCCTCTGCGAAATAACTGTCGAGCATTGATACGAACATCTGCTGTTGCAGGTCGGGCACCAGCATGCTGATCCGCAGCATACTGATTTGTTCGTCCATGTTGTCGTCTCCGAACAGATCGAACAGTGTCGTGTAGGGTTCGACCGCTTGCATGGGAACCCCTGCTGCCTGCGCATCCTCGATAATCATCTGGTCAAGGCCGCGCACGCCAGCCATCATATCGGTCATCGCGCAGGATGGCACCGCGAGGGTCATCGACAGGTACCAAGGTTGCATTTTGGCGGCCATAAACGAAGGAATACCGCGTTCACCGGCGGCGGCCAGAATCAGTTGCCATGTCTCTTCATCCACCAGTTCCGGCAGAGTAGGCCCATCAACAAGGAACAGACGGTCGGGTTCGCGCGTGATGAGTTCTTCCAGTTGCGCTTCTTCTTTCGGCGTTGCCTCGAGCAGGACAAGATCGGCCGTTGCAACCCTTTCGGCAAGTTGTGCACGCAACGCGTCAAGGCGTGGATCATAAATGTGCATGGTGCCGACGACCGTGATCTCGGTTGTGCCCTTTGTTGCGGTCCAGATCAGCCCTTCGGCATAGGGCATATCGGCCACCGCTGCGGACAATTGCGCCTCTTGTTGCGGGGTCAGTTGGTCCAGATAGCTGTCACCGACACAGATGGCTGCTGCGGGAAATGCGATGCATGACAACAAAATTGTTGCGGCGGAGCGAAAGAACATGGGCGATCCTATGACTGGTGATGTCAGACTACAGGTAAGCGTTCCGCGTCGGGGGTCAATTCCCTCAGGCGGGGTTTTCCATGATCATGCGCTGACCGGTCCGGATAACAAGCGGCCCAATAAAGTCGCGCAATCTGCATTGCAGTCTCCTTGACCCGGGGCTGAATGACGATCGTTCATCCCGAGTATTGTAATGCCCCCAAGCGAATTTTTGAAAAATCCGGCGCGGCTACAACTGGTAGATGCAGCAAGACGACACCGTTATGTGCGGCATTGACCATCACGCCGAGTGAAATCAGCTGAAGAGTAGAAACACCAAGCCCAAGCCGCCGCCAGCCAGCATCAGCGTCACTTCACCGCCCAAAATGTTAAAAATACGTGTCAAACCAGTCAACTCTGTCTCCCTGTGCGTAACCACTCCCGCGTCACCACACTCGGGACTTGGCTCAATTTCGTAAAATTTGGATTAAAACGAGGCAAGGTGGTCCGAGAGTGCTGCGGGATCAAGGATTTCGATTTTTTGACGCGCTGATCTGATCACACCGCCCTTGACCAACTTGCTGATCGCACGGCTGACCATCTCACGGTTTGCCCCGACAGAGCCTGCAATCTCTGCATGTGTCGGTGCGTGTTCGATAACGGCCCCTTTGAACAGCTTGGCTTCCTCTGCGGCCAGCCGCAGCAGGTATTTTCTGACCCGTTGGTCAACCGAGAGGGTTGTCATTTCCATATTGCGTTCGGTCAGGGTGCGTATCCTGTCCACAAGATTTTTCGTCATCCGGTCCCGCAGCAGGGGCACTTCGTTGAACAATTGCAAAAAGCTGCTGCGCGTCATTGTCAGGACAGTGGCCTCGGTTTTTGCAACAACCGCAAGCGAGCGCGGAATGCCGTCGAAGGCGGCCAGTTCCCCGAAATAAGACCCGACAGGAAAGCGCGAAAAAACGATTTCGCGTCCTTGCGGCGTCCAGAAAACAGCCAAGAGCGCGCCTGATAGCAAGAAGTAGATATCGTAGGATGCGTCATCCTGATCAATGATCGTTTGCCATGGCGCGAGGTGCTGTTCGCTGATGTCCAACGTGATGGTGCCCAAGTCGGCAGGCTTCATTCCTGCAAAAAGCGGGAGATTATAGCCGAGGAGTTTCTCGGGGGTCATGCCCGCGACAACAGCGCAAGTGCTGCCTGTTTTTCGGGCGGCGCCGCGCGGCGGTGAAGCTGGCCAACCGCCTCTGCCAAGAGTGCGGCATCTATTTCGCCCGCGCACAGTTGGTCGATCCGTGTGCGCAACAACCAGAGTATCGCACCTTGTTTGCCGGCTATGGCAGCAGCCTCTTGGCGAAAACGTGCAGCACCGGCTGTGCCACCTTCGATGTCACACACAAGTGCATGTAGCCGAAGCACCTCTGGATACCAGCTATGCAGGCCGTCATTCTCGTTTTCGCGCACGGCCTGCAACGCGCTTTCATAGGCGGCGGCGATATCGCCATGTTCGGCCTGCGCAAGTGCGTAATGCGCCCGGAAATAAGGGAGCCCGATATGCGCGCCCATCCTTTCATAGGTGCCGATCGTTCGCGCGAACCGCGCAAGGCCTTCTGCGCTGGCGCTTTCGGAAGGTTGCATGACGTGCAACCACGCGGCCCCTGTGATCCGCCAGAAGAACGCGTCCTGTTTGGCCGCAGTAGCGATCCCGCGTCGCACGCGGTCCGTAGCCGCGTCTTGTTGGCCTGCGTAGAATAGCGACACCGCCCCCCAAATCTGGGCCCAGGGTTGCATCACCGGAATATTCAACTGCCGTTGGTGCGCATCCGTTTCCATGATCATTTCCGTGATCAGATGTGTCTGCCCGCAAATAGCGCGTGACACACAGTCAAACATCTGCGCTGCGGCGAATGTGTCTGCACCATAGCTGGCGATCATCGCGCCATGGGTGGTGATATCGTAATGCCTGCGCAGGGATTTGAATGTGGATGATACTTTGGCAAAACCACCGGTATAGAATTGCAAGGCGGCGTCCGTATTCAAAGAAGCCAGCCGCATTTCGTTATCGGGGCTGCCCGACGGCACGATGTGCGCGGCTTTGCGCAGCATATCGGCAAACCGCGTGGCGGCCTTTTTGTCGCCCGACACAATGGCATGGGTAAAGCTTCCGTAAAGGGCGGGCCCGTTCGCAGGGGAATGCGCATCCTTGCCGCTTGCCAGTTTTGCGACGGTTTCAAAGGCTGCTTTTACCGAGTCTGCGGTAAAGCCCTGCGTTTGCATCCGGATTGACCCCAGCGCCGAATAGCAGGCGATTTCAAGCGTGCGGACATCGACCTTTGCAGGCGCTTTCTCGCACAATGCGACAGCAGCCAGCACATGGGCTTCGGCATCGTCAAAGGCCCCTTGTGACAATGCCCAGCGGCTGACGGAAAGTAAGTTCTTGATTGCCGGAATATGCTGTTCGGCGCGGCTGAGGTGGGCCGTCAGCAGGGCCGGATTACGCATCACTGCGTCGACATGGTCGCGTTTGAGGTGCGCGGCGATTTCGGCGTGGTAGGAGATCCGTTTGGTCCGCAAGAGGCTGTCATAGGCCGCTTGCTGCAAAAGCGCATGCGCAAACCCCCATTTGGCAGCACCAATTTGTTTAAGCACACCTTTTCTGCAGGCCTCCTGCAGATGCAGATCAAGCGGGGCGTGATCTGATGCGATGGCCTCAAGCATGTCGAAGGTAAAGGTTTGCCCGATGACTGCGGCACATTGCAACACGGCTTTGGTCGGTCCTGTTGCATCAATCTGATCTGCCAACAAGTCCTTGAGAGAGCCCGGAACATTTGCGGATATGCTGTCGTCGAATGCGTTGCGCTTTGACAAATGTTCGATGAACAAAGGGATCCCTGCGGATTGTGAAATCACAAAGGCCTTTTGGCCGGGCGAGGGTGGCGTATCTGCAACCGCATCAAGCAGATCAGCGGCCTCGGCATCGGAGAGTGGCGCGAGGGGGATCACCGTGATCCGCGACGTGTCGAGGTGCTTGTCGATCTTGCTGTCTTCGCGGCTTGTCATCAGGATTTGATAATCATCGGTGCCTGCGTTCTCGAGAATATGCCGCAGGACGCCAAAGCTGGCGTTGTCCAGCCAATGCAGGTCTTCAAAAACGAGCAGCCCCGCAGGCTGCGTCGCACGGATCGCCCGCCAGAGGCTCTCTTCAATCAGCGCCTTGAGGGCGACATTGCTGCGGTCAATCAAAAGGCTCTGGCCTTCGGGCAATCCCAAAACCAGCGCAAGCGCACGTTGGGTCTCGTCTGTCAGGGTCGGGAAAACCGCTGCGATGTCTTTGAAGTGGGGCAGGGTGCTGCCGGTTTGGTGTAAAAGCCACTCCTCGAAAGGTTGATAGCTGCCGGGTGTTTTGACACCGTTGGCGGCAAAGGTTGTCGCGTCAGCGGCGCTCTGTGCCATATGTCGTGCCAAGGCGGATTTGCCAATTCCGGCCTGCCCCATCACCAGCACGGGATCGCGGCTGAGACTGATCTGCGTCAGGACGTCTTTGCGCCCGATAAAGGGCTGCGACGATGTGATCGTCTGCGTTTGGTTTGCAAGCGGGTGAAACAGGGTTTGGGTTTCGGCAAAGCCCTTCAGGGTCTGGTTGCCGATCTCTTCGGTGGCGATGCTTCCGCGCAGCAGGGCTTTGGTACTGGCTGAAATCAACACCGTGCCGGGGGCAGCCTTTTGCTGGATGCGCCGCGCAAGCGTGGTGACCATTCCGGTCGCCCGCGGCAGGTTTTCACGCCCTCTGTCGGTGCGCACAGCGGCATCACCTGTCGCGACCCCGATACGCAGCTGGATCGTGATGCCTTGGCTTGCGCCTGCGTCGATTTCGTCAAGTGCTGTCATCGCGGCACTGACGGCCTTTGATGCGGCGAGTTCATCCGCGCGGGCGAGACCAAAGAGCGCGACAACCCCGTCACCCAGATATTCGGTGACTTCGCCGCCCTGCGCCTCGACAATGCGACGCGCCTGACCGTAGAATTCTTCAAGCCAATGTTCGAGATCTTCGGGATCAGCCTTGCTGGCGATGCTGCTGAAGCTGACAATATCCATGAAAACAGCCGTAATCTGCCTGCGCTCACCTTGTGCGTGGCCAGTCGTCTGTGATGTGGGAGCGCTGATTGCGTTATCTGTTCTCATGCGGCTACCACTATATGCGTGTTTTCGGCGCTTCCAAGCGCCGAATGCACGTGGGCGCGCCGCATATCCCGGATTGCCGGATCAGTAATTGAACCAGTCTCGTCCTTTGATCCGCCCTAGGCAGTCATTCTCATTGCGTCTTATCTGCGCCGCTGGAAATCTGCCGACCGGATAAAGAATGGTATCGCCGCGTATTTGTCATGGTCTTCTGCGCCCAGGCCCTCTTCCATCAACTTTCCCGGCAGTGCGGACACTGTGATGGGTGGATCATTGGCGTTGATGTCTACCTGACCACGGAAACGTACCACAATATGCGCGGCCGTTGATCGGACATGCAATGCTTGAAGATGACAGAGATTGCGGTCCTGCCCGTTCAGTTCCAGTTCGATGCGCCGGGGTTTGCGGGGTGAAGGCATCTCGAGCGTCAGGTCGAACGCCCATATTCCGGGTTGAAGCTGCGTCGGCAGAGCCACTTGCTGTTCGAGTGCCGGAGTTGCATCCGGTGATACCAGCGCCTTCCTTGTCAGCGCCCTGAAGACCGGTGTGTCATGGGATTTGTCTCTGCCTGAGAACCGGATTCTCTCGACGCCTTGCACGATACCTCTTGCGATCTTCTGTCCACGGTTGAGGGCATCGGTGTCCTTGGCCAGCAACATCGCGGATATCTGAGAGGCTTTGGAAAAGCGGCGCTGGCGATATATGTTGTCCCGAATACGATCGGGCAATTGAAGGCCCATTTCCTGATCCAGATAGGACAAAGCGATGGCGGCCGGACCAAGAAGCCGTCTGGCCCTGATGATGTTTGCGAACTTCTCCCAATCCACGCTTTCGCGGTCGAGGATACGCGCGGCGTCCACCAACCAGTCACTATGGCTGTGGCCATCCCAGCCGCCATGGCCGATCGCCATGGTCAATCGTTCTTCGACGCTGGGAATATACATGGGCAGGTCATAGTAGCTGACCGGCTGGGTGTCGTTGAGCAGCGCTTGGTCACAGGCCTCGCTCGAACTTGCCAGATGATACGCCGAACGGTGCAGGTCGATATCACCAAAACGACCCTTCTTGAAATTGCGGGCGCGGATGCTGGAAAGCCTTGCGCGCAGACCAAGAACGCTTTCACCACGGGTGCTGTGCCACCCGCCGGCGGCAAGTATTTCGAATGCTTTCTCAAAGTCGTCGGGGTGAAAAAGAAGATCGAGATCGTAAGACGTTCGGCTTTTCTGTTCGTCCATGTCGAGCGCGACCCGGCACGCACCCTTGAGCAGGATGATCCGGAGGCCTGCATTCACCATCTCTTCCAATGCAGGGCGCGAAATCGCGATCGCCATCCGGGACCGCGTCCAGTTCAGACGTTGCAGACCGCAAAGCCGTGCATATTCAGGCATTTGCGCCAAATCATGCGCGAAACGCGTTGTGATCGCAGACAAGAGCCGATGTTCGGCGAATGTGGCATCATCCAGATCCGTCTCACGGAGCCAGTCCTTGATTGCAGCGAAGGCGGTTTCATCATTCCGGTGGATTGCCGCCGTGATCAGCTTGTGCCTGCTGCCATTGGGCCACGCCCAGGATATATGCGGAAACCGGCGCGATGCGGACGAAGGTTGCAGTGTCATTGATCCTGACGATCCCTGTTCCGCGCTTGACGCCGCTGGATCGCCCGATGCGCAACGGCAAGATACCCTGCATCCTTGGTTGCTTCACGGCCAAAAGACAGGCTGCCGGGGATAATGCGCCGCATGACGAGGACGTCATCAATGATCTTGAACGGGCAGCCGATTTCACGGGCCCTCGCAAGCCAGTCAATCATGTCGCCACGTCCTCCGGGCGGGTCGAAAATGGGGCCGACTTCCTCAAAAACCTTGCGCCTGAACACAAGGTCCGATCGTGTCAGGCCAGGACGCACAGCACCGGACGTCATATCCGGCGTGCCGTGGTGAAACTGCCGGTGCTTTGCAAAGACCAGCGTCCGGTCGTCGCTTGCCTCAAGCAGGTCCAACTGTCGCTGCATCTTGCCAGGAAGCCAAAAATCGTCTGCGTCGACGGTCGCGACAATCTCGCAGGTCGTCGCACGGATAGCGCGTGTGCAGGCGCTGCCACAGCCTGTGTTCGGCTGCGTCAGAACGGTAACGTCTGGCGATACCTCGCGTGCTATTTCGGCTGTGGCGTCTTCTGATCCGTCGTCGACAACGACGATTTCGGTTGGTGGCACGGTCTGCGAAAGCACGGACTGCAGCGTCTCGGCGATTGTTTCGGCGGCATTGTAGGCCGCGATGGCAACGCTATAGGTCATCAGTCATATCAACTCCGGTGGTAGCATAAGGTCGAACGTCGGCTTATGCAGTTTTCGCGTCGGATCCGCCTTGCGCCTTTGCAGGCTTTTCATGATGGCGAGCGCGAAACACTTTCGCCCCAGATCGAAATCCCGTGTCATGCCGCCATCGTGACGCAGATAGTAATGACAGATTGTCGAGGTCTGGATGAAACGCGTGCCGGATTCAAAAATGCGCAGCAGATAATCTGTGTCTTCGGCCTGTATCAGGGTCTCGTCAAAGCGGCCGATCCGCGTGATCAGACTGCGACGCATCAGAGCGCATGACAAATGAATACCGGTGATTTCTTTCTGCGCTGCATCCTGCGCAGGCCGCAGTGTCAGCGGGTCTATTTGCCTGGTTGCGACCATGTTTCCATAGGTCAACGCGATGTCCGGCTGCGCTTGGAGAATTGGCATATCGGTGGCAAATCGATCAGTTGCGAGCGTATCGTCGGAATCCAGAAAGGTCACAAACGCGGTTTCGTCGTGCAGGTTGTCGAGACCGGTGTTCCGCGCTTTGGTCACGCCGCCATTTTCGCGGCGCACAGACCTGACTTCGGGATGACTGTCCGCCAGACTTCGGATCACTTCCGGGGTCCGGTCTGTTGATCCGTCATCCACGATGAGAATATCCATATCCACCGCATTCCGCTCACGGATCAACGACCTAATCGCAAGGACCAAGCTGTCGGGTCGGTTATAGACCGGGACGATCACCGTTGTTTTCATTTCAAATGCCTTCGATGAACTGGCGAATGGTGGTCGAAACCTCATCGGGGTCAACACCCAGATCAAGCCTGAAGCAAGGCAAACGCCGTGCTATTTCCGCAGCCGTTGCATAAAGCAGCGGGCGGTCCCCCGGAATCTGTGTAACGCCCGACGGGGCCAGCGCAAGAAAAGCCTCCTTGGCGGAAACCGGGTAGAGTTCGGTGCGCGCCTGTCCCGTAATACGCGGGACAAGTAGCGCTTTCAGCGAAAGGCTCGCGGGAAGATCGGGCAGGCCAAGATCACGGATGAAGAACTGGTATTTGTCCTGCCAGTTGGTGTTGGCCGGTATGGCTGGGTGGTTGGTAAGGCCAACCCGCGCGAGCCCGTCCGCATCCTGTTTCAGCGTCTCGAAGAGAGGATGGGCACGCAGCGATGACGGTGTCACGAAGACGTAGTCGTCGCCAACGGTGGTCAGGCCCGCCATAATCCCAGAAAGGACCGTGCCCGACTTGCCCGACCCGCCGGCACCCGCCAGCAAGACGCCTTTGTCTGCAACACCCAGTGTGCCTGCATGGATCAGCGCCCCGTCCCGCGAGGCAAGATGCCATTGCAGAAAATTGCGCAAGGGCGATCCAAGGTCCCACGGGGGATACTGGTCCGCCCTGTTCAGAATCTGAAGACCTGTTGCGGTTTGTCGATCAAAGACCTGCCAGTATGAAAGCGGGTGAAAGTAGTGCATGCGGTACCGCGTCGGCGCGAGAAGCGCCTCGACCTGCCGTTCTTCGAAATGCGCAGCCCGCCAGGCAATCGAAGGACAGCCGTTCTCACCCGCCACACCGACAAAAATCCGCGTCGACGCGGCGGTTTCGGGGGGTTGCGACCAGATCGCCAGGTCCACCGCGTTCAGGTAATCCTCTTGATCCGAAAAGACGCTGAATACCTCGCCGGCCACGCCGTAGGTGCGGCTGTGGCGGGCGCAGTCAAAGGCTCTCTCGGCCCTTGAAAACAAGTCCGCCAGATCTTCCAGGAGGGTTTGGGGGGTAAGGGACAGTCCCGACAATGATTGATCTGCGATCACTGGGCGTCCGGTAATTTCGGCCATCCCGCGTTCTGGTCTACGTCGTGAATGGGGTCAGCGACGATCAGGTCAGAAAGATCGTCATAGGCTTCTATCGTCGGAGGGGGCACAAGGGATATGGATGCCGTGGGTGCGCCCTCACCGGCAAGGTCATCGCGGACAATGAGTTCGTGATCAAGAAGCTGCGTCACAAAATCAGATGCCATTTGCCTTGTGGTGTCATCCGCGCTCAATGCGGTGGCATCCTGCCCTTCGATAATGGCAGACCAGAGCGCCGCACCTGATGCATTCAGACCAAAGTATTGACCCGAGCGCAGATTAAGCACGACAAGATCGCCACCAAAGCTTTCATGGACGATATCCGGACCTGCTGTTTTATATCGTTCGGTCATATAGTTACTCCGTCTTTTCTGCCGCGTCGGTTGTCTAGCGCTTGCACCGGACGCATGCAACTTCTCGTGTCAGCCCTCCCAGAGCGCCCGAACCTTTTGAAGAATCCGCTTCGCTTTGCGAGGCGGCTTGATCGGCCGGCGGCAGTCGTCGATCAGTTGGATCTCGGTCTTGGATTTTTTCATAAGTTCGAAATCGATCATATCCTCGAACGGCATATCGAGGTCTGCTTTCCATGCTCTGCGGTCAAGGCCTGCCTGCTGAACCTGCTTTCCGCAGGATCCGACGCAGTGTGCGCATGATTTCAGCGGCCCGGCGGCGTTCAGGAAGTGCAGCAGATCCTCCTGAAGTGTCGGGCTGTCAGAGATCTTGAACCCCTCTTCTTCGAGCTGTCCGCCTGTGAAGCCGGGAACATAAATGGATTGCGGACAGCGATACAGACGATCATTTCGCAGCGCATGACAGCCCCAAACATTTGCCATCTTGCACGCGCGCCAGACGTCTTCGACCAAGCTGGTGCTTTCCGCCTTTTGTGACGAGAATGTGATGCGAAAACTGGGGTAACGCGAAACATTCACCTTGGTACCGAACCGCGCGCCCTTGCGCCGCAGCTCTTCAATCTTTGCGTCAGAAAGCTTCGAAATTTCATAAAGCGAGATTTCGATCTCGTCGAGATCAGCCCACCCTTCGTCAGCAAGGCGGTCCAAGAGCATTCCGTTCGTGGTCAGTTGAACGATGTCGCCAATCCCTGAACGCTTTGCGATCTTGATCAGGTCGGCGATATGGGGGTTGAGAAGCGGCTCACCACCAAGCAGCCGCAACTTTTTGCAGTGATAAACCCCCGCAAGCCGTCCCAGCGTGCGCTCGGTTTCTTCGACCGTTGCATTCCATTTTTTCATGATCGGTGAAGCGTGGTTGCATTGGCGGCAGGTGATATTGCAATGGTCTGCAACGATCACCTCAAGGTTCAATGGCGGAATGATCTTGCCCGCGTCTACAACGCACAGACGCCTCGGCTTTAAATCGGTATCACTCACTGCATATGCCTTCTGTTGTTTGTCGGATCGTGACCTTGTGGCGGGGACTGTCCGTTTTGCCCATGTCTCTTGCTATCTCAATCAAGCTTTCCCGGTCACTCAATATTCAAATCCCCTAGCCGCGCAAGCCGCGGTTGGTCGAGCATAATTCCAGCATCAGATGGCAGATTGAACGTTTGACTGACTTGCGGACCCCAGAAGTCCGCTTTTTGCCTGAATTGTCAATCACACGGCATGCGCAGTCAAAGGCTGCTTTCCGGCCTTCGCGCAGAAATGCACCTGCGGCAGCATCAGTGATCGCGTGCGGCGCTGATGATCGGGTCTCTGATGCGCGTGTTGTGCGGCGCATGCAGTGTCCCTGTCATTGCTGCCAAACCAAGAACACAATCGGGCGTTTCATGCGCCGCGCGTATGAAACGGGCGGTGCCTTTTGTGCCTTCGGATCCGCCACGTTCGCGTGCCACAAAAGACGGTGTCGGGTGACTCATATTCGCCCAAATTTTGCCACCTCGCGGCATTACGGAAGTACCATGCGTATCCTGATTGCCGAAGACGAGCCTGTGCTCGCCAGCCAACTAAAGAAAACACTGGTGTCCGAGGGGCTCACCGTTGACGTGGCAGTCGACGGTGCCGAAGCGCAGTATCTTGGTGAAACTGAACCTTATGATGTGATTATTCTGGACCTCGGCCTGCCCATTCGTGATGGCCTGACGGTGCTGAAAAACTTGCGCAGCGGCGGCAATGATACCGCGATACTGATCCTGACGGCGCGCAATGACTGGACGGACCGTGTGGATGGTCTTGATGCGGGTGCGGATGATTATCTGACCAAGCCTTTCCACATGGCGGAACTTTCGGCGCGGGTGCGTGCCCTGATCCGCCGCAAGGCCGGAAAAGCGACGCCGGTTTTCTCAAAGGATGACGTGACCTTTGATACACGCAACAATCAGGTTACGGTTCAGGGCGTGCCAACCAATCTGACATCACAGGAAATCGCGGTGCTGTCCTATCTTTTCCACAATTCGGGTCGGCTTGTGTCGCGGACAGAGCTGTCCGACCACATCTATCAGCATGAAGGTGACCGTGATTCCAATACGATCGCCGTTTTTGTGAACCGGTTGCGCAAGAAACTGGGCAGCAACCTGATCGAGACTGTGCGCGGCAGGGGCTACGTGATCAAAGCGACCGCATGACATCCTTACGCGCCCGCGCAGTGACCGGCGGCATCCTTTGGGCGGTTGCGATCATTGTGTTGGGTTTGGCAGGCCTGTCGTCCTATATGACATCACAGGCCCAGGCCCGCTTTCTTGATGTGCTGGAAACGCGCCATTCGCAGGCTGTCGTGGCGGTGACAAACAATAGCGATACCACCGATGGTCTGGACCGTGCGATCGGTGATCTGGTGTATCAGGTGCCGCTGTCGGGCCAGTATTGGCAGGTCGAGACCGAAGACGGCAGGATCTACGCCTCGCCTTCGTTAGGAGAGGCGCGTTTGCCCGCCGCAGTCGGTCGTTCGCAGGTTGCCCAGCGGCGTGAGTTTCTGGGTCCTAATAACGATTCCCTGTTAGGTATTGGCCGGTGGGTCCGCGTCCGTGACGGCACGCTTTGGCATGTGCAGGTCGCCGCATCCTTGCAGAGCTTTGATGAAGAGCAGATGGACCTGCGGCGCACGCTTCTGACGGCCTTTGCTTTTGTTGCCTTTATGGGCGTGTTGGGGGCGTTGACGCAGGTTGCAGTCGTGCTGCGGCCGCTCAACAAACTGCGACAGGATGTTTCGGGCAAATGGGAACAGGATGGCGGCATGAAAGCCGCCGACTATCCGGTTGAGGTTGCCCCATTGGTGAATGACATCAATACCCTGATGGAACGTAACCGCGATATCATGCGCCGCTCACGCAGGCAGGCCGCGGATCTGGCCCATGCGATCAAGACCCCGTCGGCCATCATGCGCAATGAATTGGATATGCTCATTATGAACGGCCACAATGTGCATGAAGCCGTGGATGCGCTGGACCGGCTGGATGCACAGCTTAAACGGTCTTTTGCACGGATGCGCGCGGATGGCACAGACAGCACGATAGCTGTTGCGACGCCGCTGGATATAGCGCTTGGGCGCATGCAGCGTGCCTTTAACGCGCTTGCACAAAACGAAGGCAAAACCTTTACAGCCAATTTCGCCGCCGGAATGCGCGTGCGCATGGATCAGAGCGATTTCGAAGAGGTGATGGGAAACCTTCTCGACAATGCGCTGAAATGGGCCGCCTCCGAGGTTCGGCTGAAAGCGGAACTAACAAAAGACGGTCAGATCATGATCACTATTGCCGATGACGGCCCCGGTATTCCCAAGGAAGAGATCGCGAAGGCAACCCAGAGCGGGCAGCGGCTTGATACATCCAAGCCCGGGACAGGTCTCGGGCTCGCGATTGCGCATGATCTTGTGCATGCCTATGGCGGAAAAATCCTGCTCTCCAAGGACGAAGCCCTCGGCGGGTTGGCTGTGCATCTGCGTTTGCCTGTCGCGGCGCCTAAGCGCCCCGATTAAAGAGCCCGCTCAAGGCACGGCTGACAAGCGCGCTGACAGAAGGTCTCTTGGCGGCATGAAATGGCAGGGGGCGGCACACTTCGATCGCGGCAACGCCCACGCGCGCGGTCAGTGCGCCGTTGATCACTCCTTCGCCAAAGCGCCGAGAGACCTTTGACAGAACCCCGCCACCGGCAACCGAACTGATCAGATCATCACCTACAGCGACGGCACCTGTCGCGACCAGATGTGTCAGCACCGAGCGCGTCAGCCGCCAGCTGCCCAAGGTCCCGGCGCGGCCACCGTAGATTTCTGCGATCCGCCGGATCATGCGCAGGTTCGCGGTGAGGGCCGTAAACAGATCAGCCAAGGCGATGGGAACGATGGCAGTGACAGTGGCAACCTGGCGTGCCGCGGCCTCGACTTCGCGCTGGGCGCGGGCATCAAGCGGTGTCAGGAGCGTGGTTTCGGCAAGGCCAAGCAGGCCGTCCGCATCAAGCACTTCGTCGCGGCGGGAGGTCAGTTCAGCGCGTCCCCATGCGGTGTCGTCGCGGTTGCCGTAGAGCTTTTCAAGTGAAGCGATCACGCCGCGCGCTTCGTTCAGGTCGTGTGACAGCAGGGCGGATTGTGCCTGATGCTGGATTTGGTCGAGTTTGCGCAAGCGCCCGAAGGCGGCCAGTTCGCGCAGGGCGATGATGCCAAGGACCGCGATAAGAAGTACGACGAGCGCGGTTGCGATGCCGCCCAGAACGGGCGAGCGCGCGAGAAGCGCGTTGATGTAATCCCAAGCGGCCAGCGACACCACAAATCCTGTCAACGCGATTGTGACGGACCAGAACCACCGCGCGAGGCGTGAGGGGCGGCGCGCCGCGATCGCCGCGACATGTTGCATTGCGGCACCGTGCGGCACATCGGGTACGGCAGGGGCCGTGTCGGGCTGTGCGGCTTCGGTGCCTTCAAGGTCGATCAGGACAGGGCCGCGGGTCATAGGCGGTCTCCGAACAGGAACTGTGCGGCTTTGTCCAGCCGGATATGGGGTGGTCCGTCGCCGGGTTTGCGGGTCAGGGGGGCGGGCGCAAAGTTCATGATGCTGTAATCCGCGTCCAGCCATTTGTCTGACCCTTCCCGAGCAGGGGCAAGCAGATGGGCGGGATCGTCAGGAAGCTTGCCAGGATAGAAAGCCGCTTGTTTGTTGGTATCGCGCAGGCGGCCGCGCACCACGTCAAGCGGGCCGTCCTTGTGCTCGATGGTTTCCTCGACTGTCGTCCGCAGGGCAGCAATCGACATCGCGGCGGTCTGCGCGCCTGCGAAATCGGCGCGGTCTTTGGCCTCGCGCAACAGCGCTTGGGTGATTGCGGTCAATTGCGGGTGCTGGCTGTGGTGCAAGTGGTCGGCTTTCGTGGCGGCGAAAAGGATTTTTTCGACGCGGCGGCCCTGAAAAATGCGGGTGAGAAAAGCATTGCGACCGGGGCGGAAGGCCCCGAGGATGCGCGCCATGGCGTTGCGCAGGTCGTCAAGGGCGGCGGGCCCTGCGTGGATGGCACCCAGCACATCGACAAGCACGATCTGGCGATCAATCTTGGCGAAATGATCCTGAAAGAACGGGCGCACGATATTGCGTTTGTAGCTTTCAAAGCGGCGTTCGAATTCGCGGCCCAGTGATCCGCGCGGATACCGCGCATCGGGCAGGGGTGCAAAAGTCAGGACCGGCGATCCGGCAAGGTCACCAGGAAGCAGAAACCGGCCGGGCGAGCAGTCGGAGAAGCCTGCTTCGCGCGCCTCTTTCAGGTGGGCGGTAAAGCTTTCGGCCAGCATCTGTGCTTGAGGTTCATCAAGCGGGACTGCAGGGTCGACACCTGCGGCAAGAACCGCATAACCGTCACCGCCGGGCCGCCCTTTGGCGCGGTCCAATGCAGCCTTCGACCATTCCGCATAGGTCTGGTCAAGCAGGCCGAGATCCAGCAGCCACTCACCGGGGTAGTCCACGATGTCGATATGCACTGTGCGCGGGCCGGAGAGGCCCGACAACAGGCCGCTGGGCTGAATACGCAAGGAGAGCCGCAGTTCACTGATCTGGCGGGTGCCTTGTGGCCAGCCAGGGTCGGGGGCGGTCAGTTGGGCAAGATAGGTCTCGTAGGCAAAGCGCGGCACGGTGTCGTCAGGTTGAGGTTGCAGATAGGCCGTGCGGATGCTGCCCGATGCCGCGGCCTCAAGCTGGGGCATGCGCCCGCGATCCATCAGGTTCGCCACCAGCGAGGTGATGAATACCGTTTTGCCCGCGCGCGACAGGCCCGTCACGCCAAGGCGGATCACCGGATCATTGAAAGGGGCGGTCAGCGTATGGCCCACGCCCTCGATGGTGCGTGTGATCTGATCTGCGATTGTTGCGATAACCAAAACCGGCCCCTTCAGTGCTTTGTTCGAAGATAGGGACGCTGTGACAGGATGTGTAGGGATTGATTTTGACTGTTCCTCCCCCTAATCGGGTCGCATGCCCCGTTATGCCCTTCTTGTTGAATATCACGGCGCGCCCTTCGCAGGGTGGCAGCGGCAGAATGATCAGCCTTCTGTTCAAGGCGCGATCGAGGCGGCTTTGGCCAAGCTGGAGCCGCGCGACCATACCATTGCCGCCGCCGGGCGTACGGATGCAGGGGTCCATGCCACAGGGCAGGTGGCGCATTGTGATCTGCAAAAGGATTGGGACCCGTTCCGTCTGTCCGAGGCGTTGAATTTCCACCTCAAGCCTGCTCCTGTCGCGATTGTGGCCTGTGCACGGGTTGCCAACGATTGGCACGCGCGGTTTGATGCGGTGGAACGGCGGTATCTGTTCCGCCTGATGGCGCGCCGTGCGCCGTTGACGTTTGAGGCGGGGCAGATGTGGCGTGTCAACCATCCGCTGGATGCAGCGGCGATGCAGGCGGGGGCGGATCAGTTGCTGGGCCAGCATGATTTCACGACCTTCCGCTCTTCGATCTGTCAGGCGAAAAGTCCGGTGAAAACGTTGGATGAATTGCGGATTGAGGTGGTGCCGCACGATCATGGCACAGAATACCGCTTTCATGTGCGGGCGCGGTCGTTCCTGCACAATCAGGTGCGCAGCTTTGTGGGCACGCTGGAACGCGTCGGTGCAGGGGCATGGACGCCGGACGATGTCGGGGCGGCATTGGCGGCAAAAGACCGCGCGGCCTGTGGGCCGGTTTGCCCGCCACAGGGGCTCTATCTGGCAGGGGTGACCTACCCCGAAGACCCGTTTGCATGAGGGCGGTGCGCCAGAAGCCGCTCGACGTGGATGGAAAACATCCTATCATCCGGTTGTGATTGGTAAATCGGGTCTGACACCTGTAGGCCACCCAAGACGAGTGGAAAGAAAAGCCGATCCGACGTAGGAGGCGCGGTAGAAACATGTTGAAACGTTCCTGTGCGATTGTGCTTTTTTGTGCCACTTCTGCTACGGCGCAAGACGTGCGGCTGGTTTCGGATGCTGCCAGAACCGCACTGAATGATGCCTCACTTTTGGTCGCATTGGAAGCAGGGTCAGCACCGCAAGACTACATTGCCGCCGCCCGTGCCGACTACCGTCGTTTGCTCACGGCGCTTTATGCGTCTGGATACTACGGTGGGACAATCTCGATCACTGTGGACGGGCGCGAGGCCGCGAATATCGCGCCGCTGGATGCGCCTGATGCAATCAATCAGGTCGTTATCACGGTTGATCCCGGTGACAGGTTTACCTTTGGCGATGTGCAGATTGCCCCGCTTCCGCCTGCGACGACGCTGCTTGACGATCTTGGGCCGCGTCGCACAGCGGAATCGGCTGTGATCGGAGATGTTGTGCGGGACGGGATCAGCAGTTGGCGCGATCTGGGCTATGCCAAGGCGCGTGTCGCGGATCAGCGCGTTATCGCGCGCCATGCGGATGCGAAACTGGATGTCGATGTTGCCCTCGATACCGGGCCGCGTTTGCGGTTTGGACCGCTTTCGGTGTCGGGCAACCGCAACGTCGATGATGATCGTGTCCGTGAAATAGCGGGTTTACCTGTAGGAGAGGTCTTCTCGCCGCAAGAAATGGCTGCCGCCGAACGCCGTTTGCGCCGGACCGGTACCTTTGCCAGCGTCGCATTGTCGGAAGCCGACCAGATTGCTGCAGGCGACACTTTGCCGATCAATGCGCAAGTGTCCGAGGCCAATCCGCGCAGGATCGGTTTCGGAATCGAGCTTTCGTCGATTGAAGGCGTCACGCTGTCCTCTTTCTGGCTGCACCGGAACTTGCTGGATGGCGCGGAACGTATTCGCGTGGATGCAGAGGTGTCCGGCATCAGCGGCGAGACGGGCGGCATTGATTACAGTGTGGGCGGCACGTTCACCCGTCCTGCAACTTTCGGGCCTGACACCGACTATTATCTAAGTGGCGAAATTTCCCGACAGGATGAGCCTGAGTTCCTGATCGACAAGATCAGCGTTGAAACCGGTTTTTCACGTATCCTGAGCGATGATCTGACTGTGCGCGCGGGTGTCGGGATATTGCGGGCGCGTGAAGAAACCGCATTGGCTACGCGCGAATATACGTTGTTCACCCTGCCTTTGGACGCAACATTGGACCGCCGCGATGAGCCCTCGAATGCATCGAACGGCTATTATCTTGATATCAGCGCCACGCCGTTCATCAGTACTGACGGGGAAATCAGCGGTGCGCGGCTTTATGGTGATGCGAGGGGTTATGTGACCTTGGGCGAAGAAGAAAGGCTGACACTGGCCGGACGTGTGCAACTGGGGAGCGTTCCGGGTGCTGACCTTACCGAAGCGCCTGCAGATTTTCTGTTCTATTCGGGCGGTGGCGGTACGGTGCGCGGGCAAGCCTATCAATCACTTGGCGTTGAAACAGTGCAGGGCCTTGAGACCGTGACGACGGGCGGGGCATCCTTCCTCGGCACGCAGCTTGAGGCGCGCTATGCGGTCCGCGAGAACATCTCACTTGTCGGGTTTTATGATTTTGGTCAGGTCGGCGCTTCGGCCTCGCCTCTTGAGGACTCAAAGTGGCACGCAGGCGCGGGGGTTGGTTTGCGATACAACACTGGCATCGGGCCGATCCGTCTTGATCTGGCGACACAGGCCAATGGCGACAATGCAGGGCAGGACTTGCAGGTTTACATCGGTATTGGACAAGCGTTTTGAAACGGTTTTTGATCATAGGTGCGCTTTGCGCCGCCCCTTTTGCCGCGTCAGCACAGGAAGATGACGACGAGGGCTATCTGGCCGGTTTGATCGAGGAAAGCCTGTCCGGTGTCAGCCGTCAGGTGGACATTCAAGGGTTCGAGGGCGCGCTGAGTTCCGAGGCAACAATTGACGTGCTGACGATTGCCGATGCGGAGGGTGTCTGGCTGACGCTCGAAGACATCGTCCTGAACTGGAAGCGAACAGCCCTGTTGCGGGGGGTCATTGATGTCAGCGAATTAAGTGCTGCGCGGATTGTCGTATCACGCCCGCCGTTGTCGGAAGACACGGGCCCCGCGCCGGAGGCACAACCGTTTTCCTTGCCGGAATTGCCGGTCAGCGTGTCCCTTGATCAGCTGCGGATCGACAGCGTCGAGTTGGGCGAGGCTTTTCTGGGCGAGCCGATCACTGTGTCGCTGAACGGATCTGCGCAGCTGGCGGATGGCGAAGGGACCGTAACGCTCAACGCTGAACGTTTGGGTGACAAGGCGGGCGTCTTTGAGATCAACGGCAGTTTTGTCAACGAGACCCGCCTGCTTGATCTGTTCCTGAACCTTGACGAGGGGCCGGACGGGATCGTGGCGCGGTTGATTGATTTGCCGGGTCGGCCCGCTGTCAAACTAGAGGTCGCAGGGGCGGCCCCGCTGGATGATTATGCGGCGACATTGGCAATCGCGACGGATGGACAGGACCGCCTTACGGGGAACTTCAGCCTGTCCAGCGCAGAGGACGCGCGCCGCATTTCGCTGGATATTGGCGGTGACATCAGCCCGCTGTTTTTACCCGAATACCAAGGGTTCTTTGGCAATGACGCCAGCCTCTCTGCGCAGATATTGCAGGCGGCAGACGGGCGCATTGATGTACAGCAACTTGCGCTGGATGCGGGACGTGTGGCGTTGAATGGTGCGGTGCAGATTGACAGTGCGGGCTGGCCCACGGTGATTGATCTGAACGGGGGCATTACCGCTTTGGGCAATGATCCGGTTTTGTTGCCGCTCAGTGGCCCGCGTACCTTTGTGGATGGGATGGAGTTGGCGATCAGCTATGACGCGGCGGTCGCAGACACGTGGCGCGCCGATATCAGCGTTGCGGGTCTGGAACGCCCCGGTCTCGCGATTGAGACGCTGCGTCTGCAGGGGGGCGGTTTGCTGCGCTCTGGCGAAGGGGCGCAAGAGGGCCTTTTCACCGCTGATCTTGCCTATGGCGCGACCGGCTTGCAACTGGATGATGCCGGTGCGGCGCAGGCCTTCGGCGACGAGATAGGCGGCGAATTCAACGCGTCGCGCGTAGAAGGCGCGCCCATCGAGATCACGCGGCTCACGCTGGGTGGTGCCGGGCTGCAAGCGCAGGCGCAGGCGACGATTGAGGGGGCCGATGCGGGTTTCCGGACCAATGCCACGATGAATGTCGGTATCGACGGGTTGGGGCGGTTTTCCACGCTTGCAGGGCGCGACATCGGCGGCGGGGCCGAATTGGCGGTGCTGGCGAATATGACGCCGCTGGATGGTCTGTTCAATTTGGTTGTTTCCGGGGAAACGAACGATCTGTCTGTGGGTATTCCCGAGGCAGACCGCGTTCTGGCTGGCACGGGGACCTTTGCGGGCACTGCGGTGCGCGACACAGATGGTACGCGGCTTGAGGGTCTGCGCGCAAATACCGATGCGGCCAGTATCCGCGCCAGTGCCGCATTGACCAGTGACGGGGCGGATGCACAGATCAATGCAAGCCTGCGCGACGTGTCCTTGGTCCTGCCTGCGCTTACCGGACCCGCTGCTGTGGCAGGTGACGTCACACAGCGCGCCGATGGAACAATCGAATTTGCCCTCAGCGGCACCGGCCCTGCGGCGACATTTGAAACCAGCGGCACGGTCAATCCCGCAGAGACAGGACAGACGTTGAACGCAGCGATTGAGGCCGAGATCAGCGACCTGACGCGCTATGCCGAATTGGCAGGACGACCCTTGGCAGGGGCTTTGTCAGTTGAAGGAAGTGGTGTCCTTCTTGCAGATGGGCAGCGGTTTGACGTTGATCTGCGCGCACAGACGCGCGATCTGGTGACTGGTATCGCCCGCGTTGACCCCCTGCTGGAGGGTGAAGGCAGTTTTACAGCCGCACTTTCGCATGTGGGTGACGGACGGTTCGGAATAGGTGATTTGCTGCTCCGGACATCGGCGATGTCGCTGCGCGGTGATGCGGATGTCTCGCTGAGTGGTGCCAACACGGCTGATCTTGCATTCCGCATCAATGATGCCGCTTTGCTTGATCCCAGCCTGAGCGGGCCGGTTACCGTGGACCTGACTGCCGCGCCCGCGCCGGTGGATGCAACCGATGTGACGCTGCGCGCTTCGGGGCCGGGAGCGGATGTGGGGCTGACTGCAACAGTGGCATCTGCTGAAAATGCGCGCGAAGTCACCGGTGATCTGGACCTGCAGGTCGAGAGCCTTGCAGCCTTTGCCACGCTGATCGGTCAACCGGTGGCAGGCAGCGTTGATCTGACAGCATCAGGGAGCCTGCTGCCTGACCTGACCCGCTTTGATACCCAAGTAAACATGCGCAGCGAAGACCTGCGCATTGGCAACCCGACTGCTGACGCGCTTTTGGCAGGGACGGGCCGCATTAATGCGACGGTGTCGTTCGCGGATGAGGTTCTGGCGGTGCGGACATTAGAGGTGTCCACCCGCGAACTGTCGGTCGTGGGCGCACTGAACGGGGCGGCAGGTTTTGGTCAGGGCCGGTTCAACGCCAGTTTGCGCGACGTAGGCATTTTGACTGATCAGATCAGCGGACCGATTCGTGCGCGCGGGTCTGCTTCTCTGGATGAGAACGGCACATGGGGCATTGATGCAACGGGCACCGGCCCGGGCGGGTTGAATGCACAGATTGTGGGGGATGTAAGCCAAAACGGCACGCTTGCGATTGATGTCGATGGCAGCGCGCCTTTGGCCTTGGCAAACACAGCGATTGATCCGCGGCGTCTGAGCGGGCTTGCAAATTTCGATCTCAGTGTGAACGGGCCGCCCGCACTGTCGTCTTTGGGAGGGCAGATTACCTTTTCGGACGGGCGTTTGGCCGCCCCCAATCTGGGTGAGGCGCTGACAGATATCGCGGGCGGTATCAGCATGGCAAATGGCAGTGCACAGATTGATTTGCGGACCCGTGTCGAAAGCGGCGGCAGTATTGCGATTAGCGGGCCTGTGGCGCTGACGGGGCCCAATCAGGCCGATATTACGGTCGCGTTGAACGATGTGGTTTTGCAGGACCCCGAACTTTATTCGTCGCGTGTCGCTGGCGCGATCAACCTCAACGGCCCGCTACGCGGTGGCGCACGGATTGCAGGGCAATTGCAGCTTGGCGAGACAAATGTGCAGGTGCCGTCCTCTTCGATCAGTTCACTGGGCGATTTGCCCGATGTCCGGCATGTCGATGCCTCTGCCGCAGTGCGGCGCACGTTGCAGCGGGCCGGAGTGGTGAACGGCAATGGTTCACAGAATACCGGTTCAAGCAGCAGCGGGCCGGCCTTTCCGCTGGATATCGTCATCAATGCACCATCGCGGATCTTTATCCGCGGCCGCGGCCTTGATGCGGAATTGGGCGGTAGCCTGACAATTGGCGGCACCAGCAATGATGTGATCCCTGTGGGCCGGTTCGAGCTGATCCGCGGGCGGATCGACATCCTGCAACAGCGCTTTGAACTGGATGAGGGGACGGCAACGCTTCAGGGTGATTTCGCACCGTTCATCCGTCTTGTTGCAACGACGGAAACGGATAGCGGCACAGTGATCAGTATCGTTGTCGAAGGCCCTGCCGGCGCGCCCGAGGTCAGTTTCCTGTCAGTGCCGGAATTGCCGCAGGACGAGGTGTTATCGCAGCTGATTTTCGGACGTGATCTGGAAAGCATCAGCCCGTTGCAGGCTGTGCAACTCGCCTCCGCGATCAGTACTTTGGCAGGGCGCGGGGGCGGCGCGCTCGACAGCTTCCGCCAGCGGGTCGGGCTTGATGATTTTGATGTGACCACAGACGATGAGGGCAATGCCGCCGTGCGGGCGGGGGCCTATGTGTCGGAAAACGTCTATACCGATGTGACGGTCACCAGCACGGGCGACACAGAGATCAACCTGAACCTTGATGTCACCTCGGAGGTCACCGCCAAAGGCAGCGTAAACCAGGCGGGTGATACCAGTATCGGTCTGTTTTACGAGCGCGATTACTAGCGTTGCTTCGCTAGCTGCCGACCGCCAGTACGTGTTCTGCTTCGTGGAACGGGCATGCGACAAGGTGGTCGCTGCCGATATCTTCAAGCACGGGCCGTGCGTCCGCACATGAGGCTTGCGCCTTGGGGCAACGGGTACGGAAAACGCAGCCCGACGGGGGTGACAGCGGTGATGGCAACTCGCCCTCAAGAACTGGGCGCGGGCGTGCGCGTTCAAGCACCGGATCGGGGATCGGAACCGAGGCGATCAGCGCCTGCGTATACGGGTGTTCCGGCAAAGTGGTGAGTTTGCGGCTGTTTGCGAGTTCCATCACGCGCCCCAGATAAAGCACCAGCGTGCGGTCACTGATGTGTTTTACCACGCTCAGGTCGTGCGCGATAAAGATCATCGACAGCCCCATGTCGCGTTGTAATTCCATCAACAGATTGATGACCTGCGCCTGCACCGATACATCAAGCGCCGAGACGGGTTCATCGCAGATGATCAGTTTCGGTTTCAGGATCAGCGCGCGGGCGATCCCGATCCGCTGACACTGGCCGCCGGAAAATTCATGCGGATAGCGGTTGATCAGATTGGGCAGCAGGCCGACCCGTTCCATCAACACACCCACACGTTTTTTGACCTCGGCGCGGGGTGTGTTCGGCTCATGGGTGATGAGCGGTTCGGCAATGATTTCGCCCACTGTCATGCGCGGGTTCAGCGCGGCAAGCGGGTCTTGAAAGATCATTTGCACATCGCGCCGATGCACGCGCCGTTCGCGTGTGTCCATATTGGCAAGGTCCGCGCCTTCGAAAAAGATGTTCCCGCCAGAGGAGGGGATCGTGCCGACGATGGCGCGCGCCAGCGTGGATTTGCCCGAGCCGCTTTCTCCGACGATGCCAAGGCATTCCCCCGGTTTCAGGTCGAACGACACTTCGGAAACGGCGTGCAGTTTGCGTGGTGGTGTCCATGGCCATGCGCCGGGCTTTGCGACATCGAAAGTGACCGAGAGGTTACGGACTGACAGAAGGGCGTCCATTATACGACCTCGCTTGCGGGAAGGTGACAGGCGCGGCGGCGGTTGCCGGTGGTTTCCATCGCGGGGCGCTGGTTGCGGCAGTGATCAAGACTGACCGCGCAGCGCGGCGAGAAGGGGCAGCCTGTGGGCAGGTTGGACATGTCCGGCGGTTCGCCCGCGATTGTCATGAGTTCGCCCATCTCGCGATCCAGACGCGGAACGGCGCGCAGCAGGCCGCTGGTGTAGGGGTGTGCAGGTGTGGCAAAGATATCGTCGGTGCTGCCTTCTTCCATGACCTGCCCGCCGTACATCACCAGCGTACGGTCGCAAAACCCTGCAACGACACCAAGGTCATGGGTAATCAGGATCACAGCGGTGCCGAAGTCCTGACGGATATCGCCCAAAAGCTGCATGATCTGCGCCTGCACAGTCACATCAAGCGCGGTTGTCGGTTCATCCGCGATCAAGAGGCGGGGTTGGCACAGAAGTGACATGGCGATCATGATCCGCTGGCGCATCCCGCCTGAAAATTCATGCGGGTACATGGTGATCCGTGCGCGGGCATCCGGGATGCGCACGGCATCCAGCATTTGCGCGGATTCGCTGACCGCTTGGGATTTGCCGATGCCCTTGTGCAGCATCAACACCTCGGCCATCTGGTCGCTGACCTTGAGGTATGGGTTGAGCGAGGTCATCGGATCTTGAAAAATCATCGCGATGTCCTTGCTGCGGATCGCGTTGAATTCGCGCTGCGACATTTGCAACAGGTCCTGACCGTCAAAGCGGGCCTTGCCTGTGGCGCGACCGTTCCTCGCCAACAGCCCCATGGTGGCAAAGGCGGTCTGGCTTTTGCCGGACCCGCTCTCGCCGACAATCGCGAGCGTTTCTCCCTTGTCGATATGGAAGCTGACACCGTTCACCGCGTTCACATCGCCATCGGCAGTGGTGAAGGTGACTTTGAGGTCTTCGATTTCCAACAGGCTCATATCTAGCGGTCCTTGGGGTCAAGTGCGTCGCGCAGACCGTCGCCGACAAAGAAGAAGGCGAAAATGGTGATGACGAAGAAGAAGAGCGGAAAGGCGATTTGCCAGTAGTAGCCGAATTGCATGGTGCGCGAGCCTTCGTTAATTAATGCACCCAGCGAGGTGGCGGGCTCCTGGACGCCGAGGCCCAGAAAGCTGATGAAGCTTTCGAAGATGATCATATTGGGCACCAGCAGCGTGGCGTAGACGATCACGATGCCCAAGAGGTTCGGCACGATGTGGCGCAGAATGATCCTGATCGGCCGAACGCCGGTGGCGACGGCGACTTCGACGAATTCCTTGTTCTTGATGGTGAGTGTCTGGCCGCGCGCGATCCGCGCCATATCAAGCCATGAAATCAGGCCGATCCCGAGGAAAAGCATAAAGATCGAGCGCCCGAAGATCACCAGCATCAGGATCAGCACGAACATGAAAGGGATCGACATCAGCACATCGACGATCCGCATCATGATGCCGTCGATGCGCCCGCCATAATACCCCGCTGTCGCGCCATAAAGCGTGCCGACGATCACAGCGACCAAGGCCCCTACGACACCGACCATCAGCGAGATACCGGTTCCTTGCACGGTGCGTGCAAACAAGTCGCGCCCGTTGCTGTCGGTGCCGAAATAGTGCCCTGTCTCAATGGACGGGACGCCAAGGTATGCGTTGCTGCCGATCAGGCTGAAGTTGACGAAGTCACCCTCGTATTGCGCGACAAGCCCCCCGAAGAGCGCAAAGCCTGCCACGGCACACAGCATGATAAGCGATATGACAGCGGCGCGGTTGCGCAAGAACCGTGTGCGCGCATCGGCCCAGAGAGACCGGCCTTTGACGTCGGCCAGTTGCATATTCTCGGCGATGCCTTCGACGGCTGCTCTGTTGGGTAACATCATGCAGCCCCCTTAGTAGCGGATCTTGGGGTCGATCCACGCGTAGAGGACATCGACCAGAAGATTGAAAAGGATTGTCAGGGTGCCCACCAGAATGGTGATCCCCATGATGACGGAATAATCACGGTTGAAAGCAGAGTTCACAAAGAACTGCCCAATGCCGCCGGTGGAAAAGAACACGTCAATAATGACCGAACCGGTGATCATGCCGACGAAGGCAGGCCCCAGATAGGACAGCACCGGCAGCATTGTGGGTTTCATCGCGTGTTTCCAGATCACGCGGCGCATCGGCAGGCCCTTGGCGCGGGCGGTGCGGATAAAGTTGGTGTTCAGCACCTCAAGCATCGAGGACCGTGTGATCCGTGCAATCGAGGCCATGTAGGATGTAGAGAGTGCGATCACGGGCATGATCAGGAATTGCCACTGGCCGCCGTTCCAGCCACCGCCGGGCAACCATCCCAGCCAGAGTGTGAAGACGAGCAACAGGAGCGGGGCCATTACGAAATTCGGTAGCACCTGCGCGCCGATGGAGACGCCAACAGCGAAATAATCGACCCATGAGTTTTGTTTGATTGCGGCAGCAACCCCCAGTGACACGCCGACAGTGACGGCCACGACAAAGGACCAGAACCCGTAGGTCAGTGTCACGGGAAAGCCCTGCGCGATCACGTCGTTCACGCTGCGGTCTTTGTATTGAAAGGAGGGCCCGAAATCGAAGCCGGTCACAACGCCGGAAACGTAATTGACGATCTGTTTCCAAAACGGCTGATCCAGCCCGTACTTTGCCTCGATATTGGCCAACACCTCGGGTGGTAGCGGACGTTCGGAATTGAACGGGCCACCGGGGGCTGCGTACATCAGGACAAAAGACAGGACGACCAGGATCAACAGGGTCGGGACGGCCACGGCAAGGCGGCGGAAGACGAAGCTCAGCATGTCAGGGGTCCTCACAGAATGGGAAAACCGCGCCCCGCAGGGCTGGGGCGCGGTCCATCACGTCAAGCGATTACTCGGCGATCTTGTAGAGATCCTTGGAGTACCATGTCTGTTCAAAGTTCTCGTAGGGCCAGCCTTCGAGGTTCTCTGCAAACATATCGACTGCGGCATAGTGGTAGATTGGAATGATCGGCGTATCCTGCGCGATGAATTCCTCGACACGGTCATAGTTGGCCTGCGGGTTTGCGGATGTCTTGGCCTCGGCCAGCAGCGCGTCAACCTCCGCGTTGACATATCTGCTGTCGTTATAGCCCGATTCCGATTGCATCAGGTCAAGGAAAGTCGATGCCTCGTTATAGTCTGCACACCAACCGCCACGTGCGACTTCGAAATCACCGTTCGAGCGGGCTTCGAGGAAGGTTTGCCATTCCTGATTGGCGAGCGTTGTATCGACACCAAGCGTCTGCTTCCACATCTGGCTGATCGCGATTGCAACAGAGCGGTGGGAATCGTTGGTGTTGTATACCAGATCAATGCTGAGCGGATTGTCGGAACCATAGCCTGCCTCGGTCAATAGCTCGACTGCCATGGCGTTCCGATCGGCCTGCGTCATTGTCGCCATCGGGATGTCGGGTGTCTCGAAGCCGGCAGTCGCCCAGTGTGTGAAGGTGTAGGCGGCCTTTTGACCGCCGGCCAGCACGTTGTTCACGATGATATCGCGGTCGATGGCAAGGCTCAGCGCTTTGCGTACATTGGGGTCCTGAATTTCAGGCGACGCGCCATCGCGGAGGTTGAACATATAATAGTAGGAACAGGCCTCTGGCACCGATACGGCCTGATCCGGGTATTGCGCCGAGAGGCGCGGGAACTGGCCTGCCGGCACGTCTGTCATGTCAAGCTCGCCAGCGAGATAACGGGTCAGGGCCACGTTTTCATCCGGCACCACCAGCTTGACCACACGTTCGATGATGGTGTTGTCGTTGTCCCAATACATCGGGTTACGCTCACGGACGAGACGCTCTTGCGGGACAAACTCGGTCAGCACATATGCGCCGTTCGACACCATGTTTTCAGGCAAAACCCAATCGTTGCCGAATTCTTCGACGGTCGCTTGGTGGACGGGGAACGTTGTGCCGTGCGTCAGCATTTGCGGAAAGTATGGCAGAGGCTGGGACAGGCGGACCTCGAGCGTGGTGTCGTCAATGGCTGTAACGCCAAGTGTGGAAGGCTCCATATCACCTGCAATCACGGCGGCGCCGTTTTCGATCGACATCAGTTCAATGTACCAGCTGTAGGGCGATGCCAGCGCGGGCGACGCAGCGCGCTGCCAGGCGTAGACGAAATCACCGGCTGTCACCGTGTCACCGTTGGACCACATTGCATTGTCACGCAGCGTGAATGTGTAAATCAGACCGTCGTCGCTTACCGCGTGGCTGAGCGCCACGCCGGGGACGAGATTGCCTGCGGCATCCTGATTGTAGAGACCTTCGAAAAGGTCGCGCACCACAGCGGCACCATCCACGTCCTCGACCAGACCGGGGTCAATCGACGGGCTCTCGTCACCCACGCGGTAGGTAAAAGTTTGATCCGAAGCCAGCGCCTCGCCGGTCACGGGGTGTGTGGCATGCGCATCTGCGAAGACTGCGCCAGCGGTGGCAACCAGTACCGCCGCAGTTGTTGCCAATAGTCTCTTTTTCAATGTCATGGTGTTTCTCCCTGAGGTTGCGTCTTGGCGACGCAATCGTTGAAGTGCGCGCGTATCCGATACGCATCTGAGGTCATCTTTTGACTCCGGGCAGGAAATGGCAAGACTAATCGGCAGTTGACCCCGCGACACTACATTCTATTTCGCAGCCGACGGCATGCGCGCACAATTGTAACTGAATTCGGGAACCGCCACGAAGTTTTCCAAGGTTTCGTGTCGGTGCGACGCGAAGGGAAACGGTGTGGTTGTGCTGGTCATGCCCTGCGGTTTATGTCGAAATATCCACGTTTGGTTGGAAAGGCCTCGCGATGAAGAAACTTGCACTTGCCGAACGGGATGCATTGCCGGATGCCTTGCGCGTCCTTCTGGCCGAATACCCGCGTGACGGTTGGGAACTGGACCCGGGTTTTGACGGGCTGATCCGGTTCTGGCTGGACCGTCATTTGATGTTCCGGCGGCTCATGGGAGAGTTGCGCAGCGGGACAGAGGCGCTTCTGGACCGCAAGATTGAGGCGGATCGTTTCGCGGGGCTGACTTCGCGCTATGGTGGTATGCTGGTCAACGGGCTGCATGAGCATCACACCATCGAGGACACCTATTATTTCCCGAAACTGGTGCAGAAAGATGCGCGGATCGCAAAGGGATTTGCCATTCTTGACAAGGACCACCACGATCTGGACGAATTTCTGGCTGATTTTGTGGGGCGTGCCAATGAGGTTATTGGCCTGACTGCGAACCGCAACAAGCTCCTGACAGCGGCCGGACATTTCCAGTCCGGACTGGCCAAGCTGGAAAGCCTGCTTGACCGCCATTTGATTGATGAAGAAGAACTGATCGTGCCGGTGATCCTGCGTTATGGATCACGTGATCTGGGCTAGGTTAGCGCAAGCGGAAAGACGCGCTGTCGCCTGCGCCCTGATCGACGGTAAAGCGCAACCGGTCATCACCGCGTGCTTCGACCAATTGGCAATTATAGGGGATCGGATCGCCACCCCAGCTGAGTTCACGGCAGAAATAGCCGTCTTCCCATGTCCAGTTGCCGACAATGTCCCACCCGATCGCCGAGCCTGCGATGTTTCCGTCAGGGGAAACGCTGAGGCTGACGCCGTAGAAGAAATTGCTGAGTTCACGGCCCTCGACGAGCGAAACAAAAGTCGCCTGGTCTTTGACCGGAACATAGCTGTCCGCGAGGGCAGGCGCGGCTGCGGTGGCGAGTGCCAAGGTCAAAATCGCGTGTTTCATCAGGTCCTCCGTATATTGTCGAACACTTCTTCTACGTTGTGGCACAGGGCTTGGTTCACTTTGGGCCGTGAGAGCAGCGGCAGGGCGCGCCGGGGCGATGGACCCGACAGAAAAAACGGAACTTTGCGCGGCGTGCTGCGAAGGTTGGCTCTGCGCCCGCTGTGCCGCTGTTTACCCGCTGCCTTTGTATCCGGATTTTATCACGACAAGTTGCGTTGAATGAGTGCGGTATTCAGATCATTCCGACCAAGCGGTTCGGCAATAGAAACTTGATGTTTGTCTGCCGCGGATTCCGGAAAAACACCGATTTGGGCCTTGCGCCCGTCTGACTGACCAAACGGAGACAAAAATGAAGAAGACTGTGCTTACGCTGTTTGCTGCTACTCTTCTTGCCGCTGGCGGCATTGCCTTTGCCCAAATGGCGGAAATGGATCATTCAAATATGGACCACGGCAACATGGCTGACGGGTCCACAAGCGGCATGGCCATCATGGACCATTCCTATTTGATTCCGCCCGAGCTAGCCGATGATCCGGCCACAAAAGCCTATGCCGAAGCCATGGACAAAATGATGGTCGATATGATGGTGCCCTATACCGGCGATGCGGACGTAGATTTTATGGTTGGGATGATCCCGCACCACGAAGCCGCCCTCGCAATGGCGCGTATCGTTTTGGAACATGGCTCCGATCCTGAAGTGCGTGCACTGGCCGAAGAGGTTCTCGTGGCGCAAGAGCGCGAGATCGAACAGATGAAGGCTTGGCTGGCGGCACGCGGTCAGTAAGTGATCGGGCGAGATGGTGCTGCATGTTCTGGCACGCCAAAACAACTGGTCATTTTCAACCGCAGGAAACTTGCAAATCGACCGCAAAGCCGACCTTGACGCGAAATGCTATCAAGGTCGGCTGTGGTCCATCACACGTGGTGTTCGCGCCAATCTGGTCTGGCGCCCAGCGCCTTATCCCTTTTCAATCGCGGTAATCATATCGACGCGGGTGGCGTGGCGGCCGCCTTCGAAATCGGCAGATAGAAACGCATCGATGATATCCAGCGCCAGCGCCTCGCCGATCACGCGCGCGCCGAGTGACAGCATGTTGGCGTCGTTGTGCTGCCGGATCATGCGCGCCGAAAACGCGTCGGAACACACCCCGCAGCGCACGCCTTTGACCTTGTTGGCGGCCATCATGATGCCTTGGCCAGTGCCGCACAGGATAATCCCCAGCGCGCAATCGCCAGAGGCCACACGCCGCGCTGCGGCCTCGCCGTGTTGCGGATAGGGCGTGCTTTCGGGGGTAGTCGGGCCGATATCGACGACCTCGTATCCCAAGCCTGCGATGTGGTTGGCGATGGTCTGGCGCATGCCGATGGCGGCGTGATCAGAGGAAAGCACAATGCGTTTGCTGGTCATGGAAGGTTTGCCTTTTGTTGTCGGTTAGATGCCTAGAACGTCGATCATATCGTATTCACCTGGCGCTTTGTCCTGGCCCCAGAGTGCCGCTTTCAGCGCACCGCGTGCGAAAATCGCGCGGTCTGTTGCGATGTGGCGTAGCACAACGCGTTCACCTGCGGCCGCAAAGAGCACATCATGTTCGCCCACAATATCGCCACCGCGAATGGCGCTAAAGCCGATGTCGCCGCGCGTCCGCGCACCGGTGATACCGTCGCGCCCGCTGTCGCTGACGTCGTTCAGCGTAACACCGCGCCCCTCAGCCGCCGCTTCGCCCAACATTAGCGCGGTGCCGGAAGGGGCGTCGACCTTCTGGTTGTGATGCGCTTCGATGATTTCGATGTCGAATTCTTCGTCGAGAGCGGCTGCGGCCTTTTTGGTCAGCTGTACCAGCAGGTTCACACCCAGCGACATGTTGCCTGCCCGCACGATGACCGCATGGCGCGCGGCGGCGTTGATCGCCTTGAGGTCATCGTCAGAAAGCCCTGTCGTGCCAATCACATGCACCGCGCGCGCCTGTGCGGCCAACCCCGCAAAGCCGACGGTGGCGGCGGGGGCTGTGAAATCAATCACCGCCTGGGCTTTGGCAAAGACCTCGACCGCGTCGTCCGTCACAGTAACGCCGGCAGGCTGACCACCCATGGCTGTACCCACATCCTGCCCGATCCAGTCGTGGCCAGCGCGTTCCAGCACACCCACAAGGCGGCATTTGTCCGAGGCCAGCACGGTTTTGATGAGCATCTGGCCCATACGGCCCGATGCGCCTGTGATCACGATGCCTGGTGTGTCTGTCATGGTCCGTTTCCTTTATCCGTGCCTTCTCTTAGCGGCGGATTGCCGTGGACGCAAAGGCTTGCTTGGCAATGGCGCGATCAAGGACTACATGAGGGCCATGGCAAAGAATGCAAACAGAGACGGCAAGGCCCCTACCCAGCGCATGTTGCGCGTGGGCGAGGTGATCCGCCGCACCCTTTCCGAAGTGCTGCAACGCGGCGACGTGCATGATGATGAACTGGCGCGCATGTCCATTACGGTGGGCGAGGTGCGCATGACATCCGATCTGCGGATTGCGACTGCCTTTGTGTTGCCCCTTGGCGGGCAGGGCAAGGAAGAAGCGCTTGAGGCGCTGCGCCGCAACAGGCATGAAATCCGCCATCTGGTGGTCAAAGGCGGCACGATGAAATTCGCACCCGAGTTGCGGTTTGAGATTGACGGCACATTTGACCAGATCGACGCGACACGCGCCCTATTGGCGAAAGATCATGTACGTCAGGATCTGGACGACTGATGCGCTGGCTTGCTGTGGCATTGCTCTTTTGGGCGCTGCCGGCAGCGGCGGTGAGTTGCGAGGACGTCGATTATCTGGGTAATAGCTATACGGTCTGCACGGTGGATGCGACGCGAGAGGATTTGCGCCTTTTCTACAAGGATGCGAACGGTGGCGTGATCGGAAGCTTTGGCGCGCTAGAGGATCTGCCGTCAGTAGGCAGCCTTGCCTTTGCGATGAATGCGGGGATGTACCATGATGACCGCTCGCCTGTGGGTCATTACGTCGAAGGCGGTGTTGAGACGATGCGCGTGATCCCGAATGCGGGACCGGGGAATTTTGGCCTGCTGCCTAACGGGGTTTTCTGCATCACGGATACTTCGGCACAGGTCTATGAAACGCTTGCCTATGTCGCAAATCCGCCCGCCTGTCGGGATGCCACCCAATCAGGGCCGATGCTGGTGATTGACGGCGCACTGCATCCGCGGTTCTTGCCCGACAGTACATCGCGATTCGTGCGCAACGGTGTGGGCACAAGTGCCGATGGGGCGACCGCAGTCTTTGTGATTTCCAACAATAGTGTCACATTTCACGAGTTCGGGTCTTTTTTCAAAGACTACCTCGCGATGCCGAATGCGCTGTATTTCGATGGCAAGGTGTCGCGGCTTTATTCGCGCGCCCAAGGGCGCAGTGATTTCGGGTTCCAGCTTGGGCCGATGGTTGGCGTTGTCGAGTAGGGTGGGTTGAAATCCACCTTACCTGCAGCACAGGTCTATCACGTATTGCAGGTTCGGGCTTTGTGGGAGAGCCTTCGCCTGATCCGCTGTGAACCAGCCTGCATCAAGCGCATCATCGGCTGCAACGGGCGCGCCATGGTCAAATGAACAGACAACCACTGCCAAGAGGTAGTGGAAGAGCACCGCACCATCCGCGTCGCGTGTAATGACATCAAGATTGGTCAGGTAGTCCTTTGCGGTAGCGACGACGCCGGTTTCTTCGGCCAGTTCGCGCACTGCCGCATCAAGCGCGGTTTCACCCAGTTCGACATGACCACCCGGAAACCCCCAAGTGTTGGCATTGGGTTCTTTCGCGCGTTTGACCAGAAGGAAACGGTTTTCATGTCGCACGACGGCGATAGCGCCAAGCCTGGGCTGCATCACAGGCTTGCGACTTTCGCGGCGACAGCACGCCCCAGCGTGATGTGGTCCTGCGCGTCGAAATGCAGCCCGTCAATGGGGCTGGGTTTGATATGCATCCCTGCATCCAGAAACGGCAGGCCCCAGTGATCAGCCAGTTGCGCAATCGCAAAGGGCAGATCGCGCGATTTCGTCTGCGCACCCAAGAGCCCGTCACGATACGTCCCTTGTTCGAGCACGACCGCCGGGGCGATCAGTAGAATGTCAAAGCCTTTATGGCGCGTCTGGTACGGCTCGGAGCGGGCGATTCCCAGCAGCCCTGCAAGACCCGCGACCACCTGATCCACGCTTGCGCCGTGGTGCGTCTTAAGGTCATTCGTGCCCAGCATGATGGTTAACAGATCAATCGGTCCTTGGCTTTCCAGCGCGATGCGCAGCCCAAGCTGCCCGTCCATATGTGCGCCCATCACAGGGTCTGCGCGGCTGGTTGTGCGTCCGGGCAGGCCGTCTTCGATCAGCGCCCAACTGGCCCCGAGTTCTGAGAGCATCACCGTGGGCCATCGGGCCTCGGGCCCGAGGCGCCGGTTCTCACCCCGCGCATGCGCAGGGGGCGTGCCGTAGGTGTTGCTATCGCCGAAGGTGAGGATGGTTTTTGTCATATCACCACGCTATGCGCAGCGCGTGGTTTGGTAAAGCGGCATTGCCTCTTGGACTTATGGCGCAGAGCGCACATATAGGGGCTAACAGAAAGTTGAAGGAGACAGGCCATGCTGGAGTTGGACGCAAATGCAAACGCAGGTGCCGCCGCTGATCTGATCAAGGACGGGACCGACGCAAGCTTTGCCAAGGACGTGATCGAAGCGTCGCAAACCGTGCCGGTGATTGTAGATTTCTGGGCGCCCTGGTGCGGCCCGTGCAAGACGCTGGGCCCTGCGATTGAAGCAGCGGTGACCAATGCCAAAGGGCGGGTCAAGCTGGTGAAGATCGACGTGGATGCGAACCAGGCCTATGCAGGCCAGTTGCAGGTGCAGTCGATCCCGACGGTCTATGCGTTTTATCAGGGACGTCCCGTTGACGGGTTTCAGGGCGCTTTGCCCCCCTCCGAAATCAACGCCTTTGTCGACAAGGTCGCAGCTCTTGCCGGTGACCCCGAAGCAGAGGGCCTGAGCGCGGCCATCGAGGCAGCAGAGCAGATGTTGGCGGACGGTGCGGCAACCGATGCCGCCGAAACCTTTGCCGCGATCCTGCAGGAAGAGCCGCACAATGCGCCTGCCTATGCAGGGCTCGTGCGTGCCTATCTGGCGATGGACGACGTTGATCAGGCCGAGGCGATCCTGAACGGTGCACCTGCCGAAATATCCACCGATCCGCTGCTTGAGGCCGTTCATGCGCAGATCATGCTGGCGCGCGAGGCCGCGAATGCAGGGCCTGTGGCGGAATTGCAGGCGGCGGTTGAGGCGGAACCCGACAACCATCAGGCGCGGTTTGATCTGGCAACAGCGTTGCATGCCAGCGGTCAGGTGGAAGAGGCCGTGAACACGTTGCTGGAGCTCTTTCGTCGTGATCGGGAATGGAATGACGGGGCGGCCAAGGCCCAGCTATTCAAGATTTTCGATGCGCATGATGCAAAAGATCCGATTGTACTGAACGGGCGGCGAAAACTTTCTTCGATGATATTTGCCTGACCGTGGCATCGGCCTAGGTTATTGGTCATGACATCATCATATGATCTGCCTGACACGATTCCCGTCTTTCCGCTGCCGGGGGCATTGCTTTTGCCGCGCGCGCGTCTGCCGTTGCATCTGTTTGAACCCCGTTATCTCGCCATGCTGGACGATGTGCTGAAAACGCCATCGCGGCTGATCGGGATGGTGCAGCCTTACGATGCGCCCGGCAAAGGCGGAAAGCTGCACAGTATCGGCTGCGCTGGCCGTGTGACGGCGTTTTCCGAGACCGAGGACGGGCGCTATATGATTACTCTTGCGGGTATGTCGCGCTTCCGGATTACGCAGGAAGTCGAAGGGTTCACGCCCTACCGCCGCTGCAACGTCAGCTGGCAAGGATTCGACCGCGATCTTGGCCCGGTTGAACGCGACGACAGCTTCAACCGCGAGGCCTTTATGGAGGCGCTGGGCCGGTATCTTGTCGATCAGGGACTATCGACTGATTGGGAAAGTCTGGGAGAGGCGGAAGACGAGTTGTTGATCAATTCGCTTTCAATGCTTTGCCCGTTTGCGCCCGAGGACAAACAAGCCTTGCTTGAAGCCCCCTCCTTGACCACACGGCGTGAAACGCTCATGACTTTGATCGAATTCGCATTGCGCGGTGGATCAGGTGAAGAGGTAATGCAATGAGTGGAACAGCATTCGACTCCAAAATGCTCGAGGCGCTGGTTTGCCCGTTGACACAGGGGACGCTGCGCTATGATGCGGAAAAACAAGAGCTTGTCAGCGAGGCTGGCAAGGTCGCATTTCCGATCCGCAACGGGATACCTGTCATGCTGGTTGATGAGGCGCGCCCGCTGGAGAAATAGCCTTTGTTGCTGTCGCATGCAGAGGGCCAGCAATATATCCTTTGCAGGCAAAGCCATACCGCGTAACGATAAACGCGCCCCTTTCGGACGATGTCAGAACAGAAAGCGAGTTAGCTACGTTGTGCGGCTGCGTGCTTTTCGGAGCGTTCTTGTTGCGGCGCGTTGACCCAGACCAGACCTGCAACACAGCCGAACATGCCACCAAGAACATACGCAAGAATTGCCACAAAGATGCCAGCACCCGAGAGCAATGCAACGGCCGTTGCCAGCATTCCAGAGGCTATTCCGAGTATGATATACAAGATGAACATCAGCTGCTCTTTTCTGCTTGGCGGTATTTTCGCCCTACGATCCCGTCAGCCTAGGTTGGCTTCGTGTCAAAACTTTGTTCCAATTCTGACCAGTCTGTAGGGTAAATCCTAATATTCCATTAACTTCACGTGGCCCAACTGCTGGGCAGTATTGGTTCGCGTGAAGCTATAAGAGGTGAAACGAGGTTGCCAAGCGCACTGCGCCGGTTGTTCCCGAAAGGGCAGAAATCAGCCGATCAGGGCCTTACGGCCGGAAGGAAAACTGCCGATCGAGTGCCAGGAAGATTGACGTACTGTCCGTGCCCACACCGTCATCCTCGCGGAAATCAAAGCTTGCGCCGACATTGACCTGCCAGAATTCGTTGATGCTGTAACCGTAGCTTGCCGAAAGGCTGCCGGTGGCAATGACATCGCTTCCGTCAGGATCGCTTGTTTGGCCAAAGTCAAAACCAACCTGCATGCTGGTGACGGGGCTGAGTTCCTGAAGATAGTTGGCGCTGAACGTCGTTGCGGCGCGGTCGTCACCCGCGGCAAGGCTGTGGTCTGCACTGAGGGTAATTTCGGCCGCAGGCAGCGGATAGCGGAACGCAAGTCCCCCGGTCAAACGCACGTCACCGAATTCATCTTCGACGACGCCCAGTTCGCCCCGCAGGCTGCCATTGGGCAAGGTATAGTCGCGGGCAACGGAGGCAGCCCAGAAGGTCTCGTCCTCTTCGTCACGCGATACGCTGACACCTGTTGTCAGAGCCCCAAGCGGGCGCGCAAAGACCAGCGCGCCCGACAACGTTGTGGTTTCCGTTACCGGGGCGTCCGCGTCGTCTGACTGCGTATAGGAAAGTCCGATATTGCTGGTGATGACCTCATTGATGTTCAGTCGCATGCCAAGCGCAATGGTGCCGCTGTCATTGTCGACCAGTGCGGCGCTTGCATCATCATAGCGCAGCGTTGTCAGACTGCCGCTCAGGCTATAGCCCACCGGCGCGGTATCGCCCCATGTCAACGCAACTGACAAAGTTGTTTGATTGCGAAACCCGGTCCCCGTCAGATCATCAAAATCGTCAGGCAGAACGATCACACCGTCATCATCGAGAAAATCTGTGGCGTCGCGCAAAAATGCGATGTCTTCGCGCCGTCCCTCGAGCGAGAAATCAAGCGACGCATCAGCACTGTTTCGGCTATAGGCCAAACGCGCAACAATGCCCTCATCGGCAAATTCATCTTCGGTAAAGCTGAATGCAGTGTCCAAATCGAACGACAGGCGTTGTTCGCGTGTTTCCGTTACCACCCCAAAGCTGAGGTCGGTCACGCTCTCTAACCCGTCTTCGGCTTCTGTCGTTTCCAGGTCACGGTCGGTTGAGGCGATAAAGGTCTGACCCAAGCCAAATGTGAAGAACACACCGCCGGGTTCGGCCTCTTGCGCGGACGCCGCAACAGGACAAAGGCAGGTCAAGAGAGCAAGGCTGACTACAGGTTTCATGTTTATCCGCCCCCGAGCGGAAGCTAGGGGTCTGGGTTCTTACTCGAACAGTTTGCGTTGCGGAATGACGATGACGTCACCATCGCGCATCCGGACGGCACCGTTTTCGCTGCTGCCATCAAGGATGCTGTTGTAGTTGATCGTGTAGACGTCACTGCCGCGGCGTAACTGGATGCGTTTGACCGCGGCAAAGTTTGTAAAGCCGCCGAACTGGGCGATCGCCTGCATCAAATTTGTGCCCGGCTCAATCTCGATCCGGCCAACGGTTGCGCCTTCGCCGACCACAAAGATACCGATTGTCTGCGGCTCACGTTCGGGTGCGAGCCCTTCGATACCGACAAAGACGTTTGGAGGGCTGACAAAACCCGCGGCCAAGCGGCTGGTCAAAGCGGATTGGATTTGCGCTGTCGTAAGCCCGCTTGCGCGGATATTCCCCGTACCGGGCAGTGCGATACGTCCGTCAGGTGCGACCAGCACCACGCGGTTCAAACTGGCATCCTCGGCCACTTCGATACGCAGGGTATCACCGGGCTGTACCCTGTATTCCTGTGCAAAAGTGATCGTGGACAATAGCAACAGGGTCAGAAGCGACCCAAGAAGGGTAACAATACGGGACATAACGCGGCCTCTTTTTACAGTACAATGATGCGGGCAACACCCTCCCGCTCTTGGAAAAGGTTAACCTATTGAGGTCAATTCCCCAAAGTAAAAACACGGGCAAACATCGCGAATACGGCGATTTTTGCGCTATTGACCTAATTCGGTCAGTTTTGTGCGGGCAATATCGAACTGGGGAAGGGATTGATCACCGGCAAGCATCAATGCGCGCCGCAAATGGGTTGTCGCGTTTTCGGTTTGGCCCAGATCTGCGTAGACCATGCCAAGATGGTACTGGACCAGCGGATCATCGGGCAAACCGGCGGCGGCCGGTGCAAGATAGGTCAGGGCCTCTTCCGGATTACCCTGACGATACGCAATCCAGCCATAAGTGTCCTGAAAAGCCGGAACATCAAGATCACGCAAGCGTTTGGCGATCGCTGCAGCCCGCGTAAGGCTGGCCTCGTCGTTCTTATGGGTTGCGATCAAGGACGCGAGATTGTTGGCGATGACCACGGCATCCGAATTTGCCGCGTACATTGCGTCATAGATCGCAATTGCGGCATCAATGTCTCCACGCTCTTCGTACCGCGTGGCGCTGAGCCAGCGCAGATTGAGCGCGTTTGGAAGCGCATCAAGACCAGCCTCGAGCACAGCATCTGCTTTCGCGGGTTGGTCTGTGGCAACAAGAAGGTTGTAAAGGCGCAGAACGGCGGGCTCGGATTGCGGTGACCTTGCGATGATCCGTCGGAATACACCTTCGGAGGTTTCGAAATCGCCGTCCATTGCGAACAGGCTGGCGCTTAGCATTTGTAGGCTGTCGTCGTCTGGAAAACGGGTCAGCGCCTGATCGAGACTACTGCGCGCTGATACAAGGTTTCCGGCAAGAAGATGGATTTGCACCAGCTGTGTGATGGCTTCGACATCGCCATTGCCCTGCTCTATTTCAGCTTGAAGAAAGGCAAGGCTGTCTTCAACTCTGTTCTGGCCCAGCAACAACGCCGCTTGCAGGGATGTTGCGGCCTTCTGCGCCTCTGCGGTTTTAATGGACCTGAGCGTATTCGCAATGCCTTGCGCTTCAATCCAGGCACCTTCGCCAAGCAGGATACCGGCCAGACTTGTCATGACAGCAACGTTGTTTGGATTTGCGACGCGTGCATCCGTCAGAACCGCGCGCGCAGCGGCTTTGCGTCCGTCCTCGCGCAGAAAGTTTGCATAGCGGATCGCCTCATCCGGCGCGCTGCGTGTGACATCGACCGCCAGAGCAAGACGTTCGCCCGCAAGGGCGCGATTGCCCTCGCGCTGATGCGCCTGTGCCATCAATGTCAGTGTCTCGGCGTCGCGCGGTTGCAAGCTGAGTGCCTGACGCAAAGCAAGGACCGCTTCGCTGGCGCGATCATCCGCAATCAGCCATGTGGCGCGCAGTTTCAGTGCATCAACGTTCGTTTCATCTTCCGAAAGGATCATGTCCACCTGCGCGCGCGCGCCAGCCTCATTACCTGTCGCGATGAGAAGGCGGGCATAGGTATTGCGGATCTGTCGCGTCTGGTCTGAAGGCGCAGCACCTGAAAGCACGGTTTCAAAGGTGGCGATGGCCGCGTCCCTGTCGCCCGCTTCAAAACGGAGCGCTGCAGCGAGGGTGATATAGACATCTGCGTTTGGAGTACCCGTATTGGCAGCGGCAAGGCGTTCAAGCTCTTGCTGCGCGACATGCGGGCCTTGTGTGTCCTGCAAGAACCGGACGACAGCGATATGGCCTTCAATCGGGGCGGCATCCACACCCGCGAGTTCACGCAGGTAACCTTCCGCGCCTGCCAGATCGTCCTGCACAAAGTACCAACCAATGAGGGCTTGCTTCAGATTGGCGTCATTGGGAAACAGCGCCACCATCCGTTTGAGTTGCTGGCCGATACTCGGCATGTCATCGATCTGCGTCAAAACCTGCAGGCGGGCTGTATGATAGACATAGCTCTCTGGGTCACTTGCGAGTGCTTTGTCGATTTCCGGCAAAGCCTCTTGCGGTGTATTACTGCGCATCAGGCTGTCGATCACAACACGCCGTGCAACTTCATCGTCGGGATTGGCATCCAGTAGTGCCTGCGCGCGGGTTGCGGCCTGCGCAAGCGCTGTCGTGTCATTGATTTGCGTCGCGTCGCGGTATGCAAGTGCCACAGCAACTGCCTGCGCGGCCGCGTCATCCGGCGCAAGCGCGATCGCAGCCTGACCATGACGGCGCGCTTCGCCCCAATTGCTGATATCAATGGCAATTCTGGCCAGTATGATGCGGACGTCTGCAGTATCGGGGTATTGTTCGATCAGCCGCAGATATTGGCTATAAGCTGCGCCGATATCCCCCTGTTCAAGGCGTATTTCGGCCAGCTTGCGCCGCGCATCCTCATGGAATCCGTCATGTTGAAACACATTCAGGAACTGGATCGCCGCGCGGTCCAGATCTCCGGCGTCAAGCAATACAAGCCCTGACTGGTAAAACGCGTCTGCCTTTTCTTCGTTTGTTTTGCAGGCAGAAAGCGCAGCCATGCTCAGGCAAATCAGACAAACGCGCAGAAAATGTGGCATGAGTTACCTAGTGTACCGGCCTCACGTGAAGACCCTGGATTAATATCCGGTCCCTTTTACCACAACACGTACGGTCGCCAACAGCAGCTTCATGTCGTTTGCGAAGGACATATCGGCGATATAGGCGGTGTCAAAGCGCGCACGGTCCGCAAAAGTACATTCGTTGCGTTCGGATACCTGCCAGCTGCCCGTAATGCCGGGGCGTTGGGAATAATAGGCAAGTCCGGGATACATCGTCTGTTGCTCTGGCAGCATCGGACGTGGGCCGACAAGGCTCATATCTCCGATCAGGACATTCCACAGTTGCGGTAGTTCATCAATCGAGCTTTTGCGCAAGAGCACCCCGATTTTCGTGATCCGTGGATCCCGCTTGAGTTTCTGCGTCAGCGTCCACTCGGCAGCGGCTTCAGGGTTCTTTGACAGGTGGTCTTGCAGTTTGGATTCCGCGTCCACCACCATCGTGCGCAGTTTCCAGATACGGTAGAGGCGGCCGTTCATGCCAACGCGATCCTGACGATAGAAGGCGGGGCCCCCGTCACGCTTTACCATAAGCGCAAGCACACCGATAAGTGGTAGGATAAAGGGAATTGAGGCGACAACACACAACACATCAAAGATGCGCTTCAGTCCAAGCTCATAAAGACCTTTAATCGGAAGCGACGGTCCGATCAGTCGTGAATTGGTGTGTTTTCTTACGTCAGAATAGTCTGTCGACATTTAATTGCTCACTCGTTAACCAAATTTACTCGCCAGAAATAACAACAAATTCTGCAGCACCGGATTACCGAAAAAAACTGGTCGCCCTGCGGTGCGCTGGCAAAAATTAAGATATCATTAAACAGAGATCACGTGAACCTATCCTTTGGATTTTGATCATCAAAAAGAACGTTTTTCGCCATAGTTCGCGGTAATGTGTTCACAAATTCATCGGTGGTTTTGCCAAAGGCTCACCATTGTTTCTGTATGCGAACCAATGTGTCCATAGAATCGCCTTACCCTAAGGCAGTTTGCCAAAGTCCGAGGGTTCTGGTGGTCTGAAAACAGCTTTTCCTTTAGACATCATCAGGTGCCGAATCGTGTTTGTTCGGATGTAGTTGGAACGAGAGTGTCTTTGTTTCGGGGTCTGAATGAACCAAGCCATCAGTATCTACCTTAACCATTTCGGGTTGAGCGAACGCCCTTTCAGCTTGGTGCCGGACCCTGACTTTATTTATTGGTCACCGGCGCATGAACGGGCCTATGCGATGTTTGAATTCGGTCTTGTGACCCGTTCGCCCATCACGCTGATTACGGGCGAGGTTGGTGCCGGTAAGACCACGCTTTTGCATCACTTGCTGAAATCAATCGGTGACGAACTTGTGGTTGGTCTGGTCTCGAACGCCCATGGCACGCGGGACGAGCTTTTGCGCTGGGTTCTGCAATCGCTCGATCAACCGGTGCCGCCGGGGGCCGACTATGTCGCCCTGTTTGGTCAGTTTGAGGAATTTCTCATTTCGACCTATGCCAAAGGTCATCGCGTTGCCTTGATTTTTGACGAGGCGCAGAACCTCAGTCGCGAGTCGCTTGAAGAACTGCGTATGTTCACGAACATCAACGCCAACAAGGACGAGCTTTTGCAGCTTGTGCTGGTTGGCCAGCCCGAGCTGCGCGAAAATGTCCGCCACCCCAATCTCACACAGTTTGCACAGCGGGTTGCCTCAAGCTTCCATCTGCCTACTCTCGACGCCGAGACAGTGGCGGAATATATTCATCATCGCCTGAAAGTTGCTGGCGCCAAGGAACAGATCTTTAGCCCCGGCGCTTGCAAGCGGATCTATACAGAGACGCGTGGCGTGCCCCGTCTGATCAACCAGCTTTGTGATTTTTCGCTGCTCTATGCCTATACTGAAGACAAATATAAGGTGAACGAGGTGACGGTGAAACAAGTGTTGAACGATGGTGTCTTTTTCGGTGGTGGTATGTCCGCGAGTTAGCGGCCTCTTGAGCCTGACCTCGCATGTGATTGGTAAACGATGGATCTTAAATTTTATCTGGCAGTCTTTTGGAGGCGCTTCCCATATGTCCTGATCCTGCTGGCCCTTGGGACAGCGGCGGGGCTCACGGTGGCGCTGACCCAAAAACCGATTTACGTGGCCGAAGCCCGCTTGGTTGTTGAATCCCAGCAGATCCCTGACGAACTTGCCGCATCTACTGTGCGCACTGATGCCGCGGAACAGTTGCAAATTATCCAGCAGCGGATCTTCACGCGGGATAACCTGCTCGACATGGCGAACCGCCTCGGGGTTTACACCGAAACCGATGCCACCGAAGACCGTCTGCGTCCTGATGAAAAAGCGGAGGACATGAGCCAGCGGATCAACGTTGACCTTGGCGGCAGGTCGGCGGCGATCATCGTGAGGGTCAGTTTTGACGATCCGCTGCCGGATCGTGCGGCTTCGGTGGTCAACGAAATCGTCACCTTGATTCTGCAAGAGAACATCGAGATGCGCACGACGGTCTCGGGACAGACGCTGGACTTCTTCGCGCAAGAGACAGAGCAGCTGGAGCAGGAACTATCCCAGATGCGCGGCCAGATTCTGGCGTTCCAAGAGGCCAATCTGGAAGCGTTGCCGGATAGCCTCGAGTTTCGCAGATCACAGCAAGCCGCAGCGGCGGAGCGCATTCTGGAGCTTGACCGTGAACGGATACAGTTACGTGAACGTCGTGACCGCCTCGTGCAGCTTTTTGAACAGACCGGAGAGGTTGGCCTGCTTGGCGTCGCCGCGCGCACCCCCGAGGAAGCGGAACTGCAGGATTTGCTGGATGAGTTGACGCGGGCCTCGGCACTGCTTTCGCCCGGTAATCCCCGCATCGGTATATTGCAGGCACAGGTCGCCGCACTGGAAAGAATTGTCGCAGCCCAACAGGCCGCTGCGAGCAGCGGAACCCTTGATACCGAAGGCGCGCCATTGACTCCCTTCAACCTGCAACTGGCAGATCTTGAGGGTCAGATCGCCTTTATCGATGAGCAAAAGGCGCTCATTGAACAGAATCTGGAAGAGCTGTCGGCGTCGATCGCAGCAACACCTGGAAATGCACTCACGCTGGCAACGCTTGAGCGAAACTTTGAAAACTTGCGGACACAATATGACCGTGCCGTGCAAAACCGTGCAATCGCAGAGGTGGGGGATACGATCGAGGCGTTGTCCAAAGGGCAGCGCATAACGGTCATCGAACAAGCTATTCCACCAACCAGCCCGACACGACCAAACAGACGTTTGATAGCGGCGACTGGCGTTGCAGCAGGGCTGGGGATGGGTTTCGGATTAATTGTGCTGCTTGAACTGTTGAACACCGCCGTGCGCCGCCCCGCCGATATTGTGGATGGGTTGAAAATCACGCCGTTCATGACGATGCCATACATCAGGACACGCAGTCAGATCTGGCGGCGGCGGCTTCTGATACTTGCCGCTTTGGCTGTTGTTTTCATCGGGGTGCCTGCCCTGATCTGGTACATTGACGAGAATATCCAACCGCTGCAGCCGATCTTTGATGAGATGCTGCGCCGCGTCGGTTTGGACTAAGGGTAGGGCGAGACGATATGGACAAGATACAAGCCGCAATCGCCAAAGCGCGCGCTGCCCGCGAGGAAGTCACCGGCGACGCAAAGACGAGTCAACGGCAATCCTACATCGCCAGCAGGCGCCGGGCGCTCAACAAAGAACATGATGTTGCTATGGCTGACCGCGCCGCAATCTGGCAACCGCTTGCCACCTTTGCGCCGCCAGCCAAGCAGATGGCAAAACATCGTGTCGTCACATTCGAGACTGGCCCGCAATCGGATCAGGGTGTTGTGGCTTTTGACAAGCTTCGTACCAAGGTCTTGCAGGAGATGCGGATCAACGGATGGCGTCGCCTTGCGATTACGTCACCCAGCGCCGACTGCGGGAAAACGACAGTGTCGATGAACCTTGCCTTTTCTCTGGCGAAACAGCCCGAGGTATTCACGGTCGTGGCGGAAATGGATATGCGACGTCCGTCGATGGCGTCTATCTTCGGGCTGTCCGGCGAAACCGGTTTTTCCACTGTTCTGGGCGGAGAGGCCGCGTTTTCCGACATCGCGAAACGCCCGCGCCCCAACTTGGCCTTTGGTTTGAATTACGCACGCACGCGCAATCCCGCAGAGCTTTTGCAGAGTTCAACAGTGGGGCGTGCTTTGGCCGATATCGAAGAGCAGTTCGCGCCGGACCTGACGATCTTTGATATGCCGCCGATGTTAAGCAGTGATGATACAATGGCCTTTATGGGCCAGGTCGATTGCGTGCTTTTGATTGCTGCCGCTGAATCCACCTCGATCGGTGAAATCGACGTCTGCGAGCGTGATCTGGCATCGCAGACAAATGTGATGGGTGTCTTGCTGAACAAGTGCCGCTATCTGGACAAAGAGTCTCGCGGTGCCGGTGCCTATTACTGATCCTGCGACCATGGATTACGACAACAAAAAAGCCGGCTGAGAGCCGGCTTTTTTGGTCTTCGAGAGTTTTGCTTGCCTAGGCCGCGACGGTCTTGCGACGGCGCAGAACCAATGCGCCACCAAGTGCCGACAGCAAGAGCAAACTTCCTGCGGGCAGTGGAACCGCAGCCACATCAATGCGTATCGCGATATCGTCAAAGTCACGGTCACCGCGCGCGATATCGTCGAAAAGTACATAAAACGCGTTGGCGCTGATCGCTACAAAACCCATCGCATAATGGCGTGTTGCTTGCTCTGCGACACCATCGTTGTTGAACAAACCAACTGCCCAAGTCGGGGCGTAGGTCCCGAATGCAAAGTCCAGAAAGCCGCTCACAGTCTGTGTCACAGTGACGGATGCGTTTGTCGCGGTGTAGCCTGGTCCGCGGTTGTCAAATACGGCTGTACCTTCAACGGCAGTGTAGTTGCTGTTAGCCGCTTCGGCACCCAGATAGGTATAGGTGATCTGTGCTGCGCCCGTCACAATATCGAGGAAAAGACCGTTTGACGCGTTCTTCCGCGAACCGTCAATCATGTCGATCGTTGTATTGTTCAAAGAGCTTAAGACATCGTTGTTCGTGACAACATGTGTCTGGCCTGTCCCGTGCAAGCTTAGCGTTGCGGCGCTTGCTGCTGTCGCCGTAAGGGCAATTGCTGTAACAAAGCCGGCGAGAATTTTCTTGATCATTTGATCCACCATTAACCGTCAGAACGTGACGACACTTATTAACATATCATTAACACTATAACGCTTTCTGCATTGGAAAGTCCAAGTAAAATATGGCAAGTTCGCCTAGATTTGCGCTTCAGTCCCAGTTTTCAGGGATTTTGTCGCTACAGTTCCGCAATTCCATAGCGGTTGTGGCCGCAGGCGAAACAAACCCGCCAGGCAGCGTGATCTTTGATGATCATCCGCTGAGTCGGGAAATCGCGATGGACCTGTCCGTGTAATGGCCGCATGGCACCCGACGGTGCGCGCACAGCGTGTCTTTTCGTGCGGGGTTGGTTAGGTTTCCGACCCCGGCACAAATCGCGGCAAAACAGCGACCGTTTCGCGGAACATCTCTTGCAGGCGGGCTTCTGCGTCTGCCTCGGTTTCGCCCGACATGATCGGGGTTGTCAGGCGCACCAATGCGCCGTCCGTGCGGCCGATCGTGATGCTGTCCCAGAGCAGGTACATCTTCGCAGCAAAGTCCCACGCTGTATGTCGTCCGTGTTGTTCAAACCAGTAGTAAACCAGCATCCGCGTCTGATCTCTTTGAATGATGGCGCGGTTGAGGTTGTAGGGCGTGGCAAAGCCCATTTGAGGCGCGATATCGACGCGATCCAGTTTTGCAATTTCCCAGCCAGCGCCGGGCAGGCATATTTCGGGCGAATGGATGCCGCCTTGGGTTTGATTGTCATACCACGCGATGAAGAGTTGCACTGGCGCGGTCCGGGCGCTGTTGGTAAAATGGACCGACAGGTAATCATCTGCCGCAAGGGTCTCGGCGACGTCGGGGGCAAGCACCTCTGGGATATCGCCAGCCCATGCGCCCAAACGTGCGGGGAAGACCGTAAAGGGTTCGCGATCAACGGCGATCGTTGTGGTTTGTGGCCGCGCCTCCCACGCGATTGCCCCTGCGCCAAGCAAGATGGCCGAGAAGACCAGGGCGCGTGAGGGGGCGATGAAGCGAATACGCGCGGCCTGTGAAGCCCAGCCGGAGGTGTCGAGGTCGAGCGCGTCAACAAGGCCCGAATGTGAACCTGAAAAGCGCAACATTACCCATGCGAGAAGAAAAAGCAGGACCACGCAGATCATGAAAATGATCCAGCCTTCGAAGAAATGCGTGAAGCCTTCAAGGTATTCGAGGCCAACGTAGTTCACCAGCCATCCCGCAAACGCGATCCGGACCGAGTTCATCACAATCGTGATCGGGACTGCTGCCAGCAACAGCACCGCCTTGTGCCAAACCGACCCTTTGAAAAGCACCGCAAAGACATAGGAAAACGACATGATGGGGAACAGGTAGCGCAACCCAGAACAGGCCTCGGCGACGTGGAGCTTGTAAACCCCCAGATCAATGATGTTGCCTTCGAGAAAGACGGGAATGCTAAGCAGTTGCAGCATCCAGACGCCCAACTCGGACGAGAACACCTGCAGCGACGTCGATACCTTGTAATAGATCACACCCGGCAGCGGCAGCATATAGACCAGATGCAGCACAGGCGGCCAGAAATGTTTGCCCTGTTGCCATCCCCAGGAAATCAGCAGAAGGGCACCGAACCAAAGGATAATCGCATAGGCGACGACTTCGTCGATCTGGCTCAGCTTGCCAAGTACGCCGAGCAGGATTGCAAAGAGCATCAGCGCAATTCCCGGCCCCCGATCCGTGACCCGGGCAACGTTGACAGGAATGCCTTTAAGCTGCCGCAGAAAGAGCAAGAGCGACAGGACCGGGATAAGCGGCCCATGACTATATTCGGGAAGTTGCCAGGCGGTCAGCAGGGCATTGAAGCCTTCTTGAAAAAAGATCAATCCGGCAATCACGGTGAAAACCAGCCAGAAGACCCCTGTCGTCAGATACCCCGAATTGGTGGCCGATAGGTCATGGTCTTGGGTCAATGCCATCTGGAATCACTCGGTAAGAACACTTGGGTGTGTTTCTGGTAGCACATTTCCAAGGGAGATGGATCATGGCATACGTGTTTATTGTGCCATTGGTGGGGGCAGTCTTCGCCAGATGGCGCTGGCCCTTGTGCAAAATGGAGATTTCATATCTTCGTCTTTGCATCACTTCTTTGCGGGGGTGTTGTCGTTACGCTGGCTTGAGGTAGAAAAACCCGATGAGTATGCGTGGTCTTCTTGCATGTCTTTTCGCGGATTGGTCTCCGACGATCGGTGATCCGACGCTGACCGGCTGGATCACGGTTGCTGCCTATCTGGGCACAAGTTGCCTTTCTGTGATGGTGCTTTACCGCCATTCCGGGAAACTGCGGCTCTTCTGGCTGGGACTGGCAATTCTTCTTGTGATGCTGGCTGTGAACAAACAGCTTGATTTGCAGTCGGCCCTTACGGCTGCCGGGCGGTGTTTGGCCAAGGCGCAAGGGTGGTACGAAGACCGGCGGACTGTCCAGATTGCATTCATCCTGACGATTGTCGGGTTCTGTTGTGTTGTCGGGGCATTGCTGCTTTGGGTCATGCGGCGCGAGGTGTCTTTGATCTGGCCCGCACTCATCGGAATTGTCGGCTTGCTGGCTTTCATCGCGATCCGCGCTGCAGGGTTTCACCATTTCGACCAGTTCATCGGAGTGAAGTTCGGCGGCTTTCGCATGAACGTTATCCTTGAGCTTGGCGGCGCGTTATTTATTGCCATAAATGCGATTGTTCTGCTTTGGGTGAAAGAAAAACCCCGCCCCTAGACGATGCTGGCGGTATGCAATTGCCGGATCGCCTGCCATAACTTGGCAACTTTGACGAATGTGGTAAGGATATCATCAGGTTTTTCTTTCCAGCGGCCCAAGAGAGGTGCACCAAATATGGCGGCTTTCGCGATCTTGATCTGGCCAGCGATCGCCTTGCTGATATTTACGAACAGAGCAATCGTACCCGCCATATTGACGGCCACAGTGCTGCCTTATCTCTTTTTGCCAGAAGCTTTTGCCATCAACCTTCCGGGATTGCCCGATCTCGACAAGACCTTTGCAATCACAGGCGGATTGATTGTCGGATTGCTCTTTTTTGCAGTGCGCGGGCGCAAAGCGCCTGATGTGCCGGCATTGAAAACTGAAGGGTTCAGGTTTCGGTTTGTTCTGTATGTGCTGCTTGCAGTACTCATAGGCGGAGTCTTTGTGACAATTCGCAACAACGGTGAATGGTTGGTTTTTGGGCCAACGGTGCTCCCTGCTTTGCGGCCTTGGGATGCCATCGGGCGCATCGCCGAACTCATCATTATCGCGCTGCCTTTCTTTGTGGCGCGCAAATATCTTGCCACACCTGATATGCATCGCGCGTTGTTAAAGGTGTTTGCGCTGTCCGGCCTGATCTACACGCTTTTTATGCTTGTCGAGTTCCGGCTGAGCCCGCAACTGCATAACTGGGTATACGGCTTCCACCAGCATTCATTTCTGCAGCATATCCGGGACGGTTATCGGCCGATGGTGTTTCTACAGCACGGGCTTTGGGTCGGGTTCTTTATTTTCATGGCCGTGATGGCGGCCGCTGCGCTTTGGAAAGCCGAGAAGGAAACCAAATGGCTTTGGGCCTTGGGGTGGCTCTTGGTCATTTTGATGGTCAGCAAGAATCTGGGTGCTTTTGTCATCGGGCTGATGTGTCTTGCTGTCTTTTTTGCCCTGCGCAGAAAGATGCAAATTTGGTTTGTCATCTGTGTTTCTCTCGCAACGCTCAGCTTTCCGGCTTTGCGGCAAGCGCATCTTGTGCCGATTGATAGTATCTTGTCGGCGGCGGCAAGCATATCCGAGGATCGTGCCGGATCGCTGGAATACCGGCTTGATCAGGAAGACCAATTGCTGGCGCGGGCCTATGAAAAACCCCTTTTCGGATGGGGCACCTGGGGCCGCGACCGTATCTACAATGAATTTGGCTCTGATATTTCCGTGACAGACGGGCTTTGGATTATTGTGCTCGGCGGATGGGGTTGGGTCGGATACGCGGGTTTTTTCGGCGTGCTTGCGGCACCCTTGCTGTTCTTGGCTGCAACGGCCCGCCGCAAAGAGATACCGCCCGAAACCATTGCTTTGGCGCTGATTTGCGCAGGTAATTTCATTTACTTGATCCCGAATGCGACTTTGACGCCAATCGGGCTGCTTTGTTTCGGGGCTCTGGCCGGTTTTGTACAATTTGACCGGAAACAAGAGCCTGTCGATGTGCCCGACGCCGTATTGCAGGGCAGGCGCGCGCCCAGAAGTTATACCAGATTCCCCCACAAAGTAGCGCAGCGGCGCGGCGCCCCGGAGATTTGAGCGTCGCAGGCGTGTTCTGATGTGCTGTGAATTACGCTTCGACTGCGGTAGGGATGTGGCCTATGGTTTGTGTGGCGTAAAGCTGGCTGTCAGCTCTGCCGTGGTTGTACTGCTCTGCGCCAACCTTTGTCGTTTTTTGGTTAGGAAGTGTTATGTCTCTCAGGATCCCGCCTTTTCTATTATCAAGTATGCTGGTCGCGCTGCTGTTTGCGTGGGGTGCGATGGCCCACGCGCAGGAGAGGCCGCTGACACAACGGGTCATTCAGTCCGGCCATAGTCTGACCGACGGGGTTCTGGATCCACTGCGCGCGATGGTCAGACAGACAGGCGATTCCGCCGTTGTCATCGACAAATCAACCATCCCCGGCAGTCCGTTGGATTTCCGCTGGACCAATGTACCATGTTGTGACCAGCCCGATGCACGCCATGATATTGCGCGCTATGATACCCTTGTCCTGACCGAGCGCGCGTCCTTGTCGAATACGATGCCGTTTCATAACTCGCTCGCACAAGCGTTGCTTTGGTTCGAAAATGCATGGACCAACGGCAATGGCGGGAATGGTGCGGAAACCATCCTTTACGCCACTTGGGTTGATATCGAGAGCGGCCCAGATTTCGAAAATCCGCACAGGGACCCGGAGGGTAACATTCCCTTCCGTCAAAGACTGGATTTGGAAATGGCACGCTGGGAAGAGATACGCGCCCACGTCAATACGAACCGCCCCGATGGCGCGCCAGAGATGCGGATGATCCCGGGGCCGTTGTTAATGGCGGCGATCTATGACGATATCGCAGCAGGCAACGCGCCGGGGATGACGGGTATTTCTGATCTGTTCTCGGATACCATCCACCTGAACGGATTGGGGAACTACTATATTGCGTTGGCGCATTTCGCAGTGATTTATGGCCGTGACCCGCGTGGTTTGCAAAATCTCGATGGTGTGACGCCGCAACAGGCGCGGTATCTGCAGGATCTCGTGTGGAACGTTCTGTACGGATAATGTCGACGGAAAACTGTCAAAGGGTGATCGTTGCTTACTGTCATTATCCCCAGTCACAATGAAGAAAACCGCATTCAGGCATGTCTGGACGCGGTGATTGCGCAGCGTGATCTGCCGCCCCACCATGGTGTTCAGGTGATTGTCGCAGCAAACGGATGCAGTGACCGGACCGTTGCGCTTGCGCAGCAAAAAGAACCTGCATTGAAGGCTGTCGGTTTTGATCTTGTCGTGCTGGATATTGTGCGGGGCAACAAGATGAATGCCCTGAACGAGGCCGAGGTTGTGGCCTCTTATGATAACCGGATTTTCCTTGACGCCGACGTGATGATCGGGCGGACAATGCTTGCCGAAATGGCAGAGATTTTGTCCAGGGACGCACCCGTCTACGCCAGTGGAACCGTCCGCATCCAGCGCCCGCAAAGCCTGATCACACGGGCCTATGCCAAAGTCTGGACGCAGATGCCTTTCGTGCGGGACGGTGTGCCGGGCATCGGACTATATGCCGTCAACGCCAAAGGTCGTGCGCGGTGGGATGCCTTTCCTGCGATTATTGCCGATGACCGTTTTGTGCGGCTTCAATTTGCCCCGCAGGAAAGGTGCAAGACCCGCGCGATGCATGATTGGCCGCTTCCCGAAGGATTTGCCAATTTGGTCAACGTCCGCCATCGGTGGCGCGAGGGCAACCTCGAACTGGCCGAAAAATACCCCGCGTTGTTGGCCAACGACAGCGAGGTCAACGCATCGGGTGGCAACATACCTCTGCTATTCCGCACGCCGTTTTCGTCAGCCGTCTTTGTGCTGGTCTATGTGGTCAGCACGATCCGCGCGAGACGCAGTCTCGGGGATGGCAAAGAGGTTTGGCGTCGTGGCCGCAACTGATAGGCTGACGGGTGACAAAGAGGAAAAGGAAACCTTCTTGTGACATCAAGAAAATCTGACATAATTTAGTCTATTGTTGCTGTTACTTGTTTTGCTTCTATTCATGAGGCTGTTTGGTAGTTGTGTTGCCCCTATCACGAGACGATATCAATTTTGCTGAAACCGACATCGCCATTGTCGGTATGGCTACGCATTTGCCCGGGGCAGATACAGTTGCGGCCTATTGGGAAAATCTCAGGAACGGGATTGAATCGATCCGCCATTACAGCAAGGAAGACTTGCTGACAGCGGGTGAGGCCGCGCATCGTCTGAACCGGCCCGATTACGTGCCTGCGGCGGCCCCGCTTTCGGGCTATCAGAACTTTGATACCGAATTTTTCGGCCTCTCCGCCAAAGAGGCCGCCATCATGGATCCGCAGCATCGCCGTTTCCTTGAGGTGGCGTGGGAGGCGATGGAAAACGCAGGCCATATGCCGGAAAACGCCAAAGGCCCGATTGGCGTTTTTGCAGGCTGCGGTATGGGCAGCTATTTCTATTTCAACATCTGCTCGAACCCGAAACTGGTCGACAACGTGGGCATGTTCCTGTTGCGCCATACCGGCAACGACAAGGATTTCCTGTCCACACGGCTGAGCCATATTTTTGATCTCAAAGGCCCGAGTGTGAACGTGCAGACCGCCTGTTCCACATCGTTGGTCGCCACCCATTACGCCACGCAGGCGCTGCTGTCGGGCGAATGTGACATGGCGCTGGCGGGCGGTGTCACAATCGAACTGCCACAGGACCGCGGGTATATTTACAAAGAGGGCGAGGTGCTGTCGCCTGACGGCCATTGCCACGCCTTTGATCACCGCGCCCAAGGCACGGTTTTTGGGTCAGGTGCCGGTGTTGTGGTGCTGCGCCGCCTGAAAGATGCGATTGCCGATGGTGATCATATCTGGGCCGTCATCAAGGGTTCGGCCATCAATAACGATGGCGCGGCCAAGGCCGGTTATCTTGCCCCGTCCGTCGACGGGCAGGCCGAGGCGATTGCCGAAGCGCAGATGATCGCCGAAACACCTGCCGACACCATCGACTATATCGAATGCCACGGCACCGGCACCTATCTGGGCGACCCGATTGAGGTTGCCGCCCTTACACAAGCGTTTCAGGAAACCACGGACGCGGTGGGGTTCTGCCGGATCGGTTCGGTGAAAACCAACATCGGGCATCTGGATACAGCGGCAGGCGTGGCCAGCCTGATCAAGACCTCGCTTGCACTGCATCACAAACAGATCCCTGCCTCGTTGGGTTACGAGAAACCAAATCCGGCGATTGATTTCGAAACGTCGCCCTTCCGTGTCAATGATACGCTCACCGATTGGGTCAGCCACAAAGGACCGCGCCGCGCTGGTGTGAATTCGCTGGGTGTGGGCGGCACCAACGCCCATGTCGTGTTGCAGGAAGCACCTGAATTGCCGCCTTCGGAGGCATCGGATTGGCCGTTTCAAATCCTGACAGTCTCGGGACGCAACAAGGCGGCACTTGATGCCAACTGTGCGGCACTGGCCGCGCACCTGCGCGCAAACCCTGACCAGCCGCTTGCTGACGTGGCGTGGACATTGCAAAAGGGGCGTCGCGCTTTCGAGCGCCGCCGCGTTGTCGTGGCCGAAACCCATGAAGACGCCGCAGCACAGCTTGAAACAAACGACCCCCGCCGCGCGTTCAGTCACACGGTCGTGGGTGAAGCCCCTGATTATGTCTTCATGTTCCCCGGCGGTGGCGCGCAATATGCTGGCATGGCGCGGGACCTTTACGAGACCGAGCCTGTCTTTGCGGAATGGATGGATCAGGGTCTCGCCATTCTGCAACCCAAGCTGGATTACGATATCCGCGCGCTTTGGCTGCCCGAAAAGGGGCAGGAAGCGGCCGCTGATGCCAAGCTGACCCAACCGTCGGTGCAATTGCCGCTCATCATGATCGTGGAATACGCGCTGGCGCAGCTTTGGATGAGCTGGGGTGTGCAGCCTGCGGCCCTGACCGGCCACTCGATGGGTGAAAACACCGCCGCTTGTGTGGCGGGTGTGATATCCTTTGAGGACTGCATTGGTTTGGTTCATTTGCGCGGCAAGCTCTTTGATACCGTCCCTGCGGGCGGCATGTTGTCGGTTGCCCTGTCTGCGGATCAGTTGGAGCCGTTTTTGGGCGATGATCTGGATTTGGGTGCGGTCAACGCCCCGTCACTCAGCGTCGCTACTGGTCCGCAATCTGCGCTGGATGATCTTGAAGCGCGCCTGAAGGCCAAAGATATTGATTGCCAGCGGATCCCGATCGACATCGCGGCCCATTCGCGGATGCTTGATCCGATCCTGAAGGATTTTGGCGATTACCTGCGGTCGATTGACCTGCATGCCCCGAAGATCCCCTTTACGTCCAACCGCACGGGAGAACTGATCACCGATGCGCAGGCCCAAGACCCCGAATATTGGGTCGCACACCTGCGCGGCACGGTGCGCTTTGCCGATTGCCTGACCACGCTGGCCGATAAAGACGCGCGCGTCTTTATCGAAGTGGGTCCGGGTAAGGCAATGTCGTCGCTGGCAGGCCAGCATGGAAAGGTGACCGCAAACCAGGTGATTTCAAGCCTGCGCCACCCGAAGGACGATATCGCGGATGATGCGTATTTCATGGCGATGCTGGGCCGTGTCTGGGCCGTTGGCGGCACGTTCGATTGGGGCCAGATCTGGGGCGATGCGCGGCGTTTGCGGGTCCCGCTGCCGACCTATGCATTCCAGCATGCCGCCTATTTCATCGAACCGGGCAAGGCCGCGACAGAAGAGGCCAGCGAATGGCTGACCCGCAGTGATACACCTGATGCGTGGGGTTATCGGCCTGCGTGGTTGCCGCGTTATGCGGCCTGTGATGTGGACGTCACCGGTGATCTGTCCGAGGCGGACAAGCAGACATGGTTGGTCTTTGTCGATGATGCAGGGCTGACTGCCGCCGCCGGTGACAGACTGCGCGACGCCGGGCATGACGTGATCACGGTGCGTCCCGGAGACACCTTTGCGCGCGATGGGGAGGGTAGCTACTTCCTTGCCCCTGAACGGGGGCGCGAAGGCTATGATCTGCTCATCGCCGATCTCAACACCCGCGATCTAATCCCCACCCGTATTTTACATGGCTGGATGATTACCGCGGATGAGAGTTTCCGCCCCGGTTCAAGCTTTTTCCACCGTGTGCAAGAGCAGGGGTTCTACAGTCTGTTCTTCCTTGCCCAAGCGATTGGCGGCGAGGATTTACCGGGCGATATCCATATGACTGTGCTCTCCAACGGGGCCGCGCAGCATAAACGTGAGGCTCTGCAGCACCCCGAGAAAGCCACGCTTGCAGGACCTGCACGTGTCATCCCGCGTGAATTTCCGCATCTGACAGTCGCGACGCTTGATCTTGAACTGCCGCAGCTTGAGGGGCGCAAGAAACGGAGGCTGGCCAAGGCCGATATCGACCGTTTGGTGGGGCATATCCTTGAGGATGCATTGGCCGATCCGGGCAATGGCACGGCGTTGGTGCGCGGGGGCAAACGGTTCGCACTCACCTACAAATCTGCGGCGCTGACTGATTTGCCCGATGATGGTCCGCTGCCTGTGTTAAAAGACAAAGGTGTCTATCTGATCACCGGCGGTTTTGGCGGCATTGGTCTTACGCTGGCGGAGGCGTTGATCAAACGCTGCGGTGCGCGGATTGCGCTGTTGTCGCGCAGTGCTTTGCCGCCGCGTGATGCATGGGATACGACCCTGAAGAACACTCCGCCCAATGCATCGCTTGCGCGGCGCATCAGGGCGGTGCAAGCGCTTGAGGCGCTGGGCGGTGAGATCATTTCAGTGGCGGCAGATGTCAGCAACGTGGAAGATATCCGCGATGCGCGTGCACAGGTTGAGGCGGCGTTCGGACCGATCAACGGGGTGATCCACGCCGCTGGACACATCGATGACGCGCCGATCATGGCCAAGGATGTGACCAGCATCGAAGATGTCTTTGCCCCCAAAATCCACGGCACCCAAGTGCTGGATGAGGTCTTTCCTGACGGCGATCTGGATTGGCTTGTGCTGTTCGCCTCCAGCTCGACCGCGACAGCGCCCATCGGTCAGGTCGATTATGTGGCCGCTAACGAATACCTGAACGCCTATGCCAAATCGCGCAGCAGTGATGCGACGATGGTACGTGCGATCAACTGGGGCATCTGGGCCGATGTGGGTATGGCTGCGGATGCGATGGAAGAACGCACAGGTGCGGCCGCCCCCGTAGAGGTGACGGAAGTTGGCATGCCGATGTTGGACCATGCGACATTTGATCGGGCAGGCGCGCGCGTCTTCACGGCGTCCTACACGGTGGCCGACCGCTGGTTTCTGGACGAACACCGCACCAAGGCGGGTGACGCGCTGGTGCCCGGTACCGGATATCTGGAAATGGCGGCCGAAGCGCTGCAAGGCATGGGTGAGACGGCAGCCTTCGAAATCCGTGATCTCTATTTTCTGCGCCCCTTCGCGGTGGGTGACAGCGGTGCGGTGGACCTGCGTCTGACCCTGCCGCGCAGCGAGACGGGTTATGAATTTCTGGTGGAAAGCGGCGCGGATGGTGCCTTTATCCAGAACGCGCAGGCTAGTTTGCAGATCTTACCCATGGGTGCGCCTGCGCCGCTGGATATTGCCGCCATTGCCGCGCGCTGTGCGGCACCAATCGAGGCGGGCGATCTGGGTTGGATTGCCTCGCCGCAAGAGGCGCATTTGAAATTTGGCCCGCGCTGGCGGGTGCTGCAGTCTACGGCCCTTGGGGATGGCGAGGGGCTTGCCACGCTGGCGCTGCCGCAGGTTGCGGCGGGAGATACCGATGCGGGTTATCTGCTGCATCCGGGCATGATGGATTTGGCAACAGGTTGGGCCATGAAACTGATCGCGGGCTATGCGGCACAACACCTTTGGGTGCCGGTGTCCTACCGGTCGGTCAAGGTCTATGCCCCGCTGCCCGCGCAGGTGGTCAGCTGGGTGCGCAACGCGCGCGACAACACATCAGACAGTGAAATCGCGAGCTTTGACATCACGATTGCCGCACCAGACGGGACGGTTTGTGTTGATATCACCGGCTTTACGATCCGCCAGATGGCCGAGATGACAGGCTTTGGCGCGCAAGAGCCAGCCCCCGTAACGGCGGGGCAGGATGATGTCGCACGCCCCTTGTCGCCCGCCGAAGAACGGCTGCGCCACAACCTGTCGCAAGGCATCCGTGCCGAAGAGGGGGCGGACCTGTTTCTGCGCGCGTTAATGAGCCCGCATCAGCAAGTGATCCTATCATCGCTTGATCTGGATGCGCTGATTGCGCAGGCGGGCCAGAGTGATGACGATGATGCCGAAGACGGACAGAAATTCTCGCGTCCGCAGCTGGATAGTGACTATGTCGCGCCCGAAGGCGCGATCGAAGAGCGGCTGGCAGGGTTCTGGCAGGACCTGTTGGGGGTCGATCAAATCGGTGCCGAGGACAGTTTTTTTGATCTTGGCGGACATTCCCTGATCGCGGTGCGCCTTTTTGCGCAAATCCGCAAAGCATTCGCCGTCGATTTCCCCATCTCGGTTTTGTTTGAGGCCCCGACGATCCGCAAATGCGCGGCCCTGATTGCCGCACGCGGTGTCACTGTTGAGGGCGAGGATGCCCCCGCCGACGCCCCCAAAGCGCCCGCCCGCCGTTTCACCCATCTGGTGCCGATGCATCAGGGCGAAGGCGGACGCAAACCACCCTTTTTCCTTGTGGCGGGGATGTTCGGCAATGTGCTGAACCTGCGTCATCTGGCGCATCTGATCGGCAACGATCGTCCCTTCTATGGCTTGCAGGCGCGTGGCCTTTTGGGGGATGAAGAACCGCACCGCACGATTGAGGCCGCCGCCACGGATTACATCGCTGAGATGCGGCAGGTACAGCCGCATGGCCCCTATTACTTGGGCGGTTTTTCGGGGGGCGGCATTACAGCCTATGAAATCGCCCACCAGCTACGCGCGCAGGGTGAAGAGGTGGCCGCACTTGTGTTGCTGGATACGCCATTGCCGGTCCGCCCGATCATGGATCGGGGCGACCGTTTGCGGACAAAGTTGCAGGATATCCAGCGCGGTGGGCCGATGTATCTGGTGGACTGGTTCAAGTCGCGGGTTGCATGGGAGATTGCAAAACGAAAGGGCCGCGAAGACGCCGCCGAGGAAGGCCAGCAGTTTCACAATCTGGCGATTCAGGATGCGTTTCTCGAAAGCGTGGGCGCCTATCAGGTGAAACCTTGGGATGGGACCATGGCACTGTTCCGTCCGCCTTTGGTGCCGAAATGGACCGTAGGGGGCCGATTGATCAGTTCAGAGCGCACCTATCTTTATCCCGATAACGATTGGACCCAGTTTGTGCCGGGGTTGGATGTTTTCGAGGTTCCCGGTGATCACGACAGCATGGTGCTCGAACCCAACGTGCGTGTGCTGGCCGCCCGCATCCGCCGCTATCTCGAACGACCGCCAAGCGTTGCGGCAAATTACAAGGAAGCTGCTGAGTAAATGGCTGACCCGCGCATCCTGACAATCGTGCTGAACTACAAGACTGCACAGATGACGCTGGATGCGGCACAGGCGGCACGGGTTGCGATGCAGGGTTTGCCAGGCGAGATTGTGATTGTCGACAACGACAGTCAGGACGGGTCTTTTGAAACGATGGCGGCGCATGTCGCATCCGCTGGCTGGGACAACATCCGCGTGATCCAGTCAGGTCGCAATGGCGGTTTTGGAGCGGGCAACAATGTGGGTATCCGCGCGGGCCTATCTGACGGCAGCAGGCCGGATTACGTCTATATCCTGAACTCGGACGCCTTTCCAAAACCGGATGCGATCCGTGTGCTTTACGAGCATCTGAATACCACCCCCGGTAGCGGTTTCGCCGGTAGCTTTATCGCCGGCGAAGATGGTGATCAGCACACCACGACTTTCCGTTTCCCCTCAATCTGGAGCGAATTGGAAGGGTCCATCCACTTCGGCCCCGTCAGCAAGCTGCTGAAATCCTATCGGGTGCCAAGAGAGCTGAGCGATACTGCCCCTGTCGATTGGCTCGCCGGTGCCAGCATGATGATCCGGCAGGACGTGCTGGATGAAATCGGATTGTTTGACGAGACTTTCTTTTTGTATTTCGAAGAAACCGATCTGTGCCGTCGTGTGCAACAGGCGGGGCATCAAGGGATGTTTCTTGCCGATAGCGTGGTCACGCATCTGGGATCGGTTTCAACGGGTATGAAGGAATGGCGGCGCGTGCCGGACTACTGGTTCGACTCGCGCTGGTATTATTTTGCCAAGAACCATGGGCGCGCCTATGCGATCTGTGCAACGGTCCTGCACTTGATTGGCGGCAGCCTGCATTGGTTGCGCTGCAAACTAACCGGCAAGCGCTCTGGTGCGGCCCCGCATTTCCTGCGGACGATGGCTGCACATGACTTTGCTGCAGTTTTCAAACCTATGCGCGCACGGCCTGATCAGGGGCGTCCGCAAACCGGAGAAGAGTGATATGTCCACGTTTCGTGCGGTAATCATCGGGAACGAATCCCTTGCCATTCAATGTGGCGAGATGTTGCGCGATGCGGGCCACACCCTTGCGGCGGTTGTGACACGCAACACGGATGTGGCGCGATGGGCCAGGGATGCGGGCCTACCGGTGGTGTCATCGGATGATGATCTGCTGACTGCACTGTCGGCCGTCTCTTTCGACTGGCTCTTGTCCATCGCCAACCTTGATATGATCCCCGACGCTGTGCTGGCGCTACCCCTGCGCGGAGCGGCGAATTTCCATGACGGCCCTTTGCCGCGCTATGCGGGACTGAACGCGCCCGTTTGGGCCTTGCTGGCGGGTGAGGCCGAGTACGGGATCAGTTGGCATTTGATCGAAGGTGGCGTGGATGAGGGTAGGCTGCTCGCGCAGAGCTTCTTCGATGTGGCCCCTGATGAAAACGTCCTGACGCTGAACGCGAAATGCTATGCCGCTGCCATCGACAGTTTCGAGACTGTGATTGACAAGCTGGCCAGCGACGCCCCCGTCGTGACCGCGCAGGATCTGTCCCAGCGGACCTATTTTGCCAAGAATGACAGACCGGCCAACGCCGCCCGTCTGGATTTCACGCAGACTGCCCGCAAGATTACGACTCTGGTTCATGCGCTGGACCACGGCGATTATTGGAACCCGCTGACCTGTCCCAAGATCGCTACGGATGCGGGTGTGTTTCTTGTGGCGAAAGCGGCTGCTGAAAAAACGGCGTCTGATGCGGCCCCCGGTACGCTGATTGCAGTGGGTGATGACAGTTTGACGGTTGCCACCGCTACTGCGCCGGTCACCCTGCGGGGTTTGCGCGATGCGGTGGGGCGCGCCGTGTCTGTGGCAGATATTGCGCGGGTCGGCGAGGCGCTGCCAAAGCTGTCACCCGAAGAAGGCGCGGCGCTGACGGCGGCCCTCAAAGCCACACTTAAACACGAGGGAAAATGGCGCAAAGCGCTTGAGGTGATGTCACCCGCGAACCTGCCACTGATCGACATGAGCGCGGATGCAGGCGAGATCATCAGCTTGCCATTGACGGGCGATGACGCTGATTTGGCCCTCGCGCTTGGGGCGTTGGGTGCTGCGTTGTCTGACGATCCGGTCACGTTGGCTTTGGCCGTGTCCCATGATCACCCCGGCTATCTGAATGACTGGGTGCCCGTTCGCGCGGAGGATGATTTTGATGCCGCCGCCGCCCGTGGCCCCTTTGCTGCTGATCTTTGTGCCCGCATTCCCGGTGGCGTGGCGATGCCTGCCTTGGGCCTGTCCAAAAAGGGCCACATCAAAGGGACCGCCCTGACGGTGGCTGACAATAAGCTCTACGCTGATACGGGCAAGTTAACGGCGCAGACAGCCCAACTCATGGCCGCGCGCCTTGAGCACATGGCAACCCAGATCGCCAAAGGCGAGGCCCCTACCATCCTGCCCGAAACAGAGCGGCAGACCGTGCTTTATGACTGGAATGCAACTGCCACGGACTACCCCGCCGACCTGTGCATCCATCAGGCATTCGAGGCGCAGGTCGCCCGCACCCCTGATGCCGAAGCGCTGGCATTTGAAGGCGAAAGCCTCACCTATACGGAGCTGAACACCCGCGCCAATGCGCTGGCCCATGTGCTGCGCGCCAAAGGCGTTGGCCCTGACGCGATTGTCGGTCTGCATTTGCGGCGCTCGTCTGCTCTTTTGATCGGGGCCTTGGCGATCATGAAAGCGGGCGGTGCCTATCTGCCGATGGACCCTGCCTATCCCGCCGACAGGACAGCCCATTTTATCGCAGACAGCGGCACGAAGGTGATCGTGACAGATAGCGCCCTTGCCGCCGATCTGCCGCAATCCGATGCTGAAACGGTGCTGGTTGATGCAATGCCCGCAGGCACCGAGACGGGCAATCCCGACAGCGGCGTTACCGGCGCGCATCTGGCCTATATGATCTATACCTCCGGCTCGACCGGTAAACCCAAAGGCGTGATGGTCGAACATCGCAATGTTGCCAATTTCTTTACCGGCATGGATGACCGCATCGCGCATGATCCGCCCGGTGTCTGGATGGCGGTCACATCGTTGTCGTTCGATATTTCGGTGCTGGAGCTATTCTGGACCCTCGCACGCGGTTTCAAGCTCGTGATTTCCGGCGATGAAAACCGTGCGCTGGTCGCTGGCGAAGGCAGTGCGCCGGGTGTGGGCATGGATTTCAGTCTGTTCTACTGGGGCAATGATGACGGGATCGGGCGCGACAAATACCGCTCCTTGCTGGAAGGCGCGCAGTTCGCCGACAGGAACGGGTTCTGCGCTGTCTGGACGCCCGAGCGGCATTTCCATGCTTTTGGTGGGCCTTACCCGAACCCGTCTGTGACGGGTGCCGCCGTTGCTGCCGTGACCAAGAACTTGGCGGTGCGAGCGGGGTCTTGTGTCGCTCCTCTACATCACACCGCGCGGATTGCCGAAGAATGGGCAGTGATTGACAACCTGACCAACGGGCGCACGGGGCTTGCCATTGCCTCTGGCTGGCAGCCCGATGATTTTGTCCTGCGGCCCGAAAACACGCCACCCCAGAACAAACCCGCGATGTTCGATGCGATCCGCGATTTACGCAAACTCTGGGTTGGGGAAACGGTAGAGTTCCCGCGTGCAAACGGAGAAATGCACGGTGTCGTCACGCAGCCGCGCCCTGTTTCAAAGAAACTGAACGTGTGGGTTACGACCGCAGGCAACCCCGAGACATGGAAAGAGGCGGGCGCCAACGGCTGTAACGTGCTGACCCATCTGTTGGGGCAAAGCGTGGGCGAAGTGGCCGAAAAGATCGTGATCTATCACGAGGCCTTGCGCGCGGCAGGCCATAACCCTGATGATTTCACCGTGACCCTGATGTTGCACAGTTTCCTGTCGGACACCCGCGACCATGCCCGCGAAATCGCCCGCGAACCGATGAAGGACTATCTGCGTGCGGCTGCTGGCCTGATCAAGCAATACGCCTGGGCCTTTCCTGCGTTCAAGAAACCCAAGGGCGTCGATAACCCGATGCAGATTGATCTCGGCTCGCTCGACGAGGATGAGATGGACGGCATTCTGGAATTCGCCTTTGAGCGTTATTTCAACGACAGCGGTCTGTTTGGGACCGTTGAGGATGCGATTGAACGCGTCAAAGAGGTCAAGGCCATTGGCGTGACCGAGGTGGCTTGTCTGATTGATTACGGCATCGACGTTGATCTTGTGTTGGAGGGGTTGAAGCCGCTGGCAAAGGTCGTGGCGGCCAGCAATCAGGAGGTCGCACAGGGCGATTATTCCATCGCGGCCCAGATTGCCCGCCATAAGGTCACGCATCTGCAATGCACCCCGTCCATGGCGCAAATGCTGACGATGAATGATGAAGCGCGCGTGGCCCTTTCGGGGATCAAACACATGATGGTCGGGGGTGAAGCCCTGCCTGGTGCTCTTGCGGATGATTTGCGCCAAGTGACAGGCGGGCATGTTGAAAACATGTACGGCCCAACCGAAACGACAATCTGGTCAACTACCCAGACCGCGCAAGCGGGACAGGGTGCGGTGCCCATCGGAACGCCCATCGCGAATACGCAGGTTTATGTGCTGGATGACGACATGCAGCCGGTGCCGATTGGTGTGCCGGGCGAACTCTATATCGGCGGCGCAGGTGTCACGCGGGGCTATTTCCAGCGTGACGAACTGACTGCCGAGCGGTTCCTGCCCAACCCCTTTGCTGAAGGGCGGATGTATCGCACCGGTGATCTGGCCCGCTGGCGGCCGGACGGGCGGCTCGACTTTTTGGGGCGGGCCGATTTTCAGGTCAAACTACGCGGGTATCGCGTGGAACTGGGCGAAATCGAAAGCGTGATCGACCGGCATAATACCGTTCAGCAATCCGTGGTCGTGGCGCGCGAGGACACGCCGGGCGTTGTGCAATTGGTTGGGTATCTGTTGGCCGATGGCAAAGTGGACGAGGCCGCGTTGCGCAAGGAGATGCTGCAATCCCTGCCGGACTATATGGTGCCCCGCCATTTTGTGACGTTGGATGCCTTCCCCTTGACGCCCAACAAGAAGATTGACCGCAAGGCGCTGCCTGCGCCCACCCTTGGGCAGGCCCCCGCTGCACCCGCGTCGGTCGTGACACCCGCGTCGTCTGCGGCCCCGGTTGATTTGGGATCGGAGGCCGAGATCAGCGACAAGATCGCGGCGATCTGGTCTGCCACGCTTGGCGTGCAGCAAATCGGGGCGAAAGACAGTTTCTTTGACCTTGGGGGGCATTCGTTGCTGGCGGTTCAGGTCCACCGCGAAATTCGCGCAACGATGGGTGTGCAAAAACTGTCGATTACAGATATTTTCCGCGCACCCACCTTGGGCGCTTTGGCAAAGATCGTCGCACAAAAGGCAGGCGCGAAGCCCGCACCGCCGCAACCCGCCGCTGAAGCGCTACCGACTGCGGTACCTGTTGCGGTGGAACACGCTACAGGTGATCCGCTGCAAGATGCGATGGCCCGTCGCCGCGAAATGCGCGCGCGCAGGCGCAATCGCTGATGGAAGGGGTCAGGGCGGCTTTGCGGCAGATGCTTGGCCCCCATGCCGGGATCGGTGTGACTGATCCGGCCCGAGACGCCGTGCTTTGGGATGAAGAGGCTGCCGCAGTCGCCCGCGCCATTCCGAAACGCCGCACAGAATTTGCGGCGGGGCGCTGTGCCGCCCGCGCTGCAATGGAGGAGATTGGGCTTCTCCCCCGAGCGATCCCGCAGGGCCGTGACCGCGCTCCCATCTGGCCATCTGAGATGTCAGGGTCCATTGCCCATTGCGATAGCTGCTGCGTGTCCATTGTTGCTTTGCAAGAGAATTACGCTGCGCTGGGTGTCGATGTTGAGCCTGCAACGCCGCTCGCCCCTGATCTGGTCGCGATTGTCTGCACCCCGGCAGAGCGCGCATGGCTGGCGGATGAACCCGATCCCGGCCTTGCAGCAAAGATGATTTTCAGCGCGAAAGAGGCCGTCTATAAGGCCCAATATCCGCTGACCGGCAAGGTCATCGACTTTCATGCGGTGACGCTTGATATGACCGACTGTGCCTTTCATGTCGTTGGTCATCCCACCCTTGCAAAGCTGAAAGGAGCGATCTTGATCGCGGACGGTCTGATCCTATCTGTTGCCGATGGTTAAACGTATCGCGTTTCTGGTTGTTGCACCCGCCCTCGCTGTCTTGGCCGCGCTTGGCCTTTATGCGCGCGATCCTGCGCCGCTGGATAAAGAGGCTTTTGAGGCTCTCTACGCAGAACCGGCCCCAAGGCCCGACGGCCCGCGGCAGGTCTTTCATATCGGCCATAGTCTTGTGGGGCGGGACATGCCTGCGATGCTTGCCCAACTGGCAGGTGAGGGGCACGACTATGCAAGCCAGTTGGGATGGGGTGCGACGCTGAAATCGCATTGGGAACCGGATGTTGCGATCAACGGTTTCGCCGAAGAAAACGCGCATGCAAAATACCGTGACGCCCATGAAGCGGTCGAGTCCGGTGACTACAACACGCTTGTGTTGACCGAAATGGTCGAGATCAAGGATGCGATCAGGTATTTTGACAGCCCAACCTATGTTCATCGCTGGGCCGAAAAGGCCCAAGCCCGTGGTTTGCCGGTTTATCTCTATGAGACATGGCACCCGTTGAATGATGAGACCGGTTGGCTGACCCGGCTTGATCAGGATCTTGGCCTATACTGGGAAGATGCTATTCTACGCCCCGCACTTGCGCGGGCCGAGGCACCACAACCGGTTTATCTGATTCCCGGTGGTCAGGTCATGGCGGCGCTCGCGCGTGCTTTGGAAAATCAGGGGCCGGTCGGGCCTTTGGCAAGCCATGAAGATCTGTTCGGCGATAATATCCATTTCAACGACTACGGTGCCTATCTGATCGCGCTGACGCATTATGCGGTGCTTTATCAGCAAAGCCCTGTCGGGCTGCCATACCAGCTTGTGCGGGCTGATGGCACACCTGCGGATGATCCGGGCGCTGCGGCTGCGCGTCTGATGCAAAACGTCGTCTGGGATGTCGTAACATCCATGCCCCGCACAGGGGTGCGAAGCTGACCCGGGCTATTTGTATTCAATCAGCACCATGTCTTTGTTCCGAAACCTGCGCCAGAAATATGTCAGCATGCCGATGACATTGGGCACTTTGGACAGACTGAGGAAAACAGCTTGATGGCGCGCTTTGCCTGATGCCAACCCTTCGGCTTGCAAACCGCGCACAGTGCGCAGGTAAGACAGCAGATAGAGCGCGAAGACCGGCATCAGCAGCCATGGTGCAAAGATCAAACCGAAGAGTGCAATCATTGGCAGGATTGCGCCGAAAACCAAGATGCGGATGCGGGTTCGCCGTGCATATTCGGGATGCAACCTGCTCACTTGGGTATAGGCGTGCCCCGCGCGTACTGCCCTTTGCCACCACTGGCCAAAGCGCATCATATCTGCATCATGTTTGGTCATTTTTTCAGGCAGGCGATGCAATCGCCAGCCTGCTTTACCGACGCGGAGGCAGAACTCTTCATCCTCTCCGGCAATGATCACGGGGTTGAAACCGTCGACTCGAAGAAAGACACTTGAACGCACCATCATGTCACCACCGCAGACGCCAATATCACCGGCGGGCCTGTGCCATTCGAAATCGGCCAGTCCGTTATACACGCTGGCATCGGGGTAAATCTCGGATCGCCAGCCTGTGACGATACCCATGTCATCATGTGCGGCAAGTGCTGCAAGCCCGCGCGCAATCCAGCCCGGTTCGACCATGCAATCACCGTCGATGAACTGGACAAATTCAGGCACCGGATCAAGGGCCGCAAACCCTGCGTTGCGCGCCCTTGCAGCGGTGAAGGGGACGCTGAGGTCCAACTCGACCACCTGTGCGCCCGCATCACGTGCAGCCTGCAGGCTGTTGTCAGTTGATCCGCTGTCGACATAAACAATACGCGGCACGATTCCTTGCAATGATGCAAGGCTGGCTACCAAGCGTGCGCCTTCGTTGCGGCCAATCACCACCACGGCAATGTCGGGCGTGTCTGTCATGCGCTATACGTTCCGGTGGTTTGCAAAAATTGTTTCATCGGGTGTCTCCATGCCCGCTTAATCTGGCCTTAGTAGGGCGACCTCAGCCATCAGGGAAAAACGCGCGCAGCTTTGCTGCATTCCGTGTCTGATCATGGGCTTTTGCAACGCGCGCGCGGCCCGTGGCGCCAAGTGCACCCAGTGTTTCAGTATCCGCCGAGAGCGCCTGTGCTACCGCGTCTTGCAGGGCGGGCACGTCACCTGCATCGACGATCCAGCCAACCTCTGAATCTACCAGTTCGGGGATCCCTGTGATCCGCGTGGTGACGACCGCGCGCCCCATGGCAAGGCTTTCCATCAAGACGATGGGCAGGCCTTCGGCGAAACTGGGCAAGGCAAAGATGCGCGCGCCCTGGATGGCGGCGCGCACCTCATCACCGGTGCCCCAACCGGCCAGTGTGACATGGTTCTCGAGGCCCAATTCTGCAATGCGCCTTTCGATGGATGCGCGGTCTTCACCATCGCCGATAAACACCAGTTCCAGATCGGGAAAGTCATTGACCAGTGGCGCCACCGCTTCCACGAGCAAGGCCTGCGCTTTTGCCGGACAGAGCCGGCCGACACAGACAATGCGCGCGTTTTCCGGCGGCGTTGTCAGTTCGAATTCGTCCAGATCAATCCCGCAGCGCACGACATGCACTTTGTCCGCACCCGCCACGCCTGTCGCAGTCAGGATCACATCGCGCGCGTAATCGGTGATCGCAGCAACGAAAGCCGCATGTCCCACTTTCGCAGACAGGCCATTAGCAGCAGGATCGTCGAATTCGTCTGGACCATGGGCTGTGAAACTGTAGCTGGGGCCGCCCATCCGGCGCGCAAGCAATGCGACAGCTGCCGAATTGGTCGAGAAATGCGCATGCACGTGATGGATATCACGGGCTTTTGCGGCCTGCCTAAAGAACACAGCCTCGACCAGATAGGCCACGTTCCGAAGCCCTGTACTGCCGGGCCGTGTGGCCAGATGCAGCATTGTCTTTGCCGCGCGGGCGAAACCGATCGGGTTCGTGACGATCTCGGACAAGGTCCGCCCTGCGAGTGCCAAGGCACCCTGTTTGAGAATATAGGTCGTTTTGCCAACCTCGTCGCGGTCGCGCGGATCGACGGGTACTTCCGCCCAGTCGCGGATTGCAAAACGGGCAACAGGCACGCCAGCCGCTTCATGTGCATGAATTTCGCGGCGCACAAATGTGGTCGACGTGATCGGGTAGGTGTTCATCAGATAGGCAAGGCCCATATCAGAGCAGCCCGCGCAAATAGGCACCATACTCTGTCTTGGCATAGCGATCTGCCAGCGCCATCAGTTCCGCATCATTGATCCAGCCAGCATCATAGGCAATCTCTTCGGGGCATCCGGTTTGCATGCCTTGTCGGCTTTGCAGCGTGCGCACGAAATTGGCAGCGTCCAGCAGGCTGCCATGCGTGCCGGTATCAAGCCACGCATAGCCGCGCCCCATCGTTTCGACTTTCAGCGTGCCCTCGGCCAGATAGCTTTCCAGCATGCTCACGATTTCCAGCTCTCCGCGCGCGCTGGGCTTGATGACGCGTGCGCGTTCGGGGGCACTTCCGTCGAGAAAGTAAAGACCTGTGACCGCATAGTTGGAGGGTGGCAATTCAGGCTTTTCGATGATCTGGGTCACACGCCCGTCTGCGTCCATTCCCACTACGCCATACCGCTGCGGATCGGCCACGCGGTAGCCGAAAACCGTGCCTCCATCCGTCTGCGCATCTGCGCTGGCCAGCAATTCTGGCAGGCCATGGCCGAAGAAGATGTTGTCACCCAGCACCATGACAGAGGGGGCACCGTCCAGAAAATCCTCGGCGATCAGATAGGCCTGCGCCAGACCATCGGGGCTTTCCTGCACGAGCCAAGTGATCTGTACGCCCCATTGCGTGCCGTCGCCCAGCAGGTGCTGGAACTGCGCCTGATCTTGCGGTGTGGTGATGATCCCGATCTCGCGGATGCCGGTCAGCATCAGCACCGACAGCGGATAATAGATCATCGGCTTGTCGTAGATGGGCATAAGCTGTTTCGACAGCCCTTGCGTGATCGGCCAAAGCCGCGAACCGGTGCCGCCTGCGAGGATTAGTCCTTTACGTGTACTCATACCATTGTCCTACGCGATGAGGTCTGTTGCGGCAGCATTTTTGCAAGTGCGCGGTGCCAATCCGGGCGGATGATACCAAATGTTGCAAGGGTGCTGGTGCAATCCAGCCGTGAATTGGCGGGGCGTTTTGCAGGGGTTGGATATTCTGCCGTGGGAATGTCGGTAACCGTTACATTGCGGCCGGCACTGTCAAAGACTGCGCGGGCAAAATCAGCCCAAGACACATCGGGTGCGCCGCTGAGGTGATAGGTGCCGCCGGTGCCCTGTCCTGCGGCCAAGGTTTTGGCGATCTTCAGACAGGCATCAGCAATCGCGGGGGCGGGCGTTGGCCCGCCGATCTGGTCGGCCACGACGCTCAGGGCATCGCGTGTCTCTGAGAGCCGTAACATGGTGGTGACGAAATTCTTGCCCTCCGCGTCAAAGACCCAGGCGGTGCGTAGAATGACAAAGGTGCCGCCAGCGTCTTTCACGCCCTCTTCGCCGGCCAGTTTTGTCCGCCCGTAAGCGCCAAGCGGGCCGGTGGGGTCTGTGGGGTGCCAAGGCGCGCCTGCGGTTCCGTCGAAGACATAGTCAGTCGAGATATGCACAAACGGAATACCCCTGATCGCACAGGCTTGCGCCATCGCGGCGGGGGCGTCTGCATTGATGATATGGGCGGTCGCTTCATCGGTTTCAGCGGCATCGACGCCGGTATAGGCGGCGGCGTTAATCACCGCATCCGCCTCACTGGCGGCGATGATCGCGGCACAGGCGGCGGGATTGGTCAGGTCAGCGGTATCGCGCCCGTGGGCGGTGATCTCGACTCCAGCGGCAGGGCCCGCGGCGCTAAGGGCGCGGGCGACCTGGCCGGTTTTGCCGAAAACCAGAATTTTCATGCCTTGCCCAATCGCGCACCCACACCGTCGCGGTCCAAGAGTGGCTGCCACCAGTCAGGGTTATCAAGATACCATGCGACCGTTTTCGCAAGGCCTTCTTCCAGTGTCACGGATGGCCGCCAGCCCAATTCCGTGCTGATGCGTGTGGGGTCGATCGCATAGCGCAGGTCATGGCCCGGACGGTCGGTGACATAGGTGATCAGGTCGGCATGGGGGGCGGCATCGGGGCGGTGTTGATCGAGCAGGGCGCAGATCATCGTCACCAGATCAATATTCCGCGCCTCGTTTTCGCCGCCGATGTTATAGCTGCGCCCCAACTCTCCGCGCGTCAGCACCGTCAGCAAAGCATCGGCGTGATCTTCGACATAAAGCCAGTCGCGCACGTTTTCGCCTTTGCCGTACACAGGGATCGGTTTGCCGTGCAGGGCGTTCAGAATCACGACAGGGATCAGTTTCTCGGGGAAATGATAGGGGCCGTAGTTGTTTGAGCAATTGGTCAGAACCACAGGCAACCCGTAGGTTTCCGCCCAAGCGCGCACCAGATGATCACTGGCGGCTTTGGAGGCAGAATAAGGGCTGCGCGGATCGTAGGGGGTGGTTTCGGTGAATTGGCCCTCCGCGCCAAGCGAGCCGTAAACCTCATCCGTCGAGATGTGGTGAAAGCGGAAGCTGTCGGGTTTGCCTTGTGCGTCCCAATAGCTGCGTGCGGCCTCAAGCAGGGTGTAGGTGCCGGTGATGTTCGTCTGAATAAACGTACCTGGCCCATCAATTGAGCGGTCGACGTGGGATTCGGCGGCAAGATGCATGATCGCATCGGGCCTGTGCCGTGCGAGAATGCGGTCTACTGTCGTGCGGTCGCAAATATCGGCCTCTTCGAACGCATAAAGCGGGCTGTCCGCGACGCTGGCGACATTGGCCAGACAGGCGGCATAGGTCAGCGCGTCAAGGTTAACGACGTGATGCCCCTGCGCGACCGCCTGCCGCACAACCGCCGACCCAATGAAACCTGCGCCGCCTGTGACTAGGATTTTCATGTCGCATCCGCATAGGTAAAGGGTGAATTGAGGCTGGCAAAATGGGGCGCTGCTGCATCTTTGTCGGACAGCACGGCGTCTTGCGCGTCTATCCCCCAATCAATCGCCAGATCGGGATCGTCAAATCTGACAGCTCCTTCCGTGGCAGGCGCATACGTCGCCGAGCACTTATAGGCGACCACGCAATCGGCAGTGCGGGTGACAAAACCGTGCAGAAAACCTGCGGGAATGAATAACTGATTGCCTGTCTCGGCGGATAATTCGCGCCCCACCCAGTGGCCATAACTCGGTGATCCTCTGCGGATATCCACAGCGACATCCCAGATAACGCCTTGCAGAACCCGGACAAGTTTCGCTTGCGCCGAAGGTGGTGCCTGAAAATGCAATCCGCGCACGGTGCCGATGTCGCGGCTATAAGACTGGTTATCCTGCACAAACAGCGTGTTGATCCCGTGCCGGGCCAGCGTGTCTGCGTTATAGGTTTCGCTAAAATGCCCGCGGCTGTCTGCAAAACGGCGCGGGGTAAGTTCGAAGACGCCAGTGAGGTCGGTTTGTTTCATAACTCTCGCAACGATCCCACGCTATTGCCTACCACCCATCTACGATGTGTCTAAGGTGTTTTCCGTTGATAATCCATGCTCAGTTTGGTGATGACAAGCGACTAAGGCGGTGGCGTGCAACCGCTTCACGCGGGGTGCATCCTTGGGAGCGATGTGTCGAATGCGCCGCAACAGATGCAGCATCAAACGGGTGCGGACATTTGCAGTTGCTTGTCGACAGTTGCTCGTGCAAGTTCCCGCTCGAACGGGCAAAAAGGGCAGGTTTTCGATCTGTTTGAACCCCATGGTCTGGTCCGCGAGTGGTTGCGCGCAAGTGCCGCGCTAAGTCGCTGTCGAAAGTGGTTGTTTGCAAAGTGGACGACCCGGCAGGATTGGTTGGTTTAAAGATGGCGCGCATTACATTTATTTTACCTGAACTTGTATTGGCCGGGGGAAACCGTGTCGTTGGCCAATATGCGCAGGAACTTGTCAAACTGGGGCACGACGTCGCTCTTGTTACCCGCAAACCGAAACGGCAGAGATTGCGCGATATTTTGCGTGGCCGTGTGTCATCCAACACGTCCGCGCAGGTTGTGACAGACTACTTTCCCGGTCTGGAGAACTTGGTCACTTATATTTCTTCGGATCGTTCTCTGCGACCTTCGGATCTGCCTGATGCCGATTTCCTGGTTGGCACTTGGTGGGAGACTGTTGAATGGGCCATACCTATGCCACCATCCAAAGGACGGCTCGTTCATTTGATGCAAGGCTACGAGATGTTTCCCTGGTTGCCGCGTGACCGGGTTGCCGCGACATATGAAGCAGACGCGATCAGGATTTCGGTTTCCAATTGGATCAGCGAACAGGTGCGAAAGCACCATGGCAGCGCAACAGATGCTATCATTCACAATGCCGTTGATGTGGATCATTTCGCATTCCGGCCAGAACGCAAGAATGCGAGAATTACGCTTGGTTTCGTCTATGGGCCGATGGAGATCAAAAATTCGAAATTGGCCTTCGCATTGCAGGATGTTCTGACCGCGCGTGGCCTGTCCTGCGACCTGCTGGCATTTCACAGCGGGCCGTTGCCTGTCGCGCTGCAAAACCGTCCCGGGCTGAAGTCGTATCTGCAGCCTTCTCAAGCACAGATCCCTTCCCTTTACCAACAATGCGATCTCTGGCTGTTCCCATCGCTGGAAGAGGGCTTTGGTCTGCCAATCATCGAAGCTTTGTCTTGTGGCACGCCTGTTGTGGCCACGCGTGCGGGCGCTGCGCCGGAAATCGTCCGGACAGGCGAAAATGGCTACCTTTGCGAACCGACCGCCGAGGCATTTGCAGATGCCGTTGAACGCTTTGCGGCCTTGGAGGATGTGGAAAGGTTGCAGTTTGCCCAGCGGGCCCGCAGCACTGTCACGGATTGGACATGGGCCGATTGCACGCAACGTTTCATGCAAGTGCTTGGGTCACATCAGCGCAACTGATGTGCCGCTTTTGCTGTCACAACGTTACCCCAACTACGGCGCTGGCCTAGCGGCGTAGCTTGTTCATCAGGCCCATTGTTTTGCGGTACAGGATCGGTGGCACAAAGTCACGGATGACACGCAACTTCGCCTCGTTGTCCACGGTGTCGTTAGAGCCAGGGCGCTTCTTGAAGACAGTGGATTGCCCCCTGCGGCCTGCTTCCCAAGTTGCCGTGTAATAATACAAGGCAATCGACAAACGCGGATCACCGTCGGGGTGGTTCACTGGCTCGGGATTGCCATGCATTGTGTTGTCACCCGTCGAAAAACAGCACATCCGGTTCATCACGGGCGCGAAAGAGTCGATCTTTGTGCTCATGTCATCGCTCCAGATTTCGAACGAGCCGCCATATTCCTCTTTCCAGTCCGGATTGAGGTAGATGAGAACATTCAAACGCCGTTCGAGGTTCATGATCTGGTGGTGGTTAAAGTCCGCATGGATCCCAAGAAATCCGGTGGTATTGGTCCGGTGAATGCCACCTCCACCGTAGTAAGGGTCAGGGATCAGGCCCTTGATGCCTGACATATTCTCGAGAAACTGGATGAACGGTCGCGAATTGAGGGCATAGAAGACCGATTTTGAATAAGGCGGCATGCGATCAGGGTTGAACGATGTCTTGAGCCTCTCGTTCGGGCTTTCATGCTCTGCCGGCTTTTCGCCCATTTGCAGCGCCTCTTCGCGCACGCGCGATATGATTTCTGGCGGCAGGAAGTTATCAACGCAGATATAATGGTAAGGTGTCTTTGACTGGTAGTCCTGGGCCAGACTGGTGCCCAGCTGTTTTGCAGCCTCCCGATCAAAATCAAGCGTTTCGGGATCAATGAGCAATGCACTGGACATGACACAAACCTAACGGGGATAACAAAACTATCCTCAAACGCTATTCACGATGCGAGAGTACGTCAAGGCACGGCTGCTTTGCGAAAACGGCGTGAAATTGGACGGTGCGACTAAATTTAAGGCGCCGTGGGCTGACGAAACGGGTTGTCGCCAACGCGCGCTGGAACAAAGCAATTTTATTTTCGATGGTAAACGCGTTACGCTGACCGTCCAACTGCTTTGCCGCGTTTGAGGTTTCACAGGAAAGTTTGCCGACTTGGGATGGTTTTTCGCATCTCTGATTTTTCTTCTCGTTGTGTTTGCATTCTTCTTGCGCACAAGTCGCGCCGCGTCAGCAGATATACAGGCGCAGGAATTGCTGATCGTATCGGCACATTCAGACGACTGTGTGATTATGGGTGCGGAAATGGCGTGGGGGGTCGTTCGTGACGGTGGGCATGTGCGGATTGCCTATATGACCTGTTCTGCTGCGGATCCGCGCGAACAAATCGCGCAGGTGCGGGCACAAGAGGCGCGCACCGCATGGCGACAGCAGTTTGGTGATTGCGTGAGTTTTCAAGAGGCCAACCTGCCCCAGTCTGTTATCGGGGGCGCTGCCAATTACGCGTCAGAAGATCTGGAGCGTTTTGTGGATTTGTTGGCGCAGATGGTGGCGAAGCTGTCAGAGCGCGCGATCGTGCTGATTCCTGCGGCACGCGAAACCCACATCGACCATGAGAACGCCCGTTTGGCGGCAATACGTGCGGTCAAACAATCGGGCCGCAACGATATCCAGTTGGTTGAGACAGCCGAATACAATGAAATTCTTTCGATGCGTCACGATCCAATTCGGGTGGTTTGCCTCTTGCTCGCAGAGTTCCCGATTTTTCGCGGGATGTTACCAAGACGGTCGGTATCACCAGCATTCTTCGGGGGACCAGCGGGAAGAATGTATAGCGACACAGAGGCGCGGTTGGCGGCAAAGATTTCAATGCTGGGTGCATTCGCTTCGCAAAGTCCGACAGTGCTGTGCCACTATTTTTCGTGGGCGTCAAAGTATCGCCCTGTTTGGCCAGACCGGAAGGCATTCAGTTTCCGGATTTTTCGCAAGACCGCAGATAGCAGCGTCTTTCTGTTCATGGGGCTCTGCCTGCTGACGATTGCCACCGCGAGTCTTGCGCTCGCCAAAACGAATAGCGTGATTGGCTCTGTCGCATTGGTGTTCGGTGTCGTGCTTTTGGTGGTCGCGGTTGTGCGACAAAAGTGGATACCAAGTGTCGTGGCCAGCGCCATTGTGTTTGGCGTCGTGGCAGGGGCAGTACTCTGAAGGTCGGCGCACAAGGCCGGATCCGCAGTGTCTTGTTATTAGCCGGTCGCAAGCAAGACGATCTCTGGCCAGTGGATCCAAAATGCGCAGGCCATGATCGCCGCACCCAGAATGGTGAAGCCGCCGTCATGGAGAGGGTCCCACGTTCCCAATCGCACAGACAGCCATGCCAGGAACGGATAGAACGCTATCATTCCCAAGAACTGGCCCACCAGCGCGCCAACAAGTCCGCCGAGTGATACGCCAATGAAAAGACCGAGCAGGGCCAAGGATGCCTTGGTAAAGCTGAGAAGCGCATAGGCTTTGGAGTTGCCGACGGCGAGCGCCGCCGAATCGTAGGTCAGACCGATCGCCAGCGGGAAGCTGAAACAGGAAATCAGCACGACGATGGTTCCGGCGCTGATGTATCTGTCATCATACAGGATATCGACGATCGACGGCCCAAAGAAGGCGGCGATTGCAAGCGGCACAAAGATCAAAAGGGTAATACTGCTACGCAATTTACGCAGCTTGATAAAGTTCTCTCTGGAGTTCGCTGGCGGGCGATCCCTGTAAACAGGAATCAGTAGCCTATCACTCACTGCCGCCCCCAGCATCATCGCAAAGCTGCCAAGAAAGAAGCCGATGACGTAAACGCCAAAGGCATCCAGCGGCAGAAATTTCCCCAAGATGAGCCGGTCGCCTTGCGAGATGAGAAAACCGAAAGCTGTGCTCAGGAAGATCCATTTACCAAAGTGGATCAGTTCATGCACTGCCGGCTTATCCCAGGTTAAACGGTTTCTCTCGCCCGGCAGGAACAAACTGTACATGACAACGCCAATCACGGCGCCAAGCAGGCCACCGATCACCAACGCCCACACTGACTGCATCCAGAGTGCCAATGCCAGTATGAGGGCGAGTGACAGAACCTGATTGATCGCATCCAGAAGCGTGACACGCCCGAGCAACAAGTGGCGCTGGGCCGTCTGTTTTCGCGTTGGCGTAAAACCTGTGACGACAAATTGCAGGCATGCCACAACCATCATGGGAAACAGGATGTCTTCGCCGTAAAAACGTGACACGGGGTACGCCAGCGCGCAGCCGAGAAGGAACAATACCACGCCACGAATGATCTGGATCGTGAACGCGGTATTCAGAAACGCGGGATCATCGCCACGCTTGCTTTGCATAATCGAGGGGCTGATCCCCATATCCGAAAACATGTTGAGACCTACGATCAAGACCGTCACGAGGGCCATTAGACCAAAGGCTTCGGGAAACAGGATGCGGGTCAGTATGAGGTTGGAAAGTAATCTAGTTCCTTGGGAAAACCCGAAACCAAAGAGTGTCAAAGCAGAAGATCGCATGACACGCGCAGTCAGGCTGCCGCCCTGCAGCAGACCCTTCGTTTTGGTGGCTAGCCTTGAGCGGATACCCATACTCTAATCCTTAGCCTGCCATGAAGGGGGCGTCATATGGTGAACACCGCTTCATTAGACCTGAAATCCACCTTCAAGACAGAAAGTGTACTAAAGGCCGAAACAGGCAGTATTGTGTCTTTTCGGGAAATTATTCGCAAACAAGCATTTTCTATAGTGAATTTCGACGGATAAAATAGGTTTCAATTTTTATTGTAATAAAGACGCAAGTCATTGGTACGAGTTGCCCATTGATGCGTCAACAGACCTGCCTACCAATAGCCGGCGCCAACACCGCGCGCCATTTTGACCTGCGCGATGACATAGACCACCAGATCAAAGCCAAAACCCATCAGAACAATCGTTTTCCTTTTTAGGGTCGCGGATGAAAGTCCCGACAAACGCTTTGTCAGGAAATGGAAAGGGACAAATCCGTACCGCTGCGGCAGCTTCTTTTGGCAAAGCGCACCAAGCCAATCCGGATCTCTGGCAGCCGTCTCCAGCATAGTCTGCGGGGCGGCGGATCCGTGCAGGGTCTCGAAGACGACGGCATTCAGGGCGCTTCCTATCACGATCCTTACCTGATGCCGGATCAAGGCCAGCACACCCCGTTCGGACTGATAAACGTGAAAGACGCTTTCATCGCCATCAATCATATCCGGGTTTTCAGCTTGTCGGAAAAGATCTGTCAACACCATCGCCCGGACGAAGCCATCTTCAACAGGCAGGCCGATTGGCAAATGAAAACTTCGGGCGATATCTGCCTTTAGAATATAGAGCTGCCCGCAAACGCTCTTGCGCCAGTCATCCAAAGTGCCACCGCCGGCGGCGATCATTCTATCGCGTAGGTTAAGACGCTCCGGCGCATAAACGATATCTTTCACGGGGCGGCTTGATGACACGATAATTTTGGGGTGTGACTGAACAAAAGCGATCATCTTGCGCAGAGCATCCGGTTGCGGGATGTCGATGTCTGCATCGCAAAAGATCAGGTAGTTGCTATCAGCACGGGCGATATCGTGGACGAAAGCGTTCCATGTTCTGGATTTCCCGCCGATGGCGATGTTGCACACCTCAAATTGCGCCGCATGCATCATGCCGGCAATCGTTTGTTCTGCCAATTCTACTGTGGCGTCATCACACCCGTTGGCTAAAACAAAAACGCGCAACGAAATATCTGGCAGGCCAAAAATATCTTGGCGTTGCAGCATCAACAACATGGCCTGAATGTTCGCCGCTTCGTTGTGGGCAAAAATACCAAGATCGATTTTGAGGTGTTGTTTCACGCAGAAACCCAATGACTATAACAATATCTCGCGACTATATTGCCCTGCCAATAGAATTGCACTCTTTCATCAAGGTGCGCGCCGAGCGCTCAAACGCGCCTTCAACGCAGACCAAAACAACTGTGGCAATACCGCAATGCATCTTGCGTATCGCAGGCCCAACCGCCTTGGGTTGGTCAAAAGCCGCCACAGCCATTCGGCTGCAATGAGACGAATGAGTTTCGGCGCGCGCTTTTGTGTGCCCGCAATGAAATCCAATCCGGCGCCGATAGACACAAATCCGACCGTATCAGTTTTTGAAACGGCATGCGCGGCGAATAGCTCTTGCTTGGGTGCGCCAAGTGCCAGAAAGCACAACCCGATCTTTGCATCTGCGAGTTGCGTAATGTAGCTATCTGCGAGGCTGCCGGAGGGATCAAAACCCATCGGGGGCGACATGCACAATGCAACGTCAAGACCGGGGTGGCGCGACATGAGCGCGCTGGCCGCCGCCTTCAGTGTTTCATCTGTGCTGCCCAAAAGTGCCACACGCACGTTCGTCGCCGCTGCGAGATCGCAAAGCGGCGCAATCAGGTCTGCACCCGGCAACAGGTCGACGGGCGCGCCCGCAATGCGCGACATCCAGACGATCGGATTGCCATCTGCCGTGACATGACTATGCGCAAGATAGGCCGCCCGAAACGCGGGGTCTTCGCGCAATTTCACAACGTGATCAAGGTTCAGCGTGGCAATGGCAAAGCCCTGTTGGCTTTCAAAATGGCTTTGTAAATCAGACAGTAGACTGTCCAGAGAGGGAACCGTGACGGCAACCCTCTTTGGGGTCTCATCCGTCATCATGCCTGAATTTGGCAACCACTCTACTTGCATTTGATCTTCACCATCGCCGTTCGGCGTAACATCTACCCCAGATCAGCGCATCAGTCGCGGTAAATCACCGGTCAGGCCCGCCGCTTCGCGGATAAAGCTGCGCCGCAACCCCGGTGCTGCGTTAACCAGCCCCATGCCGACATCGCGCGCGGCGCGCAAGATCGGGTTGTCGTTGGAAAAGAGCCGGTTGAACGTGTCAGTGGCCAGAGCCAGCGTTGCCGTATCAAAGCGCCGCCATGTCTGATACCGCGCCAGCGTTTGCGCGCCGCCGATGTCTTCGCCGCGCGCGCGGGCGCTTTCCAGCACCTCGGCCAAGGCCGCGACATCACGCAGACCTGCGTTGAGCCCCTGTCCCGCAATCGGGTGCACGCCGTGGGCGGCATCGCCGATCAGCGCAGTGCGATCAGCGATAAAGCTGTTGGCGAGCGTCAGGCCCAAAGGATAGCTGAAGCGTGCGCCGGTGAGGCTGATTTGTCCCAGAAAACTGCCAAAGGCGGGCCGGAGGGCTGCGAGGAAATCTGCGTCATCCATCGCTATCAGCGCCTGCGCGCGGGCGTCGCTTTCGCTCCAGACAATCGAACTGCGGTCTTTGGTCAGGGGCAGGATGGCCAGCGGTCCTGCGGGCATAAAGAACTGATGCGCGATGCCGCCGTGGGGGTGTTCGTGCTTTACGGCACAAACCACGGCGGTTTGCCCGTAACCCCAGCCGGTGCGCTTGATCCCGGCGCGTTTGGCTGTTCCGCTTTTGCGCCCGTCAGAGCCAACAAGAATTTTGCCACTGATTTGCGCGCCAGAGGCCAGTGTCACTTGTACGCCAGCGGCATCAACCGATTGCGCGACAACGGTTTCGCCGGACAGATGCGTGATCCGGTCGTCTTTCGCCATGGCATCAAGGAAAGCGCGCCGCAGGTGGCGGTCCTCGACCATAAAACCCATCGGTCCTTCTTCGATCTCGGCATGGTCAAAGTGCATCATCCAAGGCGATGGCCCTTCGCCCGCGCGCCCGTCGGTCACCTTGATTTCCAGCATCGGTTGCACGTTATCGGCGATCTGGGGCCAGATGCTGATCCCTGCCAAAAGCCGCTTGGAGGCCAGCGCCAGCGCGTAGCTGCGTCCGTCAAAACCCACCTGTTTGCGGGTATCCAGTGGCAGGCTGTCAATGATCGTGACGGTAAATCCCGCCTGCGCTGTTGCCAGTGCCAAGGCTGGCCCGTTGAGCCCGCCGCCTACAATGATGAGATCTGTTGTCATACCCTGCAATATGCGCAGCGCGACGGGATTGTCCATGCGCTGCTTGGCCGCTACCGTGGCCGCGAACAGGAGAACGACATGCAAGACTGGCGATGGATGACTGCGGCGGATCTGGGCCGCGCGATTGGTGCGGGCACGATTGATCCGGTCGCTTTGACCGAGGTCTATCTTGAGGCGATTGACCAACACGAACACCGCGACCGCATCTATGCCCGGGTGACGCATGATCGGGCCCGCGCTGAGGCGAAGGCGGCATCGGAACGTGCCAAGGCAGGGATGCGCAGGGGTGCATTAGATGGCGTCCCTGTGTCATGGAAAGACCTGTTCGATACCGCTGGCGTGGGCACCGAAGCCGGTACCGCGCTGATGGAAGGCCGTGTGCCTGATACGGATGCCGCGGTTTTGCAAAACGCAACTGCCGCAGGGCTGGTTTGCCTTGGCAAGACGCATATGTCCGAAATCGCCTTCTCGGGCCTCGGGCTGAACCCCATCACCGCAACTCCGCCTTGTGTGAACGACCCTGATGCGGTGCCGGGGGGGTCTTCGTCAGGCGCTGCGGCCTCGGTCGCATTCGGCTTGGCGGCGGCGGGGGTTGGCTCTGATACGGGTGGTTCTGTGCGTATTCCGTCGGCATGGAATGATCTGGTGGGGTTGAAAACCACGCACGGACGGCTTTCGCTTGAGGGGATCGTGCCGCTCTGCCTGACGTTTGATACCGTCGGACCGCTGTGCCGGTCGGTTGAGGATGCTGCTTTGTTGCTGGCCGTGCTCGAGGGCAGCAACGCCACCGATCTTGCGGGCAGCAGCCTTGAAGGTGTGCGCCTGATGGTTCTGGATACGATTGCGCCCGACGATGTCCGCGATGCGCCGCGCGCGGCGTTTCAAAGTGCGGTGGAACGCCTGCAGGCGGCTGGTGCGCAGGTTGAGCACCGCGCCTTTGCGCCTTTGATTGACTCGTTTGACGTCGCAGGCCCGCTCTACGGTGCGGATAGTTACGGGTGGTGGCGCCCGCTTGTTGAAGCGCATCCCGAAAAGATGTTCCCGCAAATCCTTGAACGGGTGCGGGGTGGCAAGGCGGTGAGCGGCGCGGATTATTGTGCGGGTTGGAACTTGGTGCGCCATATCCGTAAAAAATACCACGCGGCCACGGCCCAGTTTGATGCCGTGATCATGCCGACTGCACCCAACCTGCCTCCCAATGCCGCGCGGTTGATGACGGATGATGCGTACTACAAGACCGAAAACCTGCTGGCCCTGCGCAACACACGTATCGCGAACCTGATGGATGTGTGTTCCATGACGCTGCCAACAGGCGTGCCGTCCTGCGGGATCATGTTCAACGGGCAGAGCGGAACGGAAGCCGCGCTGTTGCGGCTGGCGGCGGCGGCAGAGCAGGTGCTGGGGTAGATAAACTGTGGTCGCGTTCATCCCCTAACTGACCGAAAAGCCACAAATTCTGTCCAGACTGATCCCTTCTTCTGGACAGAACGCACCCTGCCGCGTTAGTTTGAAAAAAAGCGGGGCGAAATGATCCCGTAAATTGAGGCAGTTATGGTATTTCCTGAGCGGTTTTCGGACCTTCCGGCAGCGACGTGGCCACGCTTGCGTGCTCTTTTAGACGTGCCGACAAAGGCGTCCGAGACGATCAACATGACAATTGGCGAACCACGCCACGCATTTCCCGGCTTTGTGGGTGATATCATTGCGCAGAATCTGGCGGGTTTCGGGAAGTATCCGGATAACTACGGCACACCCGCCTTGCTGGACGCGATCAGCGGTTTTCTGAAGCGGCGCTATGACTTGGATATCCCCCATACCCAAATTCTCACGCTGAACGGCACGCGCGAGGGGCTATACAATGCCGCCATGGCGCTCTGCCGCGAAGAGAAGAACGGCAAGCCGGTTATCCTGACGCCCAATCCGTTCTATCAGGTCTATGCGGTGGCCGCCCTGTCAGTCGGGGCCGAGGCGGTTTATGTGCCCGCCACGATCGAAACCGGTCATTTGCCTGACTTTCATGCGTTACCTGCCGATATTCTGGACCGCACGGCCATTGCCTATATCTGCTCGCCCGCCAACCCCCAAGGCGCTGTGGCGGACGAGGACTATTGGCGCAATCTGATCACGCTGGCCGAGAAGCATGATTTCATCATTTTTGCGGATGAGTGCTATTCCGAGATTTACCGCGATACGCCGCCCCCCGGTGCCTTGCAGGTTGCGAAACAGATGGGGGCCGATCCTGAACGGGTTGTGATCTTTCATTCGCTGTCCAAACGCTCGAACCTGCCGGGTCTGCGGTCCGGTTTCTGCGCGGGCGGGCCAAAGTCGATGGAACGTGTCCGTCTATTGCGCGCCTTTGCCGGTGCGCCGCTACCCGAGCCGTTGCAGGCGGTCGCGGCTGCTGCGTGGAGTGATGAGGCGCATGTGATCGAAAACCGCGCCCTGTATCACCGCAAGTACGAAATTGCGGATGATATTCTGGGCCATGTTGACGGCTATCAATCCCCGCAGGCGGGTTTCTTTTTGTGGTTGCCGACTGACGATGGCGAAACATCCGCCGTCAAGCTGTGGCAGGAAACCGGTGTGCGGGTGCTGCCCGGCGCATATCTGAGCAGAGAGACAAACGGGGACAACCCCGGCAAGACATATATCCGGGTCGCCATGGTGGCCCCAACACAAGAAATGCAGCGCGGTCTGACCCTGATCCGCGACTGTCTATATGGTTGAGGAACAAGAGTAATGGCATCTTACCAATCCCGGCGGCGCGACCCGCTTTTGGACAGCACCACACAGGCCGCGATCGAGAAACGCAGCAAAGAGCTCTTGGGTATTGGCCTGATCTGTCTGGGTCTGTTGATCGCCGTGATGGTGGGCAGCTATTCTCCTGATGATCCAAGCTGGATTTCTGCAACAGATGCGCCCGTGCAAAACTGGTTGGGCCATTTTGGCGCATCGGTTGCGGCACCTTTGATGATGGTGATCGGTCTGGGCACTTGGGTCATGCCTGTGATCTTGCTGACATGGGGTTTGCGCTTTGTTCTGCATCACGGCCAAGAACGCGCCATTGGCCGTGTGATCTTTGCGCCGGTTGCGATTGTGCTTGCGTCGGTGCATGCCGCAACTCTGACGCCCGGTGTGGACTGGCCTGCAAACTTTGGTCTGGGCGGGCTGTTTGGCGATACTGTTCTTGGCGTGATCCTGACGATTGTGCCGTTCGGTGCGATCTTCGGGGTAAAGCTGTTGTCGTTCCTGACCGGTGTGGCGCTGTTGGCCCTGATGGCATTTGTTCTTGGATTTACGCGTCCTGAATTGAAAACGGGCGGGCGCTTTGTCTTTTTGGGCACCGTGATGCTTTATGCGATGGTCCTGCGTGTTCTTGGCAAAGGGGCCGCGCTCTCTGCGCAGGCCGCACAGGGGATGACTGCAACCGTACAGGCCCGCCGCGAACAAATGCATGAGATCCGTGCCGCTCGCAGGCAGGAACCTGCTGTGGACGATCCCTTCTCGGTGCCACCACTGGCTGAGGATGCGCGCGCGCGTGCCGCAGCCGTCGTGCGCGCCAACCCAGTCATGCCCACCTCGCAGCCACCTGTAACGGCACCAAAAATGCCACCCGCCCCACCGCTGACCGCTCCGGCCCGTGCCACCGCAGCGCCAGAGCCGCAGGGCGGTTTCCTGTCTGGTCTGCTCAAACGCAATGATCCGATGCCGGAACCCGAATTGGTGACACGGGAACCTGTCGCGCATGGTGTGCCTGCCGCAGGCGGCGCAGAGCGTGTGAGTGCGCGGATCGCGGATGCGATCAAGAACCGTGCGATCCCGCCATCCCCCACAGGTGTCCGGATTGAGCCTTCGCTGACCGCAGGGCGCGGCCCGAAGCCGCTGGTCTTTGCACCGCAGGAAGAAGATTCGGTAATGGAAAGCGTGGCTGACGCAGTGCTGGAAAGCGCGGGCGAAATGGTGATGGACCGTGCGGATGGGATGGAACGCATGGCCGCACCGCATATGCCCATCCCTGAAGTGCGCGTGCCCACACCGCCTGCGCCCGAGCCACGCAGCGTTGTCCAGCACCCGCCCAAACGTGCGCCACAACCCTCACGTCAGGCGCAGGCCGAAGCGCAACCTGCGCTGAAGTTCGACGATAAGTACGCCGCCTATGAGCACCCACCGCTGGGCCTATTGATGAACCCGATTGAAATCCAGCGCCATCACCTGAGCGATGAGGCCTTGGAAGAGAACGCCCGCATGCTGGAAAGTGTGCTGGATGATTACGGTGTTAAGGGCGAGATCGTGTCGGTGCGCCCCGGTCCTGTTGTCACCATGTACGAGCTGGAGCCCGCGCCGGGGTTGAAGGCCAGCCGCGTGATCGGCCTGTCAGATGACATCGCACGTTCGATGTCGGCGCTCTCTGCCCGTGTATCCACCGTGCCGGGCCGGTCTGTGATCGGTATCGAATTGCCGAACGAGAACCGTGAAAAAGTGGTTCTGCGCGAAATCCTGTCGCACCGTGATTTCGGTGACGGCAACCAGAAACTGCCCTTGGCGCTGGGCAAGGATATTGGTGGTGAACCGATCATCGCAAACCTTGCCAAGATGCCTCACCTGCTGATTGCCGGTACAACGGGTTCGGGTAAATCGGTGGCGATCAACACGATGATCCTGTCGCTGCTTTATAAGCTGAGCCCTGAAGAATGCCGGATGATCATGATCGACCCCAAGATGCTGGAACTGAGCGTCTATGACGGCATCCCGCATCTGCTATCGCCTGTTGTGACAGACCCGAAAAAGGCGGTTGTCGCCCTCAAATGGGTCGTGGGCGAGATGGAAGAACGCTATCGCAAGATGTCCAAGATGGGCGTGCGGAATATTGATGGTTTTAATGGCCGCGTGAAGGATGCGCTGGCCAAGGGCGAGACGTTCAGCCGCACGGTGCAGACAGGCTTTGACGATGAAACCGGCGATCCGATTTTCGAGACCGAGGAATTCCAGCCGGAGGTTTTGCCTTACATCGTCGTGATCGTCGATGAGATGGCCGACCTGATGATGGTTGCGGGCAAGGAGATCGAGGCCTGCATTCAGCGCCTTGCGCAGATGGCGCGTGCCTCGGGTATTCACCTGATCATGGCGACGCAGCGTCCTTCGGTGGATGTCATCACCGGTACGATCAAAGCGAACTTTCCCACAAGGATTTCTTTCCAGGTGACCTCGAAAATCGACAGCCGGACGATTTTGGGTGAAATGGGGGCAGAACAACTGCTGGGCATGGGTGACATGCTTTATATGGCGGGCGGGTCCAAGATCACCCGCGTGCATGGGCCGTTTGTCAGTGACGAAGAGGTTGAGGAAATCGTCAACCACCTCAAAGGCTTTGGCCCGCCCGAGTATATGTCCGGTGTTGTTGATGGGCCGTCTGACGATCAGGAAAGCAGCATTGATCTGGTGCTTGGTCTGGGCGATGGGTCCGATAGCGAAAACGCGCTCTACGATACGGCGGTCGCGATTGTCATCAAGGATCGCAAATGCTCGACCTCTTATATCCAGCGCAAACTTGCGATTGGGTATAACAAGGCCGCCCGATTGGTGGAGCAGATGGAAGACGAGGGCGTGGTGAGTTCCGCCAACCACGTCGGCAAACGCGAGATTCTGGTGCCGGAGCAGCATTAGTATTTGCGCAAGGCAGCGGCCAGCCTGCTGCCTTGCATTTCCTTTTTTGGACTGACCCAGATCAAAGAGTGCGCCTCTGCGCGCTGATAGGCTGGGGCCAGCAACAAAAGGAAAACCCGATGTACAAGAATATCCTTGTTCCCGTCTCATTCGAAGCGGACCGCAATGCCCAAGGTGCGATGGAAATCGCCAAGGTCTTGTGCGGCGCGGGCGGTGCAATCACCTGCCTGCACGTCATCGAGCAGCTTCCGCAATATGCGACGCAATACCTGCCTCCGGGCCATCTGGAGGCGGCGAAGGCCGAGATGGTCGAGAACCTCAAGTCATTGGTGGCGGATGTCGACAATGCGACCGCTGTCGTGGTGGATGGTCACGCCTCCCGCACCATACTGGGTTTTGCCGAAAAGAACGGTGTTGATCTGATCATCATCGCCAGCCATCAGCCGGAGATGCAGGACTATCTGCTGGGCTCGACTGCGGCCAAGGTTGTGCGCCACGCAAAATGTGCGGTGCATGTGCTGCGATGAAATAGGTTCAAGCTGCCGTGGGTGACTTGTCTGAATGCCATGCGGCGTGTACCGATATCTGACGCGGTGACATCTTTCGTTCACGCGGGAGAAATACTTTGGCAGACACGCTGGAAAACACTGAAAAGCCCGCTTTCGAACTGACCTTCCCTGAGGAAGAAAACGCGTTCGTCAAAGAGCGTTACCGGGAGGCCGGTACGATCCTCGAATACGGGAGTGGGGGCTCTACCGTTCTGGCGGCAGAGTATGGCAAGCCGTGTGTTTCGGTTGAATCTGATCAGCAATGGGCAGAGATGCTGACTGAACGGCTTAATGACCGTTTTCACGGACGCCCGTCTGCGCGGGTCTTTCCTGTTTTTATGGGGCCAACCAAGGAATGGGGTTATCCCAAGAATGCAAGGAATTGGGGGCAGTTCTGGCGTTACCCGCTTTCTGTCTGGGAAGAGTCAACGCGCGATCAACCTGACCTTGTTCTTATAGATGGGCGTATGCGGACGGCATGCTTTGCGGCTGTCATGATGAACATCAAGCAGGAAACGACTGTCCTTTTTGATGATTACACAAACCGCAACTTTTACCACGTCATAGAACGATACGTGAAACCAGACCTGTTTGCCGGACGCATGGCACAGTTTACAGTCCGTCCGGGCATGCTCACACCGGATGCATTTTCAGATGTCGTGCCATGGTTCTTTTCGCTGCGCTGAAGGGCACCGCATAATGCCTGTTCTATCCGACAACATCCGCGGGGCGCTTTTGATGATGGGGGCGATGTGCGCCTATACGCTTAACGACGCTTTCATGAAGTCGTTGGCGGATGAAATTCCCTTGTTTCAGGCGATCTTTCTTCGCGGTCTCGGGGCCGTCGTTTTCCTTGTCGTTATGTGCAAGGTGCTGGGGCAGCTTCGCTTCACATTCCCTGCGCGGGATTGGGGTCTTGTGATCCTGCGGACCGCGGGCGAGATCGGCGGCACCTATTTTTTTCTGACCGCGTTGTTCAACATGCCCATCGCGAATGTCAGTGCGATTTTGCAGGTCCTACCGCTTTCTGTTGCTTTGGCTGCGGCGCTTTTCCTGCGCGAGCCTTTGGGCTGGCGCAGGCTTTCGGCCATTATCGTTGGTTTTTGCGGTGTTCTTTTGATTATCCAGCCGGGGGGCGCGGATTTCAGCGCCTACAGCATTTATGCGCTCGGTGCGGTGGCCTGTGTCACATTGCGCGATATCGCGGTGCGCAGGATGTCGCGCAGCGTGCCGTCTGTCTTTGTCGCCCTTGTCGCGGCGGTCGGTGTGACAGGGCTTGGCGGTGTTGGCTCTCTTTTTGTGGAATGGCAGCCCTTTACCACGCTCTCCGGAATGCAGCTGGCCGGTGCGACTGGGTTCCTGATCTTCGGGTATATCGCGTCGGTCAGTGCCATGCGTTTCGGGGACATCGCGTTTGTGGCGCCGTTCCGGTACACCAGCCTTCTCGTTGCACTGGTCCTCGGGGTGGTTGTGTTTGGCGAATGGCCCAATGCGCTGGCGTTGACAGGCGGTGTCATCGTTGTCGCAACGGGGCTGTTCACGCTTTATCGGGAAACCAAGCTGCGAATCCGGAACCGGATGGTTCCGGACCGGATCAGATAGGTTGCCCTAGTTCGCGGTGCCAAAGAACACACCATTCACGTCCATGTTGAAATCTCCTGTCGCGAAACCGGTTGCGGACCCAAAGACGGCGTCGCCTTCCCTGAAGTTATCGCGCACCGTCCCGTCGAGTGTCAGCACCATCTGGCTGTCAACGGCAAATCCGTCGTTATTAACACCCGAGATCTGGCCGGATGCAAAGGCATCGAGATCACCACGTGTTTCGGTGCCGGTAATGCCAAGGCTGCCACCAAACCGCTGGTTCGGGGTGCCGTCGGGGTCAATCAGGTTGATATTGGTGACGTTGCCAGAAATATCGTTGTCGCCGAAATCGACCAGCATTGTCATATCGCCCAGAATACTGCCCTGCGCGTCCCCCGTAACATCCGCCCCGACGTGACCACGGTAGGTGACGCCGCCGGAGGGCAGGTCGGACAGGGGGGTGAGTGGAAGAACTGCGATACGCTCTGCCTCGAACATGGCGTTATCGACATCGCGGGCCGAGACGGTTGGGGCAGTGGGCGCGACTGTTGTTGCTGCGCAGGCGGAGAGGGTGGCAAGTGCCACAAGGCTGACTGTAAACCGCATCATGTGTGGGTCTCCTACAAAGGGTGTTTGTATTGGACGGCACGCCGGGCGCGCCTTGGGCCATGACTTGGGGCTAGTGTGATCTGCTAGGCAATAAGGCCCGCATGATATGGGATAACAGAGGTGGAATTGCAGGCATGCGACGCAGAAGACGCGTGGGTGTCGCGGCGCTGTTGACAGGCCAAGAGACTCCCCCTATACGCCGCTCATCCGGGCTGGGGGCAATCCCCGTCGTCCCGATATCATACCACGTAGTGGCCAAGAACCGAGCGCTTTTACAGCTTTGTTCCTCTGGAGCTCACCGCACCGAACCTCCGGTAAGGGTTCGACTGCGGAATTTTTGTGCTTTCCGAACTGGAAGCATATTTTTTGAAACCCGCGTTTGCCGGACGCAAAATGTGAATAGATGGGAACATCAAACGATGCCAACGATTCAGCAGCTGATCCGCAAGCCGCGCCAGCCAAAAGTCACACGATCCAAATCTCAGCACATGGAAGGCTGCCCGCAGAAGCGCGGCGTCTGCACACGTGTTTACACCACGACACCAAAGAAGCCGAACTCGGCGATGCGTAAGGTTGCCAAAGTGCGCCTGACAAACGGCTTTGAGGTCATCTCTTACATCCCCGGTGAAAGCCACAACCTTCAGGAACACTCTGTGGTTCTGATCCGCGGCGGCCGTGTAAAAGACCTTCCAGGTGTGCGTTACCACATTCTGCGCGGTGTGCTTGATACCCAAGGTGTCAAAGACCGCAAGCAGCGTCGTTCCAAGTACGGCGCGAAGCGTCCGAAGTAATTTCCGGGATGGCGGGGCAGGCCCCGCCCTACCGATAATCCGTAGGTCGGGGGCTTTCCCGACACGCCCGAAACAAAAGAGAGAAGCGCATGTCACGTCGTCACGCCGCTGAAAAACGCGAAGTTCTGCCAGACGCAAAGTTTGGTGATATCGTTCTGACAAAGTTCATGAACAACCTGATGGTTGACGGTAAAAAATCCGTTGCCGAACGTATCGTCTATAACGCTTTTGATCGCGTTGAAGACAAGCTGAAGAAATCCCCTGTAGAGGTGTTCCACGAGAGCCTTGATAACATCAAGCCAGCCGTCGAAGTGCGTTCGCGCCGCGTCGGTGGTGCGACATATCAGGTGCCTGTTGAAGTGCGCCCCGAGCGCCGCGAAGCGCTGGCGATCCGCTGGCTCATCGCTGCAGCGAAAAAGCGCAACGAAAACACCATGGAAGAGCGCCTTGCAGGCGAGCTGATGGATGCGGTCAACGGCCGCGGCACAGCCGTTAAAAAGCGTGAAGACACCCACAAAATGGCCGACGCGAACAAAGCGTTCAGCCACTACCGCTGGTAAGAGGAAAGCACCACAATGGCACGCGATTACCCCCTCGAACTTTACCGTAACTTCGGGATCATGGCGCACATCGATGCAGGTAAGACCACCTGTTCCGAGCGTATCCTGTATTACACCGGTAAATCCCACAACATCGGCGAAGTGCACGATGGCGCCGCCACCATGGACTGGATGGAGCAAGAGCAGGAACGTGGCATCACGATCACCTCTGCTGCGACGACCACGTTCTGGGAGCGCACTGAAAATGGCGTTGAGCCTGACAGCCCCAAGCACCGCCTGAACATTATCGACACCCCCGGCCACGTTGACTTCACCATCGAAGTCGAGCGTTCACTGGCCGTGCTTGACGGTGCGGTTTGTGTTCTTGACGCCAACGCTGGTGTCGAGCCGCAAACAGAGACTGTTTGGCGTCAGGCCGACCGCTACAAAGTCCCGCGTATGGTTTTCGTCAACAAGATGGACAAGATCGGCGCAGACTTCTTTAACTGCGTGCGCATGATCGAAGACCGTACTGGCGCAAAAGCTGTCCCAGTGGGTATTCCAATCGGTGCCGAAACCGAACTGGAAGGCCTCATTGACCTCGTGACCATGGAAGAGTGGTTGTGGCAGGGTGAAGATCTGGGTGCGTCCTGGATCAAAGCGCCCGTCCGCGACAGCCTCAAGGACATGGCTGACGAGTGGCGTGGCAAGATGATCGAAGCCGCCGTCGAAATGGACGACGACGCGATGATGGAATACCTTGAAGGCAACGAGCCTGACGTGCCAACACTGCGCAAGCTGCTCCGCAAGGGGACGCTGGCGATGGCATTCGTTCCTGTGCTGGGTGGTTCTGCGTTCAAGAACAAAGGTGTTCAGCCTCTGTTGAACGCAGTTGTCGATTATCTGCCAAGCCCGATGGACGTCGTTGACTACATGGGCTTCAAGCCCGGCGACGAGACAGAGACACGCAACATCCCGCGTCGTGCGGATGACAACATGGCGTTCTCCGGCCTTGCGTTCAAAATCATGAACGACCCGTTTGTGGGCTCTTTGACGTTTACACGGATTTACTCCGGTAAGCTGATGAAGGGTGACACCATGCTCAACTCTACCAAGGGTAACAAAGAGCGTGTGGGCCGCATGATGATGATGCACTCCAACAACCGCGAAGAGATCAGCGAAGCTTGGGCAGGTGACATTATCGCACTGGGTGGTCTGAAGAACACAACAACCGGTGACACACTTTGTGATGCAGCCGATCCTGTTGTTCTCGAAACAATGACCTTCCCCGATCCGGTGATCGAGATTGCGGTCGAGCCGAAAACAAAGGCCGACCAAGAGAAGATGGGTATCGCTCTGGCGCGTCTGGCGGCAGAAGATCCATCCTTCCGTGTCGAAACCGATCTGGAATCCGGTCAGACCATCATGAAGGGCATGGGCGAATTGCACCTCGACATTCTGGTCGACCGCATGAAGCGCGAGTTCAAGGTCGAAGCGAACATCGGTGCGCCGCAAGTGGCCTACCGCGAGACCATCGGCCACGAAGTCGAGCACACCTATACGCACAAGAAGCAGTCTGGTGGTTCGGGTCAGTACGCTGAAGTGAAGATGATCATCTCGCCGACAGTTCCAGGCGAGGGGTATTCGTTTGAAAGCCGCATCGTTGGTGGTGCCGTGCCGAAGGAATACATCCCCGGTGTTGAAAAAGGCATCCTGTCTGTCATGGATAACGGCCCGTTGGCTGGCTTCCCCGTGATCGACTTCAAGGTGGCCTTGATCGACGGTAAGTTCCACGATGTTGACTCCTCCATCATGGCGTTCGAAATCGCGGCCCGTATGTGTATGCGTGAAGGCATGCGCAAAGCTGGCGCGAAACTGCTCGAACCGATCATGAAGGTCGAGGTGGTAACACCCGAGGAGTATACCGGCGGGATCATCGGTGACCTGACATCACGCCGCGGCATGGTGCAGGGTCAGGACACACGCGGCAACGCGATTGTCATCGACGCGATGGTGCCTCTGGCGAACATGTTCGGCTACATCAACACACTGCGGTCCATGTCTTCGGGCCGTGCGCAGTTTACGATGCAGTTTGACCACTACGATCCAGTGCCAAGCAACATCTCGGAAGAGATCCAGGCAAAATACGCTTAATCGGGATGGCGGGGTGAACCCCGCCCTACCCAACACCCCGTAGGGCGGGGCCTGCCCCGCCGCCCAAACCTAAATTTGAAGGAGCCACACCA